>NZ_CP064908.1:0-1200000 GCF_015841355.1 Synechococcus sp. CBW1107
GTGCAGCAGGGTCAGGAGCTGTGGCACCGGGTCCAGGAGGCACTGCAGGCCAACCTCAGCAAGCCCACGTTCGAGACCTGGATCCGGCCGGCCCGGTGCACGGGCTACGCCGACGGCCAGCTGCAGCTGGAGGCCCCCAACAGTTTCGCCAGTGGCTGGCTGCGCAAGAACTACCTGGTGATGATCGCCGCGGTGGCCACCGACCTCGCTGGCCACGCCATCCAGGTGGAGGTAGGCACCGCGGCCGTGCAGGAGCTGGATGGGTCCCTGAATGGTTCCACCCCTGCCGAGCGCCCGGGTGCTGCCCAGCAGACCGCTGTGGGGGCCTCACCGGGAGCGGTGCTGCGGGCTGCTGCGGGCCCCGGCGCCCCCACCGCCAGCGGCGAGACGCCGCGCAGGCCGGCTCCGGGACTCAACCCCCGCTACGTCTTCAACCGCTTCGTGGTGGGGCCGAACAGCCGCATGGCCCACGCGGCGGCCCTGGCGGTGGCCGAGGCCCCCGGACGGGAGTTCAATCCGCTCTTCCTCTGCGGCGGCGTCGGCCTGGGTAAGACCCACCTGATGCAGGCGATCGGTCATTACCGCCTGGAGATCGACCCGGAGGCCAGGGTCTTCTATGTGTCCACAGAAACCTTCACCAACGACCTGATCCAGGCCATCCGCAAGGACGGCATGCAGAAGTTCCGAGACCGGTACCGTGCCGCCGATCTCATTCTGGTGGACGACATTCAGTTCATCGAGGGTAAGGAATACACCCAGGAAGAGTTCTTCCATACCTTCAATGCCCTGCATGAGGCCGGTCGCCAGATCGTGATCGCCAGCGACCGCCCCCCCAGCCAGATTCCGCGGCTGCAGGAGCGGCTGATCTCCCGCTTCTCCATGGGACTGATCGCTGACATCCAGGCGCCTGATCTCGAGACGCGCATGGCGATTCTGCACAAGAAGGCTGAGCAGGAACGCATGGCCCTCCCCCGTGATCTGATCCAGTACCTGGCCGGTCGCTTCACATCAAACATCCGTGAACTGGAGGGTGCCCTGACGCGGGCGGTGGCCTTTGCCTCGATCACCGGTCTGCCGATGACGGTGGAATCGGTGGCGCCGATGCTCGATCCGGTGGGCAACGAGGTGCAGGTCACCCCCCAGCAGGTGGTGGAGAAGGTGGCGGAGGTGTTCGGGGTGAGCGGGGAGGAGATGCGCAGCAGCAGCCGCAAACGGGCGGTGAGCCAGGCGCGTCAGGTGGGCATGTACCTGCTGCGTCAGAGCACTGACCTGAGTCTCCCCCGCATCGGTGATGTCTTCGGCGGCAAGGACCACAGCACCGTGATGTACGCCGTTGAGCAGATTGAGAAGAAGCTGGCGATCGATCCCTCCCTGGCCCGCCAGTTGCAGCAGGTGCGGGATCTGCTCCAGATCGACAGCCGCCGCCGGCGCTGACCTTCAGGTCAGCGGCAGGCCGGGGTCGAGACCTTCGACTTCCCCCTTGAAGACTCGGCTGGCGGTGATGTCCTCGGCCTGGATCGTGATCAGATCCAGCTTGGTGAGGCCACGCCCCATGTGGTTGAACAGCCGGTTGGCCTGACGCATGCGCGCCCGGTCGATGGCATTGCGGATCGACCGGGCATTGGCGAAGAAGGGCAGCTGCATGCGCCGCTGGATGTATTCGTAGAAGGCGGCCTTGGCGTCTTCGCCGAAGCGGTAGCTCTCGGATGCCATGATCAGTTGGGCGATGGCCAGCAGCTCACCGGCGGTATAATCAGGAAAGTCGATGTGGTTGGCAACCCGTGAGGAGAGGCCTGGATTCGATTGGTAAAAAATATCCATCTTATCCTTGTAACCTGCAAAAATGACCACCAGATCGTCGCGATTATTCTCCATGACCTGCAGCAGGATCTCGATGGCTTCGGCGCCATAATCCCGTTCATTTTCGGGCTTGTAGAGGTAGTAGGCTTCATCGATGAACAGCACCCCACCCATCGCTTTCTTGAGCATTTCTCGGGTCTTGGGCGCCGTGTGGCCGATGTACTGACCCACCAGATCATCACGGGTGGCGGTGACGAGATGTCCCTTGCGTACGTATCCCAGCCGGTGCAGGATCTCGGACATGCGCTCAGCCACCGTGGTCTTGCCAGTGCCCGGCCGGCCGGTGAACGACATGTGCAGGCTCGGGGCCGCCGTGGTCAGGCCCACCTGCTTGCGGGCCCGCTCCACCACGAGCAGCGCGGCGATCTCACGGATTCTGGTCTTCACCGGGCGCAGACCGATCAGCTCGGTATCGAGCTGGTTGAGCACCTCCTGAACGTTGGCGGCTTCATAGGCCGCCTCCAGGTTCACCGGGGCATCGAGGTTCTCCGTCACGGAGCCTTCGGCCTCGGTAGCCATGGGATCAGGTGAGGAGGTCATCGATGCCCGCGGCGAAGTCGTGATCGGCGGCGGCGATCGGGGTGTCGTCGTTGGCGGGCCGCAGCGTGATGTTCACGTAAGTGCTCCCGAAGCTCAGATCGGGGAAGCGCCCCTGCTGCTCACAGAAGTCGTTGAGGCGATCGAGGAAGGCGCGGTTGCTGGCGTAATCCTCGAACTCGATGCGCCGCTCGAGCCGGTCGGCCTGCTCGGGTTTGGGGCGCGGCGTCCAGGGCTGGTCCATGTGTTGAGGCTAGATCAGACGATGAGTACGGCCTCTGGCTCAGCTGCTGGGATCGAGGCAATCGGTGCGGGCCACCGCCAGTCGGCCGGACCAGGCGGCGGCGTAGGCCCGGTTGGCCGCCTGCTCGGCCGGATCGGTGCTGCTGAGCTGATGGGGGAAGGTGCCGCGGATGGCGGCATTGGTCACACAGAACATCGACTTCTGGAAGCTCATGCAGATCTTCACGCGCACATCCCCCTCACCCCGGGTGCGCTGGTGATACCAGCTGTGCAACCGCTCCGGCAGGTGGCGGTACATGTCCTGCATCAGCAGGCTGGGCGGAATGCCCGCCCCCATGCTCGGCAGCGGGTCGGCGTAGAGGGCGCCGTAGGCGAACTGGGCCTGATCCGGCGAGATCTGGTGGGCCTGGGCGTTGAAGCTCACCGTGCCCAGGAACGGCATGCCCCGCAGGAACACCGCTTCGACGTAGGGCACGGCCACATCCACCAGGAAGGTGAGCCCGGCCTCCGGCGGCAGCACCCAGAGGTGCTCGCCGGCGACGTCCACGCCGTAGGTGATCGGGTTGGCGGCGGCGGCCACCAGGCCATCCTTGATGAACTCCACCACGGCATCGATCGAGCCCACGCGACCATCGCCCTCGGCGCGGGCCAGATCGAGGAACAGATCGCTCATCACCCGCCAGAACTGACCGAGGGCGTGGGTGGTGGCCGCTGCGCGGATCAGCTCGATCAGGAAGCCCGGAAAGAGGGGATGGAGCACCGCCAGCAGTGGATCACGGCGTGTCTTGCGGCGGATGATCGCGGCGCAGTTCTCGGCAAAGGCGTCCGAATCCAGGTAGGCATCAAGGCCGCCGGTACCATGCCAGAGCATCGCCTTCATGCAGTATTCGGCGTACTCGAAGTTGATCCTGTCGTGGTTCAGGTGGCGCCAGATCCTGGCCGGGCTGTTGTGGCCATCGAGGTACTTGAACAGCGGGAAGGGCAGCAGGAACTGCTTCTCGGCCTGGTAGATCAGGTTGGTGCTGTAGGCATCGAGCACCTCGCCGTAGCTCTTGAGCACATCCACCACCTCGATCAGGTGGTCGGGTGTGTTCGCCAGCAGGGTCTCGCCGGCGAGCAGCTTCTCGTCCAGTTCGGCGGCGCTGGGCATGCCGCCGCTGTACACAAGCTCGGCTGGGATGATCGGCATCAGCCCAGCCCCCCACCCGGCAGGGTCGTGAGCTGCAGCACCGACGCCTGCAGGGCTGACACCAGGGCAGGCAGCTGGGCGATCGCCGTGCTTGTGCTCTCACTCAACCGGCCCAGGCCTGACGGCAGCAGACCGATCGCCACCACCGCCACCGCCAGCCCCATGGCCGGAATCGTTTCCCGCGGCGCCACCCCCGCCAGGCGCACATCAAGGCGCTGGTGCAGCACAGGATCGGCGGGCGGTGTGATCGCCAGTCGCCCGAAGAAAGCCCGGTTCACCAGCAGCAGGAAATACACCGCTGTCAGGCCCGAGCCCACCATGCCCAGCAGGGTGGCGAGCGGGTAGGCGGTGATGCTGCCTCGGAACACCATGAACTCGGAGATGAACCCCGACATGCCGGGCATGCCGGCGCTGGCCATCACAGCCAGAATCATCAGCGTACCGGTGAACGGCAGCCCACGCTCAGGGTTGAGCAGGCCGTGCAGCACCGTCAGATCGCGGGTACCGGTCTTGCGGTACACGATCCCCACCAGCAGGAACAGCAGCGCCGAGATCAGGCCATGGCTGACCATCTGGAACACCGCCCCGAGGATCGCCACAGGCGTGGCCGCCGCCCCCGCCAGCAGGATGTAGCCCATGTGGCCCACCGAGCTGTAGGCCACCATCCGTTTCATGTCCTTCTGGGCGATGGCCGCCAGCGATCCGAACAGCACCGACACCGCCGCCCAGATCGCCAGGCCCGGCGCCAGCACCGCCCAGGCCTCCGGGAAGAGCCCCAGGCAGAACCGCAGCATGCCGTAGGTACCCAGCTTCAGCAGCACTCCAGCCAGCAGAACCGAAACCGGTGTGGAGGCCTGGGTGTGGGCATCGGGCAGCCAGTTGTGGAAGGGAAAGAGCGGCACCTTGATGCCGAAGCCCACCAGCAGAGCTCCCAGCAGCACCAGCTGGCTGCCGAGCGCCAGCTGTTCGCTGCTGATCGGAGTGAAACTGAAATCCACACTGCCCGTGAACAGAGCCAGGCCCAGGAAGGCGGCCAGGATGAGCATCCCGGAGACCGCCGTGAAGATCAGGAACTTGGTGGCCGCGTAGGCCCGGTTGGCACCTCCCCAGATGCCGATCAGCAACCAGAGCGGGATCAGTTCGAGCTCATAGAAGAGGAAGAAGAGCAGCAGGTTCTCGGCCAGAAAGGCGCCGTTGACCGCGCCGCTGATCAACAGCAGCAGGGCGAAATAGACACGCGGCCGCTGACTGATGTCGCGCGTGCAGATTGCCGAGACCAGCGTCAGGGCGCCATTGATCAGCACCAGCGGCAGCGACAGGCCGTCGACGCCGAGTTTGTAATCGAGCCCGATGCTGGCCACCCAGTGGTGCGATTCCTGCAGCTGCATGCCGCTGCTGGCTGGATCGAAGTGGGCCAGCACCACCAGGCTCCAGGCCAGTTGCAGGGTCAGCATCACGATCGCGATCGCCCGCAACCGCCCCGGGGGGAGCTGGCCGGGCCAGAGCACCAGCACCAGGGCCCCGGCAAAGGGGATCAGCAGCAGCAGACTCAGCATGGTGGCTTCCTCATCGCTGCAGCCACTGCAGGGATGTGAGGAGCAGCACGATCGCCATCACGGCCGTGAGCACGTAGGTCTGAAGCTGGCCGGAAACGCTCAGCTTCAGACCCTCGGCGCTGGCCAGTGAAAGCCGGCCGATGCCGTTGACGAGACCATTCACCAGGGTGCGGTCGATCCAGTCGCTGAGCCGCGCCAGCGCAGCCACCGCAGCCACGATCGTGACGCGGTAGATGCGCTCGGTGTAGAAGTCGAAGGCGAGCAGGTCCTGAAGCACCCGCAACGGCTGGATCATCGAGCGCGACCAGAGCTTGTTCAGCTGAACGACGGCGCCAGCGGCCACGCCGACCAGGCCGGAGGCCGTCACGGCAAGGGCCGTGGTCAACGAGAAGGAGCTCAGACCCGGCACCGGATCGAGCCGGCTCATCAGCGCCGGCATCAGAACCACCAGCACCGTGAGGCTCACCATCGGCAGGGCCATCAGCCAGTTCACCTCGGGGGCACGCTTGGTTTTGGGCATCGGCGGGCCAAGGAACACCTGGCGGTACACGCGGGTGAGGTTGAAGGCCGCCAGGCCGTTGGTGAGCAGACAGACGGCGGCGAAGAACGGTGCCTGGTGAACAAGGGTGTCGACCATCAGCCCGAAACACCAGAAACAGCCCAGGGGAAGCAGGCCCACCAGGCCTGCGCCGCCCACCAGGAAGGCCGTGGTGGTGGCCGGCATGCGTGAGCCGAGGCCTCCCAGTTCGGTGAGGTCCTGGCAGTTGGTGGTGGCGATGATGCTGCCCACGCTCATGAACAGGAGTGCCTTGGCCAGGCCGTGGGCGAACAGCAGCAGCAGGGCGATCGCCGGCTGTTGCAGAGCGATGGCGATGAACACCAGACCCAGATAGGACGTGGTGGAGTAGGAGAAGGCCCTCTTGATGTCCACCTGGGCGATCGCCACCAGCGCGCCGGCGAGGGCGCTGATGGTGCCCACCACCAGCAGCACGGTCACCGCCACGGGCGAGAAGCGCAGCAGCGGCATCACCTTCAGCAGCACCAGGGCGCCGGCGGTGACCACCACCGAGTTACGCAGGATCGAGGCCGGGTTCGGCCCCTCCATCGCCTCATCGAGCCAGAGGTGCATCGGGAACTGGGCGCACTTGCCCATCGGTCCGGCGATCAGCCCAAGCCCCAGCAGGGTGCCGGCCAGGGGCGTGAGGGCACCACCGGCGTGGGCTTCGGATGCCCAGGCGTACAGGTCGTCGAACTCCATCGAGCCCGCCCAGGCCGAAAGGGCCACCATGCCCATCAGCAGCAGCACGTCGCCCACCCGCTTGGTGAGGAAGGCATCGCGGGCGGCGGTGACCACCAGGGGCTGGGCATACCAGAAGCCCACCAGCAGGTAGGTGGAGAGGGTGAGCATCTCCAGCAGGAAATAGCTCATGAACAGGCTGCTGCTGAGCACCACCCCCGCCAGGGCCCCTTCGAAGAAGCCCACCAAGGCGTAGAAGCGTGCCAGCGACCATTCCTTGTCGAGGTAGCCGAGCGCATACACCTGACCGAGCAGGCTCAGGACGGTGACCAGTTCGAGCGCCGCCAGGTTGGTGAGCGAGAGGTCGAAGCCGATGCGCAGGTTCAGATCAGCAGCGCGAAACCAGGCGAATTCCAGGTGCTGGGGGCCGAGCTGCCACACCTGCTGGAGGACCCAGCTGCCGTGGGCCACGGCCGCCAGCGTGACGAGCAGGTTCAGGTAAGCCGCCGGTCGCGGCCCGTTGCGTTTGATCCAGCCCGCTGCCCACGGCAGCGACAGCACCATGCCGCTGAATCCATAGAGCGGGATCAGCCAGACCAGCTGGATCGGCAGGGGAAGGGCCGTGGGCAAGGAAAGCAGGGCTCAGGTGGCGGTCAATTCAAAGTCAGGACGCGGGCGGAATCCAACTCCGGCACGCTTCGTCGTGCAGATCACTCAGGCAGGACCCAACCAGGCCTGACTGACCGCCGGAATGCCGGGGTTCCGATCACGCTCAGAAGGTGACGCGCTGGGAGGCCAGAGACCGCTCCAGTCCGGTCAGATCCTGCACCCAGGCCTCCAGCTCCTCTCCGTGCTGGGCTTCCTCCTGCCACAGGGCGTGGAAGAAGTGGGCATTGGCCTGGTCACTCACCAGCAGGCAGAAGCGGTTGGCCTCGGCGTAGAGCCGGATCAGTTCGTCCTCCAGGTGGATATTCAGGCGAAGCAACCCGAGCAGATCGCGGGCGGTGCTCACCGGCTTCAGCTGGGACGCGGCTGGAGCCACACCCAGGCGGAGCATCTGCTGCACCAGGCGCTCGGCATGTTGCATCTCCTCGACCGTTTCCTGCCGGAACCGGTCTGCGGAGCCGTCATCGCCCCAGAGGGCGAGCAGGGAGGCCTGGGTCATGTACTGCTGAACCGCGGAGAGTTCCAGGCTCAGTGCCCGTCCCAGGTAGCCCAGCACCCGAGGGTGAACGATCTCCATGGTCATCAGCTCCTGCGCTCAGCGCCACTGAACGCGAGGATCGGTTCCAGCTCGCTGTGGGGGCGGGCAATGATGTGGGCAGCCACCAGTCCGTCGCCGACGCGCTCGCAGGCATCGGCCCCGGCGCGCACCGCGGCATTGACGGCACCGGTTTCACCGCGGACCATCACGGTCACGTAGCCGCCGCCCACGAATTCACGGGAGATCATCGTCACTTCGGCGGCCTTGGTCATGGCGTCAGCCGCCTCGATGGCGGGGACGAGGCCGCGGGTTTCGATCATGCCGAGAGCAATGCCGTGCGGGGTCGAAGCCATGGCTTTGGAGGAGGAGGAGGAATTGGAAGGAGGGGTGAGACCACCGGAGCGGCCACGGGTGGCTGCTGCTGAGGTGCTGCTGCTGGCCTTGGCCGGAGAGCTGGCGGCCGCCGGGGCGGTGGTGGCGGCAGGGCTGCTGCCACTGGATGCGGATGGACCTGGGGCTGGAGGCGGGTCCACGGGTTTGTCCGCAGGGGAGGGGGTGGGGGTGGTGGCCGAGGCGGGAAGGGCCTTGGCGCTGACAGCTCGGCTCACACCACTGCTGGCGCTGCTGCGCCGGGAGGAAGGTTGGCGGGAGGAGGGTGTGGCCATGGATCGAGCTGGGCGGACGGAGGAGAGAAGGGTGAGGGAGAAGGGATCAACCGTCTGGATCCCAGAGATCAATGATCCCAGCAATCGTCAGGTCGGTCTGGGTGTCGGGGATGCCGGTGGCGAAGCGGGCGGCGGAGCCGCTGGCGGTGAACACCCAGTTACCGGGTGCGGCACCGACCGGGTCGACGGCCACCATCAACTTGCCTTTGGTGGAGCGCAGAATGCGCAGCTGCCAGTGGAGAAGGCCTTCCACCCGTTGGCTGCAGACCAGAGAGCCGGTGACTTGCATGATTTCCATCAGGCTGCACCAGCGCTCGGCGGCGGATCCGGTTTTCCGGCATCTGGATCCCAGTGGTCGATGATCCCCACGATGGTGAGGTCGCTGGGGTAGGACTTGCTGCCGGCGGCTTCACGGGCTGCTGAGCTGCCCACACAGATCACCCAGTCGCCGGGGATGCAGCCCACGGCATCGACGGCCACTTTCTGGGAACTGCCATCCAGCACGACCTGCAGGTGCTTGTGCTCGAATTCGGGGATCCGGTTGGTGGAGACCAGGGGCTTGAGAACTTTGCAGATCAGCATCTCAATGGCCTCCGGCTGATTCCAGCTTGATCGACGACCCGACCGTTTCTGCGGGCACGTGCCGGTCGCGATCGCGCACGCTCAGCAACGTGTGCAACAGGCCACTGTCCACCAGATCGGGATAGCGGCTGCGGATGGCGTCCTCTGTCCGCCGGCAATAGAGCACAGCCCGTTCCCGGGCCCCGGGCACACTGCCGTGGTAATCGAAACGGATCACCACCGGGATTGGAAGTCCGCGGGAGACGTTCAGACCCTTGAAGATCTTGACACCCACATCGAGATCGGCGGCCCCTTCTTCGACCGTGTCCATGTGGGCGAAGTAAGTGAGATTACGCAGATGAATCTCCTTGAAGCCGATGCCGACACCGATGAAGCGTTCGGCGTGGCCTGCATCGGCATAGGCGCCATCGTGATAGGTACGCACGAAATCGATCTGGGACAGGTTGTGCTCGATCAGGCGGGCGATCAGCCGTGCCATTCCCGGATCCACGGCTCTGTCAGCGACCGCGTCCCCCTCGCCTGAGCGGGCGTCCAGCACCAGGGCAAGCACCTGATCCCTGGCGGCCTCGGCGGTCAGATCCCGGGTGGCGGCGTAGACATCCAGGGCATCGAGCCAGCGCTCCAGATCGGTATGGCCGTGGACATCAGGGACGTGAACCCGGATGGCGTCGGTGTCGGTGTCAAGCCCGATCAGCAGCAGGTCGACCGAGGCCCCGCAGCAGAAACTGTTCTCGACCGCCTGCTGGAACTCCTGCAGACGGCGCAGTCCCCCGGCGGCGGCGGCGGCATCGTTGGAGCCATGGGCCGCACATCCCTCGTGCCCGGGGTCCCGTGAGCTGAAGTGATACACCACCACCTTGAGGTAGCGGGTGGGCTCATGGGCGCCGTTGGGACGGGACTCTCTGTAGCGGAGATGTTCGGTGCGCACCCAACGGTCGACGGTGTTCTCCACGTCGAACATCGCGCCGGCATGGGGCCTGCGACGCACGGATCCGAAGGGGAGGCGCAGGGCGTAGGCGATCGCGTGGGCCAGACGGCCATCGGCGCAGGGGCTCACATCCAGGAGATGGAAACCGCAGGACAGCAGGAAGGCATTGAAGGCCTCGGCGCTCTCGCTCCCCTCCTGACCCTGGAGCGGATCGTCGCGGAAGAAGCTGGCACTGACTTGCTCATAGGCCTCGAACAGGCACCAGGCAAACAGGCTGCGCATGTCCAGCTGGCTGACCCAGGCCGATTCCAGGATCGTGAGAGGCAACCCATGGCCGAGCTCTTTGATGGCATGGCGCTGGGCCTGCTCCACGAAGTCGTCGTCGTGTTGCAGGGCCGAGAGCCGCTTGAGCACCGGCACGATGCGATCGAACGACCGCTTCACCTGGCTGTCATAGGCCTGGAGACGTTCGTTGGCCGCTGCATCGCTGAGCGGGTGCTGATCCAGGGTCGTGTTGAATCGGCCGGATCTTCCCCGTGTAGTGCCGGAGAAAGAGGTGCCGGAGGATGAGGGACGGCGTGCTGGGGCCGTTGGAGCCAGGGGCCTCTCGGCGGAGCCGTAGCGGCGGGGGCGGGGCAAGGTTCAGTGCTGCAACAGGGCGGGACAGGTGGAGAACATCAGCCTCGGGCGCCGCCGGAGACGGTGATCAGTGAGCCCTTGTCGGTGTTGCCGCTGGAGCCGGTCACGCGGCTGACCGGCTGCATCACCTCTTCATTGCGCTTGAGGGGGATGGTCGCCATCGCCGACATCGGACCCGTGCGGGTGGGATTGCGGCGGCGGGCCGAGGCACCCTCAGTGCCGGTGACGCGCTTGCCCCGGTCCCAGTCGTCGCCCGTGATGTTCAGGCCGGCGGAGATGCCTTCACCGGTGACGCGGCTGGTGGGCCGCACCTCCTCGTCGACGCTGACTGGAGCACTGGCCATCGGTGCCACGGCCTGGGGGCGGGGGGGCAGCACGGAGGTCTGACGCCGCACAGGAGGGAGCGGCTGGGGCTCAGGGCCGCGATGGTCGAAGCGTGCATGCTCGGTGCCGGTGACCTTGCCACCGGCCAGATCAAAAGGGCCGGTGATCCTGGCGCTGGTTTCGTAGCGGGTGCCGGTGACGGCTGAGCTGCGCTCGCGCTGCTGATGGGCAGCCCGCGCAGGGGATTGCACGCTGAATTCCTGCCAGGGCTGGCTTCCCAGCGGCTGGGGAAAATCGGCTTCGTGGCCCTGGGCTGCGCTGCAGGCTTCGTTGTACTGATCGACGCCCACGTAGGGGGTGCCGGAGATGGGCTCACAGGCACCCTTGGAGGCACCGGTCATCACCCCACCGATGCCAGGCTGCAAACCGCTCATGCGGTGTCCGGGTGTGCCGCCGTGGGCTGGAGTGCGCTGGCGGATGCTGCGTACCGCCGAGGAATCACACCAGGCGCTGGCCTGTTCCAGGCCGGCGTAGGGCGTGCCGGTGACGGCCTTGCAGGTGCCGGGCTCATCACCGGTGACCTTGGAGGAGCGTCCGGTGTTGGTGCCCGAGACGATGAGCTGCTTGTTGGTGAGGCTGAAGCCGACCTTCGGAGCTTCGGGCTCCGGGCGTCCGCCGCAGAAATTCTGATACTGCTGGCTGCCGATGTACTCATCGCCGGTGACCCGGCGACACGAGCCGGGCTCATCCCCAGTGACCTTGTCGCTGCGACCCACCAGGGTGCCGGTGATGCCGGTGCCCCTCAGGGTCTGGACACTGGCCACCTTGGGGGGCGCCTGACCGGGTGTGCTGATCGAATCGGAACCCACGTACTGAGTGCCGGTGGGCTGGATGCCGGCGCCGTGCTCGTCACCGGTGACCCGCTCGGAGCGACCCACCATCACACCCGACACCGGCCGTCCGGCCACGGTCTGGCTGAGGCCCACCTTGCGGGGGCTGACGGAGGTGGTACCGCAGTAGGCCGTTGCCTGGTTGGCGGAGATGTACTCGGTGCCGGTGACGGACTTGCAGGTGCCGGGTTCATCCCCAGTGACCTTTTCAGAGCGGCCCACTTCATTGCCGGTGACACGGTTGCCGTGGCTGGTGGCCGTGACGCGGACCTTGGCTGGCTGGAGTGGTTCGGGTTCGTTCTGACAGAAGCTGCGGAAGATTTCCGCACCCATGTATTCGGTGCCGGTGATGGGGCGGCAGGTGCTCGCCTCGTTTCCGGTTGTCTTCTCGGAGCGGTTGGCCTGGGTGCCCGTGACCACCTGGCCACGCAGTGTTTCACTGGCCCCCACCTTCCAGCTGGCGTCCTGGGCCCCGGCCACCTTGTTGGCCCCGCGCCGGGGGCCTGTGGGGCGGGTGACCCCAGTGCCGCGGCTCAGGGCCCCGGCCCCGTTCTTGCTCTTGAGATCGCGGATGCGGTGGGCCAGTTCCCGGCTGCTGATGTCGGGGTTCGACTGGCGCACCACGGCGGCGGTGCCGCTGGAGCTGTTGGTGGATGCCGACTTCCCGCGCTTGGAGAGGGCTTCCCGGCGGGCCATGACGATGGCGCGGCTGGGGTTGAACTGGGCGGACCGCTTGGCGGTCGGCCGGTTGCCGTTGCTTCGGCGATCGCTGAGGGAACTGGAGGGTGTGCCACTCAGAGACAGGGTCGGACGGCTGGCAGCGGGGGGAGCAGGGCTCACGGGCGCAGGGGGTGGGGTGGCGACGGCACGCGCGGAGCTGCCATCACGGCTGCGGTCCTTGCTGGTGTCGGCCCGTTTGCCCCGCTTGCTCAGGGCTTCACGCCTGGCCAGGACCAGATCCCGGCTGGGATTGCTGATGGCGGCACGGTTGAGCTGACGGGGTGCGCTGGTGGGTCCGTTGCTGCTGCTGAACAGCGGCCGGGTCTGTGCCTCGGCTTCGCGGCTGACCGCAGGGGCCACCGGCACGACCGAGCGGGTGGGGCGGGCCTCAGCGGCGCTGCGGGTGCGGTTGGCACTGTTGGCATACCTCTTCTCCGCCGTTTTCCCGGCCGTGGAGAGCGCCATCCGGCGCGCAAGGGCCGCTTCGCGACTGGATTGAGATGCCATGTCCGCCCTGTGAAGAAACAACCTTGAAGGAGACGACTGGAAAGAACTGGTGATGGGAAGGCCCTGAGCCTGCCGAATCACGAATCCTTCACGCGCCGTCGGAAGAATGAAGATGGACGACAGCAGGTCCCGGACTAGGCCGGAACCTGCTGCGGTGATCAGCGTGCTTCGAAAACCACGAAGCAGGAACCCTGGCTCTGGGTGTAGGCGTCGTAGCCGACCAGACGTACGTGGTGGTCGGGGTAGGCGCGGTGGCAGGCCTCGAGTTCACTGACGATCACACCCAGATCCTTCTCACCGAAGAAGGGCAGCTTCCAGTACGACCAGTAGGTCGCCATCGAACGGCTGGGGTGGACGTGCTCGACCAGGGGGCTCCATCCCTGGGCAATGATGTAAGCGATCTGGTCGTAGATCTCGTCCTGGGTCATCGGCGGGAGGAAGCCGAAAGTCTCCAGGGTGGCGACTGTTTGGTAGTCACCCACGGTGCTCTTGAAGGGCATGGGGATCCTTGAGGGGAATCAGGTGAATGAAGGCAAACCGGATGTGACCGGGGGAAGGAGAAAACCCTTTCCCCGCTGGTCATCAACCCCGATCAGTTGACGTCGAGTTTGTCGACGGTGTCGAACTCGAACTTGATCTCCTTCCAGGTCTCGAGCGCGATGGCGAGCTCGGGGCTGTGCTTCGCGGCCTCCATGAGGATGTCGCGGCTTTCCTTCTCGATCTCGCGACCGGCGTTGCGGGCCTTGACACAGGCTTCGAGGGCCACCCGGTTGGCGGCGGCACCGGCGGCTGAGCCCCAGGGGTGGCCGTGGGTACCACCACCGAACTGCAGCACCGAATCGTCGCCGAAGATCGCCACCAGTGCAGGCATGTGCCACACGTGGATGCCGCCGGAGGCCACAGCGAAGACGCCGGGCATCGAACCCCAGTCCTGATCGAAGAAATTGCCGCGGCTGCGGTCTTCGGGGACGAAGGATTCGCGCAACTGGTCGATGAAACCGAGGGTGGTCTGGCGATCACCTTCGAGCTTGCCGACCACGGTGCCGGTGTGCAGCTGGTCACCACCGGAGAGGCGCAGGCACTTGGCGAGAACGCGGAAGTGGATGCCGTGCTTGGGGTGACGGTCGATCACCGCGTGCATGGCGCGGTGAATGTGCAGCAGCATGCCGTTCTTGCGGCACCACTTCGACAGACCGGTGTTGGCCGTGAAGCCGCCGGTGATGTAGTCGTGCATGATGATCGGCTGACCCAGTTCTTTGGCGAACTCGGCCCGCTCGTACATCTCTTCGGGAGTGGCGGCGGTGCAGTTGAGGTAGTGACCCTTCTTCTCGCCGGTTTCCTCCTGGGCCAGCTGCACAGCTTCGGCAACGAATTCGAAGCGGTTCTGCCAGCGCTGGAAAGGCTGGGAGTTGATGTTCTCGTCGTCCTTGGTGAAGTCGAGACCACCGCGGAGGCACTCATACACCACCCGCCCGTAGTTCTTGCCGGAGAGGCCGAGCTTCGGCTTGATCGTGCAGCCCAGCAGGGGACGGCCGTACTTGTTCATCCGGTCGCGCTCGACGCAGATGCCGTTCGGCGGGCCAGGGCAGGTCTTGATGAAGGCCATCGGGAAGCGGATGTCTTCCAGACGGAGGTGGCGCAGTGCCTTGAAGCCGAAGACGTTGCCCACCAGGGAGGTGAGCACGTTGGTGATGGAACCCTCTTCGAACAGATCGAGCGGGTAGGCGATGAAGGCGTAGAAGGATTCCTTGTCGCCGGGAACGTCTTCGATCCGGTAGCAGCGGCCTTTGTAGAAGTCGAGGTCGGTGAGGAGCTCGGACCAGACGGTGGACCAGGTGCCGGTCGAGGACTCGGCAGCCACGGCAGCGGCCACTTCCTCTTTGGGAACGCCTTCCTGGCCGGTGACCTTGAAGCAGGCCAGCAGGTCGGTGTCGAGGGGAACGTAGTCGGGAGTCCAGTACGTGTCCCTGTACTCCTTGACCCCAGCGTCGTACTTCTTGCTCATGGGGAAAATCTCCTTGTTGGTCGGGTGGGAAAGATGAAGGTGCTGCGCTCCCTCGGGGGCGCGTCAGACATCAGTCCTTGGAACCCAGACCGAAGCTGCTGTTCAGGGCCGGCTCCACTTCACGGTGGGGGCGGGCAATGATGTGGGCGGCCACGAGGCCGTCGCCCACGCGCTCACAGGCATCAGCACCGGCACGCACTGCGGCGTTCACGGCACCGGTTTCGCCGCGCACCAGGACGGTCACGTAGCCGCCACCCACGAACTCACGGCCGATCAGACGCACTTCGGCGGCCTTGGTCATGGCGTCGGCCGCTTCGATGGCCGGCACGAGGCCGCGCGTCTCGATCATGCCGAGGGCGATGCCCATGGTTTCATTCGCCATTGCCTGCTCCGGAAAAGGGTGGGGAGGTTCGATAAGGACCATGCTCGGCGGCATACCCCCCCGTCAAGCGATTCGGGGGGTTTGATCGATCACGGTGTGTAGGGAGCCCCATAAGCCCTGCTCATCGGAGCCGATATGTGTTAAGCGGCGTAACGACCTGGCTCCTGCGCCCCCTGCCGCTCCCCGGCGACGCTGATCCCGAAGACTTGTCAACAGCCACGGGTTTCTGCGTCCGGGGTGGCTAGTCCGTAATGGATCACCGGTTCCTGCCCATGGCCCTGACGTCCACCCTGCCGCCCGTGCTGCGCGAAAGCGGACAGCGGGAGGTGTTCTGCGGCCTCACCTCGATCGTCTGGCTGCATCGGCGGATGCCTGATGCCTTCTTTCTGGTGGTGGGCTCCCGCACCTGCGCCCATCTCATCCAGTCGGCGGCTGGAGTGATGATCTTCGCCGAACCCCGTTTCGGCACAGCGATCCTTGGCGAGCGCGACCTCGCGGGCCTGGCCGATGCCAACGAGGAACTCGACCGTGTGGTGAACGATCTGCTGGCCCGGCGGCCCGAGATCCGCACGCTGTTTCTCGTGGGCTCCTGCCCGTCCGAGGTGATCAAGCTCGATCTGGCCAAGGCCGCCGAGCGCATCAACACCCGCATGCTGGGCCGGGTGAGAGTTGTGAACTATTCCGGCAGTGGCATCGAAACCACCTTCACCCAGGGGGAGGACGGAGCCCTGACCTCCCTGGTTCC
Organism: Synechococcus sp. CBW1107; assembly: GCF_015841355.1. Lineage (NCBI taxonomy): Bacteria > Bacillati > Cyanobacteriota > Cyanophyceae > Synechococcales > Synechococcaceae > Synechococcus > Synechococcus sp. CBW1107. Next base: position 16,214 of record NZ_CP064908.1, read on the forward strand.
CCTGTTGCCCGCCAGTCCTGAACCCCAGCTGCTGATCGTGGGCACCCTCGCCGATGGGGTGGAGGAGCGCTTCCTGTCCCTGTTTGCCCGGATGGGCCTCGAGACGGTGCGCACCCTGCCGCCCCGTCAGTCCACCGACCTGCCACCCGTGGGAGAGGGCACCCGCCTGCTGCTGGCCCAGCCCTTTGTGGCTGACACGGTACGGGCTCTGGAGCGTCGCGGTGCCCAGCGCATCTCCGCCCCCTACCCGCTGGGGGTGGAGGGCAGCTGTGCCTGGATGGCGGCGGCGGCGGCGGCCTTCGGCATTGACCCCCGACGCGTGGCCGAGGTGCTCGACCCTCTGGCGGAGCGGGGCAGGCGCGCCCTGGAACCCCTGCGCCGCAGACTCGAAGGCAAGCGCCTGTTCCTGTTGCCCGATTCCCAGCTGGAAATTCCCCTGGCCCGTTTTCTGCACCGCGAATGCGGCATGGAACTGGTGGAGGTGGGCACCCCCTACCTCGACCGCCAGCTGATGGCCGAGGAACTGCCCCTGCTGCCGGAGGGCACCCAGCTCAGCGAAGGGCAGGATGTGGAGAAGCAGCTGGAGCGTGTTCGTGCCAGCCGCCCCGATCTGGTCGTCTGCGGCATGGGTCTGGCCAACCCGCTCGAAGCGGAAGGCTTCGCCACCAAGTGGTCAATCGAGCTGGTCTTCAGCCCGATCCATGGCTGCGATCAGGCCGCTGACCTGGCTGAACTGTTCGCCCGTCCCCTCAACCGCCGCGAGCTGCTGCAATGGAACTGACCCTCTGGACCTACGAAGGCCCCCCCCATGTGGGCGCCATGCGCATCGCTGCATCGATGGAGGGCGTTCACTACGTGCTGCATGCCCCCCAGGGCGACACCTACGCCGATCTGCTGTTCACGATGATCGAGCGCCGGGACCGCCGACCCCCTGTCACCTACACCACGTTTCAGGCCCGCGATCTGGGTGGTGACACGGCCGAACTGGTGAAGCGCTCGATCCAGCAGGCCGTGGATCGCTTCCAGCCGGAGGCCCTGCTGGTGGGCGAAAGCTGCACGGCAGAGCTGATCCAGGATCAACCGGGATCCCTTGCCTGCGGCATGGGCCTGGGTGTTCCGGTGGTGAGCCTGGAATTGCCCGCTTACTCCAAAAAGGAAAACTGGGGGGCCGCTGAAACCCTTTACCAGCTCTGCCGCGGGCTGCTCAAGACCCAGATGCCTGCCCCGGGAGCTGCCAAACCGGAGCCCGAGCGCTGGCGCTCCGAGGGTCGTCGTCCGCGCGTGAATCTGCTGGGTCCGAGCCTGCTGGGATTCCGCTGCCGCGACGATGTGCGCGAGTTGCGTGGCCTCCTCGCCGATCACGGCATCGACGTCAATGTGGTGGCCCCCCTGGGTGCCAGGCCGGCCGATCTGATGCGATTGCCGCAGGCGGACGCCAACCTCTGCCTCTATCCGGAGGTGGCCGGCCCGCTCTGCAGCTGGCTGGAGCGCAGCTTCGGCACACCGGTGGTGCGCACCGTGCCGATCGGAATCGGAGCCACAGCCCAGTTTCTGCGAGAGCTCTGCGCTCTGCTTGGCCTGGAGCCGCCGGAACTGCGTGAGGCCGATCAGCGCTCCAGATTGCCCTGGTACTCGAAATCGGTGGATTCCACCTACCTCACCGGTAAGCGGGTGTTCATTTTCGCCGACGCCACCCATGCGATTGCGGCGGCCCGGATCGCCTCGCGGGAGCTGGGATTCACGGTGGTGGGGCTGGGCACCTACAGCCGCGAGCAGGCCCGTGAGGTGCGCGTCGCCGCCAAGGAGCTCGACCTCGAGGCTCTGATCTCCGACGACTATCTGGAGGTGGAGCAGGCCATGGCCCAGGCGGCTCCGGAGCTTGTGCTCGGCACCCAGATGGAGCGCCACAGCGCCAAGCGGCTGGGGATTCCCTGCGCTGTGATCAGCGCCCCGCTGCATGTGCAGGATGTACCCGCCCGTTATGCCCCCCAGATGGGCTGGGAGGGGGCCAATGTGATCTTCGATTCCTGGGTGCACCCTCTGATGATGGGTCTGGAGGAACACCTGATCGGCATGTTCCGACATGATTTCGAATTCGTGGACGGTCATCTCAGCCATCTCGAGGGTGCTTCCGCCCCCACGGCCCAGCCGGTCGCTGGCCCTGACAACGGGGCGCCGGACGTGACACCGCTCTCGGCCACTCCCGAGGGGGGGGCCTTGCGCTGGACCGCTTCCGGTGAAGCTGAACTTTCCCGGATTCCTTTCTTTGTTCGGGGCAAAGTCCGGCGCAACACTGAGGCTTATGCCAACGAACGTGGCGTGGCGGAGATCACCGAAGAAACTCTCTACGAAGCCAAGGCCCACTTCAGCCGTTGAGCCGCGGGGCCGAGTGACGTTGCACAGCTGGCCAAACCCAGGCCAGCTGGATCATTCCCGGATCACACAAGCCAGCGCAATCGCTCCCTGGACCAGGCTCCATCGCCATCAGTCAAGTTATTAGGTATTTCTACTTAGGCCGGGAGGCAGACTCCTGGGCCCTCAGGGTGATTGTCGAGGCTGCGCTCATCAGCAATCGCTCGGCTTGGGTGAGCATTTCAAGATCCCGATTGTCGTGATGTTTCGGTTTGAGCCAGACCCAGCATCTGCCTGCTCGGCTGCACTTTGATGTAGGCACTGCCGATGTCGACTCGGCCAAGGACGTGTTATGACCACAACTCTGCCACCCAAGCAGACAACAGCTCCCGCCAAGGCTGCTGCCAGCAGCCATGAGGACGGTGAGGGCAGCCTCCAGGTCCACCAGGATGCCTCGATGAACATCGAGGAAGGTGCCCTTGTGATTGCCGTCTACGGCAAGGGGGGGATCGGCAAGTCCACCACCTCCTCCAACCTTTCCGCAGCGTTCTCCAAGCTGGGCAAACGGGTGCTTCAGATCGGGTGCGATCCCAAGCACGACAGCACCTTCACCCTCACCAAGAAGATGGTGCCCACGGTGATCGATATCCTCGAAACCGTCGACTTCCATACCGAGGAACTTCGCCCCGAAGACTTCGTCTTCGAGGGCTTCAATGGCGTGATGTGCGTGGAATCCGGTGGACCACCGGCCGGTACCGGGTGTGGTGGCTATGTCACTGGCCAGACGGTGAAGTTGCTGAAGGAGCACCATCTGCTTGAAGACACCGATGTGGTGATCTTCGATGTGCTCGGTGACGTGGTCTGTGGTGGTTTTGCTGCACCACTGCAGCATGCCCATTACTGCCTGATCGTCACCGCCAATGATTTTGATTCGATCTTTGCGATGAATCGGATCATGCAGGCCATCAACGCCAAGGCCAAGAATTACAAGGTGCGCCTCGGCGGCGTGATCGCCAACCGCTCTGAAGAAACCGACCAGATCGATAAGTTCAACGAGCGCACCGGCCTGCGCACGATGGCCCACTTCAAGACCGTGGACGCCATCCGCCGCTCGCGCCTCAAGAAGTGCACCATATTCGAAATGGAGCCCAGCCCTGAGGTGGAGGAAGTGCAGCAGGAGTACCTCAACCTCGCCCAGAAGATGCTCACCGATGTGGAGCCGCTCCCGGCGGAGCCCCTCAAGGATCGCGACATCTTCGACCTGCTGGGCTTCGACTGAAACCGGCCTGCTCGGGCCAGCTTCACTCCCGAGCTCAGAGCTGGCGAGCGCTGAAGGTGTCGCAGCTGGTCATGGTGCCGCTGCGGAAGCCAGTGAGAAACCAACGCTGTCGCTGGGCAGCCGTGCCGTGGGTGAAGCTGTCGGGGCGCACCCGCCCGCTGCTCTCACGTTGCAGGGTGTCGTCGCCGATGCGTCTGGCGGCATTGATTGAGCGCCTCCTCCAGATCGCCCGCCTCCAGGGTCCGCTGCTGTTGTTCTGTCTGATGTGCCCAAACACCGGCAAGACAGTCGGCCTGGAGCTCCATGCGCACCGAGAGCTGGTTGGACTGAGCTTGGGCCAGCCCCTGCTGGGCCTTCCTCAGCTGACGTTCAATACTCAGCTGCTTCTGAACGTGGTGGCCCACCTCATGGGCGATCACATAGGCCTGGGCGAATGGCGGCCTGGGCATTGCCGCAGGCTGAGCTCACTCCATCACTGAACAAACACCAGCTTCGGAGGTCTGTAGGCCGCCCCGATGCGCTCGAACTGCTCGCTCCAGCTGTCCTCGGTGTCGTCGAGCACCACTGAGACGAAGTCGGCGAGCTGATGCTCCTCGGGCGAAGACCTTTGCCGCGTGGCCTGGGTGCTGCTCGGTGCAGGCACTCCAACACCCCCGACCACGGCCACTGAAGGACCGCCTCGGCAATCCTCCACATTGTCGCTGCGGCGTCCCTCCGTTCAGCGCATCAGATTTCGGCGGCAGCGCGCTCCACCAGCCGTCGTGCCACGGCCTGCACGCCGGTGTGGGCGTAGGTGTCGGTGAAGGCATCCAGAAACGCGGCCAGCTGATCCATCCGCCCCTGCCAGGGACCGAGCGTAGATTCAAGCGCCTGGACGGCCTTCTGGCCGGTTAGACCCAGCTGACTGACGAATCCGCCGGCCCATCCGAGCCACTGGTCGACACCGCGGCGCAGAAAATTCATGTGATCCGAGTCGCTGCGGCCTGGAATCAGCGCGGCCATCCGTCCGTAGGCCGGCAACTTGCGCAGATCGCCGCTGCCGGCCGCACCCAGTAGCCCATCGAGGCGGGAGAGGGCCTGATCCCCGAGCGGCAGCAGCCCGTCGAAGCAGACCAGGGCCGCCATCCGCACCCTGGCTTCGCCGGCGTAGTCCGCCAAGGCGGCGCCGAAGTCGGCGAAGCTGTCGCCGGGGAGTCCGTTCACCTGGGTGAAGGCGAGCAGCTCGGCCCCCACCTTCAGGCTCAGATCCACCGCCTGGAGGGTGTCACCAGGTGGGGTGACGCTGGCGATCCGCTTGAGGAGCGGCACGCCTGCTGTGACGTTGGCCAGCACCCGCAGCCCGCCGGTGGCGTGCTGGGAGCGATTCACGGCGTCGTAAAGGCTCAGGGCCCTCTCGTAACCCTCATGACGGGCGCGGCTGAGCTGATCGGCGCGCGCCCGCACCTGGCGCACCAGTTCGGGATCATCGCTGCCGATCACTTCGCAGATCAGGGTGTCAGCGCTGGTGAGGTTGCTCCAGCCGCCGGGCACGAGGGTGCTGATGCCCTTGAGGGACAGCACGGTGAGATCCCGGCGGGGCAGGCGCTCGAGGCGCTCGAGGACGGTGCGGCTCATGAGGCGTGCTGGAGAGCAGCGGATTTGAGTTCGAGCTGGGACAGCTGTTCACTGCTGGCGGGGGGCAGGCGGCGGGGCTCAGCGGCCTTGGTGAGCCGCCCGCGGGAGGCGGCGGGCTGAAGTGCCGCCAGGGCCTGGAGATCGAAAGCGCCAAGCAATTCATGCCGGCGCTCGGGTTCGAGCCCCGATCCCTGCCCGATCACCTTGACCTGGAAGCGGTCGGCGACGAGAAGGGCGCTGGCCTGGGCCCCCTGATCCACCAGAGGCCACCCCTTCAGCCGGGTCTGGACGGCTGCGAACTTGGTCCGGGCCTCCGGTGCCGTGATGGTGTCGGAGATAGCCAGCAGGGCCGTCACCTGACCGTCGCGCTTGAGCTTGGCCTCACTGAATCCCCGCTTCTCCTGGGTGAAGACCAGCGACTCTCCGGGCACTGCACTGGGGAACAGCGCATTGAACTCAGTGCCGTTGACCACCTCACGGGTTGAGATCTCGGCAACGGTGCCACCAGGCAGCCAGGGGGAGAATGGCAGGAGCAGGATTGCCCCACCAATCAGTGAAACAGCCAGGATGATCCCTATCACCCAGCGCAGAAGGCGCGACATGCGATCTCCTTCAATCGTCTGAATCAACCCATCACTAGCAAGGCTGGAGCGCCGGACTCAGCCCAGACCAACAAGCTTCATGGTGAGATCCCACATCCGGCTTGCGGTGGCCTGATCGCTGGCCTTCTCCGAGAGTTCCTGGATGAACTGTTGACCATCCGCCTTCTGGCGGTTGCCCCAGCTCCAGTGCGCTCCCGATACGGCGAAGGCCGGATCCGCCACCACCTGGGCCACCCGCTCACCGGCCAGCTCCTGGCTCACATACCCGCCGGTGATGTTCTTCTGGAACCAGGGGAAGATGGTCTGAAAGGCCCTCGGGGTGTTGCGGAACAAGGGCGTGTCGGCCACGCAGCCGGGATAGAGCGAGCTGAAAATGATGCCCGTGGAGCCGTGCAGACGGCGATGCAGCTCCTGGGTGGTGATCATGTTGCAGAGCTTGCTGTCCTTGTAGGCCTTGCCGGGCTTGAAGGTCTTGCCGCTGGCCATGCTGATCGGCGCCTTGAAGCCTGCCTCGAAACCTGAGAGGTTCCCCAGGTCTGCGGGGGCCGGGATCGGAATCTTGCCTCCCAGTTCCTTGGAGTTGGCCGTGACCGTCCCAAGGATCACCAACCTGCGCGAAGGATGGCTCGACTTCATCAGGTCGTCGAGCAGGGACTGGATCAGCAGGAAATGCGCGAAATGGTTGGTAGCCATTGAGATCTCGTAGCCCTGGGGCGAGCGCTCAGGTTGCTTCAGCCGTGGTTTGTAAACCGCAGCGTTGCAGACCAGGGCGTCGAGGCTGCGGCCGGTGGCATGGAAGGCGTTCACCAGCCGGCGCACACTCTCGAGATCACCCAGATCCACCTGCAGGTGGGTGAGGGAGCTCTCAGGTATCTCCAGAGAACTGGCTGCTGCCTTGGCCTTGGCCAGATCGCGGCAGGCCATCACCACATGCCAGCCGCGCTGGGCCAGAGCTTTGGCGGCGTACAGGCCCACGCCGGAGGAGGCTCCGGTGATCATCACAGTTCCGCTCTGGCCACCGCTGCCCATGCCGGGGCTAGAGGAGCTTGACGGGGTGGGAGCGCTGGAAGCTGACGCCATCGGGGCGCGGCGGTTCGGGGGGCCTCAACCTAAGGACAAGGCCAGCGACCAGTGCCGAGTGCGGAGCGAAGTTCAACACAAGGTCACGTTCAACGGAAACAACCGATGACATCCCTGTGGAATCGTTCGACGTCCTGTTGCTCCGGGTCGTGATGCTTCCAGTCAAGCGGAATCAAGGCGTGAAGCTTGAACAGGTGCTGGTTGACCCGTTCTGCTTGGTCAGAAACTCAACCTGGAGGGAGACCACCGCAGGAATTTCAGTGCCTTGATCCTTGATTCAACCGTCACCAACGGATGCTCCCGGCTGAGTTCAGCGCTGACCCTGGGCAGGAAGGGGCTGAGTGCTGATCAGGGGTCTGCCGGCAGGTGCCGCGGAGGGCTTGGATTCGATGGGGTCGTTCCACACCACCCGTAGTCGGTTGGGGGCGATCCACTGATCCTGTTCGCGGATCAGCTGTTGCTCACCGGTGGTGACGAAGAGTTGATCGAAGCGCTTCTGCGCCTTCTGCAATTTGGCTTGTTCGATCTGAAGAATGGCACTCAGTTCGTCGTGCTGGTTCAGACGATGCTGGTAGGCCCCAGCCAGATGAACCAGGCTGAGGCCAGCCAGCAGGGTCATGCCCAGTTTGACGCTGAGCCCAATCACACCGCAGAGCAGCTCCTGCCTGTCGGTTGATCCCTGATGAATGGCCACCGCCTCAGCTGCGCTGATGGGTGGTGCGGCGGATGTGCGCGGGGCTGGCCGTCGCCTGGATGTCGCCTGACGCCTTGGTGCGGAGACGGGCCTGAGCTGCTGCGCGGCGGACAAGGGGGAGAAGGAGAAGTGATGGCCCGCTTCTAGCAGTTCAGGTGCGAACTGCCAAGGGCGAGCCTCTGATTCAGGCCCGGTAGAGGCTGACGCTGAGACGAATCGCCAGAATGCCGGCGTGGGCGGCGACCACCAGGGCGATCAGAACCTCTGCCTGGCTGAGTGTTGTGACCATGGCCAACGATGGGAAACGGATGTCGCCACCATTGTTCGGCTCCGTTCCGCCCGACGCCACGTGATGGCATCGGGCTGTCACAGCTCTTGATGGCCCAACCTCCTTCCAGCCTCTCCGTGTCCGCTGAGAGTGTCCGCGCTCTTGATCTCTCGTCGCTGAAGCCCTGGAGCACCTGTTCTCCGGCCGAGCTGCTGGCCGCCACCGGAGCTCTGGTCCTCGATTTCGACTGGCCCCGTCAGCCGGACGATCCCCGCGAGCTCTCCGAACTGCCTGAACTGCGTCTCTGGAGTCTGCGGGCCGATGCGCTTCACCCCTGGTTGCCCCTGGTGCTCGACCGCAGCAGTGGCCAGCTCTGTCGTCACGTGGCGATGCTTCTGCCCCATGGCTTCAGCCGCCAGGAGGGGATCCGCTTCGCACCGGAGAGTCTCGAGCTCTGGATCACCCAGCGTTGCTTTCTGCTGGATCACTGGAGCCACGAGCGGGGTCTGAACTGCCGCCAGGGTCTCGCTCAGATGGCCGCGGTGCTGGGTTTCGAGCTCGATCCAGGGTTCTGGGAGACGATCAGCCCAGCAGGAGGCTGAGGGCCCGCCGTCCGCTGTCGAGGGCCAGCAGGCCCGTGAGCCCGCGCAGGAGTTGCACCAGCAGGGTCTCCGGCACCCGCTCCAGCCGCGCGGCAGACCAGCGGGCTGCCACAGACGCTGCTCCACCAAGGGTGAGGGCGATGGATCCCTGGGCCTTCGCCCCGATCAGGAAGGTGACCGACGCTGCCGACGAGGAGCAGAGCACAGCCAGGGTGCTGAGGCGGATGGCCTCGCGCACCGGCAGCTTCAGGCTCCCCATCATCAGGGGGACCATCAACAGGCCCCCGCCCACCCCCAGCAGTCCTCCGGCCAGGCCGGCCACGCAGCCCACCAGGGCCAGAGCCATCAAGGCTGGTGGCTTTGGCGATGCTTCAGCCTCATGGTCTCGGCGAGGCGAGATCGTCAGGGTCAGGGTCAAATACATCAGCGACTGCAGGCCCAGCAGCTGCCAGCCGCTGAGCAGTCCCCCCAGCCGACTGAACAGCAACCCGCTCAGGGCGGCACTGAGGCCGATGGCCAGACCCTCCGCAGGCAGCACCCGACCCTGACGCAGATGCACCCAGGTCCCCCCCAGGGTGGTGGGCACGATCGCCAGGGTGCTGGTGGCCAGGGCCTGATGGGGCGGAAGGCCCACCATCAGCAGCATCGGGGAGAACACCAGGCCGCCACCGATGCCCAGCAGCCCCGAGAGCAGCCCCGCCCCCAGACCGAGGGGCACCAGCACCAGCAGATCGCCCAGCATGATCGGGTTTGAACGGCGGCCGCACGGTGCCATCAGCATCCCCTGCTGAACTCCCATTTCCGTCGAGCTGGCGCTGGATCCCCCACCTCTGCCTGCGCGGTGACTGGCAGATGGCCATCGACGACTGGCTGCTGGATCAGCTGCTGCTCAAGCCAGGTCAGGGAGCGGTGCGCCTGTACAGCTGGAGCACACCGACCCTCTCGCTCGGCCACCACCAGCGCGCCATCACCCCGGCCTGGAGTCGCGCAGTCCGGCAAGGCCGTGTGGCGCTGGTGCGCCGGCCCAGCGGCGGTGGCGCCGTGCTCCATGCCGGCAGCCTCACCTACGCCCTGCTCTGGCCTGATCCTCCCCGCCAGCCAGGGGGCCATCGCGCCTACGGCCAGGTGGCCACCTGGCTGGCGCAGGCCATGGCCCCCCTGGGCCTGGCCCTCAGCCCAGGCCTGGAGAGGGTCTCGGTTCCATCCGACAACTGCTTCGCCAGCAGCACAGTGGCTGATCTGGTGGACAGCGATCACCGCAAGCGGGTGGGCAGTGCCCAGCTCTGGCGCCGGCGCCAGCTGCTGCAGCACGGAAGCGTGCTGCTCGACCCACCATCCGCGTTGTGGCAGGAGCTGTTCGGATCACCCCCAGCGGTTCCAGCCGCGGCTCCAGGACTGTCCGCGGATGCGCTGGAGGGCCAGCTGCGCCGCACGCTGATCAGCAGCCTGGGGGGGGGGCCGCTGCTGGTTGAGCCACTTGGGGGTCAGGAGTGGGAGGCGATTGATCGCCGGCGCCACCGGTTTCGTCTGTCCTGAGGAACGGCCCCCGTGCATGGGGCGAATCAGCCCTCGCCACTCTCGGCGATCCCCCGGGCCACCTGGGCCAGGGACAGCCCGAGGGGGTAGGTGCCCTGGCGCCTGGCCGCCTCCAGCAACGGTGCCGGCAGTCGAAGCCCCAGGCGGGCCAGCACCACTTCCGACAGTTCCGGCCGCTCCAGGGTGCCGCTCGGCAGGCCCGCCGAACCCAGCACCAGCAGGCGATCGACGCCGGGCTCATCCAGCAGCAGGGCGGCCTGCCAGAGCGGTGCATCGTGCTGGATGCTGGGAAGGGTGCTCAGGGGCTCAATGTGGTCCAGCACCCGCTCCTGATCCCAACGCTGAACCGGCAGGGTCTGCAGGGGGTCATCGCCGATCACCCCTTTCCAGCGCCCCCGCTCGCAGACGAGTACCCAGTCCGGAGTGCCGTCGCTGTCGTCACGACGCATCCGGGAGAGCTCGCGCAGGGGCGCATCACCCTCAAGCACCCGGAAGCGGCGGCGGGCGGCCTCACTGACCTTGAGGTCCTTGAGGGCTTTCTGCAGCGCCAGCAGCTGAATCTGGTTTCTGGAGGCCCCGAGCCCGAACCACCCGAGCATGATCAGCCAGAAGGCCCCCAGCCCACCGCCACGCAGGAGCAGCAGGGTGCCCATTCCCACGGCCATCAGCGAGAGGAAGCGGCCCATGGCGGCGGCCACCTGGACCCCGCGACGCTGACTGCCGGTCCACTGCCACACCAGCGCCTTGACGATCAGGCCCCCATCGAGGGGCAGACCGGGCAGCAGGTTGAACAGGGCCAGCACCAGGTTGAGGACGCCCAGCTGGCTGACCATTTCCCCCAGCAGGGGCGAGAGATGGGCGACCGAATGGCTGCTGCCCAGCAACAGACCTGCCAGCAACAGGCTGACCAGGGGGCCGGCGGCAGCCACCTGCAGAGCGGCCATGGCCGTGGAGCATTCCTTCTCGACACTGGCCACCCCCCCCAGCAGGAACAGGGTGATGCTGCGCACCTTCACCCCATGGGCGATGGCCACCAGGGAGTGGCCCAGCTCATGCAGCAGCACCGAAACGAACAGCAGCAGGGCCGTTCCCAGCGCCAGCAGCCAGAGGCTGGCAGCAGAGGCCTGGCCCGCCAGCTGAATGCCGTACTGCTGTTCGAAACCCAGCGTGGCCAGCAGCAGGATCACGAACCAGCTGGGGTGGATGCGCAGCGGGATGCCGCTGATCTTGAAAAGCTGCCAACCTTCACCCACGCGGTCCCGTCCTGCCGATGCCCAGGCAGATCCCGGGCGGTCTTTCGCCGATCCTAGAAAGGGTGGCCATGGCCTTCCTGTGGTGCTCCCCCCTCTGCTGAAGATCTGCGGCCTGCGTCAGCCGGCCCAGGCCCGGGCGGTGGCCGAACTCGGTGTGGATGCCGTGGGGGTCATCGCGGTGCGGTCGTCCCCGCGCTGGCTGGCCCCCGATCAGCGGCTGGAGCTGTTCCAGGCGATGTCCGACGGTCGGCCTGGCTGCCGGGGAGTGCTGGTGCTGGCGGATCCGGGCGACGAGCTGGGCGCGCAATTGAATCCTGACCAGGGCCATCAGGTGCTACAGCTGCATGGGCGGGAAACCCCAGCCCGCTGCCGGGAGCTTGCCGACAGAACAGGCTGCGCGATCTGGAAGGCCCTGAGAATTGCCAGCCCCAGTGATCTTGAGCGGGTCAACGACTATCGGAACGTGGCGGAGGCCGTTCTGCTGGACGCCTGGGTTCCGCACCAACTGGGAGGCAGTGGTCAGCGGATTCCACCCGCCTGGCTGGAGGGGTTCAGGCCCGCCCTGCCCTGGTGGCTGGCCGGAGGCGTGGGACCAGCCAACGCCGCTGAGCTGGTGGCGTCCTTTCATCCCGATGGACTCGATGTCTCCAGTTCCGTTGAGCGCGCCCCAGGCGAGAAGAACCTCGATCTGGTGCGCGCGCTGGTGGACGTGGTGAAGGGCTCAGCAGCAGGTGCGAGATGAGCTCAGGTGCTGAGCAGAGCCTGTTGCTGCTTCACCAGTTCGAAGAACTCATGCTTGAGGCTGGGGTCGTGGCGGAAATCGCCCCGCACCACCGAGTTCACCATGCTGGTCTGAGGTTCTTTGACTCCACGCCACTTCATGCAGTAATGCTGGGCTTTGACCAGGATCGCCAGGCCCTGGGGCTTGCACAGGCGCTCGATCTCATCCGCCAGGATCATCACGGCTTCTTCCTGGATGTGGGGACGTGAGAAGACCCAATCCGCCACTCGGGCGAACTTGGAGAGGCCGATCACCCGATCACCGGGCTTGATCCCGATCCAGCAGTTGCCCAGAATCGGCACCAGATGATGGGAGCAGGCCGATCGGATACTGATCGGACCCACTGTGTAGATCTCATCCAGATGCTTGACATTGGGGAAGCTGGCGATCTTCGGCTGTTTGTGGTATCGACCCTTGAATACCTCGTGGAGATACATCCGGGCAACGCGTTCTGCTGTTTCCTCGGTGTTGTGATCGTTGTCGATATCGATGACGAGGCTGCGCAGCATCTCGCGCACTTTCCCAGCCACCTCGATCTCCAACTGGTCGAGTTCTCCCTCGAGCAGGTGATCAGCAACGTTGTCGTTGGCGAAGAAGGGGACACCGGCCTGAATCAGGCGCTCGCGAATGCGCGCACTGACAGGGCCCGGGGCCGCGTCGGGTGCGATCGACCTGGAGCGAGGGTTGGAGGGGATGGTGGATGTCATGAAAGACTCAGAAAGCGCCAGAGGCGGGCATGAGGGTCAGGTCCTCCACCACCTGGGACGGAGGCTGCTGAGCAAGGAACAGCAAGGCTTCCGCGGCTTGATCGGGATCAAGCATGGCACGGCGATCGAAGGAGCTGTGGACGGTTTCCGTCACCCAAAGGGGTGTGTTGACCGCGCCGAGGGTGAGGGTGGAGACGCGAATGCCATGGCTGCGTTCCTCGGCTGCAAGGCAGCGGCTGAACGATTCCAGCGCCGCCTTGGTGGTGCAGTAGGCCCCCCATTCGGGGAAGGCATTCCTGGCTGCATGGCTGCTCACGTTGATGATCAGGCTCGATCCCTGTTGGCGTAATCCAGGCAGGACCGCCTGACAGACCTGGAAGACACTGGTGAGGTTGAGTTGAAGCAACCATTGCCATGAACCCAGCTCCATGCTGGCGAGCTTCCCGGTGTAAGCAGCCCCGGCGTTGTTGATCACCACCGTGGGCTGCAGTCCGCGGCCCAGCAGATCACTCAGGTGGCCGGGAAGGCTGTCGGCGTCTGTCAGATCCGCCATCACCCATTCCACTCGCCTGCCGGCGTCCCGCAGGGGAGCGGCGACGCGTTCGAGATCACGGCCGGAGCGTGCCAGGAGCAGAAGATCCCAGCCAGCAGCCGCGAAACGGCTGGCAGCAGCGGATCCGATGCCCCTGGAGGCACCGGTGATCAATACAGAAGCCAAGCAGGTTGCGTCTCGACCCGAACCTTAAGGGTTTGCCACAGTTTCTGTGGCCTCCGGCTCCAGGATCCTCCCCATGCGCCGGAACTTGGCATAACGCTGCTCGAGCAGCTCGGCTTCGCTGAGCCGGCCAAGGTCCTGAAGGTGCTGCATCAGGGCGGCGCGCAGGGTCTCAGCCGCCTGGAGCGGGGCCCAGTGGTTACCGCCTGAGGGTTCACTCAGCACGGTGTCGATCACCCCCAGCTGCAGCAGATCGTTGGCCGTGATGCGCAGGGCGGCGGCGGCGGCCGGGGCCTTGGCTGCATCCCGCCAGAGGATGGAGGCGCAGGCCTCCGGACTGGCCACGGTGTAGACGCTGTGCTCAAACATCAGCAGGCGGTCGGCAACGCCGATGCCGAGAGCACCGCCGGAGCCCCCCTCACCGATCACCGTGGCGATCACCGGAACCCGGAGGCGGAACATCTCGCGCAGGTTCACGGCGATCGCTTCACCTTGCCCCTGCTCTTCGGCCAGCACGCCGGCATAGGCGCCTGGCGTGTCGATGAAGCTGAGAATCGGCAGGCGAAAGCGATCGGCATGCTCCATCAGTCGCAGGGCCTTGCGGTAACCCCCCGGGGAGGCCATGCCGAAATTCCTGGCCACGTTCTCCTTGGTGTCACGGCCTTTCTGATGGCCGATCAGGACGACTCCCTGGTCACCGATGCGGCCGACGCCTCCCACCAGGGCCTGGTCATCGGAGCCGCGGCGATCCCCGTGCAGCTCGAACCAGTCATCGGTGATCACCTGGATGTAATCCAAGGTGCTCGGCCGCTGGGGGTGGCGTGCCACCTGGATCTTCTGCGCGGGGCTCAGAGACTGAAAAATCTCCTCCCGTCGTCTGGCCGCCAGGGTTTCCAGTTGCAGCAGCTGCTGACTGACATCCACTTCGGAATCCCTGGCCAGCTGGCGGATCTGATCGATCTGATCCTCCAGTTCCACCAGGGGCTTTTCGAAATCAAGCAATGGGCGGCGGGCCATGGTGTGGGAGGGGGATGGCTCTGGAGGGATCAGGGCTGGAGAGACGGAGATCGTCGACGGACGATGGCAGGCTCGATCAGACGGTTGCCAGCTGTGGCCGCTGAACCTGATTGAGGCCGATCGAGCGGAAGCCGTGGCGCAGGGACGCCGCACCGATCAGTTCCATGTTGGCGAGAGTGATGTTGTTGCGGCCCCAGCTGAAGTTGGTGTGCAGGCCCTCGAACTCCAGAAGCATGGCTTCGGCGAAACAGGCGAAGAGCTGGCGCTTCGGATTCTCCATCTCCGCCACCTCCATCATCTGCCAGCCGATGTCCTGCCAGAACTCGACGATGCCTCCCTTGATCACGTGCACTCCTGCACCGGCCACCTTGCTGTCCAGATTCTTGGGATAGCCGCCATCGATCATCAGGCAGGGTGAGTTGAGGCTGGCCGGATCGATGCTGAGACCCTGGGGCAGGCTGGCCACCCAGACCACCACGTCGGCTTCAGGCAGGGCCTCCTCAAGGCTGAGAATGCGGCCCCCGCCCAGTTCGGCCTGCAGATCGAGCAGGGGCTGGGGCTGCCGGGCCACCAGCAGCAGCTCGGCGACCCCGGTTTTCTGACTGAGCCAGCGGCAGACGGCACTGCCGATGTCGCCTGTGGCACCGACCACCGCCACCTTCGCCCGGCTCAGGTCGATGCCGAGGGCTGGGGCATTGGTTTCCACCTGCTGGGCGATGACCCAGGCGGTGTGGGTGTTGCCGGTGGTGAATCGTCCCCAGTCCAGAGCGGTGCTGCGGATCTGCTGGGTCTTGAGCAGGTTGAAGTTCTCGAAGATGATCGAGGTGAATCCACCCAGGGCGGTGATGTCGATCCCGCTCTTCTGGGCCAGATCCATGGCGCTGAGCACCTTGCGCCGCGCTGTCTTGAAGCGGCTGAGCATCTCGGGAACGAACACCGAATCGATGTAGGCACCCTCGATGGTTTTGCCCGTCGGGCTTGTGATGCTGACGTTCTCCACCAGCTGAGGTGGAGCCACACACCAGAGGTCGAGGTCCCCGTCGGCGTATTCGGGAAAACCCAGCTCAAGGGCCTTGCTTCGAGCCTGCTCGAGGCTGGTTGAGTGACCAATCAGACCGAACATGCAGCTGTGGCGGGGCGAAATGGGGACGGTTGTGGCCGACGACACATCCTGCCACGGCTGGAGGGCTCAGCCCAGAAGTGCGGCGGTGGCCATCCTGGCGATCTCCCGGGTGGTGAAGCCGATGTCGGTGAGGGCCTCCTGGTAGGAGGTCATGAAGTCGGCCATCAGATCTTCCTGGTCCATGTGCAGAACAGCGGCGTCCCCGGCCACCTGCTCCAGCATCTTGCGCACCAGAGGCAGGTTCACCCGATTGGCCTGCTCCAGTTCCTCACGGGAGGACTCCAGATTGGCCCTCAACCATTCCTGGCCATAGTTGAGATGAGTGTATTCATCCTTGACCACGCCCTCAGTTATTTTACGGGCGAAGGGATCAGCGACAGGGATATAAATATGGTAGGCCGAGATGGCGAAAGCCTCGATCAGAATTGCCTGAATCAGAAGGCAGGTCACCACCTTCCCTTCAGCCAGTGCCGCCTGGAAGTTGCCATGGAGGGGTGAGAAGAACTCCTTGGCGAAGTCCATGTCGGCAGTCACCGAAAGGTTATTGGCACATGCCGTGAATCCCTTCTTGTGCTTGAGCTCCATGCGCGCCAGCCTTGCCAGTTCTTCTGCCTGATCAGGAATCAGGCTGCCCAGGGAGATGTAGTTATCGTGAGCTTCCTGTTCGCCTTCGATCACGATCGCGTTGATGCGGCTATAGGCATCCTTGTAGGTGCTGCTGCTGAAATCAGGCAACCCGAGATCCTGTTCACCGCTGCCGCCGGCAGCCGTGGAGGCAGCGGCGGAGCCGGTCGCTGCTGCGGTGATGGTGGTCTCAAGGCTGGGCATGGCGTTGCCGGCGAAGCGATCAGTGCTGGCGACTGTAACCAGGCCTGCCGGAAATGGTTCAGGGGCGTGGTGGCCAGGTGCTGGAGAGCAGATCCCCCAGCAACGTGACCCAACCGTCCACCAGGGCTGCACAGAGGTCTTTGCCCAGGGCTGCGCTGGCCCCACGGGCATCTCCGACCACCCCACTGGCGGAGAGATCGGCGGTCAGCCAGGCGGTGGGGACGGCACCCTCCAGGCTCCAGCCCGCTGGCGGCGCCGGATCGGGCTGCCCCTCCCACGGACGCTGCAGCCCCACCAGTTCCGGGGCCAGATGCAGCATCAGGCTTGTTTCGGCCAGCGCCGCATGCAGTCCTTCGCTGCGTTCCGGCTCGGGCACCAGCGCCGCCACCCCCGGCGGACCGCTCCAGAGGAAGCAGGGCATCACCGCCAGGCGGGGATGGGCAGCCCTCAGCTGCCGTGCCGCCACCTGCAGCAGAGCGATCTGCCCGCCGTGGGCGTTGAAGAGCACCAGGCGCTGGAACCCGGCCCGGGCCAGGTCGCCCCCCACGGCCATCACCACCTGGAGCAGCACCTCGGGCGGCAGGCTGAGGGTGCCCGGGAAGGCGCCGTGCTCGGGGGAAAAACCCAGCTGGAACAAGGGCAGCCGCCAGATGGGCAGCTCTGCGGGCAAGCGTTCCAGCACGGCCTGGAGGATCCGTTCGGCAAAGATGGCGTCCGTGCCCAGGGGCAGATGCGGACCGTGCTGCTCCACAGCCCCGAACGGCCAGATCACGGTGCTGCCAGGCCGGGACGCGGCCTCCTGGGCCGCCATCCAGCTGAGCCCGTCGAGGGCGTGCTTGGCAGGTGCTCCCATCCGCTCCACGGGCTGATCCTTACAGTGTGCTGCTGTCAGATCACCTGGGCCATGGCTGGATCGCAGCGTCCCGTTCCTCCTGCAGGTCCCCGCTCCAAGCCGGTGGCTCCAACCCGGGCGGAGCCTCCGCTGCGCAAGCCTCCCCAGCTGATGTATCTGAGCCGTAAGGAGGAGGAGGACCAGAAGAGTCAGCAGGCCCCCACTGAAGAGCAGGCCACGGTCCGTGCCCCCGAGGCTGCCGCGGCCGCTGCGGCGCCCAGGCCGGCCGCCTCGCCCCAGGCCGCTGCAGCGAGCATCAGTGATGACGACCGCTTCGAGACGGCAAGCCTGGAAGGCATGACCATGGCCGATCTGATGGGGTCCGCCGATGGCGCGTCCCGGCAGGGCCGCGCCAGCCGCTCCACCGGTGGAGCCCCTTCAGGGACCACCTCCTCACGGCCGGTGCGCACCGTCGACGACTTCGACTTCGATGAGGATGCCTTCCTCGCCGCCCTGGATGAGAACGAACCCGTGGGCGCCACCGGGGACGTGGTCACCGGCACGGTGATCAGCGCCGAGAGCGACGGAGTGTACATCGACATCGGGGGCAAGGCGCCGGGTTTCATGCCCAAGGCCGAAGCCGGCCTCGGTGTGATCGGCAACCTCAAGGAACGTTTCCCCAAGGGTCAGCCCGTGGAGGTGCTGGTCACCCGTGAGCAGAACGCCGATGGCATGGTCACGATCAGCGCCCGCGCCCTGGCCCTGCGCCAGAGCTGGGAGAAGGTCAAGCAGCTCGAGGCCGCCGGCAAGGTGGTCCAGGTGAAGGTGAGTGGTTTCAATCGCGGTGGCGTCACCTGTGAGCTGGAAGGGCTGAGGGGGTTCATCCCCCGGTCCCAGCTCCAGAACGGCGAGAACCACGAACAGCTGGTCGGAACCACCTTTGCCGTGGCCTTCCTGGAGGTCAATGCCGACACCCGCAAGCTGGTGCTCTCCGAGAAGCGGGCCGCCAGCGCGTCCCTGCTGGCGGAGCTGGAGGTGGGTCAGCTGGTCGACGGTCAGGTGGTGTCGGTCAAGCCCTATGGCTTCTTTGTCGACCTCGGCGGGGTGAGCGGTCTGCTGCACCAGTCGTCCATCACGGGCGTTCACCTGCGCGACATCCGTGAAGTCTTCAGCCAGGGAGAGCGGCTCAAGGCCCTGGTGACCCAGATCGATCCCTCCCGGGGCAGGATTGCCCTCAACACCGCTCTGCTCGAGACCCAGCCCGGCGAGCTGCTCACGGCCAAGGAGACGGTGATGGCCGAGGCTGAGGACCGGGCCAACCGCGCACGCCTGCTGCTGCGCCAACAGGAGCAGGAGGCGGGATGAGTCAGGCCGCTCCCGCAGCCCACGGTGCTCAGCTTTCCCCCGACTGGGAACTGGATTTCTTCTCCCGCCCGGTGCTCGATCCCGGCGGCAAGAAGCGCTGGGATCTGCTGATCACCGCCACTCCCGCCAGTGAGGGCAGCCACCCCCGCTTCCGCTGGGTGAAGAACTGTCCAGCCAGCACGGTCAACTCGGTCTGGCTCCAGGGCGCCCTCAACGAGGCCCTGGCCGCGGCGGCGGAGCATGGTCTGGGGCCTCCGCGGCGGTTGCGCTGCTGGCGGGCCACGATGCGCACCATGGTGCAGCGGGCCGCTGAGGCCGTCGGCCTTGAGGTCATCCCCAGTCGGCGCTGTTATGCCCTGGCCGAATGGCTGAGCGAACGGGAGCGCGACGTCTACCCCGCCGAAGAGGGGTACATGGCCGGCCCCCTGGCACCGCCTCCACAGCCGATCCGCTCGCTTCCCCTGCCCCTGCCGGAGGCGGCCCGGGGGGATTCCTGGGCCTGGGCCTCACTGCCCCTCGACGCCCTGCGCGAATCTTCCGAGTGGGAGATCGGCTTCGAAGGGCTGTTTCCTCTTCCGGTGGAGCTTTCCGGGGACCTGGTGGTGCCTGGTCTGCGTCTGTTCAGCCGCATCCGCTCCCTGGCGATCGCCGGCTGGATCGCCGGCCTCGAGCCGGCCCGGCTGGAGATGGAGGGCACCAACCTGGTGCTCGAGGCTGGCCTGGAAGACCGCTGGCGGCTGGCGACCCTGGCTGAGAAGGAAGCCAGTGAGGTGGCGGAAGCCTTCGCGGCGGCACGCGAGGCTGCCGCTGGCCTGCAGTTCATCGCCGTGCAGAGCGAGGCGCGATCCGAGCGCTTCGATGGCTTCTGGCTCCTGCGTGACATGCCCGATTGCTGAGGCCCCTGCCCCGTGGCTGAAGCCGTTGACCCACCGTTCGATCGACCCGACAGCGTCTTCAACGACCTGGACGGCTGGACCTGGGTCGGGACCTATGGCGGCTATGTCCTCCAGTGCGACCTGCTGGGGGAGTTCGAGCACGGGTTCTTCACCCGGCAGTGGAGTGGGCGTGGTCCCCAGGAACTGGCAGCCGCCATCAGTGCCGGTGTCTCGGTGCACCGCACCCGTCAGATCCACAGTGCCCGGGTGCTGGCCGCCAGTGAGGCTGGCGCTGAACCCTGGCCTGAGGGCGATGGGCTGGTCAGCGATGGCGGAGGCCAGTCGCTGTGGGTCTGTGGCGCCGATTGCACCCCGGTGCTGATCGCCGATCGTGTCCGGGGTTCGGTCGCTGCATGCCATGCCGGCTGGCGCGGGGTCGCCACCGGCATTCTTCCGGCGGCGATCGACGCGCTGGAGCGCTCAGGCAGCCAGCGCAGCGATCTGCTGGTGGCCCTGGGCCCTGCCGTACGTGGTGAGGCCTACCAGGTGGAGCTGGACGTGGCCCTTCAGGTGGGCGACGCCTGTTGTGCCTCTGGTGAGGATCCCGCGGGCAGCCTGGCGGCGGCCGGAGCACTGGTGCCCGATGCCTCACCCGGCTCCCCTGAGGATCGCTACCGCCTCGACATCCGCCTGGCCGCCCGTTCCCAGCTGCTGAACTCCGGCCTGGGGGCTGAGCAGCTGAGCCTCTGCCCCCTGTGCACGGTGGCGGAGCCGCTGCTGTTTCACTCCTGGCGCCGCGACCAGATCAAGGCGGTGCAGTGGAGCGGCATTGTGGCCCAGTCCTGAGCAGGCTGGAGGCCACCGCCTCAGCCACCCGGATGCCATCGATGCCGGCAGAGAGGATCCCACCCGCATAGCCGGCGCCCTCTCCGGCCGGGTAGAGGCCCCTGGTGTTCAGGCTCTGCAGGTCAGGCCCTCTCGGGATCCGCACAGGCGAGGAGGTGCGCGTTTCCACTCCGGTGAGCAGGGCTTCGCCCATGGCGTAGCCGGGAATGCTGCGCTCGAAGGCCGGGATCGCTTCCCGCAGGGCGGCCACCGCGAAGTCCGGCAGGCAGGCGCTCAGATCGGCGGGGGTGGTTCCGGGGGCGTAGGAGGGCTGGATCGAGCCTGGCGGCCGGCTCCTACCCCGGCCGGCCAGGAAATCATCGAGCCGCTGGACGGGGGCCCGGTAGCTGCCGCCACCGAGCGCAAAGGCCTTCGCCTCCCAGTGGCGTTGAAAGGCCACTCCAGCAAGGGGGTCGCCCTGGCCACGGCCGTAGGGGAGCAGATCCTCCAGCTCCAGACCCACCACGATGCCGCTGTTGGCGTTGCGCTCGTTGCGTGAGTGCTGGCTCATGCCGTTGGTGACCAGGTGGCCGGGCTCGGAGGCCGCTGCCACCACCAGGCCGCCTGGGCACATGCAGAAGCTGTAGACGCTGCGGCCATCGTCGAGGTGATGCACGAGCTTGTACTCCGCCGCCCCCAGCCGAGGGTGGCCGGCGCAGGGGCCCCAGCGAGCCGAGTCGATCAACGACTGGGGATGCTCGAGGCGCACACCGATCGAAAAGGGCTTGGGCTCCAGAAGCACCCCGTCGCGGTGCAGGCTTGCAAAGGTGTCGCGGGCGCTGTGGCCCACGGCCAGCACCACATGGCGGGCCTGCAGGCAGGAGCCATCGGCGAGCTCGACGCCACAGACCCGTCGTCCACCCGGATCTGCCTCGATCTCCAGGCGAACAACCTCGCTGCGGAAGCGGATCTCGCCGCCGAGGGCTTCGATGCGGCTGCGCAGTCCCCGCACCACCGTGGCCAGCTTGAAGGTGCCGATGTGAGGGTGGTGCAGCGTGAGGATCTCGGGGTTGGCACCGCAGGCCACCAGTTCCTCCAGCACTTTCCTCCCCAGGTGACGGGGGTCCCGCACCTGGCTGTATAGCTTGCCGTCGGAGAAGGTGCCGGCCCCGCCTTCGCCGAATTGCACGTTCGATTCGGGATCGAAGGGCCGTTGGCCCCGCCAGAAGCCGAAGGTGTCGGACGTGCGCTCCTTGATGGGCTTGCCCCGCTCCAGCAGCAGGGGCCGCAGCCCCATCTGGGCCAGCACGAGTGCCGCGAAATAACCACAGGGACCGGCCCCGATCACGATCGGGCGTTCAGGCCGCTGTAGCTCCCCAGGCATCAGCTGAGCCACGAATCGGTAGGTGGTGTCGGGGGCCGGTCGCAGATGGGGGTCCTTGCGCCAGCGCTGCAGCAGGGCCTTGGGATCGTCCACCTCCAGATCGAGGCTGTAGCTGAAACGGATAGCGTCCTTGTTGCGGGCATCCACGCTGCGCCTGACCAGCTTCAGAGCCCGCAGACTCCGGGCCGGCAGCCCAAGCCGCTTCAGCACGGCCTGGCGCAGCTCGTCGTCGGTGTGATCAAGGGGGAGCCTGAGTTCGCTCAGCCGCAGCACGATGCCTGCCTGGTCCCGGGAGGGAGTGTCGCTTGGTCCTGTATTCCAGCAGCCGACCCCCACGGACGCCTCGGGGCTGTCAGGCTGGAGTCACGAACCCGTTGTCCGAGAGAGCGTTTTCCATGGGTCTTGCCCACTGCCCGCTCTGCGTGGGCCTGGCCATTGTCAGCCTGGTACGGGGCGGCGCCATGGGGGTGCTGCTCTGGCGACTCTGCTTCCGCGAAAGCCAGCCACGCCTACTCCTCAACGCTGCCTAAGGTCTGAGGTCACAGCGGATTCCGGGCTCTGGCGTCATGGCACTGCAAGCCACTTATTTCGGCGCCAACGGCTGGTTGCTGGACTTCGATGGCTGCAGGGTCCTTCTGGATCCCTGGCTGACAGGCCCCCTGGAGTTTCCCCCAGGTCCCTGGTTCTTCCGGGCCGAGCTGCCGCAGTCCTGGCCCGTGCCCGGAGGGCTGGATCTGCTCCTGCTCACCCAGGGGCTTCCTGACCACTGCCATCCGGACACCCTGGCGCTGCTGGATCCGACCCTGACGGTGGTGGGTTCGGCCGCTGCCGCCACCAAGGCCCGCCAACTGGGTTTTCAGGCGGTGAACTGCCTCGCCCCAGGCGAGCGGTTTCACCACGGGGAGCTGACGCTCACGGCCAGCGCCGGCGCTCCGGTGCCCCAGGTGGAGAACGGGTATCTGCTGCAGCATCCCGCCGGCAGTCTCTACGTGGAACCCCATGGGTTCCTCTCCTCTGACCTCCCGTCCCAGTCGGTTGATGCCGTGATCACGCCGGTGCTCGATCTGGGCCTGCCACTCGTCGGGGCCTTCGTCAAGGGGATGCAGGTGCTGCCGCAGCTGCTGGAGCGTTTCCAGCCAAGGGTTGTTCTGGCCAGCACCAGCGGCGGTGATGTGCGCTACGAGGGAGCTCTCACCCGAATCCTCTGGCAGAAGGGGAGCATGGAGGCGGCGGCCAGGGTCGTGGCAGGGGGCTCTCGCCTGATTGATCCGGTGCCGGGGGTGAGCTACGACCTCCTGGCGGCGTGAGGCGCTTGGGCCGGCGTGGGTGCTTCGCTCCTCAGGGACTCTCCAGCAGGTCGTGTTCCACCATGAAGATGTTGCCATAGAGATTGGCAAGAATGTCCTTGCCGGCCTGGGTCAGCTCCAGGTAGGGAATCGCGTTTTTGATGTAGGGAAACACCTGACCCCAGTAGAAGGTGGGGTAGGCCTTCAGCAGCTGTCCGGGGTTGGCACAGCCCAGCGCTTTGTTCACTCCTGTTTCCTCGAACTCCCAGAACAGGGCGGGAATCTTGTTGAGGTAGCGGGGATCACTCAGCTGGCCGATCAGATCGGAGGCCCGGACCAGACCAGGCATGTGGGTGGTGCACTGATGATCGGTGGAAGCAGGTACGGGGAAACGGGTGAGTTCGATGTTGCGCTTGATCGTCTCGGCATCGATCAGCCCGTGGCCGCCGAAGCGCTCTTCGATGAACAGCTTGCCGCGGTCGATGTGGTAGGGCGTGAGGGCAGCACAGGTGGCACCTTCCTTGAGCCTCACCGAGTCCCCGTTGACCCCGGTGGCGTAGTGGCCATCTTTGTCGTCACGGCAAACTCCCTTGATGTAGCCGATGTCGTGGCAGAGGTGTGAAATCGTGAAATGCAGCCAGTCATCCGGCGTGATGCCGCCCTCGCGCAGATGCTTGCCGTAGAGAATGTGCTGGCCCACCAGGGTGACCAGGATGGTGTGCTCGACATCGTGGTAGAACGCATCACCTGTGGCGATGTTCTCCAGGGCCATGGAAGCGGCCCAGGAGATGATCTCCTCGTAGTCCCGCTTGAGCGTGCCGTAGGAGGATCGGTAGGTGGTGATCAGACGTTGCTGCACGTCGGCGATCATCAACCGTGTGGCGTTGAACATCGCGGTTGCTGACGGACGCCCCGCCTGAATCTTCGAGCCAAGTTTGCCATCTCCTGAGCGGCTGCGACGACTGGACGGCAATCGATCGACCATCCTGACGGCAGTGCACCAGCTCTGACCGTGACCACCATCGCTGATCCAGCAGCCAGCCCTCATGCCCTCTCCGTCGCCGACCACGACCGCTTCGACCTGGTGGTGATCGGGGCCGGATCCGGGGGTCTGGCGGCCGCCAAGCGCGCCGCCAGCCATGGGGCCCGGGTTGCCGTGATCGAGGGAGACCGGGTTGGCGGCACCTGTGTGATCCGGGGTTGTGTCCCCAAGAAGCTCCTGGTGTACGGATCGGCCTACAGACACCTGCTGGCCGATGCGGCCAGTTACGGCTGGAGCGTGGGCCGGACTCACAGTGATCCATCCCGGCTGCTGGCGGCGGTGCGCGCCGAAGTGGATCGCCTCAATGCGCTGCACATCGGCTTTCTCGAGCGGGCCGGAGTGGAGCTGGTGTCAGGCTGGGGCCGCTTTCTCGATGACCATCACATCGACGTGGGCGGTGCGCAGGGCAAGGGCAGCGCGGAGCGCAGCAGGCGTGTTCTGCGTGGCGAGCGTGTGCTGATCGCTGCGGGCGGTCGCCCTCACCGTCCCTCGATTCCCGGCGCCGAGCTGGGCTGGGTGAGTGATGACATGTTTCTGCTCGAAAGCCTGCCCCAGCGGGTCCTGATCGTCGGTGGCGGCTTCATTGCCTGCGAATTCGCCTGCATCCTGCGCGGTCTGGGCGTGGAGGTGGATCAGTTCGTGCGCGGGGATCATCTGTTGCGGGGCTTCGACCGGGAATTGAGCGCGGCGGTGCATGAGGGCATGGAAGCCGATGGCATCACCATCCACTTTGCCCAGACCCTGACCGCCATCTCCGGCGATTCGGGTGAGCTGATCGCCAGCACCTGCCAGGGCCGCCAGGAGCGCTGCGGCGGCGTGCTGCTGGCCACGGGCCGCCAACCCTTCCTGGCCGGACTTGATCCGGCGGCGGCAGGAGTGGCGGTGGACGGCGGCCGCATTCCGGTGGATGCCGATCAGCGCACCAACGTGCCTCACATCTTCGCGGTGGGCGATGTCACCGACCGCATCAATCTGACCCCGGTGGCGGTGGACGAAGGCCGTGCTTTCGCCGACAGCGTCTACGGCGGACGACCCCGCCAGGTGAACCACGACCTGGTGGCCAGTGCCGTGTTCAGCCAACCGGAGCTGGCCTCGGTGGGGCTGAGCGAGGAGGAGGCCGTTGCCCGCTTCGGTGCGGAGGGGATTCGCCTCCACCGGGCCCGCTTCCGCTCCATGGCCCAGGCCCTGCCTCAGCGTGGCCCTCGCTGCCTGCTGAAGCTGGTGGTGGAGGTGGCGTCAGACCGGGTGCTGGGGTGCCACATGGTGGGCGAACACGCCGCCGAGATCATTCAGATGGCGGCGATCGCGATCGGCATGGGAGCCACCAAGGCCGACTTCGATCGCACCATGGCACTCCATCCCACCGTGGCGGAGGAGTTCGTGACGATGCCCCAGTGACGCGGCCGAGGAGGGACGGAGCTCGAGGCTGTCAGCGGATGGAGACATCAGCAAAATTGACTACATTCTGGATGTTCTCCAGGTCACGCACGCTCCGCCGCGATGTCCGTTCTCGTTCTGCTCATCGATCATGAACGGATCGGCCGTGATCGCCTGGCCAGCCAGTTGCAGGAGGCTGGCTTTCTGGTGGCGGAGGCCGATGATGGTCACCGGGGCCAGGCGATGGCCCTGCAGGTCAATCCCCAGCTGATCGTGATCGATCTGTTGCTGCCGGGGATCGATGGCCTCACCGTTCTTCAGCGGCTGCGCCGTGATCAGCGCACGAGCCGGACACCCATCCTGGTGTTGACGGCCCTGAGCAGCCTCGATGACAAGGTCCGGGGCTTCACCTCCGGCGCCGACGACTATGTGACCAAGCCCTATGCCCCTGAGGAAGTCCTGGCCCGCGTCAAGGCTCTCCTGCGGGGACGTGCCACCACACCTCAGCTGGTGCGTGCTCCGGAAGTCCTCAGCTATGGCCCTCTCACCCTGATCCCGGAACGCTACGAAGCCCTCTGGCATGGCCTGCCGGTGCGCCTCACCCGCACGGAGTTCGAACTTCTCCATTGCCTGCTGCAACGCCACGGCCAGGTGGTGCCATGGGAGGTGCTGCTGCGGGAGATCTGGGGCTACGGACCCGACAGCGACGTGGAATGCATCCGCACCCACATCCGACATCTGCGCGGAAAGCTGGAACATGACCGCCACCGGCCGGCCTACATCAAAACGATCTACGGCACGGGGTACTGCCTGGACCTGCCTGCGGATCCTGCCCATCAGCCGGCTGTCGGCAGAGACCGCCTGGGCCTGGTGGGGGAGGCGCTCAATCCAGCCGATTCCGTCAGAGCGGCACCCCCCCTGCGCTGGGACCAGAGGAGCCGCCGCAGGGAGGCCTGAGTAACATTGATCACACGCTCTGGTCACTCCTGCACGCGGGGCCCGGGTGGGTGACGCTTGGATGGGTGCAGGAGTTTTCCATCCCCGTCATCCTGTGAACGACAGTTGCCCCTGGATCGATCCTTGCCTTGAGCGCGTGGCTTGTCCGGTGATGACCATGGCCAAGTCGAAAGGAAAAGGCTGCAAAGGCAAGAAATGTTCCAACTGGAAAGGGGGCCGTTGCCGCTGCGGCCGCGATTGATCCCTTCCCTGTTGCTGCCCTCTTTGCCGACCAGCTCGGGGCGGGCCGATCCGGGCCTCAGGCCGCAGCCGCGACGGCCGTCAGGGATTGATCCAGGATCATCAGAGCGCCGAAGTCGGTGCCGCAGTGACGCACCTGGGCCAGCAGATGGGCCACTTCATTCTCGGCATCCACCTGGCTCTTGATCATCGGGTCAAGAAAGATGGAACTGCGGTAGTCACCGCAGCGTTCAGCCAGGCTGTAAAGCTGTTGCAGCGACGTGGTGACTTCCGCCTCCATCTCGAAGACGGACATCAGCACGTCCTCGACATTCGTCCACGTCTGCCTGGGCTGGGACAGGGCGGAGAGCTCCACCGGCTGAGACCGCGCGACCAGGTAATCGACGAACAGGCCGGCATGGGCCCTCTCGCCATCGGATTCAGCCCTGGCATAGGAGGCAAACCCATTCAGTTCCCGCTGGGTGAACCACACGGCGAGTGAGAAATAGGTGTAGCTGGCCATCAGCTCCATCTGCAGATGGTTGCAGAGGCCCTGGTGCAATTCAGCCTCCATCTCCTGGGCCACAGGTCGCCGTGGCACAAGAGGAACAGCATTCAGGCTGGTGGCGCTGGCCGGATTGCTGATCACCATGGGTCCAATCTCGTTGGCTTCAGCCTACAAAGGCCCCTGAGTCCGCGGCCAGGGCGCCGGAGGCGGATCCCCGGTTTCCGTGCCGGCCCCCGGGCCCCTAGGCTTCTTTCATCATGCCGTGATCCCGTTCGATCGCATGTCCGAGGACTGCCGTGCTCCTGGCAGCATGCCAACGGATCTCGCCTCCCTGACCCGCCTGAGCTGGTGCCTCGGGGTGCGCAGCCGCCATGCCCTCAAGGCTCTCAGGAGCTGTTCGAACCCTCAGCTGCGCACCCGGCTGGAGCACGACCTGCTCCGTCTTCGGCTGCAGGCCAATGCCATTGCCCGCCAGGGCGAGTCCATGGCGGAGCTGCTGGGTCCGCTGCACTGGGAGGTGGCGCTGCTGCGTGAGGTGATGCGCCGCAATCAGCGTCATTTCGGTGTTTCCAGCCTCAGCTGAGCTGGTGTTCCGTGCGGCCGTGGGAGGACGCCCACAGCCGTTGTCGTGTGACCCCGGCGGGCCCTAGACAGGAGAGGTGTGATCAGATGTCATGAGTCCATCCAGCCCGCCTTCGCAGCACCACCAGATCCTGATCGTCGGCGGCGGAGCAGCTGGGATCACGGTGGCCAGCCAGTTGCTTCTGGCCCGGAGCGGCCTCGACATCGCCATCCTCGAGCCCAGCACGGATCACTACTACCAACCCGGTTGGACCCTGGTGGGCGGCGGGGTGATGACCCAGGAGCAGACACGCCGAGATGAGGCCGATCTGATTCCCGCCGGCTGCAGCTGGATCCATGCGGCCGCCGCACGCTTCGAGCCGGAGGCCAACCGGGTGATCACCAGCACCGGTGACACCATCAGCTACGACGCCCTGGTGGTGGCCACCGGCCTGCAACTGCGCTGGGAGCGGATCAAGGGGCTGGACGAGGCCCTCGGTCGCCAGGGGGTCACCAGCAACTATTCCCGCGAGCATCTCCCCTACACCTGGGAGACCATCCGCCACTTTCCCGGCGGCACGGCGATCTTCACCTTTCCGGACACCCCGATCAAATGCGCCGGGGCCCCCCAGAAGATCATGTACATGGCCGACGACATCTTCAAGGCCACCAGCGGGGTGGGTGTCAACACCAAGGTGGTGTTCGCCACTGCCGGGCCCGGCCTCTTCGGTGTTCCCGTCTACGCACGGGTCCTGAAGAAGGTGGTGGAGGAGCGGGGAATCCAGGTGCTCCTGCGCCACAACCTCAAGGAGATCAGGGCCGATGAGAAGGTGGCGGTCTTCGAGGTCAGCGACGCGGAGGGCCACATCTCCAGCAAGGAGATCCCGTTCTCGATGATCCATGCGGTGCCGCCGATGTCGGCCCCCGATGTGATTGCCCAGAGTCCGCTGGCCACCAGCGGTCCCGGTGGCTGGGTGGAGGTCGACAAGTTCAGCACCCAGCACGTGCGCTACCCCAATGTCTTCTCCCTCGGTGATGTGTCGTCGCTGCCCACCTCCAAGACCGCGGGGGCGGTGAGGGGCGAGGCACCGGTGCTGGTGGCCAACCTGCTCGCCCATCTCGATGGCAGGCCCCTGCAGGCTCGCTACGACGGGTACAGCGTCTGCCCGCTGATCACCGGCTACAACAAGGTGGTGATGGCCGAGTTCGACTACGACCTCCAACCCGTGAGCTCCTTCCAGATCGACCCCACACGCGAGCGCTGGAGCATGTGGCTGATGAAGACCAAGGGCCTTCCCTGGATCTACTGGAACCGGATGCTCAAGGGCCAACCCCACGAGAGCCGCTACCTCAGACCCCTCAAGCCCCTGGTTCAGGCTCTCGGACTGGCCTACAAGGGCGAACCGGCCCCCCGCTGAGACTCCTCGCGCCCGGTGCTCGCCACCAGCTCGTCGAGCTGCTCCTGCATCTCCGCCACCACACGCCTGTAGCAGGACTGGACGTAGTCCCGATCGCGGCTGGCGGCATGGCCGCCACGCTCGAACTGGATCGGCCGGCAGACACGGGTGTGAATCTTCGCCGGCAAGGGCAGGTTGGGCAGGGGACCCACGGCCAGGCCCCAGGGCAGGCCGAGGTACAGGGGAAACACCTCGGGGTCGATGCCGAACAGCCAGGGAAGGCCGCGCTCATGCCAGCGCTGCATCGGTTCGTAGCAGTCCTCGAGAACGATCAGGGTGTCGTGACTGCCCCAGGAGATCAGCGGCACGATCGGCACGTCGTGCCACAGGGCCAGCCGGATGAAGCCGGTGCGCCCCCTGAACTGGATGCTCTGGCGGAGCCGGTGCGGGCGAAAGGCATCCTGGCCACCACCAGGGAACACCAGCAGGCTGTCGCCTCGCTCCAGTACGGCCATGGCCCCCCGCGGGTAGTAGGGGATCGCCCCGGTGCGGGCGGCCAGATGCGCCGCCTGGGGGAACACCTGCCACACCTTGGGATGAGCCAGGCCATAGACCCGCCTCTCGAGGCCGAAGCGCCGGAACCAGTCGAGCATCAGCATCGGCAGGTCGGGGCTGGCCAGGCCGCCGTTGTGGGACCCCACCAGCAGCATCTGGCCGTCGCTGGGAATGTGGTCCCAGCCGCTGGTGCTGACCCGGAAGTAGTGGCGGTAGAGCCACTCCCAGAGCGGCATCAGGCGCTGGATCACTTGTGGATCGCGCTCGGCCCCGGGTTCAGGACCCACGCTTGGTCCTTCAGACATGGGAGTTCGGTTTGAGCGTCCCCAGACCCTAGGGGCTGGGGACAGTGCTGCTCCAGAAGCCTCCATGGCGTGGCCGCGCGTTCCTGATCAGACTTCCTTCAGAACTGGCCTCCCAGCGCTCAGGCCTGAGGCCTGGGGCTCCATCACCCTTCGAACACCCTTCGCAGTCCTTGTTCGCCATGACAGCGTCCATTGATCGAGCCCTGCGCCTGCGGGCCCTGTGGATGGCCTGGTTGCTGTGCATGCTCTTTCACGTGGATCTGGGCCTGATGCCTCTGTTCCACGGACTTTCGCCTGAGATCGAAAGCCACGTGGCCCTGGAGAAGCTGCCCCTGCTCTTCGGTGGAATGATGGTTTACTTCCTTCTGCCGGTGGCGGCCGTGGTCCTGCTGGCCTACAGCGCCAGTGACCCTGAGCGTCCACAGCGCTGGCAGGGCTGGCGGCGGCTGCATTTCTGGCTGAGCGTGGTCTACACCGTCACCAATCTCCCCCACCTGGTGGCCGACATTCTGGTGCCCGACTCCCGGGTGGATCAGGTGGCCCTGATGGTGGTGCTGGTGCTGATCGGGCTGCTGATCAACTGGGAGGGCTGGTTGTGGTGGCGTGATCACCGTTCGACCGGAGCCAGGCCAGCCGCATCGAACACCCCCTCGAACAGCACCGAGCTCAGGTAACGCTCGCCGGAGTCCGGCAGGACCACCACGATCGTCTTGCCGGCGAACTGCTCCTCGGCAGCAAGACGCAGGGCGGCCACGGTGGCGGCCCCGCAGGAGATGCCCGCCAGGATCCCCTCCTCGCGCATCAGGCGTCTGGCCATGGCCACGGCCTCCTGGTCACTGACCGCTTCGACCCGGTCCACCAGATCCAGATCGAGGTTGTCGGGCACGAAGCCGGCACCGATCCCCTGGATCTTGTGGGGCCCGGGCTGGGGCGGCTCACCTGCCCTGGCCTGGGCGATGACGGGGCTGTTCACCGGCTCCACCGCCACCGAGAGCAGCTCCTGGCCCCGGGTGGTCTTGAAATAGCGGCTGACGCCGGTGATGGTGCCGCCTGTGCCCACACCCGCCACCAGCACATCCATCTGGCCATCGGTGTCGTTCCAGATTTCCGGGCCGGTGGTGTCGTGGTGGATCTGGGGGTTGGCAGGGTTGGAGAACTGCTGGAGCAGCACATAACGCTCGGGATCAGAGGCGGCGATCTCACGGGCCCGTCCCACCGCACCGGTCATGCCGAGTCTGCCCTCGGTGAGCACAAGCCGGGCTCCGTAGGCAGTGAGCAGCTTGCGCCGCTCCAGGCTCATGGATTCCGGCATCGTCAGGGTGAGAGGAATCCCCCTGGAGGCGGCCACGAAGGCCAGGGCGATGCCGGTGTTGCCGCTGGTGGGCTCGATCAGTTCCTTGCCCGGGCCGAGCCGGCCGTCCTTCTCGGCCTGCCAGATCATCGCGGCGCCGATGCGGCACTTGACCGAATAGGCGGGATTGCGGCCTTCGATCTTGGCGAGAACGGTCGCCCGGCTGTCACCGACGACCCGGTTCAGCTTCACCAGGGGCGTGCGGCCGATGCTCAGGCTGCTGTCAGCAAAAATCGATGCCATCAATGACACAGGAACTGCGGGCACCCTCGCACCCCTGGGCCGAGAAGATCAATTTCCCGCTCTGACAGGATCGGCGATCTCTCGCCAGTGCCTCCAGACCTGAACCGCCAGCAGCAGCACCAGCACCGGAAGGACCACCACCAGCGTGAAGGAGCGCAGGGGTGAGGCCAGCGCCGGAAGGGTGAGGGGAAGGATCTGCTCCACCAGGTACAGCCCGTAGAGGCCCACCAGCAGCACCCCCTCTCTCCTGGAAATCACCCCGCCCGTCCAGAAGATGGGAAGCAGGGCCAGAGTGGTGGCCACCATGATCGGCAGGTCCCGGTGGATCATCGATGGATCCACGTTCAGTCCGCGTGATCCTGAGAGGAAGGCGCAGCCCCCGAGAATCACCAACTGGTTGAGCAGGTTGCTGCCCACCACGTTGCCGATGGCCAGATCAGCCTTGCCTTTCAGGGCCGCCATGATCGAGGTGACCAGTTCCGGCATCGACGTGCCCGCCGCCACGATCGTGAGGCCGATCAGGGTTTGACTCACCCCCAGGCCGAGGGCGATGGCGGTGGCCCCCTTCACCAGGATCTGCGAGCCCCACACCAGCAGGCCAAGACCGGCAGCCAGCCGCACCAGGGCCGGTCCGTAGCCCCCTTCCGCATCGGATGGATCGACTTCGTCGCCGCCGGATTCACCTTCCTCTCGGGCCGTGCGGGTTTCCCAGACAGTGTTGATCACCACGGCGGTGAGCAGGGCCAGACCGGCCTGCCAGGTCACCCGGCCTGAGGACGCCATGCCCCAGACGGCCATCGACACGGCCAGCAGCACCGGCACATCGCGGCGGATCAGGCGGCTGTGCACCCTCAGCGGCAGGATCACGGCGCTGATGCCCAGCACCACCAGCACGTTGAAGATGTTGCTGCCCACCACGTTGCCCACCGCCAGGTCATCGGCTCCCTTCAATGTGGAGATCAGACTCACGAACAGCTCGGGCGCACTGGTGCCCAGAGCCACCACGGTGAGACCGATCACCAGTTGAGGCACGCCCAACAGCAACGCCAGAGCGACTGAGCCCTGCACGAACAGCTCTCCACCGCCGAAGAGCAACAGGATGCCCACCACGATCTCAATGACGCTCAACAAGGTGGTCCTCCAGGCGGACCCAGATTCTGCCTCTTCCCGCTCATCACGTCCCCGCAGTCGAAGGCCGACCTGGACCCGCGGCCTGGGTGAAAGGGATCACAGCCCTGGTGATGGAGGCACAACGCGGCTGGATTGTCACAGGCTGATCTGATCGGGACATCGGCGGGGACCAGACTCCATCCAGCCCCTTAGGTTCGCCCCATACATTCGTAACGACGGAATGGCCGTGGCCCGCCCACTGACCTGGTTGAACCAGATCAGCTCACACCACATCAAAGGCGATGTCTTCGGTGGCCTCACCGCGGCGGTGGTGGCTCTGCCCATGGCCCTCGCCTTCGGGGTGGCCTCCGGCGCAGGGGCGGTTTCGGGGCTCTGGGGGGCGGTGCTGGTGGGTTTGTTCGCGGCGCTCTTCGGCGGCACCCCCACCCTGATCTCGGAGCCCACCGGTCCGATGACGGTGGTGATGACAGCGGTGATCGCCAGCCTCACCGCGAAGGCCTCCAGTCCCGAACAGGGACTGGCCATGGCCTTCACGGTGGTGATGATGGCCGGAGTTTGCCAGATTCTGTTCGGCCTCCTGAAGCTGGGCCGCTACATCACGATGATGCCCTACACGGTGATCTCGGGCTTCATGTCCGGCATCGGCTTCATCCTGATCATTCTCCAGATCGGTCCTTTCCTGGGCCAGTCCATCCCCAAGGGCGGAGTGATGGGCACGCTCACCGCCCTGCCTCAGCTTCTCGCCGCCGCGCGGCTGCCTGAGGTGATCCTGGCCGTGGTCACCGTGGCGATCATCTGGTTCACCCCGGCCCAGGTGAAGCGCTTCGCTCCGCCCCAGCTGGTGGCTCTGGTGATCGGAACCCTGTTGTCCCTCACCCTGCTCAATGTCGGCGATGGCCCTGAGGTGGAGGGGATCCGGCGCATCGGCGAGATCCCGAGCGGATTTCCCCATCTGGTGGTGCCCCACATCGAGCCGGGCCTGTTCCAGCTGATGGTGGTCGATGCCCTGGTGCTGGGTCTGCTGGGTTGCATCGATGCCCTGCTCACCTCTGTGGTGGCTGACAGCATCACTCGCAGCGAGCACAACTCCGACAAGGAGCTGATCGGTCAGGGCCTGGGCAACATCGTTTCAGGTCTGTTCGGTGGAATCGCGGGCGCCGGAGCGACCATGGGCACGGTGGTGAACATTCAGGCGGGAGCCCGATCCGCTCTCTCAGGCATCACCCGCGCCCTTGTGCTGATGGTGGTGATTCTGGGCGCCTCGGGTCTCGCCGCCTCGATCCCGATGGCTGTGCTGGCAGGCATCGCCTTCAAAGTGGGGATCGACATCATCGACTGGAGCTTCCTGGGTCGCGCCCACCATGTTTCGATCAAGGGTGCGGTGATCATGTATGGCGTGATCCTGCTGACCGTGCTTGTGGATCTGATCGCAGCGGTTGGGGTTGGCATCTTCGTGGCCAACATCCTCACGATCGAGAAGATGAGCAGCCTGGAAACCAGGTCCGTCAAGGCGATCAGCACCGCTGACGACGATCTCAACCTGCCTGAGGCCGAGAAGGCACTGCTCGATCAGGGGGGCGGCAAGGTGCTGCTGTTCCAGTTGATCGGTCCGATGATCTTCGGTCTGGCCAAGACCATCTCCCGCGAGCACAATGCCATTGAGGAGTGTGACTCGATCGTGTTTGATCTCAGTGAGGTTTCGCACATGGGCGTCACAGCATCCCTGGCCTTGGAGAATGCTGTCAAGGAAGCTCTGGAAAAAGAACGCAATGTCTATGTGGTGGGGGCCCAGGGCAGCACCCTCAAGCGTCTCAGGAGTCTGAGGGTGTATGGCCTGTTGCCTGCCGGTCACGTGGAGCTCAGCCGCAAGGAAGCCCTGGCGGATGCCGTGAACTCCCTGCCTCAGAGCAGCATGGCCTGACGTCCTGACTCAACCGGCACTGGAAGGGGAAGCCCATGGCTGCATCACCACAGCCTGTGTGATCAGCCCCGCCTCCGGTCGATGGGGAAGCAGAAGATCACCATGGGTCATCAGGATGGCCTGACCCAGTGACTTGTACTTATTCAGGCCTTTGGTGACGGTCACCCGGGTCAGTCCGGTGAGCTCTGCGATCACCTGATGGGTCAGGTTCATGTCCTCGAGGGAGAGACTGTGGCCCAGGCTGTTCACCCGCCCGAACTGGGCGGCCAGCCAGCGCAGCATGGTCAGCAGGCGGACATCGGCCTTGCGGATCCGACTGATCCGCATGATCTCCATCGAGCGGCTGATCTGGCGTTTGAGGGCTTCGAGGAGCTCGTTATCCGTGGGCTCATGACCCTCAAGCGAGGCAGGAGAGAGGGTGCTGGTTTCGTTGCGGCATTCAAAATTTGCCTGGGTTCCGAGGATGAGATCGCCGGGCCCCCACAGCATCAGGGTGATCAGTTCGGCGTCTTCATTCCAGGTCACCTGCCGAACATAGCCATCGCTGATCAGCCAGCTCATTCCAGTCGGTATCACTGAGTTGGACTTGAGCTGCAGACATGGACATGGTCCAGGCATGAGTGGAGGCAGGCATCACTGGACAGAGCTGCACGGCAGAGAGCGCTCATCCGAAGAATCAGATGGGCTGTTGGTAGTCGGCGAACCGGCCTGAAACGACTGCTCGTGTCGTTGGGCAAACGTAGAACCGTCCCAATCCCTTTGGGACTCCGGTTCAGACAGGATCGGCAATTCCCGGGATCAGCCGCGTTAATCAATCCAGATCAGCTGACCCCCCGGATACAGGAAACCACCGCTGCCCGGAGGCCGCGGTGGTTCGAGGGTCGTGACGCGGACTGGAGCTCGAAGTGAGGGGGCTGGGTGCTTTGAAGCTCAGCGGTCGCTGGAACGGGAGACACGAACCGGGACGAGCACTGGCTGCATCATGCCGCCCCCTCCGTTGTCGTCGTCGGAATCGGTGGTCAGCCAGAAGGCGAGGCCGAAGAGCGCGAGAACGCCGGAGACAAGCAGCAGTTCAGCCATCGTTCAGGCGCGGAGTGACCATAAGCTAGCCAGATTTCCTGGCCGTGCTGTGGCCAATGCTGCGTTCGGGTGGCATGTCCAACGGCCTGGACAGGGGTGGATGCGGCGGCTTCCATCCGTGGCGGAGCATCTGGACCTCTGGCGGTGAACTGCTTGTGGAGCTTTGTGCCCGTGTTGGTAGCCCGGAGGGAGTAGGGAGCAACCTCGGCACCCCTGGGCGACTGGAGATCGGGAGCCAGTGGTCGGGTCGTGAGGGTAGTGGAGAAGGTGGTGTGTGCAAGCCGGAGGCGCCCAGGTGGATCCGGAGGAATCGATCGGGCTTGATCAAGAGTTCTGGCTGACTGAAACGCCGGGATGACCCTTGAACAGAATCCATGATTCTCTGAAGCCCTGACTGGAATTGAACGGAATCGTGGGGTGGGGGTGTACTGGACCTGACCAGTGTGCAATTCAGGCAAACCCCCGGCCTGCATCCTTGGCCACGCAGGCCTGGAGCTGGCGGCGCAGACGGTTGTGATCCAGATCCTTGCCGATCAGCACCAACTGGTTCTTGCGTTCACCCGTCCAGTCACTGTCATCGATCGAGAAACGCTTGCCGGCCAGATGGAAGACATGACGTCGTTCACTTTCGTTGAACCAGAGAATACC
The DNA here is from genome assembly GCF_015841355.1 of Synechococcus sp. CBW1107. NCBI lineage: Bacteria > Bacillati > Cyanobacteriota > Cyanophyceae > Synechococcales > Synechococcaceae > Synechococcus > Synechococcus sp. CBW1107. The sequence continues at coordinate 52,527 of NZ_CP064908.1, forward strand.
CTTGGCTCTGAAGACTTCCGTGGGCAGCTGATTGTCGAGAAAATTCTGAAACTTGCGTAAGGCGAAAGGCCCGTCGCTGGAGAAGGAGAGCGAGGTGAAGCCCTCGATGGCGAGATGGTCGGCCGGATGCTCGCCGGAGTCGGCGTGGTGGGCATGATCGTGCCCGTGGTGGCTGTGGTCGTGGTGACCATGGTCGTGGCCGGTGTCATGACTGCAGTGGCCATGCTCGTGGTCACAGTCCCCATGGTCGAGAGCCGCTGTTTCCACGCCCTTCTCCCCAGCCGCTGGGATGGCCTCGCCAGTGGCCACCACCCGGTCGGATTCGAACAGGCCCACGCTCAGCAACAGAGGCAGAGCCACGTCGCCCTTCACCGATCGCAGGATGCGGGCATCCGGTTTGAGATTGCGCAGAAGGCCTTCCAGCTGCAGCAGTCTGGGCTCAGGGACCAGATCACACTTGTTGAGCATCAGGATGTCGCCGTAAATCACCTGAGCGCGCCCCACTTCACTCTCGAGGCTGCTCTCTTCGAAGTTCTCGGCATCGATCAGGGTGATGATCGAATCCAGGCGGGTGCTGTCACGCAGCTCACTGCCCAGGAAGGTCATCGCCACCGGGAGGGGATCGGCGAGACCGGTGGTTTCCACCACCAGATAATCCACGGGCTCCGGGCGCGCCAGGATCCGCTCCACCGCTTCCAGCAACTCCCCGTTGATCGAGCAGCAGATGCAGCCGTTGCTGAGCTCCACCATGTCTTCGCCTGTGGCGATGATCAGGTCGTTGTCGATGCCGATCTCACCGAACTCATTGACCAGAACAGCGGTTTTCAGTCCGCTCTGATTGCTGAGGATGTGGTTGAGCAGGGTGGTTTTGCCGGCACCGAGGAAGCCTGTGAGGATCGTCACCGGCAGGCTGGCCGTCATGGCGTCTTGGCTCGTGGCTGGGTTGGTTGCTGTGCTGGTCATGGAGTCAGGGATGCCGCCGGAGGGGAACGCCGCCCGTGCGAGGTGCGCTCGCTGCAGTCTGACGCCTGGCTTCGAGCCGTGGACAGGGCTGGCCGGTGGCGTCCTCAGAACTGAAAGCTGGTCTTCAAGAGTCCCCCCAGCTGGCTGAAGCTCTGCCCTGACGGAGTGTCCTGTCCCAGGGGTCGGCTCAGGTAGAACACGGCTGGAGTGACCGAGATGGCGTCGCTCAGCTGAACCTTGAACCACCACTCCCAGGTGAAGGTCTGATCCTGGGGCGTCTCTCCACCCTTCAGGGCGGTGGCGAACACCGGCTGACCGACCGCCAGGCCCAGGGCATTCCCCTTGGCGATCACGTCGCTCCACTGGAGCCCCACCATCCAGGACTGGCTCGTGGTCAGGGCACCATCATCCTGAGAGTCGTCGTAGGAGGTGGAGTTGAGGCCCCAGCCGGCGCTGATCGAGGGGATCCAGCCGGAAGCGGCAGGCTGCCAGTAGCCACTCAGGCCGAAGGCGTTGGTGCGGCTGCCGGGCGTTGCAGTGGCGCTGCCGGTGAAGGGTGTGGTGCCAGGCACCTCCACGCCGCTCTGCAGATGGGAATAGATGGCCGCCAGAGCCAACTGCTCCTTGGCATAGCCGATCTGGACTGTCCCCGTGCCCGCGGAGGAGCTGGTGCCGATCCCCCCCAGGTTCGGGTTGCCGACGTTGCCGTTGGCGGCCACGTAGCTCCCGCTGATGCTCCAGCCGTTGCTCTGCCACCAGAGGCCGGCGCCGGGGCCAAGGTTTTTGTTGTAGGCCGCCGGCGCTCCGTTGAGGGTGAGCACATTCAGGATGGTGTCGGACGGATACACGCTGGGCCAGAGGGCGAGCATGTCCTCCTGGCCGACGCGGCCGCCGATGGTGGCGGTGAATCCCCTGCCGATCGGAACCTGGTAGTACAGCTTGTCGATGCCGAGGGAATCGGGGCCGGAGGCTTCCTGGAAGGCGATCTCCAGGCTGGAGAGGCTTCCGGTGGGCCCAGCCCCGCCAAAGGCCGAGTCGCCGAAGTTGCCGGCCCGCAGGATCGTGCGCAGCAGGTCCTTGCCGGTGAAGCTGGTGTCGAGGGTGAGTTGCAGGTCATAGGAGAAGGTGGTGGCCCCCACCTCGGCCCGGGCCGCGTTGACGGCCTCGCCAGCGCTGCCGCTGAAGGCATTGGCCCCCACCACGAAGGTGGCCAGGCCGCTGAGCCTGGTGGTGGTGGAGAACTGATTGGCCTCCAGTTCACCGACCTTGGCCTCGAGGTTGTCGACGCGGCCGCGCAGGATGGCGAGTTCCTCCTCGAACTCCTTGAGCAGACGGCGCAGCTCGTCGGTCACTTCGGTGATCCGATCGAGGCAGGCGTTCAGCAGAGCGGCGGCTTCCCAGCGGCTCAGCGGCTTCTTGCCACGGAAGGTGCCATCGGGATAGCCGGCGACGCAGCCGTAGCGCTCGATCAGGTTCGAGAGCGCCTGATAGGCCCACTCGGTGGGCTGCACGTCGGAGAACTGAGTGATGCTGGTGACCTGATCCTGGCTGGGCCTGCCGGTGCCGCCGGCATAGCGCCCGATGCCCTCGAGGTCGAGCTCAGTGGCCGTGGCGGCTGAGGGTGTCAGCAGCAGCCAAGGCCAGAGTGCTATGGCGGCAGGGACAACGGCCCAGCGCAGAAGTCCTGGAGTCAGGGGGGCGGTGGCCATGCCGGAGTGAGGAGCAGAAGTGGAATGATAACCATTGTCAGTTGTGGGGTTGACCCTCAGAGCGCCTGGATCAAGGCCTGCACCTGATCGGGTGCCTTGATCGGCCGGCCAGGGGGCATCGGCGAGGGCCACACCGGCAGCAACGCGTCCAGGGTGGTCCTCACCTTGGCGTTCAGCTCTGGATCCCTGGCCTGCAGGGTCGTCGCCATCTCCTGGTGGAGCTGATCGGCATAACGAACGAACCCGCGGGAATCCTGGTACTCCACGGTTTCGGCAAAGCGGCCATCGGTGATCGCCGCCGCATATTCACTGCCAGCGGCCTCGAGCAACTGCCGGATCACGGCCACAACGAAGCTGGAATCCAGGCGCTCCTGCTCAGGAATGGCCTGCAGGGCCCTATCGATCTGCTGTTGTGCGTTCTTGAAAGCGGCGTCGGTCTGGGGTGAGGTCGGAGCCGACTGAACCAGGTCCAGAAGTGTGGTGAGCTGCTGTTTGAACGGAGGTATGCGTTCAGGGGTCGGGACGCCCCACCGCACGAATGCAAGCCTGATCGCTCACCGCTGAGCGATCAGAGACTCTTCCTTGTCCTTTCTTCTGCCTTCAGGGATCGCTCAGCAGTGACGGCATCACCCCATCGCGGTGATGGGCGATCCAGGCCTGCTCCAGGAACTCCCAGACATCCCGCCCCTGTTGCCTGAGGGTAGTGGTGACCGTGAGCAGGCGGCTCCGGCAGATCGCACCTTGGCGGGATTGGACTCCTTGACTGATCTTGCGCTGAATCACCGATTGGCGCAGGGCACGTTCTGCGGCGTTGTTGGTGGGCTCTATTCCCTCGTTCTCCAGGAAGGTCCACAACCCACCTGTCACCTTCTGGAGCTGCTGGCACGTGCGCACTGTGCTGGCCCAAGGCGTTCGCTCGCCGCGCTGGTAGCCGAGCTCTACTACCCGCTGCAGCGTGGTCTCAAAGGTCTGGCGGATCGGCCGGCAGCTTTGCTGCAAGGCGGGCCAGTCAATCTTTCCCTCCTTGTAGCGGTGCCAGTGGCCAAACAGCTGCTGCTGCAGGCCCAGCAGCTGGGCTCCGAATTCAGCGCTGGCGCCCGGGCGTTCGGCGATGGCCGTCAGGTCGCGGATCAGGTGCGCCCAGCACAGCTGGCGCTGCTTGGTGGGCAGGTGGTTGTAGGCCGAGAAGCGATCGCTCACCACAATCCCGCCAAAGGCGTTCCCCAGCAGCTCGATGGCAGCGGTCGTCGATCGACTCAGCCCTTGCACAAATACCGTCACCACGGCGGTGACCATGACCCACTGCCAGCCCCGCTTTCCAGTGGGATTGTTGCCGTCGGCATTGCCGGTGGGGGCGCCAGTTTCATCTACGTAGGCCACCGGCTGCACGCGGGCAAAAGCAAGGGCCTCCTGCATGGGCTGCTCCAGTGCTGCACTCAAGCGCTGGCGGACCCGTCCAATCGCGCCGCGGCTCATCTCCACTCCTACCAGCTGCTGGAGCAGGGCCTGGGTCTTGCTGAAACTCAACGGAAAGGCACTGCCCAGCAGGCCCACCAGTGCACTGAGCCTTGGGCCGTAGTGACTGGCCTCCACATCCGCCGGCAACGAGGCGCAGGTGCTGGTGGAACAGCAGGGGCAGACCAGGCGATGCAGCCGGTGCTCGATCACCAGCGGGGTAATCGGCGGGATCTCGATCACCTGATGGCGCAGGGGATCGAGATCCTCTCCCTGGAGCAAGGTGCCACAGCGGCGGCAGGCATCAGGGTGGTGATCCACCACCTGATCCACCCGCTCGATCGACAGCAGCTCTGGTCCGGATCCGGGATGGCCCTGCTGGCCGCCCCGCTTGCGGCCACTGCCCTTGCGCCGTTCTGGCGGCTTAAAACCCAGACCATCACTGGAGGGAGGTTTGGATGAGTTGCGAGAGCTGCGTCCGATCCGCTCACGCAGGTTTGCCAACTCGGTGGCCAAGGAGGTGAGTTGGCCGCGCAACAGCTCGATCTCCTGCTGCTGGGCGTTGATCAGCGCTCTGACGCTGGCGGGAGTTTCCAGCCAGTCGGCTTCTGGAATTCCAGCCGGATGTGCGGTCATCATAGGCGGGTCTCTACCTGAGATGCAACCGGAAATCAAGCTGTCGTCAAGGGTTCAGCAGGGCCGATGTTCGCCGCGAGCTGTCACGCCCCCTGAACGGATACGAACGGAGGAACCCCCCTCGCCATCAAGGCCGGCTCGAGATCTCCATAGAGCTCGTCGACAGGATGGCCGATGTGCTGCTCAGCCGCCTTGTAATCCTTGAGCTGCATCAGTTCACTGGCGGCCAGGAGATGCCCCTTCATCATGCCGAGCACGGCGGCGTAGCTGATGGGATCCTCGATCCCCTGACCACCTTCCCCGCCCTCACCTCCTTCCCCGGCCTGATGGTGTGGGGCGTGGGCTCCTCCTCCACGGTCACTGCCCGACGTGAGGAGAGGACCCCCGCAGGCCACGGACAGTGAGGCGGTTGTGGCGACAGAAAGAAAGAGAGAAAGGGTGCGGCGCCTGTCAATCACGAGGGTCTCGGCTTGCTCGCCCCATCGTGATGGTGAGCCGGTGGTCCAACCGATCAGATGAGACGGGCCCCAGTGACCAAAGTCACAGGCCGCCGGGCACAACGCGGAAGTGACCCATGCAGCCACGCTCGGCGATCTGATCCTGATGGGGATGAAACATGTAGAGGCCTGGATCGCGGTAGGTGAACTCCAGGATATGGCGCTCGGCCATTCCCATCGTGATCACGTCGGTGATGTCATCGCGACTGGTGGAGAAGCCACCTCTGAACACGTCGAAGAGGTTGGCATGCAGATGAAAGGTCAACGGACCATCCCACTCCACCATGTTCAGGAGATAGAGGCGAACCCGTTGTCCCTGGACGATGGTGATGGGTTGATCGCGATACAGATTGGGACGGCCATTGAAGGCATAGAGATCGTTGCGGCCCCGGCCCTTGAGGTCATAACCACCCATCACCAGCACCATCTCGTCAGCCGCTGGACGGGGGGACGGGGGATCCACAATCAGCAGCCCGTAGAGACCCTTGCTCACATGGCGCGTCACCGGCGCCACATGACAGTGGTAGGGGTACAGGCCGAAGGATTCCGCGTCGAATTCGTAGACCGTGCTGCCACCGCGGCGCACCGGGCGGATGCCATCCATATCCGCCGGGTGGACACCGTGGAAGTGAAGGCTGTGGGAGGTGCTGTCCTCGTTGCGGAAGCGGATGCGCAATCGGTCACCGGCCCGGGCGCGCAGGGTGGGCCCCGGCACCCGACCGTTCACGGCCCAGGCCTTGAAGGTCACCGCCGGGTTGAGCTGCAGCAGGGTGGTGCTGGCCGTGAGATCGAACTCACGCACCCGGCGGCCGTTCTCCCAGAGAACACGGCCTGCCTCGAACTCCCGCAATCCGCCCGGCGCCGGCGGCTGCGGCGTGGCTGCGTTCTCCGTCCAGCCGGGGGAGCCACCTCGTCGCAGCAGCAGTCCCCCCAGCCCAACACCCAGGGCGGCGGCGCCGAGCGGCAGCAGCTCACGCCGCCTCCAAAGGCGCTGGGGTCCTGAATCCGGTGGGGAGGCCATGGCGAGGAACGGCCCACTCATCCTCGGCCCACCACAGACTCCAGGTGGTGTGACCAATGGCACCCGGGCGGGTCTCAACTGATCCGCGCCCAGGCCTGAATCAGGGACTCGCCGCCCTTGCGGTCGCAGCGGCCACCCCAGCCCTCGACGATTGTGCAGGTGTTGCGCACAAGGGTGGCCATCAGGCTGAGCGGACCATCGGGGCCCATCGCCAGACCATCGGCGGCCAGGGGCACCGGGGCGATCGGCACGCCGCTGAGTTCACTGATGCGCTGGAGGGCCCTGGCCGGAGGGGTCTGCTCGGCGAACAGCCGAGGCGTGGAGCCGGCCTTGAGAGCCTCGATCACCTGGCGGAATCCTTCCGGCCGCAGTGCATCGCTGCTGCTGGTGGCATCCACCAGAGGCATCTCCTCGAGGCCGTAGGTCCGGGCCAGGCTGGCAAAGGCGCGGTGGCTGCTGGCCAGAGGAGGCCAGGGCCTGGGAAGGGTGCTGAACTGGATCCGGTTCCAGCCATCGAGGCGGCCGAGCTGCTCGGCCATCGCCCGGGAACGCCGCTGGATGGCCTCGGCTGCGGGGGGATCGAGGCGGCTGAGCTGGCTCGCGATCACCACCGCCATGGCTGCAGCCTGACGCGGGTCGTGCCACACATGGGGGTCGAAGTCACCGTGGTCATGTCCAGCCCCGTGGTCGTGGTCGCCGGCGGGATGGCCGTCGGCCGGCGTGAGCCTGAGGGGCTGGGGCACGGCTTGCTCGGACACGGCCACCGCTCCAGGCAGGGGCTCCAGGGCAGGGGTGAGGCCGAAGCCACTGATCAGCAGCAGGCTGGCGCCGGTGATCTGGGCCTTCTGGTCAGGTCTGATCCGAAAGTCGTGGGGATCATCGGCGGGTTGCAGCAGGCAGCTCACGGCCAGCTTGCCGGCGGCCAGCCTCTGGGTGAGATCGCAGAGCACACCATCGGCGGCCACCACCTGAGGCTGGCCGGGGGGCTGGCCCGCGGGGGCTGAGCCGCCCGGTCCCTGGCCGCAGGCCTGCAGTGAGAGCCAGAGTCCGCCGCAGACCAGGAGCAGAGCCGGGATGTTCGGGTTGCGAGGGCGGTCAAACCGGAATCCGGAGAGCTGCACCAAGGGCCACAGGCAGAGACCGGAAACGATAACAGTTCTCATTTCTGCCGCTGCCTTCCGCGGGCCCGACAGCTGGATCACCTCTCGCTTCTCGGTAGGTTGCCTCTACGTTCTGCCGCTGCCGGCGCCGATGGCCCTCGAGGCTCGTCATCTCAGCGTGCGCCGTGGAGAGGGGCTGGCCCTGGAGGACATCAGCTTTCGGCTCGAGCCCGGCACGCTCACCGCCCTGGTGGGGCCCAATGGCGCCGGCAAGAGCACCCTGCTCCAGGCGATCGAAGGCCAGATCCCCCTGGTCTCCGGTGAACTTCTGCTCGATGGTGAGCCGCTCACCCCCCGTCTGGCCCGGCGCCAGCTGGCCTTGATGCCCCAGCGGGGTGAGATTGCCTGGCAGTTCCCGATCAGCGTGCGTGAGCTGGTGGGCCTCGGCCGGCTGATGTCGGCCCGGCCCGGCTGCTGCGCCGTGGAGGCGGCCCTGCAGCGGGTTGGGATCGATGGCCTGGCCTCACGCCGCCTCGATCAGCTTTCCGGCGGCCAGCAGCAACGGGCCCTGCTGGCCCGCCTGCTGGTGCAGCCCGCCTCGGTGCTGCTGCTGGACGAACCCTGCGCGGCAATCGATCCTCCCTCCCGTACCCAGCTGCTGCAGGTGATGGGCCAGTTAAGAGATGCCGGCTTCACCCTGCTGGTGAGCAGCCACGACTGGGGCCATGATCTCGACGCGTATGACCGCGTGCTGGTCATCGACCGCCGGCTCCTGGCCGATGGCCCCCCGGCTTCGGTGCGTCACTCGCTGGGGGACCTGCGACTGGGGAACCATTGCTGCGGCTGATGCGTGAGTCCTCAGGGGTCCGCCGTGGCGGATTGGCGGCAGCTGGAGCAGCGGCCGAAGTATTCCAGGGTGTGAAAGAGCAGCTCGAAGCCATGGGCCGCCTCGGGTTGGGGCTGGATGCCATGCATCGGACAGTGATCCAGAGGCAGCGTCAGGCCGCAGGACACGCAGGTGAGGTGGGCTGGCGTCCCCGGCAGTGGTGTAAATCCCCAGGGCCTCAGCCCGGCGTAGCCGGGCTGAGCGTCCGCACCTCAGGCGATCGGCTCCACGGCTGACGTTGCAAGGGGTGGGCAGGCCCGTTTCCCTGGTTTGAGAACCACCTCAACCAGACAGACCATGCCCAAGACCCATGCTGCCGTACCTGAGCTGGCCTCGCTACTCGATGGCAGCAGTGCCGGGGAGCTGATCCCTGAACTGGCACGCCACGGCCTGCAGCAGCTGATCGAGCTGGAGCTCGCTGCCTTCCTCGGTGCGGACTGGCACGAGCGCACCGAGGAGCGGCTCGGCCACCGCAACGGCTACCGGCCTCGCACCCTGACCACCCAGGTGGGGGATCTGGCACTGCAGATCCCGAAACTGCGCGCGGGCAGCTTCCTCCCCTCGATCCTCGAACCCCGCCGCCGGGTTGATCAGGCCCTGTACGCGGTGATCATGGAGGCTTACATCGGTGGGGTCTCGACCCGCAAGGTCGATGCCCTGGTGGCGGCGCTCGGCTCCCAGAGCGGCATCTCCAAGTCGCAGGTGAGTCGCATCTGTCAGGAGATCGACCAGCAGGTGCAGGCGTTCCTGGGCCGGCCGCTGGAGAGCAGCGGCTACGCCTACGTCTACCTCGATGCCACCTACCTCAAGGGGCGGCTGGGCAAGGCTCAGCAGGTCTGCTCCCGCGCCGTCGTCGTCGCCATGGGGGTGAACGAGGACGGGCGCCGGGAGTTGCTGGGCCTCAAGGTGGGCGACAGCGAGAGCGAGCCCTTCTGGGCGGAGTTCATCGCCCACCTCAAGGAGCGAGGCCTCGCTGGCGTCAAGCTGGTGATCTCTGACGCCCACAGCGGACTCACCAAGGCCATCCGACGGCAGCTGCAGGGCAGCGTCTGGCAGCGCTGCCGGGTCCACTTTGCCCGCAACCTGCTGCAGTGCGTTCCCAAGGCTCACCAGGGCATGGTCACCGCCGCCCTGCGCAGCGTGTTCGCTCAGGAGAGCGCGGAAGAGATCGAGTCCCGCTGGGATGATCTGGCGGCCTCGCTGGCGGAGCGCTTCCCCAAGGCCGCTGCGCTGATGCATGAGGCCAAGGAGGACGTGCTGGCGTTCCGCCACTTCCCCAAGGACCACTGGCGCAAGATCTGGAGCACCAACCTGCTCGAGCGGGTCAACGAGGAAATCAAACGCCGCACCAGGGTCGTCGGCATCTTCCCCAACGACGCGTCGATCACCCGCCTGGTGGGCGCGGTACTGCTGGAGCAGCACGAGCACTGGCAGCTGGAGGGCCGGCGCATGTTCTCAGCCGAGAGCATGGCGACCATCCCGGAGCTGGATGCCATCCCTGCTCTCCAGGCCCTCAGCACCTGAGAGAGGCAGGACGCAGGCCCCAGGTGATCGAGGCTGCAGCGCCCCCAGAGGGCGCAGCGGCCTTGATCGCAGCCCGGGGGCCGGCCGCTGCCACCTCCAGGCCGCAGAAGTCACTCCAACTCACAACACATCCGCAAGCTGACGAAAGACTTGACAAGTCATTCGTCCTGATTCATCGTGATTGAACGAGGCGCATCTGCACCTCCGGAATGACAGCCCGTCATTCCACCCTGTTCACCCTCTGACTAGGGCATTCGGGCCTCGGGTTTTACACCACGCAAAGGGACGCGGCCTGAGGTGGTGGGTGTCCCGCTCCCGGGGGGCATAGAGGGCCTCGCCGCTGGGGAGGTGGCGGCAGCGGGCCAGTCCCAGGCGCTGGAGCTGGCGCAGGTGCCGGTAGACCGTGGCCAGCCCGATCGGCTGGCCGTTGAGACGCAGGCGCTGATGCAGGTCCTGCCCGGAGAGCTCCTCGGGGCTCTCGCGCAACATCGCCAGGACGCTCACCTGTTTGGCGTTGAGTTGCTGGGTGGCCGCCTCGGAATCCATCGGTGTCTGTTCGGGCCCCTGGCCGGGATCTTATGCAGACCGGCCCCGTTCTTTCGCCCAGTGGCAGCCCGATGAGCGCGAGCTGGTGGATACTGCCACTGGCCCTGGCCTTGCTCAGCGGCCTGCTCTGCCCCCTGGCGGGCACCCTTCTGCTGGTGCAGGGGCGACTGTTCCAGGCCAACCTCATCTCCCATGCGGTGCTGCCCGGTCTGGCGGTGGCGCTGGCGCTGGGCCTCGATCCAGGTCTGGGTGGTGTGGTGAGCGGGGTGGCTGGCGCCCTGCTGGCGGAGCGGTTCAGCCGGCCCGCCAGCTCCGGCGGCCGTGGCGATGAGGCGGTGCTGAACACGGTGCTGGCCGGATTTCTGGGTCTTGGGGTGCTGCTGATTCCGCTGCTGCGCATCCGGGTGAACCTCGAAGCCGTGCTCTTCGGTGATCTGCTCGCGGCTGGACTACCGGATCTGCTGCGCACCGGCCTGTCGCTGTTGGCGGTGCTGGTGCTGCTGGCGTTCCGCTACCGCCAGCTGGTGTTTCTCGGTGTGGACCCTCTGGGGGCAGCCAGCTCCGGGCTGGCGGTGGGACGCCTGCGCCTGCTGCTCACCCTTGTGACCGCCCTGACGGTGGTGAGCGCGATGACAGCCGTGGGGGTGGTTCTGGTGATTGCTTTGATGGGGGCGCCGGCTCTGCTGGCCCTGGAGGGGGCGATCAGCCTGCGCCAGGCTCTGCTGCGGGGGGCGCTGATCGGTTCCTTGCTGGCCGGCAGTGGCTTTCTGCTGGCGATCCAGCCAGCCATCAACCTGCCTCCCGGGCCCCTGATCGGCGTGCTGAGCCTGCTGCTGCTGCCCCTGGTGCTGCACCGCCGAGGGTCAGCCCGGTGAGAGCCAGCTCACCTGTCGCACCGGACCCTTGAGAAGGGTCAGCTCCAGGCTGGTGGCATCGATCAGGGCAGCCTGGGGTTCCGCTCGGGAGGTGCCCGGCGCCGGTTTTGAGCTTTGCAGGGGTCGCAGGGCCAGCAGCAAGCGGTCGGTGGTGGGGTCGTAGCTCAGGCCGGTGCCCGGCTCCAGTTCCCAGCCCTCCAGGCGTTGCCGCCGTTCGCCGCCCCCGCGGCGGAGGGCGAGGATGGTTAGCTCGGGCCGCTCGATTCCATCGAGCAGCAGGGCCCAGACCCGCTCGCCTCCCCTGGAGCAGGCACTGGCCAGCAGAGCCTCCGGCCCCAGCCAGAGGGTTCTGGGCGCCTGGGCCGGCTCCACCAGCTCCAGGGAGCGGCGGAAGTCGGGCCAGTGGCGGCTGAGCAGGGCCCGGCCCGCGACGGGGCAGAAACTGCTGAGATCGCGGCTGCCCGGCAGCAGTTGGCGGCGCTCCGGACGTGGGGGAAGGGTCCTCAGCGCCAGGCCATCGGCCTCGGGCACCACCAGCGCTCCCCCCTGGGGCACCAGGGCAATCGGCCCGCGGGGGTCCAGCTCCAGACGGCGACGGCTGCCGTTGCGCTCCCACAGCACCACCTCCTCCTGCGGGGGCTCAGGCCCCTGGGCCTGGGCGGCCGCCTGCACCAGCAGATCGCCGCTGGCGTTGCTGCTCAAATTGGCGAACACAAAGCTCTCGGAACTGAAGGCTTCCAGGGCCCCAACCTGGGCTGGAGCCAGTTCGCTGGAGCGTGGGGCCAGGTGCCGGCGCTTCAGTTCGAGCTTCCAGACCCGATGGCCCCCCTGCAGGTCGCGGCTGACGACTCCAAGACCCGAGCCATCGCCGAGGGCCACGGTCTGGGGGATGGAGGGCCATACGGGAGTCAGGGGCCTCCAGGCCCCCCCGGCTGTGCGAAGTCGCACCTGCTCGCCTCCGGGCACGGGCACCACGGCCAGCAGATCGGGGCGGGGATCCCAGAACCAGCGCTGGGGGGGAAGGGACAGCCCCCGCTGGTCGCGCCCCTCCAGCCGCAACTGCAGGGGTTCTTCAATGCGGGTCCCGACGGCGGGCAGCAGCAGCAGCGGATTGCCCTCCCCCTGGATGCTGAAGGGCAGGGGCGGTTGCAGCTGGCTGCTCGTGGCCACGCTGGGAGCCCGCATCGGCCGACTGAAGCGCAAGCTCAGAGCCGCCGGTCCGGAGCTGGCGCTGGCCTGGCGCAGCTCCAGCAGGCGTGGGGGCCGGTGCCAGAGCAGTTGCTGCTGCAGCAGAGCCACGGCCACAGCGACGATCAGCATCACTCTCAGGCGCTTCTGCCGGCGCCACCAGTGCAGTGGAGACACCCTCATGGCTCCAGCGGTTGGCGGGGCCTGGGGATCGGCTCCACCCGCCGGGCTTCCACCACGCTGCGTTGGCGGCCTCCCACCGATTCGCTCACCATCACCCCCTCCAGGCGCAGCCACTGGTCAGCCCGGGGGCTGGGCTGACCGGCGGGCCAGCGCACCGGCAGCCCCACCGGCACGGCATCCACCAGGCAACAGCGCACCAGCAGACGGGCGAGGTGAGGGTCCTCACCGGGCACCGGCAGCACAAAGCCGCTGATCCGCACCGCATCTCCGGCGTAGAGATCCGGATCCGGATCGCTGCGCAGCAGGCGCACCCAGTCGGTGAGGCTGCGCTGGGCGGGGGGGAGCACGAAGCTCAGGCCGGGCTCCTCCAGCAGGTTGGCCTGGCGGTTGGCGGCCAGACCGGAGAAGGAGGGGCGGGGGGGCAGGACCATCACCGCCAGTGCCGCACCGATGCTCAGCAGAGAAGTCATGCGCCCGCTCCTGCGGCTGTCGTTCCGCCAGCGGCCGCTCATCTCCACCGCGGCCAGCAGCAGCAGCAGGATCCCGCTGCCCCAGACGAGTGGATGAAAGACCGACCTCAGGAGCAGATCGAGGCGTCCGCTCAGGGCGCTCTGCAGCAGCGCGAGGCCCCAAAGGCCCAGAGCCAGGGCCTTGAGCCGTTGATGGCTCAGAGCAGGACCAGATTGACCCATTGACCGATCAGCAAGACCACCAGGGACGCCGCCCCGGCCGTGAGCAGGATGGCGCGCGGCCGCAGCAGGATGCCGAACAGACCCACCAGCTTGAGGTCCATCACCGGCCCCAGCAGCAGGAAGGCCAGCACCGCCCCGGGGGTGACCTGAGCCGCAAATCCCAGGGCCAGAAAGGCATCCACGCTGGAGCACACGGACACCACCAGGCTGAGCAGCATCAGGCTCAGGATCGAGAGGGTGGGGGCGCCCCCCACCGCGATCAGCCACTGGCGGGGCACGAGGGTCTGAACCAGGGCGGCGATGGCACAACCCATCACCAACAGCAGGGCCAGCTCCAGAAACTCGCTGCCGCCGTGGGAGAGCACCTGGCCGAGGGGGGGGCGGCGGCTCGATCCCAGCACGGCTGGTGTGGAGCCGCTGGCCGGAGCACCGATCAGGCCACTGCGCCGCTCCAGCAGGGTCACCTCCCCGAGGGGCTGACTCAGACGCCGCTCCTCCAGCAGGGCTGGCTGCAACAGCTGACTTTCAGGCAGGAACCGCAGCAGCGTGGCCAGAGTCACGGCGATCAGCACGGCCCCCAGGGGCCGTGCTGCCAGGAGCCAGGGCTGATCAGGAAAGGCGGCCCAGGTGCTGGCCAGCACGATCGGATTGAGCACCGGAGCCGCGAACAGAAACCCCAGGGCGGTGGCGATCGGTGCCCCTTTCACCAGGAGATGCCGCGCCATGGGCACGTTGCCGCATTCGCAGGCGGGCAGGGCAAAGCCCAGGGCCGCGCCGCTCAGGGGGCCCAGCAGCGGGTGGGCTGGCAGGGCCCGCACCCACTGCCCTCCGGGGCTGATCCAGCGGGCCAGACTGGAGAGAGCCACCCCGATCAGCAGAAAGGGCATCGCCTCCACCAGCAAGGCCTGGAACAGCGCCCAGGTGGTGGCCAGCCGCTCCACACCCGTCACGGCCTCTCCAGGTCGAACCACGCAGGGGATGCCTCATAGCAGGCGGCGTTGCGTTCGTTCTCGCGCGCCTCCACCTTCCAGCAGCAGCTGCGGCCGTCGTCGCGGGCCTGCAGGAGCTCGTTGGCCCAGCACCAGACCAGCTCGGCGCTGCTCTCCATCCCGACGTTGGCCATCACGCGCAGGTCGAGGGCCCCCAGATCGTGCAGCGAGCGCCAGTGCTCCAGCAACGGGTCATCGGCATTCACCAGAAAGGTGTGGTCGAACTGCCCTGCCAGCCGGACCTCCAGCTCCTTGAGGCCCGAGAAATCCACCACGAAGCCGTTGGCATCGAGCTGACGGGCGCGGAACCAGCAGGTGAAGCTGCGGCTGTAGCCATGCACGTAGCGGCAGTGTCCCGGGTGCCTCCACTGGCGGTGGCAGCAGGGATACCCGCTGAACTGTTTCGAGCAGGTGAACAGGGCCATCGCCGGGATGGGAGAGGATCTCAGCAGCCGGACTCCCCTCCTTGGAGGCATCATTTCAGCCCCGCAGCCCGATCGGGGCCGATCCAGTCCCCTGGTTGGATCAGCTGCGCTTCGATGCGGCCGGCCTGATCCCCGCCATCGCCCAGGACTGGCTCGATGGGGCGGTGCTCATGCTGGCCTGGATGAACCTGGAGTCGATCCAGCGGACCCTGGCCACGGGCGAGGTTCACTACTGGAGCCGTTCCAGGTCCGAGCTGTGGCACAAGGGAGCCACCAGTGGTCATCTGCAGCGGCTGAAGGGCCTCCGCTACGACTGCGACAGCGACGTGCTGCTGCTGACGGTGGAGCAGGTGGGCGATGTGGCCTGCCACACGGGCACGCGCAGTTGCTTCTTCACGGCTGTTCCGCCTCAGGCGGTCGGCACGCCGGAGTCGGCCGACCCTCCGGCGGATGCCTGCACCGAGCTCGCCAGGCAGATCAGGGATCGCCGGGATCACCCCGTCGATGGGAGCTACACCAACCGTCTGCTGGAGGGGGGGGACAACCGCATCCTCAAGAAGATCGGTGAGGAGAGTGCCGAGTTCGTGATGGCCTGCAAGGACGACGAGGCCGATGGCATCGCCGGTGAAGCGGCCGATCTGATTTTTCACATCCAGGTGGCCCTGGCCCGGCACGGGGTCGAGTGGCGGCGGGTGCTGGAGGTGCTCGCCGCCCGCCGTGGCGCTCCGCGCCGGAGTTGAAGCCGCGAATAGGGTCGGAGCACTTGCGCCCAGCCCCTTGGTTCCCACGCCCCAGGACCCCTCCGCCAACTGCGGAGGCCGACCGCCGCTCGTGGCCACTGGCGTCGCCCCCCTGGGGATCATCTCGATCGGGATCGTTCCCATGGGGGTGGTGGCCATCGGCGTGGTGCCGATGGGGGTGATCAGCCTCGGGGCTGTCTCGATGGGACTGGTGTCGGCGGCGGTGGTGAACATGGGGGTGCTCACCGCTGGGGTCACCACCATGGGTGTGTGGTGGGCCGGACTCGAAGGTCATGGACTGGTGCGGCTGAACGCACCGGCGACCCCGCCTGTGGCCCTGCCGGTGGATCCGGCCAGGGATCCCGGTCATCAACACCATCAGCACACGCCCTAGGGCGGCAGTCCGAAACGGCTTGGTTGTCGGTACAGCCAGCGCACGGTGGCCCGATCGCGAGCGCTGAGGCTGAGTACCGGCTTGGCGCCGGGTACGGCCGCCATCGCATCGGTGGGCTCATCGCTGTGGCCCCAGAGCCCGATGGCGTGGCCCAGCTCATGCAGCGCGGTGGCCTGAAGGGCGTCCAGTCGCTGATCGGGGCTGAGCAGCACCTCCACACGGGGTTCCAGGCGCCAGGTCCCCTGGCGCTGCACCTCCAGCAGCTCCAGCAGGGCCCGGCCATGGCTGGCCCGACGTCGGCCCTGGGCGTCCAGGAGCGGCGGCCGCCGCCGCTGGATCAGGATCTGGGCCCTGGAGGGATCACTGACCCTCACCAGGGTGAGTTCCGAGGCCCAGCTGGTCAGAGCAGCGTTGACGCCCTGCTGCCAGCGCTGCTCGAATCGGGAGCCGGGCCCCTCTTCCCCGAGGGGCTGCACCCAGACACACCAGCGATCGAGCCGTGGCCAGCCCAGCGGTGTGGCCTCCAGGACGTGCCGGTAGTCGTGGGCTCCGGGCTCCCCGGCTGCTGCTGGGCTCGGGGTGGAAGCCTCGACCTCTGCCGTAGGGGGAGCGGGTCGGGCAGGACGGCTGGCGTCGGCAACGGGGCAGCTCTCCTCTCCTGCTGCAACCGGTGCGACCAGAATCAGGACGCTCAGGACAAGGGTGGCCCGACCTCGACCATGCCGTGACAGAAGGAAGCGGGGCACTGAGCGCCCTCAGCCCGGCAGACCCACACCGCGGGCCATCAGGGTGGCCAGCAGGGGGATGGTGGCGAAACCCACCAGCTCGATGTTGAGAATCCATGCCAGCCGGGTGGCCAGCCCCTGGCTCACCTTGGGCAGCTCGCCCTTGCGCAGGGGCAGGGCCCAGAGGATGTAGGTGACTGTGGGGTAGAGCGAGAGGGCTCCCACACTGAGATACATCCCCACCTTCCACCAGAACAGTGGATTCTCGGTGTAGAAGCTGCTGCCCTGGCCGTAGTGCAGCACCCGCAGGATCCCGCTGAGGAGCACCAGCAGGGCGGCGATCCCGTAGACGATGTCAGTGATCACCATGGTGATGGCCACCGAGCGATCGGGATCCGGCCGGATCAGACGGCGTTCCAGCACCAGGGCTCCGAAGCAGACCATGAAGCTGAGGTAGTGGACATAGGCCACGGCCGCACTGGGCAGCACGCCGGTGGGCAGCACCAGGGCGGCGGGCAGATGAACCAGGGCAGTCATGGCCAGGGCCGTGATCGATCGGGGCCATGACGGTAGCGACCCGGGGGCGGCACTGAGACGCCAGTGCAGACGATCGTCCCGGAGCTCTGTCCTGCAAACCACATTCGAAATTAATTCCGAATACCGAAGCAAGTTGGAAGTTGGAAGCCTTTCAGGTGATTTTGGTTCAATTGAATTTCCGCTCTAGATTCAACAAAGCTTCGAGGTGAGTCATGGCCAGTTCGTTGAGTGCCTTTCTCGGAGAGATCGGACGACATCAACTGCTCACCCCATCCCAGGAGCTCACTCTCGGGCGCAAGGTGCAGGCGATGATCGCGCTCAATGAGCGTTGTGCCCAGGCCGGTGGCTACGGCGAAGCCTGTGAGTACAGCGATGTGGAGCGCCGCACCATCCGCACGGGCGAGCGGGCCAAGGATCAGATGATCACGGCCAATCTGCGCCTGGTGGTGAATCTGGCCAAGCGTTATCAGGGCAAGGGTCTGGATCTTCTCGATCTGATCCAGGAAGGGACCCTGGGGCTGGTGCGGGCCGTCGAGAAGTACGACCCCACTCGCGGTCACCGATTCAGCACTTATGCCTACTGGTGGATTCGTCAGGGACTGAACCGTGCCCTCTCCACCCAGAGCCGCACGATCCGTATCCCGGTGAATGTGAATGAAAAACTCACCAGATTGCGTGCCGCCAAGGCACGCCTTCTGCAGGCCAACGGACTGACCGCCTCACCGAAGGAACTGGCCGCCAGCCTGGATCTTCCCCTCACGGAAGTGGAGGACCTGCTGTCCTGTGAACTGCGCAGTGTCACGGTCAGCCTGCAGGGAGTGGTCAAATCCAAGTCGGATCCCACCGAGCTGGTGGATGTGCTGGCGAGTGATGAAATGCCCCCCATGGAGCGGGCCGAGCTGGCCGAGCGCAGCGCATCGGTGTGGAGATTGCTGGACGTCTCGAACCTCACCCCCCGGGAGCGCACGGTGGTGATGCTGCGTTTCGGGCTTGATGGCGGCCACGAATGGCGCACCCTCGCCGAAGTGGCGCGTCAGCTGGGCTGCAGCCGTGAGTATTGCCGTCAGGTGGTGCAGCGGGCCCTGCGCAAGCTGCGCAAGGCCGGAGTCCAGAGTGGCCTCGTGGAAGCGGGCTAGGGCCGGATCACCGTCCCAAACAGGACTGAAACCGTCCTTGTCCGCTCAGGCTCAGCTGACGATGATGGGGGTGTCCAATGCTCCCAGAGCGAGCTATGGCTCCATCCGACGCCGGCCTTTCCGATTTCTCCGACGGGTCCTCCTCCACAGGAGACTCAGGTTCGGGAGATCAGACCACCGTGGAAGCGGAAGTGCTGGAGAGCACAGTCGTCGATGAAGGAGTGCTGCGACGCCTGTTGCGCCGAGCCGGCAGGGCGATCGCCCTGCCGGCCCTGGAGTGTCTGGAACTGCTGCTGGATGGCAACACCCCGAGCCAGGTTCGGTTGACGATGCTGGCAGCCCTCACCTACCTGCTGCTGCCCTTCGATCTCATCCCCGATTTCATCCCCGCAGCCGGCTTCAGCGATGATCTGGTCGCGCTCACGGCATTGCTTGGCCTGACAGGGCGCCACCTGACCCCCGACATCCGCTCCAGGGCCCGGCGCAAGCTGGATCGCTGGTTTCCTCCCGGTCGTTGATGCCAGACCACAGCACCCCACCCGTCAGCACGGCACCCGTCGCTCCTGGATCCTTCAGCAGCGAAGAGCTGGAGGATCTCCAGACCTTCCTCAAGGACTGGCTGCGCCACCAGGGACGCACTCAGGCCGATCTGCGTCGGGCCCTGAGGGCTGAGTCGATCCGGATGCCGGTGCTGCTCGATCATCTCCTTCAGCTTCACGCCCAGGGGGGACTGAGCGCTCTGGCCGCCCGCCTCTGTGGCATCGAGGAGCTCTGGCAACGCAGTGAGGTGGACGAAGGCCCTTCGAGTGAGGCTGGAGAGATTTCCCCAAGTCAGCTGGATCTCCTGCTTGAGGAGATCCGGCAGGACCGTCGGATCTAGCCTCCGGAAGGCAGAGTGGCATCAGCCACGATGCTTCCCATGGCACCCACGTCCCCACCAACCCTGACGAGCCCAGGTCTGATTCCAGAGTCAGCCGCGCCACTGTGGATGGCGGTCGTCGCCCTGCTCCTCCTGGCCCCTTCAGCCCTGCAGGCCCAGAGCCTGCGTTACCAGCTCGGCCCTGGCAGCAACGTGGGTGAACCCACACAGGTGGAGCCCACCGACTGCGTCACTGATCCCAAGGATGGGTCGGTCACCTGCGGCACCAGGCTCAAGAACCCTCCAGGGGACACCCCTGCTCGACCCCAGTTCGAGCCCTTCAACAACTGATGGCCAGATTCTCCCGTCTCTTCGACGACGGCTCGTTTCTGGCGATTGTCGATCGATTCGAGCGCCAACTGGCCAAGGTGCTCTCGATCCTGCTCTGCGTGGTGCTCATCGCTGCCACCTCACAGCTGATTTATCGGGTGTTTCAGGAGTTCTTCAATCCAGGCACCGGCTGGTTGGGGAATGATCTGATCAAGATCCTCGGTGATGTCCTCACCGTGCTGATCGCCCTGGAGGTGCTTCAGAACGTCACCGCCTACCTGCGCCACCATGTGGTTCAGATCGAGCTGGTGCTGCTCACCGCCCTGACGGCCGTGGCGCGAAAAGTGATCGTGCTTCAGCCCGGTGCCGAAGACAAGCCACTGCTGCTGGTCGGCCTGGGGATCACGGTGGTGAGCCTGTCGGCAGGCTACTGGCTGGTGCGCTCCTCCACCCTGATGGAGAAGACGTCCAGAAGAGGGCGAGCCAAAGTGTTCCGGGATCCGGATCAGTAGCCACCACCCGGTGGCGGCGACGGGGCGTGATCAGGAGGCTGTCGCCTATGGCCAGATCACGCGCTTCGGCCTCATCCTCGAAGCGCAACCTGGCACTGCCGCGAAGCAGCAGCACCCACTCGGTCTCCGGCTGGTCGTACCACCGGCCCAAGGCGGTGCTGTGGGCACAGGAGTGAATCCGCTCCAGCCGCAGGCCCGGGCCCTCCAGCAGGACATCCATCCGTTCCTCTCCCGCTGGAGGACAGGGGCTGTCCAGCAGATTGTCCTGTCCTGCAGTCGCCCCTGGCCCGGGGACCGGTTCTCCCCAGCGCCTGCCGATCTCATAGCCCTGGGCCCGCGCCAGGGCCACCACCTCGTGGTGGCTGGAGCAGGCTGCGAGGGCCGCGCGCAGGTCGGGCCGTGCTTCGCTCTGGGCCACGAAGGCGTTGAGCTGGCGCACTTTCTCGAGAAAGGCCTGCAGCTGCTCCTCGGCCATGGCAGGGCGCTCAGTCGTGCGGCAGATCCTTGACCATACGGAAGCGGCGAAAGGGTACCGAGGCGATCGTGAGCTCCTCGATCCAGTCCACGCACCAGCCCTGCCGCTCGAACAAGGGGCGCGAGAGGAAGCTGGCCTCGGTGCGCAGCCGCCTGCTGCCGTAGCCCCTGGCGAGGGCTTCGAGGGCCTGCAGCAGGGCTGTGGCCCGTCCCTGGCGGCTGGCCCGTCCCCGGCAGTAGAGCAGTGAGATCCGATCGGCTGGCTCCAGCACCGCAAAGGCCTCGATCACCGAGCCGGCGCCGGAGCAGCTGGCCAGTCCCACACCCTGCTCCAGGATGGTGGCCAGGCTGGAGTTCTCGAGCACCACATCCGCCCAGGCCTTCACCTGTTCAGGGGTGTAGAGAAGCGGGGCCTGGCTGAGCACCGCGTCGCGGTACACCTCGCGGACCGCTTCGAGATCGTGGGGGGTGAGCGGTCGCAGGCTAGGCATGGGGAGACCCCTGGCTGGCTGTTCGGAAGGTATCGGGGCCGCCCAACAATTTGAGACAACTTTGCCGGTGGAGGCTGGTATTCGCCCGGTGTCGCGCGGCCTGCTACATAGCGTGGATTCAGGTTCAGCGTTCGCCCGTGCCCACACGGTGAGCGCCAGGGATCGCCATGGCCGACTCACGACCGCTCAGCATCGGTGAACTGGAAGCGGGCTTTTCGGCCTATTGCCAGGCCCTCAGGCGGCTGGTGGCCGACGGACGCAGCCTCGAGCGCATCGAGCGCACGCTCTGCTGGCACAACCTCAGCGCCCTGCACGGCTCGCTGCCCCACCGGTACCGCTCCCCGGAGGATCTGTACCGCCGCTATCTGCGGGCCCTGTCGTCTGAACAGCGGTCAGACTGAACGTCCTGGCACGACGCGAGCCCGGATGTCCTCGATCCATTCACCCACCTCAGGACCACCGGCCTGGCGCCGCTGGCTTGGGTTCCTGGCGTTGCTTGGCCTGCTGCTGCTGCTCTGGTGGCCCCGGCCGGTGTGGGGTGACACGGCGGCGGTTTCCGGCGAGAGCCTGTTCGCGAACCACTGCGCCGGTTGCCACATCAACGGCGGTAACATCCTGCGCCGCGGCAAGACCCTCAAGCTCAAGGTTCTGGAGCGCAACGGCATCACAGGGCCAGAGGCCATCGCCTCTATCGCCTCCACTGGTCTGGGCCAGATGTCGGGCTATGGAGAGGTGCTTGGACCAGGGGGAGCTGAGGCGGTGGCTGCCTGGGTGTGGCAGCAGGCGCTGCAGAACTGGGCGTCACCGACACCGCCCAGCGCAGGTCCAACAGCGTGATGAACCGAAGGTTGCTGCGGGAGTTCAGAAGGCCTGAATCCAGGGATACACCTCGACGCTGGTCCAGATCCCCTGCTTCCAGTAGATATCCCCTTTCACCAGGGCCTCCACCTGCTCCTGGTTCTCGGCTTCATAGAGACCGAACACCCGGGTGGTGCAGGCGGTGGGCCCGAGGGTGAGCAGCACCCCCTCCTCCTTCTGCAGCTGAAGCCCCGCCAGATGCTCGTCCCGGAAGGGCCCGCGCCGCTCGAGAGCATCGGAGCTGTAGGTGCCCCAGAGGACGAATTTGGCCATCGATTGCCCCTGTGGGACTGCTTCCGCTGGGGAAGGTTAAGGGTGCGCTGGGTTGTGGAACCACCGAACTCCCTGATCTCAGCCCTTCACGCCCCGGCCCAGGAGCAGGTCGCGCGCGCCGTTGACCAGCTGCATGGTGTCGTGCTGGCCGCCGCGGTCGGGATGGTGCTCGGCGGCTGCCAGCTTCCAGGCACGGGTCACGGCGCTGGGGGTGATGCGGCCGCAGCGGGGCAGGTGCAGGCGTTGGCGGGCGACGATGGCGTCGAGGTCGGGGTGCTTGCCGAGGGGACCCCAGTCCGCCTTGCTCAGGACCGGATGGCGTTTCCTGCCTCCCTTGGTCGGGTTTTTGGAGCGGCCGTTCCTGGTTCGTGTGGCCTTGCTGGCCCCGAACCCCTTGCTCGGCTCCTGCTCAGCTCGCCGGCTGCGCGCCAGGGGGGAGACAGGTTCACGCAGCGTCTGAGGCATCTCCATCACCGTTCGTGAGTCAAGCCTGATGCATCACCAGCCACGGGCTCAGTTGAACGTCATGGGCAGCCGGGTCCCAGGTGTTCATCCCCGAACAGTGACTACAGAACAATGACTGCTTGTCAAGCCGCCGAAATACTCCGTTACGTTGCTTGGCAGTCCGGGTTCTCCCACGGCCGCCGTCACCCTTTTGTTCAACAACCTGCGGCCTCCAAGCACCGGGGCCCGGACAGTCCAGTGAACTCCCCACATCCCATGACTCTCCACCAAGGACAGATGGTCCGGCTCACCAGCAGCCCTGATCACACCTATCAGGTGCTCAGCATCGACCTCGACTCCAGGACCTGCTGGGTGCGCCGCTGGCCCCTCTCCCGCCATGGCTCACCAGCCTTTGCCCTGACACTCGATCAGCTCCAGGTGCTCGACACCGCCAGGGCCTGATCTCTCCCTCCGTGTCTGACCTCCCGATTCAAGGAGACCCCGTTGTGATTCCCATCCGTTACCTGATCTGTTCTCGCCTCCTGGGCGGCACCACCCGCCTGCTCCTGGTTGGAGCGCTCACGGCCACCCTCGGCGAACTGCTCGTGCACACCGGCCTCTGATCGCCGCGCTGCTTAAGTGCAGGCAGCTCTGAACCAGGACATGAACCTGGCCGACGCGCCGCTCGATCAGCCGCTGGAGCTGCTCAGCCTCCCCAGTCGTCCCAGCCTCGGGAATCGCCTGCGTGCCATGGGGGTGAAGCCGGGCTGCCACCTCGTGGTGGTGCGCCGCGGGCGCCCGGGAGGCATCCTGCACCTGCGCATGGGCCTGCTGGATTTCATGCTGCGCCGTGGGGACGCCGCCCAGATGGAGGCCCTTCCCCTCAGTCCAACCCCAGGCGAAGACCCCCCTGGTACAGGAGGAAGGCCATCACCCAGGCCAGGCTGAACGACCACACCAGTGACAGTGCCACGAAGCGGCCGCTGCGGCTTTCCCTCAGCTGCACCGCCACCGTGGAGAGGCAGGGGGTGTACAGAAGGGTGAACATCATGAAACTGAGGGCCTGCAGCGGTCGGATCGCCCCCACCACCGCGCCGGCCAGCGCACTCTCGCGGGTGGCGTAGATGACTGCCATGGCCCCCAGCAGGATTTCCTTGGCGATGAAGCCGAAGATCAGGGAGATGGTCAGCTCAGGAGTCATGCCGATCGGTCCCAGCAGCGGTTGCACCAGTCGACCGATCTGACCCGCCAGTGACTGTCCGGAGAGGTGATCCACCCCTGGGGGAAGGTTGTTGAGCAGCCAGATGGCGATGACCCCCAGGATGATGAAGCGGCGGGTGGTGAAGAAGAAGGTCACCATTTCACGCCAGGCCCGGCTGAACACCGTTCCCAGGCTGGGAGTCCGGTAAGGGGGCAATTCCAGGACGAACCCCCCCTGGCTCGGGAACACCCGTTTGAACAGAAGGGCGGTGAGAACAGCCGCTGCGAAACTGACCATGTAGAAGCCGAAGATCACCGCCCCAGCTGCCCACCAGGGCCTTGGAAAGAAAGCTCCGGCCATGAAGACGAACACCGTGAGCCTGGCCTGGCAGAGCGAAAACGGGATCATCAGCATTGCCAGCCAGCGCTGGGGCCTCTCACGGATCACCCGGGTGCCCATGATGGCCGGCACATTGCAGCCGAAGCCCATGATCTGCAGCACGAAGCTGCGGCCATCGAGCCCCAGTGCATGCATCACTCCATCCATCAGAAAGGCCGAACGGGCCAGATATCCCGAGTCTTCGATCAGGGCGATCATCATGTAAAAAAGAAAGATGATCGGCATGAAGCTGATCACGGTGGTGGCACCCATCCACAGCCCTTCACTGAGTAACCGACGGAAAAAATCCGGCAGGCCCAGGCCCTGCAGGGCCGGTTGCAGCAGCTGGGCCTCCAGAGCGTCGAACAGCGTTCCCAGCCAGGACTGGATCGGTCCGCCCACGGCATAGATCAGCTGAAACACAGCCAGCATCACCACAAAGAAACTGAGGAGTCCCAGGAGTGGGTGCAACAGCACCCGATCGAGACGGTCCTGCCGGGGATCCCGGTTGGGTCGGTCGTGACCCTTGATGCAGCCCTCCACCAGCTGCGCCTGCTGTGCCTCCAGCTCCGCTTCGGGCAGCAGCCGGGTGGGCGCGGGCTGCAGCTGATCAAGGCCGTGGATGCACTCCAGCAGCGTGTCCAGTCCCTCGCCCTGACGGGCGCTGAGCAACAGCACCGGCAGCCCCAGGTCGGCAGACAGGCGCTGATGGTCGATCCTCACGCCGAAGCGCTGCGCTTCATCGGCCATGTTCAACGCCAGGATCAGGGGCAGTCCGGTGGCCTGAAGCTCCAACGCCAGTCTCAGCTGGGTATCGGCATGGCTGGCGTTGAGCACCACCACCGCCAGATCGGGGCGAGTGGCGCCCAGGAAGCGGCGCACCACAGCTTCATCCTCACTGTCGCCGCGCAGGTCGTGGATGCCGGGCAGATCGATCAGGTCGTAGGGGCGGCCGGCGACATCGGCGGGCAGGGCACCGCGCATCAGCTCCACCGTGAGCCCAGGCCAGTTGGCCACGTGGGCATGGCCTCCAGTGAGCTTGTTGTAGAGCGTCGATTTGCCGGTGTTGGGCAGCCCCAGCAGAGCCACCTGCACCGCAGGGGCACTGGTCATGGCCGAGGGTCAGAGGCTGCTGCGGCCTGCCGGCGGAACACCAGCAGCCTGTTGTTGGCCGGCATCGCCAGATCGTCGATGGCCTGCAATCCGCAGCCTGCGGCCATGACGGTGAGCTCATGAGCGTCGCGAACCCCCATGGCGGGATCAAGGCTGCGCAGATGCTGATCAAACGCGACGTTGCTGGAGCTGGTGTGACGGCCGCCGTCGTGAAAGGGGCCGTACAGCAGCAGCAGACCTGACTCCCGCAACACCCGGGCGCTGCCCTCGAGCAACTTCGGCACAGCGCTCCAGGGCATGATGTGAATGGTGTTGGCACTGAACACCGCGTCGAAGGGTCCTTCAGGCCAGTGCGGCTGGAGCACGTCAAGTTCGGTGGGAGGGAGAAGCCAGCCCAGAGGCCCGTTGGCCTGGCCCTCCAGCTGACAGCGTCGGCGCAGATCGCTCAGGTTGATGGCCCGCTCACTGGGCTGCCACACCACCGGCAGATGCCGGCAGATGTGCACGGCGTGCTGGCCGGTGCCGGAACCCACCTCCAGCACCCGCTGGCCCCTCTCCAACCACTGACGCAGCACCTCCAGGATCGGTCCCTTGTTGCGTTCGCAGGCCTCCGAACAGGGAAGAGAAAAGCTCAACTCGTCGGCTGCCATGGCCGGTCTCAGGCGTCGAGGGCCTTGCGCAGCCCGGCGATGAAGTCCGCGGCCGCTGCCGCGGGATCCGAGCCCTGCTCATGGGCCGCTGCCATCACGTTCACCAGAGCGCTGCCCACGATGGCTCCATCCGCTCCCCAGTCACGGACCTGACGGGCCTGCTCGGGGCCCGAGATGCCGAAGCCCACCGCCACCGGTCGTGGACCCAGGCCCTTGAGCTGCTGCACCAGATCACCCACCCGGCTCTCCAGACTCGTGCGAACCCCCGTGACCCCCGTGACGCTCACCAGGTAGGTGAACCCCCGGCTGGCCTCGGCAATCCTCGCCATCCTCCCGGCGGGGGTGGTGGGGGCCACCAGAAGCACCAGATCGAGGCCGTGGCTGGTGGCGATGGGTGAGAGACGCTCCGCTTCCTCCAGGGGCAGGTCGGGCACCACCAGTCCGGCAGCACCGGCGGCGGCGGCCTCTCGGCAGAAGGTCTCGAGACCGCGGTTGAGCAGCGGGTTGGTGTAAGTGAAGAGCACCACGGGCAGAGTCAGCTCTCCCTTCAGGCTGGCGAGCATCTCCAGCACCCCAGTGGGGGTGGTGCCGGCGGCGAGGGCCCGGCCGGCGGCGGCCTGGATCACCGGTCCGTCCGCCAGAGGATCGCTGTAGGGAATGCCCAGCTCGATCAGATCGCTGCCCTCGGACTGCAGGGCCAGAAGGGTGGCCCGGGTCGTGGCCAGGTCGGGATCCCCGGCCATCAGGAACGGCATCAGGGCGCAGCGGCCCTGCTGCAGGAGCCCGGTGAAGCACCGCTGGATGGGGGTGCTGGCGACGGTGGCTGGAGCTGCGCTCATCAGGGCCGAGGGGCGGAGGCGGGCATCCTCCGAGCCTATGGGGTCAGGCTGCGGCGTCGTCCTTCCACTGCCCGATCTCGCGAAGCAGCTTCTCCTGCTCAGCAGGGCTGAGGGCATCGAATTCCTTCTGCAGCTCTTCGGTGGTGAGGGCATCGAAGGCGGCGCGATAGCGGCGTCGCTGCTCCATGAAACTCATCTTTCCGGTGACCACCCTCAGCAGGTAGGTCCCCGTCCAGCCCATCACCAGCAGAATCAGCAGCGCCTCCGCGGCGATGCCGGCGGAAAACCCTTCGAAGCCCGCCGCTTTGAAACCCGCGTAGCCGAGCCCGCCGGCCAGGAACACCCCCAGCCCGATCAGCAGTGCCTGGCCCCGATTCATTCCCCCTGACCCGCCATGCGCAGATTCAGGAAGGGGGCGAACAGAATCAGGCCGGGGAAGAACAGAAACACCAGGCCGTAGACCGCTGTGCGCTCGATCTTGCCCATCACGGTCCAGCGCTTGTGCATCCAGGCATAGAGGGCCAGGGGCACCACCACCAGGTAGGCCCCGCCGAGAACCAGATAGGCGCCGAGCACGAGCAGAGTGTCGGGGGGGATCGACCCCGGGTCGATGGTGATGGAGCTCAGCAACCCGGGCAGCAGCACGACCGTGGAGGCAACGTACCGCGAATCTAGGATCCCAGAGCCGGGGGCATGGCGGAATTGGTAGACGCAGCGGACTTAAAATCCGCAGACGGCGACGTTGTGGGGGTTCAAGTCCCCCTGCCCCCATCACCCAGAACCACTGCAGCACAGTGAATCAGCTGGATCAAGCGAATTGGCGACTTCTGAGCCACTGGTCACGCTTTGATCAGAAAAAAGCCCAATGACGACCAGAGTGGTCATGGTTTCGCTCGGGGGCCCGTGCCTGTCAATGAACCCAATCTCGGGCGCATCAACAGGGCTCAGCGGGATCTTGGCAGTCAGGTCTCTCGCAAGGTCACACAGTGCATCGTGAAAACCGTTGACAGCCAGGCTGACGCCTCGACTGAACTGTTGCTGCTGTGGCCCGTTCTGCAGGCAGGCCTGTCAGGAAGCGCAAGGGGAGAGAGGCCGGCCAGAGCCGTGGCAGTGGAGTGTGGCGGGGAAGAAGTCACTTGGGGATGAGCTGGTGGTGATCACCGTCAGTCACCACCCATCGCGCACACCGCGGCAGTGCCTGCTGGCGCTCGGTCAGCTCTCGGATGCCTTCCGGAAGTGGCAGGAGGAGCTGCGGTGCAGCAGTGTCCGGTCACCCAGCGGAAAACGGTTCCTCGCTGCCAGACCTCCCTGGCGGGTCTGCCGTCCGGGCAGGAACACCAGCAGCAGAGACCAAGGGCAGCGGCAAGCGATCCGGAGCAGGCCGGTATGGAGCAGCTCAGGCTCAGCCGGTTTCTGGGGAATCTGCAGTTGTTGCGACAGGGGAGCCAACCGCTGCAGGAACCCTGGCAGAAACTGCCCTGCAACCAGGGCCGAACACCAGAGCAGATCGAGCAGTGGGTTGAGGGAGTCGACGATGAACGTCGCAGAGACCCTCAGGCGGCTGATCATGCTGGACCCCGGCGCCCACCACGAGAGTCGGCTGCACTCGATGGAGCGGTGCGTCAGGGAATGGAGAACCGACTGAGCAGCGCGGCGGCTGGGGACGATGCAATCAGCCGGTCATGTTGCGCGGAAAATGAAAACGACCAATCCACTCGCGATACCGTTTTGAGGCAGCACATTGTGAAGGGTTCCCATGGAACTGGACAGGCCTCCCCCTAGAGGAAGGACAAGTTCATCATGGAAGCCTGCGAGCTGCCGATCCTTCTCAGTGGCGACAAGGCGGCCAACCCTCGGGCACATACTCCACGCCCTCGTCTCTTGCATGACTGACGTGACCCCTTTATCGGACCAGGCCTTATGAGAGTGGGTGGTTGTGGTCATGCTGCAGCTCTCTGTTGAGCTGCCTCCAGGGACGTCAGCCCCTGGAGGTCGAATGCGGCCTGAGTGAGTTGTACTCCCAGCCCCTACGATCGACCAGGATCTGAGCCTCAGGAGCCGTGGTGAACAACACGGTGGGTAGCGCCCCTCCGAGTGGTGTAACTCAGGAGGTCCTGTGACCCTCTCCGGAGGGTGAACAGGAGCAGTCAGGGGATGACTGCTTGGAAGCTGATTGCGCAGCTCCATTGATCCATTATGAACCCTGATCGCTGAATTGGCAACTCAGCGATCGATGTGTTCTGTGTAGATCGAGGTAGAAGCTGGTGCGCTTCAGCTGATGGTTGCAGCCGGCTGGGCGTTCGGATCTGCATCGGTGAGCTCCAAGGGCTCTTCTGGCTCTGGGATCTTGGCCATGGTGGCCTCAGAGAAGAAGCGGCGACGCTCCAGCTGCCATTCCTCCTGCTGCTCCAGCAGCTGGCTGCCCACCAGGCGCACGATCGCTGGGTAGCGCCCCTCCGAGTGGTGTAACTCAGGAGGTCCTGTGACCCTCTCCGGAGGGTGAACAGGAGCAGTCAGGGGATGACTGCTTGGAAGCTGATTGCGCAGCTCCATTGATCCATTATGAACCCTGATCGCTGAATTGGCAACTCAGCGATCGATGTGTTCTGTGTAGATCGAGGTAGAAGCTGGTGCGCTTCAGCTGATGGTTGCAGCCGGCTGGGCGTTCGGATCTGCATCGGTGAGCTCCAAGGGCTCTTCTGGCTCTGGGATCTTGGCCATGGTGGCCTCAGAGAAGAAGCGGCGACGCTCCAGCTGCCATTCCTCCTGCTGCTCCAGCAGCTGGCTGCCCACCAGGCGCACGATCGCTGGATCATTGGGGAAGATGCCGACCACGTTGGTGCGGCGTTTGATCTCCTTGTTGAGGCGCTCGAGCGGGTTGGTGCTCCAGACCTTGCGCCAGTGCTCCTGGGGGAAGTGCAGGAAGGCCAGCACGTCGTCCCGGGCGGCTTCCATCACGGGCACGGCGCCGGGGAACTGCTTGCGCAGCATCTCGGTGACCCGCTGCCAGTGGGCGCGCACCTGATCTGGAGCCTGGATCACGAACACCGCTTTCATGGCAGCGGCCACCATGTCCTGGCCGGCCTTGGGCACATGGCTCAGCAGGTTGCGCAGGAAGTGCACCCGGCACCTCTGCCAGCTACTGCCCTGGAACATCCGCTTGATCGCTGCCGTCAGGCCCAGGTGGGCATCCGAGATCACCAGGCGGGTGCCGTCGAGGCCACGCTCCTTGAGTGAGCCCAGGAACTGACGCCAGAAGCCCTCCGCCTCGCTGTCGCCCACGGCAATGCCGAGAACTTCGCGGTAGCCGAGGGCATTGATGCCGATCGCCACCACCACCGCCCGCGACACCACCTGCATATTTCGGCCCAGGCGGCCGTGGAGGTAGGTGGCGTCGAGGTAGACGTAGGGAAAGCGGGCATGGTCAAGCGGCCGGCCCAGAAAGGCTTTCACCTGCTCATCGAGCCCCTGGCAGATGCGGCTCACCTCCGATTTGGAGATGCCGCTGGCCCCGCCCAGCGCCTCCACCAGGGCGTCGACCTTGCGGGTGGAGATCCCGCCGGTGTAGGCCTCCATCACCACGGCGTAGAGCGCCTTGTCCACCCGGCGGCGTGGCTCCAGCCAGCTGGGAAAGAAGCTGCCCTGCCGCAACCTGGGAATGGCCAGGCTGAGGTCGCCCACCTGGGTGGTGAGCAGCCGCTCCCGGTAGCCGTTGCGATGGGTGGAGCGCTGATCGGGGCAGCGCTCATGGAGTTGAGCGCCCGTGAGGGCAGAAACCTCGGCTTCCAGCAGGTCCTGGAAACCCCGGCGCACGATCTCTGGGATCAGGGCGCCAGCGGTGGTGCCCTCCATGAGCTGGCTCAGCTCGGAGGCGCCACTATGGGTGAGGGTCATGGTCTGTGTTCGGTTTGGTGGTAGTTCTCCGAACAGGGTCACAGACCGGCCCACCCATTGCCACAGCTGAAATCTGAGGGAGGTGAGCCGTCAGCCCCGGCTACGCCGGGGCTGATCCTCCTGAGTTACACCACTTGCTGGGACGCCGCTCAAACGAATTTATGGCGGCAACACGCGGCTTGGCTGGAGAATGGAACCAACGTCGAAGTGTGCGGTTGATATAAAAAGGTGTCGAGTGGTCAGCAACAGCCTCCAAGGGATCCGGACAAATTGAAGGGGGAATCAATTTGTTCTGAAGTGCGAGTGAGATCTTGATCAGACTAGCCACCCCAGATGCAGGGATCGTATGGCCTATCAGTGATTTAATAGATCCAATAGCAATAGTGGAAAGACCACGGTGACAATCAGCAAACACTTCAAGCATCGATGAAAGCTCAGTGTTATCTCCGTGAGGAATTCCCGTTGCATGAACTTCGACCAATGAAACATCTGAAGGCTTGATATCACATTTTTCGTACGCCCTCTTCATCGCCACGACCTGACCCTGTCGATTGGGGGCTAAAAGGCCCTCACCTTTTCCATCACTGGCCAAGGCAACCGAGCGAATTACAGAATAGATTGTATCGCCAGACTTTACGGCATCTGACAAGCGTTTCAAGGCAATGAATCCTACTCCTTCAGAGAGAAGTGTCCCAGATGCGGACTTCGACATCGGGAATATTCCCTCCTCCGACAAAGCATTAATTGTGCAGAACAATTGATAAATTGGAAAGTTCATCGTAGCCTGAACACCACCTACCAGCATCAGATCGGCATCACCGGCATCCAGTTGCTTGATTGCATGATCCACAGCGATCATGCCTGAAGTGCAGGCACCATCCACAAGATAGTTAGGGCCAAGCAGACCAAGTCTGTTTGCAATCGTTCCGGAGACTACATTGGATATAAGGTTAGGTGTGATTGCTGGATCAGCAACCAACTCATAAGTTGAAGAAAGCAGGGAGCGGAGTTGCTTCCTCCGCTCTCCTTTCAAAACTGCACCTACGGAATCCGCAAGAACGTCAATGAAATGCTCCATGATCATGCCGTTCATCAGCGCCCCGACGATCCCTCTGTGAGGGTGGTCACCCATGCCGACCACCACACCTGTCCGCTCATGGGGAATCCACTCTGGGGCCCGTCCGCGCAAAGCATCTGCCATGGCCTCGGCGGCCACCTGCAGGCAGAGGTACTGGGACGGATCTCCTTCAACGAGATTAGGAGGAAAAGCAAATCTTAGAGAATCTATCCAACTATTCTCAGCTATAGATCCATACTTTTTAGTGTATATCGTGGAATACGATTCCCGTGGATTAGACCTGTCTTGGTCTTTATTGTAGTAAAGTCTGGACCAGGAGTCAGTCATCTCCCTGAGGAGTGACTCTCCGTTAACAAGTGCCTGCCAATATGATGAAGTATCCTTGATCCCTGGATATCTGCAAGCCATGCCTACAATTGCGTAGCCCTGCATAGAAGCCTTGTCACTGATATCAGGTTAGCATGAATATCCGAAGATGAGACTGTTGGTGAGACCCCCAACGGATGGAAGAAACGCCTGGCTGAGACGGGGAAGGTGATGCCCTGTCAGCCTGGGAATGATCCGATTGAGCCCCACGTCCCCATCGCCACAGGCTGCGCTTCCATGTGTCGCATCACTGATCCAGCCACAGTGATCCAGCACTGCCCAACCTGAGCTGATGTAAAGCCAGTTGACAGCCAGGACGATGAATCCAACCTTGGCTCCTTGGTGGGGGCGCAGACTCTCAGACCAGGCGGCATAACCCACGCCCGCTCCGCACCGATCAGCCCAGGGATCGCCTGATGACTCAGTTCCCTGACAGGGTGTACTTGAAGGACGGCCATTGAGACCACCGGGGACCGTGCAGCTGAGATCGAAGTCGGCAACAATGGCCCCATCCTTTCGTTGCAGCTGAGGAATTCAGTGATTCCTGCAGAATCAGCAGATCTGTTGCGACAGGGTCAGGGATGAGCTGACAAGAGACGTCCACAGAGAGTTCGATCTCTTTTGCTGAGACAAGGTATAGAGATCAACGTTTCAGAGCAGCAAGAATGGCCGCCCCCGTGCTGCTTCCAGGCTCTCCGATACTCGTGTGCATACCTTTATGGTCATATGGATGAGCCGAAAGAGAGGCGTTGAAAGCCCTGCAATCATTGAGTGCACTGGCGAACGACCTGATTTCAGACTGCTGTTTTTCGGGCCGTTGGGTTGAATACATAATCATCACATCGGTTGGTGATGATTTCTTCGGGCATGATGTCCTGACAAGCTGAGCGGGGACCCATTCGGCAAGAAGGGAATTTTTGCCCGATCCGCTCATGGCACTTTGTCCAAAAATAGTGGCCAGACTATCTTTGTATCGCGCTACTTTGCCTGTATACCAGTTAGAATCGTTTAGAATGAATTTTTGGTAAGTATCTGCAGTTGCTCGATATCGCGGACTGGTGGCAGTCAGCGCTGCCAGATATGCTCCAGCTGAATGTCCAATCATGGCAGCATCCTTCATGGTGCATGAAGGTCTGATTTTACTGAGATTGCCTTCAAGCCATGCCGTTGCGGAGGAAAGCGCAGACATCTGCTGCTCGATCAATCCGTTGACAGGACGTCCGTAGACTGGGTAGTTCAGGGAGACAAGACAGAAGCCATTGCGATTCATAAGGTCTGGCATGGAACCGACACTTCTTTTATCGCCTCTCATCAGAGATCCTCCATGAACATAAACAAGAGTCGGGCATGGTGAGCCAAACGACTGCTTACAGGCAAAAATATCGAGGGTATTACTGCCCGCAGGAGCACCAGGAATCAATGGCGAGTAAGCCAAACCACTTGTAGACACATTGACTGGTTTAGATGCTGCAGATTGCCTATTTCCCTGAACGCGACGCTTGAACGAACTTGCCATCGCGCAACTTGAGAGCATGGTCTCCATCAGCAGAAACATGGCCAGCAGAAGCAGAGAGAACCTCCTTCTGGCTCTGGGCCGACGGCAACCATTCTCTGTTGACAGAATAGCAGGGATTGCGTCGAACAAAGCGCCGGATTGCGATTGTTTTCTTTGTTCCAGTTCAATACATGAACACTCGAATTTCATCATGATTTGACCTGACATGTCGCCTCCATTTATCTCAGTTTTATGAGTTCTCGGCTTGAACACCATCATGTTCGAGTGCTTCATTCGGGCATCGTACCTGGCATGGTGA
The DNA here is from genome assembly GCF_015841355.1 of Synechococcus sp. CBW1107. Classification (NCBI taxonomy): domain Bacteria; kingdom Bacillati; phylum Cyanobacteriota; class Cyanophyceae; order Synechococcales; family Synechococcaceae; genus Synechococcus; species Synechococcus sp. CBW1107. Next base: position 86,322 of record NZ_CP064908.1, read on the forward strand.
AAGAACAATGGAGCAGGCTGCAGTGTGTGGACCGGTCTGTGACCCAGGTGGCGAGCCACCTCCTCCCCTGATCCATGAGCATGATCCGTTCCCACCACTGACTACTCCGGGCTGAATCAGCTCCTGGATGACCCCACCGCTGGGACGTTGTCCCCTGAGCTTCGGTTGGAGTTGGTCACAGCTCCGTCGCAATGAATTCACCCCGGAGGCCGCCCTCAGGACGAACCCCGAACGGAATCCGAAGGTCAATCCTGCAGGGGAGCGACACGATCGATAGCGTGGGCTTGCTTGAACCCGTCATGAACCCGTCGTTGTCCCCTGGTGCACACTCAATGCCTGGTGGTCCCGGGCTCGATGATCCGAGTTCTGGTTCCGTGCAACGGCGTCACCAGGTGGCGAGGCTGGCAGCGCTGGTTCTGGTCCTTGGCGCGATTGGTCAAGGGCCATCGCTGAAGGCCGCCGAAGCCATGGCCGGTCCGCCTCCGCCGCTGCGGCTGGTGACCACGGCCAAGATCTCGGCAGCACTGCCGAAGCTCGATGCCCTCGCCACCAGGATCCTGCAGCGAACGGGAGTTCCCGGCATGGCGATCGCCGTGGTTCACGACGACCGGGTGGTGTTTCTCAGGGGTTATGGGCAGCGTGAGGTAGGCATGGCCGGGGCGGTGGATCCCGACACCATCTTTCAGCTGGCCTCGCTCTCGAAACCGATCGCCAGCAGGGTGGTGGCGGCCCTGGTGGGGGATGGGCGCGTGCGCTGGGACGATCCGGTGATCGGTGACCTTCCCGGATTTCGACTCGGGCCAACCACCATCGCTGAGGAGGTGACCCTGCGGGATCTGCTCTCGCACCGCAGCGGTCTGCCCGACCACGCGGGCGACCTGCTGGAGGATATCGGCTTCGATCGCGACACCATCTTCCAGCGTCTGGGGGTGCTGCCGTTGGGAAACCGCTTCCGGGCCGTCTTCAATTACACCAACTTCGGGTTCACGGCAGGGGCCATCGCGACGGCCAACGCCAGTGGCCAGGGCTGGGAGGAGCTCTCGAAGGAACGGCTCTATCGTCCGCTGGGCATGGGCCGCACCAGCTCCAGTCACGCCGATTTCGTCGCAGCCTCCAACCGTGCCGCCCTGCATGTGCGGGAGGCAGCCACCGGAGCGGACAGCCGCCGCTGGGTGGCCCGCCACCAGAGGAACGCTGATGCCCAGTCGCCCGCCGGTGGAGTGAGCTCCACGGCGCGAGACCTGTCCCAGTGGCTGCGGCTGCAGTTGGCGGGGGGGCGACTGGGGGCAGCCGCCGGAGGCCACCAGATCGTGTCTCCAGTCGCCCTCTCTGACACCCACCGCCCGCTGATCACCAGCGCGCCCTCACCCAATCCAGCGGTGTATCGCACGGGCTTCTACGGGCTGGGCTGGAACGTGAGCAGCACCGATCAGGGCGCCGTGCAGCTCAGCCACTCCGGAGGCTTCGAGCTTGGGGCCTCCACGGCGGTGTACCTGCTGCCGGGGGAGTCGCTGGGACTTGTGGTGCTCACCAACGGCCAGCCGATCGGAGTGCCTGAAACGGTGGCGCTGAGCTTCCTCGACCTGGCTCGCTTCGGCAAGGTTGAGCTCGACTATCTCAAGCCCCTGGGGGCTCTGTTCGCCGGAATCGCCCGACAGGACTACCCGCGGGTGCCCCAGCAGCCCACAGATCCAGCCCCGGCACGGCCCTTGGCGACCTACAGCGGCCGCTACAGCAACGGCTTCGTTGGAGAGATCGCCGTGAAACCCCAGGGCAGTGGCCTGGTGCTGGAACTGGGCCCGCAGCGCAGGGCCTATCCCCTCACTCACATCAGCGGCGACACCTTCCGATACCAGCCCAGCGGCGAGAACGCCTCTGGCCCCAGCGCAGTGGCCTTCAGCGTGGGTGGTGATGGACCGGCCAGCCGCGTCCAGATCGACAACTTCAACGTCGATGGCCAGGGGGTGTTCCAACGCCAGAGCCCGGCAGCCAGCCCATGAGCGACGACCCACGGACCAGCACGCTCTCCCGGCGACGGCGGATCCTGATCACCGGCGCCAGCTCCGGCATCGGCCAGCAGGCGGCCCTGCTGCTGCTGCAGGCTGGCCACAGGCTCACCCTGCCCTGCCGTGATCAGGACCGTGCCGACGCCACCCGCCAGAAGCTTCTGGGCGTCGACGGTGCCGATCTGCTCACCCCCATCTGCGATCTGGCCGATCTGAAGAGCGTCGAGCGTTGTGCCCAGGAGCTGATCGCCCACGGCACGCCGATCGACACCCTGGTGCTGAATGCCGGACTGCAGTACAGCGGCGCCGCCGAGCCACAGCGATCGGCCCAGGGGTATGAGCTCACGGTCGCGGTGAACCACCTGGCCCATCAGGCCCTGGTGATGCAGCTCCTTCCGTTGCTCGAGCGCAGCGAGTCCCCGCGGCTGGTGATCACTGCCTCGGAGGTGCATGATCCTCACTCGCCCGGCGGGCGGGTGGCTCAGGCGGCCGGTCTGGGTGATCTGGCGGGCCTCAGGACAGGTGCAGGCTTTTCAATGGTGGACGGTCACTCGCCCTTCAGCGCCGACAAGGCCTACAAGGACAGCAAGCTGTGCAACCTGCTCTTCGCCCGAGGCCTGGAGCGTCGCCTGCGCCAGCGCGGCACACCCATGTCGGTGCTGGCCTGGAGTCCGGGCCTGGTGATCCCGCGCAGCAGCGGCGGGTTCTTCCGCCAGAGTCGTCACCACAACGAATGGGGTCAGCGGCTGTTCGCCCTGGTGGCCCGTGACCTGCTGCGCCTCACGGCAACTCCTGGGCAGGCCGGGGCTCTGCTGGCGCAACTGGCCAGCTCTGCCGCCTATGGGAGACCGGAATTCAGCTATCACGTCAACCGCCTGATCGCTCCTGGGCAGCTGCGCTTCGAGTCAGCCGACCCCAGCCCCGAAGCCCAGGACGATGCCCTCGCTGACGCACTCTGGACTGTGAGCGCACAGCTGGTTGACGTGCCTGACGGGCTGTCACACCGTCCGCTCCGAGCGCCGGTTGAGGGCAGAGGCCAGTCCACCGAGACTCGTCAGCCCCAGGGCTCCACTGGCGGTGAGGAACACCAGGGTCTGCAGGACCAGGAGGAACACCCCCACGGCTGAAGCCACCTTGATCTGGATCCTCGCTTTGATCAGCAGGGTGAGCAGCAGGATCACGGCGGCCTGGAGCCCGGCGATCCGGACCGGCGCGAGGGGAGAACAGAAGGGGGCCGGGAACAGCATGAAAGGGGGGCTCGGGCTACCCATTCTGACAAGGCTGATCTGCCTTCATGGGCTGATCCAGTCCCAGGTGGGGATGGCTCACGCTGTTCAGCTGGGATCGCGGCCAGGGGCAAGCCCCTGGGCCTTCGGGCCGAACAGAGGGCCCAGATCCTCCAGCGCGGAGTGCCGCTCGAGCTGCTGGCGCATCCTGTCGAGAGTGTGCTCTGGGCTGGCTGGCGCCAGGGGTCCGGCTACCGGCAGCAGTCCGCTGGCCTCGAGTTCTTCCGTGAAGCCCAGGGACCTGGAGTCCACCAGCCGGTCCGGGAAGAGCACGCCATCGAGATGGTCGCACTCGTGCTGGACCACGCGGGCGTGAAATCCATCAACGGATCGCTCAATCGGATGGCCCTCCGCATCAAAGCCCCGATAAAGGATCCTCCGCCAGCGACTCACCTGTCCCCGCAACCCCGGAACACTGAGGCACCCCTCCCAGCCTGAAGCACGATCCCGATCAATCGGGGTGATCTCCGGATTGATGAGCACCGTTTCCGGGATCGGGGGGGCCTCCGGATAACGCGGGTTCACCGTGATTCCGAAGATCACGACTCGCAGGGGCACGGCGATCTGGGGAGCGGCCAGGCCTGCTCCAGCGCAGGCCGCCATGGTGTCCCGGAGATCCGTGATCAGGGCGTGCAGTTCAGGCGTTCCAAACCGCTCGACGGGGCGTGACACCTGACGCAGACGTGGGTCACCCAGGCGCAGGACGGTTCGTTGTGTCATGAGCGGGCCTCCAACCTGTCGTCATCACTCCTCCTCGTCAGTCCCACCCACGGGCACCAACCTGATCTGTTTGCGACCCAGCTTGATCTCGAACTCATCGCCTGGCTTGAGGTCGAGCAGGGCCGTGTAAGCCTTGCCCACCAGCAGGTTTCCGTTCCCCTGCACCGTGGCGATGTAGCTCAGTGAACGGCCACCACGCCCTTTGCTCCTTTCAGCTCCATCCCCAAGGCTGACTCCTTTCGCCTTGAGGAGTGCCTCGTAGAAGGCCGTGAAGTTCAGCCGCTCGCTGCCGTCTTTCTTGGAGCTCACATAACCTGCAGCGCGCACCAGATCGGACTTGGACGCATCGCCCAGCTCTTTCACTTTGGCGAGCAGATCAGCACCGGTCAGAGCCATGAGTTCAAACAGTCAATGGATCAATGATAACGTCCAGGCTGATGGCAATCAGACCACGAAGATACGGTTGACCGTCCTCTGCCATCGGCACAGGGGATGGCCCTGCCTCTGCAGGCTCCGGGCCTGCTGAATGGAGCAATCTCATCGCTATGATCCCGGCGGCCAATGGGATCTGAGAACACACCCGACGGAGTGCTCGAGACGGTCCGCTGGCCAGTTCTGTGATCACGTCGAGGATCAGGTTCTCACCACCCCGGTCGAGGCCTCTGGTGTGGTGATGAGCCACTCCGCCAGCTTGGTGAAACGCCTGCGGCCCAGGTGGTTCTTGACCGCCATCGCCAAAGCCTTCTTCTGGCCCACCAGCACCACCAGCTGCTTGCCTCTCGTGATGCCGGTGTACACCAGGTTGCGCTGCAGCATGGCGTAGTGCTGGGTGAGCAAAGGGATCACCACGGCGGGGTATTCGCTGCCCTGGCTCTTGTGGATGGTGCAGGCGTAGGCCGGCACCAGGTGGTCCAGTTCACCCCACCCGTAGGTCACTTCACGCCCGTCAAAGCGGACCGTCAGTTCACTGGCATCAGCGTCGATCGTTTCGACAGTGCCCACATCGCCGTTGAACACCTCCTTCTCGTAGTCGTTGGCCACCTGCATCACCTTGTCGGCAGGGGCGAAGCGCCAGCCGAAACGCTCCACCTGCTCGGTGGGGTCGGGATTGAGCAGCTGCTGCAGCTCGATGTTGAGCGACCTTGACCCGCAACCACCGCGGGCCATCGGGCAGAGCACCTGCACCTGGGCGATCGGATCGAGGCCGAAACGGGCCGGGATGCGCTCGCCCACCACCTTGAGAATCAGGGCCACCGCCTGCTCGGGTGTCTCGGCGGGAAGGAAATAGAAGTCGGTGGTGGCCTCAGCGGGTGGTGGCCGCAGATCGGGGATGGTGCCGGCATTGATGGCATGGGCCGTGGTGATGATCCGGCTGGAGGCCGCCTGGCGGAACACCTCCGTGAGCCGGGCCACCATCAATGCGCCGCTGTTGATCAGATCGGCCAGCACCTGGCCGGGTCCCACCGAGGGCAGCTGGTCCACGTCGCCCACCAGCAACAGCGCCGCCTCGGCTGGCAGGGCATCCAGGAAGGAGGCCATCAAAGGGACATCCACCATGGAGGTCTCATCCACCACCAGCAGATCGCACTCCAGCGGCAGCTCGGCATTGCGCTTGAAGCCGAAGGCCGCCGGGTCGAACTCGAGCAGCCGGTGGATCGTTTTCGCGTCCAGTCCGGTGGTTTCCGCCATCCGCTTGGCGGCACGACCGGTGGGGGCGCAGAGCAGGATGCGCAGCTTCTTGGCCGCCAGGATGCGCAGGATGGCGTTGATCAAGGTGGTCTTCCCCACCCCCGGCCCGCCGGTGATCACCAGAACCTTGGACGCCAGCGCCTGCTCCACCGCCAGCTTCTGACTGGCGGCCAGCTCCAAGCCCAGGCGTTGCTCCACCCAAGGGATGGCAATGGCGGCCTCGATCGCTCCCCAGGGCGGGCGGCCCTGGGCCAGCGCCTGGAGGACTGCCGCGATGCGGCGTTCATCGCGGTGCAGATTGGAGAGGAAGATCGCCGGCTCACCGGCGAGGGTGTCGGCCACAACGGAGCCCTCGCTCAGCTCCAAATCCAGGGCGCTCTCGATCAGGCCGCTCTCCAGGGGCACCCGAGAGGTGGCGCCGGTCTCATCAAGGGGCCCCCTGGGCCGCTCCACCGTCAGCAGCTCACCGGCCAGCTTGAGCAGCTCGGCGCTGGGCAGGCCGCAGTGGCCATCCCCGCTGGCCTCCACCAGCGCATAGCTGATACCGGCGCGGAGGCGGATCATCGCCTCGGGTTTGATGCCCAGCCGCGCAGCGATTGCATCAGCGGTGCGGAAGCCGATGCCACGGATGTCGCGGGCCAGGCGGTAGGGGTTCTCGGCCATCACCTGCACGGCATCGTTGCCGTACGTCTTGAAGATGCGCACGGCCCGGGCGGTGCCGACGCCATGGCTGTGCAGGAAGACCATGATTTCGCGCACCACCTTCTGATCGGCCCAGGCCTGGCTGATCCGCTGACCGCGCACAGGACCGATGCCGGGCACCTCCCGCAGCCGCTCGGGGGCCTGCTCGATCACCTCGAACACCTGATCCCCGAACACCGCCACCAGCTTGCTGGCATAGATCGGACCGATGCCGCGGATCATCCCTGAACCCAGGTACTTCTCGATGCCCTCGGCGGTGGTGGGCGCGGAAGCCTTGAGGAAGGAGGCCTTGAATTGCTGGCCGTGCTCCCGGCTGTTCACCCAGGTGCCGCTCACCGTCACCCATTCGCCGGAGCTGATCTCAGCGGCATGACCCACCACCGTGACCAGGTCCCGGTGGCCGCGAGCTTTGATGCGCAGCACGCAGAAGCCGTTCTCGGCGTTATGGAAGGTGACGCGCTCGATCGAGCCAGCCAGCACCTCGGTGGGTTGTGGATTCGCTCTGGCCTGATCGGACGGAGAGTCACGCACCACAGCAGGCTTCCCCCTCACCGACCCATTACAGCGTCGATCGGAACGGCCGGCTCCAGTCAGAGGACGTCCGGATCTGAGCAGGAAGGCATCCAGTGCGGACAGAGAACAGGGATCAATGCTCTGAACAGATCGGCAGATTGGCTTGAGCTGCTCGAAGCCATGGCGGAGCCTTGGGGATGCAACGGATTCCCTGGCCGGGATCTGACGTGCAGCTCGGAGCCGCGCTGCCGGCCTGATCCATGGACCGGGAGATCATGGACTCACCTTGAAGCCATGAAGACCAGCAACGAGGGAGATCTGGACGCGCTGAAGATGTCCCTGCAGAGGCCAGAGGCGGCCTTGAGACTGGTAGTGTCGGGTGGCATCGTCCAGGTTTGAGGGGCTGGCCCGCCGCATCGCTCCCTTCACACCGGTATCCCTTCAAGCGTTCATCTCAAGCCTCACGCCAGGAAAAGATTGAGGCTCCCGAGCCTTTTGACTCGAGACCAAGATAGGAATGAATTCCCCAGAAAACTCAATGGCCGTCAGCGTGATCACGCCAACCAGGCTACTTCAAGATCGGCTGAGCATGCTGGTGGAACTGAATCAGAGCCTGCAGAAGAACGACTGCCTGGTGGAACATGTCATCGTGATTGATGGGGCCAGTCGCTCTGGGCTCCCTGCAGCGATCAGCGACCAGGCCACAGTGATCGCAACTGATCGACCGATCGGTCAAGCTGCGGCTCGCAATCTTGGATTGGTGATTGCCCGTGGTGACTGGATCACCAGCGCTGATGATGATGACTGGCTTTATCCCCACTCCATTGATCAACGGCTAGAGGCGATCCTGTCTCAGCATGGTGCCAAGTGGTCTGCTGGATATTGCACAGATGACAGCAAAGGTGACCCTGCAATAGTGCCGCCTGGACCCAGCTACCCAGGGGATGTCTGGCGTGCCTGGCCAACACCAAAGGCCAGTATCCCATTGGGGCCGACGACGTTACTTGTTGATGCCGACCTGCTGAAGAGAGCCGGCGGCTGGATGGGGCTATCTCAAGGCGAAGATATTGGCATGATGATTGCTGTAACCTGTATGGCTCCAGGCATTATCATCGAAGCCAATGTTTACCACATCCGGCTGCATGGCGGACAAATGACCAAAACAACCTGGTTTGACGACCTGGAACTTCTCTCACGGCGATGCGCCTGGGAACGGGGTCAGCAGATTCTTTCCCAGAATCAGATACAACATGCACCTTTCAGCCCACAAAGTGCTCAAGCAGGCAGCTGGAGATCCTCAGCGGGAGAATAACTTTTCCGCAAGAGTGCAACCGTTACACAAATTAGATTGGGCATGACACGCATGTATCCCGAAGTGTTGATCCAATAGCCTGAATGCTGAATTCGGCCAGACTCATTCAATCCTTTGCACCTTGCCTGGCGGGCACGACTGGATCAAGACGATTCCGGTTTCTACGGCAACGATCCGAACAGTGGCGGACTTCAGCCCACACATCCTTCCATTTCTTCCGCCATTGAAACGGTCGTCCGCAGACCTGGCAGATCTTGGTGGGGCGATCAATGTGGTGAGGCATCCAGGTGAGGCGAGAGAGCTGGCGGGAGCCCCCCCCCTTGAGGGCGAACCCCCACGGACAGGCCGGTGGGATGCCAGAATGTTTACATACCGCAACAAAGGCCATGACGGTTGGCGAGCTTTTCCTTGAATCCCTTTCAACCGGTGTCATCACCTACGGAGAGCTGTCCTGGCTGACTGATCAGCAGGACAACTTCTCACGCGTCGAGGAGGCCACCGCGCTGAGGCTCGGGCGTCTTCTGGATCAGGGGTCCATTCAGCTGGGCTGCCGTCTTGACACAGCCAAGATTCGCCACGACATGGTCCGCGAGCACTGGATCGAGCCACTGGGACGCCACCGCCATCACGCCACCGCACCGGCAGGACGGTAACGGTCGGTCCCTTGAGCGAGTCGTTCACTGTCGGGGCAACTCCAGCCACAGGATTGCCGAAGCGCAACACTGCAAGGGTCTGCGGCTCCGGGGACCGCAGACCGGGCATCTGGACCACACTCAGATCAGCAGGGTGATGGAGAGGCTCACCAAGGCCAGCCCAGCCAGACCGGTGGCGGCAAGCAGCGAGACAGATTGAGCCATGGGGACATCCACCAGACTCAAAATCTAGAGCAATCCTTAAAGTGTGCAATCACTCCGTCTTGCCAGCGCAGCAAACTGTCACGACTGCGCAGGTGCAGTTCCGTGCCGCTGGGCTGGCCACGGGACTCAGGCCAGATCCAGATCAAGCGGCAGCTGAATCTGCTGACCGGCCGATGGGAGAGGCCTGGATCGGCGAGGACGACGATCCCGAGCGGCCGCCAGGCCGGAGCGGCGGGATCCGTGCCTGTGCTGGATCGCATCGGCCAGCTCCGCGAAGCCCCGCTCCTGCCTGGCGGCCCAGATCCGCGCACGGGCCTCCCGGGCCGCATCATCGGGCTTCACGATCGGCAGGGGGTAGTGCATCCCGAGCACGCAGCCCAGGCGCTGCTGGGTGACCGCCGCCATCGTCCAAGGCTCATGGAGGTGCACGGCCGGCACGGGAGCCAGTTCCGGCAGCCACCGACGGATGAAGGCACCGCGGGGATCGTGATCCTGGCCCTGCTTGACCGGGTTGTAGATCCGGATCGTGTTGATGCCCGTGGTACCTGACTGCATCTGACACTGGCTCCAGTGGATGCCGGGCTCGTAATCGACGAACAGGCGGGCCAGATGCAGTCCGCTCTCCCGCCACGGCAGCCACAGGTGATAGCTGGCCACCGACATCAGCATCGCCCGCATGCGGAAGTTGATCCAGCCGGTGGCGATCAGGGCCCGCATGCAGGCATCCACGAACGGCAGTCCGGTGCGTCCCTCGGCCCAGGCCGCCAGCCGCCCGGGGTCGCTGCGGCGCAGGCCGGCGGTGAGTGGATGGAGCTCGCGGAACTCCAGATCCGGCTGGCTTTCGAGCTTCTGGATGAAGTGGCAGTGCCAGTGCAGCCTGGCCTCGAAACCCACCGGCGCAGCCCCACTCAGGCGGCTGCGCTGCACCACCTCGCGCATCGACAGGGTGCCCCAGGCGAGGTGGGGAGACAGACATGAACAACTCTCGAATGCCGTGAGCGGACTGGACAGCTCACGGTGGTAGCGAGCCCCCCGCCCATTCAGAAAGCTCTCCAGAACAGCCAGCCCCGCCGCTCTCCCCCCGATCTGCCGACCCGGGCAGGGGTCAGCCGTCAGTCCCAGGTCGCTGGCCGAGGGGATGGCGCCGGGATCCAGACCATGCAGCGGCTGCAAGGCATCCGGCGGCGGAGCCACCGGCTCGGCCATACGCGCCTCCCACCGTCGTGCCCAGCCGTTGCGGCTGTCCAACCGGCGGATCACGCCGAACGTGGGGATCTCGATCCAGGGGATGGACTGGCTCCTGGCCCAGCGGGCCACGCGCCGGTCGCGGGCATAGGTCCAGCCGTTGCCGGTTTCCTCGTGGCTCCAGAGGCCAGCGATGCCGAACCGGCGGCGGACCTGCTCCAGCACCTCCTCGACCGTGCCGATCCGCAGCACCAGCGGCTGGCCCAGCCCAGCCAGAGCCTGGCGCAGGTCCTCCAGGCTCTCGGCACAGAAGTCCCACTGCCGGGCGGAGGCATCGCTCTGGCGCCACAGGTCAGGCTCCACCACCACCAGGGGCAACACAGGGCCACGACAACTGGCCTGCACCAGCGGTTGATGATCGGCCGCCCGCAGATCCCTCTTGAACCAGACGACCTGAACCGGACCCATGGGCCCAACCCTATCCATCCCAGCCAGAGCGTCGACAGGCCCGGCCCCAGAGCAGCCGCAACGCTGGTCTGATCAACGGCGGCTCCTTCCCCGCCGGAAGTCCCACGGCCGCATGATGCCCCCGGGCACCTGCCACACCCCAAGGCGACGACGCATCGCCCGGTCTTCGGCGTCGAGATATTCCCTGGCGTCGCAGCTGGCCAGATACCGGCGGAAGGCGAAGGCCTCGCCGTCTTCCACCATCGCCAGGCCGAGGTTGGTCTCGCTGATCACTTCGGCCACCAGGCGACCGAAGCGATCCACGGTCTGGGGCCTGAGGGTCACGCTGGAGCCGATCTTCAGGCGCATCCTGAGGTAGCGGTGGGCCCTGGCGCCATCGGGGGCCTGATCCAGCTCGGGGGCATCGATGCAGGCCAGACGCACGCTGATCCGGCGCGGGCCCTGCTGCACACGGATCGTGTCGCCATCCCCGATCGAGAGCACCGTGGCGCGGCCATCGGCCAGAGCCATGGCCACCGGAACCGGACCCGGGAACAGCTGCAGAACCAGAAGCAGGCCAGGGATCAGGAGCATCTCGCCGGAACCACCTCGGTGGAGGCCAACCTGCATGATGCCTGCAGTCCGCGCCGCGTCGCCTTCCGTCGATGACCCTCTCCCTCAAGGAGTGGTGGGGCCTGCCCCATCGCGACATCCTCTCGGGCCTGGTGGTGGCCTTCGCGATGATTCCGGAGGCGATCGCCTTCTCCGGCATCGCCGGTGTCGATCCCAGCGTGGGTCTGTTCGGGGCCTTTCTGCTGGCGGTCACCCTGGCGGTGGTGGGCGGCCGCACGGCGATGATCACCTCCGCCACCGGCTCCACCGCCCTGCTGATGACGGGGCTGGTGCAGCAGGGCGATGCCCTGGGCACCGGACTCGGACTTCAGTACCTCCTCGCCGCTGGACTGCTCACAGGAGTCCTGCAGATCGCCTGGGGTTATCTGCGGCTGGCCCAGCAGATGCGCTTCGTGCCGCAGCCGGTGATGGCAGGGTTCGTGAACGCCCTGGCAATCCTGATCCTGCTGGCCCAGTTGCCTCAGCTCGGCCTTGATCTCTTTCATCCCGAAGCCGTGGCGGTGCAACCGGACCAGCTGCCGGCGGTCTGGGGGGTGACCGGACTCACCCTGCTGATCATCTATGTCCTGCCGCGCCTCACACGGGCGGTGCCCTCGGCCCTGATCGCCATCCTGATCACCACGGGCCTGTCGATCAACCTCCAGCTGGATCTGCCCACGGTCTCAAGCCTGGGCCGCCTGCCCACGGGTCTGCCGCGCTTCGCCCTGCCGGATGTGCCCTTCAGCCTCGACACCCTCGGGCTGATCCTGCCGACGGCCCTGGCGATCTCACTGGTGGGTCTGATGGAAACCTTCCTCACCCAGGACATCCTCGACGACCTCACCGATGAGACCAGCCACAAGAACCGCGAGGCCAGGGGACAGGGCATCGGCAACATCGTGAGCTCGCTGTTCGGCGGCATGGCCGGCTGTGCCCTGGTGGGTCAGTCGGTGATGAACGTGGGCTACGGCGGCCGCACCCGCCTCTCCACCCTCACCTCAGGGGTGAGCCTGCTGGCGATGATCCTGCTGGCGCGCGACTGGGTGAATCTGATCCCGATGGCCACCCTGGTGGGCGTGATGATCATGATCGCCATCAACACGGCCAATGTCGGCTCGATCACCGGGATCGGCAAGATCCCCAGGAGCGACACGGCCGTGATGCTGCTCACCGTGGGCATCACGGTGCTGACCCACAACCTGGCCATCGGCCTGCTCGCCGGTGTGGCCCTTGCCGCGATTCTGTTCAGCCGCAAGGTGGCCAAGGTGATCGATGTGGACAGCCGCCTGGAGGCACCCGATCACCGCGTCTACAAGGTTCGCGGTCAGCTGTTCTTCGTGAGCAGCATCTACTTCCGTGCGGGTTTCGAAGTCCACGAACATCCGGCCCGGGTCACGATCGACATGGCCGAGGCCCACATCTGGGATCAGAGCGGTGTCACCGTGCTCGATCAGGTGATCCGCCGGCTCAAGCTCGGCGGCAGTGCCGTGGAGGTGATCAACCTCAACCGCGAGAGCACCGATCTGTTCGCCCGCATCGGAGTGGCGCAGGAGGCAGGCGGGCGAGGAGGGGAACCGGGTCCGCTGCACTGAATCCTGGTGCCTGCTCGGGATACAAGCTCACAGCCTCAGGTTCGGGCAGATCAGATCGTCCTCCCGGGCGGGGTCGCTGCGCCAGCCCGCCAGCAATCCCTCCAGCTCGGTCCTGAGCTCCCCGAGGTCGTGGATCTGCCGCTCGATGCGCTCGATCTGGTGGTTGAGCATCACCTGGATGTCCTGGCAGGGCAGCTTGCCGGCATCATGCACCGACAGGCAGCTCTGAATCTCCTCCAGGGAAAGCCCGAGGGTCTTGAGCCGGCGAATGAACTCCAGGCGACGCAGGCTCTGCTCACTGAACAGACGGTAGCCACCCTCGGTGCGGCCGATCGCCGGCAGCAGACCCAGGTCTTCGTAGTAGCGCAGGGTTTTCACCGGCAGACCACTGCGGGCAGCCAGGGCGCCGATCTTCATGGCCTCGCCCGGTGCCTGGTGCAGGGCGGTCTGCATCGGCTTGACTCTCCACTCCTCAGGAGACTCTAAGCTCGCATCACCCTCCTCCATCCCCTGCCCATGCCGCGCCTCGGTCTGGTTCTGCTCCTTTCAGCGGGCCTGGGGACCGCTTCGCTGACCCTTGCATCGCCTGCGGCCCGCGGGCAGGCCAACGACATGTTCCCCACCAAGGCAGCTGCTGAACAACGGGCCAGGACACTCTCCTGCAGCGGTGTCTTTGCGATGGGCAGGGAGTGGATGCCCTGCAGCTCCTTCGACGCCTATCAGAAGGCGGTTCAGAAGGCGGACTCGAAATCGAGATGAACTCAGGAACGCCTCAACCCGTGGCCATGGCGATGCCCGTTGTGCTCGTCCTGATGGCCGCCGCGGTCCCCTGGCTCGATCCGGCTCCCGCCGGAGCGCACGCCAAAGGGATGTACAGGACCCGTCAGGAGGCCGAACGCCGCGCCAGCCAACTGAACTGCAAGGGGGTGTTCGCCATGGGCGGCGCCTGGATGCCCTGCGCCAATGAGCAGGCGCTGCACAAGGCGCTGCAGAATGAATGAGAACCCGCCATCAACTGCGCCGCCTGCACCGTGCCCTCGTGCCCCTGGCGGCCCTGCCGATCATCCTCACCGCCCTCTCCGGGTCCCTTTACGGACTGCTCTCGGCCCGGGAGATCGAGGCCTTCTGGTTGATGAAGCTGCACACCGGCAACTTCGGGCTGATCAACCTGCAGCCCTGGTACTCCGCCATCCTCGGCCTGCTCACCCTGGTGGTGGCCGGCTCGGGTCTGGGCCTGCTGATCGGTGCGCGTCGGGGCCAAAGCCCCCAGAACTGAACGTCCATGAGACCTCCTGACCGGAGCAAGCCGGACCGGAGTTGTGCTCAGAGCCGGAAGAGAGCGTCGAACTTGTGATACTCCGGCTTGTGCAGTCCCTCAAACGCGAGCATGCGTCTCAGCTCGATGATCTCGGCCCGCTGGGCGAGGATCACGTCCCGGGCGAAGCGCCGGATGGTGGTGTTGGTGCTCTTGGCCAGGGCGTCATGGGCCATCTTCAGCGCCCCACCGTGGTGCTCGAGCATGCCTTCGAGGAACCACACCACCCGGTTCTCCCTGGTGGGTCCGGAGCCCATCATGCGCATCCCCTCGATCTGGGACTGACTCATGCGCGTGAGGCCCGACAGGCTGTCGGGATCACCGCCGGGCGCCAGCGCCACGGGGTACACCGGCGCCTGGGGATACCAGGCCTTGCGCCACAGCCCCATCGCCCGGATCTCATCGGCCTGATCGCGCCAGATCCTCCTGCCGAGGGCACCGACGCCGGGCTGGCCGATGTCGAAGACGACTTCGCTCATGCGCAGCGCACCGGTGTGGTGCTGAACCATGCCGTCGAGGAAGCGCAGGTCGTAGGTGGCACCGGCGGGGCCCACGTCATGGACGTGGTCACCATGGTCCACGGGCATCGAGTGGTCATGATGCCGGTGATCCATGCCGGGATCCATCTGCGCCCGGGCGGCCGGAGCCATCAGGGCAACTGCGCCGAGGCTGATCAGCAGGACAGGGAGCGAGGAGTGGCGCATCGCTGGAGAACAGAGCAGGCCAACCGTATGGTCTCCACTCCACTGGAGAGTCAAGCCCTCGCTGCCGTGCCCAGCAGGTGACAACTCGAGACGTGGAGCGGCTGAGGCCTGGCCACTCAGCGCTGGAGCTGACGCAGTTGAGCCGGGGCAGGTGTCACACTCCAGGCCATCAGGCTGGTTTCCAGTGTCGGGCCATTGGCCGCGAGCCAGTCGCCCGCCGAGTCGGCCGCCCTGGCTCCGTAGGCACGGTGGGAGCGCACCACCACGACCCCGACGCCATCCACCAGCACCACCCGGGCCAGCACCGCCTCCACCAGACCGGGTGCCTGCAGCAGGGCCACGATCAGGTGCTCCGCCGGTCGGGCATCCGTTCTGGGCCGTGACGCCGTGCGGATGACCCTGCCGGCCCGGCGGTAATTGGCAAGCACCCCGTTGGCCAGGCCCGCCAGCTGGTCACCGTTACGCACGCTCTCGTGCACGTTCAGGGTCACCATGTCACGCCAGGTGGTCAGGTTGCCCTGCCCCTCAGGGGTGAACTCATGCTGCCCACCGGCGGTGAAGCGATGCCAGTAGCGCTGGCCTCCAAAGCTGAGGGAGTCCCCCCTGGAAGCGGCAGCGGCGGGATCGGATTCGACGGCCTGGCTCCAGACGGGGAGTGGCCGCAGCCCCTGAGCGACGGCACTGGCCAGGGCAGCCGTGAGCATCAGCGCCCCCAGCCCGGTCGTGGTGCGTCGTGCGTTCATGGGCCAACCGCACGATGGAGCTTCAACCGACGGCCAGAGCCACCTCCCTGGTCGCCACCCGGGAAGATTCCAGAAAGAGTGTCTGACTGGGATAGGCGAACTCAATGTCGTGCTTCTGGAAGGTTTCCATGATGGCGTGGTTGATCTCCTGCTGCACATCCAGGAACAGGACCATATCGGCATCGGGAATGAAATAGACGAATTCGAATTCCAGGGCGCTGTCGGCGAAACGCGTGAAATGACAGCGATCGAATTCCGCCGGGCGCTTGGAGCGGATCGCCGCCTCAACCAGGGCGGGAATCGCCTTGACCGTTTCGACCGACGTCTGATAGACCACACCGATCGTGGTGGCTACCCGCCGCTTGGGCAGATCCCCGTAATTCTGGATCACCTTTCCCAGCAGATCTTCATTGCTGATCACGATGCGTTCGCCGCTGAGGCTGCGGATAATTGTGGAGCGGATTCCCACCCCTTCCACCGTCCCCAGGACGTCATCAAAACAGATGAACTGCCCGATTCGGAAGGGTTCATCGAAGAGAATGGTGAGGTAGTTCAGGAAGTTGGAGATCGGCCCCTTCAGCGCCAGGCCCACGCCGATGCCGGCCCCCGCCAGGTATGCGTTCAGGGGTCGGGACGCCCCACCGCACGAATGCAAGCCTGATCGCTCACCGCTGAGCGATCAGAGACTCTTCCTTGTCCTTTCTTCTGCCTTCAGGGATCGCTCAGCAGTGACGGCATCACCCCATCGCGGTGATGGGCGATCCAGGCCTGCTCCAGGAACTCCCAGACATCCCGCCCCTGTTGCCTGAGGGTAGTGGTGACCGTGAGCAGGCGGCTCCGGCAGATCGCACCTTGGCGGGATTGGACTCCTTGACTGATCTTGCGCTGAATCACCGATTGGCGCAGGGCACGTTCTGCGGCGTTGTTGGTGGGCTCTATTCCCTCGTTCTCCAGGAAGGTCCACAACCCACCTGTCACCTTCTGGAGCTGCTGGCACGTGCGCACTGTGCTGGCCCAAGGCGTTCGCTCGCCGCGCTGGTAGCCGAGCTCTACTACCCGCTGCAGCGTGGTCTCAAAGGTCTGGCGGATCGGCCGGCAGCTTTGCTGCAAGGCGGGCCAGTCAATCTTTCCCTCCTTGTAGCGGTGCCAGTGGCCAAACAGCTGCTGCTGCAGGCCCAGCAGCTGGGCTCCGAATTCAGCGCTGGCGCCCGGGCGTTCGGCGATGGCCGTCAGGTCGCGGATCAGGTGCGCCCAGCACAGCTGGCGCTGCTTGGTGGGCAGGTGGTTGTAGGCCGAGAAGCGATCGCTCACCACAATCCCGCCAAAGGCGTTCCCCAGCAGCTCGATGGCAGCGGTCGTCGATCGACTCAGCCCTTGCACAAATACCGTCACCACGGCGGTGACCATGACCCACTGCCAGCCCCGCTTTCCAGTGGGATTGTTGCCGTCGGCATTGCCGGTGGGGGCGCCAGTTTCATCTACGTAGGCCACCGGCTGCACGCGGGCAAAAGCAAGGGCCTCCTGCATGGGCTGCTCCAGTGCTGCACTCAAGCGCTGGCGGACCCGTCCAATCGCGCCGCGGCTCATCTCCACTCCTACCAGCTGCTGGAGCAGGGCCTGGGTCTTGCTGAAACTCAACGGAAAGGCACTGCCCAGCAGGCCCACCAGTGCACTGAGCCTTGGGCCGTAGTGACTGGCCTCCACATCCGCCGGCAACGAGGCGCAGGTGCTGGTGGAACAGCAGGGGCAGACCAGGCGATGCAGCCGGTGCTCGATCACCAGCGGGGTAATCGGCGGGATCTCGATCACCTGATGGCGCAGGGGATCGAGATCCTCTCCCTGGAGCAAGGTGCCACAGCGGCGGCAGGCATCAGGGTGGTGATCCACCACCTGATCCACCCGCTCGATCGACAGCAGCTCTGGTCCGGATCCGGGATGGCCCTGCTGGCCGCCCCGCTTGCGGCCACTGCCCTTGCGCCGTTCTGGCGGCTTAAAACCCAGACCATCACTGGAGGGAGGTTTGGATGAGTTGCGAGAGCTGCGTCCGATCCGCTCACGCAGGTTTGCCAACTCGGTGGCCAAGGAGGTGAGTTGGCCGCGCAACAGCTCGATCTCCTGCTGCTGGGCGTTGATCAGCGCTCTGACGCTGGCGGGAGTTTCCAGCCAGTCGGCTTCTGGAATTCCAGCCGGATGTGCGGTCATCACAGGCGGGTCTCTACCTGAGATGCAACCGGAAATCAAGCTGTCGTCAAGGGTTCAGCAGGGCCGATGTTCGCCGCGAGCTGTCACGCCCCCTGAACGGATACCCCGCCAGAGAGGCATAGATGGCACCCATCTGAACGCCCTGGTTCTGCAGAAACACCAGCAGGCCCAGGATCCACACGCCTGAGCGAATCATTGGCTCGAGGCCCCGCAGCACCGAGAGCTGGTTCTCACGCCTGAGGCGGCGCAGGGAGCGATCGAGCAGCAACAGCAGCACCCGATTGAGCAGCCGCACGATCAGCACGATGGCCAGGAAGAGCATGACCGCTGCGAGCATGCGATCGACACCCTCGCCGAAGTTGAGCGCCTCGACATCAGCCACCAGCGAGCGCCAACCCCACCAGAACGCGCCGAGGTAACCGATGGGGGCGGCGGTGGTCAGCACCGAGCGCAACAGTTGACCGTCCGTGTCACCAGGAGTTCTTCTGGCCAGACGCATCAACCAACCACCCGTCAACCGCAGCGACACCAGCACCAGGGCGCTGCCCAGCACTGCTTTCGCTGTGGCGATCAGCAACGAGATACCGAATTCCGCCATAAGCAATTCTTGATAATTCGTCAGGGTAACAAACTTTTTCCGCCATTGCGCCACGCCATCCCAACGCCTCAGCAACGCCCCATACACTTCACCGGCAAGACCTGAGGGTGATGCGGTGGTGATCAGACTCCTCAGCCTGATGGCCGCCGGCTGGCTGCTGAGCTCCTCGGCCCTGGCGCAGGACGTCCTGAGCTGCACGACCCTGCAGGAGCGTTACCAGGCCCTTGCCGATCAGGCGTTGCAGCAGGAAATTCTTCTGCTCAAAGCCGTGCGCCAGCGCCTCTGCCCCGCCATCAGCCAGCAGGCCGAGTCGGCCCAGCCCGGGACGGAGCCGATCGACTTCGACGCCCTGCTCAGCTGCCGTCATCGCGCCGAAGCTGAACTGCAGGCCACACGCGCACCCCTCTACCGCAACCGGCGGCACCTGGTCTTCTACACAGCCCGAGGTGCGGCCCTGGCCAGGGAGGCCGACAGCTGGCTGGAGCGCAGGGATCAGGCCGGCTGCTCCTGAACGGACACTGACGCGGACCCCATCTCCGCCAGCAACTGCTCCGCCAGCTCTTCGCCGCTGCGCAGGGCACCCTCGATCCGGCCGAGACCGGGGCCGCTGACGAAATCACCACAGAAGCCGATCCGGCTCTGCGGACAGAGCGTCAGCTCGCTGGCCAGGCCCTCTCCCTCCGGAAAAGCCGCCCCCCAGCGCATCAGCTGAGGATCGGCGCCTTCCAGCTCCAGCGATGCGATCCAGGGCTCCATCACCGCCGAGAGGGCCGAGGCAAGGGTCTCGATCAGCGCCTGCTCCCGCTGGGGCGACGAGATGACCCCGGGCAGCCGGGCCACCGAGGAGCGCGATCCGGCCACGCCGGCGTGGAGCCTGGCCACGTCAGCCGTGGAGTGGGCCACCACGGCGCAGCGTCCATCCTCCAGGGGCTGAATCGAGAGCCGCGAGAGACCCCAACGGCTCTGGGCTGCCGCCTCGAAGCTGAGCAGGCGGAAGGGAAGCCCCCGCCAGGCTTCAGCCGCGTCGGACTGGATCAGCAGCATCAGGGCACAGCGCGGACTGGTGTCGATGGCGGCGATGGCGGCGGCAGCCCGCTCCAGCCGCGGATCCCCCAGCGTTCTGACCAGCGGCTGCAAGGGTGGTTCGGGCCAGCCCAGCAGCGCCTGGCACCGGGGATGCACCAGCAGAGTGCCACTGA
Source organism: Synechococcus sp. CBW1107 (assembly GCF_015841355.1). Classification (NCBI taxonomy): domain Bacteria; kingdom Bacillati; phylum Cyanobacteriota; class Cyanophyceae; order Synechococcales; family Synechococcaceae; genus Synechococcus; species Synechococcus sp. CBW1107. The sequence goes on from NZ_CP064908.1 coordinate 106,004, forward strand.
GCACCAGCCAGTCGGCGCCCCCCAGCCGCTGCCGCTCTTGATCGAGCAGCTCCCAGCCGCTGTCCGCGCTCCGGGCCAGATGGCGCACCAGGCAGTGGCTGTTCAGCTCGAGGCCGCTGCCACCAAGCTCCAGCAGCCCCCGGCAGAGCTGATCCATTCCGCCTCTGCCCCGGTACAGATCCCCCTGCGTGAGCGGATCGGTGCCCCCGGGGATCAGCCGGCCCTCTCCATCGAGCAGTGCCAGTGCACCGGACCAGGGCTCGACCCAGCCCCCATCGAGCAAGGAAGCCAGCAGCATTGGCGCGGGACTGCTGCTGATCGAGAGCAGTGGTGCTCCGTGATCGAGTCGCCCCAGGAGGTCGTGGCGGGAACGGCGCGTGCCGGCACGACCTCCTGGCCCCCGGCCGGATTCCCAGAGACTGATCGGCCCCTGCCAGCCCAGCCGGCGCATCCTGGCCGCCAGAGCACAACCGGACACCCCGGCACCGATCACAGCCAGCGACGGAGCAGCAGGATCACAACCTTGCCCCGGACTCAACGCCAACAGCCTCAGATCACAGGGTCACGCAGGGCCTCAGGAAGCCTGCTGGTAGAGCTGCTCAAGCCGCTCACGGCTGAGGTCGACCACCATCACCTCCTCACCGGGGCTGGGGGCTTCAGGGTGGCGACGGCGGGGCGTGGCGACCCGCTCGCTGCTGCGCAGGGTCTGGGTCATCAGGGCGAACGCGCCGCCGAGAATGACGGCGAAACAGCCCATGTACAGCAGTGGGCCGATCACGTTGACGAGGGTTGTCATGGTTTTCCGGCTTTCCAGACAGCCTAGTGTAAAGAACTGTTAACTGTGGTTGGCGCGGTGGCCGGGCCCCGGTTTCCGGGCGATCACCGCAAAGAACGGATCTCCGTGGCCCCCCAGCCAGCCCAGCGGCCCCTCCGCCCGGGTCGACTCGGCGACCAGCTCCGGCATCGGCCAGCCCTGGGCAACCAGCACCCGCACCACGTACTCCAGGTGATCCCGGTCGCTGCCGTCGGCCCAGATCTGGGGGGCCTTCTGCATGAACATCCGGTTGGAGAAGGCGACGATCAGCTGCCCCTGGGGCCGCAGGATCCGCAGCAGCTCCGCCGCGATCGCCTCCGGTTGCTGCAGGTACTGCCACCCCGCCACGATCAGCACCGCGTCCACGCTCGCGTCCGCCAGGGGCAGAACCTGGTCGCGATTGAGGTTCTGCACCCAGTGCTGATCCAGGCGCGGATTGGCCTCCAGCTCCCGGGTGTTGAGGCCATGGCCGATCACCCGCTCGTAGCGGACCTCCTCGGGGAGATGGCTGACCCAGCTGCTCATCAGGTCCAGCACCACTGCGCAGGGCGGGATCCGCTCGCGGTAGAGCGCCGTCAGCCGGTCACGGAAGGCGCCGTCGAGGTGGTGCACGAAGCGGGGCTCGGCGTAGAAGGCGGCGTCATCGGAGCGGTCGAGCTTGAAGCGCTCCGCCTCGCTCAGCACCTGCACCACCATGGCCCGCTCCCCAACGTCATCGACGCGCCCCATGCTGGCCAGAACAAAGCCCGGTGGCGGAGCCACCGGGCGCTGGCCTGCGGAGCGGAAACCACCCCATGGCCGATCAGATCGCCGCAGGGACACGGAGACCCTGCCGTCGTGCGTCTTCGGTCGTGCGGGCGCCACGCAACAGACATCAGTACACCTGAACTACTCTGGCGATCCCTGTACGGCTGCCCATGACCACCGACCCGGCCGTCGACCCAGCCGGCCACTCAGTGGCCATCACCGGCGGGTTCAGCGAACCGTTCACGCCCCTGCCCCTGCGCGAGCGGCGCCGGCCCCTGCTGCTGCCCCTGGCCGGCGACAGCGTGGCGGCCGGCTTCCCCAGTCCCGCCGACGACTACGTCGAAACCGGCATCGACCTCAACGAGCAGCTGATCGCCCGCCCCAGCAGCACCTTCTTCCTGCGCGTCAGCGGTGATTCGATGATCGGCGCCGGCATCCATCACGGCGACCTGCTGATCGTCGACCGCAGCGTCGAACCCCGCCACGGCCGGGTGGTGGTGGCGGTGCTGGACGGGGCCTTCACGCTCAAGCGCCTGGTGCGGCACCGGGGCCGGCTGCGGCTGGAGGCCGCCCATCCCGCCTATCCGCCCCTGGAGCTGAGCGATGCCGACGACACCCGCCTCTGGGGGGTCGCCATCCACGTGATCCACCCGCTCTGAGGGCGCCCATGGCCTGGGCCACCGTGCTGATCGACGGCAACAACTTCTACGCCTCCTGCGAGGCGGCGCTCGATCCATCGCTGATCGGGCGGCCGCTGGTGGTGCTCTCCAACAACGACGGCTGCATCGTGGCCCGCAGCGCCGAGGCGCGCGCCCTGGGCATCCCCATGGGCAAGCCCTACTTCCAGGTGCGGCGGGAGCTGGAGCGCCACGGGGTGGTGGTGCGCAGCTCCAACTACGCCCTCTACGCCGACATGAGCCAGCGGCTGATGCTCACCCTCGAGCCCTGGGTGGAGGAGCTGGAGATCTATTCGATCGACGAGGCCTTCGGCCGGCTGCACCGCCCCACCGCCGCTGGCCCCGAAGCCGGCGACCTCAGCGCCTGGGGGCGGGCCCTGCGCCGGCAGGTGCGGCGTCACCTGGGGCTGCCCGTGGCGGTGGGCATCGCCCCCTCCAAGGTGCTCGCCAAGCTGGCCAACAAGCTGGCCAAGGCCGATCCGGCCCACGGCGGCGTGTTCGATCTGGGGGCGCTGGCCGATCCCGACCCCTGGCTGGCGGCCGTCGCGGTCGAGGACGTCTGGGGCATCGGCCGCAGGCTCTCGCGCTGGTGCCGGCTGCGCGGCGTGGCCACTGCGCTCCAGTTGCGAGACATGGCCAGCGGCGAGCTGCGCAGCAAAGCCGGCGTGGTGGGGCTGCGCCTGCAGCAGGAACTGCGGGGCCACAGCTGCCTGCCCCTGGTGGCCGCTCCGCCCGCCAAGCAGGAAACCTGCGTGAGCCGCAGTTTCAGCGAACCGGTGCGCGAGCTGGGCCAGCTGCGCGAGGCGATCGCCACCTACCTCAGCCGCGCCGCCGAGAAGCTGCGCCGCCAGCGCCAGCGCGCCGGCACGATCACCGTGTTCGTGCGCAGCAGCCCCTTCAACGGCACGAGTTTCTACGCCAACGCCGCCACCGTGGCACTGCCGCTGGCCAGCAACGACACCAGCGTGCTGCTGGCGGCGGCGCTTCCCCTGGCCGAGCGGCTGTTCCGCCCCCACAAACCCCTGCAGAAGGCCGGGGTGCTGCTGCAGAACCTGCAGCCACTGGAGCAGCTGCAGCACCATCTGCTCGCCCCCCTGCCGCCGGAGCAGCAGCAGCGCCGTGAGGCGCTGATGGCCACCATCGATGGCCTCAACCGCCGCTACGGCCGCGGCACGGTGCAGTGGGCCGCCTGCGGCCTCCAGCCGGCCTGGGCGATGAAACGCCAGCGCCTGTCGCGGGCCGCCACCACCCGCCTGGCCGACATCCCGGTGGTGCACAGCGGCTGAGGGTGGCCCGGCAACCGCTCAGCTCCTGTTGCGGGGCGGCCGGTCGCTGCCAGCCAGCAGCAGGCGTTCCCACTGGCCGAGCTTCCAGAAGCCGGCACCCGCCAGGGCAGCCACGCCCACACCGGCGGCCAGGGCCACGGGGGTGTGGAACCAGGCGATCGCCAGCAGGCTCAGCCAGGCCAGGGGCGGCAGCAAAGGTCGCCAGCGCCGGATCCGGCGCAGGGCACCGGAGCAGCTGCGGCAGTGGCGGGTGTGGCTCTCATAGCGCTCCACCAGGGCCGTGCGCCCCAGGCGCGGCGGCAGCGGCTGATCCGGGAACGGCTCACCCGCCCCACTCACCACCCAGTCGCGGAGGGCCTTGACATAGGCATCGGCGCCGGTGGCCAGGTGGCAGGCGCGGCTGAGGGCCGCACTGCCGCCTCGGGCCTCGAGCACCCGCTCCTGCCAGTGCAGGAAAATCTGGTCGTCTTCCAGCACGGTGTGGTTGCCGATGTGCTGGAGCCACTGGGGGCGCAGGCGCAGCAGCCGGCCCGGCCAGGGAGACTCGAACTGGAACGGGAAACGGGCGAACAACCGGCACTCCCCAGGCCGGATCGGGGTGGCGTACACCACGGTGAGGATGCGGGCGAAGCCGCGGGCCGTGAGGTCGTGCCACATCAGGCCCGGGGCCAGGAAGGTGGTGAACTGGCTGCCGAGCTTGCCCCGGCGGGGGCCCTCCTCCCAGACGCCGCTGAACCCCCCGGGACCAGCCTGCTCCAGCCGCAGGTCCACCGGGCCGGCCGTCTCGCGCCGGCCCACCGTGGCGTGATGGGTGAAGGGCACATGGCTCACATCGAGCACGTTCTCCAGCAGGGTCAGGGCGTCATAGGGAAGGTCGCGGAAGGTGTCCTGCACCAGCCAGCCGGAAGCCGGCTCCTGCAGCACGGGAACCAGGGGCAGGCGCACCGAGGCCGCAGCCCCGGGCTCCCCCGCGAACACGAACAGCAGCCCCTGGCCGGTGGCGGTGGCATAGGACCGGCAGGAGCTGCGCCGGTCGCTGGGCTGGCTGCCGGCGCTGGCCTGGGGAATGGCGGTGCAGCGGCCCTGACCGTCGAACGTCCAGCCGTGGTAGGGGCACTCCAGCTCACCGGCGGCGTTGAGCCGCCCCTCGGAGAGCGGCACCAGACGGTGGGGGCAGACGTCGGCGAAGGCCCGCCACTGGCCTCCTGGCTGCTCTGGATCGCCCGTCCGCTCGAACCAGAGCACCAGGTCGTCGCCGAGGAGGGTGAATCCCGTGGGCCGGGCCGGATCCAGATCACGCAGGAAGGCCACCGGGTACCAGGCGTTCCGCCAGGCGGGAGAGGCCAGCCCCTCGGCGGCGGGGGCCGGGGACGACGCAGCCGGAGGAGACGCGGCCACAGGAGGAGATTCGGCGCTGGCGCTGCTCACGGCACGAACGTGCAACGAGGGCCGATGGTGGCAGGCCCGGAGCGGTGAGCGTGAAGCAGCTCCGGCGGGAGCTCAGGGCGACGGTGGCGGAGACGCAGAGAGTTCCACCTTCTCGATCTCGACCGTGGTCGGGATGGGAATCTCGATCCCCCGTGCCCGCAAGGTCTCGATCAGGGCGCAGAGCAGCCGGCTGTGGGCATCCTCGAACAGGGCCAGGGTGGGCTGATCCGAGGAGTACTCCACATAGAAATCGAGGCTGAACTCGTTGATGCGCAGGAAGCGACACCCACTCAGACGGGCCAGGGGCTCGGCCCTGAAGATCTGGGCCACGATCTCCGGAATCGCACGCAGGGTTTCGCTTGAGGTGTCGAAGGACACTCCGAAGCTGAAATAACACTGACTGACCTGAGACAGGATCTGACGCAGCCGGAGGATGAACCGCTGACGCGCCTCGAGATAGCGCGGCCAGTCGGAGGCCTCCACCTGGGCATGGCAGGTGAGAATCAGACCCTCATCCACCGATGGATCGAAGCTGGCCAGGGGCAGATTCAGATCAGGACTCTCTTCCATGGCTTGATTCACGAGGCGGAAGAGCTCGCGGATCTGAAAGGGAACGATCGGCTGATCGATCACCACGCGCAGGTCGAGCCCCTGCAACGAGGGTTCAGCCGGATCACCGCCCCGCACGGAATAGTTGATCACCTTCTGCTCATCGACGAGCGAATTGGGAATCGTGATCCTGGATTCGATCGTGTTCAGCTCAAGTGAGCGAAGACCGATCTTGGAGATGAAGCCCTCATGCTCGCCGATCTGGCAGAACTCGCCCACCTTGAGGGGACGATCGGTCTGAATCGAGAGACCCGCGAAGAGATTGCCGAGCAGTTTCGAGGCCCCCAGACCGATCGCCAGACCGGGAACAGCTGAAAAGGCCAGCACGGTCTGGGGCGGCAGCCCCAGCAGGGCAAGCAGACGGTAGAAGGTGATGATCGCCACGAGGGCGCCGAACACCCGGCACAGGGGCATGATCAGATTGCTGACCCGGCGCAGCTGCAGGTCGGAGGGATGACCCAGCAGCACCACGATCCAGCGGGACACGGAGCGTCCCACGGCCTCGAAGGCCAGGAAGGCGAGCAGACCGAGCCCGAGATAGGAAATGCTGTAGAAGAAGAACTTGGTGGCAATGAGCATGCCTCCGGTGATGTTCACATAGTCGTCGATCAGCACTTCACTGAACCAGGCCAGGGGTGGAATCAGCCCGACCAGAAATACCCGCGTCCAGGCCAGATCAACCCGCCGGCCGCGCAGGAGCATCCCTTCGGCATCCTGACGTCTGACCTTCTGGTGGTAGGTGCGGAACAGGAGGCTCAGCACCAGGACAGTCAACAGCAGGAACACGAGCGCGATCACCAGCGTCATCAGGAGCTGGGCGAGGGTCTGACCCAGCAGCATGCGCTCGAGCAGATCGGCGCGCAGCCACGCGGGCAACATCAGATACCACTTGGGCGGCAGGATATAACCCGGAGTTGTGGCAAAACTACGGTAAAAGTCCGGTGTGAAGAACTCACCGACTGGTGCTTTGAAGGGCACCTCGAAAAATCGTAAGACCGCTTGATAACGTCCGGATTTAGATTATACTAGGCCATACCGATTACATACTTTCTATGGGCCAGCGAGGTTTCTGGGACGAACAACAAAGAGTTGCAAAGCTCCAAGAGAAGAAGCCGGTTCTGATCCGTCTCGCAGAATCGATTCCCTGGGAATCTTTCCGCCCTTTGCTTGACAAGGGCTATAGCCAGGAGCGCAAAAGCAATGCTGGACGCAAGAGAATCGACCCACTGATTCTTTTCAAGATGCTGGTGCTCCAGCAGCTATTTAATTTAAGTGATGAAGAGATCGAATTCCAAGTAAATGACCGTCGCTCCTTCGAGGGGTTTGTTGGTCTTGGGGTGATGAATGACATACCAGATGCCACCACAGTCGCCTTCTTCAGAGAGCGACTGCGCAAGGCGGGAGTTATCGAGGAACTCTTTGAGATGTTTGAGGAATACCTGCGCTCTCAGGGTCTCCAAGCCCGGGGTGGTCAGATCATTGACGCGACTCTCGTCCCTGTTCCCAAGCAACGCAATACCCGCGAGGAGAACAAGGAAATCAAAGCCGGAAGGCTGCCAGAGGGCTGGGATGAAAACCTAGACCGCTTGCAGCAAAAGGATTTGTATGCGTTCAGGGGTCGGGACGCCCCACCGCACGAATGCAAGCCTGATCGCTCACCGCTGAGCGATCAGAGACTCTTCCTTGTCCTTTCTTCTGCCTTCAGGGATCGCTCAGCAGTGACGGCATCACCCCATCGCGGTGATGGGCGATCCAGGCCTGCTCCAGGAACTCCCAGACATCCCGCCCCTGTTGCCTGAGGGTAGTGGTGACCGTGAGCAGGCGGCTCCGGCAGATCGCACCTTGGCGGGATTGGACTCCTTGACTGATCTTGCGCTGAATCACCGATTGGCGCAGGGCACGTTCTGCGGCGTTGTTGGTGGGCTCTATTCCCTCGTTCTCCAGGAAGGTCCACAACCCACCTGTCACCTTCTGGAGCTGCTGGCACGTGCGCACTGTGCTGGCCCAAGGCGTTCGCTCGCCGCGCTGGTAGCCGAGCTCTACTACCCGCTGCAGCGTGGTCTCAAAGGTCTGGCGGATCGGCCGGCAGCTTTGCTGCAAGGCGGGCCAGTCAATCTTTCCCTCCTTGTAGCGGTGCCAGTGGCCAAACAGCTGCTGCTGCAGGCCCAGCAGCTGGGCTCCGAATTCAGCGCTGGCGCCCGGGCGTTCGGCGATGGCCGTCAGGTCGCGGATCAGGTGCGCCCAGCACAGCTGGCGCTGCTTGGTGGGCAGGTGGTTGTAGGCCGAGAAGCGATCGCTCACCACAATCCCGCCAAAGGCGTTCCCCAGCAGCTCGATGGCAGCGGTCGTCGATCGACTGTCAAGCGACATCCGCTTTTGGTCCTCCGGCGACACGAAAACTGGTCCACCTGATGGCTTGCTGATGGGGGCCTTACGGCTGCCCTTGGATCGGTGTTTCATCGGTGGGTGTCGTGTCGTTGTTGTTGGCTGCGGCATCTGTGCCGCTTGATCCGGGTTCCCCTTAGGCCTTCTCACCGGGCGGTGGTGGCCGTAGGCCAGCGCTGTCCGGTGAGGAGGAACCGCCCGCCTGCGGGCGGATCAGGCCGCTGCGCCGCTTCTCCCTGAGCCGGTAGCTGTCGCCCCGGATCGTCAGCACGTGGCTGTGGTGCAGCAGCCGGTCGAGGATCGCTGTGGCGACCACCTGATCGCCAAACACCTCGCCCCATTCCATGACGGGGCGGTTGGAGGTGATCAGCACGCTGCCGCGCTGGTAGCAGCGGGAGATCAGCTGGAAGAACAGGTACGCAGCGTTCGGCTCCAGCGGCAGGTAGCCCAGCTCATCGATGATCAGCAGCCGGGTTTTGGCGTACTGCGTCAGCCGGCCCTCCAGGGCGTGCTGCGCCTGGGCCTTGGCCAGGGCGCTGATCAGCTCCATGGCACCGACGTACTGGACGCTGTGACCGAGACGCACCGCCTCCCGGCCCAGCGCCACCGCCAGGTGGGTCTTGCCCACACCCGGCGGCCCGAGCAGCAGCAGGGTGTCGCCGTTGGCCACCCAGCGGCAGGTGGCCAACTCACGGATCTGGGCCGGGTCGATCGACGGCTGGGCCTCGAAATCGAACGCTTCCAGCGTGCGCACATAGGGGAAGCGCGCCAGCCGCAGCGCCATCTCCATCCGCAGCTGGTCTTTGCGTGCCACCTCGGCCGCGCACAGCCAGGCCAGGGCCTCGCGCAGGTTCATCTCCCGCCTTGCCGCTTCCTCCAGCAGCGCATCGAGGCGGTCGCGGATTGCTGGGAGCCGTAGGCGGGTGAGCATTGCCTCCAGCTCCTCGGTCGGTACCGGTGGTATCGCCGCTGTGGATCGGTTGCGTGGGTTGGTGGGACTCATGCCGCCACCTCCCCGATCAGCTCGGCATAAACCGCCAGAGGCCGGGCCAGTTCAGAGCTGCGGACCGGGCGCTGCTCCTGATCACGTCTTGCGTTGCCATCCCGCAGCGATCGCTCCGCCTCGCGCTGCTGCCGTTGCGGCAGCAGGCCCTCCCAATGGCCGTCGATCACCTGGCGGCTGCGGCTACCGGGCCGCTGGCGCCTGTGCTCAGCGACGATCCGGCCGCCGTGGCGGATCAGTACCTGTTGATCGCGCACCAGCACGCTCACCCGCTGACGGATCAGCGCCTGCGGCGCCGAGTACCAGTTCGCCTCCACCTCCACGCAGCAGTCGCTGTGCACGATCCGCACCAGCTCCCGCTCCGCCAGGAACGACGGCTTGGCCTCCAGCGGCTGCAACGCCTGGGCTTCTGCCCGCACAAACCGGTCCAGCGGCGCCTCGCCGGTGGTGCCGTGCACCCGCAGGTCGGCCACCTCGCGGGTCCAGCGCACCAGATGGGCCTCAAACTCCGCCCAGCTGCTGAACTCCCGCCCAGCGATGGCGTTCCTCTTGACGTACGCCACCCCACGCTCGTCCTTGCCTTTGGTTCTGGCCCGGTACGGCCGACAGGCACGGGGCTTGAACCCCCAGTAACGGGCGAACTCCTCCAGCCGCTCGGCAAAAACCAGGATGTTGCGCTCGGGATCGTGCTGGCTCACCAGCGCACGGGCGTTATCCACCAGCACCTCCTGCGGTACCCCGCCCCAGTGGCGGAAACCCTCCTCCAGGGCCTGGAGCCAGTGGTCCTGCTTCTCGCTGCGGAATGCCCGCACCAGCAGCCGGCGCGAGTACCCCAGGGTGAGCACCGCCAGGTGCACCCGCACCCGCTCGCCGCCAATGCTCACCAGGCACTGGCCAAAGTCTGCCTGCAGTTGCCGGCCCGGCGGGGTCTCAAACCGCACCGTCGCCAGGGCCGCGTTGCGCAGCTCCCGCCGCCACGGCTCCACGGCACGCTCCACTGTCCGCAGGCTCACCTCGATTCCCTTCTCACTGGCCAGCTCCTGCCGCACCACATCGGCATTGCCGCGGTGGGCCATAAACCGCTGCCGCAGCCACTCCCGTTGGCCATCGAGAACCGTGTTGCGGCAGGGCTTCCCGTAGGGCTGCCAGCCACCCTGCCGCAGGTACTTGCGCACCGTCTCCGGTGAACAGCCCAGTTCTTTAGCAATCCGCCTCCGGCCCCAACCTGCTGCCGATAGCCGTCGCATCGCCTCCACGTCCTGAGGGGTCTGCACAGCTGTCTCCAGAACCATCGGCTCCAGAGATGGCGCCCCTGCGCTGCCCTTGTCGTCCTGCCTGGCTCGCTCCACGGGGTGGACCAGTTTTCGTGTCGCCTCCGGACCAGTTTTCGCTGTCGCCTGACAATCGACTCAGCCCTTGCACAAATACCGTCACCACGGCGGTGACCATGACCCACTGCCAGCCCCGCTTTCCAGTGGGATTGTTGCCGTCGGCATTGCCGGTGGGGGCGCCAGTTTCATCTACGTAGGCCACCGGCTGCACGCGGGCAAAAGCAAGGGCCTCCTGCATGGGCTGCTCCAGTGCTGCACTCAAGCGCTGGCGGACCCGTCCAATCGCGCCGCGGCTCATCTCCACTCCTACCAGCTGCTGGAGCAGGGCCTGGGTCTTGCTGAAACTCAACGGAAAGGCACTGCCCAGCAGGCCCACCAGTGCACTGAGCCTTGGGCCGTAGTGACTGGCCTCCACATCCGCCGGCAACGAGGCGCAGGTGCTGGTGGAACAGCAGGGGCAGACCAGGCGATGCAGCCGGTGCTCGATCACCAGCGGGGTAATCGGCGGGATCTCGATCACCTGATGGCGCAGGGGATCGAGATCCTCTCCCTGGAGCAAGGTGCCACAGCGGCGGCAGGCATCAGGGTGGTGATCCACCACCTGATCCACCCGCTCGATCGACAGCAGCTCTGGTCCGGATCCGGGATGGCCCTGCTGGCCGCCCCGCTTGCGGCCACTGCCCTTGCGCCGTTCTGGCGGCTTAAAACCCAGACCATCACTGGAGGGAGGTTTGGATGAGTTGCGAGAGCTGCGTCCGATCCGCTCACGCAGGTTTGCCAACTCGGTGGCCAAGGAGGTGAGTTGGCCGCGCAACAGCTCGATCTCCTGCTGCTGGGCGTTGATCAGCGCTCTGACGCTGGCGGGAGTTTCCAGCCAGTCGGCTTCTGGAATTCCAGCCGGATGTGCGGTCATCACAGGCGGGTCTCTACCTGAGATGCAACCGGAAATCAAGCTGTCGTCAAGGGTTCAGCAGGGCCGATGTTCGCCGCGAGCTGTCACGCCCCCTGAACGGATACAAGGATTTAGACGCTCGCTGGACACAAAAGAACGGCCTCAGTTACTACGGTTACAAGAACAGTATTTGCATCGATGTCGACCATGGATTCATACGCCGATATGCTGTCACTCCTGCCAATATCCACGACAGCCAGATGCTTCCACTTCTGCTTGATCCAGAAAACGAGCATGACTATGTCTGGGCAGACTCAGCATATTCCGGCGAATGCTTTGATGCTCTTCTGAGTCTCGGTGGCTTCGAAAGCCTGATCCACGAAAAAGGCGCTCGCAATCATCCGCTTAGCGACGCAGCCAAGGAATTAAATCGTCTTAAGTCGTCGATCAGAGCTTGTGTCGAGCATGTCTTTGGCTGCATGACCATGTCCATGGGTGGAAAGCTGACAAGAAAGATTGGGCTAGAAAGGAACGAGGCTTGGTGGGGTCTCAAGAACCTAACATTTAATTTACTGCGCTATCTCCAGCGCTCTGCCCACGTAGTAGTGGTTGCATGAGTCACTCATAGAAGTGATACGGTTCAGTGAAACTCGTCAATAGTTGATATAATGCTTTCTTGCGTAGCCGCCTCCATGGCGGCATTTTTATGTCCGCAAGATTTCCTATTTGTGCTGATTATTCGAGGTGCCCTGAAGTCTTTGATCTTCTCGTAGAGAGAGGGGATCTCGGCAATCGTCTCTGCAGAGAAGTAGTAGTTGTGAGGATCAACCGAACCTGCGATCTGATCGGTCAGGGCAATCGAGGTTCCCGGAATCCGCCAGTAGCCGGCACCGTTGGACTGGCGCTCCGACAGCCGCACCATCGCATCACGATCAGGAATCTGGAACAGGTCCGGTGCATGGATGAAGCTGTAATCCAGCAGCTTCTTGAGTTTCAACGCATATTCCATCGCCAGGTCGAGCGGCGTCCCAGCAAGTGGTGTAACTCAGGAGGATCAGCCCCGGCGTAGCCGGGGCTGACGGCTCACCTCCCTCAGATTTCAGCTGTGGCAATGGGTGGGCCGGTCTGTGACCCTGTTCGGAGAACTACCACCAAACCGAACACAGACCATGACCCTCACCCATAGTGGCGCCTCCGAGCTGAGCCAGCTCATGGAGGGCACCACCGCTGGCGCCCTGATCCCAGAGATCGTGCGCCGGGGTTTCCAGGACCTGCTGGAAGCCGAGGTTTCTGCCCTCACGGGCGCTCAACTCCATGAGCGCTGCCCCGATCAGCGCTCCACCCATCGCAACGGCTACCGGGAGCGGCTGCTCACCACCCAGGTGGGCGACCTCAGCCTGGCCATTCCCAGGTTGCGGCAGGGCAGCTTCTTTCCCAGCTGGCTGGAGCCACGCCGCCGGGTGGACAAGGCGCTCTACGCCGTGGTGATGGAGGCCTACACCGGCGGGATCTCCACCCGCAAGGTCGACGCCCTGGTGGAGGCGCTGGGCGGGGCCAGCGGCATCTCCAAATCGGAGGTGAGCCGCATCTGCCAGGGGCTCGATGAGCAGGTGAAAGCCTTTCTGGGCCGGCCGCTTGACCATGCCCGCTTTCCCTACGTCTACCTCGACGCCACCTACCTCCACGGCCGCCTGGGCCGAAATATGCAGGTGGTGTCGCGGGCGGTGGTGGTGGCGATCGGCATCAATGCCCTCGGCTACCGCGAAGTTCTCGGCATTGCCGTGGGCGACAGCGAGGCGGAGGGCTTCTGGCGTCAGTTCCTGGGCTCACTCAAGGAGCGTGGCCTCGACGGCACCCGCCTGGTGATCTCGGATGCCCACCTGGGCCTGACGGCAGCGATCAAGCGGATGTTCCAGGGCAGTAGCTGGCAGAGGTGCCGGGTGCACTTCCTGCGCAACCTGCTGAGCCATGTGCCCAAGGCCGGCCAGGACATGGTGGCCGCTGCCATGAAAGCGGTGTTCGTGATCCAGGCTCCAGATCAGGTGCGCGCCCACTGGCAGCGGGTCACCGAGATGCTGCGCAAGCAGTTCCCCGGCGCCGTGCCCGTGATGGAAGCCGCCCGGGACGACGTGCTGGCCTTCCTGCACTTCCCCCAGGAGCACTGGCGCAAGGTCTGGAGCACCAACCCGCTCGAGCGCCTCAACAAGGAGATCAAACGCCGCACCAACGTGGTCGGCATCTTCCCCAATGATCCAGCGATCGTGCGCCTGGTGGGCAGCCAGCTGCTGGAGCAGCAGGAGGAATGGCAGCTGGAGCGTCGCCGCTTCTTCTCTGAGGCCACCATGGCCAAGATCCCAGAGCCAGAAGAGCCCTTGGAGCTCACCGATGCAGATCCGAACGCCCAGCCGGCTGCAACCATCAGCTGAAGCGCACCAGCTTCTACCTCGATCTACACAGAACACATCGATCGCTGAGTTGCCAATTCAGCGATCAGGGTTCATAATGGATCAATGGAGCTGCGCAATCAGCTTCCAAGCAGTCATCCCCTGACTGCTCCTGTTCACCCTCCGGAGAGGGTCACAGGACCTCCTGAGTTACACCACTCGGAGGGGCGCTACCCCAGGTCGCTGCGGATGCTCTGGGGCAAGGCCTGAACATCCAGCGCCGTGATGGCCTCCTGGAGATAGTCGTTGGCTTCCCGGGCACGCTCGAGGGTGGAGGCCGACCAGAACAGGCCAGGCTCGGCCGTGGGGTCGGCCACCAGGTCCTGAAGCATGTCGTAGACCTTGGCCATCACGACATAGAAATTCAGCAGGGTGTCCTGCGGGCTCTCGCCCACCACCTGAGCAATGGGAGCCTCGTGCCAGCGCTGGGAGGTTCGCAGCAGGTCGCCGTGGAAGGGCTGGCTCTCGATCGCGATCGTGTGGGTGACCAGGCGCTGAGTGCCCGCCCTGCCATCGAGTCCCTGACGCCCAACCGCCAGCCCGTCTGAGGCGAACAACACCGGCAGGAGCAGCGCCACCAGGAAGGCCAGCAGCCGGAGTCCGGGCCGTGCCGTCCGCTGTCCCCTGGGGATCAGGAGGGCCAGGGATGGCCTGAGCCAAGAGCCGGTCACGTTCAGGAGAAGCCGCCGGGCTTGGGCCGGCGGCTCGAGAGCGAAAGATTCACGTTGGCGTTGGACGTGGCCGCGGGGGGACGCAGCGCAGCCGGCTGCGGCACGGCGATCACGTTGAACGCCAGGGACCAGCGTTCCCCCTCCCCCCTGAACGGCGGCACCGAATGGGGCTGCCAGGCGGGAAACACATAGAAATCACCCGGCACTGGATGGGCGTAGTGGACCATGCCGGTGTGGAAGCTCTGGATGTGCCACTCCTCCGGGCCATGGAAGCAGAGCTGGCCGTCGAAGCTGTCCGGACGGATCTGGGCTGGCACCTTCAGGAACACCACCCCGGAGAAGCTGCCCCCATGGGTGTGGACCGGGTTGTAATCGCCGGCTCTCTGGGCATTCAGCCAGACATCCACCAGCTGCAGGCCGTAGCGTCCGGGAAGCCAGGGCCCGCGGCCCTGGGGGGGCTGCCGCTCGATCACATGGCGGATCCAGTGGTCACAGCCCGGCAGGATCACCGTGCTGGCCAGGCTGGTCACAGCCGGGTGCTGGGGAGCCAGCTCCCGCTGCTGATCCAGCTGACCGGCCAGCTTGACCGAGGCATCCGGGGAGGTGTCCGGATCGGCAAGCACCTGGCCCGCCAGGGTGATCAGCTGGGTGAGCAGAGCGTCCGGCAGGTGCCCCTTGAGCACATAGCGGGGAAACAGGCTCAGCATCTCCATCGAGGGGGCGTCCTGCAAACCCGTTCCAGCAGAGGGCTTTCAGCCTAAGGGACCCCTCAGAGCGCTTCGTAGCGCACATTGAGATTGAGCTTGCCAGGAGCGAGCGCCGTGGCCTGAAGCACCAGCACGGCGGTCTTGCCGGCAGGGGTGCCGTCGACGCTGATGCCAGCCGGTGGATCGAAGACCAGATTCAAGCCCCACGGGCCCGAAACGGTGTTGATGGTGCGCTCGCTGTAACCCTGGCTGGTGAGGGACGTGCGCAGCTTGGCGAGCAGGCCCTCGGGTGTGCCGCCCAGCTGGCCGTTGAGGCTGATCTGACCCACGGCATTGGCGGCGAACAGGCTGGGCAGACCGCTTGGGACCGGCAGCTTCAGTCCCTTGAGCAGGGACGCGGCCGGTGCGGCGAACGCCGCGGTGGCGGAGAGAACCACCGCAGCGGTGGCCGTGAGCAGGGTGCGCAGAACGGTCAAGCGATGTGGCGCGGCTGCGCTCAACCTAGGGCGGATGGATCGGGGCAACCTGCGCTTGTGCACTGGGCGGCCTGGCGTGACGGGCGCTGGGGATGCTGCCAGCTGAGCCAGCCCGATCCGCTCAGGCAGAGCGTCATCAGCACCCCGGCGATGAGCCACCAGGGCGGACGTGGCGAAGGGTGGCGGGGAAGGTGGAATGGCACGGGCCAACGATGGCGTTGACCTGTGGCTCAGGTGTGTTCCGGGTGGCCACAGCTGTGGCCGGATGTGACTGACACCGAACCGAGCCTGAGCAGAAAGGCCCTGGTTGTCCAGGGCTTTTTGCTGCACCGTTCCCGTGCTGCGGGGAACTGCGGAAACAGCCCTTCGCTCGCCGGTGCCATTTGAGTCTTGCGCTTTTTTGCTCTGAACTGGGGTGCGGTCCGTCACCTGATCCGGCGAGAGCGCGCCGCGGGAGGGCTGGGTAAGGTCCGGACGACAGCTCCCAGCCTCCGCCGTGCTGATCTCTCCCGCCCATCCGATCAGGTCGCTGCCCCTCGATCTGGTGGCTGCGGCCCTCCAGAGCCGACCGGAGGGACTGACGAGCCGCGAAGCCGCCCAACGCCTGGAGCGTTTCACCCACCTGCTGATCCACATGATGGCGCTGCTGCTGTGGGCTGCGGGCGCGATGGCCTTCGCGGCCCGCACGCCGGCGCTGGGCTGGGCGATCTGGAGCGTGATCCTGATCAATACCCTCTTTGCCTTCTGGCAGAACCGCCCCGCCGAGGGGCTGGTGCCGGGCGATCACCTGCAGCTGGAGGAGGGGGATCAGGTGCCCGCCGACTGCCGCCTGATCGCGGCCAGTCAGCTCTACCTCGACCTGTCGGTGCTCACCGGCGAATCGCTGCCCGTCTCCCGGCAGCCCGACTCCCAGGAACGCCGGCCAGTGCTGCCTCTGCGCTCCGGCAGGGTCCTCAGCCGGCACGGGGAGCAGCCCCAGGAGGAGCGAGTGCACCCGAGCGAGCGGGCCAACCTGCTGCCAGAGCCGGCACCAGCGTGGCCGCCGGCCGGGGCGAGGCGGTGGTGTACGCCACCGGCTCCGAAACGGAATTCGGCCAGGTGGCTCGGCTCACCGCAGGAACCCATCGCTCCGTGAGCACCCTCGAGCGGCAGGTGAGCCGGTCTGCTGGCCTTCGCCGCCAGCCTGTTCTTCGTGGGACTCGATCTGCGCGAGAGCCTCGTGTTCGCGATCGGCATCATCGTGGCCAACGTGCCGGAGGGTCTGCTGCCCACGGTCACCCTGGCTCTCGCCCTCTCGGTGCAGCGCATGGCGCGGCATAACATGCTGGTGCGGTGCCTCTCAGCGGTGGAAACCCTGGGGGCCGTCGCCGTGATCTGCACCGACAAGACCGGCACGCTCACGTGCAACCGCATGGTGGTGGAGAGCCTCTGGCTGCCCGGCGCAGGCGCCCTGCCAGAGGAGGCGGCCACCGATCACCCCAGCGCCCGGCTGTTGCTGCTGGCGGCCGCCGGTGCCGGTCTGGAGCTGAGCACACTGCCGACGCGGCTGCCGCTGCAGCGGGAGATTCCGTTCGACTCGAAGCGGCGGCTGATGACCGTTCTGCTCGACTGGACCGAGGAGGAGGGCTGACCGGAGCCGGTGACCCTGATGGCCATCACCAAGGGCGCTCCCCTCGCACTGCTGCTGGCGGAGGAGGCCCGCAAGGTCCGGCGGAGACGGGAACGGCAGCTGGATTGAACGCCGCCGGGGCACGAAGCCCGACGAGACGGAGCGTGGAAGGAACCAGAGGACAGAGGCGCCACCCACGCTTCGCTGAGCCGCTGCAGCCGTTGCGGCGGCTCAGCCGACGGCGGCGGCAGCACGATCGAAGTAGGTGCCGATCTCGGAGGCGAGGGCGGAGCAGTCACCGGGGGTGATGCCGTTGCGGTCGTTGACGAGAGCCATGGCGGCGTCCTTCATCTTGCGGACCCCTTCAGCCACGGAAGCGCCGGGGACGCCGAGGGCGAGATAGGTTTCACGCAGGCCGTTGAGGCAGCGATCCTCCAGGACGGAAGCATCGCCGGTGAAGACGGCGTAGGTGACGTAGCGGAGGATGATCTCCATGTCGCGCAGGCAGGCAGCCATGCGGCGATGGGTGTAGGCGTTGCCGCCGGGGGCGATCAGGGCCGGCTGCTGATCGAACAGATCGCGGGCCGCGTTGGTGACGATCTTGGAGGCGTTGGAGGTGATGCGGTTGACGGCATCCATCCGCTTGTTGCCGCCGGAGACGATCGCGCCGAGGGCATCGAGCTGAGCGGAGCTGAGGAACTCGCCGCGGGCATCAGCCTGAGCAACAACTTTGGTGAAAGCGTCGAACATGGAGGGGAAAGCGTCCAGGTCAAACGCTAGGAATCAGGGCCACCACAGCGCGAGAGGCCGGTCGTCAGGCTCCTAGCCTGGCTTCAATGGCTGGAAACGGGTGGTCCGGTGTGATCGAAACGACTGAGCCGCTGGGCTGGGAGGAGCTGGCGGCGCTGGCCCCGGCCGAACCCGACCGGGTCAACGGCCCTGCCAACGCCCAGGCCCTGCTGCGACTCTTCGGGGCCAGCGAAGAGGAGGTGAGGGTCACCCTCTTCCGCGACCACCATGCCTGGTGCCCCTACTGCCAGAAGGTGTGGCTGTGGCTGGAGGAGAAGCAGATCCCCTACCGGATCCGCAAGGTCACGATGTTCTGCTACGGGGAGAAGGAACGCTGGTTCCGCCAGCTGGTGCCCTCCGGCATGCTGCCGGCCCTTCAGCTCGATGGCCGGCTGATCACCGAGAGCGACGACATCCTTCTGGCCCTGGAGCGAGCCTTCGGTCCCCTGAACCGCGGCATGACCGACCCGGCGGTGCTGCCCTTGCGCCAACTGGAGCGGCTGCTGTTCCGCGCCTGGTGCCAGTGGCTGTGCAGCCCCGGATTAAGCCCGGCCCAGGAGGAGCGCGCCGCCGCTCAGTTCGATCGGGTGGCCGCGGCGGTGGATGAGGTCCTGAGCTCCAGCCCCGGCCCCTATCTGCTGGAGACGTTCAGCAGCGCCGATGTGGTGATCACTCCCTACATCGAGCGCATGAGTGCCAGCCTCTTCTATTACAAGGGCTATCCCCTGCGCTCCCGTCACCCCGCCATCGCGGCCTGGTTCGAGGCGATGGAAACCCGTCCCACCTACCTGGGCACCCAGAGCGACTTCCACACCCATGCCCACGACCTCCCGCCCCAGATGGGTGGCTGCCACGACTGGGTCACACCGGAACAGCAAGCCGCCCAGCGGCGCGTGGATGAAGGGCCCTGGCCCGTGGCCAGCCCGGATCCGGAAACCTCCCAGCCGGAGCCTGAGGGATCAGCTCTGGTCGCCCTGGCGCGAGTGCTGAAGCACCGCCAGACGATCGCAGCGGTCAACCCCGACGAACCGGAGCGCTTTGACCGGGCCCTGCGTTGCGCCCTGAGCACCCTGGTGGGTTCATCTCTGCCCCAGCCACCGGCAGGATCCGCCCCGGGCCTGCGCTATCTGCGCGATCGCATCAGTGTGCCCCGCGACATGCCTCTGCACGCCGCCCGTCGGCTGCGCCAGGCCCTCGGAGCCGCCATCGGGGCGGCCGAGGGCCCGAAGGAGGCCATGTCGGCTCTGCCTCGGCAGCACCGCCGCGACCAGGATCCCAGACCATTCCTCGGACTGGATCGCGCCCCGGCAGCGATCACCCCATGAGCACACCATGGAGTGACCTGATCAGCCTGGAGCAACTGCAGAAGCTCCTCGCCCACTGGGGTTACCTGGTGGTGTTCCTGGCGATGCTGCTGGAGAATGCAGGCCTGCCCCTGCCGGGTGAAACGCTCACGCTGCTGGGGGGCTACGCCGCCGGCAGCGGTCAGCTCAACCTGCTGGGTGTGATCACAGCCGCCACCGGCGGAGCCGTGCTGGGTGACAACCTGGGCTATCTGGTGGGGCGTCGGGCCGGCTGGGGTCTGGTGCAGCGCGCTGGTGCCCTGCTGGGCCAGAAACCCGAGCAAGTCGAGAAACTCCGTCAACGGTTCCTGCGCCATGCTGAGCTCTCGGTGCTGCTGGGACGCTTCGTGGCGGTTCTGAGGGTGTTGGCCGGACCCATGGCAGGCGCCGTGGCAATGCCCTACCGCCGTTTCGTCGTGTGCAACCTGCTGGGGGCGATGCTCTGGGCCAGCTCCATGGTCAGCCTGGCCTGGCTGGGGGGCCGCTGGATCCCTATGGAGCGGATGCTTCGGGGTGTGGTCGAGTTCGGCCTGGGTGCGCTGGTGCTGGTGGTGGTGATCCTGGTGCTGCCGAAGCTGCTCTCACGCTGGGAGAAGCGCTGGATCGAGCCGTCCTCAGCCGTTGACCCGCCATGAATCACCATCGCCTCAACAGCACGCGACTGCTCGCGCCCCTGGCCGCCATCGGCTTGAGCCTGATGATCACAGGGACAGGCCTGGTGGCACCTGCTGCGGCCATGGGCGATGAGCAGGCCGGCCAGACCCAGTTCCTGCGTGCCCCCTGGAAACTGCGCTGGCGCACCTACTACTCGACCGTCTTTGATCGCGGCGGCGAGTACTACGTCACGATCGAGATGCCCGAGGAGGCCGGTGCGGGGCTGGGGGCGCTCGAGATCCGTCAGATCTCGGGAGCCGACTGGCGCTTCTCCTTCGACGACTCCCGCACCCGCGCCTTCCTGGGCCAGCCCAGGCGGGAAGGCCCGCCGGTGCCGGTCCAGGCCAGCTTCAACGACGCCAGTCGGCTGTTTCGCATCACCTTCCCGTCGCCGCCCGCTCCAGGGCAGACCGTGACAGTGGCGCTGCGGCCCTGGAGCAACCCTTCCAGCGCCGATGTCTATCAGTTTTCGGTGGTGGCCTTCCCGGCCGGGCCGAATCCCGTTGCCCAGCAGGTCGGCATTGCCAGGATGTCGATCTACCCGCCGGTGGATTTCTGATCACCGCCGCCTGGGGGGAGCTGCCGGTGCCGCTCACCCACCTGTTGACAGGACTCCAGTCCGGTGATCGCCTCGGGGTTGCTGTAGTGCTTGAACTCCAGCCAATTGCCCGAGGGATCGATCAGAAACAGACTGCGGTGCTCGAGGGGGGTGCCTGAAAAACGCAGGCGCGGCTCACCCTCCAGCCGCAGGCCCTGAGCGCGGGCCCGCTGCTCGAGGGCGTCCAGCTCCTCGGAACTGGCGAACACCAGACCGAAATGGCGGGGGTAGATGCCCTTCTGGGTCTGGGGCTCCCCAGGCTCCAGATGGGCCACCAACTGATGACCGCCCAGCTCGAGCACAAGAGCCTCGGCGCTGCGGCGGCCGCGCCGGCAACCCAGACCCTGCACGTACCAGTGTTCGGTGGCCTCCAGGTCGACAACGGGGAAGGCCAGATGAAACAGGGGCGCGGACGACATCGCGACGGGGGCGCGGACGGGCAGAACCAGTGTGGCGCCCACAGAAAAGCCCCCGGTGAACACGCGGGGGCTTTTCCGGAGCCAGCCATGCAACCTGGGGGGGCGCAGGCGGCTCAGGGGCCGACGGGGTGGAGGGGTCGCCGGTCATTCCATAGCTAGCCCTGCTGACTCAGGCCAAGCCAGCGCCGGAGACCAAACGCAACACGCCGGGGCCGCAGGAGAGCTCAGAGGCGGCGACGGAAACCATCGCTGAATCCCACCGAGGGAGTGGAGCGCTCATCACTCGAACGGCTGAGCTGCCAGACATTGCGGCTCAGGCGCTGGGCGGTGAGGCCGGCCCGGCGCACCACGGCGGTGCCGGGCCGGGCCCCCAGCAGCAGGGTCACCTCCTGGGTGGTGAGAGGAGCGCCGGTCTGGACGGCCAGGGAGATCGCCTCGAGACGGCCCTTCAGAGTCGACACGGTGGCGGATCCCTCGACTTCCGCATCGAGTTCGAGCAGAGGCAGCTCGGCGCCCGTGCTGGCCATGCCGCGCATCAGACCCAGTCCCACCACGGCCAGGGCCTGCTCGGGTTTGACACCCTGCTCGATCGCACCGCTGATCCACTCGGAGAAGGTGGTGGTGGGGTTCACCGTGCTGCTGGATTTCGGAGCCACGGCGGTGATTCTCAAGGGTCTTGAGGCGAAGGTATCGGCTGTGCCGGTGCGCGCAAGGGGCTGGCCTCGTTTCAGCAGGAAACCGGAAGGGGCCGAAGGGTAGGATCCCCCTGCTTCCTCGAGAACCCAGTCCCCTGGGGATTCGGCCGGCTCGTTCAGGCCGGCTCTTTCAGGCCATCGCGCCACCCATCCCACAGGTCTGCTTGATGCCCCGTTCGTCACGGATGGATTCCCGCCCGCCGAACGATTCAGGCCGAGGTCGTCAGGTTCGCCTCACAGGCAGCCACAGCCCCGCGGTGCAACCGCGTCAGGCCATCGAGCTGCGCGCCTACGTCTTTCTCGACTCATTGCAGCCCCAGCTGGCCGCCTACATGGGCACGGTGTCGCAGGGCTTCCTGCCCATTCCCGGCGATGCCTGCCTCTGGCTGGAGGTGGCGCCGGGCATGGCCGTGCACCGCCTCACCGACATCGCCCTCAAGGCCAGCACCGTTCGCCTCGGCCAGAAAGTGGTGGAGCGGGCCTTCGGGAGCCTCGCCCTGTACCACCGGGATCAGAGCAGCGTGCTGCTCTCCGGCCAGGCCGTGGTGGACGCGATGGGCACCACGGTGGAACGGCGTGGCCGCTGCGAAGTCACCTGGGACGAGATCATCCGGGCGATCACCCCCGACCATGCGGTGCTGATCAACCGTCAGAACCGGCGCGGCTCGATGATCCAGGCCGGCATGAGCATGTTCATCCTCGAGACCGAACCGGCCGGCTACGTGCTGATCGCCGCCAACGAGGCCGAGAAGTCGTCGAACATCACCGTGGTCGATGTCAAGGCCGTGGGTGCCTACGGGCGGCTCACCCTGGCGGGCCGGGAGGGCGACATCGACGAAGCCGCCGCCGCCGCCATGCGGGCGATCGAGATCATCAACCGCTGACGATCTCACACTCCCTCGGGAGACGGAGAAGAACGTTCAGGGCCGGCCGTTCACGTTCAGCCCCAGCACCCGCGGCAGAGCCACCGCCAGGGTGCGCAGAGCCTTGGCGCGGCTGCCGAGCTTCTCCAGCTGATGGGGAGGTAGTTCAGCGAGGGTGCAGCCCGCTTCGCGCACATGCAGCAGACGATTATAGCCGTAGCCGGGGGCGGCCACGGGCTGGCGCAGGATCTCCCCCCGGCAGATCCCCTCCGCCTCGAGCACGGTGGTGCCGCCTGGGTCGGCCAGGGCCAGGGCACTGATCAGGGCCGCGCTGCGGTAGGGGGTGTCCCCCAGTTCCTTGAGCAGACGGGCCATGCGCTGCTCATCGCCCTGGGCATAGCGGGCCGAGTACACGCCTGGGGCACCGTCAAGGGCATCCACCGCCAGGCCCGAGTCATCGGCCAGAGCCCAGTGGCCGGTGATCCGGGCCACGGTCTCCGCCTTGAGCCGTGCGTTCTCGGCAAAGGTGCTGCCGGTTTCCTCCACCTCCAGTCCCTCGGGCTGCGGCATCACCACGAGATCCAGCGAGGCCAGCATCGCCTCCATCTCGTGGATCTTGTGGCGGTTGCCGCTGGCGATCACCAGCACGGGCCTGGGCATGGCCGCTCAGCCCTGGGCGGCCAGAGGCCGGGAGCCCTGCCTGGGCACGGGGCCATCACGGTCGGAGCGGAAAATCAGCTCCAGATCGCCGGCATGCTCGGGCAGCAGGGAGATCAGCGCGGCCAGGGCCTGCAGGGTCTGGGGCGCGCCCTTGATCATCGTTTCGGAGCTCATCAGCACCACATCCAGCTCGGGGCCATCGGCCTGGGGCTGAACATCAGCGAACAGCTGAACCACCATCCCCTGGGGAGGAACGCGCATCACACCACTGAGGTGGGACGGACCCTGATGGTCGAATTCGGCATTCAGACGCTGCAGGGCAGGCATCAGCTTCGGGATCAGTTCATGGCCCGCCGCAGGCCCCCGGGGCTTGAGCACGATGATCAGACGAGCCATCTCCGCCGCTGCGTTCGAGGCCCGCATCCTTGCGCAGCGCCGCCCCCCAGGGGGGGCTCACCACTCCCGCTGACAGCTGATGGCCAGCTCGAAGGGCACGGCACTGGCCGGCAGCGCCAGCAGGAGGCTCACCTGGGCGGCCAGATCCTCCGGCTGGGTCATCTCCTGGCGCGGGATGGCCTGCACCGCCGCCGCCATCTCGGTGTTCACCCAGCTCGGGCAGATCGCCGTGACCCGGATGCCCGCGTCCCAGCCCTCCTGGCGCATGCAGTCGCAGAGGGCCATCAGGGCGAACTTGCTGGTGGCATAAGCCGCCAGCCCCCCCCTCACACGCTTACCGCTCATCGAGACGAGCGTGATGATCCGGCCCCGGCCGCTGCGGACCAGCCAGGGCCACGCCGAACGGGTGAGCCACCAGGGGCCCATCAGGTTCACCGCCCAGATCCGCTCCGGCTCCGCCGCCTCTTCTGCACCGAACAGCAGTCCGGCCCGGGAGAACACCCCGGCGCAGTGGATCAGCCCGTCGATCGAGCAAAAACGTCCGGCCGTGGCCGCCACCCAGGCCTCGGCGCTGGCCGGCTGGGTGGCCTCGTAGGGGTGCACAAGCACCTGAGGCGAGGGCTCCAGCGAGGTGCCCTCCAGGGCCTGGGGGGTACGCACCCCCAGGCTGAGGCAGTGGCCTTCGGCCGCCAGGACGGTGGCGATCGCCCGGCCGATGCCACGGCTGGCGCCACTGATCAGCAGGGTGCGAGGCATTCAGCCCTGGTGGTAGGCCGGATCGAGCCAGCAGCGGGGCATCGCTTCATCGGAGGGGAACACCAGGTCGGTCTTGCTGAACGACTGCGGTTCCTGCATCTCCTCACCAGCGTGGAAGCGCCCGCTCAGGCAAGAGGCGAAGGGGTCCATCAATTGCTTGACGTCGAGCACCTCCACCAAGCTGCCGTCGGGGCGGTATTTCAGGAACATGGGGCCCTCCAAGGGATCAGTCTCCGCTGTAGATCCGCGCCGGGCTCTCTGGAGCATCAGCGTGGTGGAGCGTCACCGACTGGGTGGGGACCACGGCGGGAGCGCCGCTGCGCCCAGGCCGCCGCCGCGAACACCGCCGCCATCACCAGATAGCCGAGAGCCCAGTCGGCACCGGTGCCCCAGCCCAGATTCAGGACGGTGTCGGCGGGCGTGAAACGCCAGGCGTGGATCAGCCCGAACCAGGAGCCGGCAGCCGCCAGGAGCCCGCAGGCCGAGGCCGCCAGGAAGCGCTGCTCGATCACGTACACCAGCAGAGCTGAGAGCAACATCGCCGCCACGATCTGCCCCTGCTCGAGGGCGAAGGCTCCCGCCGCCCAGACGTCGGCCTGCTGCAGCGGCAGCAGCAGCGCGGGCCCGAAGGGTGGCCCCGCCCCGCCGGCGCCACCGGCCCGCAGCCCGGCTTTGAGCAGCAGGGCACCCCAGCCCGCCAGCCCCGGCAGCATGCCCAGCACCACGGCCGGAGCGTGGGCCGCAGGGGTGGCCTGGAAGCACTGGGCGGCGATCACGATGCCGATGTAGAGCACGATCGCCATCCCGGCCTCGATCGGCACCAGCTGGCCCATCAACCCGAACAGGCCGAACAGGCAGCCCAGGCCCATCAGCAGCCCGTTCAGCCAGGAGTAGCCGATCCTGGCGCCCATCCCCTTCCAGCCGGGATGGCCGATGTAGATGGTGGTGGGGAAGCAGGAGCCCAGCAGCGCCGCCGCGATCGTGCCCACGCCATTGATCAGCAGCGATCCCTTCACGGGATAGCGGTCGCCGGCGGCCTCGGCGCTCTCCAGGTTCTGCAGTGATCCGAGGATGTTGAACAGTCCCATCGGCACGATCACGCCGATCCAGGGCAGCAGCTGGTCACGGGCCTGCCAGAGAGCCCCCAGCTGAAGCCTGGGTGGATGCCAGCCCACCTGGGCGGCATTGGCCTGCCAGCTGATGGGATCCAGCCGCAGCAAGCCAGTGGCCGCGGCCAGGGCGATGCCGAGCAGCACCGCCAGCAGGCCGCCTGGGATGGGCAGGCGCAGGTTCCCGTAGTAGGTGAGCAGGATCACCGCCAGCACCGCCAGCCCCACGACGGGATGGGCGTAGGTGCGCAGCAGGAAGCCCAGGGCGATGTAGCCCAGGGCGATGCCGGCCAGGGTGGAGAGCAGGGCGGCCCGCGGCAGCCAGCGGCGCAGTCCTCCCACGCACCAGGCCCCCGCCGATTCGATCAGCCCCGAGCCCAGGCAGGCCATCAGTCCCGCCTGCCAAGAGAGTCTGACGGCCTCGGCATCACTCAGACCCTGACCGAGGGCCGTGAGCTTCACCGGCAGCATCACCAGGAACACATAGGCGAACAGGCTCACCGTGTTGATGCCGTAGGGCAGGGCGGTGCGGTCGGAGCGGCGCTCCACCCGGCCGAGTCGATGGGCCTGCCAGGCGTAGGCGGCATTGCCCACCACGAGGCTCATGCCTGTGGCCGGCAGGATCACCCCGAAGATCAGGCCGTCGGGGTAACCCAGCACGCCCCGGCAGAGGCCGAGGATCAGCAGGATCTGGATCAGGTTGTCCAGTCCGAGTCCAAGCAGCCCGTCCCAGTCGCCGGGCACCAGCCAGCGGGGTCCCCTCTCGTCCATGGCTCTGGCCCCTTGCTGGCCCCATGATCCTGTAGGCAGGACAGACGGCTGTGAATCCTTGTGACCCTGACGGTTCCGCTCCCCTTCCATCCCTGAGGTTCAGGGCTGGAATCCCCTCCTGAAGGGCCGCGATGGAGTTTCTGCTGGCGCTGCTCGCCCTGACCGGGCTGACGCTCCTGCTGCTGGTGCTGCTGCTGGCGGTGCTCGGTCTGGGCTGGCTGCTGAAGCGAAGCCAGCGGGGGACCATCGGTGGGGCGATCGCTGAGGAGCTGCTGCAACGGCTGGACAGGCTCGAGGCGCGGTTGGAGCGGCTGGAGGGATTGGAGGTCCGGCAGGCGCCCGAGGGCGGCTTGGTCTCAGCAGGGGTGAGGCCACCCAGGGTGTCGCCGGCACCGCCCCCGGTGTCAGCCTCACCCCCTGCTCCGGCACCCTCCGGGGCTCCATCCCGGAATCCGTCAGTCGTCAAGCGGCTGGAGCAGGGGATCGAGAACTGGACCGGACGGCTGGGGGCTGCCGCGGTGGTGGCCGGAGTCACCTTCCTGCTGCTGCACAGCGCCTACCGGCTGGAGCCCGCCCAGCGTTTCCTGCTCACCCTGCTGGCGGCGGCGGCCCTGGCGGGGCTCTCCCTCTGGCTGGCCCGATGGCCCAGCTGGCGGGAGCTCTCCGAATGGATCCGCAGCGCCGCCGGGGCCATCGCCCTGCTGGCCTGCGCCGCGGCAGGGGGATTGCCTGGGCTGGGGCTGCAGTGGATCGACCAGCCTCTGCCCGCCCTGGCGATTCTGCTGCTGGGCATCGGCCTCAACCTGCTGCTGGCCTGGCGATCACGGCGTCAGGCCCTGGCCGCCGCCCACGTGGTGCTCTCGCTGGTGCCCCTGGCGATCGTGCCCCCCTCGGCGATGGCCCTGGTGCTCGCCGGCGCCATCGCCCTGATCGGCCTCGGCCTGGCCCAGCAGCGCCGCTGGGACGGGGAGCTGCTCAGCGTGAGCGGGGCCGCGGCGCTCCACCACTGGTTCTGGTATGCGCAGACCGATCTGCCCTTCCGCAACGAGGACCTGCGCCCCGTCGGACTGGCCGCCGCCGTGGTGGTGTTCGGAGCCGGCGTGCTGGTGGTGCATGGGCAACGGGCCCGGTCCGGCTCCTTCAACCTGCTGCCGCTGCTGGCCCTGCTCACCAACTGGATGGCCCTGGCCCTGGCCTTGCTGGCCTATCCCGCCGGCCCGGTGGGCCGGGCCCTGAGCTGCGTTCTGGCGGCCCTGCTGGCCGCGGGGCTGGCCCACCGGGCCGGCCGCGGCGGCGTGGCCTGGCTGCAGCGGTCCGAGCAGCTGATCGCCCAGGTGCTGGTGATCAGCGCCCTCTTCAGCCTCGGACCGCTGCTGGCCAACGGACTGCTGCTGCTGCTGGCGGTGCTCCTGGCCTGCCTGGTGTTCCTGCGGATCTCGAGCACTGACGCCGACAGCTGGTGGCCCAGGATCAGCTGGGGTCTGAGCCTGGGCTTCGGAGTGGTGCTGGCCCTGGTGGGCCTGATCCCGGCGATCGGACCCAATGGCAGCCAGAACGCCACCATCCTGCTGCTGGGGGCAGGGGCGGCGGCGGCCACCTCGGTGGATCTGAAACGGGCCCGGCCAAGCCTGGGCTGGCTCAGCGGCGGGCTGGTGGTCAGCGCCGCGGTGCAGGCCCTGGCGGGCGGTTGGATGGAGTGGCTGGCGCTGGCGGCGCTGGCAGCGATGGTGGTGCTGGCGAAGCGCGTGCGGGCACCCGGGGTACTGGCGGGCGCCCAGGCCGCTGGCGTGATGGTGCACGGGCTGGCCTGGCTGAATCTGCTGCTGGCGTCCCCCTGGCCTGCCGGCGCCGTGAGCCTGCGCCTGCTGCCCCTTCTGCTGCTGGCGGGGTTGTTGCTGAAGGCCGCAGCCAGGGGGCGGGCTCGCCACGCCGCCATCGTGCTGCTGGCGGTGGATCTGGGGGTGGCCGCCCAGCTGCTGCTCGCTCCGCTCTCGCCGCTGCTGCCCGCTTCGGTCTGGTTGCTGCTGGCGCTCCCCCTGGCGGATCTGGCGAAGCGGAGCCCGGCGCGAAGGGCACGCACCCTGCTGCTGGTGGGTGCGGGCTACCTGCTGGCGGTGCTGGTGGTCTGGCCCGTCTGGGTGCTGCCATCGACGGCACAGCTCGGGCTGATGCTCTGGAGATGGCCCCTGGAAGGGCTGGGCCTGGCGGTGCTGCTGCGCTGGTGGCGGATCAGCCGGCAGGAGCCCCTGAGCGCCTACCCCGGCTGGAGGCAGCTGCGCCCCTGCCTGCTGGAAGCTGTCCTGCTGACGCTCAACCTGATCCTGCTCTGGGAGCTGTCCCCTGCCGCGCTGACCCTGGCCTGGGCCGCTCTGGCCCTGCTGCTGATCAACCGCTGGGCCAACCGCGTCCTCGAGCCGCGGGGGAGGCTCTATGCCCTGCCGATCAGCTGGCTCGGACTGCTGCAGCTGGTGTTCGCCCTGCGCAGCCTGCGCCTTGACGGAGCAGGCTGGGGCGCGGGTGATCAGCTGCTGCTCGGGCTGGCGGTCCTGCTGCAGATCGTCTTCGTGGTGGTGCAGCACCGCCAGGTCCCCGTGGAGGCCATCGCCGTCCCGGGAGCTGCGGCTGGTCCCACGGCCCTGCTGCAGCGTCTGGAGGGTCAGCGGCTCGCGGCCATTGATCTGCCGATGCTGGCGGGGCTCGCCCTGGCGATCTACTGGCGCTTCGATGCCGGCCTGCTGACGCTGCTCTGGTCGGCCCAGGCGTTCCTGGTGTTCTGCCTGGGGGCCTGGTTGCGCAACAACCCCCTGCGCCATCTGGCCCTGGCGGGACTGGGGCTCTGTCTGCTGCGGCTGCTGGTGATCGACCTGGCCCGGGCGGATCTGGGCCTGAAGGGAGTGGTGTTCGTGGGGGTGGGGCTGCTGCTGCTGGCGATGAATGCCCTGGTGAACCGCTACAGCGACCGCTTCGGCTGAGGCCCCACACCCAGACCGGAGCCTGAGCCTCAGCGGTGCTCGATCAGCTCCTCGAGGGGGTAGCGCACCTTCGCGAGGGCGGCGTACTTGTCGTTGGCGCTGCGGTATCCGGCGGCGCAGACCACGCAACTGCGGTAAGGGGTGTCCTCGAGGGCCAGCAGGCGGTCGTAATCGGGCGGGGAAAAGCCTTCGATCGGGCAGGTGTCGACTCCGAGCAGAGCCGCCGCCGTCATGAAATTGCCCAGGGCGATGTAGGTCTGATTGCTCGACCAGACCTGGATCCTGGCGCTGCGGGGACCCGCCACCAGGTCCTTGTGCATCAGCTCGCGGTAGCCGGACAACGACTCCGGTTCAAGACCGCGAGAGGCGGCGGTGGCGGTGATCAGGCGGTCGAGATCACGGTCCTCGATCCGGCGCCGTGCCAGGAACACCACCAGATGGGAGGCCTCGGTGATCTGGGCCTGATTCCAGGAGAACGGGCGCAACTCCTGGCGCAGTGCCGGATCGTCAATGACCAGGAATGTCCAGGGCTGCAGGCCATAGGACGAAGGGGTGAGCACCAGGGCACGCTCGAGGGCGGCCCATGTCTCGGTGGGGATCTTGCGCTCGCCGTCGAACTGCTTGGTGGCATAGCGCCACGTCAAGGCGTCGAGCAGGTCCGGGCTGGCAATCGGCATGGGCTTGTCCTGTGAAGAAAATCTTAAGGAGCCTGGATCGGACTGCGCTGCTTGTGCCAACCTTGATGCCGTCACAGGGCCGTGTCCCCGACTCCCACTTACCCGCCGCTCAGCACCGATGGAGCACTGTTCCTTCACTGGCCGGGCGATCTGGCTGAAGCGCTCAAGTGTCGACGCACTGCGCAGCCGCCTTCTGGATCTGCAGGCGAGGCTGCAAGGCCAGATTCAGAGCCTGCCGCTGGGCAACGAGGGCTGGCTCGACACCGAACGGGAGCTGAACGCAGCCGAGGCTGCCCTGTCGCAGCTCGGGGACTGGCGGCTGGGTTGAAACCGACCCTCAGCGACTGCAGAGGAAGGTCTCCGGAGAACCCACCAGCAGGCTGAAGGTGGGTCGCTCAGGGTCGGCGGCGGACCAGAACCACTTTCCGTCGGAGTAGCTGGGGGCACCCTTCGCATTGCTGCGGGGCAGCTGCAGGCTCAGATCACGCCAACGCAGGACCACGAAGGCGCCCGGAACGGTGCCGGCACTGCTGTTGGGGATGTCCCGAGCGTCAACGGCACCGGCGTGGACGTCGGCCAGCAGGGGATCTCCGGCACAGAGATAACGCTCCGCTGGAGCGGCCTGGGCGGGTGACACCAGAAAGCCGCCCAGAAGCAGGGCGGCCAGGAGGACTGCAAACACGTGCATGACAGCAGATGGGCTCAGCCTGTGCTGAGCCCGGTACGCATCAGCCGATGCCGAGCAGGCCGCGGGTGAAGGCCTCGCCACCCAGGGCGAATTCGGTGGCCAGCAGAGCGATGAAGCCCAGCATGGCCATGCGGCCGTTCAGCTTCTCGGCGCGCTCATGGAAACCCCAGCCGCTCTCGGGGCTCACCACTTCCATGCGGGGCTCGGTGGCGAAGGCATTGAGGCGGCCGCCGTCTTCGGTGGTGACAGTGGCACCGCGGATGGTGGCGCGCTCGCTGGCGGTCACAGGGGCCGAACTGGGGGCGGTGGCGGTGGCTTGAGCCATGAGGGTCTCCGTTTCAATGAATTCAATGTAACACATTGTTGCGGATCATTACAAGCGCCCTCCGCTCAGCCGGCTCGCCATCATCAAGAGCAGATCCAGTCAGCCCGCACGTGTCCGCCCCGCCCTCCAGCTGTGATCTGGTCGTGATCGGCAGCGGTCTGGGCGGGCTCAGCTGCGGTGGCCTCGCCGCCCTGCACGGGCTCGATGTGGTGGTGCTCGAAGCCCACGATCGCGCAGGCGGAGCGGCCCATGGCTTCGAGCGGCGCGGCTTCCGGTTCGAATCCGGACCCTCGCTCTGGAGCGGACTGGGGCGCTGGCCCAGCAGCAATCCCCTGGCTCAGGTCCTGCGGGCACTCGGGGAAACCGTGCCCGTCGCCACCTACCACGACTGGGGGCTGCTGCTGCCGGAGGGTCCCCTGAGGATCGGTGTGGGCCCCGACCCCTTCCGCGCCACGGTCCGCGAGCTGCGGGGGGTTGCCGCAGCTGATGAATGGAGCGCCTTCATGGCCTGGCTCCAGCCCTACAGCGAAGCCGCCCTGGCCCTGCCCCTGCTGGCGATGCGGCCGGGGCTGGGTATGGCCGCCGTGCTCGGGGCCCGCCGCTCCGCCCGTCTGGCCCGACTGGCGCCGAAGCTGGCCGCCCTGGGCGGAGCATTCGGGCCGATGGCACGCCGCCATCTGCGTGATCCCTTCCTGCTCCATTGGGTGGACCTGCTCTGTTTCCTGATCTCCGGCCTGCCGATGGATCAGACCAGCGCCGCCGCCATGGCGACCCTCTTCGCCGACTGGTTCGATCCCGGCGCCTGCCTGGAGTACCCCCTCGGCGGCAGTCCAGCTGTGGTGGCGGCCCTGGTGCGGGGTCTGCAACGCCACGGCGGAGCGCTCCACACCAGCGCTCCCGTGGCCGAGATCACGCTGGAGGACGGTGCCGCCCGGGGGGTGCGCCTGGTTGATGGTCGGCTGATCCACGCCCGGCGGGGAGTGGTGAGCAACGCCAGCCCCTGGGACACCCTCGCCCTGCTGCCGCCCGGATCCCCTCACGCCCGCTGGCGCCATCAGCGGGAGTCCACCCCGGCCTGCGCCAGCTTTCTCCACCTGCACATGGGCCTGCGCGGCGAGGGACTCCAGGATCTGCCGGTTCACCACGTCTGGGTGGGCGACTGGGAGAGGGGCATCGGCGCCGAACGCAACATGCTGGTGCTCTCGATGCCCTCGCTGCTGGATCCCTCCCTGGCCCCCGAAGGGCACCACGTGCTGCATGGCTACACACCCGCCAACGAACCCTGGGAGCTGTGGCGCGACCTGGAGCCGGGAACGGAGGCCTACGAGAGCCTCAAGCGCGACCGCTGCGCCCTGTTCCGCCAGGTGCTCGACGGGATCGTGCCCGACCTGGAGGAGCGCCTGGTGCTCGAGCTCCACGGCACACCCCGCACCCATCAACGCTTCCTGCGCGTGCATCAGGGCAGCTACGGCCCCGCGTTGGGGGCCGACCAGGGCGTCTTCCCCTCCGGATCCACCCCGATCGAGGGGCTCAGCCTCTGCGGAGCGGGGGTGTTCCCCGGTATCGGCGTACCGCCGGTGGCGGTCAGCGGGGCGATGGCCGCCCATGGCTTCGTTCCCATTGCCAGGCACAGGGCGCTGCTGGAGAGCCTTGATCTGCTCAGGCCCTGAGCCCAGGGCACGTACTCTTCCCCCAGTGCGACAGATCAGCGGGTGCTGAAGGGCAGTGACAACCGGGTGGACGAGCTGAAGGCCCTGGGCTGGTCAGCCGAGGACCTCAGGAAGTACGAGGAGCTCTGGGAGTACCGCCAGCGCTGGGGTGCGATCAACCTGGAGCGGGAGGAGCGGGAATTCCTGCGCAAGGCCGAAGCGGCACTGCCCAGACGCGCCCCCCATGGCAAGGGCGGGGGGCGCAAGACGATTCAGGAGAAATCCCACTACCGCTGGTTGGCAGCCCAGCTCGAGGCCATGCGCAACAGCCCTGTCGAGGCGGGACTGGAGAACGGCCGCATCGGTGCCTGGCCGATCGTGCTGGAAGAAGAACTCCGCGCCCTGGCTTACTACGAACCGGTGCTGGGCCTGCCCGACACCCTCAAGGCCAAGGCCTTCACTCCGGCCAGGGAGCGCTGGATCGAAGCGGCCGCCGCCAGTGGCGAAACCCTCAGCTTTGATTTCAATGGGGCGCTGGAGGCCATCCGCCA
The DNA here is from genome assembly GCF_015841355.1 of Synechococcus sp. CBW1107. Taxonomy (NCBI): domain Bacteria; kingdom Bacillati; phylum Cyanobacteriota; class Cyanophyceae; order Synechococcales; family Synechococcaceae; genus Synechococcus; species Synechococcus sp. CBW1107. The sequence goes on from NZ_CP064908.1 coordinate 138,998, forward strand.
GAACGGCACGTCCACCTGGAAGTCGCTGCGTTCGGAGGCCGTGGAGAACCCCATGAGCTACCCGGTGCTGGATCCGGAAGCCGCCGCCGGTTTCCGCGCCATGGTGCGCCAGGAAGTGCTGGCACTCACCCGCAGCACCTTCCCCTCCCTGGCCGAAACCGGCAAACCCGAACCCCCCGACGACTGGCAGCCCAGCCGCTGAGGATCAAGGAGTGGCGCGGTCCTTGCAGGCATCCGTGAGCAGCCGGGTCTCAAACCCCGCCACGGGCTTTTCCCAACCTTTCCAGGTCATCGACGCGCCGGTGACGTTGATCTGACCGGCCTTGCAATTGACCGAGAGATAGATCATCTGATTCCTGTCATTTCGACTGCGGCTCACCAGGCTGCCGTCCATCAGCTGCCAACTGGACCAGTCGATGGTCAGCGGACCGTAGACGCGCCAGTCGGCCGCCATGGCCGGTTGGGCCGAGGCCGCCAGCAGAGCCCGCGTCCAGAGCGAAATGGGCCCTGCGGCGGTGGGAGCAGGCGGAGTGAGCGGCCGGGGCCTCGGCTCCGGGGTGGGCGCCAGCAGCATGCGCACGATCACCACCGCCAGATTGACGGCGATCAGGGCGAAGGCCAGGGCCCCGACCCCGGCCAGAACCCTCAGGCCCAGAGGGCGTGAGGGCGCCGTGGCCAGGGCGAGATCGTCGGGATCCTGGGACATGCGATGGGTCGGCGAGGGCCTAGGGAGCGGGTTTGGCTGCAGGCGGAGTGGTGGTGAACTCGACGCTGCAGCGGTAACGGAAACTGTCGCCGGGCATCACGATCTGCTGGCAACGGCTGCCGGTCACCGTGGCACCCTCGGGGACCTGGCCGGTGGCCTCCTGCAGAGCACTCTCCTGGTCGATGATCGAATCGGCCGTGACGGAGCCGGCTCTGACGGGAAGGGCTCCCAGCAGCAGGACGGCCGAGAGACCGCCGAGGGATCGGATCAGGCTGGACATCGCAGGGACACGGGATGAGTGGGATCGTGACCGCCTCATGGTTTGGTCGGCACTTCCTCCTTGAAGTCAACCATCAACTGCATGGTTTCGGTGAACAGGCCGGTGACGTCCTGGGTGAGGGGCGTCTTGCCCTGGGGGCCGAACCAGCGGTCGAAGATGCCCCGCTCCCTGGGCTGCTGACGCAGAAACCCCTGCATGTAACGGATCAGGGCCAGGTCCACCACCCGCTGAAAGGACGAATTGTTCTGGGGCAGCATGCAGGCGATGCCCTCCCTGGAGTAGGTGTCGGCCGAGACCATGAAGGGAGCCTGGCCGCCCTGTCGCTGCAACCAGGCATAGAGCAGCATGCCGTCGTCGGCGAAGGCATCGATGCGGCCTTGCTGCAGGGCCTCATAGCCCGCCTGGCGGTCCTTGAGCAGCACCACCGAGGCTGCCGGCTGACGGCTGGTCACCGCCAGGGCACTGGTGGTGCGTGGCAGGGCGCCCACCCGTTTTCCGGCCAGGGAGTCCGGAGAGGAGAGCCCGGAGCCCCGGGGCACGAGCAACTGGGTGCCGGTGATGCCGTAACTCACCGAGAAATCCACCTTCTCATCGCGGCTCCAGGTGAAGCTGCTGGCATCGCAGACCAGGTTCACCGCCCCCGATTCCAGGCTGGAGAGGCGCTGATCGGTCTCGAGCGGCACCAGCTTGAGTCTGATCGGACGGCCGGTCTGGCGCTCGATCTCCTCCCGGATCAGGTTCATCATGTCGATCGAGTAGCCCACCAGCTCCCCCTCCTCGTTCTGGTAGGCGAAGGGGAAGGCATCCCGGCTGGTGCCCCCCACCAGGACGCCCGAAGCCGCCACCGACTCCAGAAGAGATCCGGCGGAGGCCGGTGCGGCCAGCGCCAGACAGGTGAGGAGTTGCAGCAGCGGGAGCAGACGTTTGACCAGCAAGACTCGACTCACCAACAGGATTGAACTTGGATCAACATAGTCCAAAGCCTCAAATCAGAGGGCCTGAAAGTAAAGACCAGCCGCCAGAATCACATAGGCAGCCAGGAGCAGCACCCCCTCCAGCCAGTCGGAGCGGCCATCGAGGCTCACCAGATTGCTCACCAGCACGGCCGTGATCACCGCCACCAGCTCATAGAGCTCGAAACTGAGGTCGAGCGGATGTCCGAGCAGGGGCCCAGCCAGCACCAGCACCGGCACCACCAGCAGGGCCACCAGCAGGGTGGAGCCCATCGCGACGGACACCGCCAGGTCCATCTGATTCCGGCGCGCCATGGTGATCGCCGTGAGGAATTCCGCCGCTCCCCCCAGCAGCGGCAGCAGCACCACCCCGGTGAACAGATCCGTGAGCCCGACCTGAGCCGTCACGGACTGCACCACCCCAAGGAAGATCTCCGACACCAGGGCCAGGGCGGTGGTGGCCCCGATCAGCACCAGCAGCCAGGGCATCGGGCTGACGGGGGACTCCTCATCGCGGCACTCCACCTCCGCCACCTCGTAGAGGGCCCGATGGGTGCGCAGCGAGAAGATCAGGGTCAGCAGGTAGACCAGCAGCAGCACCCAGGCCACGAACCCCGAGAACGCCACGGTGCGCTCCGGAGCCGCGCCCGTGGAGATCACGGCGACGCTGGGAATCAGGATCGCCAGCACCGCCAGGGTCATGGCCGAGCCGTTCACCCGGGCCACCACGGGCTGGAAGCGCTGCTCGCTGCGTCCCAGTCCCCCCAGGAACATCGAGAGACCGAGGGCCAGCAGGAGATTGGCCATCACCGTGCCGGTGATGCTGGCCTTGACGATGTCCACCAGCCCGGCCCGCAGGGCCACCAGGGCGATGATCAGTTCCGAGGCGTTGCCGAAGACGGCATTGAGCAGAGCGCCGGTGGACGGGCCCAGCGCCACGGACAGCTTCTCGGTGGCCATGCTCAGCCAGATGGCCAGGGGAAGGATCGCCAGCCCCGAGCAGACGAACACCACGGTCTCGCCCCAGTGCAGTGTCTCAGCCGCCAGGGAAAGGGGCACCAACACCAGCGAAGCCGTGGCGAAGGTCCGACGGCTGATCATTCGAGGGACCCTTGCTGGCGCCATTCTGAGCCGATCCCAGCCGGTAGGCTCTGTCGGTCCGGAGAAGATTCCGCAGGAATGGAGATCGCCGGTTTCGCCACGTTCAACATCGCCATCGTGGTGCTGGCGGTCGGGCGCTGGCTGAATCAGCGCCTGGCGGTGCTGCGCCAGTTCAACATTCCCGAGCCGGTCAGCAGTGGCCTGCTGGTGTGCCTGCTGCTGGCCCTGGTGCATGGCGTGAGCGGGCTGGAGATCAACTTCAACCTCGACACCAGGGATTTTCTTCTGCTCTATTTCTTCGCGACGATCGGGCTCAACGCCGACGTCAAGACCCTGCTGGCCGGTGGCCGGCCGCTGCTGGTGCTGGTGGTCCTGACCGTGATCTTCATGATCCTGCAGAACCTCACCGGCGTCGGGGTCGCCGGACTGCTGGGTCTTTCTCCCCTCAAGGGACTGCTGGGGGGGTCGGTGTCCCTGCTGGGGGGTCATGGCACCGCCATCGCCTGGGCGCCCCGCTTCGCCCGGGATCACGGCATCGGCAACGCCCTGGAGATCGGCATCGCCTGCGCCACCCTGGGCCTGGTGCTGGCCTCGTTGATGGGAGGCCCCGTCGCCCGGTTCCTGATCCGCCGCCATCAGCTGCGCCCGGGTCCCGCCGACGGAGCGGGCGAGCGGGCCGACACCCCCGCCGATCCGCGGCCGGTGGATTTCTTCAGCCTGCTGCGCACTCTCTTCTGGCTGAACATGAGCCTGGCCCTGGGGGACGTGCTGCATGAGGCCCTGAAGGCGATCGGCAGCAACCTGCCCCTGTTCGTCTGCGCCCTGTTCAGCGCGATTCTGATCACCAACACGGTGCCGCGACTGATGCCCCGCCTCATCTGGCCGGCCCGGACCCGTTCGCTCGCGCTGATCTCGGAGATCTCCCTGGGGATCTTCCTGACGATGTCGCTGATGAGCCTGCAGCTCTGGACCATCGCCGAGCTGGCAGGGCCGATCCTGATCATCCTGGCCGCCCAGTTCCTGGTGGCCGTGCTGTTCGCGGTGATGGTGGTGTTCCCCGCCATGGGCGGCAGCTACGACGCCGCGGTGATCTGCTCCGGCTTCGGCGGGTTCTCCATGGGGGCCACCCCAACCGCCATGGCGAACATGGCGGCGGTGACTCACCGCTACGGTCCGTCTCCCCAGGCCTTCATCATCGTGCCTCTGGTGGCGGGCTTCTTCGTGGACATCAGCAACGCCGTGGTGATCCAGCGCTTCCTCACCTGGCTGGGCTGAACGCTGGGTTCCCCGGGGGCTGCCGGTAGGGTGAGCGGTTGCAGCACAACCGCTCAGAGGAGAGGAAATGGCGATTGCCCTGGGGATCAACGGATTCGGTCGGATCGGGCGGCTGGTGTTTCGCCGCAGCTTCGAGATCGAGGGGATCGATGTGGTGGCGATCAACGATCTGATCGACCTCGATTACATCGCCTACATGCTCCGCCACGATTCCACCCACGGTCGCTTCCGCGGCGAGGTGGAGACGCGTGACGGCCAGCTGATCGTCAACGGCAAGGCCATCCGGGTGACCTCCGAACGCAATCCGGCGGCCCTGAACTGGGGGGCCGTGGGCGCCGAGGTGGTGCTGGAATCCACCGGCCTGTTCCTCACCGACGCCTCGGCGAGGGCCCACATCGAAGCGGGCGCCAGGAAGGTGGTGCTCTCGGCCCCCTCCAAGGACGACACGCCGATGTTCGTGATGGGGGTGAACCACCACTCCTACGCGGGAGAGGACATCGTGTCGAATGCCTCGTGCACCACCAACTGCCTGGCCCCGATCGCCAAGGTGCTGCATGACACCTTCGGCATCCGCGACGGGCTGATGACCACCGTGCATGCCATGACCGCCACCCAGAAAACGGTGGATGGGCCCTCCGCCAAGGACTGGCGCGGTGGCCGCGGCGCCGGCCAGAACATCATTCCCTCCTCCACCGGTGCCGCCAGGGCGGTGGGCAAGGTGATCCCCTCCCTCAACGGCAAGCTCACGGGCATGGCCTTCCGGGTGCCCACCCCGGATGTGTCGGTGGTGGATCTCACCGTGAATCTGGAGCGCCCCGCCAGCTACGAGGCCATCAAGGACGCGATGAAGGCGGCCGCCGCGGGGCCGATGGCCGGGGTGCTCGGCTACACCGAAGACGAGGTGGTGTCGTCGGATTTTCTCGGTGAAACCTGCACGTCGGTGTTCGATGCCGGCGCCGGCATCGCCCTCACCGACACCTTCGTGAAGGTGGTGGCCTGGTACGACAACGAGTGGGGCTATTCCTGCAAATGCCTGGACCTCATCCGTCACATCAGCGCCTGAGGGGCTGGCGGATGCGGGGATCTGCGGTTGATTGAGCCCTGCAGGTCCCCTGCGCCGCATTCCCCGATGGAGTTCCCCACCCTGCTGGTCAGGCGCGTGAGTCGCCCACCCGGTCACGACCGGGCTCTGGTGCTGCGCAACCGCCAGGGCGGTGTGACCGGGGGCTATCACAACGCCAGACTGCTCAACCCCGAGCAGACCCGCGCCCTGATGGCCGACCATCACTGGGATGTGGTTCCCGGCATGGACGACCGAGGCCGCTGATCCCTCAGCTGTGCAGCGAGCGCATCAGGCTCTGAAGATGGCGGCTCTCGAGCTGCAGCACCCGGCGGGCGAACTCGGGGTCGCGCTCCAGCACCGCATCGAAGCCATCCACCGGCACCGCCAGCAACCGGGTTCCCTCCGTCTCCGCCACGATCGTGTTCTCCGAGGCGCTGTGGCTGAGCACCTCGAGCTCATCGAGCACCTGGCCGGGACGGAGAGGCTCGAGGCGCACGCCTCCGGCCTCCTGGTAACGGACCGCGGCCCGTCCGGCGATCAGCAGCAGCAGTTCACGGCAGGTGTCGCCGGTTTCGGTGATCAGCTCGCCGGCGCCGAAACGGCGCAGCTCCGAGGCTGCGGCCAGCTGCTCCAGGCTGGCGTGACTGGTGCCCCTGAAGAAATCACTGGCGGCCAGGTGGGCGCGCATCTCCAGCTCCGGCAGATCCACGAGCTCAGGCAGCGGCGCTGCTGGCTGGATCACGGCCCTGATCACCTCCGCCAGCGGCACGGGCGCTGTGGCGGGATCGAGGCCGCTGGCCAGCAGGCGGGCGCGGCCGGGATCAAGCCTGGCCAGCAGGAAGAGGGCGGCGGCCCGCAGCAGCGGCGTGCGCTCCTGCAGCAGATCCTCCAGGCTGGAGAGGGTGTCGGCGAGGGGACAGGCCGGCGGCTCAGGCGCGGCTCCTGACGGCTCCTGCTGCAGCAGCGCCAGCACCGGCGCAGAGAGTTGCGGCTCCCAGTCGCCTTCGGCCAGCAGCTCGGGCAGGTTCACCGGCCGGAGGGCGCGAAGCCTGGCGGCCCACTGCAGCGCTTCCGGCTGCTCCTTCAGCTCAGAGAGAACGCCCAGCATGGCGCGCAGGCTCAGGTCCTGGCGCTGCAAGAGGGAGTCGGCGAGGAGATCACGGACCAGAGGCTGATCCGCCAGCACCGGCTGCAGCAGGCTCACTCGGGCATGCCTCAGCTCAGAGAAGCGCGGCAGCATGGCCTCCAGCTTCTGCAGGGCACTGGTGCTGGGGGCGAGGCCTTCCAGCACGCTGGCCTCTTCATCCGGGGTGATCGAATACTGGTTGCGCAGGCTGCGGATCACCTCGGGATCGGCCTGGCGGCTCTTGAGCAGCATCAGCCGCTCGAGCGATTTTGTGTAGCCACTCAGGCGAACCTGATCCTCGAGGCTGCGACGACCGTCGGGATCCAGCAGGTCGGGGTTCTCCACGCCCACCGATTCGAGCAGCAGGCTGTGCTCCTCGTCGGTGATGCCGATCTCGCGCCGCATCTGGCTCAGCACCTCCAGACTGCTGGAGGCATTGGCGTAGCCCTCCTGCAGCGCCTCGCGCACCACCTCCTTGTAGACCTGCTGACGTTTCTCGCGGGTGAAGCCCGGCAGCACCTTGGCGAGCACATAGACCTCGTGGGGGCTGAGGTCGGCCAGCTGACGGCCATCGAGGTAGCGCCCCACATCGAGATCGAGCTTCTCCAGCTGGCGGCGGAAGCGGCTGGCCAGGTTCTCGCGCTGGTGCAGATCGGCGCTGCGCTCCCAGGAGCGGTAGAGCCAGAGGCTGCTCACCGCCACCACCACGGCATCGAAGAGGGTCTGCACCCAGGCGGGCATCAGAAGCAGCAGCGGCCGCCCGGAGAAGAGAAAGAAGAAGTTGAACACCAGAAACGTGGCCACCACGAACACGTGATGACGGCTCCAGCGGCTGCGGCCCTCGATCCAGCGGCCCAGGCGCACCCCCAGCCAGGTGAAGAGCCCGAGCACCAGCGGCACCGCCACCAGCCGCGGCACATTCAGGCTCTGGCCGAAGAGGAACAGTCCAGGTCGCAGCAGCAGCGACAACTGATCGCTCTGGCGCAGCCAGGCCCCCGAGAAGTAGTAGTCCCAGGTGCCGGCGTAGAGGTAGTAGTAGAGGAAATAGCCGACCACCAGGCCCACGTAGGCATAGCGCTCGAAGCTGAACTGCCTGGTGCTGAGCCGCGTCCAGTACATGCGCTCGGCGTCGATGTCGATGCAGGGCTGCTGGCAGGCCACGCAGGCACTCTGTTCACTGCCGTCGGGGAGCACGGTGCGGCACATCGACTGGGTGATAGGTGTCTCGCTCAGGTGGGCCTTGCTGCCGAGCAGGCCCGCCGGGGTGGAGTAGACGCTCTGCACCGGCGCCATCGGGCAGAAGTACTGGCACCAGGCCTTGCCGCCGTAGAGCCAGCCCACGCTGATGGCCGCGGCGATCGTGAACAGCAGCCAGCCGGCCAGCACCAGGCGGTCGGCATTGAAGAAGAGGATGCGCCCGCAGAGGCCCACGAACAGCCAGCCGAACTGGAGCTGGGAGTAGTGACGGGCCAGCCAGGAGTCGTCGGCCACCTTGGCCAGCTGCTGGCGGCGCTCACCGGTGCGCGGGTTGACCTTGGTGCGCTGACGCTGCCGGCCCAGGGCCCGGGGGATCTGGGAGAGGAAGGAGAGCGGGCAGACCCGGCGCCAGAGCTCGTGGCCGAACAGCATCAGGATCAGCACCGCCGCCGGCACCACCACCCCCCAGAAGGCGGTGGTGCCGAGGGGATAGGGGGTCTCGCTGAGGCAGACGCCCTGCACCGGAATGCAGGTGTCGGGCAGGCGCAGGGGACTCCAGGGGTGATCCGCCTCGGTGAAGCGGGGCGTCCAGGGGTCGTAGAAGAGCGAGGCGATGATCAGCAGCCAGGCACTGGTGAGAATCCAGCGGATGCCATGCATCCGTGCCTCAGACACCTCAAAGGCCATCAGGCGGGGCCACACTGGCGCGAACCCTAGATCGACCGCCCTGACCCTGCCTGCCTGCCGCCGCTGCCGTGCCCTGCCAGCCGTTCTGAGCCTGGCGCTGGTGGTGCTGCCAGCCCTGCTGTCCCGTGCCCTGGCCCAACCTGCGGCGGCCACGATCCCCCTGCCGGACCCCCGGGGCCAGACCCTGCTGCTGCAGAGCGTCGATCGCGCCGACTACGGACCGCTGGCGGAGCAGTTCCTCACCCAGGCCAACCTGGCCTACTGCGGCGTGGCCAGCATGGTGATGGTGCTCAACAGCCTGGCGGTGCCGGCCCCGGCAGCGGCGGGGTACGGAAGCTACCGCTTCTGGACCCAGGAGAACGTGTTCGAGGCCGCCGCCACCAGGGCGGTGCTGAGCCCTGAGGTGGTGGCCCGCCAGGGGATGACCCTGCAGGAGCTGGGGGACCTGCTGGTCAGCCATGGGCTGCAGGCCCGGGCGATCCACGGCGATCGGCTGAGCCTTCCCCAGTTCCGCCTGCTGGTGCGCAGCAACCTCAGCCAGAGCCGTGATCGCCTGCTGGTGAACTACGACCGCAAGGCCCTGGGCCAGGCCGGCGGCGGCCACATCTCCCCGCTGGCCGCCTACAACGCCGCCACGGATCGGGTGCTGATCCTGGATGTGGCCCGCTACCGCTACCCATCGGTGTGGGTGCCCCTGGCGGATCTCTGGCAGGCGATCCGCACCACCGACCGCAGCTCGGGCCGCAGCCGCGGCGTGGTGGTGGTGCGGCGGATCTGAGGGCGTTACAACGCGTCGGTCTGCACCGCCACGGTCCGTGGCGACACGGCCTGTGCTGCGCCCGACGGCCCCTGCCCGCTTCCAGCTGAACCCGGCGAGGCGGCTGCTCCCCCTGCTGGGCGCACTCTGTGGTGCCGCCCTGATCCACATGCCCCCAGCCAGCGCCGTGCCGCTGATCCCCGACTCGGCCAGCGGCGCGGGCTCTGAAGACGAGACCTGGACTGAGGCCATTCGGCAGCAGCCAGGCGATGGTCCACCGGCGGCGGCCCTGCTGGCGCCGCTTCCTCTGGCCCCCGGGTCTCCTGAGGCGCCCCCCAGGCCCGAGCGGCCGGCAACGGTTCCCGCTCAGGTGGCGGTGGGCGATCTTGTCCTCGAAGGTCAACCGCCGGGGCCTGGCGAGGCTGCCGCCAGGCCGCCAGAGCCGCTGCATTACCCCCTGGCCCGCCCCGCCAGCGAGCAGGACCCCTGGGGCTGGCGTTACGCGAGAGCCGGCGGGGCCTGGCGCATGCACACCGGTGTGGATCTGGTCGCGCCTGAGGGCACCGCCGTGCTGGCCGTGAACGGGGGCCGGGTGCAGCGGGTCGATGTGATTTCGGGCTATGGCCTCACGGTGCTGATCGACCACGGTGGCGGCTGGTCGAGCCTCTATGCCCACCTGCTGGAGGCCAGCGTGAGCGCGGGCGAGAGCCTGCGGGCCGGGCAGCCCCTGGGTCTGGTGGGCCAGAGCGGCAATGCCAGCGGCCCGCACCTGCATCTGGAGCTGCGCCAGCGGCAGCCGCAGGGACTGGTGGCGGTGGACCCCACACCGCTGCTGCCCGCGCCTCCCTCCGCTGGTCCCATCGCCGGTGACCTGCGCCCCTGAGCGCTGCTGATCAAGCTCAGTCGACCACTGGTCAACCCGCCTCGGAGCCGGTACCGTCCGGCGCAATTGGCCGGGTGGATGGATGCCGTTTCATGCTGTTACTGCCGCTCGCGCCATTCCGCGGTTGCTCGGGGCAACCCTGGCCCTTGGGGCCACGTCCTGGCTGACACCCGCTGCTGAAGCCAATCAAGCGGGCCAGTCGCAGGTGCTCACAGCCATCCGCCAGGTGTGGCCCGCTGCGCACCACGAGTCGGCCATCCGGCTGGCGCGCCTGGAGAGCGGCCTCTCCCCCACCGCCCGTGGCTGTGCCGGGGCCTGCCTCGGCCTGTTCCAGATCCACTACTCGGCCAACCGTCAGCTGATGGCCGCGATGGGCATCCACACGCCGGACCAGCTGCTGGATCCGGTCGTCAACAGCACCGTGGCCTATCGCCTGTTCCGCGAATCGGGCTGGAGCCCCTGGGGCGGTCAGCCCTGAGCGCTCGGGCTTGCCAGGGGAAGACACGTGTCGTCAGGGATGATCCGGATCACCCATCGATGTCCGCCGGTTTTCGGAACGACAGACGTCGCTGCGTTTTCTCACCAGATTATTGCGTGGCCTCAAGCACTCGACTATGGCCGCGGATTTGCCGGTGAAACGGCTGAAAGACGAACTCAAAATGCTCGCCACCAGCAACCTCATCTCGAACCCTGTATTTTGCTAAAAGCTCTAGAAATTCCTCAACGTCCACCACAACTCACTACCAATCACCACCCTGGAGGTGATCGATGAGCTGATCACCCTGGCCAAGCAACTCGACGCCCTCGCCAACAACAACAGCAACACCGAGGACAGCGCCAGGATGAGCGTGATGGTGAAACGCATCTTCAACAGTTCCGGTTACACCTGAGACACCGGTGGCATTGGCTTAAGCCGCCGCTCCATCTCCTTGGCTACCCGCGCCGTCTACTCCTTCACTGGCTTCCCCGGCACTCCCGAGCGCCATCTCTACCTCCACCACGACGGCTACCCCACCGGCGCCGCGTGGCGCTTCGCCACCGCCCTGCGCCACAGCCAGGAGGCCTCCTCGTTCCTCGCCTCCTTCCTGAGCACCCAGCCCAGGGCGGAAGTGCTCAGCGGGGCGGAGCAGTCCGCCGATGCCGAGTACCGCTACCAGGTGCGGCTGCTGGAGCGCAGCGATACCCGCCTGCAGGTGGCCTGCTGGCGCCGGCTTCCGGAGGGCTCCAGCTGGCAGCCCCGTTGCGGGCCCGTGCCCCTGGCGGTGTTCATCCAGCGCTTCCTGCCGGGGGAGCTGCCGTGATCAGGCCGAGCGTGCGCTCACAGCGCCGCAGGCCCTCGGCGCAGTCACCCCGCATCAGCAATCCGGCGCCGCCCCAGAGCAGCCGTTGCGGCAGATCGAGGGCTCCCGCACCCAGCTCCCGCAAGGGCTCGAAGCCCAGCCGGCGGAAGTAGCGCACCAGGCGGCGGTGCTGGTGCTCGTCGTCGCGGATGGCCAGCAGCGCGGCGCGGCGGCAGGGGGTGTGCTCCAGCGCCCAGGCGAAGGTGGCGGCCCAGATCAGCGGACCCACCAGGGCTGCGGCCGGCTCGCCGCGCGGCACCTGGATGCGCAGGGTGTCGAGATGGAGGCCATCGGGCAGCGGAATCGCCCAGCCCTTGAGCTCCCCCAGCAGCTGGGGGCCGCCCTCGGGGCCACGGCGGGCCACCCCCACCCGCAGCCCCCGCAGCGCCGCCGGCCCGCTCACCTGCAGGCGCAGCAGCAACCCCTGTGACGCTCCCCACACCTCCAGCTCCGCCAGGTGGCTCATGCGGGGAACGGCTCCCAGGCCAGCACCGTCTCCAGGGGCAGGGGGCCCCGGATGTGGGGGAAGAGCTCGCCGCTGCCGGGGGCCGGCTCCTCCTCCACCTCAATGCCGGCCGCCGCGAGGCGCCCGGGATCGATCGTGAGCAGCAGCACATCGGCCGCATCGGCATAGAAGCGCTGGTGGGTGGCCTCGAGCTGATGGCTGTGGCTCGCGTGGATGAAGCCCACGTCCTCCAGGCTCAGGCCGCGGCTGGAGCGGCGGTAGATCCCCTCGCACTTGGCGGCGCGCCATTCCGGTGCCAGGGCCAGGTGATACAGCCAGCGCGGCGAGCGCCAGGCGGCTCGCAGTGCCCAGGGCGGGGCCATCACCGCCGCCAGCTCGGGGCTGGCGAGAAACCGCCCCAGCCACGCCTGCACCGCCGTCAGACCCGCTGCGGCCTCGAACCCCTCCGGATCCGCCAGGCGGAACTGGCGCACAAACGGCAGCAACGCCAGATCCGCCAGGGAGGGCCGCTCCCCCAGCTGGGGCAGCTGCTCATTCCAGGCGCGCAGGATCGTCAGGGCCGCCGCCCGGTGCTCCTCGGGGTCGGCGCCCGGGTGACGGCCGGCGTACTTGAAGCGGTCGAGATGGTGCTTGAAGGGACCGTCGTTGCTGGCGATCAGCGCCTCGATCAACGCCCGCTCGGCCGCGTCACCCGATGTGTCGGCCCGCCGCAGCAGATCACCGGGGTCGTGGCGCTCCAGGGCCCAGCGCATCACCGCCAGGCTCTGATCGATCACGGAGCCAGCTCCATGGCTCTGGCCTGCTGAGGTGCCATTGGCTGACAGCACCAGCACCGGCACCGTGCCCTTCGCGGAGGCCTCCAGCAGTTCGGGGGGCTTGGCCTTCAGGTTCACCTCCCGCAGCTCCAGGTCAGGGCCGGGCCGCACCCCCGCCGCCGCCAGGGCCAGCCGGGCCCGGATCGCATAGGGGCAGCGGCGGAAGCTGTAGAGGATCGGCCGATCCGCCCTGGGCACAGACCGGATCACCAGGGCGTCCCATCCTTGCGGCTGAAGCGCCAGCCGTCATCCAGCTCCCGGGCCTGCAGGTCGTCGTCGGGATAGTCGACCTGATCGCCGGGGGTGCGATCGCCGATCTCCAGCAGGATCACCGTCTCGGCGCCGCGGTTCACCAGGTGATGCGCATTCCCCCGGCCCGCCGCGAAGCCTGCCGCCATCCCCGGGGCCAGCTCCAGTTCCCCCTCGTCGCTGATCAGGGTGGGATGCCCCTGCAGCACATACACGAATTCATCCTGGAGGCTGTGGGCATGGCGCAGGGCCGTGCAGGCTCCCGGGGGCAGCAGGGTCTGGTTCACGCCGAACCGGCTCAGGCCGAAGAGATCACCCAGGACCCGCTTCTCCCGTCCGGCCAGTCGCGCCGCGAAGGGGGCCGGATAGGAGCTGGCCCGCTGGCGCGGCGGCACCGCGCTCGCCAGCACGGCCCTGGGCTGTCGGTCAGGCTCCAGCCAGCCGTGGCGGGCGTCCGCCGACCACAGCCGCTCCGGTGAGTAGGCCCTCAGGGGCCAGGCGGGATCCGCCAGGGGGGAGCTCAGCAGCTGCTCCAGTGACTCCAACAGCGGGAGCTCCTGATGGCTCGCCTGGTGAGCGGCCACCGCCCGCAGGAACCAGCGGGTGAGGGTCTCGTGGTAGCCGGAGCCGTCGCTGTTCGGGGTGCCGGTGGCCTCGTTGTAGGCGCGGATCCGCTGGCGCAGATGGACCAGGGCCTGGTCATGGCCCCACCGGCGCAGGCTCACCAGCGCCACCAGCAGGTGGGCCTGGTGGGTCCAGTGCGAGCGGGGAAGGCTGCCGTTCTCAAAGGCGGCCGCAACGGCCTCGATGGCCTCAGGTGTCGACCACGACGCCACAACTGAAGCCATCACCAGATCGGCCATGGGCCCCCTCAGCTGGTGAAGACCTGGGCGATGTGCACCTGGCCCCGCCGCTCTGCCAGCTCAACCTGGCGCTGGCGTTCCATCAGCTGGGCGCGGCGCTCCGGGGAGAGACCATCAACGCAATGGCGGCAGCTCACGCCCTTCTCGTAGCTCGCCAGCTGGCGGTCGCTGGGCGAGAGGGGCCTGCGGCAGCCGTGGCACAGGCTGTGCTCACCGGGCTCCAACTGGTGATTCACGGCCACCCGCTGATCGAACACGAAGCATTCGCCCCGCCATTGGCTGGCCGGCTCCGGCACCTGCTCCAGATAGCGCAGGATGCCGCCTTCGAGGTGATGCACCCCCTCGAAGCCCTGCTCGAGCAGATGGGCCGTGGCCTTCTCGCAGCGGATGCCACCGGTGCAGAACAGCGCCAGGGCCTGGGGTTCGCGCTCCGCCACCAGGGGGCGCAGCACCGTCTCCACCCAGTGGGGGAAATCAGCGAAGCGCTCCAGGCCCGGATCGATCGCCCCCTCGAAACTGCCCAGCGCCACCTCATAGGAGTTGCGGGTGTCGATCACCAGGGTGCCGGGATCGCCGATCAGCCGGTCCCACGCGGAGGGCGCCACGTAGGTGCCCACCCGCTCGCCGGGTCGGGCTTCGGGGCGGCCCAGGGTCACGATCTCGGCCTTGAGGCGCACCTTCAGCCTGTGAAAGCCGGGCCGCTCGCTCCAGCTCAGCTTGGCCTCCAGATCCGCCAGGCGTGGATCGGCGCGCAGGTGAGCGAGCACCGCGCTCACCCCGTCCTCGGGGCCGGCGATCGTGCCGTTGATGCCCTCCTCCGCCAGCAGCACGGTGCCCTTCACCCCCTGGCTCCCGGCCAGCGCCAGCAACTCCTCGCGCCAGGGCGGCAACTCGGCGGCGGAGAAGGTCACGAACTTGTAGAAGGCCGCGATCCTCTCGCTCAAACCGCCATCTCCACACGCACCCCCGCCGCCGCCAGCAGCGCCCGGTCGGAGTCCACATCGGGGTTGCCGGTGGTGAGCAGGGTGTCGCCATAGAAGATGGAATCGGCCCCCGCCTGCAGGCAGAGGATCTGGGCCTCGCGGCTCAGCTGCTCGCGGCCGGCGCTCAGGCGCACCCGGCTGTAGGGCATCAGGATGCGGGCGGTGGCCACCATGCGCACCAGCTCGAGCGGGTCCACCGGCGGTTGCTGCTCCAGCGGAGTGCCCTCCACCGCCACCAGGGCGTTGATCGGCACGCTCTCGGGATGGGGATCAAGGCCGGCCAGCACCTGCAGCAGACCGGCGCGGTCGCTGGTGGTCTCCCCCAGGCCGATGATGCCGCCGCAGCAGAGGGTGATGCCCGCCTGACGCACCCGGGCCAGGGTTTCCAGGCGCTCCTGGTAGGTGCGGGTGGTGATGATCCGCTCGTAGTGCTCGGGGCTGGTGTCGAGGTTGTGGTTGTAGGCGGTGAGGCCCGCCGCCGCCAGGCGCTCGGCCTGGGCGTCGGTGAGCATGCCGGCGGTCACGCAGGCCTCCAGACCCAGCTCACGCACACCGCGCACCATCGCCAGCATCGCCTCGAAGGGGGCCCCATCGCGGATGTCGCGCCAGGCCCAGCCCATGCAGAAGCGGTGGGCACCGGCCGCCTTCGCCGCCCGCGCCCGCGCCAGCACCGGCTCCACCTCCAGCTGTGGCCGTCCGCTGACGTCGCTGCTGTTGTGCATCGACTGGGGGCAGTAGGCGCAGTCTTCTTCGCAACCGCCGGTCTTGACGCTGAGCAGCGAGGCGAGCTGCACCCGGTAGCCGGGGTTGGCGGCCCGGTGCACGCCCTGAGACCGCCAGAGCAGGTCGATCAGCGGCATCTCCAGCAGCTCCTGGATCTCCTCGCGGCTCCAGTCGTGGCGCAGGTCAGGGGCACCAGCGGCGCTGGCCGGGGCGGCAGCGGCTGAGGGTCGGGCAGTGGTGGTCAACGGGGCAGGGAGCGGGAGGGGAGAGGGTCAGGCGCTGGGGGGATGAAGGGGCTCAACGCCACCGAAGCGCCGCTGGCGGCCCTGGTAATCCAGCACGGCCCGCAGCAGGGCCTGTTCATTGAAATCGGGCCAGAGCACATCGGTGATGTGGATCTCGGCGTAGGCCAGTTGCCAGAGCAGGAAATTGCTGATCCGGTACTCGCCGCTGCTGCGGATCAGCAGATCGGGATCCACCTCGCCCGCGGTGAGCAGCTCGGCCTCGAAGTGGGTCTCATCGATCGCGGCGGGATCGAGCTCACCGCGGGCAGCCTGCTCCGCCAGGCGCCGGGCCACCTGCACCAGCTCCCGCCGGCCGCCGTAGTTGGTGCAGACATTGAAGTGAATGCCGGTATTGGCGGCGGTGCGGGCCTCGGCAGCGGCAATGCGCTCCTGGAGGCCTTCCGGCAACTGCTTGAGGTCGCCCAGGAAACGGATGCGCACCCGCTCACGCTCGAGGGCCTGCAGCTCACGCGCGAGCACCCGCTCGAACAGGGCCATCAGGAAGGTCACCTCCTCGCCGGGCCGGTTCCAGTTCTCGGTGGAGAAGGCATAGACGGTGAGAGCACCGATGCCCCAGTCGCTGCAGAGGCGCAGGGTGCGCTTGAGGGCTTCCACTCCTTCTCGGTGACCCATCATCCGCGGCAGGCGCCGCTGGCTGGCCCAGCGGCCGTTGCCATCCATGATCACGGCCACATGGGCCGGCAACCGGGCGGGATCCAGACAGGCCGGCAGCAGCTCCGAGGGCTGGGCGGAAACCTGGATCGGGTCGGTGGTCGCCGGAGAGCGACTCATGCGCGGGATTCGGGCGTGTCCTCGGCCACGGTACGTCCAGTGGGAAGAGGCACCACCGAACCTCCCGAAGTCTTGGCCGGGGGTTTCGTGGACGAGGGAGCCAGGGCGGCGGTCAGCAGCTCACGCAGACGGCTGCTCGTGATCGGCCGCTCCAGCTTCCCCTGGCGGGCGAGGGAGAGGGTGCCGGTCTCCTCGGAGACCACGATGCAGAGGCAGCGGTCGAAGCGTTCGGTGATGCCGAGGGCCGCCAGGTGGCGGGTGCCATAGCGGGTGATGCCCTGGCGGGAGAGGGGCAGGATCACCCCGGCGGACAGGATCCGGCTGCCCCGCACCAGCAGGGCCCCGTCGTGCAGCGGCGTGTCCGCGGCGAAGAGGTTCAGCACCAGATCCACCGAGAGCATGGCGTCCAGCTCGATGCCTGGATTGAGGAAGTCTTCAGGTCGCAGATCGCTGCCCAGATCCACCAGGATCAAGGCTCCCCGGCGGCCCTGGGAGAGACGGCCAGCCGCCTCGGTGAGCATCGCCACCGCTCCTGACATCTCCTGGTCAACCCCCTGGTTGCCCAGAAGCACGTCGAGGCGGCCCGTGCCCAGCAGCTCCATCAGGCGCCGCAGCTCCCCCTGCCAGAGGATCGCCAGGGCCAGGCTGCAACCCAGCACCACGGCCTCCAGCAGGCGGGTGGTGAGGGGGAGATTGGCGAAGCGCTGGACCACCCAGACCAGGGCCACCAGAAACAGCCAGCCACGCAGGAGCCAGAGGGTGCGGGATTCGCGCACCCGCGCCAGCAACAGCATCCCGAGGGCGGAGGCAAACAGCAGATCCAGCAGCAGGCGCAGATCGAGGAGCCTCAGCCAGATCACAGAGCCCTAAAGCAGTTCGCTCATGTTACCGGCCGAAATCGTTCCGGCAGCAGGTCGTGGAGCAGCAGCTCGTCTGGTCGCTCCCGCCGTTGCACCAGCTCCGCCTGTCCCCCATGCACCAGCACCGCCGCAGGCCTTGGGATGCGGTTGTAGTTCGAGGCCATCGAGGCGTTGTAGGCGCCGGTGGCGAAGACCACCAGCAGATCACCGCTGCTGCTGGGGGGCAGGGCCAGGTCCTTGAGCAGCACGTCACCGGATTCGCAGTGCTTGCCCGCCACCGTGACCGTTTCCGTGGCCTCGGCCGTGGGGCGCTCCGCGAGCACCGAGGTGTAGCTCGACTGATAGGTGATCGGCCGGGGGTTGTCGCTCATGCCCCCATCCACCGAGAGGTAGGTGCGCAGGCCGGGGATCTGCTTGCGGCTGCCGATCGTGTAGACGGTCAGGCCGGCCGTGGCCACGAGGGAGCGCCCCGGCTCGCACAGCAGCCTGGGCAGCTCGAGATCCCGTTCGCGGCAGGCGCGCACCAGGGCCTCGGCCACCCCCTGCACCCACTCCTGGATGCTCGGGGGATCATCGGAGGCCACGTAGCGGATGCCCAGCCCGCCTCCCACGTTCAGATCACTCACGGGATGGCCGAGAGAGCGGGCCAGGGCCAGGGCATCCGCCATCACCCCGGCCAGGTCGCGGTGAGGCTGCAGTTCGAAGATCTGGGAGCCGATGTGGGCATGCAGGCCCGTGAGGCGGGCCCAGGGGCACCCGGCCAGGCGCTGCAGCACCGGCTCGAGCTGATCGGGGTCGAAGCCGAACTTGCTGTCGAGGTGGCCGGTGCGGATGTACTCATGGGTGTGGCACTCGATGCCGGGGGTGAAGCGCAGCATCAGCGGCACCACCCGGCCCGCCGCGGGGGCGATCTCGGCCAGGCGTTCGAGGTCGTGGTCGTTGTCGACCACGACGGTCACACCGTTGGCCACCGCCAGGGAGAGCTCCTCATCCGACTTGTTGTTGCCATGCAGGACGATCCGCTCCGGCGGCATGCCCCCCTCAAGGGCGGTGAGCAGCTCACCCGCCGAGACGGCATCGAGACCGAGGCCTTCGGAGGCCACCAGGGCGCTCAGCACCAGGCTGCTGTTGGCCTTGGAGGCGTAGAGCGCCAGGGAGGGGGCGGGATAGTGGGCGGCGAGGGCCTCCCGGTAGGCCCGGCAGCTGGCCCGCAGGGTGTCTTCATCCAGCACATAGAGGGGTGTGCCGTAGCGGCGAGCCAGCTCACCCAGATCACAGCCGCCCACCTGGAGTCTGTCCTGGCCGTCGAGGGCCGTGGTCAGCGGCGTGAGGTTGCGGTTGGGACTGAGGGCATCAGCGTCCGGCTCATAGGGACGCCTCGGCGGACTGGGCACAGCGACGTCGCCGACGGCCTGGTCAGCCGGAGTGACGGGAGAAACGGTCATCGGCGCCATCCTTGGGGCTGTGTCCTGATTGACCCCAATCGTAAGGATGAGCATCGAAGGGGCAGGGGCAGGACCGCACGGGCTGAAGACCCAGAGGCTGCGGCCCATCCACGCCGAGGCCTGCCACCGGCTGGATCGGCTCTGCCGGCCCCACGGCTGGGACCTGCCGCAGTGGCATCAGGAGCTGGAGGCCCAGCAGCGTGGGGACCGTGGCCGCTTTGTCCTGGGGGTGCTGCACGGCTCTCGGCTGGTGGCTGTGACCAGCGGTTGGCTGATCCTCGACGAGCTGCAGATCCTGGTGGTGCTGGTGCACCCCGCTCAGCGGCGGATCGGCCTGGCGCGGATGGTGCTCAGCGAGCTGATGCGGGAGGGCCGTGAGCAGGGCGCCAGCGGGGCCACCCTCGAGGTGGCGGCCGACAACACGGCCGCTCTCGGGCTCTACGGGTCGCTCGGATTCCGCAGCACCGGCCGTCGTCGCGGTTACTACCGCGATGGCCAGGATGCTCTGATCCAATGGTGCCAACTCGAGGGTGCGACTGGTTAGTTGTGTGTCCGCTGAGTGCAACACCTCCAACTGGCGATCACCAAGGTGCGGATTGCCGCCATTTGTTGATGCGTAAGGCCGTACGAATTCAGTCCTGAGCATGTGGCGATCAAGCCATGCCATCCCTGCTGTGGCAGCGGATCCGGCCGAATCGGAAGCAGAATCACGCACACCCTCTCAGCCCTGATAGGTTGGTGTGACTTGCACAGGCACCGCAGATGTTCGAGCGGTTTACCGAGAAGGCCATCAAGGTGATCATGCTGGCCCAGGAAGAGGCCCGAAGGCTGGGCCACAACTTCGTGGGTACCGAGCAGATCCTGCTGGGCCTGATCGGTGAGGGCACCGGTGTGGCCGCCAAGGTCCTCAAGTCGATGGGGGTCAACCTCAAGGACGCCCGGGTCGAGGTGGAGAAGATCATCGGCCGCGGCTCCGGCTTCGTGGCCGTTGAAATTCCGTTCACCCCCCGTGCCAAGCGCGTGCTGGAACTCTCCCTCGAGGAGGCTCGTCAGCTCGGGCACAACTACATCGGCACCGAGCACCTGCTCCTGGGCCTGATCCGGGAGGGTGAGGGCGTTGCCGCCCGGGTGCTGGAGAACCTCGGCGTCGACCTGGCCAAGGTGCGCACCCAGGTGATCCGCATGCTGGGTGAGACCGCGGAGGTCACCGCCGGCGGTGGTGGCAGCAAGGGCTCCACCAAGACGCCCACTCTCGATGAATTCGGCAGCAACCTCACCCAGCTGGCCGCCGAGGGCAAGCTTGATCCCGTGGTGGGCCGCCACAACGAGATCGATCGGGTCGTGCAGATCCTCGGGCGCCGCACCAAGAACAATCCCGTGCTGATCGGTGAACCGGGTGTCGGCAAGACCGCCATCGCCGAGGGCCTCGCCCAGCGCATCATCATCGGCGAAGTTCCCGACATCCTCGAGGACAAGCGGGTTCTCACCCTCGACATCGGCCTGCTGGTGGCCGGCACCAAGTACAGGGGCGAATTCGAGGAACGCCTCAAGAAGATCATGGAAGAGATCCGGGGCGCCGGCAACGTGATCCTCGTGATCGACGAAGTGCACACCCTGATCGGTGCCGGTGCCGCCGAAGGGGCGATCGACGCCGCCAACATCCTCAAGCCGGCCCTGGCCCGTGGCGAACTCCAGTGCATCGGCGCCACCACCCTGGATGAATACCGCAAGCACATCGAACGGGATGCAGCCCTGGAACGCCGCTTCCAGCCGGTGATGGTGGGCGAACCCTCCGTGGTCGACACCATCGAGATCCTGCGCGGTCTGCGCGAGCGCTACGAGCAGCACCATCGCCTGAAAATCAGCGATGAAGCTCTGGTGGCCGCCGCCACCCTCGGTGATCGCTACATCTCCGATCGTTTCCTGCCCGACAAGGCCATCGATCTGGTCGATGAAGCCGGCAGCCGCGTGCGCCTGATGAATTCCAAGCTGCCTCCGGCGGCCAAGGAGCTCGACAAGCAACTGCGGGCGATCCAGAAGCAGAAGGAGGACTCCGTCCGCCAGCAGGACTTCGGCAAGGCCGGCGAACTGCGCGACAAGGAAGTGGAACTGCGCGATCAGATCCGCTCGATCCTCCAGGCTCGACGCGACGAGGAGCCGGTGGCCTCAACCGCTGTGGAAGGATCCGCAGAAGCCACCGCCGAGGCCGAGGCCAGCACCGCAGCCGACAACGCCCTGGCCTCCTCCAGCGGCGAGCGTCATCCGGTGGTCACCGAAGAGGACATCGCCCAGATCGTGGCCTCCTGGACCGGTGTTCCCGTGCAGAAGCTCACCGAGAGCGAATCGGTGAAGCTGCTGAACATGGAGGAGACCCTGCACCAGCGCCTGATCGGCCAGGACGAAGCCGTCAAGGCCGTGTCCAAGGCCATCCGCCGCGCCCGGGTCGGTCTCAAGAACCCCAACCGCCCCATCGCCAGCTTCATCTTCTCCGGTCCCACCGGCGTGGGCAAAACGGAGCTCACCAAGGCCCTGGCCGCTTACTTCTTCGGCAGCGAGGAGGCGATGATCCGCCTCGACATGTCCGAGTTCATGGAGCGGCACACCGTCAGCAAGCTGATCGGTTCGCCTCCCGGCTACGTGGGCTTCAACGAAGGTGGCCAGCTCACGGAAGCCGTGCGCCGTCGTCCCTACACGGTGGTCCTCTTCGATGAGATCGAGAAAGCCCACCCCGACGTGTTCAACCTGCTGCTGCAGCTGCTGGAAGACGGTCGCCTGACCGACTCCAAGGGCCGCACGGTGGACTTCAAGAACACCCTGATCATCATGACCTCGAACATCGGCTCGAAGGTCATCGAGAAAGGCGGTGGTGGTCTCGGCTTCGAGTTCTCCGGCGCCGCAGTGGAGGAAACCCAGTACAACCGCATCCGCTCCCTGGTCAACGAGGAGCTCAAGCAGTACTTCCGTCCTGAGTTCCTCAACCGTCTCGACGAGATCATCGTCTTCCGGCAACTCAGCCGCGACGAGGTCAAGGAGATCGCCGAAATCATGCTGCGCGAAGTGTTCGGCCGCATGCAGGAGAAAGGCATCGGTCTTTCGGTCACCGAAGCCTTCAAGGAGCGCCTGGTCGAGGAGGGCTACAACCCCAGCTACGGGGCACGTCCCCTGCGCCGGGCCGTGATGCGCCTTCTCGAAGACTCCCTGGCGGAGGAATTCCTCTCCGGCCGCCTGAAGGAAGGGGATTCCGCCCTTGTCGATGTCAACGATGAGAAACAGGTGGTGATCCGCCACCAGACGGTGGTCGCAGAACCCGAACTGGCCGGTGCCAGCGTCTGACCACGCCTCGATGGTGACAGCTCTCAGTCAGCATGCGATCGCCCCCGCCCGTCTGGTGCGGGGGCCTTCAGCATGGTCGAGCTCGCTCGACTCCCTGCCCTCCCTCTGCCGACGCCCATTGCTGCTGGGCCGCAGCCAGGCCACCGCCCACCTGCGCGAGCGGGCCTGCGCCGATCTGAGGCGGCTGGGGCTCGACCCCCTGTCCGGAACCCTGCAGTTCGACTGTTGCGAGGATGACCTCCAGCGTCTGGCGGCGCAAGCCGTGGCCAGCCGCTGCGACGGAGTGATCGCCATGGGCGGTGGCAAGGTGCTGGACGCGGGCAAGCTGCTGGCCCATCGCCTCGGTCTGGCCTGCATCACCGTGCCCACCAGCGCCGCCACCTGCGCCGGCTGGACCGCCCTGGCCAACCTCTATTCAGCCGATGGAGCCTTCCGCTCCGATGTGGCGCTGGATCGCTGCCCCGACCTGCTGATCTTCGATCACGATCTGGTGCTCCAGGCTCCCCCGCGCACGCTGGCCAGCGGGATCGCCGATGCCATCGCCAAGTGGTATGAGGCTTCAGTGAGCAGCGGCGCCAGTGGCGATGGCCTCGTGCAGCAGGCGGTGCAGCAGGCCCAGGTGCTCCGCGATCAGTTGCTGCTTGAGGGGGAGGCCGCCATGGCCGAACCCGGTGGCGAGGCCTGGGTGCGGGTGGCGGAGGCGGCGGCGCTCACGGCCGGCCTGATCGGTGGCCTGGGGGGGGCCCGCTGCCGCACCGTGGCCGCCCATGCCGTCCACAACGGTCTCACCCAGCTGCCCGCCTGCCATCACCGTCTCCACGGTGAGAAGGTCGGCTATGGCGTTCTCACCCAGCTGCGGCTGGAGGAGTTGCTCGGTGGCCACCGCCTGGCCAGCCAGGCCCGACGCCAGCTGATCCCCTTCTTCAGGGCCCTGGGTCTGCCGGTGAGCCTCGAGGAGATCGGCCTCGCCGAGGCCAGCCTCAACGACCTCAACACCGTCTGCGACTTCGCCGTGCTCCCCGGCTCAGATCTGCACCATCTGCCCTTCCCCGTGAACGCCAACGACCTGCTGACCGCCATGGTGAGCACCACGGCTTCGGCGCATGGGACCGAAGCGGCTCCAGCCCCATGCGCCGAAGCCAGCCTCTGCCCAGAGATCAGCCCTTGAGCCGCTTCCCCCAGGCGGAGTGGTGCCAGGGTCCGGAGTTGATCGCCAGAGCCGCCAGCAACCTCCTCGATCCCCAGGGACGTGACCTGGCTGGACGCGTGCAGTGGTGGGAACTGCCGGGATACAGCGGGCGTTGGCCCGTGGCTGTGCTTGGAGATGGCAGCCCCCTGCTGCTTCTGCATGGCTTCGACAGTTCTCTGCTTGAGTTCCGCCGGCTGGCGCCGCTGCTGGCACCCCGCTTTCGCCTCTACATTCCCGACCTCCACGGTTTCGGCTTCACCCCCCGGTCCGCCGCCGGCCGGTACGACCCCAGTGGTGTTCTCGACCACCTCACGGCCGTGGTGAAGCGGATCGAAGCGGCCTCAGCCCCAGACCCACCACAGCCCCTGGGCGTCATCGGCGCCTCCATGGGCGGTTCTGCGGCGGTGGAGCTGGCCCGGCGCCTGCCCGAGCGCGTGGACCGCCTGCTGTTGCTGGCACCCGCCGGTCTCACCGGACGTCCCATGCCCCTGCCCCCCCTGCTCGATCGCCTGGGGGTGCGGTTTCTCGCCCTGCCGGGGGTGAGGCGCGGGCTTTGCCGACAGGCCTTTGCCGACCCTGACGCCAGTGTGGGGCCCGCCGAAGAAGAGATCGCCTCCCTGCACCTGCAGGTGATCGGCTGGGGCGAGGCGCTGGGCCGGTTCGCCCGCAGTGGAGGCTTCGCCGGCTGCGGCGCCCCCCTGCCGGGACAGCCCCTGAAAGTGCTGTGGGGAGCCGATGACCGGATCCTGCGGCAGCCGCAGAAGCGGGCGGCCCTGGCTCTGCTGGGTGATCGGGTCGAGGAGTTGACGGCCTGCGGCCATCTGCCTCATCTGGACCGCCCCGAGGCCGTGGCCGCCGCCTGCTGAAGGCAGAGGCGGCCGGAGGGCCTGCGGGATGTCAGCTCACCAGAGGCCGCGGATCGGTGCGGACTCTGGCATGGGCTGCACGTAGGGTTCAGGTTCGGGCTGAGGCTCCGGCTGGGGAGTCGGCGCTGGGGTCACCACCACTGCCTGGGCAGCCGGCTGGCCGAAGCGGTAGCGGAAGCCCACCTTGGCGCCGAAATCGTTGTAGGAGTCGTAGCGGATGTTGTCGCCACTGAATCCGGAGGCACCGGAGTAGGTGCCCTCGACATAGACATCACTGGCGTTGCTCACGCCGTAGCTGACCCCCACCTTGGCCTGCCAACCGAACAATCCCTGGTTCGTGGTTCCAGTGGAAACACTGTTGCCACCACTGGAGACCTTGATGCGTGGAGTGCTCAGGTTGGTGTACCCGATACCGCCACCGATGTAGGGAGTCCAGCGGCTGCCGGTGCTGATGTCCCAGTAGCCACTGGCGAAGATGTCATTCTTGTTGATGACACCAGAAGAGCTCAGATTGTAATTGTTGCCGTTGGATGAGAAGGACACGTCGTTGACGCTGCCCCGGGTGTAGACGTAGCTCAGCTCAGTGCGGATCGCGCCAAAGTCGTAGCCAACTGCGAGATCGCCGGAGAAGCCTCCACCGAAACTCAGATCGCCGTTGACGTTTTCGAAGCCGCGCTCCGTGAGATTACGGGTGCGCACACCCGTAGTGGTGGGCCAGGCGGCGCCAAGGCCAAGTCCGAGGTACCAGCCGGTGCCCTGCTCATAGGGCACGGGTTCCGTGCTGCCGTAGTTCTGGGCCACGGTGGTGTCGGTCCTGACGGCGGGCTCTGCGCCCGGACTGAGGGCAATGGCGGCACCATCGGGAGCCAGCAGGGCCGCCGCACCGGCGGTCGCCGCGGCGGCGGGCTCCGCGGCACGGGCCGGGATGGCGAGGAGGGCGCCGGCGGCACTGGCGGCAACCCCCGAGAGCACAAGGGAAGGAATTCGGAAGTTCATGACGGACACAGTGACCATATCCACGGTCCAAGCACGGACGAGGCCTTCAGGCCACAGGCGAGGGCCAGACCTTCACCTGGCCGTCAGGTGTCCCTGCTGGCCGGGTGAAAGCCGTGGAACCTGCTCTGTTAGGAGGAGCACTCCCGACCTCGCCTGCATGGCTGGAGCCGAACCCGCACAGCCGTCGCGTTCGCCCAGCAGCGGCCCTGTGCTGCAGCTGCTGGCCTCAGGCCTCCAGCTCTGGATCCGCAGCCAGTGCGAGGCCGTCGAGAACCTGGAGATTCAGCTGCACGGTTCCGCCCTGAACCTGCTGCGCGGCCGCCTCGACGGGGTCAGTCTGCTGGCCCGCCGGGTGGTGTACCAGGGCCTGGAGATCGAACGTGTCCAGCTGCGGAGTGATCCCCTGCGCATCCAGGTCGGCGGGGTTCTGCGCGGCCAGCCGGTGCTGCTGGAGCATGCATTCCTGATCCGCGGCTCAGTGGCGTTCACGGCCGATGGGTTGAGCAGTTCCCTGAACCGTCCCCGCTGGAGGGAGCTCAGTGACCAGCTCGGTGACCAGCTGCTGGGCCTGGGGCCCCTCCGGCAGCTGCGCATCAGTCGAGGCATCCTGATCGTCGCCGCCGAGGCCCGGGGAGAGCCCAGGCTGATGGAGCTGGAGACCCTTCCTGAGGCCGACCAGGGCAGTGTGGTCATCCGTGACCTCAACGGGATGCTGCGGGGGCGCCTGCCGATGGACCCCAACATCCGCATCGAGCGGGCCACCCTCGAGGCCGACATGCTCCAGCTCGAGGGCCAGGCCAGGGTCTCCCCCTGAGTCAACTTCCTGCTGGCGCGGACCTGATCAGCTCCTCAGCCCAGAAGCGGCACCAGCAGAGTCACGAAGTAATAGACCACCGCCGGGGTGAACAGGAAACTGTCGATCCGATCAAGAATTCCCCCGTGCCCCGGGATGGCATCACCGGAATCCTTCACCCCCGCATCCCGCTTCATCATCGATTCGGTGAGGTCGCCCACCAGGGCGAACAGCGACACCACGCCTCCCAGCAGCCCGCCCACCACCCAGCCCCAGCGCCAGCCCAGCAGCTGACCGCCCACCACGCCCACCAGCACGGCGCTGGCCACGCCGCCGAACGCTCCCTCCACCGTCTTGCCGGGCGAGATGGGCGAGAGGGGGTGGGCCCCGAAACGGCGACCGATCACGTAGGAGCCGATGTCGGTGGCCACCACCATCAGACAGGCCATCAGGGTGAGCGCCATCCCAGGGGTGAAGGGCCAGCCGGCTCCCTGGAGCTGGGGGGCCAGAGCGGGATCGACCAGATCACGCAGACGCAGCCAGTGGCTGGGCAGAAAACCCAGATAGAACAGACCGAAGATCGAGGCGGCGATGTCGGCGATGGTGCCGGTCACGGGCTGAAGCAGCAACCAGCCGCAGATCACCGCGCCCGACACCGGCACCACCGACGCCGCCAGATCGACCGCCATGCCGCCGCCGCTGGCCCACTGGGTGGCGAACAGCAGCAGCTGGCAGGCCACCAGGGTGGTCTTGGTGGCGGGCCGGATGCCCTTGAACTGGGCCAGCCGGAAGAACTCCAGCAGGCCAAGGTGCACGATCACGCCCACCGCCACGGTGAACCACCAGCCCCCCAGGCTGACCACGACCAGACCAAAGCCACCGGCCGCGAAGCCGCTGAACAGCCGTGAAAGCGAGGTGCGCGGCCGTGAACCCTGACTCACCCGTTGCGCTCGGCAGCGATCAGGAAGAGGGGTTCAGCCGCCGCCAGGCGGGCCTGACTGCCGCGGCGCTGCATCCGATGGACCGTCGCCTGAACCACCTGAATGTCCCTGGCTTCCAGCTGACCCAGGGTATCGGTCGCATCCACGAGCCCCTCCAGGCTGGCGGTGCTGATCACCAGCCGTCCCCGGGGCTGCAGAGCCGCCCAGACGGCCCGCAGCACGCTCGCCAGCGGTCGGCCCACCTCCAGGACCACCCGGTCGGGGTGCTGCGGCAACAGGGAGAGTCCATCGGGAGCCTGGCCGGCGTGGATGTGCAGATTGTCGATGGCCAGGTGCCTCCGGTTGCGCTCCAGCAGCTCGATCGCCTCTGGATCCCTCTCCAGGGTGTGCACCTGACCCAGAGGCATCAGCCTGGCAATCTCCAGGGCCAGGGCTCCGGTGCCGCCGCCCACGTCCCAGACCGTGGAATCGGCCCTGGGGCGCAGGTGGGCCAGCAGCATCACCCGCAACTCCATCGGCGTGGGACTGAAGCCCGGGGCGTCTTCAAAGGCCTGATCAGGCAGACCCGGAGTGACGAAATCCCATTGGAAGGCAGACTCTGACCCGGATCGCCGCGATGGATCGTCGCCTCGCTGCCTTGCGCCCATCCGCAGCGCCCATCAGGCCACAACCTTCACCGTATCAGCGATCTGTCCGGGCCAGAGCCGACGCTGCTCCCTCAGCCACTCCAGCCGCGCCCCATCGATCCGCTCGCCGGGAATCAACAGGGGAATCCCCGGGGGGTAGGGGCAGATCGGCTCCGCCGCCAGCCGCTCGAGCGCCTGCTCGAGGGGAAGGGTCTGGTGGGGCGACCTCCAGGCCTCACCCGGGGTCAGCTCCGGCTCCATCAGGGCGGGAATGGGCGGTGACGAGAAGCCGGGAAGGGGTGCCCCGCCCAGGTCCTGGCGCAGCTGCCTGAGCTGGGCGGGCAGAAGCCAGAGGGCCCGTCTCGGCGGGCGTTCCCCCAGGCAGAAGGTGAGGCATCCCGGCTCAGGAAGCTCGGCGATCACGCCCCGTTGCAGCAACCAGGCGTCGGCCGTCAGGCCATTGATGCCCAGGGCGGCGGCATGGAACACCAGGCGCAGGGGATCCTGGTTGGCCGCCAGGGGCAGGGAGGCCGCCTCCAGCGCCTGCCGCAGCCTGGTGGCGCGGTTGAGAGCCAGGCGCAGGCCGCGGGCGCCGGCAGGGCTGTGGCGGTGAGCGATGGCTGCCGCCGCCGAAGCCAGCAGCAGGGCACTGGGACTGGAGGTCTGCAGCCAGAGCAGCGACCGCTCGATCGCCTCCTCGCTCACCCGCCCGCGCCGCAGCAGCAGGGCCGCGCTCTGGGCCAACCCGCCGGCGCTCTTGTGCAGGGACTGCACCACCAGATCAGCCCCGGCCGCCATGGCTCCCATCGGCAGTCCCGGCTGGCTGAAGTGAGTGCCATGGGCCTCATCCACCAGCACCGGCAGGCCGTGGCGGTGGGCTGCGTCGATCAGCCCCTGCAGATCCCCCGCCAGGCCCTGATAGGTGGGATGCACCAGCACCAGAGCAGCCAGGGGCGGGGCCTGCGCCAGGCGCTGCTGCAGCCAGGCCGGGGTCGGCGGCAGCCACAGCCCGGTGGCGGCATCGAAGGGCAGATCGAACAGCACCGGCCGCAGGCCACCGAGCACACAGGCGTGCAGCAGGCTGCGGTGCAGGTTGCGTGGCAGCAGCACCCGCTCGCCGGGCCTGGCCAGGGCCAGCAGCGCCACCTGCAGCATCCCGCTGGCTCCGTTCACCCCGAACCAGCAGCGATCGGCGCCACAGAGGCGGGCGCATTCGGCCTGGTCGGCGGCCACGGCACCGCCCGGCTCCAGCGGCCCTCCGATCTCGGGCAGTTCCGGCAGATCCCAGCGGCCGGGGCGCCGCCGCAGCAGCCGCCGCAGAGCAGGTGCCAGCCCCCGTCCGCGCCCATGGGCGGGCAGGTGCAGATCCAGGCGTGGGGGGGGGGTGCGCAGGGCCGACAGCAGGAGCATCACCGCCCTTGAACTTTCTAGAGTCTGCGATGACAACCCCAGGCGCCGCAGGAGTTCCCCCCATCACCGCCAGCTCCCCCGCGCGTCCGCTCCCGCCAGCGCTTCCCGCCCGGGTCGAAGGTCCGCCGCCCCGCTACGAGCCCGCCGCCGACCTGCGCTGGATGCTGCTGCGCCCCTGGATCCTGGTGTCGCGCCTGGTGGTGGTCCTCTGGCAGCTGGGCTGGCTGGCCGTGGTGCTGGTGGTGCAGGGCGGCAGCAGCGAACGGGCCGTGCAGCAACGCCTGGGCCGCCGCATCCTCCAGACCCTCACCCAGCTGGGGCCCTGTTTCATCAAGGTGGGACAGGCCCTCTCCACCCGCCCCGACCTGGTGCGCCGCGACTGGCTCGACCAGCTCACCCAGCTGCAGGACAACCTGCCCCCCTTCCCGCACGAGCTGGCTCTGGCCGAGATCGAAGCCGAGCTGGGGGCTCCTGCCTCAAAGCTGTTCGAGCATTTCCCTCCCTACCCCGTGGCGGCGGCCAGCCTGGGGCAGGTGTACAAGGCCGAGCTCACGGCGGGGCACTGGGTGGCGGTGAAGGTGCAGCGGCCCAACCTGGCCTACCTGCTGCGCCGCGATCTGGTGATCATCCGCCTGCTCGGGGTGCTCACAGCACCGTTCCTGCCCCTGAACCTGGGATTCGGTCTCGGCGACATCATCGATGAATTCGGCCTGACCCTCTTCGACGAGATCGATTACCGCCGCGAGGCCGACAACGCCGAGCGCTTCGCCGCCCTCTTCGCCGACAACCCCGCCGTGACAGTGCCTCGGGTGGAGAGGCAGTTCTCCAGCCGCCGGGTGCTCACCACCACCTGGATCAACGGGGTCAAGCTGCAGGACCGGCTGGAGCTGGAGTCGCACCGACTCGAACCCGATGCCCTGATCCGCACCGGCGTGACGGCCGGCCTGCAGCAACTGCTGGAATTCGGCTACTTCCACGCCGACCCCCATCCCGGCAACCTCTTCGCCCTACCGGGGCGCACCGGGGCCATGGGCCACGTGGCCTACGTCGATTTCGGGATGATGGATTCGATCAGCGACGCTGACCGCCTCACCCTCACCGGAGCGGTGGTGCACCTGATCAACCGCGATTTCGAAGCCCTCGCCCGCGATTTCCAGACGCTCGGTTTCCTTCGCCCCGACGCCGACCTCGCCCCGATCGTCCCGGCACTGGAAACCGTGCTCGGCGGCCAGCTGGGGGAAAGCGTGGGCTCGTTCAACTTCAAGGCGATCACCGATCGCTTCTCGGAGCTGATGTTCGACTACCCCTTCCGGGTGCCGGCCCGCTTCGCCCTGATCATCCGGGCGGTGGTGAGCCAGGAGGGGCTGGCCCTGCGCCTCGACCCCGACTTCAAGATCATCCGCGTGGCCTATCCCTATGTGGCCAGGCGTCTGCTGGCCGGGGACACCGCCGAGCTGCGCGAGAAGCTGCTGGAGGTGCTCTTCGATCGCGAGGGACATCTGCAGCTGGAGCGGCTCGAGAGTCTGCTGGGGGTCGTGGAGCAGGACGAGGCGAACCCCGATCTGCTGCCCGTGGCCGGAGCGGGTCTGCGCCTGCTGCTCGGTCCCCGGGGCGGGAGTCTGCGCCAGCGGCTGCTGCTGATGCTGGTGCGCGACAACCATCTGAACACCGAGGATCTGCAGGCCCTGATGGGGCTGCTGCGGCGCACCTTCTCTCCGTCCAAGCTGGCGGGTGGGGTGCTGCAGCGGCTCAACCCCCTCGCACCGGCCGCCTGAGCGGCTGGGTGCTCCCCTCCCGATCGCTAGGGTCAGCGTCACGTTCCTGGCAGCCCGACCCGTGATCAGTGATCCCACCGGTTCCGAGGCCCTGGTCCAGGGCTATGCCGGAGGCTCCTTCGCCGATTTCGAGGGCGCCGACATCCTTCTGGAGTACGTGCCGGTGGGGCAGCCTCCCTTCTTCCTGGCAGGGGTGGGCCTCGTGATCGCGATCCTCTGCGGCCTGACCTTCTCACGCCTGGTGCAGAACCGGCTCGACGGCTGGAAGCAGGACCGCCTCCAGCTGCTGCCCCTGGCCGTGCCGGAAACCGTGGCCTCCTACTCGGGGCTGATCCTGGGGGTGACGCTGTTCATCGGTGGCAGCCTGCAGGTGTTCGGCTTCGCTGGCGGCACGGCCCTGCTCGTGGCCCTGCTGCTCTCTCTGCTCACCGCCGGGGCCCTCTGGGTGCAACTGGAGGGCCTGATGGGTCAGGTGCAGGACGGCAGTTTCAAGGCCGTGGATTTCGACAACTTCGATCAGTTCTTCTGAAGCCTGCAGCGGCTGTCCCGATGGAACCGGCAGGCCGGATCCTCTGCTGGCAGGCCCCAGGCCTGGCCCTGCGTCTCTGGCCGGACTGGGTCGAGGATGCCGACCGGCAGCTGAGCCGGCTGCAGCAGGAGATTCCCTGGCGCCAGGAGGCGATCATCCTGTTCGGCCGCAGCCGGCCCATGCCGCGGCTCACCTGCTGGGTGGCGGATGACGGCTGCACGTACCGCTACAGCGGCCTGGCCAACGAGCCCCAGCCCTGGTCGGCAGCCCTGCTGGAGATCAGGAAGGCCCTGGAGACGACCCTGGGCTGGCGCTTCAACTCGGTGCTGCTCAACCGCTACCGCGACGGCAGCGACGCCATGGGCTGGCATGCCGACGATGAACCGGAGCTCGAGCCGCAGGCGCCGATCGCCTCGGTGAGCCTGGGGGCCAGCCGCAGCTTCCGCCTCAAGCCCCGAGGACGCCGGGGCGAGGGCGCCGAACCCATCACTCTGGAGCTGAGCCACGGCGATCTGCTGGTGATGGACCCTCCCACCCAGCGCCACTGGCTGCATGCGCTGCCACGGCGGCTGCGGGTGCGGCAGGAGCGCCTCAACCTGACCTTCCGGCTGATCCGAACCCCGGCCGGAGCCCGCTGATCAGGCCGCGCTGCCGAAATCAGGCCTCACTGCCGGCCATCTCCAGCATGGCCACCGTGACGGGGATCGTCTCCAGGGCCTCCTCGTTGTCGAGGAAGGCCTCGAAGGATCTGTACCGGCACACGCACGGGGGTGGATCACCCTCGGCCTGGGCCTGATCCCAGGCCTCCTGCCAGGTCAGCTCCTTGGGGCGGACAACGGCATAACAGGCCAGCGCCTCCTCCAGATCGCCGGCATCAGCGACGCACTCCCCTCGCCAGTAGACCTCGAAGAAGGTCATGGTCTCAGGCCACCAGATAGCCCTCGAGGCGACAGGAGCGGGAGCGGATCCCCTCCAGGGCGCGGCGCTCCAGGTTGCGGGTCTTGTCCCGGCTCATGCCCAGAGTTCGGGCGATCGAGGTGAGACTCATCGGCTCATCACCATCGATGCCGTAGCGCATCGTCAGCACGCTCCGCTGCAGCTCCGGCAGCTGCTCCAGCAGCGCACGCATGTCACCCCGCAGGCACTCCCCGTCCACGCTCTCCGCCGGCAGCGTCCCATCCGCCTGCAGCAGGTCCAGCAGTTCCGTGTCCTCTCCGTCCCCCACCTTCGTCTCCAGGCTCACCGGTTGCCGCGCACGGCAGAGCAGATCCTTCACCTCCTCCTCCGGCAGCTCCACCGACTCCGCCAGTTCGCTCAGCGTCGGGGTCCTCCCCAGCTCCTGGCTCAACTCCCGCTGGCCTTTCTTCAGCTTGTTCAGCGTTTCGGTGATGTGGATCGGCAGACGGATCGTCCGGCTCTTCTCCGCGATCGCCCGCGTGATCCCCTGACGGATCCACCAGTACGCATACGTGCTGAATTTGTAGCCCCGCGTCGGGTCGAACTTCTCCACGCCACGCACCAGACCGATCGTTCCCTCCTGGATCAGGTCCAGCAGTTCCATGTTCCGCTTGGTGTACTTCTTCGCCACGCTCACCACCAGCCGCAGGTTCGCCGCCACCATCCGCTCCTTCGCACGCCGCCCGCTCGCCAGCTTCCGCTTCAGCAGCGCCGGGCTCAGACCCGCCGCGCTCGCCCATTCCGCCGCACTCGGCTTCTGGCCTCCGGCGCGCATCTCCAGTTCCTGCTCCGTTTCCTCCAGGCGCATCAGCTCCTGCACCTGACGGCCCAGCGTGATCTCCTGCTCATGGGTCAGCAAAGGCACGCGGCCGATGTCGCGCAGGTACGAGCGCACCAGGTCGCCGGTGGGCAGCAGGGACGACGAGGAGGCTGCGGCGGCCACGGGGAGGGAGGGCATGGGGCCGGTTGGGGAGTTAGGAAACCTTTGTGTTTCGTAAATTACCACTGACAGGCCTCTCCAGGCCAGACCCTCGCCTGCGGAGGGCCGATCAGGCCCCGGCCTGCGGAACGAAGGCAACACTGGAGACACGGGCACCCGGACATGACGGCGCAACGACTTCAGAAACTGCTGGCCAGTGCCAGGCTCTGTTCCCGACGCCGGGCCGAGGAGCTGATCCTGCAGGGGCGGGTGACGGTGAACGGATCCGTGGCACGGCTCGGGGACCAGGCCGATCTCTCCAGCGACCGGCTGGAGCTGGATGGAAAACCGGTGGGTCCGCCAGCCGCCAGCATCACCGTGCTGCTCAACAAGCCCCGCGGCGTGATCTGCAGTTGCCACGATCCCGAGGGGCGTCCGACGGTGCTCGATCTGCTGCCGCCGGAGCTGGGCGAGGGGACCGGCCTGCATCCTGTGGGGCGCCTTGATGGCGCCAGCCGAGGAGCGGTGCTGCTGAGCAACGACGGGACGCTCACCCTGCACCTCACCCATCCCCGCTTCGGCCACCGCAAGCACTACCGGGTCTGGGTCGCCGGTGAGCCCTCCGCGGCGGCACTGGAGCAGTGGCGCCGCGGCGTTCCCCTCGACGGCCAGCCCAGTCAGCCGGTGGGGGTGAAGGAACTGGCGCGGGGGCGACGGGGCACCCTGCTGGAGCTGGAGATGGGCGAGGGCCGGAACCGGCAGATCCGGCGCACGGCGGAGCTGCTGGGCTACCCCGTACGCGATCTGCAGCGGGTGGCGATCGGTCCACTGCGCCTCGGTGAGCTTCCCGAAGGACGCTGGCGCCACCTCAGCCCTGAAGAATGGAGGGAACTGGACCCGCGGAACTGAGCCGCGGACCGATCGAACCCACGCCCTGATCGATGCCGCCCTCCAGGATTCCCACGGCCGTGCCCTCCCGCCTCAGGGGCTGGTGGCCCTGGCGGAAAGCCGTGCTCAGCCAACCGGTCGAGCCGCGGGAGGATCCTCTGCTCAACGCCGGCCGGCAGCTGCGCCAGCAGCGGGAAGCCCGGGGGCTGAACCTGCGCCAGCTGGCGATCGAGACGCGGGTGAGCACCCCGGTGCTCGAAGCCCTGGAGCGCGGCTGGCGCGAGCGGCTGCCGGAGCCGGCCTACCTCAGAACCATGCTGCCGCTGCTGGAGCAGCATCTGGATCTTCCGGCCGGTGCCCTCAATGGGGCCCTGCCGGACCGACCCGAGACGGCCCAGCACGGCGTCTCAGGGCGTCAGGCCCTGCTGTCCCGCTTCACGCCGGGATCGATCGATGTCTTCACCACCTGGCAGGGGACCGTGCTCTACGGGGCACTGACCCTCGCGCTGATCTACGGCGTCAACCTGCAGCAGCGGCGGCTGGCTGCTGAGAACCTGCTGGCCCTGCGGCCGATCTCCCCCCTGCCGGCCTCGGAGCAACGGGCACCGGACCCCAACGCCGAGCTGCTGCAGGCCTATCCAGATCTCAGGCCCCTGCAGCAGGCGGCGAGGGGTGTGGCCAGGCAGCGGCTGCTGGAGGGAGGCCTCGAGCGCCGTCCCGCCGCCGGGGTGCTGCAACTGCGGCTGGGGCAACCCACCCGAATCAGCCTCGGCAGTGAGGCGGGGGTGAAGACCGAACTCACCGGGGCCTCGGGTGAGCTGGTGCTGCAGCTGCGCCCCCCCCTGCGTCTGACTCTGGATCCTGTGCCATCGCAGGGCGCAGTGCTCTGGGACGGCAAGGCACTGACACCGGAGCCCGGAGGTGGGGGCCGTTACCGGCTGCCTCCGGCCACGACCTCAGGCGCGCAGGTGCCCGTGCGCCCATAGCGCTGGGCCAGCCCCTGGAGCCCCATCAGCGGATCCCGGAGGCTGGCGATCGGCTGGCCCAGGCGCCAGGTCCAGTTGCCCGAGGCGGTGCCTGGCGTGTTGAAACGGGCCTGGTCATCGAGATGCAGCAGATCCTGCAGGGGAACCACCGCCAGCTGGGCCGAGGAGCCCAGAGCCAGCTCCAGCAGCTGCCAGCCCGGTGCGTCGATGGTGTGTCCGACCAGCTCCCCCACCTGGCGCCGCTGGTCCTCCTCCAGGTCCTGCCACCAGCCCAGACAGGTGGCGTTGTCGTGGGTGCCCGTGTACACCACCCAGTGCTCACCCTGGTAGTTGGCCGGCAGGTAGGGATTGTCGGCGTTGCCATCGAAGGCGAACTGGAGGATCTTCATCCCCGGCAGGGCGAAACGATCGCGCAGGGCCTCCACCTCCGGGGTGATCACACCCAGGTCTTCGGCGATCAGGGGCAGCGCCGGGGCTGAGCGGCCCCTGCTGCCGCCGGCACCCTGCTGCCGCTGCCAGCGCGCCTTCAGGCTGGAGAGCAGGGCCGCACCTGGGGACGGGCGCCAGCGACCCTCCTGGGCCGTCCCGGCCTGGCCGGGCACACTCCAGTACGACTCCAGCGCGCGGAAATGGTCGAGCCGCAGCAGGTCGAGCAGCTGCAGCTGCCGCTCCAGCCGGCGCATCCACCAGCGGAACCCGGTGAGCCGGTGCAGGCTCCAGCGGTAGACCGGGGTGCCCCAGAGCTGGCCGGTGTCAGAGAAGTAATCGGGGGGGACACCGCTCTGCTCGGTGAGGGAGCCATCGGCGCGAACGGAGAACAGGCGGCGGTTGGCCCAGACATCGGCACTGTCGTGGGCCACGTAGAAGGGCAGATCCCCGATCAGACAGACGCCTGAACGGCTGGCGTGGCGGTGCAGCTGCTGCCATTGCCTCTGCAGCTGCCACTGAATCAGGGCTTCCTGCAGCAGGGGCCCGGAAGCCTCTCTGTCGAGCTGGCGCAGGGCCAGGCGGCCGCGCCGCGCCAGGGGGCGGGGCCAGGTCCACCAGGGCTGCTGGCCGTGGCGCTCACGCAGCACCATGTAGCGGCAGTGATCGCGCAGCCAATCGTTCTCCCGGTTCCGCCAGTGCTCGAAGTCCTGACGGTGCTCCTGGCTCTGGGCCGGCCAGTGCTCCAGCAGGCGTTCCCCCAGAGCCGAGGCCCTCAGCCGTGACGCCTCCAGGTCAAGCCGCTCGTGGCTGCCGGCTGGGAGGTCCGCAGCGGAGGCGGCATCGAGGAACCCATCCGCCACCAGCGTGTCGGCGTCGAGGAACCAGGGGTTGAGGGCGAAGCCACTGGGGGAGCTGTAGGGGGAGCCGGTGCCATCGGTGGGGGCCAGGGGCAGCAGCTGCCAGGCGGCGATG
The DNA here is from genome assembly GCF_015841355.1 of Synechococcus sp. CBW1107. Lineage (NCBI taxonomy): Bacteria > Bacillati > Cyanobacteriota > Cyanophyceae > Synechococcales > Synechococcaceae > Synechococcus > Synechococcus sp. CBW1107. The sequence continues at coordinate 175,455 of NZ_CP064908.1, forward strand.
CCGGCGGCAGCCAGCTGGTCGATCCACTGACGAGCCGCCAGACCGAAGGTGCCGCAGCCCGGGGTGCCCGGCAGGGCACTGGGATGGAGGAGCACGCCGCACTGCCGGAAGGAAGGCCCGTGGTCGGGACCGGAGGGCACAGGCATCAATCGGGCAGGCGGTAACGGCTGATGATGGCCTTGGCGAAGGCTGGAATGTGGCGTTCCGCCTGATCCGGGTGATGACGTCTCACCCAGATCGCGTTGCGGGTGAAGTGGGAATCAATCGAAAAGCGGCCGTATTCCAGGCCGCGGGGACCGAACCGCTTGACGACGAAGCCCACCACCTCCGCCAGCCAGAGGGGCAGCTTCACGGCGTTGTCGTAAGCCTCGATCCCCTGTTGCACAGCGGCGCGGCGATCCCCCTGGCTGGTCACGGGGGCGGTGTCGAGCTCGGCCTCCACCAGATCGAGCAACTGCTGGCCCCTCGGGTTGCGCACCACCAGCCACTGGCGTCCGAAGGTCGCTCCCATGTAGCCCACCACCAGATCGGCGCCGGCATTGGTGTAATCGAAACAGCTCAGGCAGCTGGGGGCGAAGACGCTCTTGAGGTTGGGGGTGTCGAGACCGAAGAACGGCACGGTTTCCTCGCTGCCGTCGCTGTGGCGGAAATGGATGCGGAAGTCCTGCATGAACTCGTAGTGCACCACCGTCTCCGGAGAGCGGCTGGCGCTCTCCAGGAACGTCTGCAGGCCACGGCGGCTGACGTTGTCGACGCAGGGCATGCCCAGCACATAGAGCTCGTCGAGCGGCAGGGTGTCCTGCACGGCACGCAGCGCCTGGATCTGGCAGCCCACACCGATGACCAGCAGGCGGCGGATGCCGCTGCCGGGGAGCTGCTGCAGCACCTCCAGGTTGGGGGAGAGGGTGGGCTTGTTCACTCGGGCCGCCAGCACCTCCTCGGGGGTTCGCGCCAGCACCGGCACCGGGGTGAAGCGGTCGTCCGGGCTCTGCTGCACGCACAGCACGGCATCCACCAGGCCGCTCTCGAGGGCGCGCACACCGATCCGGCTGACGATGCCGGTCCACTGGGCTCCCTCGATCGGGGCCTGCAGGCGGGCGGTGAGCATGCGCTGATGCACACCGAAGTAGAGCTCGTCGTCGTTGGCCAGGTCCCGGCGCCGGCCGTGGGCGCGCTCTTCCATCCGGTCGAAACCCTGGGTGAGGAACGCGCAGGCGTTGCGGACGTAGGCCACCCAGCCCGTGTCGCACAGCCCGCACTCACTGCAGAGATCGCGGGCCGGCTTGACGCTGCCCCTGGACAGGGGCCGGGCCCGCTCATGGGGAGCCAGCTGATGGCCGGGAGCGGGGGAAGCGGCCGGGGCGGGGCCTGAACGGGGAGCGGCGCTCAATGCTGGATCCCGACGGGATGTGGGGGTCCTCAACCTATCGGTCATGGCACCGGCCCTGAAGAAGCTGCGTCAAAGTGAGGCGATTCCTCAGGCCAATCCAGTCGTGGCAGGCAAGTCCAGGGCAGACGAGAACCGGCAGGAGCCATCCCGGCCCCCGTCAGCATCCCCGGCCCGGCCACGACGACGAGGGCCCTGGACCCTGCTGGCGGGGCTGGGCCTTGGGGCTCTGGGGCTGGTGGGCTCGGTGAGCCTGCTCGACCTGGTCTGGCCGCCGCAGGATCGGGGGCTGAGCAGCGAGGAGCAGAACGGTGAGGCCGCCCCCCTGGCCAGTCCCCCCTCAAGAGCGATCACGGTGCTGCTGATCGGCAGCGACGCCGATCGCCTGGCCGCCGCCAGCAACGGCGCGGCCCCGGCAGGGGCCGCCAACAGCGACACCCTGATGCTGCTGCGGGTGGACCCTGCCGGCCCCCTGCAGGTCCTCACCATCCCCACCGAACTGGCCGTGAAACTACCCGGCCAAAAGACCGTGCAGCCGCTGGGATCCCTCTACAGGCAGGGTGGGGCAGCCCTCACTGCCGGCGCCGTGGCCGAGCTGGTGGGACTCGATCCCGGCCAGCCCGAGCGCTACGTGGTGCTGCCGCGCTCGGCCCTGCGGGAGCTTGTCGATGGCCTGGGGGGGCTGGAGGTGAGCCTGGATCAGCCCCTGAAGTACAGAGACAGGAGCCAGGCGTACAGCATCGATCTCCAGGGCGGCCTGCAGCGGCTCAAGGGTGCCCAGGTGGAGCAACTGGTGCGGTACCGCGGCAAGCAGCAGGGGGAGGCCGGCCGGCGGGAGCGACAGCAGGAGGTGGTCGCTCTGATCGTGGGCGAACTCGTCCGTCCGGACCAGTGGGCCCAGCTGCCGGAGCGCTGGCAGCGGCTCACCTCCCAGCTCGACACCAACCTCAGCCAGGGGGAGGCCCTGAGCCTGGCCACGGCCGGACTGCGCCAGGACAAGCCTGTGCGCTACGGCCAGATTCCTCTGGCGCCCCCGGCCAGGCCGGATCAGACCCTGCGCCAGATCAGCTCCAAGGCCCCCACACCCCTGTGGCCGGCCAGCCCCTGAGCAGCTAGGCCGCGTCGGCGGCGACCTGGTTCCAGCGCCGCCTGAGGCTGAGGGAGAGGTCTGCGTCGGCGTCAGCTCCGTCGCCCTGAACCAGCGCCCCCAGCCAGGGGAGTCCATCGCGGCGGCGGGCCTCCCGATCGAAGCGACCACCCCACTGGATCAGGCCCAGCAGGGGCACCCCTCCGAGCTGCAGCAGGGCCGTGCTGGCCGCGGGCAGACCTCCATCCGCCTGTTGAGCGTCGATCAGCAGCACGGTCGGCTGGCGCCAGGCCCCCAGCAGCTCCGACCAGCGCCCACCCCAGGGCTGAACACCCCCGGGATCCTGGGGCAACGGCACGACCCAGGAGCCGCCGCGCCTGCTCAGCTCGGCCATCAACACCTCCACCGGCGCATCAGTACCACCCGTGGTGGCCGCCAGCAGCGGAGGCATGGCGACGACCCCGAGCAAGGCCCCCAGCCGGTTGGCAGCGTCCTCCACGCCAGCGGCGGCACCGACGGAGGCGGCACCCACCAGCACCAGGCGCAGCGGCGGGATCGAAGCCGAGGAATGGGGGGATGAACCCGCTGCCTTCATCATTGTTTGCCCTGAGCGGGCCTGGGGGCTTCTACCATCAGGCTTCAGCCCTGCTTGCTCACGCCCGCCGTGACCAGTTTCTTGACTGCTGAACGGGTGGAGCAGGACAGCAAGCCCCATGACACCCGCCGTCTGCGCCTGTTCAGCGGCACCTCCAATCCCGCTCTGGCCCACGAGATCGCCAGCTACCTGGGCGTGCCGGATGGTCCGAGGGTGATCAAGCGCTTCGCCGACGGCGAGCTCTACATCCAGATCCAGGAATCGATCCGCGGCTGCGACGTCTTTCTGATCCAGCCCACCTGCGCTCCGGTGAACGATCACCTGATGGAGCTGCTGATCATGGTGGACGCCTGCCGCCGGGCCTCCGCCCGCCAGATCACTGCCGTGGTCCCTTATTACGGCTACGCCCGGGCCGACCGCAAGACCGCCGGGAGGGAATCGATCACTGCCAAGCTGGTGGCCAATCTGCTGGCCCAGTCCGGCGTCGACCGGGTGCTGGCGATGGATCTGCACTCGTCGCAGATCCAGGGATATTTCGACATCCCCTGTGACCACATCTACGGCTCACCTGTTCTGGTCGACTACCTCTCCGCCCGCGACCTGGGCGAGATGGTGGTGGTCTCCCCCGATGTGGGCGGTGTGGCCCGGGCTCGGGCCTTCGCCAAACGCATGCACGATGCCCCCCTGGCGATCATCGACAAGAGGCGCTCCGATCACAACGTGGCCGAAAGTCTCACGGTGATCGGCGATGTGGCCGGCAAAACAGCGGTCCTGATCGACGACATGATCGACACCGGCGGCACGATCTGCCAGGGGGCCCGCCTGCTGCGGCGCGAGGGGGCCCGCCGGGTGCTGGCCTGCGCCACCCATGCGGTCTTCTCACCCCCTGCCATCGAGCGCCTCTCGGAGCCTGGACTGCTGGAGGAAGTGCTGGTCACCAACAGCATCCCGATCAGCGACGATCGCAGCTTTCCCCAGCTGAAGGTGCTGTCCGTGGCCAAAATGCTCGGCGAAGCCATCTGGCGCATCCACGAAGAAAGCTCCGTGAGCTCGATGTTCCGCTGAGTCAGAGGCCCCGCTGAGCCCTGCCTCCAGCCCCTGTCCCCTCGCCCACGCCCCCCATCCCGTTGCGACCCCTGCTGCCTCGCCCCGCGTCCCCTGGTCTGAGCGGTCCACTCCCCCGCCGCGTCCGACTGAAGAGGGCCCTGCCGGCCCTGGCCACGGTGCTCCTCACCTCCTGCCTGCAGGCCCTGGGGACGCTGCCGGCCCTGGCCGCCAGCCAGCGGGTGGGGGTCTGGCTCACCAACAGTCCCAGCCCCCTCTACTACGACGCCAACCTGATCGAGAAGGCCGTGGCCGAACTCGACGCCGCCGGCTTCAACACGCTCTACCCCAACGTCTGGAGCCGCGGCTACACGTTCCATCGCAGCCGCTACGCGCCGATCGAGCCGAAGCTGAAGCAGGTGAATGCCTCGCTTGATCCCATCTGCCGCATCACCAAGGCCGGTCAGAAGCGGGGCATGAAAGTGATCCCCTGGTTCGAGTACGGCCTGATGGAGCCGGCCGATGCCGAAGTGGTGCGCCGGCATCCCGAATGGGTGCTGCAACGCAGCGACGGCTCCACCCTCTACGCCATGCACGGGGCCGACCTCAAGACCTCCCCCCTCAAGGATCTGCGGGTCTGGCTCAATCCGTCCCATCCCGGTGTGCGTGAGCGGGTGATCGGGCTGATCGGGGAAATCGTGCAGCGCTGCGGGGTGGACGGGATCCAGCTCGATGATCACTTCGCCTGGCCCGTGGAGCTGGGCTACGACGCCTACACCCGCGCCCTCTTCCGTGCGGAGAAGGGCCGCGAACCGCCCCGTGACTACAACAACCGGGAATGGATGACCTGGCGGCGTCAGAAGCTCACCGGTCTGCTGCGGGATCTGCGCGCCACGATGCAGAAGGAACGCAGCGGCGCGGTGATCAGCCACTCCCCCGGTCCATTCCGTTTCGCCTACAACCACTGGCTGCAGGACTGGGAGATCTGGGCTCTGGGCCAGCTGGTGGACGAGCTGGTGGTCCAGAACTACGCCTACTCCGTGGCCGGGTTCACCAAGGACCTCGACCAGGCAGCGCTGGTGAAGGCCCGACGCTGGGGCATGCCCGTGCAGATCGGGGTGCTGGCGGGCTTCGGGGGCCGCAGCACCTCCTCAGAGGTGCTGGGGAAGAAGGTGGAACAGGTGGCCAGGCGTGGCCTGGGAGTGATCTACTTCTACTGGGAAGGGCTCTGGGGAGCCTATGGGGGGCCGGAAGGAGCGAGTGCACGCCGCTCCTCCTTCCAGCGTCTGCACGGCGCTCTCTACCCGGATCCCTACCCGCGCAGCTCCCGCCCCAGGCTCTGATCCAGCACCTCCCTGGTGTTGGCCGAGAGCCCGGCGACCGCCAGCTGCTCCATCGCCTCGCGCATCCGCTCGCCCCGCTCGGGGGCATAGCTCTGCCAGCGGCTGAACACCTTGGCCAGCCGTGAGGCGGTGATCGGATTGCGCTGGTCGAGCCGGGCGATCTGATCGGCCATGAACCGGTAGCCGCTGCCATCGGCGGCATGGAACACCGGTGGGTTGGCCACCAGACCGCCAAGCACAGCCCGCACGGAGTTCGGAGCCGCCGGGTCATAGCGAGGATGAGCCAGAAGCGCCTGCACCCGCTCGAGCCCGTTGGGGAAGGGGGCGGAAGCCTCCAGGCTGAACCAGGCATCGAGGATCACCGGTTTCTCCTGCCAGCGCTCGTAGAAGTCCACCATCGCCCGCTCCCGCTCGCTGCAGGCCAGGGGCTGCAACGCCCGCAGCCCGGCCCGCGCCAGGGTCATCGAGGGGCCCTCCACCGCGGCGGCGGCCTCAGCCATCACCGCCCCATCGCCCGCGGCAGCCCGCCAGGCCCAGACCAGCCCGGTGAGCTGGCGATCGCCGACACCCTCGGGCCATGGCAGGCCCCACTGGGGACGGCAGCGCTCGAGGCAGGCCGCCAGGGGTTCGGCCAGGGCTTCCCCGAAGCGGGTCTGCAGGGTCCTCCTCGCCAGATCCAGTGCCGGTGGATCAGGCTCAGCGCTGGCCGCCTCGAGTTCGACCAGCCCCGGCATCGTCAGCAGGGCGCAGCGGTTCCCGTCGCTGAGCGTGCCCTCCAGCAGGATCCGCTCGAAGGCGGCCACCAGACCATCCTCAAGGGCCTCATCCGCGGCTCCTCCGGCGCGGCACAGCACCACCTGCCGAAGCAGCTCCTGGCCGGCATCCCAACGGGCCAGGGGCTCGCCGTCGCAGCTGAGCAGATGCAGCAGTTCCGCATGCGTGCGCTCGAACTCCAGCTGCACCGGAGCGGAGAAGCGGCGCAGCACGGACAGGGCCGGCGGGTGACTGTGGGGCTCGAAGTCCTCGAAGACCACGGTCTGCTCGGCCTGATCGATCACCAGCAGCCGTGTGAGCGGCCCCCAGGAGTGCTCGAGGCTGGCGTCCTCGGCGCTGGCGGCGGTTTCGCCGGGGCGTTGCAGCAGCAGGGGCTCACCGGCCTGGTCCACCGCCCCGATCGCCAGGGGAATCACAAGCGGCAGCTTGTCAGGCTGGCCCGGGGTGGCCGGGGTGTGCTGCCGGATGGTCAGCGAGAGACGGCCCCGATCCTCATCCCAGTGGCGCTGCAGTTCAAGTCGGGGCGTTCCCGCCTGGTGATACCAGCGACGGAATTGGTCGAAGCAGAACTCGCTGGTCCCGGATTGGTCGGAATCTCCGGCCTTGGCAGCCGCATCCTGCATGGCCTGCACAAAGTCGTCACAGGTGGCGGCCGTGCCGTCATGGCGCTGCACGTAGATGGCCATGCCACGCATGAAGGTGTCCGGGCCGAGGAGGGTGTGCAGCATGCGAATCACCTCGGCGCCTTTTTCATAAATTGTGGTGGTGTAGAAGTTATCGATCGCCTGATAATGATCCGGCTGCACTGGATGAGCGGTGGGGCCAGCATCTTCGCGGAACTGGGTGTTGCGCAACATCGCCACATCCTCAATCCGCTTCAGTGCCGGTGCATGCAGATCTGCTGTGAAGCTCTGATCCCTGAACACGGTGAGCCCTTCCTTGAGAGAGAGCTGGAACCAGTCTCGGCAGGTGATGCGGTTGCCTGTCCAGTTGTGGAAATACTCATGGGCGATCACGCTCTCGATCCGCTCCAGTTCGGCATCGGTAGCCGTGGCGGCATCGGCCAGCACCAGTTTCGAGTTGAAGATGTTGAGGCTCTTGTTCTCCATCGCGCCCATGTTGAAATGGCGCACGGCGACGATGTTGTACTCATCGAGGTCGTACTCCAGCCCATAGACCGTCTCATCCCAGGCCATCGAGCGCTTCAGTGAACTGATGGCATGGGCCGTGTAGGGAGCATCGCCAGGCTCCACATGCAGGCGCAACTGCACCGTGCGGCCACTGGCGGTGGTGAAGGTGTCACGGACCTCCTCGAGCACCCCGGCCACCAGGGCGAACAGATAGGACGGCTTGGGGAAGGGATCGTCCCAGACCGCATAGTGCCGCTCCTCCCCGCCGGCCAGGGCCGGCAGGATTCCCTGCTCGATGCAGTTGCCGTTGGAGAGCAGGACAGGGAAGAGGCCGCGCTCCGCCTCGATGCGCACCTGGAAGAGGCTGAGCACATCGGGACGATCGGGATGGAGGGTGATGCGGCGGAACCCCTCCGCTTCGCACTGGGTGGTCACCATGCCGCCGCTGGCATAGAGCCCCTCGAGGCTCGTGTTGGCACGGGGATGCAGGCGCACAACGCTGGTCAGGCGAAACGGCTGCGCGGGAGTACTCGAGAGGATGTAAGCGTCGCCGTCACGCCCGATCTCATCGAGCGCCACGGGCCGGCCGTCGAGGCCCAGGGAGAGCAAATCCAAACCCTCACCGCGCAGCACCAGCGGTTCGCCGGCCGCAAGGGGCGCCAGCGACAGGGTGGACTCCACCAGGGCCTCCTCGCCGAACAGGCGCACCGTCAGATCGGTGCGCTCAAGCCGGAAGGGGAAGGGCCGATAGTCGGCCAGCCGCACGACGCTCATCAGGCCAGGGGAAGAAGGCCCCCTGATCCTGGCTCCCCGCTCACCAGGGCAGGGGGCCTCGACCCTGACCGGCGTTGCAGCCCACCTGGGATCCGAGCAGGGCCCCCAGGGGGACCGCCCAGGTGCGGCCGTCATCGCGGGAGGCGGCGTAGCCGATGCCGCCGCCGATCACGCCGCCCACGAGCCGGCCGATCGAGCAGCGCTGCTGGAGGGCCTGGGCCTCCTCCCAGGTGGTGGGCGCCGGCTGGCCGTAGGGATTGCTGCCGCTGGGGACCTGGCTGCTGTAGTCCTGATAGGGAGCGGGTGGCCAGTTGCGGACCGGAGTCACGACATAACCGCGGGACACCGGGTAGCGATCCGAAGGCAGCTGGTAGCCCTGATAGCCCCCGTAGTAGGCCTCCTGGGCGGAGACGGCGGCCGGCATCGCGGCGGCGAGGCCACAGACCCCGGCAGCGAGCAGCAGGGGAAGACGCTGAATGAGGACGGTCATGGTGATCAAGCTGGAGGACAGCCCCGAAGGGATGCCATCAGCAAAGCCACCAGGACCGCCTGAACTGCAACTGCAGCTGGGCCGGATATGTACGGATGCGTCCGCCTCCGGCCAGCATCGTCTCCCTTGAGGGGTTACTTGCCTCCCTGCTGCTTGAGGGCGTCAGTCACCTTCTTGACCACATCAGGCGGCACTTCCTTGGGGCAGAGCTCGACGGCACCGATCACCGCGGAGTTCACCGAACCGCGCCGCAGCTCCTCGATCGTGAGAGCCTTGGAGCCCACCTGCTTGATCTGACCGTCATGCTGACCCTTGATCAGCTGGGCGATCGTTTCACCGGCGATGCTCGCCGCCTTGTCGAACTCGACGCCGGCACCGCGGGCAATGCAGACATTGACGGAGGCGATTCTGGTGTAAAGCGACATCTCGCTTTCAGTGGCGGGTGCCGCCAGGGCGGGGGCGGCAGCGGAAACGGCGGGAATGATGAGTGCGCCAGCCAGCAACAGGAGTCGGTGGAGGCAGTGCGTGAGGCGCAAGGAGAGCGTGTTCAACAGGCTCCATGCTGATGCACCGGGGCACGAACTTCAATCGGCAGGGAGCGGATCGCCGGGCCCCTCCAGCCTGATCTCATGATGCGTCTCGGTGATATCAAGCTCACCATCCCGCCAGGAGAAAATCGAGCAGGCCCGGATGCGGTCCTGATCGATCAGCCGGATGTGCTGCTCGATGTCCCAGCCCTGGTGCTGCGACTCGAAGATCATCTGGTGCTCATCCACCTGGCGGATCTGGGAGCGCATCGGCTGTTCCACGAGATACCCCCGGCTGCGCCGCAGCTGGTGACCGCAGAGGTAGGCCTCAAGGCTGCCCTCGCGCTGGTACTGGGGCTTCCGCTCGTAGAAGCCGAAGTCCTGCTCGGGTGTCCAGCTGAAGCGGTAGGCCGCCTCCCCCTCCACCGGCTGCTCGTACGTTTCGATCCGCAGCAGAAGGTCGAGGCGCAGGGGCTCATCCTCGCCACGGAAGAAATAGAGGCGGCGGGACCGCCAGAGCCCGAGGTTGCGCGAGAACCAGCGGCGCAGGCTGCTGTCCAGCTGGATGCGGCTCCCCTGGGGGTCACGCCTCGGCGGCCCGGAAGGGTCCAGCGGCACCCGTTCCGTGGATGGGGTCATGGGATGGGGAGATCGTCGGTGGGTCGATTGACAGGCTCGTCATAGCCAGCTCTCGGGCCAGCGTTCGACGCCATAAGGTGATCTCCACGATCTTGCCTGCCGCCAAGGTGCCTGAAGCGGGGAAAGCCGACTCCGGCACAACGGCACAAGGGCCCCTCCCGGCCAGGCGCCGGCCGCTCAAGCTGCTGCTGGTGGCGGCCCCCCACCATCTCGCTTCCGCCGATCTGGGTGGAGTCCTCAACTACCTCGAAACCTGCGACTGCGGCTTCGATGTGGCCCTGGAGCTGGCCAATCCAGCCTTGCGCCCCGAGCTGCTGGAGCTGCACCGGCTGGTGGCCACCCCGGCCCTGGTGAAACTGGAGCCCCCCCCTCGCCAGGTGCTGGCTGGCAATGCCGTCCTGGATCAGCTGAAGGGCTGGCTGCCGCGCTGGCAGCAGCTGGAGGTGGTCAGCGATCTGGGCATGAGCCTGCGGCCCGCGGAAATGGATGGCAGCCGCACCCAGCGGGAGCTGCAGCTGGAAGATCAGGTGCTGGTGCTGCGTCAGGAGAACGAAACCCTGATCGAGCGCCTGCGGGTTCAGGAGAGGCTGCTGCGCATGGTGGCCCATGAGCTGCGCACCCCTCTCACTGCCGCCAAGCTGGCCCTGCAGAGCCTGCAGCTCGGGCACATCAACAACACCCGCTGCCGGGATGTGCTCGACCGCCGCCTCGATGACATCGAGCATCTCTCCAAGGACCTCCTGGAAGTGGGCACCACCCGCTGGGAAGCTCTCTTCAACCCCCAGCGGCTGGACCTGGCGCCGGTGACCGCGGAGGCGATCCTGGAGCTGGAGAAACTGTGGGTGGGGCGGAACCTGCGCCTGATCACCGACATTCCCGCCGACCTGCCGGATGTGTTTGCCGATCAACGGCGCATGCGCCAGGTGCTTCTGAATCTGCTGGAGAACGCGTTGAAATTCACCCCTGATGACGGCGCGGTGACTCTTTCGCTGTTGCACCGCACCAGTCAATGGGTTCAGGTGAGTGTCTGTGATACAGGTCCGGGAATTCCCCGCGGAGAGCAGGAGCGGATCTTCCTGGAGCGGGTACGGCTGCCTCAGACCTCGGGCACCACGTCTGGGTTCGGAGTGGGACTCTCCGTTTGTCGCCGCATCGTTGAAGTGCATGGCGGACGGATCTGGGTGGTCTCCGAGCCCGGTGAAGGAGCCTGCTTCCACTTCACCGTTCCGGTGTGGTCAGGACAGAACTCCCCCAGCCAGGCCTCGCCTTGACGAAGGGACACTCCGACCCGTAGCGTCCATGGAACGGAAGCGGCGCCTTCAAACGCCCCTGCTCCGTGGCCTCGCCCCCATCGTCTAGAGGCCTAGGACACCTCCCTTTCACGGAGGCGACAGGGGTTCGAATCCCCTTGGGGGTATCACGATCAACCAGAAGATGGCTGAGTCCTGTCAGCTGGAAGCCATCAGATTGTAATGACCGGGGCAGAACTCCCCAGTCGATTGAGCGGTGATGATCCTGACATCTTCTGCGCAGGATTGCTCACCATAAAAATGACGTCAGCCAAGGCGGCAAATAAGTCCTCCAACAATTGATCCGAAAAAGGGATTGTCCATGAGGTTCGGGATCAAGGATCCTTTCTGCCTTGACACTCAAACCGGAGACGTGAACTTGATGGTTGAAATGATCGGCGACTGAACCATTCAGGCCTGTGCGGCGCGGCGCAGAGCTTCCTGTTGGACGGCGCGCAGGTTGGCAGCCAGGTCTTCGCGAAGCCGCTGCTCGATCAGCCCGATCGGCATGCCCTGGCGCCCCTGCACGGTGAGTTCGTAGAGCAACCGGGAGCCACCGGGTTCGCCGCTGACCTGCCAGGCCCCCTCGAAACGACGAAAATCTCCCTGGCGCATGCTGAAGCTGAGCAGGCCATCGTCGTGATGCTCCCGCAGTTCCAGTTCGACGCGGGCCGTGAAGCGCAGGCCGCAGAACTGCTGACAACCCACCTGTTCCAGGCCCACGGTGCTTCCCCGTCGCCAGAGCAGACGGGAGGTGGAAAGGTTGGGGATGAAGCGGCTGAGATTCTCGTAGTCGGTGAGCACGGCCCAGATCTGCTGGGGAGGGAGCTCGAGGCGGAGCTGAACCGCCAGACGACGGGCTCCCTGAGGCAGTCGCTCCATGTCCTGCTGGATCGTGTCCAGCGAACAGGCGTCCTGGCTGCTGAGCAGGCCCTGGATGGGAGGGGTTGTCAGAACCGAAAGTTGCGCCAAGTGAGGGGGAACGCCGGATTCATCGCCAGCCGGATCAAACCAGCCGCCACCAAACCTAACCGCAACAATCGGTTGCCGGTGCGGAAAGGCCCACGATCAGGAGGAGGGCTGTCCATGGGCATTGCCTATGATCGGCCCGGTTTTCCGGAGATTGAGGGTTCATGCGCATCTCGACCGCAGCGCTTCGTCAGTCCGATGCCCGCATGTTCACCCTTGTGGTGCAGGGCCTCAAAGCAGCTGGCACGCGCACGGCCGAGCGTTGCTTCAGCATCCCTCTCTCTCAGATGCAGACCACCCTGCGCATGATCAATCAACAGGGTGGTCGCCTGCTCTCGGTCACCCCAGCTGACCAGGCCTCGGCCGCCCCCGCTCCCGCGCCCGCCCCGATCGCTGCCAACGCCGCCGCCGCTCCCGTGACCACCCCCGTCAAGCACGAAGCTCCTCCCGTCAATCTCTACAAACCGAAGGATCCCTACATCGGCACCGTGCTCGGGAACTATTCCCTGCTGGCCGAAGGGGCGATCGGCCGGGTCAATCACATCACCTTCGATCTCTCCGAAGGCAATCTCCATTACGTCGAAGGCCAGAGCATCGGCATCATTCCCGACGGCGTTGATGCCAACGGCAAGCCTCACAAGCTCCGGCTCTACTCGATCGCCAGCACTCGCCACGGCGACAACCTCGAAGACAAGACCGTCTCGCTGTGTGTGCGTCAGCTCCAGTACGAGAAGGATGGGGAGACCATCAACGGTGTCTGCTCCACTTTCCTCTGCGATATCGAGCCCGGTGCCAAGGTTAAGATAACTGGCCCGGTGGGCAAGGAAATGCTCCTCCCCCCCGACGAGGACGCCAACGTGATCATGCTGGCCACGGGCACGGGCATCGCTCCGATGCGTGCCTACCTGCGCAGGATGTTCGATCCGGGTGAGCGGGCCAAGAATCCCGAGTATCAGTTCCGGGGCAAGGCCTGGCTGATCATGGGTGTCCCCACCACCCCGAACCTCCTTTATGAGGAGGATTTCCAGAACTACTTGGCCGAATTCCCCGACAACTTCCGCTACACCAAGGCGATCAGCCGCGAACAGCAGAACCCCGGCGGTGGCCGGATGTACATCCAGGACAGGGTCGCCGAGCATGGCGACGAGATCTTCACGATGATCGAGGATTCCAAGACCCACGTCTATATGTGCGGCCTGCGGGGCATGGAGCCCGGCATCGATGAGGCCATGAGCAAGGCCGCCGCCGCCAAGGGCCTCAACTGGGCCGAGCTTCGTCCCCAGCTCAAGAAGGCCGAACGCTGGCACGTGGAAACCTACTGAGCCAGACCGGGCTCTCTACGAGCCACGAATCCCCCGCCCGCCCCAGTGGCGGGCTTTTTTTTGCCGAAATCAGCACAGAGGGGAAGCCCCACTGCCCTTAGCTGGGTGTTCCCCGCTTTCGTGGGTAAACCGGTGTCATCTGCGCGCACTCCATGACCGTCACGCTCACCAATCCACTGAGGGTCGGGCTGCGCCAGGAGCGTGTGGTGTCGCCCCAGTGCCTGGTGATCTTCGGGGCAAGCGGTGACCTCACCCACCGCAAGCTGGTACCGGCCCTGTTCGAACTGTTCCGCCAGCGGCGGCTGCCCACCGAATTCGCGGTGCTGGGCTGTGCCCGTCGCCCCTGGAGCGACGAGGACTTCCGTGGCCACATGGCCGAGGCCCTCGGCGAGGTGGTCCACGAACACCGCAGTGCCTGGGATCAGTTCGCGTCCGGGCTGTTCTACGAACCAGTGGATCTGCAGCAACCCGATCACCTGGTGCGGCTCGCCCAGCGGCTGGAGGTGATCGACCGCCACAGGGCCACCCGCAACAACCGCACCTTCTACCTTTCGGTGTCGCCGAATTTCTACGGCAGCGGTTGCCGCGCCCTGGCCGCCGCCGGGCTGCTCAGCGATACCCAACGCAGCCGCGTGGTGATCGAGAAGCCCTTCGGCCGCGACTACGGCAGCGCCCAGGAGCTCAACCGGATCGTGCAGGCCAGCGCCCACGAGAGCCAGGTCTTCCGCATCGACCACTACCTGGGCAAGGAAACGGTCCAGAACATCCTCGTGCTGCGCTTCGCCAACACGATCTTCGAGCCGATCTGGAACCGGAACTACATCGCCAGTGTGGAGATCACCGCGGCAGAGACCGTGGGAGTGGAAGAGCGGGCGGGCTACTACGAAAGCTCCGGTGCGCTGCGGGACATGGTGCAGAACCACCTCACCCAGATGCTGGCCCTCACCACGATGGAGGCCCCCGGTCGCTTCGAGCCCGAGGCGATCCGCAACGAGAAGGCCAAGGTGCTGCAAGCCGCACGGCTGGCCGACGAGCTGGAGCCCTGGAACTGCTGCGTTCGCGGCCAGTACGGCCCCGGTGGCACTCCGGCCCGGCCCCTGGCGGGGTATCGACAGGAACCCGGTGTGAGCCCCAACAGCACCACCGAAACCTATGTGGCGATGAAGCTGTTCATCGACAACTGGCGCTGGCAGGGGGTTCCCTTCTATCTGCGCACCGGCAAACGCCTGCCCAAGCGCATGAGCGAGGTGGTGCTCACCTTCCGCGAAGCACCGGTGCACCTGTTCGACGCCGCCGGCGGCAGCCCCACCGCCAACCAGCTGATCCTGCGCATCCAGCCGGATGAAGGAGCCGGCTTCCGCTTCGAGGTGAAGTCGCCGGGATCGGGTATGCGCAGCCGGCCGGTGGACATGCACTTCTCCTATGACGAATCCTTCGGGGAACCGTCCGATGAGGGCTACGTTCGACTGCTCGCCGACGCCATGCTGGGGGACCCCACGCTGTTCACCCGCGGCGATGAGGTGGAAGCCGCCTGGCGGCTGTACACCCCCTTGCTGGAGCTGATCGAAGACAGCCCCTGGCAGCTGCCAGTCCACCCCTACGAGGCTCGGACCTGGGGACCGGCCGCCTCGGACAACATGCTCGGCCGCGATGGCCTGATGTGGCGCCGCCCCTGAGCCCCCAGCCCTGATCCGCAGCGCACGCCCGGCCGCGCCCTCTCCGAAACGCCTCAACGCTTCCACGCCTCAACGCCTGCAAACCCATGTCTCCCCAGCTCACGCTTCAGGCCCCCGTGGCGCTGCCACCACCGGAACTCACCGACTATCTGGAAAAGCTCTGGAGCCAGGACCTGGAGTCCTCCAGCGGCGCCTCCACCTTCACCCTGCTGGTGTGGCAACCGGCCTGGGTGGAACAGCATCTCGTGCGCACCGGCCGCCTCGATGGCCCCGTCACCGGTGTGGTCCGCAGCGAACTCCTGGAGGCCGCCCGCGCCGCCGTCCCCGAATGCGGGCTGCCCCTGAGCATCTCTCCTCTCTCTCCAAAGCTGGCCTGGGCCCTGGGCCAGCAGAGCGGCGACCACGCCATCGAAGATCTGCGCGGCCAGCACATCGACGCGGCCATCAGCGCCTACCAGCCACGCCGCCTGATCACCCTCGCCCCCACCCTCGCCCACGGCCAGCCCCTGGAAACCCTGGTGGCGGCGTACTGCCCGCTGCCGGGAGAAGGCAGCACAGCCGCCGCCTGCGGTGATGTGGTGGTGCTCCGGGGTGACTTCGGTGCCCTGCAGCAGGGCCTGCAACTGCTCCAGCCGCTGGTGCCGGCTGATCTGCCCTGCTGGGTGTGGTGGAACGGATCCCTCGATGAGGCCCCCGAACTGCTCGACGCCCTGAGCGAACCCGGCCGCCGCCTGGTGATCGACACCGCCATGGGCACCCCGCGCCGCTGCCTCGACCTGCTGGAGTCCCGCGTGGCCAGCGGTCAGCCCGTCAACGACCTCAACTGGCTGCGGCAACGGGCCTGGCGCGAATCGCTGGCCATGGTCTTCGACCCCCCCAACCGGCGCGACGCGCTTAATCACGTGGTTCAGCTCGACATCGACGTGGAGGGCACCCATCCGGTTCAGGGTCTGCTGCTGGCGGCCTGGCTGGCCGACCGGCTCGGCTGGCACTGGGTCGAGAGCCACACCGAAGGCGAGGAGATCCACGCGGAATTCGAACGCACCGATGGTGTGACGGTCCATGTCCACCTCAGCCCCGTGCCGGTGGGAGTCCCCGGCAGCCACCCGGGCAGCGTGGTGGGCCTGCGTCTGATCTGCGAGCCGCCCGCTCGCCAGGCCCTCTGCGTGATTCTCTGCTCGGAATCCGGGGGCTGCATGCGCCTGGAAGCGGGGGGCATGGCCCGGATGGAGCTGGCGGAGGAAGTGGTGCCGATGCGCCACGCCACCGACGAGTGGGAGATGGCCCGTCTGCTGGGCGGTGGCCACGACTCCACCAATCCCCTGCTGGCCGCCGCGGCCCCCCTGGCTGCCAAGCTGCTGCCGCACGGATGAAGGCCTGAGGGAACAAGGGGATGGCCTGTCTGATCGCGGCACCCTGCAGCGGCAGCGGCAAGACCCTGCTCAGCCTCGCGCTCACGGCCCTGCTGCGTCGTGGCGGGGCCAGTGTTCAGGTCTTCAAGGTGGGGCCCGATTACCTCGACCCGCAGCTGCTCGGACGGGTGAGCGGGCGACCCTGCCGCAATCTCGACCGCCTGCTCTGCGGCGAGGACTGGCTGGAGCGGGCCTACCACTGGTGGGGCAGCCAGGCCGACCACTGCCTGGTGGAGGGAGTGATGGGCCTCTTCGATGGCCGGGGGCCGAGCGCCGAGGGCAGCTCGGCCGAAGTGGCCACCCTGCTGGGGCTGCCGGTGGTGCTGGTGGTGGAGGCCAGCCGGCAGGCAGGCTCCCTGGCGGCCCTGGTTCGGGGCTTCCGCGATCACCAGCCGGGACTGGAGCTGGCCGGGGTGGTGCTCAACGGCGTGAGCACCGAACGTCACCGGGCCCTGCTGAGCGAGGCCCTCGACTCGATCACCATGCCTCTGCTGGGTGTCCTGCCCCGCCATCCCGATCTGAGCCTGCCCTCCCGCCATCTCGGCCTGCTGCCTCCCGATGAGTTGCAGGATTTCCAGGCCAGAAGCGAGGAATGGGCCGCCCTGGCAGAGCGCAACCTGGATCTGGACTGCCTGCTCCCCCTGCTGAGGCCGCCGCCGCCCCTGGCGAGCGGCGAGGGCAGGGCCCTCGATCCGATCCGCTGGTGCCTGGAGCGATCCGCCCGTACAGCGGCCGACCTGGACTGCGGCGGTGGCAGCACAGAGCTGCCGGTCGCGATCGCCAGCGACGCCGCCTTCCACTTCCGCTACCCGGAGGCCGCGGAGCTGCTGACGGCGCTTGGGATGACTCCTCTGCCCTGGCAACCCCTGGCCGATCAACCCCTGCCACGGGGCTGCCGGGGGGTGATCCTGCCGGGGGGCTACCCGGAGCTGCATGCCGCCGAGCTGGCGGCCAGTCAGCGCAGCCAGGGCGACCTGAGACGCGCGGCCGCCGCCGGCCTGCCGATCTACGCCGAGTGCGGCGGACTGCTGCTGCTCGGCCGGACGCTGGAGGATCCCCAGGGTGAAGCCCATGCCATGGCCGGTCTGCTGCCGTTCAGCGCCCGGCGCGGCTCATTGCAACTGGGGTACCGCCAGGCCAGCCCCCTCGGAGACGGGCTTGTGACACGCCGGGGTGAGGCGCTCGTCGGCCATGAATTTCACCGCTGGGAACTGAACGACACAGTCGTGGACGGGAGCGAACCGCTGTGGCAGCTTGAAGGCTGGGGTTGGGCACCGAGGCTGGAAGGATGGACGACGCCGACACTGCACGCAAGCTGGCTGCACCTCCACTGGGCTGGATGTTCGGCGATCTGCCGGCGCCTGCGCGACGCGGCCGCCCAGGCGACTCCCTTCCCCGAGGGAGCGGAGGCCCTCGAGGGCGCAGCGGTGGTGGCGCCTCCGTGGAGCGGTGGCGCCTGATCGTGAGTGGCCGCGTGCAGGGGGTGGGCTACCGGCAGGCCTGCTGTCAGCGGGCCCAGGCCCTCGGACTGGGGGGATGGGTGAGGAACCGCGAGGACGGCCGGGTGGAGCTGGAGGCGGAAGGATGCAGCCAGAAACTCGAGCAGCTCAGGATCTGGTGCGAATCGGGCCCTGCGACCGCCCAGGTGAGCAGCGTCAGCGAGAGCGTCATTCCTCTCGGGGGTCACGACTGGTTCGAGGTGCGCCGCTGAACCGCGATGACCCACCCTCTGGCGTGACCCCAGAGGACGCTCCGCAGAGTCCGTCCAGACCCGAGCTGTGGTCGTTCCGCCATGGTGCCAGCTGACCGGACCGGAAAGGGCAGCAGCCCGTCATCCTGCACTGGAGGATCCCCTGCAGCGCACCACTCCCATGACCGATGCCACGCTCTGGGCTGAGCTGCTGGCCTACGGCAGCGGCATCAGCCTCAGTCCGATCCACATCGGCCTGCTGCTGCTGCTGCTGCTCGGGCCCGATCCCCTGCGCCGGGGGGGGCTGTTCCTGCTGAGCTGGATCCTCACCATCGCCACGATGATGGCTCTTCTGCTGACTGTGGGTCACGGCCTGCTGCTCACCATGGAGCAGGGCAGTGACCACCGCACCGGCCTGGATCTGATCGGCGCCGGGGCTCTGCTGGCCCTGGGGATCAGGGATCTGCTGCCCACCAAGGCCGGAGGGGAAGAACCCGCCGGCTGGATCCGCCAGCTGGATCGCTTCTGCGCCCTGCCCCTGCCGCTGCTGATCGGCGTGAGTGTGGCGATCGAGGTGATCAGCCCCGACGACCTGGTGCTGATGGCCAAGGGCGCTTCCGCTCTTCTGGCCGCGGGTCTGGGTCGCGGCCAGGAGCTGCTGCTGGCGGGCTGCTTCACCCTGGCGGCCAGCCTGCTGCTGCTGCTGCCGGTGCTGGGGGTGGCCCTGGGCCGCGAGCGGGTGCTGCCGCTGCTGCAGCGGGGCAAGCAGAGTCTCTACGCCAACGGTGAGCTGGTGATGGGCACGATCAGCCTGGCCCTGGCGGTCTATCTGGCCTGGCAGGGCATCGAGGGGCTGAAGCTGGCCTAGCGGCGCGAGGGGGGTCCGGGCTCCTCGGCCAGGGGCTCCTCCAGAGCCTCCTGCCAGAAGCGGCGATCCGCCGCGCCTCCAGGGCCGCCGGCCAGCCAGACCCCCTGCCGCGCGCGGGTCACGGCCACGTAAACCAGCTGCCGGCGCAGGCGCAGATCGGAGGGCCAGAAGACATCGGCATCGATGAACACCTCCCCGAACCCGCTCCCCTGGGAGCGGTGCACCGTGAGCACCGCGGCGGGGCCCAGGGAGGCGAAGGCGTCTCTCACCAGGAAGTATCGGCGCCAGAGGGCGCGGCCCTGATCCTGCCCCGCCTCGCGGGCCTGGCGCCTCAGGGAGGCGAGCACGGCCTCCAGCTGTGCCCGGGCGGCGGTTCCGACCGGCGGCAGCAGACGCAGGCTCAACGGTGTCTCACCGAAGGCCACCTCCACCAGCTGGGTGTCGATCACCGGGGACTCCGCGACGCCGTAATCGGCCAGATCACAGCGCTCCGGGGTCACATCCCGGACCAGCAGCTCCCGGTTCGAGGCCAGCACCATGTCCGGTTCCTCGCCCCCCTCGGCTCCCTGGCGACAGGCCGGCGCCATCACCGCCATGCGGCTGAGCAGGACTTCACCGGGCAGCACCGGCAACTGGTCGGCCATGGCGCCGTGGATGGCGCGGCGGGCCAGGGGCACCAGCCGCTCCAGCGAACGGTTGGTGTAGCAGAGGAGCCTGACCTGGTCGGGATCGTCGCTGGCGGCGGCCCGGCGCAGGGCTGCCTGGGCGGCCGCCAGCCAGGCGCCGCGCTCCAGCACAGCCACAGTCCCCTGGGGCGTCCGGCGGTGGGGCCCCACCGGGGGCAGACGGCAGGGAAACTGCTCCTGGCGCAGGGCGGTGGCCAGGCGCAGCACGGGGCCCTGGTGGCGAACCACCTCAGTGAGATCGGCGCGGCAGGAGCGCTGCAGCGCGAACACCGGGCTGAGCGCTTCCCCCACCGGCGGCAGCTGGGCCGGATCGCCAACGAACACCAGCCGGGTGCCGTAGGGGTGGGCCCCCTGCAGGCTGAAGCGCAGCAGACTGGGATCCACCATCGAGGCCTCGTCGATCAGCACCAGCCCGAGGTGCTCCAGGGCCAGCGCGGTCTGATCGGTTTCTTCGCAGACCTCCCGCCCCGCCAAGCGGCGCAGCTTCAGGCGCAGAAGCCGATGCAGGGTGGAGGGGTGCCAGGTGGGGCGCAGACCCGCCAGCTCCAGAGCGCCCCGCAGAACTCCGACGGCCTTGTGGGTCGGGGCCACCGCGGTCCAGCAGAGCCCCCTGGCTTCGGCCGCGGCCAGGAAGACCATCGACAGGAACGTCTTGCCTGTGCCGGCATAGCCGCTGAGCACGAAGGGCTCATCCCTGACGGGTCGCGCCAGCCATGCCGTGAAGGTGTCCACCGCACGGCTCTGGGACGGGGTGAGCTCCGGGGGGCCGCCGGGCGCGCTGTCGCTCAGGCCAGAGGCAGCCAACCCCACCCCTGGGCAATCTGCAGCGGCGATCCAGCCAGGGCCAGCCCCGTCAGGGCGATCGCCGGGCCGATCAGACTGCCGGCCAGCACCTCCGAGCGGGTGTGGCCGAGGCTCTCCTTGAGCCGGTCAGGCGGCCCGGGGTTCCAGAGGGAGGCGGGCAGAGCGTTGAGGCGGGCAGCCTGGAGGCCCGCGGCCCGGCGCACCCCGCTGGCGTCGTACATGACGATGAAGGCGATGGTGCAGGCGAAAGCGAAGAGGGGATCGGCAAATCCCAGTTCCCAGCCGATGCCGGCGCAGGCCCCGGTGATCAGAGCCGAGTGGCTGGAGGGCATGCCCCCGGTTTCGAACAACACCGCAGGCCGCCAGCGGCCATGCTCCACCAGCTCCACCAGCAACTTGCCGAGCTGGGCCAGACCGCAGGCGATCAGAGCCCAGGCCAGCACACCGTTGTCGAGCAACTGAATCAGGGGACCATCCGAGAGGGGAGAACCGATCATCGATCCCGGCTCGTGATGTAGTCGGCCAGCGCCAGGAGAGGACGGGCGCTGGCCTCCCAGGGCTGGAGGGCGGCCTTGGCCTCGGCCACCAGGGCATCAGCCCGTTGCCTCGATTCCTCCAGACCCAGCAGCTTGGGATAGGTGGTCTTGTCGGCAGCGAGATCCTTGCCTGCGGTCTTGCCCAGCACCTCACTGCTGGCCGTCACATCCAGGATGTCGTCGATGATCTGAAAGGCCAGGCCGATGCCCCTGGAATAGGTGCGCAGGCCCTGGAGCAGGGGCTCGCTGGCTCCGGCGATCATGGCCCCGGTGAGCACGCAGGCCTGCAGCAGAGCACCGGTCTTGTGCAGATGGATGTACTCCAGGGTGGCGAGGTCCACGTCCTTGCCTTCCGACTCCAGATCGACCACCTGGCCACCCACCAGCCCGGGAGCTCCGGCAGCAAGGGACAGCTCCCCGACCACCTGGAGCAGGCGTTCCGCCGGCACGCCGGGGCTGCGCAGGGCCACCATCTCGAAGGCTCTGGTGAGCAGGGCATCCCCGGCCAGAATCGCCTGGGCATCGCCGAACACCTTGTGGTTGGTGGGACGTCCGCGGCGCAGGTCGTCATTGTCCATGGCGGGGAGATCGTCGTGGATCAACGACATGGTGTGGATCATCTCCAGCGCCACCGCCGTGGGCAGGGCCAGAGCCACCTCTCCGCCGGCCAGTTCACAGGCCGCCAGGCAGAGGATCGGGCGCAGGCGCTTTCCACCCGCCAGCAGCGAATAGCGCATCGCCTCGCGCAGGGACTCGGGCCGCTCGGGACCGAGTGAGGCCTCGAGGGCCTGCTCCACCTGAAGCCGGGCCGACTCCAGGTAGGCGGCGAAATCAAAGTCCGTGCTCACCGCCACGGCCATGGGTACCAGCGCGCTGGCGGGGATTCTCTCAGGCCATCGGCCCAGCGGTGGCTCAGGCCAGCAGATCCGCCAGGGGATGGTCCACACGACCCGGGCCTGGATCCCCCTCCTGCGTCCGCTTCCACCAGCTCACCACGGTGTTCACCAGCAGCATCGTGACTGTCATCGGCCCGACACCACCAGGCACCGGCGTGATGGCGCTGGCCAGCGGCTCCACCTCCTCGAACCGCACATCACCGCAGAGGCTCCCGTTCAGGCGGTGAATGCCCACATCCACCACCACCGCTCCAGGGCTCACATGCTCGGCGCCCACCAGGCGCGGCCGACCGGCAGCCACCACCAGGATCTCCGCCTGCCGGGTGAGGGCCGCCAGCTCACGGGTGCGGGAGTGGGCCACGCTCACCGTGGCATCGGCGGCCTGCAGCATCAGAGCCATCGGCTGGCCCACAAGGATGCTGCGGCCGACCACCACGGCCCGGCGGCCGGCGGGATCGATCCCATGGCGGGCCAGCAGAGCCATCACTCCGGCCGGTGTGCAGCTGCGCGGCCCCGGCTCGCCCTTGAGCAGCCGACCGAGGTTGAGGGTATGCAGCCCATCGGCGTCCTTGGCCGGATCAACCGCCGCCAGCAGCTGAGCTTCATCCAGCCCGGCCGGCAGGGGCAGTTGCAGGAGGATGCCATCCACCGCCGGGTCCCGGTTGAGTGCCGTGATCAGAGCCAGCAGCTCCTCCGGAGTGGAGTCGGCGCCCCGGTGCTCCACCAGGCTGTGGATGCCCACCCGGTCGCAGGCCCTGGCCTTGTTGGCCACGTAAACCCCACTGGCGGGATCATCCCCCACCCGAAGCACCGCCAGACCCGGAGGGCGGCCGGCCCGCTCCAACCGCTCGCTGATGACGGCGCGCAGGCGGGTCTCCAGCTCCGCCGCGAGCTGGCGGCCGTCGAGGCGAAGGGCCATCGGTTCATGGTTGCGGACAGCTCCAGCATGCAGCGGAGCGCGTGCAGGCGCCCTGGCTAGCGTTTGGCTTCAAGCAACGGTGATGGTGCTGCGACGGGGTCGCCTCAAGAACATCTGGCGTCGGCTGCTGCGGCAGGAAAGCCCATGCCAGGCCCTCTGCTCCTGGCGACGCCTCGACTGGGCCGCGATTCTTCTGGCCTGTGCGCTGGTGGCCATGATTTCCAGCTGGCCGTGGCTGGTGGAGCCGAGTCTGCGGCCGGGGATCGCCGCGCCGATCAGCGTCACCGCCCCTGAGGACGCCACCGTCATCAACAGCGAAGCCCTGGAGCAACGCCGTTCCCAGCTGGGGACCCGCACCCATGTGCAGGTCGTGGATCTGGAGGCCAACCAGATGCTGCAGGAGCGGCTGGAGCGTCAGCTGCAGGAACTGGACCAGGTGTCGCGCAGCAGCCAGACCAGGGTGGGACCGCTCAACCTCAGCCCCCAGGAGCGGGCCTGGCTGGTGGGCCGCGACCCCAAGGATCTGAACAACTGGAAGCTGGCGCTGCGCAAGGCCCAGCAGCGCATGCTCAGCCAGGGGATCGTGGGCAACCTCGCCAAGCGCCAGCTGGAGCTGGCGGCCCGGCTCCAGCTCTCGCCGATGGAGGAGCCGGGACTGAGCCTGGGGAGCCGCCTGCTGGCCACGAACCTGCAGGGGCGGACCAACCTGCGCACCGACCCGCTGATGAGCCAGCAGCTGATCGAGGAGCTGCTCAATCAGCAGGGCATCCCCCGAATCGTGGTCAAGAAAGGTGATCTGATCGCACGCCAGGGGGAACCGATCAGCCCCCAGGCCTACGACGTGCTCGATTATTTCGGCCTGGTGAACCGCCGGCCGCTGCTGTGGACCTGGTTGGGGTACTTCAGCGAAGCCCTGGTCGGCTGCGTGGTGATGGTCCTGATCCTGCGCCGCTGGCGCTGCAGCCTCGAGCCCCGTCATGCCCTCCTGGCACTGGCGATGCTGGCGGTGGTGCAGGGCTTCAAACTCTGGCTGGGCAACGCCGCCAGCCCCCTGGCGCTGCTGGTACCCCCAACGCTGCTGCTGGCCCAGGCCCTGGGAACGCCGGCCGGCCTGGGCTGGCTGGCGGTGGCCAGCCTGCTCTGGCCCCAGCCTCTGGATGACTTCAGCGGAGTACGCCTGCTCGTGGCGGCCCTGGTGGCCGTGGCAGCGGCTGTGCTGGCCGGACGTCAGCGCAGCCGGGCTCAGCTGGTGCAGCTGGCGATCCTGCTGCCGGTCGGAGCACTGGCGCTCCAGTGGCTCGTGCTGCAGAGCGTGGCCCTCTGGCATGGACGCACCCGGGTGCCCCCGAGCGGCACCGAACTGGCCGCCGAGGCCCTGCTGATGGGGGGCCTGCTGATGGGGGGCCTGCTTCTCGGCCCGCTGGTGGAGAGCTTCTTCGGGCTGCTGACGCGTGCCCGCCTGCTGGAGATGGCCGATCTGGAGCGGCCGCTGCTGCGGCGGTTGTCCACGGAGGCCCCTGGCACCTTCGAGCACACCCTGATGATCTGCGGACTCGCCGAGGAGGGAGCCCGGGCGATCGGCGCCGACGTGGACCTGATCCGCACGGGTTCGCTCTACCACGATGTGGGCAAACTGCATGCGCCCCAGTGGTTCATCGAGAACCAGTCCGAGGGGCCCAACCCCCACGACGAGCTCAACGATCCCTTCGGCAGCGCCAGGGTTCTCCAGGCCCATGTGGATGAAGGGCTCAAGCTGGCCCGGAAGTACCGGCTGCCACGCCCCCTGGAGGACTTCATTCCCGAGCACCAGGGCACCCTGCGGATGGGTTACTTCTTTCATCAGGCGCGTGAACGCGATCCGTCCACACCCGAAGCCGCCTTTCGCTACCGGGGCCCCACCCCCCAGAGCCGGGAAACAGCGATCCTCATGCTGGCCGATGGCTGCGAAGCGGCCCTGCGCTCCCTGCCGCCAGGCACCTCGGAGCAGGAGGCCGCAGCCATGGTCAGGCGCCTGATCGACGCCAGGCGACTCGACGGACAGCTGCGCGACAGCGGCATCAGCCTGGGGGAACTGGAGCTGGTGATCCGCGCCTTCGTGAAGGTGTGGCGGCGCATGCGCCACCGGCGCATTCCCTACCCGATTCCCCCACGCAAGGCCTACAGCGCCTGAGGCTGCTCAGTTCAGCCCTGGGAGAGCAGGGTGCCCAGGCCGATCTGATGCAGGATCCCCTGGCCTGTGAGGGCTTCGGTGAGCACACCGATCACAAAGCCAAGCATGGCGGCACGGCCATTGATGAGCTCGACGCGGCGGAGCTGCTCGTCGTGGATCTGGGCCGCGGCGGCACTCTCGTACCAGGCCTGGCCGGGCACGGAATCGGAACGGACTGGGGAGGTGGTGGTCATGGAGCGCG
Source organism: Synechococcus sp. CBW1107 (assembly GCF_015841355.1). Taxonomy (NCBI): domain Bacteria; kingdom Bacillati; phylum Cyanobacteriota; class Cyanophyceae; order Synechococcales; family Synechococcaceae; genus Synechococcus; species Synechococcus sp. CBW1107. The sequence continues at coordinate 200,723 of NZ_CP064908.1, forward strand.
ACGCGAACCTGAATTAATGCAACAGTACCTTACGAAGCATTGACAGATCTGCTGTCGAGCCTTACTGGTCAGAGACCGCCTTGGGGTTGTCCCCCTGCCCATCCCTCCGAAGCGCCCGGTGCGCGCCAGGGGGGGAGCGATAGGGTCCCCCAAGGCAGGATGGCCCATGGTTTCTTCTCCAGCACAACCCCTGACGGCCCTCGGCCCCCACGGCAAGCTCGGCGTGATGGTCTGTGGCCATGGCAGTCGCAACCGCCTGGCCGTTGGCGAGTTCGCTCAGCTGGCGGAGGGGCTGCGCGCCCGACTGCCGGGCGTGCCCGTCGACTACGGCTACCTCGAATTCGCCCGCCCGATCCTGCGGGATGGCCTGGACAATCTGCGCTCCCAGGGGGTGGAGCACGTGCTGGCGGTACCGGGAATGCTGTTCGCGGCCGGCCATGCCAAGAACGACATCCCCTCGGTTCTCAACACCTATGCGGCAGAAACCGGTCTGCGCATCGACTACGGCCGGGAACTGGGGATCGACCGCAAGATGATCCAGGCTGCCGCCGCCCGGATCAGCGCCTGCCTGGAGCAGGCCGGCACCTCCGTTCCGCTGCACGACACCCTGCTGGTGGTGGTGGGACGAGGTTCGTCTGATCCCGATGCCAATTCCAACGTCAGCAAGGTGACGCGGATGCTGGTGGAGGGCATGGGCTTCGGCTGGGGGGAGACCCTGTATTCCGGGGTCACCTTCCCACTGGTGGAGCCTGGCCTGCGCCATGCGCTCAAGCTGGGCTTCCGCCGCATCGTCGTCTTCCCCTATTTCCTCTTCTCGGGCGTGCTGGTGAGCAGGATCCAGCAGCACAGCCAGCGGGTGGCGGCGGATCATCCCGAGATCGAGTTCCTCTCGGCCAGCTACCTGGGGGACCACCCCCTGGTGCTTGACACCTTCCGCGAACGGGTCGAGGAGGTGATCCGGGGGGACACGCAGATGAACTGTTCCCTGTGCAAATACAGGGACCAGGTGCTGGGCTTCGAGAGCGAGGTGGGGTCTCCCCAGCGCAGCCACCACCACCACGTGGAAGGCCTGGTGGAGAGCTGCACACTCTGCGAGCGCGAATGCACCGGCGCCTGCCAGCCGGACGGGGTGCCGATCCCCATGGGCCACAGCCACGGCCACGGCGACCACAGCCACAGCCATGGTCCCGGCCACGCGCACACCCACGCGCCCTATCCCCAGGCGGACCATCCCCTCGGTCCGCGCAGCCTCGGCCCGGCCGGCTCACCTGTCTCGATCCCAGCCGAGTCGCAGGAGACACGGCTGGCATAAGCCCTGCTCATGCATCAGCGATTTCCCCAGGTTGATGGGGTTTTCCCCAGGTCGGAAGGGGTTTTTCCACAGGTTATGGGGCCTAACCGTCCGCCACGGCGTTGGGCCTGGGGATTCCGCCCTTCCCCAGGCCCGGAACTTGACAGCCCGCCGCCATCCCTTTGCACACCCTGTCCGGGTCCTCGCCAAGGGGTGCAAGACCGCTCAAGGGCTGGCTGTCTCAGCCTTGGGCCGGGTGAATCCGACGCCGCACGGCCGCTTTGACGCCACACCCCTCTCCGTGGCTTTCTGGGTCCATCCAAGTGGATCCATGCCCATGCATCACGATGGCCAAGAGACCCGGGGCAGCGCTGACATCAGCCTGGAAGCAGAGATCCCCGAAGACCTCTTCAACGGCATGCACGAGTTCATGCTCAGCCACCCCCACTGGGATCAGTACCGCCTGATCACCTCCGCCCTGGCCGGCTTCCTGTTCCAGAACGGTTGCAGCGACCGCTGCGTGACCCAGCACTACCTCGATGGTCTGTTCATGAAGGCCGGCTCCAGTTGAGGGTCGGCAGAGCGGCGCGAGACAACGGCCAGAAAACGCCAAAAAAAAGCGAAAGCTGCCGCTCCCGCCGTTTCTCCCTTGCCCGACCCGTTGAAAGGTCGCCCGCAGATTGTGCGGCCTGCGATCCAGCCAGGTTGTGGTCATTGACACCAGTTGCCCACGCTGGTGTGCAGCCGCTCACATCCCCGAGCGGCCCAGATCGGCCGCCGCCCGCTCGCAGGCCCGCCAGGTGATCGCCATTTCGGTCAGGGTCGGGCTCTGCCAGCCGGCACTGGGCCAGCAGGACCCATCAGTCACGAGCAGGTTCGGGGCCTGCCAGTGGCGGTTCCAGGAATCGAGCACCCCGTTCTCCGGGTTTGCGGCCATGCGGGCGCCGCCCAGCTCATGGATGTAGTAGCCGGGAGGGGCCGCCGTGGGGGCAAGGGCCACACCACGGCGGACCAGGGGTTCAGCCAGGGGGAACAGGAACAGGTCATGGAGGGGGTGGATCTCCCCGCCGCCGGCCGCCACCACCTCCTGCATCCGCTGCTGCATGTGGGTGACCATCCGGTGTTCGTTCTCCCCCCAGTGGCAGTCGATGTGGGCGGCCGGCAGCCCCCAGGCATCTCTGACGGAGGAACTGAGCGTGAGCCGGTTCGCAGACCGGGGCAGCACCTCGCCGTGGCCGATCAGAAACCCCACCGCCTCGTGGGGATGGCGCTTGAACGGTGCGGGTGGATCGAAACGCTGCACTCCCACCCAGAGGCCGTAGCCACGCAGAAAGGGGAGATCACCGGGGCCCTCGAGGTTCACCGTGTTGGGGATGAAGGCACTGCCAGCCCCGGAGAGCTCAGCCGCCTCAGCCGGTGGCGGCTGATCGGGCAGCGCGAAGAAGCGGCTGCTGGAGATGTGATCCATCAGGTACCGCCCCAGGCAGCCCGAGTCATCGGGCAGGCCCCGGCTCTGGTGCGACTCGCCGGAGTGAAGCAGGATCCTCACGCTCTCGAGGGTGGAGGCACAGAGCACCACCAGCCGGCCCCGGGCACGGTGGCGAACGCCTCCGAGGCGATCGACAAAGACGACTCCCTCGGCGAGGCCGTCACCGCCGATCTCCACATGGCTCACCACCGCATCGCTGCGCAGGCACACCCGGCCACTGGCAAGGGCACGGGCCAGGGCACCGCCCTGGGAGCAGGAGCGGGGCCAGGGACTGCTGGCCGAGCGCCGCTGCAGCCGGAAGCCTCGCGAGTGAATCAGGGGCAGGCCCAGCTCGCGGGCGATCGCCCCGCCCAGGTGCTCCTCCGCGGGAGTGAATGGCAGGGGAGGCAGGTACTGGCCGTCGGGGAGCTGGGACAGACCGTCGCACTGGCCGTGCACCCCGAGCATCCGCTCGAGCCTGTCGTAGTAGGGGGCGAGATCCTCCCCCGCGATCGGCCAGGGCAGGCCATGGCCATCCCGCTCGGCCGCCTTGAACTCATGGTCGGAGAGGCGCAGGGTGATGCCGCCCCAGGTGAGGCTCTTGCCCCCCACCTGCCGTCCCCGGCTCCACAGGAATGGCCGCTTCTCGGGAGTGGTGTAGGGGTTCCTGATCTCATCGACGTAGAGATCGGGGTTGGCCTTCCAGTAGCCCGGGTGCTGGCTCTGCAGCTTCTGGCGGCCGCTGCTGAGGTTGGCCAGCCGGCGCAGGCTGTTGACTGGCTCCCGGCCGAAGGCCCTCGCGGGGCTCAGATCGGGGCCCGCCTCCAGCACCAGCACGCGCAGGCCCGCCTCCGCCAGCACCATCGCGGCCACTCCACCTGTGGCACCCGAACCCACAACCACCGCGTCGTAGGTGAGGACTGGATCGAAGCGGGGAGATGCGGCAAGGCCAGACGACATCCGAGGGCTTCCCAGCCGGCAGCACAGGCCGAAGCTAGGGCAGGGCTGGAAGGGGGGAGCGCCATCAAAAAGCCCGGGCATCTGGAGATGACCGGGCTTCGTGATGTGGTGGCGGGGAGGAGATTTGAACTCCTGACCTTCGGGTTATGAGCCCGACGAGCTACCAGACTGCTCTACCCCGCGGCGCCTGTTGGAGACTACCAGCCCAAGGTGCCCGTCAGCAAACCGCAGACCTCAGGTGGTCGCGGCATCGAAGCGCAACTCGCCACTCACCGCCAGCTCGAGCCCCTCTCCAGGCACCAGGAACTGGCGCTTGAGGTCCTCAAGGGTGATCGGGGTGAGCCAGTCGAGCTGCTCGAGCAGGTGCAGAGCCACCGCGTGCTTGGCCCGGCTGGCTCCGTCCTCCACCTTGATCGCCAGTCCCAGACCCTCGCCGACGCGGCTGAGGCACTGGATGCCCTCGGCACCACCCTTGCTGATCACCATGCCGTGACCCCGGGCCATCAGCTCGGTGTCGAAGCGCCCTTCACCGGCCACCAGCTCCGGGTGGGCGAGCATCGCCCGGCTGAGCCGCTCCAGATCCGCGTGCTCGGAGGAGCCGAGGTGGGCGAAGAGCAGAGCCATCTGGGCCAGCGGCAGCTGCAGGGTGGGGGCACCGCAGTCGTCGCGGGCGGTGACCAGCTCAGCCCCCGGCAGCCCCAGCAGTTCCCCGACCCTGCGCAGCATCTGCTGCTGCAGCGGATGGTCCACATGCAGATAGCTCTCCAGGGGCCAGTGCAGACGCCGGCAGGTGGTGAGAAAGGCCGCGTGCTTGCCGGAGCAGTTGTGCTGAAGCGGACTGTCGGCTCCCGCCGGGGTGGGGCATTGCAGCTGTTCGGCTTCGATGTCGGCGCTCCAGAGCAGCTTGAAGGCCTCGCGGGCGTGGGCGGCGGTGCCGGCATGGGAGGCGCAGGCGATGGCCAGTCCGCGGTCGCCGCTGCCGGTCTGATCGGCGGCGCCGCTGCTCACAAAAACCATGGCCTGGAAAGGCTTCAGCGCCGAGCGTATGAAGCTGAGCCGCTGGGGGTCGCCGGCGCGCATCAGCACCCGGCCGCGCTTGTCGCAGACCGCCGCATGGACGCGATGGAGCGACTCCGCGATGCCGTTGCGCAGCAGACGCACCTCCAGGGGAGGCACCCCGGGGCGCTGAGGGCTGCCGAAGCTGGAGGACAGGGTCATCGGGGAGGGAAAGAGACCGCGGGTGGAACGCTCAGAGAGCCTGGCAGAGGCCGGCACCCCCCAGCAGCAGCAGCAGGGCGAGGCTGAGGGCCTGGCGCAGCCGGACCAGCACCGGCCTCACCTGATGGCGGGCCACCAGCAGATCCTGCTGACGCCAGGCCAGGGGCTTCTCCCACACCTGGCCGTCGTACCAGCCCGATTCCTCGTACTCCACCCGCTCGGAGATCAGGCGACGGTTGACGTAGGACCAGCCCAGCCACTGCCGGGTCAGCAACAGCAGGGACGGCAGCACCGCCGCCACCGCCGCCGTGGCGGCCAGCTGCAGGGGATCGTGACGCAGGGGCCAGCTGCCGGAGCTGATCAGGACGGTGAGCGGAAGAGCCAGACACCAGCTGATCAGCAGAGGCCGCCACAGGCCTGCGTTGGTGAGCGCAGGCCAGGCGAAGAACCAGGAGCTGCAGAGCTGGCGGTATTCCTCGAGAGGGCGCTGCTCCGGCGGCACCGGGCAGGGACTCTCCGAGCAGGCCTGATCCATGGCAGTCAGAGGAAAGTCACCGGGAGGTCGCTGAGCTGGTGGCGAGCAGTCCCCGAGGGACGACTCATTGGGGCAGGGCTGGTTGTGAGCTTAGGAATGGCTCATGGTCACCGTGCCCCCAGAAGGATTCCAGGTCGTAATAGCGACGCTCAGCGGGGGTGAGCACATGCACGATCAGTTCGCCGTAATCGAGCAGAACCCAGCGTCCTTCGCTCTGGCCCTCCGTGCGCAGGGGGAGCCGGCCGGCCTCGCTTTCAAGCCGATCCTCCACGGACCGGGCGATGGCCCGCACCTGCACATCGGAGAGGCCGGAGCAGATCACGAACCAGTCGGCCAGGGACGAGACCTCCTCCACCCGGATGAGGCGAATGTCGACGGCCTTACGGTCGTCACAGGCCTCGGCGGCGAGCAGGGCCAGTGCGCGGCTGTCACCGGAGGACACCAGGGCTGGGCTGGGGGCTGACTCAGCCATAGACGTTCTCACTGGTCACAGACTGACGGCTTCCCTGTTGCTGGGCCATTTCAGCTCTGGCTCGGCCCGCACTCTTGCGCAGCGCCTCGAGGCGGTCCTCGTAGAAGGAGCGACGACGCTTCTTGCGGGTCTGCTCCAGCAGTTCCTTGAGGGCGCCACCCAGGCTCTTGTAGGCGTTGGGGAGGCTGTAGCCGAAACGGCAGGCCAGGGAGATGGCCCGCTCATCAGCGGCGATGGCGTCCTGCAGACGCTTCTCGTTGTTGTTCTTGAGGTAGAGGCGATAGCCGGCGAAGCCGGAGAGACCCAGGGCCATCATCAGCAGCAGCCCGTCCTGCACCCAGAGCTCGCCGATGGCGCCACCGAGGCCGATGGCCAGGGCCGCCATCTCCCAGCCGTCGCGGGGAACGGCATCGTTCTGGATCCGCCCCACCTCATGCCAGAAGAGCAGGTTGCGGTGGTCGAGAGCGAAGGGCTCCCACTTGAGCAGGTCCACCTGGATCTCCACCTCATCGCGGCCGATCTCCTCGATCGTGATCAGGGGGGGATCGGCGGAGGCAGCCGCTTCCACAAACACCCAGCTCTGCATCTCCGGAGGGAGGAGCCCCTTCAGGCGCTGGAGTTCGCTCATGGAGCCACATTCGCTGATCACAAGATCCTCACGTTAGCGAGGACACAGCGCTTCACCGTCCGGGTCGGTGGTGGGGCCGTGAGAGGCTGGCGAGGTTTGGCAGTTCAAGCGCCGCCCATGCCCCGCCGGTCGGATCTGCATCGCATCCTTCTGCTGGGCTCGGGACCGATCGTGATCGGCCAGGCCTGCGAATTCGACTATTCGGGAACCCAGGCCTGCAAGGCCCTCCGCGACGAGGGATACGAGGTGGTGCTGGTGAATTCCAACCCGGCCTCGATCATGACCGATCCGGACATGGCGGATCGCACCTACATCGAGCCTCTCACCCCCGACGTGGTGAGACAGGTGATCGAACTGGAGCGCCCCGATGCCCTGCTGCCCACCATGGGCGGCCAGACGGCCCTCAACCTGGCGGTGGCCCTGGCGGAGGACGGCACCCTCGAGCGCTTCGGTGTGGAGCTGATCGGAGCCAATCTCCAGGCGATCCGGAAGGCCGAGGACCGGCGCCTGTTCAAGGAGGCCATGGAGCGGATCGGGGTGGCCGTGTGCCCGTCCGGCATCGCCTCCTCGCTGGAGGAAGCCGAACGCGTGGGTGAAGAGATCGGCACCTACCCCCGCATCATCCGGCCGGCCTTCACCCTGGGAGGTTCCGGCGGCGGCATCGCCTACAACCCCGAGGAATTCCAGGCCTTCTGCAAGAGCGGCCTGGAGGCCAGCCCGGTCAGCCAGATCCTGATCGAGCAGTCGCTGATCGGCTGGAAGGAATTCGAGCTGGAGGTGATGCGTGATCTCGCCGACAACGTGGTGATCATCTGCAGCATCGAGAACCTCGACCCGATGGGGGTGCACACGGGCGACTCGATCACCGTGGCGCCAGCCCAGACTCTCACCGACCGGGAGTACCAGCGCCTGCGGGACCAGTCGATCGCGATCATCCGCGAGATCGGCGTGGAGACCGGCGGCAGCAACATCCAGTTCGCGATCAACCCCGCCAACGGCGACGTGGTGGTGATCGAGATGAACCCGAGGGTGAGCCGATCGTCGGCGCTGGCGTCCAAGGCCACCGGCTTCCCGATCGCCAAGATCGCGGCACGCCTGGCCGTGGGCTACACCCTCGACGAGATTCTCAACGACATCACCGGCAAGACGCCCGCCTGCTTCGAGCCCACGATCGACTACGTGGTGACCAAGATCCCCCGCTTCGCCTTCGAGAAGTTCCAGGGTTCACCGGCGGTGCTCACCACGTCGATGAAATCGGTGGGCGAGGCGATGGCGATCGGCCGTTGCTTCGAGGAGTCGTTCCAGAAGGCCCTGCGCTCGCTGGAAACAGGCCATGCCGGCTGGGGCTGTGACCGCCCCGACAATCCGCTGGAGCCCACCGACCTCGAGCGGATGCTGCGCACCCCCTCACCCGATCGGATCTTCGCGGTGCGCGCCGCCATGGTGGCGGGCCGCAGCGACGAGGAGATCCACCAGCTCAGCGCCATCGATCCGTGGTTCCTCGCCAAGCTCCGGCAGCTGATCGAGGCCGAGGAGCGGCTGCTGCGGGGACGGACTCTCGAGCAACTCTCGGCGGCGGATCTGCTGGAGCTGAAGCAACTCGGCTTCTCCGACCGTCAGATCGCCTGGGCCAGCGGTGGCGACGAACTGAGTGTCCGCCGCTACCGCCAGGCTCTCGGGGTGAGCGCGGTGTTCAAGACGGTGGACACCTGCGCAGCGGAATTCGCGTCCACCACCCCCTACCACTACGCCACCTACGAACGGCCCCTGGAGCGCCTCGACGAGGCAGGCCAGGCGATCCGCCTGGCTCCGGAGGATGAGGTGCGCCCGGAAACCCGCCGCAAGGTGATGATCCTCGGCGGCGGTCCCAACCGCATCGGTCAGGGCATCGAGTTCGACTACTGCTGCTGCCACGCGTCGTTCGCCCTGCGGGCCGACGGCTTCGCCACGGTGATGGTGAACAGCAACCCGGAAACGGTGTCGACGGATTACGACACCAGTGACCGGCTCTATTTCGAGCCTCTCACCCTCGAAGACGTGCTCAACGTGATCGAGGCGGAGAAACCCGAGGGGGTGATCGTGCAGTTCGGCGGCCAGACTCCACTCAAGCTCGCCCTGCCCCTGCTGCGCTGGCTGGCCACGCCGGACGGTGCCGCCACCGGCACCCGCCTCTGGGGCACGTCCCCGGAATCGATCGATCAGGCCGAGGACCGGGAGCAGTTCGAAGCGATCCTGCGCCGCCTCGACATCCGTCAGCCCCGCAACGGCCTGGCCCGCAGCGAGGCGGAGGCCCGCGCCGTGGCCGAGCGGGTGGGGTACCCGGTGGTGGTGCGGCCCAGCTATGTGCTCGGTGGTCGTGCCATGGAGGTGGTCTTCGACGAGGAGGAACTCAACCGCTACATGGTGGAGGCCGTGCAGGTGGAACCCGATCACCCGGTGCTGGTCGACCAGTACCTGGAGAACGCCATCGAGGTGGACGTCGATGCCCTGGCCGATCGTCAGGGCCAGGTGGTGATCGGCGGCCTGATGGAGCACATCGAACCGGCCGGCATCCATTCCGGAGATTCGGCCTGCACCCTGCCGGCGGTGTCGCTCTCCGAGCAGGCGCTGGCCACGATCCGCCAGTGGACCCGGGACCTGGCCCTGGCCCTGGAGGTGACCGGCCTCATCAACCTCCAGTTCGCCGTCCAGCCGGACCCCATCGCGGGGGATCGGGTGTTCATCATCGAGGCCAACCCGCGCGCCTCCCGCACGGTGCCCTTCGTGGCCAAGGCCACCGGCGTGCCCCTGGCCAAGCTCGCCAGCCTGCTGATGGCCGGCCACACCCTCGGCGAACTGGGCCTCACCAGCGAGCCGGTCCCGCCACTGCAGAACGTCAAGGAGGCGGTGCTGCCCTTCAAGCGCTTCCCCGGGGCCGACACCCTGCTCGGCCCGGAGATGCGATCCACCGGCGAAGTGATGGGCAGCGGGGCCAGCTTCGGCATGGCCTACGCCAAGGCCGAGATCGCGGCTGGTGAAGCCCTGCCCGGCACGGGCACGGTGTTCCTCTCCACCCACGACCGGGACAAGCCCTCCCTGGTACCGGTGGCCCGGCGGCTCTCGGAGCTGGGCCTGGACCTGATCGCCACCAGCGGCACCGCCAGGGTGCTCCAGGAGGCGGGCCTGGAGGTGGAGTCGATCCTGAAGGTGCATGAAGGCCGGCCCAACATCGAGGACGCGATCCGATCCGGCCGGATCCAGCTGATCGTGAACACGCCGATCGGCCGTCAGGCCACCCACGACGACAAGTACCTGCGCCGGGCCGCCCTCGACTACGCCGTGCCCACGGTGACCACCCTGGCCGGAGCGCGGGCGGCCGTGGAGGCGATCGCCACACTGCAGCATCAGGAGCTCACTGTGACGGCCCTTCAGGACATCCACCCGGTTCCGGCTCGTTAGGGTTGATGCCCCTCGGGCCTCCCGTCCCTTGACCAGCACCGCCATGCCGACCAGCGCCGGAGCCACCGGCGCCGTTGAGGCCGCCGTCGCCCCCGGCAGCGACATCCGCGAGCTGTTCCGCGCGGCCTACGAGAACCGCTACACCTGGGATCCGGGCTTTGCCGGGTACCGCGGCCGCTGCGTCTGGGAACAGGACGGACGACGGGTGGAGGGCACCTTCACGGTGGGCGCCGACCTCAAGGCCAGCGTGGAGGGCATCGAGGACGAGGCGATCAGCAAAGCCATCGGTTCCCAGCTCTGGGAGGTGTGCATCCACAGGGTGCGCCGCAGCTTCGAGCAGACCCACGGCGCCAACACCTTCAGCGCCGGCGACACCGACGCCGTGGGACTCGAGGTGATCGTGGGCGGAAAGAACGCCGGCGACCGCTACCGCATCAAGGATTCGGTGGTCACGATGGTGCACCGGCAGATCCACGGCACCGTGGTCACGATCTTCACCGGCAGCACCACCGACACCGGAGCGGGCTACCTCAGCCGCACCTACACCAGCCAGTACAGCGATCCGGCCAGCGGCGAGGCCCGTAGCGGCATGAGCTCCTTCACCGACACCTTCGTGCCCCTGTCCGGTGAGGGCCCCTGGGTGCTGAGTGAGCGGGTGATCAGCAGCGAAGACCCTGAAGCACCGGAAACCCCGAACCTGCAGACCTTCCGCTTCGAATCCCTCGAGGCCCTGGAGCCCCCCATGGCCGGGTGAAGCACAGGTTCAGACCCCGTCCGGCAGGGCGGGGATCGACTTGAGCCGTTCGTTCAGCTGAAAGGCCATCGACTGGCGCCCGACGGCCAGCACCTTGAGGGTGTCCTCATAGAGCCGCAGCTGGGCGTCGGCCACCTGCATACCCCGCACGAGTTCCTTGACGTCGTCGGGGAGAGCATTGAGTTCGTAGCGCTTGCCCTCGAAGGTGAGAACGGGGGGTTGGTTGGGAGAGGCCGTCAAGGTCACCACTGTGTCGTCGGGGGCAGGTTAAGCCGCTCCCGGCGGGCTCTCGGCGCCTGGAGCGGCCAGGGATGTGCCGGCCGGCGGCAGCTTGGCCGGGGCCGGGCGGCGGATCCGTTTGAAGAAGAACATCAGCAGCGGGCCCACCTGGGCCGCCTCGACCATTTCCCAGCCCTCCTTGCCGAGCAGGTTCATGAAGAACTGCAGCTGCTCCGCCGGGTGACGAGGGGTCTGGGAGGCGCCGTAGAACTCGGGAAACTCCCGGGCGATGAATTCCGGACTGAGAATCCCCTGCAGCTTCTGACTGGCGGCCTGGGGATCGGGCGGTTGGGGTGGGGAGGTGTTCTCCACATTGATGTGGATGACCCGGTACTCCCACTGAGGCATTTCAGCCATGGTCGCTCGTGCGTGGAACTGAACGGCGGAACCTGGGGTGTGGCATCAACGCGGACGGCTCAGGCCGCCACCCGGATCAACTGACGGTCGCACAGCTCGCGGTAGCGGCCGGGTCTTGCCATCAGCTGATCATGGCTGCCGCGCTCGATGATGCCTCCTCCCTCCAGCACCAGGATCTGGTCGGCCCCCTGCACAGTGGAGAGGCGGTGGGCGATCACCAGCACGGTGCGGCCGGCCATCGCCTGCTTCAGGCCCCGCTGCACCGCCTCCTCCGCCTCCGCATCGAGTGCGCTGGTGGCCTCATCCAGCAGCAGCACCGCGGGATCACCGAGCACCGCCCTGGCGATGGCGATGCGCTGGAGCTGGCCACCGGAGAAATTGCTGCCCCGCTCCTCGATGCGGGAGTGATAGCCCTCGGGGAGGGCTTCGATGAAGCCGGCCGCATTGGCCAGACGCGCCGCCTGATGCACCTGCTCGTCGCTGGCGGGACGACCGAAGCGGATCGCCTCGGCCACGCTGCCCGAGAACACACGGCTCTGCTGGGGCACCAGGGCCACAGCCCGGCGCAGGTCGGCGGCCCGCAGGCCCGCGAGGTCCTGACCATCGAGCAGCACCCGCCCTCTCTGGGCGGTGTTGAAGCGCAACAGCAACGAAAACAGGGTGCTCTTGCCCGCACCCGAAGGGCCCACCAGGGCCACCAGCTGTCCGGGCTCCGCGCTCAGATCGAGATCCCTCAGCACCGGCTGTTCCGGTTCGTAGCCAAACCAGACATGCTCCAGGCGCAGGGCTCCACGCACCGGCCCGAGGGGCTGCGCCCCGGGGCTGTCGGGGATCTCCATCGGCTCACGCTCGATCTCGCGCAGGCGGTTGAGGGACGCCTGCCCCTGCTGGAACTCGTTGTAGTTGGTGGTGAGGTGTGAGATCGGATCGATCAGCATCAGCAGGGCAGCCACATAGGAGCTGAACCCCTGGCTGTCGAGTCCTCCGGCCTGGATGCGTGCCGCCCCGATCAGCAGCACGGAGAGGATGCCGGCCGCTTCGATGAAGCCCACCACCGGATGTTGCAGGGCCAGCAGACGCAGGGTGCGGTACCGGGCGCGCCGGTGCAGATCGATTTCCTGCTCGAAGCGGTCCTGCAGCCAGGCTTCCGCCGCGAAGGCCCGCACCAGGGGCAGTCCACCGATGGCTTCGGCCAGCAGCCCCGCCAGGTCGCTCACCTGCTTCTGGCTGCGCTCCGCCGCCCCCATCACCCGGGCGCCGAAACCGCTGACCATCACCGCCACCAAGGGGGCCAGCAGAAGGGTGGCCAGCGACAGCTTCCAGTCCAGGAACACCATGTAGCCGAACACCACCACCAGCTGCAGCAGGCTTGGGGTGGTGTCCTGAATCGTTTTGTAGATCACTTCGCCGACGCGGTCGGCGTCTTCGGTGAGGCGATAGGTGAGATCACCGGCCGAAAGTTTCTCCAGGGCCGAGAACTCCAGCCGCTGGAGACGCGCGAACAACTGACTGCGCAGCGCCTGACTCACCTGCAGCGCCGGGGAGGCCAGCAGGGTGTCCTGGCCGAACTGGGCCAGCTTCTGCACCAGGAACACCGCCAGAGCCAGGGAGATCGCCCGCAGCACCCGGGGGAAATCGCCCGCGCCGATAGCCGGGATCAGCTGGCCTGCCAGAGCGGCGAGCAGTGGCCAGCAGGCCACGAACACAAGCATGCACAGGCCACCGGCCACCAGCCTGCGGCGGTGGGGCTTCAGCAGCGGCAGCAGCCCGCGAAAGCCGGCCGGTGGGGGTGCGAGCATCGGCGAACCTTATCAGTGCCGATTCGGCTCTCCGTCTCTTGCGGCTTGATCAGTTCCTCAAGTTCCAGGGCCTGGTGGCCACCGGCGGTGAAGCCAAGGTGCGTGTGCAGGCTGGAGAGGTCAGGGTCAACGGGTCTGTGGAACGTCGCCGCGGCCGCCAGCTCCTGCCGGGCGACACGGTGGAACTCGAGCGACTGAGACTGGTGGTCCCCTCCGAGACCTAGGTTGTGGGGCAGTTCTGGGCGAGGACGATCCTGTGCGTAAGGCCGTGATTGCAGGGAACTGGAAGATGCACATGACCTGCGCCGAGGCGCGGGCCTATGCCGCCGCTTTCCTGCCCCTTCTGGGAGACCTTCCCAGTGATCGGGAGGTGGTGCTGGCCCCTCCCTTCACCGCCATCGCCGCCCTGAGTGAAGCTCTCGCGGGCAGTCCCGTGAAGATCGCCTCCCAGAATGTGCACTGGGATCACATGGGGGCCTACACGGGCATGATCTCGGCCCCGATGCTGCTGGAACATGGCGTCAGCCACGCGATCGTGGGCCACAGCGAGCCGCGGAAGTACTATAGCGAAACCGACGAACAGATCAATCTGCGGGCCCGTACGGCCCAGAAGTCGGGAATGATCCCGATTCTGTGCGTGGGCGAGAGCGATTCCCAGCGGGAGGCGGGCGAAGCCGAGCGGGTGATCCGTCGACAGGTGGACCAGGGCCTCGAAGGCCTTGACCCCACCCGCCTGGTGGTGGCTTACGAGCCCATCTGGGCGATCGGCACCGGCAAGACCTGCGGAGCCGAAGAAGCCAACCGCCTCTGCGCCCTGATCCGTGGCTGGGTGGGCTACAACGATGTGGTGATCCAGTACGGCGGCTCGGTCAAGGCGGAGAACATCGACCTGCTGATGGCCCAGCCCGACATCGACGGCGTGCTGGTGGGAGGCGCTTCACTGGATCCAGCCGGTTTCGCGCGCATCGCCCGCTACCAGGTGCCCGTGGCAGCCTGACCAGGCTGCGAAGGCTCAGAACACCTCGATCGCTGCGGCCAGGGATTGATCGGAGGTCTCAGCGCCGGCGTCATCAGCGGAGGACACCTGCACGCGCACGCTGCGGGAACGACGGGCTGACTCGCCGCAGCTGCGAGGGGTGGGGAAGAGCTTGCCGGGATTGGCTCGGCCCTCGGGATCGAAGGCCTGGCGCACCAGCTGCATCGTGTCCAGGTCGTCCGGGGAGAACATCCAATCCATGTAGCACCGCTTGTCGGCGCCCACCCCATGCTCACCGGTGATGCTGCCGCCGGCGTCGATGCACAGACGCAGGATGTCGGCGCCGAGGGCCTGAACCCTCTCCTGCACGTCGGTCTGGCCGGCGTCGTAGAGGATCAGCGGGTGCAGGTTGCCGTCACCGGCATGGAAGACATTGGCCACCGGCAGGGCATAGCGGCGGCTGAGTTCCTCGATCGCGGCCAGGACCTGCGGCAGGGCGCTGCGGGGAACAACCCCGTCCTGAACGTAATAGGTGGGGGTGATCCGGCCCACGGCCGCGAAGGCCGACTTGCGCCCCTTCCAGAGCAGGGCGCGATCGGCCTCGGATTCGGCCCGGCGCAAGGTACGGGCGCCGGCCTGACAGCAGAGCTCCATCGCCCTCTCCGCCGCGGCGCTCACCTCCTCCAGGCGGCCGTCGAGCTCGATCAGCAGCACCGCAGCCGCATCGCGGGGGTACTCATCGCAGCCGAAGAGGTCGTCGACGGCATTGATCGTGAAGTTGTCCATGATCTCCATCCCCGCCGGCAGCACCCCCGCTTCGGTGACGCGGCGCACCGCCTCACCGGCCGCTTCCATCGAGGGGAAATCCGCCAGCAGCACCTGCACCGTCTGGGGCTGTGGCAGCAGCCGCAGGGTGATGGCGGTGGCAATGCCGAGGGTGCCCTCGCTGCCGATGAAAACTCCGCGCAGATCCAGGCCGGGCATTTCCGCCAGGCTTCCACCCAGGCGGGTGATGCGGCCATCCGGGAGCACCACCTCCAGCTCCAGCACGTGATTGCTGGTGACGCCGTACTTGAGGCAGTGCACTCCACCGGCGTTCTCGGCCACGTTGCCGCCGATGCTGCAGACCACCTGGCTGGAGGGGTCGGGGGCGTAGTAGAAGCCATCGCCGGCCACGGCACGGGTGACCCAGCTGTTGATCACCCCCGGCTGAACGGTGATGCGCTGGTTCTCCAGATCCACGGCCAGGACAGAACGCATGCGGCTGGTCACCACCAGCAGCGACTCCTGTTCGGCCACGGCACCGCCCGAGAGGCCAGTGCCGCTGCCTCGGGCCACGAAAGGAATCCCCTCCTCATGGCAGAGGCGCAGAACCGCCGCCACCTGGTCAGTGGTTTCAGGCAGCACCACCAGGGGCGGCTCATGCCGCTGCAGGGTGAGGCCATCGCTGTCGTAGGTGAGCAGCTCCGGGCGACGGGCCACCACTGCCCTGGAGGGCAGCAACTGACGCAGACGCCGCTCGATCCGGCCCCAGGGCAGGGTCAGGGCAGGCGGCTTGGCCAAGGGGTCAGCCAACAACAACGGGCAGCTCCGTGACGATAGCGAGCATGGCGGGTGAGCACCTCCCAGGAGCTCCGGGCCGGAAAGACTCGTTGCGAAGTCTTGCGCAAGCGGAGGCTCCCGTGGAGTCTGAGAGGACGATCCGCTGGCATGGTTGGTGCTTCTGCTGACGGGAACGGCAGCCCGTTGGGCGAAGATGCACCATGGTCAGGTGGTGCCAGGGCTCTCCTCAGGGTCGGCCCAGCCCCTTACCCCCTTCAACGTTCGCGGATCACGCCTTGACTTCGGCCCCTGTTTCGGTTCCTGCCCTGAACACCTCCCGTTCCCAGGACCTCTTCAGTGCCGCAAAGACCCTGATGCCCGGTGGGGTCAGTTCACCGGTGCGGGCCTTCCGCTCGGTGGGCGGTGACCCAATCGTCTTCGACAGGGTCAAGGGCGCCTATGCCTGGGACGTGGACGGCAACCGCTACATCGATTACATCGGCAGCTGGGGGCCGGCGATCTGCGGTCATGCCCACCCGGAAGTGATCGCCGCCCTGCATGAGGCTCTCGACAAGGGCACCAGCTTCGGCGCCCCCTGCGCCCTGGAGAACACCCTGGCGGAGATGGTGATCGAGGCGGTCCCCAGCGTCGAGATGGTCCGCTTCGTGAATTCGGGCACCGAGGCCTGCATGTCGGTGCTGCGGCTGATGCGGGCCTTCACCGGCCGCGACAAGCTGATCAAGTTCGAGGGCTGCTACCACGGCCACGCCGATATGTTCCTGGTGAAGGCCGGCTCGGGCGTGGCCACGCTCGGACTGCCCGATTCCCCTGGTGTCCCCCGCACCACCACCACCAACACGCTCACCGCCCCCTACAACGACCTGGAGGCGGTGAAACAGCTCTTCGCCGACAACCCCGGCGAAATCGCCGGGGTGATCCTCGAGCCCGTGGTGGGCAACGCCGGCTTCATCACACCCGAACCGGGATTCCTCGAGGGTCTGCGCGAACTGACCACCGAGCACGGTGCCCTGCTCACCTTCGATGAGGTGATGACGGGCTTCCGCATCAGCTACGGCGGCGCCCAGGCCCGCTTCGGCATCACCCCCGATCTCACCACCCTGGGCAAGGTGATCGGCGGCGGCCTGCCGGTGGGCGCCTATGGCGGCAGGGCCGACATCATGGCGATGGTGGCCCCGGCCGGGCCGATGTACCAGGCCGGCACCCTCAGCGGCAATCCTCTGGCGATGACCGCCGGCATCAAGACCCTGGAACTGCTGAAACAGCCCGGCACCTACGAACGGCTGGAGACGATCACCAAACGCCTCAGCGACGGCATCCAAGCGGCGGGTGCGGAGGCCGGCCTTCCGATCTGCGGCGGCTCGATCAGCGCCATGTTCGGCTTCTTCCTCTGCGAGGGCCCCGTGCGCAACTTCGAGGAAGCCAAGGCCACCGACAGCCAGCGCTTCGGTCGGCTGCACCGGGCCATGCTCGAGCGCGGGATCTACCTGGCCCCCAGTGCCTTCGAGGCCGGATTCACCTCCCTGGCCCACAGCGACGCCGACATCGAAGCTACCCTCAGGGCCTTCCGCGACTGCTTCGCCGCCATCGCCTGATGCAGGCAGGCCGGCGTTTCCGGATCGCGGCCGTCCTGGGGGCCGCTCTGTCCCTGGGGACCGCACTGGCGGCCTGCGGACCCCGCGCCGAAGACCAGCCGCTGCAGCTCAAGGGAGGCATCCCCGTCGGGGCGGTGCTCTCGCTCACCAGCAACGCCAATGCCTACGGGCAGGATCAGCAGATCGGCCTCAAGCTCGCTCAGGCCTGGTTCCAGCAACGCCAGGGGGCCAACCCTCAGGGCGCCCTGCCGCTGAACCTGCGCCTCGAGGACGGCGGCGGCGATGAGGCCACCGCCAGCCAGGCCTTCAATCTGCTGATCGACGCCGGGATGGTGGCCCTGATCGGTCCGACCCTCTCGCAGCAGGCCTTCGCGGCCGACCCGATCGCCCAGCGCCGCGGCGTGCCGGTGGTGGCGCCCTCCAACACCGCCAGCGGCATTCCCCAGATCGGTGGCTTCATCAGCCGGGTGTCGGCCCCCAGCACCGAGATTGCACCCCTGTCCATCGCCAAGGCTCTGGAGCTGACCCCCTCGATCCGTCGGGCGGCGGTGTTCTATGCCCAGGACGACGCTTACAGCACCTCCGAGACCGCCATCTTCCAGAAGGCGCTCACCGACAAGGGGCTCAAGCCCGTGACGGTGCAGCGCACCCAGCTCAATGACCAGGATTTTCAGAACCAGATCACCGCCGCCCTGCGTGAGACGCCCGATCTGATCGTGATCTCGGCCCAGGCGGTGGATGGCGGCAACCTGATCCGTCAGCTGCGCGAGCTGGGTTACAGGGGCACGATCGTGGTGGGCAACGGCATGAACACTCCGAACATCTATCCGATCTGCCAGGCCTACTGCGACGGCATCCTGATCGCCCAGGCCTACAGCCCGGAGCTCGACACGGCCGTGAACCGCGACTTCGTGGCCCTGTATCAGAAGGCCAAGGGCGGGGCCATCCCTCCCCAGCTCACGGCCCAGGCCTTCACGGCTTACCAGGTGGTGGCTGAAGCGCTGCAGCGGCTGAACCAACGCCAACCGCTGGCCAGGGTTCCCCTGGGGGAGGCGCGCAAGGCGCTGATGGCCGAACTGCTCGCCGGCCGCTACGACACCCCTCTGGGCGAGATCAGCTTCAGCCCCGATGGCGAGGTGGTGCAACAGAGTTTCCACGTCGCCCAGGTGCGGATGCAACCCGGCGGACGAAGCGGCCGTTTCGCGCTGCTGCCCTGAGCCCAGCGTGGTTCATCTCCTGCAGATTCTGATCAACGGCCTGGCCTCCGGTTCGGTCTATGCCCTGTTCGCCCTCGGCTACACCCTGGTGTTCTCGGTGCTGGGGGTGATCAACTTCGCCCATGGGGCGGTGTTCACGATCGGGGGATACCTCACCTACCTGCTGATCGGTGGTGCGGTGGGGGCCAATGGGCTGTTGGCGGGCTGGCAACTGCCCGTTGCCCTGCCGTTCTGGCTGGCCCTGGCCGTGGCCGGAGCCGGCTCCGCCCTGGTGGGCCTGGGCGTGGAGGCCGTGGCCTTCCGCCCCCTGCGCCAGCGCGACGCCGAACCGTTGCTCTACCTGATCTCCAGCCTGGGGGCCGGGGTGGTGCTGGTGAACCTGGTGCAGCTGCTGATGGGAGCTGAGAGCTACTCGATACCAGCCTCCACCCTGGCGGCCCTGCCGCCGGCGCTGAGCCTGGGCGGCGCCCAGATCCGCACCGTGCAGCTGCTCCTGCTGCTGGTGGCCGCCCTGCTGCTGGCGCTGCTCACGATCTGGCTGGAGGGGAGCCGCAACGGCAAGGCCCTCCAGGCGGTGGCGGAAGATCCCATCACCTCCCGCCTGCTCGGCATCGATTCCGGCGCCATGATCCGCCTGGCCTTCGCGCTGAGCGGTTTCCTGGCGGGGGTGGCCGGCGGGCTGGTGGGGCTGAGCGTGAGCATCGCGGGGCCCTACTTCGGCATCGGCTACGGGCTCAAGGGTCTGGGCGTGCTGGTGCTGGGGGGGCTCGGCAGTGTGCCTGGGGCGGTGCTGGGCGGCCTGATCGTGGGACTGGCCGAAGCCCTGGTGCCCTCGGAGCTCTCCGGCTACAAGGACGGGGTGGCCTTTGCGATTCTGTTTCTGGTGCTGCTGCTCAGGCCCCAGGGACTGCTCGGCAAACCTCTGGCGAACAAGGTGTGAGCGATCTCTCCCTGCTGGTGCAGATGGGTTTCGGCGCCCTGCTGGCCCTCTCGGTCTACCTGCCCCTGCGCTGCGGTCAGCTCTCCCTCGCCACACCGGGCTTCTATGTCATCGGCGGGTATGTGGCCGCCCTGCTCTCCACCCGCTGGCCCGCCCTCACGGGTGATGGGGGGGGCTATCCCCTCACGTCCCTGGCCCTGGAGCTGCTGCTGGCGGCCCTGGTGGCGGCCGCTGTGGCCCTGCTGCTGGGCCGACCTGTGCTGCAGCTGCGCGGCATCTATCTGGCCATCGCCACCATCGCCCTGGTGGAGATCCTGCGGGTGCTGAACCTCAACCTGGACTGGAGCGGCGGCGCCGTGGGGATCTTCGGCATTCCCCAGCCCTTCGCAGGTCCGGGGGGCTATGCCCTGGCCACCGGGATCCTGCTGGCACTGGTCTGCTGGCTCTGTGCCCGTCTGGAGGCCATGCGGCTGGGACGGGCCATGGCGGCCATCCGCGATGACGAGCTGGCGGCCCGCTGCATGGGGATCCCCACGGCCGACGTGAAACTCACCGCCTTCGTGCTCAGTGCCGTGATCGCCGCCCTCACCGGTGTCCTGGCCGCCCACTTCCTCAACACGTGGAACGCCCGTCAGGGCAGCTTCGATGCCAGCGTCACCACCCTGGCGTTCGTGGTCTTCGGGGGCTCGCGGATCTGGCTCGGGCCGGTGCTGGGGGGCCTGGTGATCACGGCCCTGCCCGAACTGCTGCGGCCGGTGGGGGATCTGCGCCTGATCCTCTTCGGCCTGGTGATCCTGGTGGGGCCGATCCTCTTTCCCCAGGGCCTGGTCACCCCGGAGCGCTTCGCCAGGCTCCGGGACGCTCTGCGACGACCCTGATGCCGACCGCCTCAGCCCAAGGAACGGCTGCAGCTCCCCTGCTGGTCCTGGAGGAGGTGAGCTGCCGCTTCGGCGGCCTGCTCGCCCTGGATCGGGTGTCCCTTCAGGTGCAGCCGGGAGAGATCTTCGGACTGATCGGTCCCAATGGAGCCGGCAAGACCACCCTGTTCAACCTGATCTCCGGGGTGGGAAGGCCCACGGCCGGGTCGATCCGCTGGGGTGGTGAAGCGATCGACGGCCTGCCGCCCGACCGGATCAACCGTCTGGGGATCGGCCGCACCTTCCAGAACCTGCGCCTGTTCCAGCGGCTGAGCTGCCTGGAGAATGTGCTGATCGGTCTGCACCACAGCGCGGGCTCCCCCCTGAACGCCGCCCTGCTGGGGGGACGACCGTTTCGTCAGCACCAGGGGGAGTTGCGCCAACAGGCGCTGGAGCTGCTGGCGCTGGTGGATCTCGACACCACTGCCGGCCGGCCGGCCGGCAGCCTGGCCTATGGGTCGCAACGGCGGCTGGAGATCGCCCGCGCCCTGGCCACCGCCCCACGGCTGCTGCTGCTGGATGAACCGGCCGCCGGCATGAACCCGATCGAGAAAGAGGAGCTCTCGGTTCTGATCCGCCGCCTGCGATCCCGCTTCGATCTCAGCGTGCTCGTGATCGAGCACCATGTCCCGTTGATGATGCGCCTCTGCGACCGGCTGGCCGTGCTGAACTTCGGCCGGCGGATCGCCCTGGGCACCCCTGAGCGCGTGCGCCACGACCCGGCGGTGATCGAGGCCTATCTGGGGGTGAGCCCATGAGCTCCAGCACCGCCCCGCCGCTGCTGGCCCTGAGGGATATCTCGGTGCGCTACGGAGCGATCAGCGCCCTCAGTGGCGTCGATCTGCACATCCACGACGGGGAACTGGTGGCCCTGCTGGGTTCCAACGGTGCCGGCAAGAGCACCACCCTGCGGGCGATCTCGCAGCTGGTGAAGCCGGAGACGGGACGGATCGACTGGCAGGGCCGCTCTCTGGCCAGGACCGCCACCGAGGGAACGGTGCGGCTCGGGATCGGTCACTGCCCGGAAGGGCGCCGGGTGCTTGCCCGCCAGACGGTGGCCGTGAATCTTGAGCTCGGGGCCTACCTGCGCCGCGATCGGCGCGGGATCGAGCTGGATCTTCAGCGCTGCTACGAGCGCTTCCCCCGCCTGCGGGAGCGCCGCGCGCAACTGGCCGGCAGCCTCTCCGGCGGAGAGCAGCAGATGCTGGCGATCGCCCGCTCGCTGATGGGGCGTCCGCGGCTGCTGCTGCTGGATGAACCCAGCCTGGGGCTGGCACCGATGCTGGTGGCCGAGGTGATGGCGATCCTGCAGCAGCTTCATCGCGAGGGACTCACGATCCTGCTGGTGGAGCAGAACGCCCAGGCGGCCCTGGCCATCGCTGACCGGGGCGTGGTGCTCCAGGCCGGCCGCGTCAGCCTCAGCGGCAGCGCCGCCGAACTCCTGGCCCACGAGGATCTCAGGACCTCCTATCTCGGAGCCGAGGAGCCGGGTGATGGCTGATCTGATCCGGCGGCTGCTGATCAGCCGCTGGAGCCTGCTGCTGCCCTTCACCCTGCTGACGCTGCTCTCCGTTCCCTTTCCCGCCCTGGAGCGGATCCCGGTGCTGCTGAGCTTCGGGCTCCACGGGCTTGGCCTGGTGCCCCTGGGGCGAATGATCGCCGTGCTGGTGGAAGCCCTGGCCCAGCGACTGGGAAACCGGCTCGGCGGTCTGGTGGGAGTGGCTCTGGGCAACCTGGTGGAGCTTGTGGTCTCGTTCACCGCCCTCAACAGCGGCCTCTACCCCCTGGTGGTCACCAGCCTGGCGGGCGCGGTGATCACCAACTGCCTGCTGGTGCTCGGGCTCAGCACACTGGTGGCCAGCCGCCGCGTGATCGCGGTGCCGATCCACGCTCACAGCACGCAGCTGCAGACCCAGCAGCTGCTGATCAGCACCATTCTGCTTTCGGTGCCTTCGATCTTCCTGCTTCATCAGGGGGAGGGAATCTCCGCGGGCTCGGACCGCTTCGAAGGCTTCGCCCTCTATTCAGCCCTGGTGGCGGCCCTGGTGCTGGGGTACTACCTGCTCTCCTTCGTCTATCAACTCGGCACCCACCGTCGGTTGTTTGCCGGAGTCGAGGCAAGTCGTGGACTTCAGATGGTCAGCGCGCTTGGCCGGCATCGGGCCTCGCTGGCCACGATCCTGGTGCTGATCGCCCTGGTCAGTCTCCTGCTGGTGGGGGTATCGAAGGCCCTTGTGAGCTCCCTGGAGCAACTGGTGGCCCAGCTCGATCTGAATCCCCTGTTCGTGGGACTGGTGCTGCTGCCCCTGTTCGGCTGCTTCGCGGAAGCCGTTGTGGCCATCCAGGCGGGCCGCAACGGCAACATGGATCTGGCCATGAGCAGCACGGTGGAATCCAGCCTGCAGCTGCTGCTGTTCGTGCTGCCGGTGCTGGTCCTCTCGGGGCTGGTGATGGCGCGCTATCTGCATCTGGCCTTCCCACCGGTGGCCCTGGCCTGCCTGGGCTGCACGGTGCTGATGGTCGACTGGATCAGCAAGGACCGACAGCTCAGCTGGTACGAGGGCCTGCAGCTTCTGCTCCTCTATGCCAGCTTCGCGATCGGGGCCCTGCTGCTGCCGGCCGCCCCTTGAGCAGGGCCTTCAGCCCAGCATCAGGCCCCCCTCCTGGCGGAGGCACTCCTGGGTGCTGCGCAGGTCGTAGAGCAACTCCTCGAGGCTGAGCCGGGCCAGCTCCCGCTCCAGCGCCTGCTGCAGCCGCCGCTCCAGGGCCAGGGCCACCTGCTCCCCCGCCTGCTCGGGGGAGGGCGCGACAGCCGAAGCCTGGGAGGGATCCGACTCCACCGCCCGCAGCACCTCCAGCAGGGGAATGGCGGCGGCGGCACGCCGAAGCCTGTAGCCGCCATGACGACCCCGGCGGGCCTCCACCAGGTCAGCCCGGCGCAGCTGCAGCAGCACCTGCTCCAGCATCGGCTCGGGAATCGCCTGGCAGGCGGCCAGATCAGGCCCCGAGCGCCAGCTCTCGGGCTCCAGTGCCAGTTCCAGCAACGCCTGGATCGCCTGGAGTCCCCGGCGTTTGAGCATCACGGCCTGGGAGGGAGCATCGGGCTAAGCGCGCGGGACGGCCAGCCGCTCGAGCACGTGTTCGAGCGTGTAACCGAACAGCACCGGATCGGGATCACGGGCATCGATGTCCGCGAGGCCCAGTTCAGCCCAGCGCCGATCCACCCTGGCCTCCTGCTCCGCCGTGCGCCGCAGTGGTTCGCCCCAGTCGTGGCGCTTCTCGGGACCGATCTTGGTGGTGGCATCGATCGCCAGACGGCCACCGAGCCCGAGCCGCTCGCTGGCGAAATCCAGGGTGTCGAAGGGGGTGTCCTCGAGCACGAACAGATCCCGCTGGGGATCCACCTGGGCGCTGATCGCCCAGATCACCTGGCGTGGATCGCGGATGCTGATCGTCTTGTCGACCACCACCACGAACTTGGTGTAAGTGAACTGGGGGAGAGCACTCCAGAAGGCCATCGCCGCGCGCCTGGCCTGGCCCGGATAGGCCTTGTCGATGGCAATCACCGCCAGCTTGTAGCTGAGGCCCTCCATCGGCAGGAAGAAATCGACGATCTCCGGCACCTGCTGGCGCAGGATCGGCGTGTACATCCGGTTGAGGGCGATCGCCAGCATCGCTTCCTCCTTGGGCGGGCGGCCGCTGAAGGTGGTGAGAAAGACCGGATCGCGCCGCTGGGTGACGCAGTGGAAGCGCACCAGGGGGGAATCCTCCAGGCCGCCGTAGAAGCCCATGTGATCCCCGAAGGGGCCATCCGGGAGAACCTCGCCCGGAGCGATCGTGCCCTCCAGCACCACCTCGCTGTGGCTGGGCACCTCCAGGTTGAGCGTCTTGCACTTCGCCAGGCGCACCCCCTCCCCGGCATAGATGCCGGCGAACAACCACTCGCTCAGCTGCACGGGAATCGGGGTGGCGGCGGCCATCACCAGCAGGGGGTGCACGCCGATCGCCACCGCCACCTCCAGCGGCTTGCCCAGGGCCGCTGCCTTGCGCAGGTGGCGAGCCCCGCCGCGCACACTCAGCCAGTGCACGGTCATCGTGTTCGCTGACTGGCGCTGCAGGCGGTACACGCCCACGTTGGGCACCCCCGTTTCCGGGTCCTTGGTGATCACCAGGCCGAGGGTGACCACGCCGCCGGCATCACCAGGCCAGGGGCGCAGCAGCGGCAGGGCATCGAGATTCACCTGCTCGCCCTTGAACACCTGCTGGTGGCAGGGAGGAAGCAGGTCGAGGTCGGGGCGGGCCTTGACGACATCCCAGAGCACCCCGCCGAAGCGGGCCGCTTCCCGCAGGCCCTTGGGGGGGCGCGGTTGCTGCAGCAGGGCGAGCCGCTCGCCCAGGTCTTCGAGCTGCTCGGCCCGCTCCAGGCCCATGCTCCAGACCACCCGCTCCACCGTGCCCAGCAGGTTGACCGCCACCGGCATGGAGCTGCCGATCACGTTCTCGAACAGCAGTCCAGGTCCACCGCGGGCCAGCACCCGGTCAGCGATGGCGGCCAGCTCCAGATCGGGATCCACCGGAGCGCTGATCCGCCGCAGCTGACCACGTTGCTCGAGCAGCGCCAGAAAGCCCCGCAGGTCTCGGGTGGTGCTCCGCGGCAACACTGCCTGCATCGGTTCAGATCCGTTGCTGCCTACTGTGGCGCACCCTCCTCACCCGCCGTGCCGTGCTGATCCAGACCTTCCACACCTCCGAATGCGTGCCGGAAGCGGGGAGTGCCGAAGGCGGCAGACCCGATGCGGCTGTGGTGATCGATGTGCTGCGGGCCACCACCACCATGGCCTGGGCGCTGCAGAACGGCGCCGAGGCGATCCAGGCCTTTGCCGACCTCGAGGCCCTCAAAGCCAGTGCCGCCGCCTGGCCCCCCGAGCGACGTCTCACCGCCGGTGAGCGCGGCGGGGCCCGGGTGGAGGGCTTCGACCTGGGCAACTCGCCGCTGGGGGTGACCCCTGAGCTGGTGGCGGGCAAGCGCATCTTCATGAGCACCACCAATGGAACCCGCTCCCTCGACCGGGTGCGGGATCTGCCCCTGCTTCTCACCGCCTGCCTGCCGAACCGCACGGCAGTGGCCATACGGCTGATCGAGCGGGAGGTTGAGAACGTCTGGATCGTGGGCAGCGGCTGGGAGGGGGCCTATTCGCTGGAGGACAGCCTGGCGGCGGGCGCCGTGGGGGCCGCGTTGCTCGAGCTGGCACCGGCCGCGGGGATCAACGTGGTGGCGGGGAACGACGAGATGGTGGCGGCCCTGGCCCTCTGGCAGCAGTGGCGGCACGACCCCGAGGGCTGCCTGCGCACCGCCAGCCATGGCCAACGCCTGGAGAGGCTCGGCAACCACGATGCCGACTTCCAGTGCTGTGCCGCGCTCGACACCCTCACGATCGTGCCGATGCAGGCCGAACCCGGAGTGCTCAAAGCCAGCTGAGGCCAGCCCATGAGGGGGCCGCCCTGGCCGCCCCCCGACGGACCTCCCCCTAAAGTTCCGCCGACCTGGCACTTCCCTCCGGTGACGAGCTTTCTGGCTGCCGCGGTGCAACTCACCAGCACACCCGATCCGGACGCCAACTTCGCCGCCGCCGAAGAACAGATCGAGCTCGCCACCCGGCGCGGCGCCGAGCTGGTGGGACTTCCTGAGAATTTCGCCTTCATGGGCGACGACAACCGCCGCCTGGAGCTGGCCCCCAGCCTGGCGGACCGCTGCAGCCGCTTCCTGGTCACGATGGCGCGGCGCTACCAGGTGACACTCCTCGGCGGGGGCTTCCCCGTGCCCGCCGGCGAGCGGGTCACCTACAACCGGGCGGAACTGGTGGGCCGTGACGGCCAGCTGCTGGCCCGCTACGACAAGATCCACCTCTTCGATGTGGATCTGCCTGACGGCAACACCTACAGGGAATCGGAAACCGTCCGATCCGGCACCACGCTGCCACCTGTGGTCGATGCTCCCGGCCTCTGCCGAATCGGCCTCTCGATCTGCTACGACGTGCGCTTCCCCGAGCTCTACCGCCACCTGGCCGGTGCAGGCGCTGAGCTGATCATGATTCCGGCAGCCTTCACCGCCTTCACCGGCAAGGACCACTGGCAGGTGTTGCTGCAGGCCCGGGCGATCGAGAACACCGTCTACGTTCTCGCCCCGGCCCAGACGGGACTGCACTACGGACGCCGCCAGAGCCACGGCCACGCCCTGGTGATCGATCCCTGGGGCACGGTCCTGGCCGACGCCGGCATCGGTGTCGGGCTTGCGGTGGCCCCCGTCGACCCTGACCATGGCCGTCGGGTCCGTGCCCAGATGCCCAGCCTCAACCACCGTCGTCCTTCGCTGTTCTGATCCTGAGGAAGTCACGCCTACCCCGTCTCGGCCCGCTGACCACCGTTCTCCTCGGTGGAGCGCTTCAGGCCACCCTGCTGCTGGCGGCTCTGCCGGCCTGGGCGGCCAGTGCCCTGGCGGCCTGGCGCATCAACAGCGATGGCGTGCTGGAGCTGCGCACGTCCCCGTCGATTTCCCTCCAGGCTTTCTTCGAGGCGGGCCGCGGGAACACCGGGCCCAGGGTGTGGGTGGATCTGCCGGGAGCTCCCAGCCGCACCCGCAGCATCCGCGGCAACGGCATCCTGCGGGAGGTCCGCATCGGCAAGCCGGATCCCGGCACCACCCGGCTGGTGCTCGAGTTTCAGCCAGGCACCCAGCTCGATCCCAGACGGCTGAGGCTGGTGGGCACCGCCAGGGACCGCTGGAAGCTCGAATTCGAGGGTCTTCCCAATGGCAGCCTGCGCACGGTGGGTGAGGGGGATGTGACCGCCGCCTCCGTTCCATGGCGGTCGAATCCGGGTTTCACCCCCGGCTACCGCCGGACGCCCCTCTCCTCGGCCGGACTTCCCGATGTGCCCCGCGGGCGCTACCGGGTCGTGATCGATCCGGGCCACGGGGGGCCCGACCCCGGGGCTGTGGGCATCGGCGGGCTGCGCGAAACCGATGTGGTGCTCGACATCAGCCTCCAGGTGGCGCGGCTGCTCCAGGCCAAGGGGGTCCAGGTGCTGCTCACCCGCACCTCGGAAATCGACGTGGACCTGCCACCGCGGGTGTCCCTGGCCAACAGCAGCGGGGCGAATGCCTTCGTCAGCATTCATGCCAACGCCCTCAGCATGGCCCGGCCGGATGTCAACGGGATCGAAACCTTCTACTTCCAGAGCTCGCTCTCCAGAGCTCTGGCGGCCGCCATCCAGTCGGAAGTGCTCGCCGTGTCACCAGGGAGTCCGGATCGGGGGGTGCGCACCGGACGGTTCTTCGTGATCCGCCGAACGGTGATGCCCGCCGCCCTGGTGGAAACCGGGTTCGTCACCGGCGACATCGACTCCCCGCGTCTGGCCACCGCCTCCCACCGTCAGCGACTGGCCCAGGCGATCAGCAGCGGTATTCTCCGTTATCTGGCAGGGGGCTGATGGAGCAGCGAATCGGCCTGCTGGACAGCGGACTGGGCGGGCTGACGGTGTTGCGGCGGATGCTCGAGCATCATCCCGATCTTCCCTTCGTGTACCTGGGCGACACCGCCCGTGTGCCCTACGGCCATCGCTCTCCCAACGAGATCCGCCGGATCGCCGCGGAAGTGGTGGGCTGGTTGCGGGTGCAGAACGTGAATGCGGTGCTGATGGCCTGCAACACCACCAACGCCCTGGCCTTCGACATCGCCGAGGCCGAAGCCGGTGAAGGCATCCCCGTGTTCGGCCTGATCGACTGCGTGGCCAGCCAGCTGCATTGCCGGCGGGTGGGGGTGCTCGCCACTCCCGCCACGGCCGGCAGCGGGGCCTATGGACGGGCCCTGCGCCAGGCCGATCCCTCCTGCCATGTGATCGAGATCGGTTGTCCGGCCTTCGTGCCCCTGATCGAAGACGGCAATTTCGACGATCCACGCCTGCGCGCCGCGGCGATCTCCTACCTGGAGCCGCTGCTGGCGGAGCGGGTGGAGGCGATCGTGCTGGGCTGCACCCATTACCCGCTGCTGGAGGAGCTGCTGCGTGAGCTGCTTCCGCCCGAGGTGGTGCTGGTGGATCCGGCCCAGGCGGCGGTGGCTCAGCTGGGTCAACGGCTGGGCAAGGCACCCGTCCATCAGGCCCGCTGCTGTGGCCTGCACCCCAGGGAGGTGCCGGTGGAGCGGGGACGATTCTGCGTCACGGGAGATGCCGAGGCCTTTGCCCTGGCCGCAGCCCCCTGGCTCGGCTGGCAACCCCAGGTGGAGCAGGTCTGCCTGCGTTCGTCGGTGGGAGCCTTCTAGGATCTGCGCACCGGGCGGGAGACATGGCCACCGTTGCAGAGCTGCTCCAGCCGGTCGAGAACGACCTGGAAACCCTGCTGAGCGATCTGCGCAGTCTGATCGGAGCGGGGCATCCCATTCTTCAGGCGGCAGCCGAGCACCTGTTCAGTGCTGGAGGCAAGCGGATCCGCCCCGGCATCGTGCTGCTGCTCTCCCGCGCCCTCTCTCCCGACGGCGAACTCTCCAGCCGCCACAGGCGCCTGGCGGAGATCACCGAGATGATCCACACCGCCTCGCTCGTTCACGACGACGTGGTGGACGAGGCCTCCACCAGGCGCGGTGTGGACACGGTGCACAGCCGTTTCAACAATCGCCTGGCGGTGCTCGCCGGTGATTTCCTCTTTGCCCAGGCCAGCTGGCACCTGGCCAACCTCGACGACCTAGCCGTCGTCAAGCTGCTTTCCCGCGTGATCATGGACCTCGCCGATGGCGAGGTGAGGCAGGGCCTCTACCGCTATGACACCGGCCAGAGCTTCGAGACCTATCTCGACAAGAGCTACTGCAAGACGGCCTCCCTGATCGCCAACAGCGCCAAGGCGTCCGGTGTGCTCAGCGGCCTCGCTGACGACCGCCTCGAAGACCTCTACCGCTTCGGGCGCCAGCTCGGCCTTGCCTTCCAGGTGGTCGATGACATTCTCGACTTCACCGGCAGCGACCAGCAGCTCGGCAAGCCCGCCGCCAGCGATCTGGCCACCGGCTATCTCACGGCTCCGGTGCTCTTTGCCCTGGAGGAACGTCCTGCCCTGGCCGGCCTGATTGAACGGGAACTCTGTGAGCCCGAGGACCTCGCCCAGGCCCTGGCCCTGGTGCGGGGCTGCGAAGCGATCCCCCGCTCCAGGGCCCTGGCCGAAGGGTTTGCCCGCGAGGCCGGTGAAGCCCTGCAGTGGCTCAGCCCCTCCGACTCGCGCACAGCCCTGCTCAGCCTTCCCGACTTCGTGCTCAGCCGGCTCTACTGAGCCGGCTCTGCTATCGACGGAGCCTCGGCCGCCGCTCGACCGGCGGTTGATTGGCCACCAGCAGCAGACCCGCCACGATCGCCAGATTCTTCAGCAGCTGGATGCGGTCGGCGGTGTCAGCCAGCTCGCTGTGGAAGATGAGGGTGGTGGGCACCAGGAAGACCAGCAGCAACACCGCTCCCAGACGCTGACGCCAGCCCAGGATCAGCAGGGCCGATCCCACCGCCAGCAGCGCGATGGCCAGCACCAGCAGCAGAGGGGCCAGAGGCAGGCCTCGGGCCGCGATCGTGCCGGCCACCGCGCCGAAGTTGGTCAGCTTGCCGACGAGGGCATGCACGAACACCAGGGCGAGCAGCACTCGGGCCACCCCCTCAATCCAGGGATTGGCCCGGTGGCGCTGGCCAGAGCGGGAGAGGCGCAGCTGGGGCCTGGAGCTCCTCATCGTGAACCGTGCATGGGGCCTGCAGTCTGCTGGCACCAGATTGGGTCTCGTGATGGCACAGTGCAAGGGCACGTCAGGATCCACGCCATGGTCGGCCTTTCGTTGCTACGAGCCCCGGTGCTGCCGACCCCGGTGGTGCTGTCGACCCTGGGAGCTGGCCTGGGAAGCGTGCTGCTGATCACTCAGGCCGCCATCGCCGAACCAGCGATCCGGGCGGACTATCGCTGCAGCGGCCCTGGAGAAACGCTGCAGGTCACGGCCCTGTTCTTCCCCGAGAACCCGCGGCAGGTGGTGCTGATCGTGGAGGAGCAGGCGGTGCGCCTGCCCCAGGCCCCCTCCGGCAGTGGCGCCCGCTACAGCTCCCTGGGCCAGGAGTTCTGGGTGAAGGGCCGGGAAGCGCGCTGGATCCGCACTCACGCACAAGCGGAACAGCCCCTGACCTGTGCGGTCGTTCCCCAGGGCCGCTGATGCAGCAGAGGCGTCTGACGGCATCGGACCTTCCCTTCATGATGGAGTCCATCGACCGCAACCCCAGCGTGAGCGAGCGCGCGTCCCACCCGGCGGAGCCCTGCGAACCGGCCGACACAGCCGACCCTTCAACCGTGGAGCGTCTACCCATTCTGGTGAGCCTGGGCCGGACGCTCGCTGAAGCCCGGGAAGCCCAGGGCATCCCCCTGGCGGTGCTGGCGGAGCAGAACTACCTCTCCGCCGACCGGCTCGATGCCCTGGAATCTGGCGACCACACGCGGCTGCCCGAGAGGATCTACCTGATTGCCCAGGCCAGACGGGTGGCCACCAGCCTCGGCCTCGACGCCGACCAGCTGACCGAGCCCCTGCTGGAGATCCACCTGCCTGGAGTCAAACGCACGGCCGCACCTTCCTCGGCTCCCGTGGCGAGGGTGAGCCTGGCGGCTCCCGCCATGGCTCCCCGGGACCCCAGCAGCACCGCCCGGCTTGAGCCAGCCCGAAAGCCCCGACGGGTCGGAGTGACCTGGCTGCTGGCAGGCGTTGCCGGCGTGGTGGCCCTCGTGGTGGGCCTGGCCCTGGGGTGGAAGCCAAGCCAGCCCAAGGCCACCACCACGACGCGCCCACCCGCGGGAGCCGAGGCCAGCACAACCATCAGCCCAGCCGGCAAGCCCAGCCAGTCCACCAGTGCCGGCAAGCCCAGCCAGGGAAGCCTTCAGCTCAGCAGCCGTGAACCCAGTTGGCTGGAAGTGCGCAATGGCGAGGACAAGGAGCTGTTCCGGGGTCTGTTCACCGGCACCGGCAATTTTTCTCTGGGGTCAGGACTGAAGGTGCTGGCGGGCCGCCCGGACCTGATCACGGTGACCACCGCCTCTGGCGAGTCCGAGACCCTGGGCACGATCGAGCAGATCAGCTGGCAGCAGTTCTCCAGCAGTGGGGAACGTCAGCCCTCCCAGCGCCGATCCAGCCCCTGAAGCCGCCCGGGAGAGAATGCCACGACCCCCTGGAGCAGTCTGATCGAGCGCATCTGCGAACCCGAACTGATGGATGGGGCCGAGCAGGCCTGGGCCTATGCCGCTGCCGATTTCAATGCCAGCGACCAGGCGATGGTGGACCGCATCGCCCTCTGTTTCGGTTCCCGGCTCGGAGAGCGGATCCTCGATCTGGGCTGCGGCCCCGGCAACATCACCTTCCGGCTGGCGAGCCGCTACCCCTCCAGCCGGGTGGTGGGAGTGGATGGTTCAGGCGCGATGCTGGCCATCGCCCTCGCCCGCCTGGATCAGCGGAGACAGCACCAGCAGGACTCCCCGCCCTGCGGATCCGTGAGCTTCGTGCAGGCGCTGCTCCCCTCGTCCCGGCTGCAGGGGGGCTACGACGCTGTGGTGAGCAACAGCCTGCTGCATCATCTCCACGATCCCCAGGTTCTCTGGAGCACGGTGCGCCAACTGGCGGCCCCCGGGGCCGCGATCTACATCAAGGATCTGCGCCGCCCCCCCGATCAGACCACCCTCGAGCGGCTGGTGGCCACCCATGCGGCGGGGGCCCCTCCCGTGCTCCGGCACGACTACCGCCAGTCCCTCGGGGCTGCCTTCACGGTTCAGGAGGTGCAGGACCAGCTGCGTCAGGCCGGCCTCGGACAGCTGCTGGTGCGGGAAGCCGAGGATCGCTATCTGGAGGTCATGGGCCGGCACCCGGCATGAACCAGCTGCCGGTGAACCTGCTCGTGGATCCACACGGACAGGGGGGGAGGTCACCCTTACTCTTGCCGCACGTTCTGTGCATCACCGAAGCCGTTGCTCAGCTCCCTTCACGCGCGTCCGACACGCCAACCCCGGAACGCTCTCCTGCTTGGGCTCACGGCTCTGCTCCAGGCGCTGATGCTCCCGGCCGCCGTCTTCGCCGAGGAGGAGCAGACAGCCGAGCCCCCCGCACCCTCCCCCTGGAGCGCCACGGTGGAGCTGTATGGCTTCGCTCCCCTGCGCACCACAGGCAGCACCACCGTCAGGGGGCTGACCGCCGATGTGGACCTCGATCTTGAGCAGGTGCTGCGTCCGCTGACCATGGCGGCCTACGTCCGAGGCAGCGTCGAGTACAAGCGGCTGGGTCTGCTCACCGACCTGAGCTATGTGTCGGTGCGCGGGGAAGACGCCGTGACGTCCCCCGCTGGCAGCAGACGACTGAGCGCGAAGCTGAACAACATCCAGGGCATCTATGACGTGGCCCTTCGCTATCGCTTCGGTGACAGGGAGCAGGCCGTTGCCAAGGCCGGCAGCTTCAGCGTGATCCCCTATGCGGGCGTGCGATTCGTCGACATGCGCTACGACCTGAGGGCCCAGTTCGACGGACCGCTTCTGAGCCTCGCCCGCTCCAGGAGCTTCGGTGGCACCGTGACTCAGCCGTTGCTGGGGACGCAGGCCAGTGTGTTCCTCTCGCCGCGCTTGCGCCTGTTCGCCCGGGGTGATGTCGGCGGCTTCGGCGTCAACAACTCCGACGACTATTCCGCCAATGCCCAGGTTGGTCTGGGTTATGCGGTGGGCAACAACACCCAGCTCAATCTCTCCTGGCGCTATCTCCACCTCGGTGGGACCAACGATCAGTCCCCGGAGAATGCCTATGACATCAACCAGAATGGCGTTGAGATGGGGGTGAAATTCTTTTTCTGAGCTGTACCGAGACAGGCCTTCCAGACGTTGGGCAGCCGATCTGATCCAGGCGATGAGCTGAACCATGGCCTGGTTACCGCTGCTGCTGTACGTGGTGCTCAAGGGGCTCAACGCCACCGCCCTGAAAGGGCTGCAGGCCTTCGGGGCGTCTCACCCGATCGGTGGCGAGAACCCGATCAGTTTCTGCAACGTCTACTTCGTGGCCCAGTTGATCGTGGGCCTCACGGTGCTGTTGCCCGGACATCAGGGGCTGCCGTTGCTCCTGGCCAGGCTGGAGGGGGCCGATCGCCGTCTGCTGATGCTGGACACGGTGCTCGGTCTGATCCTCGGACCCGTGGCCTTCTACTTCGCCCTGGAAGCCCTTTCGGTGATCAGCCAGACCCTGCTGTTCGCCCTGGTGCTGCCGCTGTCGGCACTGCTGGCCAGGCGTCTGCTGGGGGAAACGCTGCCACGGGGCTTCTGGTTGAGCTTCGGGCTGATCGTGCTCGGGCTGCTGCTGCCCCAGCTGGCGATGGCCGGCATGGGTGGACCGATGGATGAACTGCGGGGGGTGATCTGGGCGCTGGTGGGAGTGGTCGCCTTCGCGGGCGCCGGAGTGAGCGGCCGCGCCATCGCTCGGCGTGGCTGGCCGGCCGCCCTCACGGTTGGGCTCACCACCACGATCTCGGCCCTGGTGTTCGGCGCCCTGGCCCTGATCCTGTTCGGACCCACCCATTTCCACCTGCTCAATGCCGCCTGGGTGGTGGGGGTGATCGTGATCTATGGACTCGGGCTGTCCCTGGGCAGTGAACTGGCCCTGCGCCAGGCCTACCGCCACTGGAGTGTGGCCCAGGTGTCGTTGTGGGGATCGCTGACGATCGTGGTGGCGGTGATCAGTGCAGCCCTGGTGCTGGGAGAGGCCATCCACCCCATCACGGTCATCGGGCTGCTTCTGGTGCTGCTGGGCACCAGGATGGGGACGGCCGTCGGTGGTGCTTGAGGTGACCGGACGCAGCGCAGCAGCATCGCTCGCTCTGGCCCTGGGGGCCCTGCTGACCGTCACGGTCAGCCCGCCGCCGGCTTATTCCCGGCCATCGCCCCTGGAGGGGAGTGCCTGGCTGCTGGAGTCGATTCCGGGGCAGCGCGCGGTGCTGCCGCCGGCTCCGACCATGCGGCTGGAGAACGGCCGCATCAGCGGCAGCGACGGCTGCAACCGCTATGCCGCTTCCGTGCTGATCAGGGGCTCCGTCTTCCGGGTGAGCGCAGAGGGCCCCTCCACCCAGATGGCCTGCCCCGAGAGGCTGATGCGTCAGGCCGAGTCGTTCAGAGCAGCCCTCACGGCGGCCAGGGGCTACAGCCTCCGCAACGGCCAGCTGGAGCTGATGGCCGCCAATGGCACTCCTGTGGCCCGCTTCAGGCCCCAGCCCCAGGAGATCGCCGGCGCCCTCTGGATCGTCAGAGGGCTCAACAACGGCAAACAGGCGGTGGTGAGCCCTCTGACGGGGACCACCCTCAGCCTGGAGCTCAGCGCGCGCGGGCGGCTGGCGGGAACGGCTGGATGCAACCGCTACACCGCAACGGCAGTGCTCGGCCAGGGAACGATTCAGGTGGGACCACCGGCGGCGACCCGCAGGATCTGCGTGCGGCCCCGGGGAGTGATGGAGCAGGAGATCCAGTTTCTGAGCGCCCTTGAATCCGCCGGCCACTGGCAGATCGAGGCGAACCGGCTGGAGCTGCGGAGGCCCGATGGGGCCCTGGCGGTCACCCTTCGCCGCGCCGACGGCCGATGAGCAGCAGGGCTGCCGCGCTGGGGCTGGCTCTGGGGCTGGGGCTCGTTGGCCTGCAACCCGCGGCGGCTTCCCCTGTCTCCATGGCGCCCTGCCCAGCAGCGGCCCTGATCCAGCTGGGTGGGCCGCCCCTGGCCTCCGGGCGGATCAGCGGCCAGGTGAACGTCCCCCTGGAGCGGGCCAGCGGCGGTGACACCCCCGTGCTCAGCCTCCGGAGTGAAGGCGGCCCTGTGCGGTTGCTGCTCGACACCGGGGCCTCCACCACCCTGGTGAGCCCCGAGCTGATGCGGCGGCTGAAGCTCGTGGGCCGGCCCGTGGATCCGAAGTCCTTCACGCTCGCCGGGGCCGGAGAAGGCTGCCCGGACCTGAAGCCCGGGCGGGTGAAGCTGCCCGAACTGGTGCTTGCCGCTGGCGGCGAACGGCTTCGGCTCAGCGGCGTGGAGGCCCTGGTGCTGCCCGTGGCGGGATTGCCTCCAGGAATCGACGGTGTTCTGGGGGCTCCGCAGCTGCGTCAGCAGCCGCTCTGGATCGACCCCCACGGGCAGCGCCTGAGCATCGGCGCGCTGGCCCTCGCCGATGCCGGGCGTTTTCGCCGTAGTGCCAGTGCCGGGACCGCCGCCAGCCTGCCCCTGGTCTGGCGCGAGGGGGTGCCGCTGCTGCCCCTGGCTACACCCCGGGGCACGGAATTCGCCCTGGCCGACACCGGCGCCGAGGGGCTGTTCATCACGGCGGGACTGGCGGCGCGGCTGCAGCCGCTGGCACCGGCCAGGGCTCTGAGGCTCGCGGGGTTCTGCGGCGAGCAGTCGGCTCGCCTTCAGCCCCTCTCGGGCCTGGCTCTGCCAGGGGGCGATCCAGGCCGGCCGGTCGAGGCCATCGTGACGGCCAACCCAATCTTCACAAGCCTGGGGGTGAAAGCGATCGTGGGGCAGGAGCTGCTGCGCCGCCGGGCCCAGCTCTGGCGGCTCGACGCGGTGCCTGCGACGCTGACCCTCTGGCCCTAGCGCAGTGCCGATGCCGCAAGGATTCCCGTTCAGCGCCCTCCTGACCCGCGCCTGGCGCCGGCTGGGGCGGTCGATCAGGGAACTGCTGCAGCGTTCGGGAACCCTGAACGGCGAGCCCCTGAACAAGGCCAGCCTGCTGGTGATCGTGCTGGTCGATCTGGTGTTGCTGGTCAACATCTTCAGTGGCATGGCCGCCATCGCGGAGTGGCCCCTGAGCCCTCAGCAGGCCTTTCCCTGTCAGGCCGAGTGGAGCCTGTACCGGGACGGCGACAGCGACCGGCGGGAGCGGGACCTGGCGATTCTGCGCCGGGCCATTCCGCGCCGTGGACCAGGCGAGCCGCAGGCTTCCGCCCCCGATCCGAGCGTTCGCGCCAGGGCCCTCGAGGCCAGCCGTGACCACCTCGGCCGTGTTTCCCCCCTCTGCCTGGAATTCGCCGGCCATCAGGACCGCATCGCCGCTCAACCGGAGCTGCGCCAGTGGCAGAGGGAGCTGGATGCGGCCGAAACCGACATCACCAGGCTGGAGCAGCGGAACGCCGCGATCCGCTCCCAGTACGACTCCAGCCTGCTGGAGCGGATCGCCGGTCAGCCTGACTCCCGGTCCATCCAGGAGGTGCCGGCCTCCCAGGCCCGACGGCAGATCGACGCCAACAACGCCCGCATCGGTGCCCTGCGCGCCGAGGTGGTCACCCTCAACCAGCAGCTGCTGGAGGCCAGGGAGAGTCAGTCGTTTCTGAGGTTCCTGAACCGCAGCAGCGGCTACGAGGCGATGGAGCGGGCCTTCGCGAGGGCCGAGTTCTGGGCTCCCAGCCAGCGCCTGCTGCTGCAGGGCCTCTTCCTGATGCCGCTCGTGCTGCTGAGCCTGCTGATCCACCGCCACGCCCTGCGCCGGGGCCATGGCCTGCTGGCGCTGGTGAGCTGGCACCTGCTGGTGATCTCCCTGATCCCGCTGCTGCTGAAGCTGGCCGAAGCGGCTCAGGTCGGTGCGCTCTTCGAGCTGCTGCTGGCGGCGGTGCGAGCGATCGCCGGCAACCTGCGCTTCCTCGTGAACTACCTCTACCTGCTGGCGGTTCCGCTGGTGGGCTTCGCCCTGATCAGGCTGCTGCAGGCCCTGGTGTTCAACCCGAGGCTGCAGGCTGCGGAGCGGGTTCAGCGCGGCCGCTGTCTGCACTGCGGCCGCAGGCTCCCCAGCGGTGGCCGCCACTGCCCCCATTGCGGCTATGCCCAGTTCCGCGCCTGCGTCCACTGCCTCGAGCCCACCCACCGACATCTTCCCTATTGCAGCCACTGCGGCGCCGCCCAGCTGGAGGTGGCGCCACGGCCACTGAGCCCCCGGCCATGACATCCACCTCCTCCCAGAGGCCACGGCAGCGGCGTGGCCTCTGGCCCCTGCTCCCCCTCCTGCTGCTCCTGACCCTCGCCGTGTCGCAGCTGCTGGCTCCCTCCGTGGCCGGCGCCCCCGCCACCGGCAGCAGCTACGCCCTGGCCCAGGCCGCCTCCTTCAACCGACCCAGCCACTACCCACTCGACCAGCGCCCCGATCCGCGCCTGTACCAGGCCCACGCCGACTGGATCGGGCGGCTGATCCTGCCCGGCAGCTCCGAGACAGACCGGGACCCCGGCGACTGGGTCTGGATCGAGATCGAGCACGCTCCGCCCATGGCCCGGGAGTTGGAGGGGCAGGTGCTGCGCCTGGAGTGGGCTGAGCGGCCGGCCCTGCGGGAGCTGGTGGAGCGGGTGAGCACCGATGTGCGCTTCGCTCCTGCGGCGCAGGAGCTCGAGGAGCAGGGCAACCTCCTTCCCCGGCGGCTGGATGGTCGCCTGCGGGTGGGTCCGCTGCAGTCGCTGGCGGGGGCCCGCCCCAACGACGATCTGATCGTGCAGCTCGAGGAGGTGGAGCTGACGCCGGAGACAGATGGCTCCACCCGGCTGAGCATCGGCCGACCCCCGCTGCAGATCACCGGCCGTTATGTGGGCCTGGGAGAGATCCTTGGCCCCGTTGGCGAGGAGCCCGATCACTTCCGGGTGCGCCACTGGAGCCCGAGCCGGGGAGACTTCAGCGGCCCCGAGGACGTGGTGCGTGTCCCCCAGCAGCCGCGTGACCGCTTCGGCCGCTGGATCTCCACGCCCCGGGGGTTCAGCTCGAATCCCCTGGGAGCTCAGGGGTGGTACCTCTACGGGGCTCCCGACGCCGAGGGGCTGTTCACGGTTCAGGCCATCAGGCCAAGGGCCCTGCACCGGCTCCATCCCGATGCCGTGCTGCCCGCGGCCCGTCAGGGAATTCCCTACATCCTGCACGGCAACTGGGCCGACACCCCCCGGCAACGGGGCCGGATCCGGCGGGTGCTGCTGGAGCCCGCTGGATCCGGCCCCTCCAGACAGACCACTGGGCCGGTGGGTGAGCGCTGGCGGCCGGGGGATCGGGCCCTGCTGATCCACAGCTTCGGCGGCATCGGCGGGCCCGGGGGAGAGCGGATCAGCGGCTTCACCGTGACCGGCCACTTCGCCTTCGGGGAAGCGCGGGTGGTGAGCGATGCCATCACCGGCGAGCCGCGCTTCGATCTGCGTTATCACCAGATCTATGCCAACAACCCGAACGGCATTGTCTCGGGAACCCAGGACTGGACCGCCTTCAGCGGCGACCTGCAACGGGGCTGGATGGGCTCACGGCCGATCTCCGATGTGCTGATCAAGCTGCAGCCCTTCGACGACCTGACGGTGGACGGGCGCCCCCTCTCGCTGCTGCGGGAGCTGGCGATCCAGGCTGAGGTGCTGATGGCCCGCTACCGCAGCGGTGATGGCACCGGAGTCTCCACGGTGACCCCGTCCACCTCCTGCGTGCAGGATTCCAGCCAGGCCCTCTACATCGCCATCGATCGCCTGCGCCGCCGGGCAGCGGAGGACCCGGGGCTGCGCCGCTGGCTCCAGCTCCATCCCCAGGACAGCGCCAGCAGGGCCATCCGCCAGCTGGCGCGTCTCTCGTCCTCCCTCGACCAGCTGCTCACCCCCTTCGGCACGGTGCGATCCGACTGGCGCCATAACGCATCAGTGGTGGCGGGTGAGACGTTCGTGCGCGGCGAGACGGGGCTCGACGCCCTGATGAGCTGGCGCTCGATGCTGCCCCGCCGCGCTCACGACGACATGGCGCGGGTGTTCCTGCAGCACGGTGCCAGCCTCTGGTTCCTGCGCAGCAACCAGCTGGCTGGAGGCGACACCACGATCGAGCCCCTGGCCCCCACTCTGCTGCTGGGTCAGATCCCGATGCTCTCCATCCTGCTGCGGCGTTTCAGCGATGCCCTGTTCGCGCCCCTGGGTCCAGCCGCCCTGGGCCGCGCTCTGGCGATCCTGGCGATCTACGCGGCGCTGGCCCTGCCGCTGGGCTGGCGGTCGGGCTTTCTCAGCCCCTGGAGGCTGGAGGCGTTCGGTCCGGCGCTGAGGGCCATTCCAGGCCTGCTGCTGATGCCGGCCCTGGGGGAGGAACTTGTGTTCCGGGTGGCCCTGCTGCCCCATCCGCTCGAGGGGGGCTCACTGGCCGGCGCCGTGGCCTGGGGAGTCCTCAGCGTCGGTCTGTTCGTGCTGTATCACCCCCTGGCGGCCCGCTGCTGGTACCCGCCTGGGCGTGGGCTGTTCCGCGATGGTCGCTTCCTGATGCAGTGCGCCCTGCTGGGAGCAGCCTGTGTGCTGGCCTACGGGGCCACCGGCTCCGTCTGGCCGCCGGTGCTGCTGCATGGGCTGGCTGTAACGCTTTGGCTCTGGGGCCTGGGGGGCAGGGCGAGGATGCAGGACCTGCCGCAGCCGATCCCGTGACCCTTGAGCGCTTCAAGAAGGCCCTGACGGCCCTGATGGAGAAGGCACCGGAGGATCCACTGGAGCGGGATGAGTTCTTCGAGGTCACGCCCCTGCCTGCCGAGGACGGACCGTTCGAGGTGGTGGTGGTGGATGAGGAGGCCGCGATCTTTGCGGTCCTCTACCTCGATCAGCTCTTTGCCGATGAGGAGAGCGAAGGGCAGCAGGAGGTGGAAGCCCTGGTGCCCGCCTACCTGAAGTCGCACTTTCAGCTGGAGGAGGGGGAATGGGCCTCGACGGCCCCGTTCGACCTCGGCTGGCGCAGCCGCGACTTTCTCTGGTTCCAGGAATTCACGGTGCCGGGGCTGACCCCGGCCTGCCGCTACGACTGAGCCGGGGCCGTGCTGAGCACCGGCTGGCGCCCACCATCAGCGGCGGCCGTTGACGATCACCGGTGTGCCGCTGCCCACCGTGCCCGGCAGGGCCGGAACCACGGAGGTCTGCCCGTCCCATTTGTCGAGGAAGAGCTTGAAGAGCACCTGATCATCCAGGCTGGAGTTGAGGATCTGGTAGCGCTTGGCTTCCTGCTCGGCGATCTTCACTTCGGTCTGGGCGCGCAGGAGCCGTTGATCGGCGATCTGCTTCTGCTCGATCGCCGAACGGTATTCCTCGGCGATCTGCAATCCGGTGAGGTCGAGTCCCTGGACTTTCACGTAGTCGAACTTGCTCAGTTCCTGAGCCACCATGTCCTGAACGAGCTCGGAGATGCTGTTCCACTCGGTAGCGATGGTCACCAGCTCGTACTGGGAGAACACAGATTTGAGCGCTTTCAGCAGCGATGGCTGAATGATCCGAGGATAGATCTGCTGGTTTTCGGTGGCGATTGTCTCGAAGATCCGGCCTGCTTCCTGCGGCTTGATCGAGTACTTCACCGTGGCGGTGGCCTCGATCACCTGCAGATCCTTGGTGAGTGTGGAGAACTGCTCAGGCCGCACCTGGGTGCGCACATCGAACAAGGAGGTGGCCTGAATCAGCGGCACCTTGATGTTGGGCCCCGGGCTGCGCTGGCCCCCGGTCACCCGCCCCAGGGTGGTGACCACGGCCACGTTGCCGGCCGGGACGATGAAGATGGTCTGGGTGAGCAGGATCACCAGCGCCACGGCCACGGCCGCGATCAGCTGAAAGCCAGCCCCTGGTCCATCACCACCGGCCGGTCGCATCGAGCTCTGCATCAAGAGGTGGGGTCGGAGGGCCCAAACCCTAGGGCCATGGCCTCGAGAGCTGCGCAGCGGCAGCACCGACCTAGGTTGAGTCACATCCGAAAATTCCATGCAACCCCTGGATCTGATCGATCACCCCGAAGGAGGCCGATTCCGAGAGGTGTTCCGATCAACCACGCGTGTGGGCTCCACCACGACAACAGATCGCGTCGCGCTCACCCATATTTATTTCGAACTGCGGGAAGGTGAACGCAGCCTGTTTCATCAGGTGGCCGCCGATGAAGTCTGGAATCTCTACCGGGGCACGGGCCTGAATCTCTACAGCTGGGATGGCACAAGCCACGGCCCCAGTTGCATCACGCTGTCGGCTGAAGCCAACAGCTTCTGCCATGTGATCCCAGCCGGACACTGGCAGGCGGCGGAACCGATCAGCGAGGCGGTCCTGGTGGGCTGCAGCGTGGCGCCAGGCTTCGAATTCGAAGATTTCCGGCTGCTTCAGCCCGACTCACCCCAAGCCCTGGCCCTGGTGGGCTGCGATCCGGCCCTGGCCCGGTTTCTTCCCCGTGGCGAGGGGACTGATGGTCGCCAGCCCAAGGAGCCTCTCGAGAGGACAGCCTCATCACAGGCCGAAGAGCCGTAGGGTCCGGGAGAATGGCCTGTGAAATGAATCGAACCTCTGGATGTGGCGTCCTGAAACGCGTCCTGGTCCTCCTCGGAGTCGTCATGGCAGCACCAGGACTGCCTGCCTCTGCTCAGTCCCAGCCGTGCCTTCAGCTGTCCGAGCAACTCCTGAAGCAGCTCGAGCGTGTCCCCGCCCGATCGATGGAGGCCCTGGCTGAGAAGCAGCGCCAGGACCTCCGCTCACGAAACTGCGACCCGCAGGCCACTGGTTACGACCTGGGAGTCGAGAGCAGGAGGCTGAACCAGGACCTGGGTCCGAGAACCGAGGAGACGGTCCCCTTCCGCTTCGATCAACTGATCCGCATTCAGTATTGAGGGACCCCGGCGCCTCGATCCGGGCTCAGGCCCTGGACCTGCTGGAGGAGCTGACCACGGCCGAGAAGCTGAAGCTGTTCGACGGTGACACCCCCTTCTGGTCCGGCATGGCGGACATCGCCCTGCATCAGGCCTCCCACCGCCATCCCTGGCCCGCAGCGCAGGTTGCCCGTCTGGGCCTCACGGGCCTTCACTTCGTCGACGGCCCCCGCGGCGTGGTGCTGGAGGGTGGGGCCACCACCTTTCCCGTGCCGATGGCCCGGGGGGCCAGCTGGGACCCAGATCTCGAGGAACGCATCGGCGAGGCCATCGGCCGCGAGGCCCGTACCTTCGGCGCCAACTGGGTGGCGGGGGTGTGCATCAACCTCCTCCGCCATCCGGGCTGGGGCAGGGCCCAGGAGACCTACGGGGAGGACCCGGTGCACGTGGGCGCCATGGGGGCCGCCATGACCCGGGGGCTGGAGCGCCACGCCGTGGCCTGCGTCAAGCACTTCGCCCTCAACTCGATCGACAGCTCCCGTTTCCTGGTCGACGTGGAGGTCAGTGAGCGGGTGCTGCACGAGCTCTATCTCCCCCACTTCCGCGACTGTGTGGAGGCCGGCGCCGGATCGATGATGAGTGCCTACAACCAGGTCAACGGCCTCTGGTGCGGGCAGCACCCAACCCTGCTGCGGCGGATCCTCAAGGAGCGCTGGGGATTCCGCGGCTTCGTGGTCACCGACTTCATCTTCGGCGTGCGTGATGGGGTCGCCGCCCTGCTGGCCGGCCAGGACCTGGAGATGCCCTTCCGCATGGTCTTCGCCGGTTGTCTGCCCGAGGCCGTCGCCGACGGCCGGGTGCCGATGCGAT
Organism: Synechococcus sp. CBW1107; assembly: GCF_015841355.1. NCBI lineage: Bacteria > Bacillati > Cyanobacteriota > Cyanophyceae > Synechococcales > Synechococcaceae > Synechococcus > Synechococcus sp. CBW1107. The sequence goes on from NZ_CP064908.1 coordinate 243,628, forward strand.
GCATCGACGAGGCGGTGCTGCGGCTGCTGCAGGTGCAGCTGGGTGTGCCGCCCGGCACCTACCCGAGGTCGCTTCGCTCCTGCGGGAGCCACCGGGCCCTGGCCCGCGAAGCGGCCACCAGCTCGATCGTGCTGCTGCGCAACGAAGGGCCGGTGCTGCCCTTCTCCGGCCTGAGCTCACTGGCCGTGATCGGGCGCCTGGCGTCGGTCGCGAACCTGGGGGATCGGGGATCCTCGGACACCAGACCCCTGCCCGGAGTGGTGGTGACGCCGCTGGATGGCCTGCGGGCAGCCGCGCCGGATCTGCGGATCGAGCAGACCAGCGGCAGCAGCGCCCAGGCCGCGGCGGAGCTGGCGGCGCGCTGCGATGCCGCCGTGGTGGTGGCCGGTCTCGACTGGCGCCTGGAGGGGGAGCACATCCACCCGGGGGACATCGCCCCGATCCTGCGCCTGGTCCCTCCTCCGGGCTGGATGCTGCGCCTGCTGGGGCGGCGCCGGCTGATGCCGCTGTGGCGTCCCCTGGCTCACCTGTTCGCCTGGATCACCAGCTTCGCCTCAGCCCGGCCGGGCGGCGACTTTGCCGCCGGTGATCGCACCGACCTGTCGCTGCCCGCGGATCAGCTGGCCCTGATCCGCCAGGTCGCCGGGGCCAATCCCCGCACCGTGGTGGTGCTGATGGGCGGTGGCGCGGTGCTCATGGAGGACTGGCATCGGCTGGTTCCGGGCCTGCTGGTGCTCTGGTACCCGGGGGAGCAGGGGGGGGCAGCCCTGGCCGATGTGCTGCTCGGCCGGGTGTCGCCGTCCGGCCGTCTTCCCTTCTCCGTGCCAGCCCGGGCCTCCCACCTGCCGCCCTTCGAACCCCGGGCGCGGCAGGTGGTCTACGACCTCTGGCATGGCTACCGCCGCCTGCAGCGGGACCGCCATGGCGCGACCTATCCGTTCGGCTTCGGCCTGTCCTACAGCCGATTCACGGCGTCCGATCTCACCGCCGTGCTCCAGCGCGCCGATGGCCGGATGGATCAGCTGCAGGCGAGCGTCAGCATCACCAACGCCGGTGATGTGGACGCCGCCGAGGTGGTGCAGCTGTATCTGGAACCCCCGGCCCGGGAGGTGGAGCGTCCGGCACGAACCCTGGTGGCCTTCCAGCGCCTGCACCTGGCCGCCGGGACGAGCAGGCGCATCACCATGGCGGTTCCCCTGCGCGCCTGCGCCACGTTCGATCCGGCCCGGGATGGCTTCGTGACCGAGGCCGGTGCGCACCGGCTGGTGGTGGCCAGGCATGTGGAGGACGACGGCCTGGCGGTGACGCTGGAGCTGGAGGCGGCGTTCGTGGGCCGTTGACCAGCGTTCAGGGCCTCCCTCCGGGGTGGCGAGGGCAGGACAGTCGGCTCAGCGTCCGGCCCAGGCGCAGGCGGTTGTAGCGCTGCAGCAGCAGGCACGGCAGGTTGAACAGGGTCGCGAAGATCAGGTTGACGAGCACGCCGGCTGGCGGCAGCCACAGGGCGGTGACCATCCAGACCGGCCAGAGGGCCCAGTGCACCAGCTCGGCCCGGCGGGTCTCCAGGCGCAGCCGCTGCAACGCCAGCGGGTCCCGGCGGGCCAGGCTGGCCTTGCGCACCCCTCCGGGCAGGGCGTTGCCGGCATCGGGGATCCAGCGCTTCCAGACCCGGATGCCCAGCCAGAACTCATAGAACCGCACCGGGGCCTCCACCCGCGGGTCGCACTGGTCGCGATCCCCCCGGCGCAGCAGCCGATCCGGCAGCCGATTGGCGATCGCTCCGATCACGACCGACCCGAGGAGCCACAGGCCTGCCGAAGCGGCCACCGGAACCAGCCCGCCCGGCAGTGCCATCAGCGGGTGCTGAAGGTGCGACCCTTCCAGCGCACCTGGCCCCGTTTGAGGTTGAGGATCGCCATCAGGAACACCCCCAGGAAGAACAGCACCGGGATGGGGAACAGCAGGTTGATCCAGGCGAAGCGCCCCACGGGCCGGGTGATCACCAGCAGCTGAAGCACATACGCCGCGTAGACCAGCGCATTGCTGCCCACGGAATGGTCTCCCACCAGCGGCCAGCCGAGCAGGGAGGCCGGCAGGCACCAGGCGGCCCAGAACAGTCCGGAGAGCCAGAGCACCACCGCCAGCATCCAGCTCCAGCGCACTTCACCGGCCGCGGTGGCGAAGTTCTTGTCGAAGCCCACCACCATGTCGTTCAGGCCGCCCGGATACATGCGGTACGACATCTGGCCGTAGCCGAGGAAAGCACTCACGGGCAGATCGACCTGTTCATAGGCATGGGCCAGGAACCAGTCTTCGACCACCTTGCCGGCGACGGCTGCGTGACCGCCGCTGCGGTCGTAGTCGGCGCGGCTGGTGGCCAACGCCGGCCCGAAGGCCACCCCACAGGCGGGTCCCAGGGGAACGGCCATCAGGCCCACCAGGTTGAACAGCAGCGAGAGCTGCTCATAGGCCTTCTCGGTGCGGTGGTACGGCTGCACCGACACGAGCCCCCCAAGCTGCTGATGGACCGCCACCAGCCGCTCGAGGAATTCTGGCCCGGGTTCGGTGTCGGCATCGAGGAACACCAGCAGCTCGCCGCGACTGGCCAGCACACCGTTGTGCAACGCCCAGGTCTTGCCGCACCAGCCCTGCGGCAACGATGGCGAGGGCAGCACACGGACGGGCAGACCGGAGCGGGGCTCGGTGGCGATGGCGGTGGTGCGATCACTGGAGTGGTCGTCGACCACGATCACTTCCAGGGGCCGGAGGCTCTGCCGGGCGAGACCATCAAGCAGATGCGGAAGCGTCGACTCCTCGTTGCGGGCTGGGATCAGCACCGACACCGAGGGCGGCTCCAGCGGCGAGCCAGCGGGGAGGACAGGAAAGCGCAGTCCCAGGACCCAGCCCAGCAGCCAGCGCACCAGCATGGAAACGCCAACCCAGCTCATCGAGCGCTCCACCTGCGCTCCTCAGTATGGGTAGCTGGCCTTGACCCGGCGGACTCAGGGCCTGAGCAATTCCCTGACCAGGGGCCCGATGGCCGCCTGATCCCTCAGCAGCTGGGGGTGCGTCGCCACCGGCAGCGGGGTGCGGGCGCCGACGGGCAGGACGGCGCGCCATCCAGGCAGCACGGCCAGATCGATGGCGGAATAGAAGCTGTGACACTCGATCCCGTGGAGGGTGTCGAGATTGCTGTTCAGGCGCTGCAGCAGTCCGCTGCCCCACTTCAGACCAGCGATGCCCTTGAAGATGCGCCCTGGCCATGGCTGGGCCGTGAGCGTTCCCTGCTGGGGACTGCCGACGCTGATGAAGCGCCGTGTGCGCTGATGTCCCTCCAACAGCTGGATCCAGGTGCGGGCGATGACGCCACCGATCGAAAAGCCGAGCAGGTCGATCGGCTGCTCCGTCCCGAAGGTGGCCTGAATGTGGCCACCGAGCAGTTCGGCGGCCTGTTCGATCGGGGTGAGGCCGAAGCGCAGCGGCAGGGCAGGGATCAGCAGATGCGGTCGTCGCTCTCCCAGCGTCTGCCGGAGCTTGTTGAACACCGCTGGGCTGTCGAGCAGCCCGTGAACCAGAACCAGAGGTCGACGAGAAATCGGAAACCATGCGGATGCCACCTTCCAATTCAAGACCACGGCAACCCGATGCCTGCCGGCCTCGAAGGGTGGATCTCCCCCTCAGCCAACCTGATCAGCCTCTTCAGTGGAGCTGGCCTCCTGCTCAAGGAAACACAAGGCCCGGAAATGCAGGGCCATTCAGGTCCTCATCCAGAGGGTTGATCCTGCACATCGGTGGAATGTGCAGGAGCTTCCTCCCAACGATGGTCACATCCCGCTTGAGCGGACACTGTGGGGGGATGAGGCGAATCAGGAATCGGGCGACCGACGGCTCATCAGGCTGCAGATCATCGAGGCAGTGTCGCAGCAGCGTCTGGGCATCGGCGCTGGCCTGGGGACCCTCCTGGTCAACGGAAGGTGCAGCAGCTGCTCCTCTCCTGACCCGAGAACATCCCCCCAATGCCCGAGCAGGGCCACTTCCTCCACGCTGAGCAGTCCATCGGAGAGGGCCACGGCCAGAGCCGTGCGAATGAAAGCGTCAGCCTCCGCCGAACTCCTGCCGAAGCAGGCGACCAGTGCCTCATCTGCGGGTTGAGGCCAGGGTGCCGCCGGCGCGTACGGGATGAGCGGTCAGGAGCACGAGCGCCACAAACAACAGGCCGCCAGGGATGAATCCCCATGGATGGGTTGCGTCGTGGAAGTCCATGGTGACTGTGTCTGGGAGATCTTGATTGTCCCTCCCGCCTCGCTCCCAGCTGAACTCCACCCCACCAATCCACGAGCAGGTGCTGAGTAGCCACGCACAGCTCAGCGGTGACCGTGCTGATCCAGGATCAGGGGATCAAAGCGCACCACGAACGATTGGCACAACGCCTTGAGCACCTCAGGAATTGGCAATAAAAAGCTTAGGGAGCAATAGTCCTGAGCGAGCTTTGTAGGATTCAAAATCAGGGTAGCGCTCAAGCGACTTGTCTTTTTTGAGCATATTTGGGATGAAGATGCCGGCAGTGACCCCCCCCCCAGAATGACGAAGGGAATCCAACTCGACGCTATCATCGCAAATGCTAAATAAATCAGAATTTCCCCTAGATAATTTGTATTCCGGCAGCGCGCGAAGAAGCCTTCCGTAATCAGGCCAGACTTGTATTTAAGTGTATAATGTTTTTGAGCATCACTGCTGTAATGCAGGAAAATTCCTACGATGCATATCGCCACTGCCGCCGCGATCAACGGCAAAGCTGGCTCAAGGCGACTGCTGATGAGGATGAATGGAGCAACCCAATATAAGCTTATCACTCCAAAGCCGAGCACACCTGTCGACCATGAGACCTCCTGCTCCCATTGTTTGTCAGGGTAAATTCTGTCTTTCAGTAGCCACAGTATTCCATAAGTACCGTGCAGAGAAAGATAGATCCAAGGCCCAAAAGTAAAATTTTGATAGGCGATCATCAAGCCCAGGACAAACAAAAACGTAGCGCCCTTGTGCAGATTGATAAAGCGCTTGATCTTCATGGCTACGTCTCTCAGAATTCCCAATCACAGTCTAGCAACAGGGGCTACCTGAGCCCCGGGCATTGCTGGAAGATAGCCCGCAATAACCTACATTGAATCCCAAGCAATGACGAGCCTTCCGTTCGACGTTTCAAGGAAACTCTACATCCAAACCAGAGACATCAACAATTCCTTCGATTCGGTGCAGTCGCCGGAAACGAATGACATGTGGCGAAACCTGATCTGAACGAGCACCAACTGCCATTCCGCGACAACTCCAGAACTCATCATGTTCAGGAAAGGACCCTGGACAGGAGTCGACTGAGTGAGCACACAGCTCCGGGACATCGATCGCTCCGTAAAGGTATCCCCATGGCCATATCTCCTTGATGGAGAACTGACAGAAGCTGCCTCTTCGCTTGCTCCACCACCAACCACGGCGCCGGTCTCGACTGCCGATTCCATCGGGCTGCGGTTCTCCTGCCTGGGACCCGGCCGCCGCGGGTTCCTTACAACCGACTCAGCAGCTCCTTTTTCTTCTCGGTGAATTCCGCCTCGCTCAGCACCCCCTTGGCCATGAGCTCACCCAGACGTTCCAGGGCGCTGATCACATCCCCGCTGGAGGTGGGGGTTTGGACTACCGCTGGCGCCGGGGCCGGGGCAGCTGGAGATGCAACGGAAGGACCTTTCGGGGAAAAAGGTGGCAGGCTCGAAAGACTGACGGAGCCATCCGGCGTGGAGAACATCACCTCGGCGCTGCTGCTGGCCTGGGCGATCCCGTTGATCGGATGGTCGCGGGCATCCAGCAGGCTGAGGGTGCCGTCGTGCTCCACGGCCAGGCAGCCCGATTCGGCGAACCAGGCGTAACGCAGATTGTTCTGGGCGCCGGTGGCGCTGGGGCTGCCCAGCTCCGCAGGCCACCAGTTCTCGAATCCGGCCATCGGCTGCATCGGCTGCATGGCCATTGGCTGCATCGGCTGCATCGCCATCGGGGCCATGGCGAAGGAGGCCGATGACTGTTGGTGCCCGCCGCCGGAGCTGCTCTGTTGCTGGCTGCCGCCATGGCCCGATTGCTGCTGGCTGCCGCCGCCCATCGAGGTGAGGCTGGAGAGGCTCACCGTGCCGCCCGGGGTGGCGAAAACCACGGTGCCGCCTGAGCCCTGCTGCTGGGACAGACCGGCGATCTGATGATGGCCCGTGTCGTACACCGACACCTGGCCGTTCGACTGAATGGCCAACCGGCCAGCGGACGGGAAGAAGGCGTAGCTCATGTCGTTCTGACTGCCCAGCGCCGCGGGGACGCCCAGCTCGGCGGGCCACCATGTATCCCGGGGATCCGGCACGAACAGGGGCGACCCGCCTCCTGCTGCAGCCATGGGCGCCATCGCCGGCAGCGACGACTGGGCGGCCCAGCCGCCGCTGCTCTGGGCCTGGAAGCTTCCTGCGCTGGCCGGTTGGGGCTGGTGGCCGCCAAGCTGAGCTGCGATCGCCTGGCAGAGCCCATCCACCCTCGCCTTGAGGGAGTGGTTGAACATGTCGCCGATCATCAGCATGCCCCCCCGCATCCACTGGCCGGAGCCGGCGAATTCAGGATGGTCGAACTGGGCCATGGCGCCTTTGCCACGCAGCATCGCCAGCATCATGTGGGTGACGGCGTCCTGGCTGAAGCCGTACTGACGAGCCAGGTCGCTGGCGACCTTCCGGCCTGCATCGGTGATCTGTTCCATGGCGTGGGCGGGTCTCTGGGCCGTGTCTGAAGGAATTCCGGAAACGCTGATTTCACCCCGACCCTGCCCTGCAATGGGGCCACGTCATTGCCGAAAGACCGATCCGCCTGATCAATGGGCAGGAGGCGAACCGGCCGGGTCGATGCAGACGTGACGGGGTTTGGGTTCGGTTGCCTGTTCGGGAGATGGCGGCTGACGCTGCTCCCGCACCGAATCGATCGGCTCTGCCGAGACGAAGAATCAATCCTTTCCTGAACCGTCAAACTACCATTGGGTTGGCGTCCTCATCCTGCTTCGTGCCGATGCCGGCGCAGCAGGCACAGGACCTCACCCCCCGGTTGCGGCTCAATCAGCTGGGCAGGGCCTGCTCCTCGGGGAATGGCATGGTCCTGAGCACTGCGCTGAGTCCGGGCCGGTCCCTCCACGTGGTGATGGGCTCCAGTGCGGGCAGCCCTGGAGGACTGCCGTGCCACTTCGACCTGAATCGTCAAGCGTGCCGCTATGACCTCCAGCAGACGCAACGCCAGCGATGGTCCTGACCCTGATCCTGGGCGATCAGCTGCACCGCGAGTGGTTCACCCCCTCGCCGCTGCAGCTCATTCCCGGGAGCCGGGTGCTGATGATCGAAGACCTCGCTGTGGCCTCCACCTACCGGTACCACCAGCTGCGCCTGCTCCACACCTTCGTGGCGATGCGCAGCTTCCGCGACGCGCTGAACGAGCGGGGGCTGGCGGTGCACTATTTCGAGCTGCCGGCTTCGTCGGGTGTGTCGTTCTGGGAGCGGCTGGCGGCAGAGCTGGGTGCAGACCGGGAGCTGCAGGTGGCGGAGATCGCCGACCGCAGCTTCGGGCAGAGGCTGCAGCAGTTCTGCCGCGAGCACGGGGTACGGCTGACCGTGCTGCCCTCACCCGCGTTCCTCGAATCGGCCGCCGAGAGTCGGGCCTGGTTCGAAGGACGTCGCCGGCCCTTCATGAAGACGTTCTACGAGCGGCAGCGACGGCGCCTGGGGCTGCTGCTCGAAGACGACGGGAGCCCCAGCGGCGGCCGCTGGAGCTTCGATGTCGAGAACCGCCGCCGGCTGCCGAAGGGCTACCAGGAACCACCGCTGCCGGCTGTGGCGACCAGTCCCCATGAACCGGTGGTGCGACAGCTGATCGCCACCCACTTCAGCAGCCATCCCGGGGTGCCGGGGGAGCTCTGGATTCCCGTCGATCACGACGGCGCCGACGCCTGGCTGCAACGGTTCCTGCAGGACCGCCTCGACGGATTCGGCCCCTACGAGGACGCCCTGAGCGCGCGTCTGGGCACCCTGCACCATTCCCTGCTCTCTCCCCTGCTCAACATCGGCCTGCTCTCTCCGGCCATGGTGATCGCAGCCACCCTCGCCCATGTGAAGCAGCGGCAGGAGTGCGACCAACCGGCGCCGATCGCCTCGCTGGAGGGCTTCCTGAGACAGGTGATCGGCTGGCGGGAGTTCGTGCGCGGCATCGATCTCGTGCATGGCGACACCCAGGCCGGCAGCAACTTCTGGAACCATCGACGCCGGCTGGCGCCCTGCTGGACCGACGGCAGCACCGGCCTGCCGCCACTGGATGCGGCGATCCGGCGGCTGAATCGCACGGGCTACAACCATCACATCGAGCGGCTGATGGTGATCAGCAACCTGATGCTGCTCTGCGAGATCCAGCCGACGGAGGTGCACAGGTGGTTCATGGAGCGTTATCTGGATTCCTATGAGTGGGTGATGGGCCCGAACGTCTACGGAATGGGCCTGATGAGCGATGGCGGCATCTTCGCCACCAAGCCCTACATCTGCGGCTCCAACTACATCCTCAAGATGGGAGATTTCAAGCGCGGCCCGTGGTGTGACATCTGGGACGGTCTCTACTGGCGCTTCATCGATCATCACCGGGCCTTCTTCCAGGCCAACCCCCGCCTCTCGATGAATGTGCGCCTTCTGGATCGCATGGATCCCCTCCGGCGAAATGGCCTGTTCGTCGCGGCGGAGGCGTTCCTGGAGAGCGCCACGATGGATCGGCCTTGAGCGTCGCGCTGCCTGTGCCCAGCTCCGATCCAATGAACACCGATCCATCGGCCACCGATCCAGCCGGCGGCAAGGCACAACCGCCTGCACCCGCTGCCCTGCTGGAGCGGCTGGCGGGAGTGTCCGGCATGGAGCGCGGCCAGCGCCGACTCGTGCTGCTGCTGAGCCAGCTGGGGGATTTCGACAGCCTCGAATACGCCCAGGCCCTGGCCCCGGTCCTGCCGCAGCTGGCGACTGCCGGCATCGCCGTGCTGGCGATCGGCATCGGCAACGAGGCGGGCCGCCAGCGCTTCTGCGCCTTCACGGGGTTTCCACTTGAATGCCTCCAGGTGGACGACGAACCCCAGCTGCACCGGGCTCTGGGGCTCTACGAGGGCCTCCGGCAGATCGGCGGGCCATGGCCGACCCTGCTGCTGATGTGCGCCGGCATCGGGTCCCCCGGAACCCTGGCCGAGGTGTTGCGTGGCTACTCGGGCGATCGCAGCGCTCCCCAGCGGATCGCCGACGAGGAGACCATCCAGGCGGGCCCCCTGCCGCCGATCAAGGGGGCATTCTTCGCCAGAGCGGGCGGGACCGGGTTCCAGCGGCCCTTCGAGCTGGCCACGGTGCGACTGCGCAACATGACCGAAGTGCTGGGTCACTGGCGCACCTACGTGCCGCGCGACGACTTCCTCACCCAGCGGGGCGGCACCTTCCTGCTGGAAGCCGACGACACGCTGCTGTACAGCCACCGGGACCGTGGCATTCTCGGCTTCTCAGCGACCATGGCAAGGCCGCTCAGCTTCCTGGATTCCTTTCTGAGCTGACGGTTCTGCTGATCGGTGGATGGTCACGTCAGACAACACATGAAGGTCCTGGATAAGGCACTTCATCAATCTTGATTCATTCATGCATCGTCCCCGTGTCCGGATTGCACTTGGCCTGTTCGTTGTTCGTGGCTCTGGTGCTCGGCCTGGTCAGTCATCCACAGCTGGCTGCTCAAAGCGCTGAGCCAGGGACGGTCTCGGCCGCTCCTGGGCGGGGTTCCGTGGCGATGATCATTGGAGAGGGCGGAAATGTCGGGGTGCTCACCGGCTCAGAAGGCCCTTTGCTGGTGGATGCCAAGTTCGCCAGGTTGGCCCTGCCGGTGCTCACCTTCGAGAACACACTGCGGCTGCATCTCGATGACGGGACCATCGACCTGTTGCACCTGCCTGCTGCTCACACGGACGGCAATACCATCGTGCACTTCAACACGGCCAACGTGATTCACAGAGGTGATGGGTGCTGGAACGGCATGTACCCATTCATCGACGCCTTCCATGGCGGCAGCCTCTGGGGCGATCGCTGGAGTGGACCGTGTTCTTGCCCTCGCGGGGCCAGAGACCCGCATCATCCCCGGGCATGGAGTCGTGGGGGGGGGAAAGGTTGAGTTGGGGAGCTATCGCACCATTCTGGCCAGCGCCCGCAAGCGTCTGTCGACTCGGAAACAGCAAGGATTGAGCGCCGAGCAGGCTGTAGCCGCTCAACCCCTGGCGGATCTGGAGGAGAGATGGGGGAAGGGTTTGTTCAAGGGCGACCGCTGGATCGCAGTGATCCGGGAGGGCGAGTGAGGTCATGCCTCAACCGGAGCCCAGCTGCACTCGCGAAACAGTTGCTCAGCAGAATCTCCTGATCGGGTCGCGTCCCTTTGAGTGGTGGAAAAGCCGAGGCCCGATTACCCTGATTTGAGAGTGAACAGAGTGGAATGACGGGCGGTCATTCCCGAGGCGATGAATCGTCTCGTTTATACACACTGAACGGTCGTGAATGACGTGTCAAGTCATCCGTTCAGTAGGTTGCTCATCGTGGCGATCGTTGGAGCGCCGGCCCCGGACGCCAGCCGCTGCCGGCCCGCCCTGTGGAGGCGAGCCAGGCGACTGGCCGGGGCCTGAGCTGGAGCCTCAGGACGTAGTGGCGAGCTGCGGCTCCGCTGCCGGAAGCTCATCGGCGGCAGGAGGGATGGCGGCCATCGAATCGAGCGAGAACATGCGGCGGCCCTCCAGCTGCCAGTGCTCGTCCTGTTCCAGCAGCACCGCCCCCACCAGGCGGGTGATGGCGGCGTCGTTCGGGAAGATGCCGACCACCTTGGTGCGCCTCTTGATCTCCTCGTTGACGCGCTCCAGCAGGTTGGTGCTCCACAGCTTGCGCCAGTGGCTGGCTGGGAAGTGGCGGAACGCCAGCACGTCCTCCCGGGCCGAGGCCATCAGTTCAGCGGCCCTGGGGAACTTGAGCGAGAGCACGCCGGCCACCTGATCCCACTGCTACTCCACGCCAGTGCGGCTCTGCTGGGTGAACACCGACCGCAGTGCGGCGGCCACCATCTCCTGCTGCGCCCTGGGCACCGCCTGCAGAAGGTTGCGGGCAAAGTGCACGCTGCAGCGCTGCCAGCTGCAGCCCTGGAACATCCGGCCCACCGCCTTGGTGAGCCCGACGTGAGCGTCGGAGACGACAAGCCGAACACCAGTGAGGCCCCGCTGCCTCAGACCGCCCAGGAATTGCCGTCAGAAGGGCTCGCTCTCGCTGTCGCCCACCTGCAGACCCAGCAGCTCGCGGCGGCCGTCGGCATTGACCCCCATGGCCACGACGACGGCGCGGGAGCAAACCTGCAGGGTCTTGCCCAGCCGGCCGTGGAGGTAGGTGGCATCCAGATAGAGGTACGGATAGCGGCTGCCGTCGAGCGGCCGCTCCAGGAACGCCTGGATCTGGCCGTCGAGCCCCTGGCAGATTCGGCTCACCTCCGAGCGGGAGATGCCGGCCTGGGAGCCGATGGCGGCCACCAGGGGGTCCACCTTGCGGGTGGAGATGCCCTTGACCCAGGCCTCCATGATCAACGCATAGAGCGCCTGATCGATCCGCCGGCGGGGCTCGAGGATGGTCGGGAAGAAGCTCCCCGCACGGAGTTTGGGGATGGCGAGCGGGATGTCGCCCACCTGGGTGGTGAGGGTGCGGGGTCGGCTGCCGTTGCGGTGGCCGAGCCGCTCGTCGGTGCGCTCATGGCGCTCCGCGCCGAGCACGGCCGCGACCTCGAGCTCGATCAGCTGCTGCAGGCCCTGGCGCACCAGCTCGGGGATCAGCTGCCCGGCGCTGCTGCCATTGAGGTGCGGCGCCAGGGGAGAGGCGCCAGAATCCGGTCTGGGCATGGTTCGTCCGGTTGAGGTGGTTCTCAAACCAGGGTCACGGACCTGCCCACCCCCTGAGCGGCGTCCCAGCAAGTGGTGTAACTCAGGAGGATCAGCCCCGGCGTAGCCGGGGCTGACGGCTCACCTCCCTCAGATTTCAGCTGTGGCAATGGGTGGGCCGGTCTGTGACCCTGTTCGGAGAACTACCACCAAACCGAACACAGACCATGACCCTCACCCATAGTGGCGCCTCCGAGCTGAGCCAGCTCATGGAGGGCACCACCGCTGGCGCCCTGATCCCAGAGATCGTGCGCCGGGGTTTCCAGGACCTGCTGGAAGCCGAGGTTTCTGCCCTCACGGGCGCTCAACTCCATGAGCGCTGCCCCGATCAGCGCTCCACCCATCGCAACGGCTACCGGGAGCGGCTGCTCACCACCCAGGTGGGCGACCTCAGCCTGGCCATTCCCAGGTTGCGGCAGGGCAGCTTCTTTCCCAGCTGGCTGGAGCCACGCCGCCGGGTGGACAAGGCGCTCTACGCCGTGGTGATGGAGGCCTACACCGGCGGGATCTCCACCCGCAAGGTCGACGCCCTGGTGGAGGCGCTGGGCGGGGCCAGCGGCATCTCCAAATCGGAGGTGAGCCGCATCTGCCAGGGGCTCGATGAGCAGGTGAAAGCCTTTCTGGGCCGGCCGCTTGACCATGCCCGCTTTCCCTACGTCTACCTCGACGCCACCTACCTCCACGGCCGCCTGGGCCGAAATATGCAGGTGGTGTCGCGGGCGGTGGTGGTGGCGATCGGCATCAATGCCCTCGGCTACCGCGAAGTTCTCGGCATTGCCGTGGGCGACAGCGAGGCGGAGGGCTTCTGGCGTCAGTTCCTGGGCTCACTCAAGGAGCGTGGCCTCGACGGCACCCGCCTGGTGATCTCGGATGCCCACCTGGGCCTGACGGCAGCGATCAAGCGGATGTTCCAGGGCAGTAGCTGGCAGAGGTGCCGGGTGCACTTCCTGCGCAACCTGCTGAGCCATGTGCCCAAGGCCGGCCAGGACATGGTGGCCGCTGCCATGAAAGCGGTGTTCGTGATCCAGGCTCCAGATCAGGTGCGCGCCCACTGGCAGCGGGTCACCGAGATGCTGCGCAAGCAGTTCCCCGGCGCCGTGCCCGTGATGGAAGCCGCCCGGGACGACGTGCTGGCCTTCCTGCACTTCCCCCAGGAGCACTGGCGCAAGGTCTGGAGCACCAACCCGCTCGAGCGCCTCAACAAGGAGATCAAACGCCGCACCAACGTGGTCGGCATCTTCCCCAATGATCCAGCGATCGTGCGCCTGGTGGGCAGCCAGCTGCTGGAGCAGCAGGAGGAATGGCAGCTGGAGCGTCGCCGCTTCTTCTCTGAGGCCACCATGGCCAAGATCCCAGAGCCAGAAGAGCCCTTGGAGCTCACCGATGCAGATCCGAACGCCCAGCCGGCTGCAACCATCAGCTGAAGCGCACCAGCTTCTACCTCGATCTACACAGAACACATCGATCGCTGAGTTGCCAATTCAGCGATCAGGGTTCATAATGGATCAATGGAGCTGCGCAATCAGCTTCCAAGCAGTCATCCCCTGACTGCTCCTGTTCACCCTCCGGAGAGGGTCACAGGACCTCCTGAGTTACACCACTCGGAGGGGCGCTACCACCCCCTGCAACGACGGACGTCTGAGGCGGTGTTCAGGCAGCACCGGCTACGCCGGTGCTACTCCTCGGAATTTCCACCACTTGGCGGGACGCCCCCCCCTGATCGAGACAGGGGCTCTGTATGGCGTTTCTTCTGAGTGTGCTGTGGCTGTTCTTTTCCTCTGATCTGTATCTGACTGAGGGAGGCTCTGAAGGCACCTTGATGAACCTGCCATGATCAGGCCTGAAGAGTCGGAAGGTTGGCAGCTTGTTCGGGGTCAGGCCGTCACCCTCCCTGAAAGTGGGCAGGTGACCAAGAGAAGCAGCCATAGAAAAGCATATCCCTACAATCATTCGATTAATTGTAATCAAATAAATGGGACCATACACAACCCAGATCCTTGAGACAGTTACCGTCTTGCTTGCCTCCGCCGTGGCGAGACGAATCACACTTGCAGCGATCAAAGCCGCTCAGCGAAAATACTCATACGGAAAGCCCAGAGTCACAGTGATCACAAAGACTCTGGACTTTTTACTCTTCTTTGTAATTGTTGGTGGATTTCTCTCAATCTGGGGGGGTTGAGCGATCCGAGCTAATCTTCTTTTTGTCATCAATGCTGACAATTCTTGGAATCGCTTTCTTTGCGCAATGGTCAATTTTGTCAAATATTACATCAACGATAATCATCTTCTTCAGTCATCCCGCAGGCATTGGCGATAAGGTGAAAATTCTTGATGTTGAATTTGCCGTAGAAGGCGAAATCGTCGATATTGGGCTATTCTTTATCGTCCTGCAGGGCAGCGACGGATCTGTGCTGTCCATTCCAAACAACTTGTTCTTGCAAAAAGCAGTTGTCAGGCAAAGGAGACCGAGACCCAGGTCCAAGACAAAGGAGGATTGAGATAAAGAATGCCTCAATATCAGTTGATGATGGTTCGATATTTTTCCATGACGGGAACAGCGCAGCACTCCCTCAGCAAGCACCTGGTGCCTGGTCAGCTCCCGTCAAAAAAAGAATCGGCTTGAAGTGAACAACTTGCCCTTCCACCTTGCCAGTCCGGAGATCTGGTCCTAAAGCAAAGGTATCTGCTGTGGATGTCCATGCAACTCCAAGCTAAAAACCTTTCCCGCCGCCTCGTTCTCGGGGGTTTCGCGGCCCTGTTGTGCACAACCCTGCCGATCCAGGCCCAGGACCGCATGCCGGCCGAAGCGGTACGCGCCATCAACACGGCCCGTACCCGTGCGGTGAAGATCAACGGAGGGCTCGAGGCCTACCGTCCCGCCAGCTGCATGTTCGCCACAGCTGACCCGGACAACCCCTGCCTGGTCAGCAACGACAGCGACGGCTTCATCTTCCGCTTCCTGGGTGGTCCCCCCACCTGGCAAGAGCGAGACCTGCCGCCCACTCTGGAAACAGAGATCCAGATCTCCCCGGACGGCCGTCAGGTCGAGAAGCTGATCTACAACGGTCCGCCCCGCTGATGAGCTGGTCCGCCTCGACCGGTGCGGCGATTCAGCGAACTGTCGAGCCACGCCGGCGTAGCCGATGGAGGAGTCCATGAACCACCGCACTTGTCCTGGGTGGGGATCGGGTCGTACTGGCCTGCGGCACCGCTGAGGAAGCCCGCCAGGGATCCAATCCCCATCCCTGGGGCCTGTAGCGAAAGGAGCCGGGGCTCCCTGAACGTTGTCGGTGGGGAGATGCCATTGGCCGAAACCACCGCTCATGGAGCTGTTCTCCTGGAGAATGCGCGGGAGGTTGGCCGATGCGGGTTCCATCGCGGGGCAGGCCACCATCAGCAGGATGTTGGTGCCAGGTATCGGCCATGGCTCCCCTGGATTGATCTTTTCAGTGTCTGTAGGATTGAAGCCATCGAAACCGGGTCAGCACCATTCACAAGGAAGTTTCAATAGTCCCGACCGCGACCATATCACTGACGGCTGATACCATCTTCTGAATTCTGAACTTCCCAAAGGAGAAGTGGTGCGACGAACTCTTGAAACCGGATTGAGATTTCAGATCGATGCAAGGCCTCTGGCCGGCCTGCGTTTCAGCATGGCCCATGCCGTCTGATCGGATTACAAATTTGAACCTCCCACAACCTGGATCAACCCAATCCCACCATTTTGGCGAGGGTTGCGCACGCACTGTTGCCAGATGGGCCTGATGATCTGGAGCCCCAGACTTGATCTGCACCGCAGGTACGGCATGCAATGGCAGGATGGCGCCTCTGATAGACACGACTCCTGACCATGACCCAAGAGACAATGGTGGTGTCATCTCAGCTGTTTTCAGGCCGTCGGCTCGCAGGCCTTGGTCTGGCGGTCGCCAGCGGCCTGCTGCTGGGTTGGCCTGCCGCTGGCCTGGCCCAGGCCGAGCCCCGTTGCACCTTCCTCAACCCGATCGGCGGCAACGGCATGAGCCCGATCGTGGCCAAGTCGGTGGGGCGGGGCAAGCTGTTCGGCAAGTCGAACTGGAACACCGATTTCATCGTCGATCAACCCTTCACCAGCTTCAAGTTCTTCTTCACCGCCAACTCCTCAGATGCCGGAGCCAAGTACCCCGTGGAGGCCTTCATGAAATTCAGCGATGGCAGCTCACTTCAGGTGGTGAATGAAACGATGAATCCTCCGATCGGCACCGGCCGCATGTTCGGCCCATTCCAGGCCATCGAGGGCAAACAGGCCAGCCAGATGAACTTCAAGGTGGGAGCCAGCAGTGACCCCGGCGCCCTGGGGTTCAGCTACCGCATCTCCGTCCAGGGCTGCCTCTGATCCAGTCCCTGAGCATCAGCCTCATCCCCTCAGGCCAACAGCACACCCCCTTGATGACATCGCCCTCGAGACGCTCCTTGCGGATCAAAGGAGCCGCCACCGCCCTGCTGGCCGTCGTGGTCACCAACCTGGGGGCCATGGCCCGCTCGGAGGGCTTCAACCTGAGCAGTCCCCAGATCAAGGCCAACGGCACCATCGCCGCAAAGCACGTGTTCAACGGCTTCGGCTGCAGCGGGGAGAACATCTCCCCGGCCCTGAGCTGGAGTAAGGCCCCGCCCCAGACCCAGAGCTTCGCCCTGCTGGTGCACGACAGCGATGCCCCCACCGGCGGCAGCGGTTGGTGGAACTGGCTGGTGGTGGACATCCCCGCCGGCAGCTCCGGGCTGCCGGCGAACGCAGGCCGCGCTGACGGCATGGGTCTTCCACCGGGTGCCCGCCAGATCCGCACCGACTACGGCAGCCCCGGCTGGGGAGGCCCATGCCCGCCGGTGGGCAACGCACCCCATCGCTACACCTTCACCCTGCACGCCCTCAAGGTGAAGACTCTCGAGCTGCCGCCCGATCCTTCGGCGGCACTGGTGGGCTTCATGGTCAACAGCCAGAGTCTGGGCAAGGCCTCCTTCACCGCTCTCTACGGCCGGTAATCAGCCGAGATACCAGGCCAGCACAGCACCCAGCTGGCCGACGATGCCCTTGCCGGTGAGCCATTCGCCCACGATGGCGGCGCTGAAGCCCAGCATCGCCACCCGGCCGTTGAGGAGTTCCACCCCGGCCAGGGCGTTGGTGTTCCAGGGGCGGCTGGTGGTGAGCCCTTCGCCGAATCTCTCCACCGGCTCGTAGTGGAAGTCCTTGCTGCTCATGGCTTGTGGCTCATCGTGTCCTGCTCCTGCTCCCAGGTGGTCGTTCATGCCATCGAAGGTTCTGGCCCGGCGCAGCCTATGGGGTCCGGAGCACAACCCGCCGGATCCGGCGGACCAGTGCCGGCAACATGGAGCCGCAGCGGCAGTGATTCGACCATGGCCCCAACCCTCAGCCGACGTCAGGTTCTCGGTCTGGGGGGCCTGGCCCTGGGGGTGGCGGCCTCCGGCGGCTGGAGGCTGGCCCAGGGGACTCCAGCGGCCGCGGCGGGCACTGCCGACCTGAGGCTGCCGCCCCGCGGTGACCAGCGTCTGGTGCTGATCAGTGATCTCAATGCCAGCTACGGATCCACCACCTACATCCCCGAGGTGAGCCAGGGGATCGCCCTGATCCCCTCCCTGCGCCCGGATCTGGTGGTCTGCGCCGGCGACATGGTGGCCGGCCAGAAGTCGAGCCTGAGCACCGAACAGCTGCAGGCCATGTGGGCCGGGTTCGATCGCCAGGTGCTCAGGCCCCTGAGGCGGGCGGGGCTGCCCTTCGTTCCGGCGATGGGCAACCACGACGCGTCCAGCAGCTGGGTGGACGGCCGCTACGTCTTTGAGCGGGAGCGGCGGGAGGCCAGCCGCTACTGGCTCCGTCAGCAGGGGGACCTCGGCCTCAGCTTCGCCGACGGCTCAGGCTTCCCCTTCTTCTATTCCGTGGTCCAGAACGGGCTGTTCCTGCTGGTGCTCGACGCCTCCTCCGCCGCGATTCCATCCGAACAGCTGCGCTGGGCGGAGCGGAGCCTGGCGAGCGTGGGGGCCCGCGGGGCCAGGAGGCGGCTGGTGGTGGGACACCTGCCACTGCTGGGGGTCTCGCAAGGGCGCGACACGCCCGGCAATGTGCTGGCCCGGAGCCAGGAGCTCCGCCAGCTGCTCGAACGCCACCAGGTGGAGGCCTACATCAGCGGCCATCAGCACGCCTACTACCCCGGCCGGATCGGCCAGCTCGACCTGATCCAGCTCGGCGCCCTCGGCAGCGGTCCCCGGAAGCTGCTGGGGCAGAGCACGGCGCCGTTCCAGACCCTGACCGTTCTCGATGACGACTGGACCAGCGGCCGACGGCGGGAGAGCACGGTCAACATGCGCACCCTGCAGCTGCTGAATCCGGAGCGGCTGCCGCCACGCCTGAGCGACAGTCGCGGACGCAGCCAGATCCGGCGCCCCCTCGTTACAGGAGGTTGATCCGGTAGAGCACCTCTTCGAGAGCGTCGGCCGCCAGCACCCCGGCCTGGCGCTGGGGATTCTCCGCTGTGCAGCAACTGGCCAGAGGCGCCAGCAGGGTGGAGGGCCGGGCGTGACAGAACTGCACCACACTCATCCGCTCCCGAGCGGACCCGGGAGGTGCCACCACCCGGTGCAGGCCGGCGGGGATCAGGCCATTGCTGAGCCGCTCGAGCATCAGACCGCTGTTGATGATCACCCGCCCCTCGGGAGGCAGCGCCGGCACCCAGCCGCCGGCCACCTCCACCTCCAGGCCACCAGCGGTCGCTCGGGGCAGGGCGGTGATCAGGTTGATGTCGCCGTGGGCGGCGGCCCAGAGGTGACCGGGACCGGGAGCCGCCGCCATCGGCGGATAGCGGATGGCGCGGCTGAGGGTGGGGGCCTCGCTGACCATCTCCTCAAAGAAGGACTCGGCCGCACCCAGGCCCAGCGCGATCACCCGCAGGACCCGCCGCTGCAGATCGGCGAGCGCCCCGTGGAAGCGCAGCAGCACCTCAGTGATGCCGGGCACCACCGCTTCGGGCAGCACCGGCTCGGGATAAAGCAGCGGGTAGCGGCGGCGCAGGGGGTGCGAGGCCGGGATCGGCGCCGACCAGTTGAGCATCTCCTTCCAGTCAGCCCGCTCGCTGCCGGCGGCGGTCTCCACCAGCAGGCCCGTGTAGCCCGTCTGGCCTGAGGCCCCGGCAGCCGTGAAACGGTCCTTGATGGCGCCATCGAGGGCGAAGAAGCGGGCCAGCATCCCGTAAGCCGTGTCGAGCAGATCGCCGGACAGATCACTGCTGGTGTACAGAAAGCCGGTGGCCAGGCTGCGCCTCACCCCATCGACCACCGCCCGCCGGCGGCGGTCATCACCCCGCTCGAAGGCCAGCAGATCGACATCGAGGATGGTGGGATCCATCGGGGCAAACTACGCGCCTTCGCCGGGCTCCTGCAGGAAGAGCTCGGCGACGGAGTCCAGCGCCGGCGAGCCCTCCCCGCGGCTGAAGGCCAGCCAGCGGAAATCGCCGAGAGCGGCGGGATCCACCAGGCGCAGCAGGGCTTCGCGCCGGGCCAGCAGGGCCGCCAGGCCTTCGCCGCCTGCTGCGCCGCAGTCCTGAGCGGCCGACAGCGAGGGCTGCTGCAGGCCGTGCAGGCGCTGGGCCAGACCAAGGGCCAGCAGGGCTTCCCCCTGGCGGCGCTGGCCCAGGACACTCCAGCCGGCCGCCTCGGCGGCCTCGAGCACGCTCTCGATGCAGAGATGGGCGGTGAGGTCCCAGTGGCCGGGCTCCAGCAGAGGATCGGAGCTGGCTCGCTGGGCGCGGTAGGCCATCAGGGTGCCGTTGCTGCGCTGGGGGGCGTAGTAACGCCAGGCCTCGAGGGCGTAGTCGATGACCAGCAGGCGGCCCCGGGCCAGGGCGGCGGCGCAGGCCGCCATCCATGGGGAGAGCCCGGGGTGAAGTTCGCTGCACCAGCCCTCGGGGCGCCTCGGATCGAGGGGCAGCAGTCCGAGGGGCTCCAGTCGGTCCTCATCCTCCGGCTCCAGGGGGTCACCGGGCTCCAGCCGCAACGTTCTTCCCTCCCGCAGCGTCACCTGCTGACGGCGCCATTGGCCGCCGCTGCGCTCGATCCGCTCCACCGCCAGGGCATCGAGCACCTCATGGGCCAGCACCACGCCGCTGAGCGGAGCGGCGGCCATCTCCTCAAAGCTGCTCCAGCGCACGGGCAACGGGCAGCCCTCGAGGCGCTGGCGCTGCCGGGCCGCCATCCCGGCGTTGGGCTCCACCAGCACCAGCTCCAGCCGACCGGCCAGCTGAGGCCAGCCGCTCACCAGCACCTCAGCCAGCTGAGCCGCCAGGCTGCCTTCGCCGGGACCGGTCTCCACCAGGCTCAGGCGCTCCTGGGGGAGATCCAGCAGCCAGCGGGCGATCTGAGGGGCCAGCAAAGCGGCGAACTCCGGGCCGAGCGACGGAGCTGTGGCGAAATCTCCTCCCGGGCCGATGCTGAGACGGCCGGCGCCGTAGGCGCCGTGCTCGGGGTCGTTGAGCACCCACTCCATGTAGGTGCGGAAGGGCACGCGGCCACCGGCCCGGAGCAGGCGCTCTTCCAGCCAGGCAGGCAGGGACACGGGGGGTGAGTCGACTCAGAGAGAATGAAGGGCCACTGAAGCAGCCACATGGCCCCTGGCGCCAGATCTCTCCTCCTCTCCACCCTCGGTTGTCTGGCCGCCCTGGTGCTCCTCCTGGCGCCTCTGGGGGGGGCGGCGGGCGGGATGGCCCGGGCCGCCGACAATCCCTCCCTCCTGCCGGATCACCCCACCCCCGTGATCGATCTGGCCCGGGCGCTCACCGATGGTCAGCGGGCCAGCCTGGAGGACCATCTCGAGGCCTTCGAGGCCAGCAGCGGCTGGAAACTGAGGGTCCTGACCCAGTACGAGCGCACGCCCGGCCTGGCGGTGAAGCAATTCTGGGGGCTGGATGAGCGCAGCCTGCTGCTGGTGGCCGATCCCCGAGGCGGAAACCTGCTCAATTTCAACGTGGGCGACGCCCTCTTCGCCCTGATGCCGCGCACCTTCTGGGTGGAGCTGCAGACGCGCTACGGCAATCAGTACTACGTGCGCGACCACGGCGAGGACGGCGCCATCGTGGATGCGCTCACGGCCGTGGAAACCTGTCTCGAGCGGGGCGGCTGCCAGGTGGTGCCGGGCCTGCCCCAGGAGCAATGGCTGCTGACGTTCTGCACCTCGCTGCTGGGGGGCCTGATCGTGGGCTTCGCCGGCTACCCGCGCAAACAGGGTGATGTGGTGGCGTGGAGCTGGGTGCTGCTGCTGTCACCACTGTGGGTGATGCTGTTCGTGGTCTTCGGGCTGGGGCCGGTGGTGACCCGAACCTCCGACCTGCTGCCGGTGCTGCGCAACTCGCTGGGATTCCTGGGCGGAGCGGCAGCGGCCTACCTGATCGCCCAGAAGACGATGGGTGTACCGGGCGGAAACGAGGGATCGTCAGGCGGCGGCGACTGACGCCGGCCGCCAAGGGGGCATCAGCGACCGGAGCTGGCTTCCTGGAGGGCACAGGTGAGGCTGTCGTCGCTGCAGGCGGGCTGCACCGGCGGAGCGGCCTGGGCGACGTCCGTGCGGACGTTGTCAATGGCCCGCAGGCTGGCCAGGTTGGCCTCATAGAAGGCCCTGAGCTGGCCGTAGCGCTTGACGGGCTGGCCGTAGAAGCTGCGGCCGGCCAGGGTGGGGAATGACGCCCATTCGGGCGCCAGCTTGGCGGCCAGTTCAGGAGTGAGGACGCCGCGGTCGGCCAGGGCCAGGGCCCCGCGCCGGTGGATCAGGAAAATGGCGGCCTGATCCTGGACCTGGGGGCCGAAACCGGTGATTCCCAGAGCCCGGGTGGCCATCGCCCAGGTGAAGGGCATGAACTGATAGGCACCAGCAGCGGCGCTGGCGTAGCCCACGGTGCGGTTGACCCGATCGGGATGGCGATCCAGGGACGCCATCAGGCTGCCGCCGAACATGATCCGGTAGCCCACGTCCTCGCCGTTGGCCCAGGTGCCTTCGGCATAGCGGATGGTGTTGAGCAGTGCCCTCCGCTCAGGGGTGATCTCAAAGATGGCGCGCGCGCCGGGCACGTCCTGGGGGGTGGCGATCGCCAGCGACTGGGGCTGAGTGGACGGTGCCGCTCCCGGCAGACGGATCTCCTCCCACGCCGTGGCATGGGCAGGGGCCCCCATGGCGACAATCAGAGCCGGGAGGCAGAGGCGACTGAAACGGGAAGCGGTGGCGAACAACGGATTTAAGGGAGAAAGGACAAAGGCAGCCGCGCTCTTTCATGGTTGATCCCATAAGGAATCGGCCAAGGTGAAACGCTGCTGTGGTGGAGAGGAAAACCGAAGAGAGTTCAAGTCCGTTCGTGACTACTGAACGGGGATGGAACTGCTTGAGAAAAAATGTCTTGTAAAACTGATCAGATACTCTGATGGATGCAATCAGGTTCAGTAATCAGTGATGAACTCAGAGGAAACCGTCGAAGCGATCGAAGAATACATCTCGGCGGGCTTGGGTTGCACGTCAATGTGTCGAACAAGCACTAGGGCAGGGATCGCATCAGTGACAGTCGCACGACTGTCCACCGGCTATCAGAATTGATCGGGAGGTTCACATCACTGTTCAGCACAGGGTTTGTTGCAGCGAAATCATTCACCACACTGATCATCAGCTCTGCTGATTGCGACCCCAGTCGTGGTAGCGACGGACACCAGATCGCCTGCCCTGCAATGCTCCCCGGCGATTTCAGCTGTAGGCGAGCGCCTGGTGCTCCAGCCAGCCGGCAGCTGTCTCGGCCCCGTCCAGCGGCAGGGGGCCCAGCGCGGCCGCCTGCAGGGGCTGATCCAGCTGCCACTCGCCGCAGCGCAGCTGCTCCTGGCTGAGCAACCGGTGGCGGCCATGCCGGCGCAGGGCCTCTTCCAGCACCGGCGCCTCGGCAAAGCCCTCCCGGTGCACCAGGTGGATGCCCACGTCGTGCGCCAGGGCTTCACAGAAGCTGCTGTAGCCAGGCTTGGTGATCAACCGCTCCACCAGCGGCATGACCTCCATCAGGCGCAGGCCCTGGGGCAGCAGCCGCACATTGGCCGCCCCCGCCGCCGCGGGCTCGGTGCTCACGAACACAAACTCGGGCCAGCGGCGGAAGGGTTCCTCCCCCAGCTCGAAGCCAAGCCCGCCGAAGCTCACCAGCACGCAGCGGCCGCGCACCGGCAGCTCCAGCTGGTGGCGCAGAACCTCCGCCTGCTCCCGGGCCGGCGCCACGGTGAGCCCCACCCTGATCTCCGGCAGTCCCCAGGCCATCGGCATCGAGAAGGGACAGTGGATCAGTCCCTGGCCCATGCGGTAGAGCTCACGGCAGCGCTCGGCCCAGACCAGAAAGGGACCGCCCATCGGCGCATAGATGGCATCCCAGCCGAAATTGCCCACCCAGATCAGGGGCCAGTCGCCGGCCTGGGCCAGCCGCGCCAGCGCCGGCGGCACATCGCCCAGCAACAGCACCGGGCCGGCCTGGGCCTGGAGCCAGCGCGTCTCCGCGGCGATCTGAGCAGGCAGGTGCCGCTCCAGATCGTCGAGGGCCGCAAGGGTGGCGGCGGGGTCGGCGCCGAGGGCATCGGCCTGGACCACACCCACATCCCAGAGGCAGGGGCGCCGTTCAAAGGGCACCGGTCCAAACACCGTGCGCAGGAACGCGGCCGGCAGGGAGGTGGAGAGCACGAGCCGCCAGCCGGGCTGGCGCTGGGCCAGAGCCAGCAGGATGGCGCCGCTGCGGGAGCCGTGGCCGTAGCCATGGCCGCTGATGGCGGCGTAGATCAGCACGGCAGCGCCTCGGGTTGATCACCCAGCGGCTGATGGTCGCCCAGCGGCTGCCGGTGCAGAAGCTGCTCATAGAGCAACCGCCCTGATTCAGGGTCGTACCAGCGGTGGCTGGCATGGATCAGCTGACCCTCGTCCAGCTCCACCCACGACAGATGGCACAGCTGTCGCCCGTCCCCATCGACGGCATGGCGCGGCACGAAGGCGGCGTTGAGGTAGGCGGTGCCGCGGCGATCGATCAGAAAGCTGCGCCGCTCCCCCCGCCCGCGCTTGAGGGCGTGATGCATGTGCCCGAAGACCACCAGGGGCAAGGGCCGCCGGGCGCGGATCTGCTCGATCGCCTGGGCCAGGTCCTGGTCACCCCAGTCGCAGGCGGGCGATTTCCAGTCGCGCCCGCAGGGATCGCTGGCCTCGCTGCCGAGGCCACTGGGACCACAGTGGGCCAGAAGCACCAGGGGCAGGCGCGGATCGGCGGAGAGGGCCGCCGCGGCGATCCGCTCGGCCGACTCGGCCAACCCGACGGGCCCCCAGAGGGCCTGCACCGCCTTGGAGAGGTGATGACCGCCACCGGCACTGCCTGGCCGGCCGCCCACCACGGACAGGCCGGGAGGGTCGAGCCGGCGGTGGGCCCAGCCGCAGTGTCTCTCGCCGAGCCGGTCGATCTGGCGCTGCAGTTTGCGACCGCTGTGGTCCTTGCCGGTGTCGTGGTTGCCGAGGATGCAGGCCACCGGCAGGGGCAGATCGGCGAGGCTGGCGGCGATGCGCTGGTGACCGTCGCTGAGATCGCCCACCACCAGCAGGGCATCGGGGGCGAGACGGGCCAGGAGGCCCACGTCACGCCGGTCCCATTGCCCGTGCAGATCCCCGGCAATGGCAAGGCGCATGTGGGCCGTGACGACTGCTCCCTTGCCTAGGCTGGTTTCATCCTGCCCCAGTTGAGGTCAAGGTTGGTTTTTGCCGCCCTTGAGGCCCCCACCACTTCCCGAGACCTGCCGGCCGCGATCGATGAGCTGCGCCTGGCGCGAAAGGCCGTGATCCTGGCTCACTACTACCAGAGCCCCGACATCCAGGATGTGGCCGATTTCATCGGCGACTCACTCGAGCTCTCGCGCAAGGCCGCCGCCACAGACGCCGAGGTGATCGTGTTCTGCGGCGTTCATTTCATGGCCGAGACCGCCAAGATTCTCAGCCCCACGAAGACGGTGCTGCTGCCGGATCTCGAGGCCGGCTGCTCCCTGGCCGACGCCTGCCCGGCCGATGGCTTCGCCGCCTTCAGGGCCGAGCACCCCGAGCACATCGTGGTGAGCTACATCAACTGCTCGGCGGCGGTGAAGGCCCAGAGCGATCTGATCTGCACCAGCAGCAACGCGGTGGACCTGGTGAAGCAGCTGCCGGCCGACCGGCCGATCCTGTTCGCGCCGGATCAGAACCTGGGCCGCTGGGTGCAGAACCAGAGCGGCCGCGAGCTCACGCTCTGGCCCGGCAGCTGCATGGTGCACGAAACCTTCAGTGAGCAGGCACTGCTGCAGCTCAGACTGCAGCACCCGGACGCCGAGGTGCTGGCCCACCCGGAATGCCAGCAGCACCTGCTCGATCTGGCCGACTTCATCGGCTCCACCAGCAAGTTGCTGGCCCGGGCTGCCGAGAGTGAGGCGCCGGCCTTCATCGTGCTCACCGAGCCGGGGATCCTGCACCAGATGCGCCAGCGGGTGCCGGGCAAGGCCTTTTACGAGGTGCCGGGCGCCGACGGCTGCAGCTGCAATGCCTGCCCCTACATGCGGCTGAACACGCTGGAGAAACTGTGGCTGTGCCTGCGCGACATGACCCCGGCGATCGAGATGGACGAAGCGCTGCGGCAGCGGGCTCTGGCACCGATCCAGAGGATGCTGGAGATGAGCCGGTAGGGGGAGATCGGCGCCCATCCCGGGCCGTGGCCTGGATTCAGGCTCCGGACAGGGGTTGGCTGAGTCAGGACGGGTGCAGAGAGCCCACGCGCCACACGCCGATTCCCTGGCGGGGAACGTAGACCGCCAGGGTGGATCCGTCGCCGCTCAGAGCGGTGAGACCCGATGGACCCTCAAGTGTGGCCTGGGGCATGGGCGCAGCCGACTGCAGCTGGAGAGTGTGCAGCACCTCTGCGCTCTGGGGGTTGAGGACCTTGAAGACCCCCTTGGACCTCAGCAGGAGACCTTTGTCGGTCCAGTAGAGCTGCTGCGCCCGCTGCACCGCCTCGAAGGTGCGGATCCGGCGCGCCGAGGCCAGATCCCAGATCGAAAGAGGTGGACCCTGGCCGAGAGCGACGGCCAGCTGCCTGCCGTCCGGAGACAACGCCAGGGAAAGAATGCCGGCCGGGCGATCCAGATCCAGGCTTCCGATCAGCTTGTTCTCTGGAACGTTCCACACCTGGATCTGATGGTCGTAGAGACGGCGGGGAAAGGCCAGAAGGCGTCGATCAGAGCTGACGGCGATCGGACGTTCCCTCCAGTCCAGGGTGGAGAGATCAGCGGGAATCACTCGCAGCAGCTGGCCCGTGGCAAGATCCCAGACCTTGAGACCCTGCGGCTCCGGACTGGGCGCCAGGGTCACGAGCCTGCGGCCGGCCATCGGATAGGCCACGGTGGCACCATCCAGTCGCAGCCGAATCGCTCCTTCGGGCAGCGTTCGCACCTGCACCTGCTCTATGGCCGCCGTGATCAGCTCCTGGCCATCGGCACTGAAGGCCACGGAGCTCAGAATGTCCTGGAGGGTTCGTTGACCGTCCGGTAGTCCATGGAGGTGGCGGATCCGGCGCCGCTTCCGCCTGGACAACTCCAGGATGTCCAGCTGTTGCGCGCTGTTGCGCACCTGCAGCACCGCCAGCTGATCGCCGGCCTCGTTGAGGGCCAGATCCAGCGGAGGGCTGGCATCGCCCGTGAGCCTGGCCACCAGCGGGAACGGCCCAGACGCTGGAGTTGTGTTGAAGCTGATGCTCGGCGGAGCCAGCAGAAGTGCCAGCACCAAGGTGCTGATCAGGTAGGCCAGCACAGTGCAGCCAGCCATCAGCCGGGGCAGGTTCGGGCGGGGGCGCCCAGCGCCGGCTGCCATCAGTCCAAGGACCGCACCCGTGGTGGCACCGGCCGGCACGAAGACCAGGAGCATGAAGCCGAACCAGAGGGCCCCGTAGGGCCCGCCGATCAGGGAAGCCGGGTTGGCCTCGATCGGCAGGAGGCCGATCAGAAAGGTGCCGAGAAACGATCCCCAGAGGGACGCCCACAGCAGGCTTCCCCGTGCAAAGCCGTCCTGCTGAGGCTGCGATCCGGATCGCCTCAGCCGCCACCGCCGGATCAGATCGGCGATGGCGGAGACCACCGCTCCCACGACACTGCCCACCACGAAGCTGACGAGCGTCATGCGCAGCAGCTTCGGGACCACGACCTGCAGAAGCGTGTCAACGCCGATCAACGGGGACATCCCAGGGAAAGCCGCCTGACGCGCGGTGCGTCAATCCTGCTCAAACCTCGGGATCCATCTCCTCGCGCGCCGACAACTGCAACAGACACCGGCAACAGACGCTGAGGCGGAGGCCCGCTGAGATGGCGCTAGGGCTCCGGCCACAGGACATTGACGTCGAGGACAGGCTTGATCAGTCGCCTCAGAATCAACTTGGTGAGAGGCTTGCCGATGAACTGACGCAGCATCCACCGCCATGGGCCGGAGCGTCGTTGCGCATCCAGCCTGTCGAGATAGTCCTCATTGAAGAAGTCGACCAGGGAGTCGACACGAGACCTGATCTGCTCAGCGATGAGCTGACGACGCCTGGGGTCGACCCTGACCATGAGCTGTCGCAGTTCCTGCAGCTGATCCCGCCTCCGCTCACCATCCTCCTCGATCAGGCAGGGTTGAGCGAGACTGACCAGTTGATCACGTACCCGTTTCCAGGAGTCTGTTTCATACTCCAGCACACCGTCCTGGATCTGCTCGTGGGCGAAGGGATTCGCAGCGCAGACGGAAGGGGAAGCCGATGAGGATTCAAGGGAGTCCGAGGATGTCGGCCAACCGGGCAACCAGTCGATCAACGGGATCTTCTGATCGATGCACTGAAAATCACCGATCAGGTCGGCAAATTTTCCTTCCCTCAGCCGCTGACGTGCATTGCGCCTGCCGATGTTGTAATCATAAGCCCGGAACTCAAACTCCAGAAATCCTGCGAAAGCTGAGAACACATCCCCGATCAGCAAGGCATCGGAAGCGGTGACGGTGAGCAGCTTGCCTTCCAGGCCCTCTGTCACCCACTGCTGAAAACGGGACTGTCCGAAGACCGCGCTGGCGAGGCCAATCGCCATCGCCAACAGGTTGTCTTCGCGATTGAAGAAGGGATCAGCATCAATCGTGCGTTTACCGGGAGCAACGAACAGATAGTGGCGCTGCGAAGGGCCATCCTTGTCATCAATTTCCCTCGCCAGACTGGCGGCCATGCCAACCGGCTCGTTCTCGAAGACACCACCATCGGTGTACAGGTAGTTACCGCCGTACAGCTGATCACCGGCGGTGGCCTTGCGACTGCTGTCTCTGGTGCGCATCAGACTGGCCGCAGAGCCGCCGGTGCGGACGATGCGACGGGCGCGGAACGCCAACGGAAACGCTCCTGAGGACAGGGCCATCAATCGCAGGATCGGCCAGGAACAGGTGTTCAGCATCGGACGCCACACCACCTGTCGTCCCTTCCGACGAGGTTCCAGCTCAGACAGCTGAATGGTCGGCTCAACCTCCTCCCCTGAACTGGCTGACGGCCCCTCCTGAGGCAACACACGCCGCAGCAGGCAGACGAAC
The DNA here is from genome assembly GCF_015841355.1 of Synechococcus sp. CBW1107. Taxonomy (NCBI): domain Bacteria; kingdom Bacillati; phylum Cyanobacteriota; class Cyanophyceae; order Synechococcales; family Synechococcaceae; genus Synechococcus; species Synechococcus sp. CBW1107. The sequence goes on from NZ_CP064908.1 coordinate 272,280, forward strand.
TGATCCTTGTAGCGGGAATAGGCGAACGATTCCTTTTCCCCGACAATCTCCTGGGAGAAGCCATTGAGATTGGCCATGGCCAGGCCAATCCGCAGGGAATCCGAGGCTGCCGGATGGCCATTCAGCACATCGCCGGGATCGTCTGGGATGTACTCCTCACCGATGTCATCAACGACTGCAGAGCTGAGCAGGGAATACTTATGATGCTTTCGCGGCACCTTCAGGAGGCTATCGATATTCACCTTCATCACCCAGGCATTGAAGAGGGGATTGTCGTAAGGATCCCTCAGTCGGTCGCCGCCGTAATAGAGCTGCTGGCTCAGGATTGCGGCCGTCATTGCTCCAGCAGAGGCGCCAGTTATCACATCGATGATCACTCGATCCTGCTCGTAGCGCTCCGGATGCTCCTCCTGGAGAAACTCATTGTGCAGGGCGATGGCTTCGAGCAGCTCATACATTACCCCGGCCTCATAACTGCCCAGTGAGACCGCTCCGCTGATCACGATCGCAAGTTTTCTGGCCATTGGAGACGTCCCATCACTCCCTTCATAGCCATGTCGACTTGATGTGGTCAAGGCATTGCCACGAGCCAGCTCTCTTCGATAAACGCTGCCTCTGAGTGGCAGGCAAGACGCTACCGCTTTTGAAAGCAGCTTGAGGGTGGCCTGTCCACTCCAGGGGTTTGTTCCAAGGCGTTGTATCTCCACGGGCGTCGCTTGCAGGCCCGCGCATCGCCAGCAGTGCTCAGAGCATATCCGCTTCGCCTCTCGCGCTAGCACTTGATTTTAGCCCAAAGACCAAGATCACCTTCTGATTTGTACTATCATAGGATCCAAGGTTCCTGGTGTTGAGTGTCAAGTCCCTTATCTTCACCCGGCTGAAATTCTTCTATCCGAGAGTGTTCGCTTCTCTCTCATTGTGGCGCCCAAAAGCTGACGTTCCCCAAGCCTTGATGCTGTCAATATCAGCCGTCACGAAGAGGCTCAAAGTCCATGTCGGTGACCATGCCTGTGATGGATATCGCTGACGTGGGCGTGCTCGTGCGCAATCGGCTGGTGCAGGTGCTCATGGGCATGCCAGCAAGGGCCTTGAGGCATGTCGGCAGGCAACTCATCCCCTGAGTGATCATGCTGGTGGTGAGGGTCTCCGCCGGCCGGATCGTGGCGATGCCGGTGGGCATGGCGGAGGGGCTCGTGGCGGTGCCAGTGCCCATGATCTTCCTTCAGCAGAACGGTGATGCCGAGGACCATCAGGGCTGAGGCCATGGCCATGCCGCCTGTGAAGGCTTCCCGCAACACCAGGACGGAGAAGAGCAGGCCCACGAACGGCGCCGTTGAAAACACCACCGATTCGCGCGCCGCACCCAGGTGGCGCAGGGCCAGTAAATCCAGCCAGATCGAGAGGCCATAGCCAACGGCGCCGATCGACAGCAATGCCAGCAGAGCGGGCCAGGCCGGCAGGGTCTGGCCGGCAGCGAGAGCCAGGATCAGCATCGGAACCGAGGCCCCGATCGCCTTCAGCAGGGCAATCTGCAAGGGATCACGCAGACTCAGGCGTTGGCTGAGGTTGTTGTCGATTCCCCAGGCCAGGCAGGCTCCAGCGATCAGCACGGTGCCCAGCACCGTTGCGCCGTTCAAGGAGCCTTCGGTGAGCAGCACAGCACCGGTGAGGATCAGAACGGCCGCGATCAGACCCTTGCGGCTGAGGTGTTCACGGCCGATCAGCACCGCGATCAGCAGGGTGAACACCGCTTCCAGGTTCAGCAGCAGCGAGGCTGAACCCGCCGACACCAGAGTGAGACCCTGCACCAGGCAGATCGGGCCAACCATCCCGCCCAGAATGGTGAGCCCCAGGAGCGGGGGAAAGTCACGGCGCTGAACCGGTGACTCCTCCTGCTGATGGCCCAGGACCCCCCGCACCATCAGCAGCGCGATGGCGGCTCCGGCGTAGAGCAGCGCGGCGATCATCAGCGGTGAGCCTTCGCGGCTGATGACGCTGATCAACGGCGCGCTGAGACCGAAGAACACGGCGGCCAGCAGGCCGGCGATCAGGCCCCAGCGCTGCGGGTTGCCCCTCACTCTCGTCACTGGATCACCGCCAATGGCTTCAAGCCTCGCGCAGGCTTCCGGAGGCGGGGCAGCAACCAGCGTCCGAAACTGGCATAGAGGGCCGGGAGCACCAGCAGGGTGAGGCTGGTGGAGGTGATCAAGCCACCGAGCACCACAATCGCCAGGGGTTGGAGGATCTCGTTGCCGGCCCCGAAGGCCAGGGCCAGCGGCAGCATGCCCAGGGCTGAGGTGAGTGCCGTCATCAGGATCGCGTTGAGGCGCTGAAGGCTGCCGGCGCGGATGACCTCTTTGAGCTCCATCCCTTCCGCGTGGCGGCGGTTGTAGTTGTCCACCAACAGCAGGCCGTTGCGAACCGCCACCCCGAACAGGGTGATGAACCCGATCAGGGAGGCCACGGAAAGAACGCCGCCGGTGAGCAGGATGGCCACCAGCCCACCGACCAGGGCCAGGGGCAGGTTGATCAGAATGGCGATCGTGGCCGGGAGTGATTTCACGGCGATGAACATCAACACGCCGATCACCAAGGTGGCCAGCAGGCTGTAGAGCACCAGGTTGGCGGTGGCCCGCTCCTCGGATTCGAACTGCCCGCCATAACGGATCAGATAGCCGCTGGGAAGTTTGATCTTGGCGTCGATCACCTTCTGGATGTCACCCACGACAGACCCCAGGGGCCGGCCACTGACATTGGAGGACACCACGATCAGCCTGGAGACATCCTCACGGTTGACCACATTGGCACCCAGTCCGTAGTCGATGCGGGCCAGGTTGCCCAGGGGCAGCATGGTGCCCGCAGGGGTGGCGATCGGAATGGCCCGCAGGGCATCAAGGCTGTTGCGGGAGTCCTCGCCGAGCATCACCACCACATCCATGCGCTCGGTGCTGTTGTCCACCACCTGGCCCACGGTTTTGCCGTTGAGGGCGATCTCCACCGCCTCAGCGAGTTGCTGCATGGTCAGGCCTTGGGCTGTGGCCGCCTGACGATCGAAGGCAATCTGCACCTGCTGGATCGGCAACTGGGGTTCGAGCTGCAGATCCACCACCCCCTGGATCGGTTCGATGGCGTCACGCACCTGCTCGCCGATCCTGCGCAGCTCGCCCAGATCAGGTCCGTAGATCTTGATGGCGATCGCACTGCGGACCCCCGAAAGCACTTCATCCATGCGGTGGGAGATGAAGCCGCCGATGTTCGGGGCCACCCCGGGCAGCTTGAGGAAGGTTTCTCGTAGTTCGGCGATGGCGGCAGGGCGATCGTTCATCGCCTCATCGCTCAACTCCACATCCACATGGGCCAGGTTGACGCCTGCCCCATCGGCATCTCCCGGTGCTCGTCCGGTCCGCACCTGCACCCACTCAAAGAGGGGGCTGGATTGAAGGGTGTTGGACAAGGCCAAACCGGCGCGGTTGGTCATCTCCAGCGATACGCCGGGATAGAGCACCATCGAGTTCACCAGGGATTTCTCGCGGAACTCCGGCAGGAACACCCGCCCGAGGCTGGGCAGGATGGCGCAAGCCAGCACCGTGATCGCCAGGGCAGCGGCCAGCACGCGTTTGGGGGAGATCAGCGCCATCTCCAGCAGGGGCCGGTAGGCCCGCTCGGCCCAGGTGGCGATCCAGGTGCTCTCGGCGGGGAGCCGCGTGTTCGCCAGGAGAATCCCGCAGAGCGCTGGCGAGAGGGTGAGCGCCACCAGGGTGGAGGCCGCGATCGACAGCAGGTAGGCCAGGCCCATCGGCGCGAAGATCCGCCCCTCCACTCCCGTAAGGCTGAAGATCGGCGCGAACACCACCACGATGATCACGGTGGAGAGGATCACCGGCTGGCGCACCTCCACCGAAGTTTCATAAACCACCTGCAGGGGGTTTTTGGGATTGACAGCGACCTGATTCTTGCGAAGCCCGCTGTAGCAGTTCTCCATGTCCACGATGGAGTCGTCGACCACCGAACCGATCGCCACCACCAGACCACCGAGGGTCATGGTGTTGATCTCCAGCCCGAAGGCCCGCATCAGCATCAGGCCGATCAACAACGACAGGGGGATGGCACTGAGGGTGATGACGGCGGTGCGCCAGTTCATCAGGAACAGCACCATCACCACCGAGACGATCACGATGCCTTCGATCAGGGAACTGCTGACGTTCTTGATCGCCGTGTCAATGAAGCTGGCCTGCCGGAAGGTGCGCTGCACCTGAATGTCACCTGGCAGGGTCTTGCTGAGGGCGGCGATGCGCTCCTCCACCTGGCGGGTGACCCTGGGGGTGTCGATGTCGGGCTGCTTGTTGATCATCAGCACCACCGCCGGCTTGCCGTTGAAGCTGCCGTCCCCGCGCTTGAGGGCACCGGCCAGTCGAACCTCGGCGAGCTCGCCAAGCCGCAGCGGTTGGCCCTTGCCATCGAGCACCACCGCATTGGCGAGATCGTCGCTGCTTTGGGCCTGGCCGCTGGCGCGGATCAGCTTCTCCTGGCCGCCTGCGATCAGAAAGCCACCCGGTGCATGGGCGCTGGCGGCCGCCGCTCCTTCAGCCACGGCCTGCAGCGACACGTTGCGGGCCTGAAGCTGTTGAGGATCGATCAGAATCTGCTGGTGCCCCTCCTCGCCGCCGTAGAGCGTCACCTGGGAGACCCCGGGCACCGCCAGGATCTGATGGCTGAAGGTCGTGGAAACGATCCGGCGCAGCTCCATCAGCGTGGTGGAGCCGCCGTCCTTCACCGTGAAGGCGTACTGCAGGATCGTGCCCAGCGGTGACACCAGCGGCGAGATCGCTGGGGCACTGGCGTTGGCGGGCAGCACGGCTTCGATCTGCTGGAGGCGCTCCGCCACCGATTGACGGGCCCGGTTGATGTCGGCGTTCTGATCAAAGACCACCTGCACCATCGAGAGCCCCACCTTCGAGGAGGAGCGCACCGTTTCCACTCCAGGCAGCCCATTGACGGCCGATTCGATCGGCACGGTGATGCGTTGCTCCACCTCCTCGGGTGCCAGCCCATCCGCGGTGGTCTGCACATCCACCTGGGGCGGGGCGAACTGAGGGAAGACATCGAGGGGCATCCGGCTGAGGATGGAGAGGCCCCAGAGGGTGATCAGGATGGCGGCGACAACAACCAACCAGCGCCTGGCGATCGAGGTCCGCAGCGTCTGGTTGAGCAGGCGATTGAGCATGGAATGGGATGGGGCGGGAGGAGAGAACGAAGGGCTCGGCGGGTCAGTTCTTCTTGCCCAGGCGTGAGACCACGACCACCCCGCCCACCACCAGCACCGCGGCACCAGCGCCGATCGCCAGAGGGTTGAGACCCCCTGCTGCTGTTTGGGTGGTGGCGTCTGGAGCTGCTGGTGCTGCTGCCGTTGTCGCCGGTGTGGAGCCCTCTGCGCTGGGGATGGCAGAGCTCTGGCTCTTCTTCGACTCGGCGTAGAGCGAGAGGGCCCCCTGAATCACCACGTCGTCTCCCGGCGAGATGCTGCCATCGGTGATTTCGATCTGATCACCCTGGCTGGCACCGGTCTGGAGAAACACCGGGTCGTAGGTGGTGCCGCTCTTGACGAACGCCAGGGGCTTGCCATCCGCATCCACCACCGCCGCCACTGGAATGGTGACCACACCACCGGCTTCGACGGCGGGGGCGGTGGTGATACCCAGCAGGGAATCGATCTCCGCGCTGGCCTTCACCTGCCGCACATTGCCTGTTTGTTGAAACTCATCGCCATGGCCCACGTGGGCCATCGATGGGCTGAGGCCGCCGAGGGCCAGGGTTCCGAGGCTGAGGCTGCCGGCCAGAAGAAGAGCGCGCATGCTGCTGCTGCCGCAAGGGCAGGACAAGGACCCGCAGAGGATGCCGCAGTGGCGATGAAAAACAGGTGAAACCGCCTGCGCTGCTTAGGATCAGCCGACGTCGCCCCCAGGCCCGGGCCCATGCCGCTGCGCATCCTGCTGGTCGAGGACGAAGCCGAACTGGCTGTTGCAATCCAGACGGTGCTCCAGGCGGATCAGCATGTGGTCGACCATGTCGCCGAAGGGCTCGGCGCCTGGAGCCTGCTCCGCAGCGATCTGGCCACCTACAACCTGGTGATCGTCGATTGGATGCTGCCGGGGCTGTCCGGGGTGGACCTCTGCCGGCGGATACGGAGGGCTGGCCTCACCCTGCCGGTGCTGATGCTCACGGCCCTGGCTGATACCAGCCACCGGGTGCAGGGCCTTGATGCCGGCGCCGACGACTACCTGAGCAAGCCCTTCGCCATGGAGGAACTGCTGGCGCGGATCCGGGCGCTGCAGCGGCGCCAGCCCAGCTACCGCGAGCCACTGGTCAGCTGCGGGCCTTATCTGCTGGATCCGGCCGAGGGCTGCCTCAGCGTTGAGCAGGGAGAGGACACCACCAGGATCACCCTGTCCGCCAAGGAACTCCAGCTGATGGCCTACTTCATGGAGCATCCGCAGGAGATCATCCCGGGTTCGCGGCTGCGCTCTCAGCTCTGGTCACTGGATGAGGATCCGATCAGCAATGTGGTCGCGGCCCAGGTGCGTCTGCTGCGGCGCAAGATCGCCAGCCACGGACTGGCCTCTCCGATCGAGACCGTGCCTTCTAAGGGCTATCGCTTTGATCCGGAGTCTGAGGACAAGCCATAGGACATCTCGCCATGGCCAGACCTGGACCCATGTCCCGCAGCCGCCTGCGGCTGGCGGCGATGTACCTGGCGGTGATCGGGGTGATTCTCTATGCCGCCGGCTACGGGATGTTCGGCCTGTTGATGCGCTCCAACTGGAAGGCCCTCGAGAGCGAAGTGGAAACCCTCGCCGGCACTTTGCATGACAGCCTCAAACCGTTGTTGCCGGAGGAGGCCAGACCCTCTCCGCAGCTGGCCTCCGTACTGCCTGGGCTTTGCCTCGCCGGTGATCCCTGTCCATCGCCGCCTTCTCTGATCTCGCGTCATGCCGTGAGTGTCACGGACCCGGAGCGCTTCTACCTGCGCCTGCTGGATCCCCGTGGCGTTCTGATCGCCCATTCCCCGGGATCACCAGGTCTTTCGCCACAAACCAAGGTTGAAAGCTCCGGCTCCTCGTGGTCGGTGGTGGTGGGGCCAGGGAGCGATCGCTTTCTGCAGTATTCGATCCACCTGCACCATTCGCACACATCGGCGCATTCAGGCGCGAATGCGCAGGAGCTGGATTGGGGCTACCTGCAGATCGGGCGCAGCCTGCGCGCACTGGATGCGGAACGGGAACGGCTCTGGTGGGCAACACAGACGATTGTGCTACTCGCCCTGCTGGTGGCGGGCCTGGCCAGCTGGTGGCTGTCCGGTCTGGCGATGCGGCCGCTGCTGACGGCGTACCGGCAGCAGGAGCAGTTCACGGCCGATGCGGCCCACGAACTGCGCGCCCCTCTGGCCAACCTGCTGGCCGTGGTGGAAGCCCACAGGGCGCAGCCGCCGGCTGACGCCATGGCCCGGGTAGCGCCCCTCCGAGTGGTGTAACTCAGGAGGTCCTGTGACCCTCTCCGGAGGGTGAACAGGAGCAGTCAGGGGATGACTGCTTGGAAGCTGATTGCGCAGCTCCATTGATCCATTATGAACCCTGATCGCTGAATTGGCAACTCAGCGATCGATGTGTTCTGTGTAGATCGAGGTAGAAGCTGGTGCGCTTCAGCTGATGGTTGCAGCCGGCTGGGCGTTCGGATCTGCATCGGTGAGCTCCAAGGGCTCTTCTGGCTCTGGGATCTTGGCCATGGTGGCCTCAGAGAAGAAGCGGCGACGCTCCAGCTGCCATTCCTCCTGCTGCTCCAGCAGCTGGCTGCCCACCAGGCGCACGATCGCTGGATCATTGGGGAAGATGCCGACCACGTTGGTGCGGCGTTTGATCTCCTTGTTGAGGCGCTCGAGCGGGTTGGTGCTCCAGACCTTGCGCCAGTGCTCCTGGGGGAAGTGCAGGAAGGCCAGCACGTCGTCCCGGGCGGCTTCCATCACGGGCACGGCGCCGGGGAACTGCTTGCGCAGCATCTCGGTGACCCGCTGCCAGTGGGCGCGCACCTGATCTGGAGCCTGGATCACGAACACCGCTTTCATGGCAGCGGCCACCATGTCCTGGCCGGCCTTGGGCACATGGCTCAGCAGGTTGCGCAGGAAGTGCACCCGGCACCTCTGCCAGCTACTGCCCTGGAACATCCGCTTGATCGCTGCCGTCAGGCCCAGGTGGGCATCCGAGATCACCAGGCGGGTGCCGTCGAGGCCACGCTCCTTGAGTGAGCCCAGGAACTGACGCCAGAAGCCCTCCGCCTCGCTGTCGCCCACGGCAATGCCGAGAACTTCGCGGTAGCCGAGGGCATTGATGCCGATCGCCACCACCACCGCCCGCGACACCACCTGCATATTTCGGCCCAGGCGGCCGTGGAGGTAGGTGGCGTCGAGGTAGACGTAGGGAAAGCGGGCATGGTCAAGCGGCCGGCCCAGAAAGGCTTTCACCTGCTCATCGAGCCCCTGGCAGATGCGGCTCACCTCCGATTTGGAGATGCCGCTGGCCCCGCCCAGCGCCTCCACCAGGGCGTCGACCTTGCGGGTTGTCAGGCGACAGCGAAAACTGGTCCGGAGGCGACACGAAAACTGGTCCACCCCGTGGAGCGAGCCAGGCAGGACGACAAGGGCAGCGCAGGGGCGCCATCTCTGGAGCCGATGGTTCTGGAGACAGCTGTGCAGACCCCTCAGGACGTGGAGGCGATGCGACGGCTATCGGCAGCAGGTTGGGGCCGGAGGCGGATTGCTAAAGAACTGGGCTGTTCACCGGAGACGGTGCGCAAGTACCTGCGGCAGGGTGGCTGGCAGCCCTACGGGAAGCCCTGCCGCAACACGGTTCTCGATGGCCAACGGGAGTGGCTGCGGCAGCGGTTTATGGCCCACCGCGGCAATGCCGATGTGGTGCGGCAGGAGCTGGCCAGTGAGAAGGGAATCGAGGTGAGCCTGCGGACAGTGGAGCGTGCCGTGGAGCCGTGGCGGCGGGAGCTGCGCAACGCGGCCCTGGCGACGGTGCGGTTTGAGACCCCGCCGGGCCGGCAACTGCAGGCAGACTTTGGCCAGTGCCTGGTGAGCATTGGCGGCGAGCGGGTGCGGGTGCACCTGGCGGTGCTCACCCTGGGGTACTCGCGCCGGCTGCTGGTGCGGGCATTCCGCAGCGAGAAGCAGGACCACTGGCTCCAGGCCCTGGAGGAGGGTTTCCGCCACTGGGGCGGGGTACCGCAGGAGGTGCTGGTGGATAACGCCCGTGCGCTGGTGAGCCAGCACGATCCCGAGCGCAACATCCTGGTTTTTGCCGAGCGGCTGGAGGAGTTCGCCCGTTACTGGGGGTTCAAGCCCCGTGCCTGTCGGCCGTACCGGGCCAGAACCAAAGGCAAGGACGAGCGTGGGGTGGCGTACGTCAAGAGGAACGCCATCGCTGGGCGGGAGTTCAGCAGCTGGGCGGAGTTTGAGGCCCATCTGGTGCGCTGGACCCGCGAGGTGGCCGACCTGCGGGTGCACGGCACCACCGGCGAGGCGCCGCTGGACCGGTTTGTGCGGGCAGAAGCCCAGGCGTTGCAGCCGCTGGAGGCCAAGCCGTCGTTCCTGGCGGAGCGGGAGCTGGTGCGGATCGTGCACAGCGACTGCTGCGTGGAGGTGGAGGCGAACTGGTACTCGGCGCCGCAGGCGCTGATCCGTCAGCGGGTGAGCGTGCTGGTGCGCGATCAACAGGTACTGATCCGCCACGGCGGCCGGATCGTCGCTGAGCACAGGCGCCAGCGGCCCGGTAGCCGCAGCCGCCAGGTGATCGACGGCCATTGGGAGGGCCTGCTGCCGCAACGGCAGCAGCGCGAGGCGGAGCGATCGCTGCGGGATGGCAACGCAAGACGTGATCAGGAGCAGCGCCCGGTCCGCAGCTCTGAACTGGCCCGGCCTCTGGCGGTTTATGCCGAGCTGATCGGGGAGGTGGCGGCATGAGTCCCACCAACCCACGCAACCGATCCACAGCGGCGATACCACCGGTACCGACCGAGGAGCTGGAGGCAATGCTCACCCGCCTACGGCTCCCAGCAATCCGCGACCGCCTCGATGCGCTGCTGGAGGAAGCGGCAAGGCGGGAGATGAACCTGCGCGAGGCCCTGGCCTGGCTGTGCGCGGCCGAGGTGGCACGCAAAGACCAGCTGCGGATGGAGATGGCGCTGCGGCTGGCGCGCTTCCCCTATGTGCGCACGCTGGAAGCGTTCGATTTCGAGGCCCAGCCGTCGATCGACCCGGCCCAGATCCGTGAGTTGGCCACCTGCCGCTGGGTGGCCAACGGCGACACCCTGCTGCTGCTCGGGCCGCCGGGTGTGGGCAAGACCCACCTGGCGGTGGCGCTGGGCCGGGAGGCGGTGCGTCTCGGTCACAGCGTCCAGTACGTCGGTGCCATGGAGCTGATCAGCGCCCTGGCCAAGGCCCAGGCGCAGCACGCCCTGGAGGGCCGGCTGACGCAGTACGCCAAAACCCGGCTGCTGATCATCGATGAGCTGGGCTACCTGCCGCTGGAGCCGAACGCTGCGTACCTGTTCTTCCAGCTGATCTCCCGCTGCTACCAGCGCGGCAGCGTGCTGATCACCTCCAACCGCCCCGTCATGGAATGGGGCGAGGTGTTTGGCGATCAGGTGGTCGCCACAGCGATCCTCGACCGGCTGCTGCACCACAGCCACGTGCTGACGATCCGGGGCGACAGCTACCGGCTCAGGGAGAAGCGGCGCAGCGGCCTGATCCGCCCGCAGGCGGGCGGTTCCTCCTCACCGGACAGCGCTGGCCTACGGCCACCACCGCCCGGTGAGAAGGCCTAAGGGGAACCCGGATCAAGCGGCACAGATGCCGCAGCCAACAACAACGACACGACACCCACCGATGAAACACCGATCCAAGGGCAGCCGTAAGGCCCCCATCAGCAAGCCATCAGGTGGACCAGTTTTCGTGTCGCCGGAGGACCAAAAGCGGATGTCGCTTGACACGGGTGGAGATCCCGCCGGTGTAGGCCTCCATCACCACGGCGTAGAGCGCCTTGTCCACCCGGCGGCGTGGCTCCAGCCAGCTGGGAAAGAAGCTGCCCTGCCGCAACCTGGGAATGGCCAGGCTGAGGTCGCCCACCTGGGTGGTGAGCAGCCGCTCCCGGTAGCCGTTGCGATGGGTGGAGCGCTGATCGGGGCAGCGCTCATGGAGTTGAGCGCCCGTGAGGGCAGAAACCTCGGCTTCCAGCAGGTCCTGGAAACCCCGGCGCACGATCTCTGGGATCAGGGCGCCAGCGGTGGTGCCCTCCATGAGCTGGCTCAGCTCGGAGGCGCCACTATGGGTGAGGGTCATGGTCTGTGTTCGGTTTGGTGGTAGTTCTCCGAACAGGGTCACAGACCGGCCCACCCATTGCCACAGCTGAAATCTGAGGGAGGTGAGCCGTCAGCCCCGGCTACGCCGGGGCTGATCCTCCTGAGTTACACCACTTGCTGGGACGCCGCTATGGCCCGGGAGCAGATGCTGGCGGCGGTCTACGGGCAAGGTCAACGGCTGAGCCGTTTGATCAGTGACCTGCTGCTGTTAGCCCGGCTCGATGGATCCGAGGCCGCAGCGGCTGTGCAGCCCTGCTCCTTGGCTGAGATCGCGCGCGATCTCCTGGAGGAGACCAGCGAGGCGGCGGCAGCAGCCGAAGTGCAACTGCGTCTGCTGGGTGGTGAAGACGATCTCACTGTGTTGGGGGTGGAGTCAGAGCTCTATCGGCTCGTGTCCAACCTGCTCCAGAACGCGATTCAATACACGGCCCCAGGCGGTGAGGTGGTGCTGAGCCTGAAGCGTGAGGGAAATCATGGGGTGCTGCAGGTGCAAGACAGCGGCATCGGCATCACCCCGGCCGATCAACAACGCATCTTCGATCGCTTCTTCCGCAGTGATCCCGGTCGTTCCCGCCGTCAGGGCGGCACCGGCCTTGGCCTCTCGATCGTGGCCGCGATCGTGCGCCGCCATCACGGACAAATCTCTGTGGACTCCACGCCTGGATTCGGGAGTGTCTTCTCCGTGACGTTGCCCTTGGCTGGCTGAGGTCCGTGGATGGCTGGGATTACTCTTGATATCTCAAGGGGATGGAAATGCTTTCGCATGTAAATTGCCAAGGCCTCAATAAAGCTGTGCAACGACGAGAGTCTTCCCACGAGTGGCCGAGAACCATTGTCGGCCGAACATGATAGAGATTGATTTCGTGCGGGATCTTTCAATGCCTGCATCAATTTCCCAGAGCAGCAAAAAACCAGAGATGCTGCTCGAGTGAGATTGAACGCGCGTAGTGCAACCGATTGCATTCTCGATCCTGAAGATGCTAGGGGCAGTAGATCAATAAACATTGAGTATTTAGTTGGCCGCCTGGCCACTTGCTAACAGAGCAAGCTGCGGCGGATCTTATGGTGGAAAGGTTTACATTGTGACTCCCACTGCACATCTCGCATCCTTCGAACGCTCAAGATCAGCGGCGGGCGGAAGATCCATGCGATTGGGAAAGCATCACCGCTCCCGTCCGCTGGATCTTGATGTTAGCAACTCCCTACGTCTCTACTGGATCATCTTGTTCGAGCAGAGCGGGAGGTGGAGGTGGAGGCAAACGTGCAGGCTCATCGACAAGATAGGAACGCTCAAACTCCTTACGTTTTGCTTCACTGAGCCGGTACTGCTTTGCTTCGGCGACCAGCGTGAGACGCAGGTCTGCTTGAACGCCTTCTTCTTGATGGATTTTGTATAATTCATCTCGAATCTCTTCGATTGAGACTCGGAAGAACTCCTTTCTCATGTTCTCAAAGTTAATTCTTCGTAAGTTGAATCGCTTGTGAAGGGTGTTCTCTAGTGAAGGTGCGTCCTCTGTGAATATAAGCGCATGAACGTCAAACGGGAACGGAACCGAAGCATCTCCAAGTTCTCGGACACGATCTAGCGGCTCAATCCTGCGAGTCATCCCTATCTTGTAGACATGTTCGCCAAAGCTGCCGACATTGCTAATCACATAGACATGCCCTGATCTTGTCATCTGCGCTCTACTAATGGCGCGTTGCCGATTGGCCTCTGCTTCGGCTAGTAATTCTTCAAGCTTATTAATCTTCTCATTTAGCCTATCCTTGTCTTGGTCAGTCGCTCGCTGCGCTTCTGCTTTGGCTTTTTCAAGCATATCTGCAAACTTTGCTTCGTCTTTCTCGGCTTGCTCTCGAGCCTTTTCAATCTCTCGAATCGCCCTTTCTTCTTCTCTCATCTGTTCGCGTATCTGGGCCTGTTCCTCCTTTTCTTTTTGTTTCGCCTCTTCATAGGTAAAACTAAGCCTGAGTTCTTCGATCCGGTTGTCCAGATACTTGGTGCTAATGCTGCAGAACCACGACTCTCCTAGTCGGTTTATCTGCTCATGGCTGGTTTCAATGCGTTTTTCCATTGCTGAAATGTTTTTATAGGTAACTCTGGCTATGTACGAATCGCACTCCCCGTTGAAAGCTCGTAGCATTAGTTTTAAAATCTTCTTGATCATTGAGCGCCCTTGAGAAACCGAATCGTTGAATCGAATTGTCTCAGAACAGAATGCAGCAGCACTTCTCTCTCCCTCGCTGCCATCCATGCGAAGCATTTGCTTCTGCTGTTCACGAATTCTTCGAAGAGCAGCCTCATAGGATGGAAGATCGTCAAAGTCATAGCCAGCCTCGAAGTATCCCACCTCCAGCAAATGAATGTCGTCGTTTTTCAGGGCGATGGCCTGATTGATAAAGTCCAGCTCATTCTGCGCCTCCTCGCGCTTTGACTGGAGCGAGGATATTGACTCCCCAATACTCTCGGCCTCCCGCTCAAGATGTTCCAGCTTGGCTTGCCCCTTCGCAACAATTGAATCTGCCGTCTTCTTGCTCTGTTCTTGAAGCACGGAAGACCGCTTTCTTATTCGCTCAGCTTCCTCTTCAGCATTGGTGATGGGTGCGTACTTGCTACGGAGCTTGGAGATTTTTCGCTGGGCTATAACTGCCCATATGAATAGACCGCCTGCGCCGCCCAACAACAATGCAATAACGCCTTCCATAAGAACTCAGGAATAATTCCAATCATTGTGCCCTATTTCGGTGCCAGCTGGGTCAAGCCAGTTGAGTTTCAGCGCGTTGAGGAAACTCTTGTCTCGTTCTGGGATGCTGCTAACGCTAATTGGACGGACCCGCATAAAGTCCCTTTTCCTCTGCCACCGGCAGCATAAGAACCCTCGGTCCTAAGGGCAATAATACCGAACCCCTGTGATGGCATGGGTTCTTGGATGGACGCGTCCAAACCCCAGTGTCTTATGCGGATCCGCATAAGACTGTTCAGCAATTAATATAACTTGGGCTGACTTGGTGCCGCTTAGATGGGCACTGTCGCCGAACACTTTCACAAGATTCTTAATTGCCATAGCGCCGAAGTAGCAGCAAGATAGTGAGAACACAGCACTCTATCCAGTCAAGGCCTGCTAAACTGGATGGCGGACGACTCTTCTTCCTGACCATCGGATTTGACGTGCTCGAAGTTCTCGCCTTGGTTGAGGACGCAGCGCTGGGTGTCGATCATCGGCTCACCGGTGAGTTGTTCGGCACCCTGGTTCGCCAAGTTCTTTTCGGCTGGCTCGGCCGCGACGGCAAACACGGAATCATGCCGGACGCAAGACAGTCCTCTTTGTCAACCTTCCAGCTCACACTGCTGGCGCGCGGCCTGCAAGGCGAACAGACATTCTGCCCCAAAAGCCTTCGGTGCCTCTCTCGGGGCTGTGGAGGAAGGCAACTGTGAGTGAGTGAATCAGATCCGCTCATCTCTAGTTCCCAAGGCCTTGTGCAAGCCATGCTGGAACGAGAACACGGCCCCAAGTGGGCGCTCTCAATAGCTGTAGTTGGCCTCGAACAGCGACTTGCCATCCGAAGGCTCCGATCCGGCGACATACACTCCCCGGGCCGACTGGCCATTGGCGCGGGCCCGCGCCAGCAGCGCCTGCTGTCCTGATACCACGTCGTGGCCGGCCCAGTGCTTCAGGCAGGACTGCTGCAGCGCGCGTCCATAGGAGAAGCCCAGGTGCCAGGGCGCAACACCAACAGCCTGGTGGATGGCATTGAGGTAGACGCTGGCCTCCTCCTCGCTCAGACCGCCCGAGAGGAACAGGATCGCCGGCACGGCGGCGGGCACGCAGCGCTGCAGGGTGCGTAGCGTAAATTCCGCCGCCTGCTCCGGTGTGGGCCGCTGGAGGCATTCGGCGCCGGGAAGGGTCATCGACGGCTTCAGCAGGCTGCCCTCAAGAAACACGCCGTTGATCGCCAGGGCCTCGTAGACAAGGCGCAGCACCCATTCCTGCACCGCAGCGGTGGTCTCGATGTCGTGGTCGCCGTCCATCAGGATTTCGGGCTCCACGATCGGCACCAGTCCTTCCTCCTGCACGGTGCGGGCGTAACGGGCCAGGCCCCAGGCGTTCTCACGTACGGCCAGCTCCGACGGGCAGTCATCGGCGGTGATACGCAGCACCGCCCGCCATTTGGCGAAACGGGCACCGCGCGCGTAGTAGCGGGCCGCCCGCTCCTGCAGTCCCTTGAGCCCGGTGCACCAGGTCTCGCCCGGCAGGCCCCCGGCGAGAGGCTCCAGCCCCTGATCCACCTTGATGCCCGGCACCAGACCCTGGGCCTTGAACAGATCAAGAATCGAGCCACCGTCCGCGGCGTCCTGAAACAGGGTTTCCTCGTAAAGGATCACGCCGCTGATCCACTCCCCCAGCCCGGGCGCCGTGGCCAGCAGGGTGCGGTAGGCGCGGCGGTGCTCCTCGCTGTTCTCGACCCCGATCGCCGCGAAGCGCTTGCCGATCGTGCCGGTGGATTCGTCGGCGGCCAGCAATCCGCTGCCGGGCCGGGCGAGGGCGGTAGCGGTGGCTGCCAGCTCCTCGCGGTGGGTGTCGAGTGCCATGGAATGCAGCGGTGCCTGCTCCATGGCTAAGGGCGCATCCTGCCGCCGTCAACGCGGTGGGGCCGCCACACCACCCGTCGAGCCGAAGTATTTCAGGGCCTTCCGGTAGGCCCCCGGGAGGGGGTAGCCAGCAGGTCGGCCAGGTAGGAGGAGAGACGGAAGCCCGGATCACCGGGATAGCGGATGTCGGCGACCCTCCAGTCGCCGTCTGGGGCAGGCCGCATCTGATACCCCAGCCGCACGGGCTGTTCACGGGCGCGGTTGAGCAGGCCCGCCTTCACGTCCACCAGGGCTTCGAGGGCCCCCTGTTTCCCCGGGACGCACCCCACCACCGTGGCTCCGAAGGTGGCTGCCTGGGTGCCGCTGAACACGTCAAAGTCCACGAAGCCACCATCGGCAGGGCTCATCCGATAAGCCTTGCTCAGCTGGTCATACAGCCCTGGCATGAAGCGGCTGCGCTGGCTCGAGAGATCGATCGGCCCCCGCTCGTTCTGGCGCGCGACCTGCCAGCGGTACAGACCGGCGATCTGGGCGGTCACAGGCGCGGGACAGGCCATCGGCCGGGCCTGCGCTGCGATCAGGGGAGCAGGCCCGACAAGCCCTGGCAACGCCATCAGTCCAGCCAGAAGTCCAGAACACCATGGGGCCATTGAGCTTCTGACCTGCCTGATTTCTGCCCTCCAGGCTATGGCCAGCAGCGAACGGAGATGTGAGCCTGGGCTCCTGCCTCTACCCCTGCTCGCCTGGGTCCAGCACGCGACCCAGAAAAAGCAGTGTGCCGGTGGGCTGATCGCGGATCATCAGAAGAAACGGGTGGTCGACACGGAACGGCGTGATCGGATCTTCGCCCAGCCCACCGACCGGCATCATCATGATCGTGGCCGCAGCCGCCTCGGTTCCGGTTTCATCAACCCGCAGGGTGGCCTCCTGCAGCACGCTGGACAGGTAAAGATCAGGAAATGCACTGATCCCCGAGAGATCAGCACCGGGGCCGAATACTTCACCCAGACCCATCCGCTCGAGGCTTCCAATCAGATCGGGGCGGTCCCTCATCTTGAACCTTGGCGGCATCAAATCCACCCGCGTCTCCTTCATCACCTCGAGGGCCTTGTTCAGGCTCTGCGGGGTCAGCCGACGCTTCAAAGCCGCCAGACCATCGCGTTGGTCAGGGAGCAGGATCAGCAGCGTGTGATTGGGTGTGTCCCAGCTCGTCCCCTGATAGGGAATCTCCAGAATCCTGCCGCCCGGGATCGCCCCCAGCCGGTACCAGCCGGTTCTCTGCATGAGCGGCACGACCCTCGTGCCGCCACCCTGCAGAAAGAACGATCCCGTGTGGGTGGCTTCCGGGTCGAATTCATGCACCCACTGACCTTGAAACCAGATGGTGCTCAGCAACGACAGGCGCGTGTCCGGCGAGAATTGCGCGGCAGAGGCAAGCTCCTTGATCCTGCCGCGGGTGCGCTCGCTGACCCAGGCATTGATGCGCTGGGCGGCTCCCTGGGGATCGCCGGCATAGTCGAGGGGGGTGATGCTGGCTCCGAAACTGCTGGCCATGGTCTGGAGGAAGGCCGGCCGCAGCGTGAAGCGCTCCGCCGGCCAGATCGACTGCCCCATCACCAGCTGCGACCCGGCTCAACGCTGCGGCCGTGTCACCGCCGGCACCTCGGGCCACCATCATCAGCGCGGCATAGAGGCTGTAGGGAGACACCAGCAGATTGCCGGGCTGTTGCCAGAGCTGATCCAGAAGATCGAGCGAGAATGTGGTCGTGCCGGCGGCGATTCTCTCCCGCTCCGATTTAGGAAGGCTCGGTAACGGCTGGGATCGAAGCGGGGAGCTCCAGGCCACCCAGAGAACCAGACAGGAGATCAGCAGACCGGGCCACCATGCGCAGGGCTTACCGGCGGCTGGGCTGACGATCTGACGGGGTCTGACTAGCTTGCGGCCGATCCATCCGCCCATGGCCATGGCAGTGGGAGTAATCAACAACTGACTACGGAGATTGGTGGGTCCCTCCTTTCTGGTGCTGACGCTCACGGGAGGCTTCAACGCCAAGGCAGGACCGAGGCTGGAGCCCTTCCTCCTGAGCTGCCGGCTGAACGACGGGTCCCGGATGACCCTGCGCATCGATCCCAGGCATCAGCAGATCCAGAAGCTGGATCCCGGCACGGGGGAGGTGACGAGCACCATCACCACCGATGAACCGCCTGCCGAGCTTGGAGGAGGGATCGTCGAGGACAGCACCGTGAAGATCTCCGAGCGGGACATCTCCTGGAACAAACGGATGTACAGGCCCCAGTACGTGGCGGAACGCCATGTCATCCAGCGGCAGACCCTGGCCTATCAGGGTGAATGGACGATTCAACGCGACGATGGTCCAGACATCGATCAGCAGACAGTGACTGGAACCTGCCAACAGATCGACAGGCTTCCTTAGGTTGATCGACACGATGTCCCTGCCCGCCGACAGCCTGCTCCGGCTCACACCCCAGGGGCTGTACTGCCCGGCCGCCGAGGCCTGGATTGATCCCTGGCGGCCGGTGGCACGGGCCCTGATCACCCATGCCCACGCCGATCACGCCCGGCCGGGTTGCGGCGAGTACTGGGCGATCGGCGCCAGTGAGGCGATCCTGCGTCAGCGCCTCGGCGCGGGCATCCGCCTGATCCCCGTCGACTACGG
Organism: Synechococcus sp. CBW1107; assembly: GCF_015841355.1. Lineage (NCBI taxonomy): Bacteria > Bacillati > Cyanobacteriota > Cyanophyceae > Synechococcales > Synechococcaceae > Synechococcus > Synechococcus sp. CBW1107. The sequence continues at coordinate 290,958 of NZ_CP064908.1, forward strand.
GCAACGGCACCGCATCGGCGCCGCCCGCGTGTCGTTCCATTCCGCCGGCCATGTGCTCGGCAGCGCTCAGATCCGCGTGGAGGCCGGCGGCGAGAGCTGGCTGGTGAGCGGCGACTACAAGCGCTGCACCGATCCCAGCTGCGCGCCGTTCGAGCCGGTGCCGGCTGATGTGTTCATCACCGAGGCCACCTTCGGCCTGCCGATCTACCGCTGGGCGAGCGGCGCGGCGGTGGCTGGCGCCATTCGCGACTGGTGGCAGGGGGCCCAGGAGCGGCCATCGCTGCTGTTCGCCTACGCCTTCGGCAAGGCCCAGCGGCTGCTCGCCGAACTGGCCGCCATTGGTGTGCAGGAGGAGGTGCTGCTGCACGGGGCCGTGCAGGCGTTGATGCCCGCCTACCGGCAGCAGGGGGTCGCCATGGTGCCCACCCGGCCCGTGAGCGACCTGCCGCGCGGCGAAAGCCTGGCGGGGAAGCTGGTGATCGCCCCCCCCTCGGCGCACCGCTCGGTGTGGATGAAGCGCTTCCGAGATCCTCAGACCGCCTTCGTGAGCGGTTGGATGGCCGTCCGCGGCGCCAGGCGGCGGCGTGGCTTCGACCGCGGCTTCGTGCTGAGCGATCACGCCGACTGGGACGGCCTGCTGCGCACCGTCAGGGAGACCGGCGCCCGCCAGGTGTATGTCACCCACGGCAACAGCGATGGCCTGGCCCGCTACCTGCGCGATGTGGAGGGACTCGCAGCGGAACCCCTGGGACGCACTTTCGAAGCGGAACGCAGCGAGGATGGAGACGAAATCGATCCGAAGCCGGCATGAAGCGACTGGGACGAGGACTGCTGGGCGCTCTCGTGGGGTTTGTGCTGAGCACGCTGATCAGTCTCGTGCTGGTGGCGCACTACTCGCCACGGCAGGACCGGGAACTGGAAGCGGCGATGACCAGTGTCTTCTTCTATGGGCCGGTGGGAGCAGGTCTGGCGTTCCTGGTGGGATTGCTGTGGTGATGCTGTGGTGATGGACGGCATCCGAGCGCCTCAAACACTGCCGCACGGCCTTGCATCGACCAGCGCCCTGAAGAACCAGGCCAGTTGTGGTTGACGCGCGCCGCTGTTGCAGTTCAGGACAAAGGGATCGAGTGAGATGATGCCACAGGCAACCCAATCGCTCGTCGAATGACCGATTGCATCGACGTTCAGGGTTGTCAAAGCATGAACTCCCCCTGTTATGGCCACTGTCCTGATCACCGGCGCCAATCGCGGCATCGGCTTCGAGTACTGCAGACAGCTCGCCTCCCGTGGCGATTCCGTGGTGGCCGTCTGCCGCCATCCTTCTCCTGATCTGCAGGATCTCGATGTCAGGATCGAGGCTGGAGTGGAGGTCACCGATGCGGCATCGATCACTGCCCTGGTGGAACGGCTGCAGGGTCTGCCGATCGATGTGCTGATCAACAATGCCGGCATCCTCGAGAGAACCACTCTGGAGGATCTCGATGTCGACAGCCTCCGCCGTCAGTTCGAGGTGAACGCGATCGCGCCCCTGTGCCTCACCCGTGCCTTGCTGAGCCAGCTGCAGCCAGGTTCGAAGGTGATCCTGATGACCAGTCGCATGGGGTCGATCGAAGACAACACCTCCGGCAACTCCTATGGCTACCGGATGTCGAAGGTGGCCCTCTGCATGGCGGGGAAATCCCTCTCGATCGACCTGAAGCCCCGCGGGGTTGCCGTTGGAATCCTCCATCCCGGCATGGTGAGCACAGGGATGACAGGGTTCACGTCCCAGGGGATCGCACCACGGGATTCCGTGCGAGGGCTGCTGAATCGGATCGACGAGCTCACCCTGGAGAACTCGGGAACCTTCTGGCATGCCAACGGTGAGGTGTTGCCCTGGTAGCCCATCCTGGAGCCGGGAACTCAGGCCTGGCTGGCCGAAAGGGCCTGAAGCGCCATGGTCACATGGGCCTGCAACGCACCGATCGCCATCAGTTGCCTGGGGCTGCGTCCCCTGGCCAGGGCTCCATTCCTCTGCTGCAGAGCCTGCAGCAGCCGTTGACTCACCTGTCCGTAGCTGCGCAGCAGCTCTTCGAGTTCATCATTGCGCTCCTCATCGGCATCACCTTCGATGATCGGGGCGTCGGGAGCGGCTGATTGCAACAGCGTGATCAGTTGCCGGTGGCTGATGGCCTGGGGAACAGGATGATTGGCATCCATGAACAAGCAAAGGATGAAGACTTGTAAGCAGAGATTATGGGGATTTCCTAAAACCTGGAATCACTCGGCATGTAGTGATCACCCAACCTGCCGCTGACGGTCTGCGCCTGAGGCCGAGGCCTCGCCCCATGGATCTACCGCAGCGCAGCGCCATGAAGAAACCACGTGCATCGGCATGGTCAGAGTTGTCCCGATCTCACTGCCCTCGAGACGATGGGCTGGGCAAGGCACTGGGCCTGGCACCAGACGTGGATCCGATCGCTGATTGCCGTGCACCGGGGACAGGAACGGGGCCACTCAGTCGATGCGACCCGGAGGGGACTCGACCCCGGCTGCGCCCTCGAGTTCAGCCTCGGTCAGTTCCTTGAGTTCCTCCTCCTCGGCAACTCCCGCCGGCGAGGGTTCACCGGTGAGTTCCTCTCTCAGGTCCTGGAGTGTGCGATCGGCTGATTCGGAGGCGTCCAGCTCATCGTCGCGGGGTTGTGCGGGCGTCCAGGTCATGGCAGGCACCGGAAGGATGGGGGATCGGAGTGATCTTCCTGAACCGTATCCACGATGGTCTTCGCCGGCCGCGGCCTCGGAAGGATCCTTGCAGCGCCCCCGCCCTCCCGTGGCTAGGACAAGGATGACTCAGGGCCAGGCTGTGAGCCGTTCCACCGTCAGTGAACGAGAGGTCATCGTCCAGTCGGCGGGGGTGGAGCTGGCCGGCAGTCTGACGCTTCCGGATCCGTCAGCCGGGCTGGTGCTGTTCGCCCATGGCAGCGGCAGCAGTCGCTTCAGCCGCCGCAACCGCTACGTGGCGAGGGTGCTCGTGGAGGGCGGGCTGGCCACCCTGCTGTTCGATCTGCTCACCACCGCCGAGGAGCGCATCGATGACCTGGACCGGTCGTTGCGCTTCGACATTCCCCTGCTCAGCCGGCGCCTGATCGGGGCGATCGACTGGGCAGGCCGCCAGCCGGAGCTGGGCGGCCTGCCGATCGGACTGTTCGGCGCCAGCACCGGCGCCGCCGCCGCCATCACCGCGGCGGCGGCACGCCCGGAGCCGGTGGCCGCCGTGGTGTCCCGCGGTGGCCGTCCGGACCTCGCTGCGGAGGCCCTTCCACGGGTGGGCAGCCCCACGTTGTTCATCGTCGGTGGATGGGACGACGAGGTGCTCCAGCTCAATCGGCAGGCCGCCGCACGGCTGACCGCCCCCCATGCCCTCCAGGTGGTGCCGGGAGCCAGCCACCTGTTCGAGGAGCCCGGAACCCTGGAGCAGGCCGCTCACCTGGCCCGCACCTGGTTTCTCAGGCACCTGAGCGGGGGCAGGACCTGAAGGCCTCCCGATTCCTCACGCCTCCTCACGTCATGGCTGTTCGACCTCCTCTCTGGACCGACCGCCACCAGGCGGGTCTCGCTCTGGTGGACGCCTTCGCTGATCGCCAGGGCCGCGCTCACGACACCACCCTGCTGGCGCTGCCGAGGGGGGGTGTCCCGGTGGCGGCGGCGATGGCCTCTCGCCTGGGGCTCCCCCTGGCGACCTGGTCGGTGCGCAAGGTCGCCGATCCGGCCTGGCCGGAGCTGGCGATCGGTGCGGTGGCCGCCGGAGGGGTGGTGGTCTGGCGCAACGGGGAGGGCGCACTCCTTCGGGCGACCACCGCGACCATGCACGGCTGGCTGCGGGCTCAGGAGAAGGAACTGAGACGCCGGCAGGAGCTCTTCGGAGACCCGCCGGGCGAGCAGCTGCGGGGGCGTCATCTGATCGTGGTGGACGACGGCATCGCCACCGGCATGACCATGAAGGCCGCCCTGCTCTCCCTGCGCAAGCTGGAGCCAGCCTCGCTGGAGCTGGCGGTGCCGGTGGTCGATCGCGGCGTCGCCACCGAGCTGAGCCAGCTGGTGGATCACCTGATGGCCCTGGCCCCCGTGGACGATCTCCAGGCTGTGGGTCTGTGGTACGAGCACTTCGATCAGCTTCGGGACGAGCAGGTTCTGGCCCTGTTGAACCAGACCCCCCCGGCACGGGGCCACGGCCATCAGGCGACGATGGCCAGAGACCCAGCCGAAGCCTTCCAGGACGACCTGGCGACCCACTGAGCTCCGCCCGATGCCCCGACAACCGATCGTGATCCTCGGTGGCTTCCTGATCAGCCCCGAGGCCTACGCCCCGATGGTGGCCCGGCTCGGGCAGCTGAGCGGACAGCCGGTGACGCTGGTGCCGGTGGGCAGGGCCGAATGGCTGCTCACCGTGTTCGCCTTCGCCTGGGCTCGGATCCTGGATCGGGTGGCCACGACCGTGGCCGAGCTGGCCGCGCACTCTCCCACCGGCCGGGTGACCCTGATCGGCCACAGCTCCGGCGGCATCATGCTGCGGCTGTTCCTGGACGATGCGCCATTCCAGAACCGCCGCTACGACGGCAAGGCGCTGGCCGACACCCTGGTGATGCTCGGCAGCCCGCACACGGCGCTGAAGGCCACGGTGCTGCGCCGGATGGTGCAACGGCGGCTGCCGGGAACGCCCTTCGCCGATCGGGTGAGCTACGTGTCGGTGGTGGGCGATCTGGATCTGGAGTGCGCCTCCCCCATGGCCCGGCGCCTGGCACCCACGGCCTACCGCAACAGCACCGGAGAGGCCAACGACCATGGCGACGGCCTGGTGCCTGTGGCCTCCGCCCTGCTGGAGGGCTCCACCCCGCTGGTGTTGCCGGGGGTGGCCCACGGCGGAGCCTTCGGGCCCTGCTGGTACGGCAGTCCGGAGGTGGTGGAGCGCTGGTGGACCCTGGCTCAGGAGGCCGTGGGCGGTGGCGGGCGTCTCCATCCAGCCCATCGGTGATGACCGCGTCCCTTCTCCGCCGGAGAGGCCCCCTTCTGCAACGTGCTGGACAGCGAAAGCCCGGATTCCGGGATCAAAAAGCTGCTTGGCCTGCTGAATCCTGAGCAGAGGAGAGGCGAGCCATCACACTCCCTCTCAACTCAAGAATGTCAGCATGATGCGTTACAAACGCTTATCTCATTGCCAGCAGAATTCGTTTGGGATGATTTAAGGTTTGTTGGCCTGTAGATTCATTGAACGACTACCTTCCCGGCTTCTCCTTTCCATGCTGCACGTCGACATCCCCACCCGCGCCGAGATCGAAGCACTGATGCTCGATCACGGCGCAGCACGCGTCAGCCTGGTTCTGCCGACCACGCCACTGACCCAGGAGGCCCATGCCGACCGCATCGCCCTGAAAAACCTTGCCGGCGAGGCCATCGAGCAGCTCGCCAGCCACGACAAGCGTGAGGTTCTGGCGATTGAGGAGCTGCTCCACGACCTCATCGATGATGATGATTTCTGGGACGTCCAGGCCAACAGTCTTGCCGTCTTTGTTTCGCCGGAAGGCCTGCGCAGCTTCCGCCTGCCCAACCACCTCAAGCCGGCCGTTCAGGTCAGCGACCGCTTCCACGTCCAGCCTCTGCTGCGGACGGTCACTGTGCCCCAGTCCGCCTACGTCCTGGCCCTGGCGCAGAACAGTGTGCGCCTGGTGGCGGTCTCCGCCGACCTGCCGGCCGTCGAGATCAGGTTGAACGGCATGCCGAAGGATGTGGCCAGTTCGGCCAGGAAAGCGTCCATCAAGGACCGCTCGCCCAGCGGTCGCCTCCAGGGCTCCGAGGGCATGAAGGTGCGTCAGGCCCAGTACGCCCGCAAGATCGATCAGGCGCTGCGGCTGCTGCTGGTGGGCCGGGAGACGCCGCTGATCCTGGCGGCCAGCGAACCGATGCAGTCTATCTACCGCGAAGTTCAGTCGTATCCACACCTCGCACGGACTGCAATCCCGCAGAATCCAGAAACGCAGAGCGATGCCGATCTGGCCGCAAGTGCACGCGCCATCCTGGATGAGCTGTTCCGGGATGAACTGGCGGAGATCCGGTCCCTGTTCACCCTGCGCGCCAGTCAGGGTCGGACCACATCCGATCTGGCCCAGGCAGCCCGTGCGGCCACCTACGGCGCCATTCAACTGCTGCTGATCGACATCGACGATGTGACCCCGGGCACGATCGACGACGAGGGAACAGTGACCTTCGCCGATGGCCCCAGCGCCGAGAGCTATGGCATCGTCGATGAAATCGCCAGCCGTGCCCTGGTGATGGGTGCCAAAGTGATGGGTGTGCGCAAGGCCGACATCCCTGGTGAGGCCAGCCTGGCGGCGATCATGCGCTATCAGTTCTGAGTGTCGACGATCCATCCAGTCCGGATCCTGACGTGCTCGGCTGATTCAGCCGAGCCATCGCCTCATGGAGGGAACTGAGGCTGACATTCTCGCAAGAGAATGAATCACCGTGACCGAAGGGATTATCGAGATCCCAGATCATCAGCAAGACGAACACCATCAGAAAAGCGATCACTCCGAGATAGAACACAATCTCCAGCAGGTCCTTCATGCGGATCAGCGCCAGCCCGGTGCACAGAAAGCTCGTGCTCAGCACCGAGAGCAGGTACACCGTGGGGACGAAAGGAACGTTGCGGATCGTTTCCATGCGCAGCAGTTGCCCGCGCAGGCTGGCCACCTCCTGCAGCAACCGCGCCATCAACGGTGCTTCACACCATCGCCGCAGACCGGCAAGCTCCCGGTTCAGCCCATCCAGCCGTTCATGCAGATCGGCTGTGGTGACGGTGCCATGGAACCACTCCAGGAAGGCACCCCCCACCTCTCTCAATCCACGCTGCAGCAGGGTGACGTCGGCCTCCGGCTGTGCCCAGCTCAACGACTGCAGCTCCGCATCCAGATTGAGCAGTGACAGGGACAGCAGGGCCGGACATTTTTCGCTCTCCTTGTAATCGGCGAGCACGCCATTGAAGAGGAAGCCGATCAGGAACACATTGGAGGTGACCAGACCGGCGAACAGGGGTGTCACCCGCAGCACCTCCCAACCCTGGGAGATGGCCAGCACCTTCAGGGCGGCCACGGGCAATAACAGCAGGAGCAGCCTCAACAGCATCCCGAGACGGCGCAGCAGCATGGCGGTGAGGGTCCTGCTCCCCCTCGAAGGGCTGGAGCCAGATCTACAGGCGGCCTGACTCCCCCGTGGCGTCGGCCTGAACCATTCCAGCCCAGCAGCAGCGCCAGGTCGATCGGCAGAGCCACATGGAGGAACCACAGACCCCGAAGCTCAGGCCGCCATGCTCAGCTGCCGAGTTGAGGCCGTCGGCGCTGTGGGAGGCGCTCGGGGTCAGGGCCGCCGTCAGCCCCAGGACGAGGACCCAGGGCATGGAGCGGTCACGGAAGTCCCCCACCTGCTCGAGGATCGTGCGGAAGCGCCACCAGACAGGTGACCGTGACGCCGTGGTGAGCCACCAGCGGCTCCGGGACAGAGCCCGACAGGGCTCGGTTGTGCAGCCCCAGGCCCAGACCACGATCGGCAACCAGGTGACGAGCGCACGGCGACCTGATGGCCAAGGGTCAGTCGTTGAGCAGATCGAAGATGGCCTTCTGCAGATCTTTCGACTGCTCCAGTTGATCGAACACCCAGGCCATCGCTGTGGCTGGTTCCTTGAATCCCAGCTCGGCGCAGAGCCGCTGGATGATGGCCGAATGCTCCTCGTAGAGAGCGAGATCACTGACCCGATGCACGCTCAGGTGCCGGGTGATCAGCGATCCGGTGGTGGAGAGTTCTGAAGCCTCCATGGCTACGGCCGCCCAGGCCTCATCGGGGCAACAGACACTCTAGTTCCCGCAGCCGTCGCTCCAGAGCCTCGATCTTCTCCAGGTAGGTGAGGGCCAGGGCCATGCCGGGGGGGTTGAGTCCGAAGGTGTCCCGCAGCTTCACCGCCCGCCGCGCCTGGTGGACCGTCTGGGCCTGGAAGCTCCAGCCCGTGGCACCTTCCCTGGTTTCGAACACGCCGAACTCCACCAGCTCCACCAGCTCCTCGTGGGCCAGTCCCGAGGCCGCCAGCAGCTCGGCCGATCCCACAGGAGTGTCGGCGTCCACGGGGATCAGGAGATCGTCAGCCATCGGTCGTCCCTCCGGTGAACTGTGGACGGGGCTGGAAGGAGGACGCCGTCGCCAGTTCACGATAGAGCTCCTGTTCGCGCTCGCTGATCTCCCTGGGCATCACGAGCTGCAGCACGCCATAAAGATCTCCGGCTCCTCCGCCCCGCTTCGGCAGCCCCTTGCCGGCCAGCCGGAGCTTCTGACCGGCCTGCGCGCCTGGCTTCACCGTCACCCGCACGCGGCCATCAAGGGTGGGCAGCTCGATCTCGGCGCCGAGAGCCGCCTCCCAGGGGGTCACCGGTAGCTCCAGGTAGAGGTCATGACCCACAGGCCGGAACAGCGGGTGCGGCAGCAGCTGGATGTGGAGGTACACATCCCCGTCAGGGCCCCCACCGCGGCCGGGGCCGCCGCGTCCTGGAATGCGCAGCCGCTCGCCGTCGGTCACGCCCATCGGAACACGGATGCGCACGGTCCCGCCCGGCCCCTCCAGGGTCACCTGGGTGCCATGGGCAACCTCGTCGAGGCTCAGCCGGGCCACGGCCTCCACGTCCTGACCGCGGATCGGGAACTCCGCGCCTCCCGCCTGGCCTCGCCGCTGTGAGGTGCGGAATCCCATCTGCTCGAACAGCTCCGAGAGATCCACCTCCTGGTGGGCCTGGCCCTGCCAGAAACGGGTGTCCCACTCCGGTGGTGGCCGGAACTCCTCGCCGGGTCGATGGCGGCCCAGGCCGTCATAGGCCTGGCGCTTCTCCGGATCGGAGAGGGTCTCGTAGGCCTCGCTGATCTCCTTGAAGCGATCCTCGGCCCCCGGCTCCTTGGAAATGTCGGGGTGGTGCTGGCGGGCCAGGCGCCGGTAGGCCTTCTTGATCTCCTCGTCGCTCGCTCCCCGCTCGATGCCGAGGGTCTCGTAGTAGTCCTTGAACTTCATCGGGCCTTGGCACCGGAGGCTGCAGGGCGGGCGGAAGCGCCGGGTGGGTAGGCGCTTCAGCCGCAGGACCCCGATCGCCATCCTCCCGTGCGGCCGGCCAGGCCGGGCGATCGGTCACGGCACTCGCCAGGGTGGAGGCCGATCCGCCAGGGCCGCCCTCCATGCGCGACTTCTGCGCCCTCTATGAGCAGCTCGATCGCAGCCCCGGCACGACGGCCCGGGTGTCGGCCCTGGAGGCCTATCTGCGCGCGGTCGATCCCGCCGACGGGGCCTGGGCGCTCTCCCTGCTGCTGGGCAAGCGGCGCAGGCGGCTGATCACCGGCCGGCGGCTTCGGGAGATCGCCCTGGCCGCCTCGGCCCTGCCGGAATGGCTGTTCGATGACTGCCATGCCCAGGTGGGCGACAGCGCCGAAACGATCGCCCTGTTGCTGCCGCAGCTGACGCTGCCTGAGGCGGAGCTGATCGAGCGGCCCCTGGCGGAATGGATGGGTGAGCGGCTGCCGGCGATCGCGGCGCTGGAGCCTGCCGCCCAGGCCCGGGCCGTGCTGGAGGCCTGGGCCTCCCTTCCCGCAGGCCAGGCGTTCCTGTTCAACAAGCTGCTCACCGGGGGCCTGCGGGTGGGGGTCTCCACGGGGCTGGTCACCCGGGCCCTGGCGCGGGTGGCGGGGCTCGAGGAGGCCGAAATCGCCCAGCGGCTGATGGGGGGCTTCGAGCCGACGGCCGACGCCTTCCGCAACCTGCTCGCCCCTGCGGCGGCAGGGGCGGCGGCGCCGGCGAGCCGCCCCTTCCCGTTCTTCCTGGCCAGCCCTCTCGATCCGGCCCAGCTGGAGAGCTGGGATCCCAGCCACTGGCGGGCGGAGTGGAAGTGGGACGGCATCCGCGGCCAGCTGATCCGCCGCGCCGGCGGCAGCTTTCTCTGGAGCCGCGGCGAGGAGCTGGTGAACGAGAGTTTTCCCGAACTGGTGAGCCTGGGGGAGGCCCTGCCGGAGGGCACCGTCCTCGACGGCGAAGTGATCGTCTGGAACCCCGGCGAGAAGCGACCCGAGGGCTTCGCGGCCCTGCAGCGACGGCTGGGGCGCAGGAGCGTGGGAGCGGCCCTGCGCCGCCAGTGCCCGATGGCCTTCGTGGCCTACGACCTGCTCGAATCGGGTGGCGCCGACCGGCGCGACGAACCGCTGCGCCAGCGGCTGGAGCGCCTGGCGGAGCTGTGTGCTGTCGTGGCCGGGGGCGATCACCCCGAGCGGCAGCGCCTGCGCGGCTCGGCGGCCGTACCCATGACCAGCTGGGAGGAGCTGGAGCGGCAGCGCGGTCGCGCCCGCGAGGTGGGGGCCGAGGGACTGATGCTCAAACGGCTGGAGTCCCCCTACAGGGCCGGCCGCCGCCGGGGCGACTGGTGGAAGCACAAGCTCGAACCGCTCCACCTCGATGCGGTGCTGCTCTACGCCCAGGCCGGCAGCGGCCGCCGCGCCAACCTCCACACCGATTACACCTTCGGGATCTGGAGCCGCCCACCGGGATCAGCCGGCGCGGAACCCCAGCTGATGACCTTCGCCAAGGCCTACTCAGGACTCGATGATGCCGAGATCGCCGAGCTCGACCGCTGGATCCGCCGCCACACCACCGAGCGCTTCGGTCCGGTGCGGGCAGTGGAACCCCTGCAGGTGTTCGAGCTGGCCTTCGAAGGGCTGCAACCCTCGAAACGTCACAAGAGCGGCCTGGCGGTGCGCTTCCCGCGCATCGCCCGCTGGCGCCGCGACAAACCGGCGGCGGAAGCCGACAGCCTCGCCACGGCCCTCAGGCTGCTGGAGGGGATCAGCCCCCCGGGCTGAGGGTCCTGTACACCGAACGACCATCCCCCGGCAGCAGCACCAGGGACGCGGGATCCAGCTGACGGCCAAGGGTCACTTCCGCCTCCGCCTCCGCGGGCTCGAGCTCAGAGCCAGGGGCCGGGGGGCGGGATCCCGGGCTGCCCCCATCCCAGCGCTCCAGGGACAGCACCAGGCCCTCGGGTCCCTCGTAATCGCCGAAGCGGCAGCCGCTCAGCCGCCGGTTCATGGTGCGGGAGGTGGAGCTCACCGCCGCGCGGCCCTGTTCCCTGAGCCGGTAGGTGACCCCCTCCCAGGTGATCGTCGCCGGGAAGGGCAGGGGCTGACGATCCAGCTGGCGGGCCAGCTCATCCGGGCCCCGCTCCAGCCAGCTCACCTCCAGCCAGTCGTCTTCACAGACGCAGAGCCAGCGGCCCTCGCTGCCATCGCGCACCAGATACTCGAGCCACTGAAAACCCTCCTCGTCGTAGAGCAGGCGGTCTTCCACGACCCAGTCGCGGCCTTCGGCCTGGACGATGTCACCTGTGCGCAGGTCGAAGAGCGTGCGCTCCTGGGGCAGGGCCGCCGGGGGCCGGCGTCGCTTCTGCCGCTCGCGCAGGACCCACGCCGCCACCAGCAGCAGCACCAGCAGAACCCAGACGCCCATGGGCACGGCTTCGGCCCGGAGCCCGTCGTCCGGAGAGGTTCAGCCTATCGAGCGGGGCCGGGCGGGACTCAGTCCTGCCGCCAGAGGGACTGGCGCTGGTAGCCATCCAGCACCGGCCGCGACAGACGGTTGGGCAGCACGAGCGCATCGCGTGGCGGGCGCAGATCCCGGGGCAGCAGGAACAGCCGCTCCAGCTGGGCCCGATCGAACCAGCGGCCCTCGAAGGGCAGGGCACCGGCCTGGAGGCGCTGGCCCCGGCGGTGGGCCAGCACGAACCCCCAGGGCCCGAAACTGGGCACATCGACGCTGTAGGGCCGCGCCACCAGGCCCAGTTCGGCCAGGGTGGCCTGGATCGAGGCCATCACCTTGGGGGTGAAGAACGGTGTTGAGGCCTGCGTCACCAGCAGGCCGCCGGGCGCCAGCCGCCCCAGCAGGCGCCCATAGAACGTGACGCTGTAGAGCCTTGCCAGAGCCGGGCTCTCAGGATCCGGGAAATCGGCGATCACCACGTCGTAGGGGCCCGGCAGACGACGCACCAGCTCGAAGGCATCCCCGACGTGCGTCCTGACCCGCGGGTCGTCAAGGCTGGCCTTGTTCAGGCGCCGCAGGACGGGATGGGCCCTGGCCAGCTGCAGCATCTGCAGATCCAGCTCCACCAGATCGAGACGGCGCACCCCCGGCCAGCGCAGGATCTCCCGTGCCGCCAGGCCATCGCCCGCCCCCAGCAGCAGCACCCGCTCAGGCCGCCCGTGCAGGGCCAGGGCCGGATGCACCAGCGCCTCGTGGTAGCGGTATTCATCCAGGCTCGAGAACTGCAGGTTCCCATCGAGGAACAGCCGCAGATCGCCGCGGCGGCTGGTGAGCACGATGCGCTGATGGCGCGACTGCACCCGCCCCACCACCGGATCGTCGTAGAGGCCATCCTCGATCCGGTTGCCGAGGGGCACCAGCGCCCAGGCCGCCAGAGCGGCCAGGGGAAGGGCCGCGCTCACCGGCCAGCGCCAGCGGCGGCAACCGGGAAACACCCAGCACAGCACCGCGCTGCTGATCAGGGGCATCATCGCCAGCAGACCAGCGGTGGGCAGCAGGCCGAACCACGGCAGCAGCAGCAGCGGAAACAGCAGGGACCCCAGCAGGGCTCCGAGGTAATCCAGGGCCAGCACCCGGGCCAGGGCTTGGCGCAGGTGCTGCTGGCTCTCCAGCAACCGGGTGAGCAGGGGCACCTCCATGCCCCCCAGCACCCCCACCAGCACGGTCACCACCACCAGGGCCAGCCAGAGCGGGCCATCGACACTGAACAGAGCGAACAGCGCCAGCGGCCCCAGCAGGCAGAGTGGAGAGAGGCAGAGCTCCACCAGCAGAAACGCGTTCAGGAGCCGCTGCTGGGGCCGCACACCACCGCCGACGAACTGACTCAGCCAGGCCCCCAGCCCCATGGCCGCCAGGAAGGTGCCGATCACCATCCCCGTGGCCAGGGCCACATCGCCAAGCAGATAGCTCGCCTGGGTGACAAGCATCAGCTCCAGCACCAGCCCCACGCTTGAGGAGAGCGCGGCGGTGGCCAGCAGCACCCGCACCTGCAGCGGCGAGAGGGGCGGCATGGCTACTTGGCCGTCCCGGGGCCCCGCCCCTGGAATCCAGGCCAGCTGGAGCGACCGCTTCGGGGCACCCAGACGCCGCCCCGGTAGCTGCCGCGGTAACTCACCCCACTGGATCCGGACGGCACCCCCTCCTGCCCCAGTCGGAACAGGAAGGGCCGGCTGACCGCGGTGACCGTGCCCACCGTCACCGCCGAGAGAGTGAGCACCAGGATCAACGTGCGCTCGAGGGCCATCTCAGGCCTCCAGCGTCAGCACAGCCACCGGGTGGGGACTGAGCACGCCGTCCTCCAGCACCAGCCGCATCCACTCGATCTCCCAGGGCTCACCACCATCGGCGATGGTTTCAGGCAGCGTCAGCCGCAACCCCAGGCTGGCGGGCTCCTCCACCCTGAGATGGAGCACCTCCTCCACCGTCAGCCAGTGGTCACCGTCGCTGGAGTGGGCCGCCACCGGCAAGACCCGCTTGAAGTCCAGGCGCGAGCGGCCGAGGGCATCGCTCACCTCCAGCTGCAGCTCCGCCTGCAACCGGGGGGAGTGGGGACCGGCGTCGCTGGAGGGACGCTCATAGCGGGCCCGCACCTCGACACGCACCAGGCCAGCTCCTCCAAGACGGCAGCGCAGATGCACACGGTTGTCCTCCAGGCGCAGCACCTTGCGCAGGCGCCAGTTGCGATAGATGGAGCTCATGGCGATCCCCGCCATCAGCAGCGTCACCAGGGCGGTGAACCAGAGCAGCGGGGCGTCGACGCTGTGGTTGCGCACCTCCAGCCGCAGCAGCAGGGGGCTCTCCAGGGGCCTGCCGGCCGTGTCGAGCAGATCCTCGAGCGTGAGCCGCAGCCGGTACAACCCCGAACCCGGCGGCCGCAGCGACAGCCGCAGCCCGTCGTCGCTCTCCTCCCAGCGGCCGCTCTCCCCCCCCTCCGACCAGGTGCCGGACTCGCGCCAGCCATCCTTCGCCAGCTCCAGCACGGTGGCGCCGCCGGCGTCGAGCAGCTCCACCCCCAGCCCCATCGAGCTGTTCACGGGCAGCTCGGCCCGCAGCTGGATCAGCGGGCTGCCGAACCAGCCCGAGTCCAGGCGCAGGGGTTCGCTGGTGCTCGACTCCTCCGGCACCACCGCGATCTGCTGGCGCTGGGGCCGCTCCAGCATAGAGATCAGCAGGACCAGCAGAGGGATGAGGGGCAACAGCCAGAGCAGCAGGGGCCAGCGCCGCACAGAGGCCGAAGCGGGCCCGGCACCGGACCGCTCCTTAGCCTGAAGGGCGCTTCGGGATGCCGCCATGGTCAAACCCCTGCTCCAGCTCCTGCTGACGGTCGGGTGGACCGTCGTCGGGGTCATCCTCATCTATGCGGGCCTGCTGCTGTTCGACAAGCTCTCCCCGATCGACTACCGCTCCGAGATCCGCAAGGGCAACGTGGCGGCCGGCGTGGTGCTGGGGGCCGTGATCCTGGCCATCGCCGCGGTGGTGGTGGGCATCCTCACCACCTGATCCGGACCCCCCTGCCTTGGCCACGCAGCCCGTTGCCCTCGAGCCGATCGAGGCCTGGTTCCGCCGCAAGGGCTGGCGGCCTCTTCCCTTTCAGCGCCAGTGCTGGAAGGCCTACCTGCGCGGGCGGAACGGGCTGATCCAGGTGCCCACCGGCGCCGGCAAGACCTATGCGGCGGTGATGGGACCGATCGCCGCGATGCTGGCGAATCCAGAACCGGGCCTGCGCCTGCTCTATCTCACACCCCTGCGTGCCCTCAGCCGCGATCTGGCCCTGGCAATCCGCGAGCCGATCGAGACCATGGGCTGGCCGCTGACGCTGGGCATCCGCAACGGCGACACCGCCAGCAGCGAACGCAGCCGTCAGCTCAGGCAGCCGCCCCAGATCCTGATCACCACGCCGGAATCGCTCTCGGTGCTGCTGGCGAACCGGGCGGCTCCGCAGCTGTTCGCGGGCCTCGACGCGGTGGTGCTGGATGAATGGCACGAGCTGATGGGCAGCAAGCGCGGCAGCCAGACGGAGCTGGCCCTGAGCTGGCTGCGGGGCCATCGCCCCGGCCTGCGCACCTGGGCGATCAGCGCCACCATCGGCAATCTGGAGGAGGCCGCCCGGGCAGCGGTGGGGGTTGGGGCGACAGAGGACCCCCTGCTGGTGCGGGCGCGGGTGCGACGGGGCACGGAGATCCGCAGCCTGCTGCCGGAGTCGATCGATGGCTTTCCCTGGGGCGGTCACCTGGGCCTGCGCATGTACGAGGAGCTGGTGGCGGCCCTCGATCCAGCCATCTCCACGCTGATCTTCACCAACACGCGCAATCAGTCGGAGCGCTGGCATCAATGCCTCCGCTACGCCTGCCCGGAGATGGAGGGGGCCCTGGCCCTGCACCACGGCTCGATCGACAGGGCCGAGCGCGAGGCGATCGAGGCGGGCGTGAAGGCGGGTGACGTGCGCTGGGTGGTCTGCACCAGCGCCCTGGATCTGGGGGTCGACTTCCAGCCGGTGGAGCGGGTGGTGCAGATCGGCAGTGCCAAGAACCTGGCGCGGCTGCTGCAGCGGGCCGGCCGCTCAGCCCACACCCCCGGCGGTACCTCCCAGGTGCTGTTCATGCCCACCAATGCGCTGGAGCTGCTGGAGGTGTCGGCGATGCGGCGGGGGCTGGAGGAAGGGCTGGTGGAAACCCGCCGGCCGCCGGCGGCGCCACTGGACGTGCTGCTGCAGCACCTCACCAGCCTGGCCTGCGGCCCGGGTTTCGATCCGGATCTGGAGCTGGAGCGGGTGCGCAGCAGCTGGAGCTACCGCCACCTCGATGGGGCCAGCTGGCAGTGGTGCCTGCGCT
The DNA here is from genome assembly GCF_015841355.1 of Synechococcus sp. CBW1107. Lineage (NCBI taxonomy): Bacteria > Bacillati > Cyanobacteriota > Cyanophyceae > Synechococcales > Synechococcaceae > Synechococcus > Synechococcus sp. CBW1107. The sequence continues at coordinate 306,930 of NZ_CP064908.1, forward strand.
TCCTGGAGCACGGCGGCGACTGCCTCGGCGCCTACCCCCGCTTCCGCAAGCTGGAACGCGATCCGTGCGCGGCAGCAACATCCACGCCGAAGGCGTCTTTTCTCTACAAGGTCAGGGATCCCGCCATCGCCCGCCTGCACCGGCTGGGAATCGGCACGATCACCTCCAGCAGCTCCATCAGCGTCAAGGTGGTGCGCGGCGCCACCCTCGGCCATGTGGAGGAGGGGTTCGTGTCACGGCTGAGACCCGGTGATGTGTTCTTCTTCGCCGGGCGGCAGCTGGAGTTCGTGCGGCTGCGGGACATGACCGCCCTGGTGAAGGCCAGCACCCGCAAGAGCCGCATGGTGCCCGCCTGGGCCGGGGGTCAGATGGCCCTCTCCGATCTGCTCAGCGTGCATCTGCGCCGCGAGGTGCACCGCTGTGCCGGTGCGATCCAGGCCGGCGATCCGGCGGCAGCCGCGGCAGGCGGAGGCGCCGATCAGCAGCTCGACACGGCCGAACTGCGGGCTCTCGAGCCGCTGCTGCGCCGTCAGGCCCTCCTCTCGCGCCTGCCCCGGGAGGATCAGTTCCTGGTGGAGGTGACCCGCAGCCGCGAGGGCAGCCACCTGTTCGCCTACCCCTTCGAGGGACGCTTCGTGCACGAAGGGCTGGGCTTCCTCTGGGCCGGGCGGCTCACCCGGATTCAGTCGGCGACGATCACGGTGTCGGTGAACGATTACGGCTTCGAGCTGCTGGCCCCCCGCGGCTATCCCTTCGAAGCGCTCTACGAGGCCTGGAGCGAGGCGCTGCTCGACCAGACGGACCTCGAAGCGGACCTGGAGGCCTCGATCAACCTCTCCGAGCTCTGCCGCCGACGCTTCCGGTCGATCGCCCAGATTGCCGGCCTGGTGGTGAACGGCTTCCCGGGGCAGAAGAAGAGCGGCAGCCAGCTGCAGATCAGCGCCGCCCTGCTCTTCGATGTCTTCAGCCGCCATGAACCCGGCAACCGCCTGCTGGAGCAGGCCCGCCGCGAGGTGATGGATGAGCAGCTGGAACTGGGCCGCCTGCGCCAGGCCCTGGAGCGACTCAGCCGCGCCCAGCGCCTGCTGGAACGCACTCCACGACCGGGACCCTTCGCCTTCCCCCTGCTGGTGGAACGCCTCAACAACCGCATGAGCAGCGAGTCGGTGCTGGAGCGGGTGCAGCGGCTGGTGGCTGAGGCCAGAACAGCCGAAGACGACGGTTGACGGTCTCCGTTCAATGAACGCTGCTGACGTTCCCCCTGGGCAGCTGGAGAAGATCGGGCGCCATCCCTAGCCTGAGCGCGATCACTCCATCGCACACAGGCCTGCTGTGAAGTCATTCATCTACTGGTTGATGGGCGATCGGGCCGGACGGGTGGTGGTGGGGAGCTGGCGCTGGCTGTGGGGCCTGCCGGTGGAATCCGGCGGCAAGGTGGCCGTCGCGGTGGCCGAGGAATCGCTGCAGTCGATGCAGGAATCGGTGCAGAAGCTGGCGAAGGCCGTGGCCATGCAGGTGGGCGCCTACGAGCGGGCCAAGAAGAAGTACCAGGAGAAGACCATCGAGCTGGGCAACTTCGAGCAGCAGGCCCTGCTGGCGCAGAAGACCGGTCAGGAGGACGGAGCGAAGCTGGCGATGGGTCGTGCCATTCAGATCGAGAAGCTGCTGCCGGCGCTGGAGCAGCAGGTGCAGCAGGCCGAGGCTTTCGTGACCGCGTCCAAGGACAAGCTGAACCGGGAGCGCCTCAAGCTCGAGCGCTACAAGAGCGACATGCAGAACATGAAGGATCTGGCGGAGGTGAACGCAGCGCTCGAATCGATCGCCCAGGTCAACAACGAGTTCGACATCGGCTCGGCCCGCTCGTCCTTCGAGGCCGCCCGCAGTGCCGTGGAAGGCCGCCACCTGCGCAGCACCGCCCTGGCGGAACTCTCCGAGAACCCCCAGGAGAAGTTGACGGCGGATCTCGAGCAGCTCTCGCTCGATGCCGAGGTGGCCCAGCGACTCCAGGCCCTTGAAGCCGCGACTCAGCCGAAACCTCAGCAGCCATGAACGTCCGGAACTCCACAGGCCAGCGCAGCGGCCCGCCGCCGATCGTGTTCATCCTGCTGGCCCTGGTCGGGGCCGGTGCCCTCTGGACCTGGAGGGACCAGGTCGGCGGCCTGCTGGGCACCAGCCCCAGGCTGCCCAGCCTCCCCCAGGCCCCGCCGGGCATCCCCGGACTTCCGGGCCAGGGGCCGACGGCGGCGGCTTTTCCACCGCCCGCGAACGTGGCCGCGGGCACCGCCATCAGCATCGACGGCTCCACCAGCATGGTCCTGATCAATGAGGCCCTCAAGCAGGGCTTCATGGCCGCCTTCCCCGGGACGGAGGTGAGCACAGCGGCGGTGGGCACCGACAACGGCATCCAGGCCCTGCTGGGGGGCAGCATCAGCCTCGCGGCGATCTCCCGACCACTCACCACTGAGGAGCAGGGCCTCGGCCTGGTGGCCGTACCCGTGGCCAGCGACCGGATCGCCCTGGTGGTGGGCCTCGACAACCCCTTCCGCCGCGGCCTTTCCCGCAGCCAGACGGTCCAGATCTTCAGGGGTGAGATCACCAGCTGGAGCACCCTGGGGGGCAGCGATCGTCCGATCCGGGTCCTCAACCGCCCCAGCGTCAGCGGCACCCATGCCGCGTTCCGCAAGATCGTGCTTGACGGCCAGCCCTTCGGCAGCAGCCCGAACATCACCACACTCGAGCGCGACGCCACCACGCCGATGCTGCGCCTGCTCGGCCGTGATGGGATCGGCTATGCCACCTACGCCCAGGTGGCCGACCAACAGACGGTGCGGGTGCTCGCCATCGATGGAGCCACCCCGGAAGCGGAGTCCTACCCCTTCCAGCGCCAGTTGTTCTACGTCTATCGCGAGCCCGCCTCGGAGGCCGTGAAGGCCTTCCTCGGCTTCGCTCTCTCTCCGCAGGGAAGGGCCGTCATCCAGAACGCCGGCAAGGGCCCCTGATCCCAGCCGGCTCGGCCCCAGCGGCGAGAGTGGGCGCCCTGGGCTGGACCCGATGACCATGGTGATCACCCTTCAGCTGCTCCAGGCGGCGGGTTGGCTGGCGGCCTTCGCTCTGCTGGTGCTGCTGCTGGCGCTGGAGTTCACCATGGGGCGTGCACCGCGCCTGGGGGCCACGGAACTCACCCCCGCGAGCCCCTCCACGGGCGCCGCTGAGGCCGGCGGCGGCGATTTCCTCAGCGTGATCGTGCCGGCCTACAACGAGGCGACCAGGATCAACGACTGCGTGGGCGCGTTGCTGGCGAGCGACCTGCAGGGTCTGAGCTGGCGCCTGATCGTGGCTGACGATGACTCCAGCGACGGCACCGCCGAGGGGTTGGACGCACTCATCGCGGCCGGAACGTTCCCATCGCCGCCCCTGGAGGTGATGCGCTGCGGGCCCCGTCCAGCGGGCGAGCGCTGGAATGGCAAGACCTGGCCGTGCAGTGAAGCGGTACGACGGCTGCCCCATCCCCCCACTCCCGAAGCGGGCCCACCCCCGACGGAGTGGCTGCTGTTCGTGGATGCCGATGTGACCGTGGCGCCGGCGGCCCTCACCAGCGCCGTGGCCGAGGCCCGCCGCAGCGGGGCCGATCTGCTCACCCTCGCGCCACGGATCCGCTGCGGCTGCCTGGCCGAGTGGGTGGTGCAGCCGATCGTGGTGGCGCTGCTGGGTCTGGGCTTTCCGATCGCCCGCGCCAACGATCCCGGCGACCCCACCGCCTTCGCTGCAGGCCCGTTCATGCTGTTTCGTCGCTCCAGCTACGAGGCCATCGGCGGGCACCGGGCTCTGGCGGCGGAGGTGGTGGAGGATCTGGCCCTGGCGCGGGCGATCAAGCAGCGGGGATTCCGCCTGCGTTACCTGCTCGGCATCGACCTGCTGGAGCTGCGCATGTACCCCGATTTCAAGGCGCTCTGGGAGGGCTGGACCAAGAACTGGCATCTGGGCCTGAACCGCAACCCTCTGCTCACCCTGGCCAGTGGTGCCGTGGTGTTCGGCCTGTTCAGCGGTCCCTGGCTGCTGCTGCCGCTGGCGTGTCTGCAGCTGATTCAGCAGCCGTCCGACTGGCCGTCACTGCTCACGCCGGCCCTGACGGGAGTGGCTCTGCAACTGGCGGTCAGGCTCTGGAGCCGCTGGCGTTTCGGACTGGGGCTGCGCCACTGGTGGCTGGCCTGGCTGGGTGGTGTGGTGATCGCCGCGATTGCTCCGGTGTCGATCTGGAAAACCAGCACCGGCCGGGGCTGGACCTGGCGGGGTCGCTCGCTGGCCTGAGGCGGGAGTACCGGAGGGGTTGCTGCCGACCGGACTCAGGCCTTGCTGAGCCTCTTGACGATCCAGTTCATCAGCACCAGGGAGCCCACCAGGGCAATCAGCAGGGCGATGGTCATGGGGAGTTGCCTTCTGGCGTGATTATGTCGGGTCGCTGAGCAGGGAATCCGCCACCACCGTTCCATCCCGCAGCAGGCGCGCGACGGTGAGATTGCTCACCGGTTGATCGTGGCCACCCTCCAGCAGCCACTCGGCCATTTCCATGCGCAGGGCGTAGGCGTCCTCGAAGCGTTCACGGCTCTCGAGGGCGTGCAGGCGGCACTCGAGCCAGTGGCGTGTTTCGCCCGGAAGCTGGCGCTGGAGGCGTCGTCGAGTCACCAGAGCTCTCCATGCATATGGGAATCCTGGCGGAGCGCCTCGCCTTTGGTGTAGCAAGGGGAACACATCCGGTTGGAGACTGGACACCGCTGGATGTTGTCGCGATGAGCCACCGCTGCCTTGGGCCTGCCCTGGTGATCACCGCACTTCTGGCCAGCCCGGGCGGGGTCCGGGCGTCCGACACCAGCCATGACACCCGCCACGACTGCCGCCTCTGGCGGAGCAGCCACGGCCTGGAGCGGGTGGAGATCGCCAACCGCCTCGGTGCCGCCAACCTGCTCACCAAAGTGCACAACTTCGCGGTGGCCACCCCGGGGGACACCCGAAGCCTCTACAGCAGTTCCGACATCCGGCGCCTCTGCGCGCTGCAGTGAAGGCGAGGCGGATCCTGCCGTCTCGTCCTGCTTAACCCGCCACCAGCCAGCGCCCCCCTGCCCCCAGCGCCAGGGCCGCGGAGCTGGCCCACGCCAGGGCCGCCCAGCTGTTCAGCAGCAGGCGGCGCAGCAGCAGCAGCGACCCGCCGGCCCCCAGCAACAGCACCAGGCTCTGGCAGAAGGCGATCACGTGGTGATCGGCGCTCCAGCTGGGCAGCGGCAGCTGGAAGGTGACCGGCAACAGCCGGCCCGCTTCCGCCATCCCCACCGGCAGATGCCGCGCCAGCAGCAGGGCCCAGAGCAGGGGCAGCAGGCCATAAAGCCCGAGACGCAGGCGCCGCGGACTTCCAAGACGAAGCGCGACCAGGGCCAGGGCCGAGGGCAGCGCCAGGGCCAGGGCCGCGAAGGCCAGACGCGGCAGCAGCGGCCCCTCCTGCAGACTCTCGGGAGCCAGGGGCAGCCACCCCAGCAGGCGGTCCCAGAATTTCAGGCAGACGCCGCCGGCCAGCACCAGGATCAGCCCTGCCTCACCGTCGGGTGGGGCCATCTCCCGCTGCAGATCGGCGGCGGGGGGCCGCAGGCTCAGTTGCACCGAACGGTGCGGGCAGGCCTGGGCGCAGGTGAGGCAGAGCACGCAGTTGCGATTGTCCTCGAGGTGGGCCGGGTGGGTGCCGAGCGGGCAGCCGGCTGTGGCCAGGCCTTCCCCATCGGCGGGACCGCCCTTGAAGCAGGCGTAGGTGCTGCAGCTGCCACTGCAGGTGCCCACCTGGGCGCGCAGCTCCAGGACCGAGAGCTTGGCGAACAGGCCGTTCATCCCCCCCACCGGGCAGAGGTAGCGGCACCAGAAGCGCTTTTCGAAGCGCAGGGAACCGATCACGGCCCCGGCGGTGATCAGCAGCAGCAGACAACTGCTCAGGCGGGCGCTGTTCTCCAGATCCGCCAGCTCCTCCCAGAGCAGGATCGCGGCGAAGCCGGCGGCCAGCGCCGGCGCGGCCCAGCGGTCGGTCTCCCCCCTCGGCCAGCGGGAGGGCTGCCAGCCCAGGGCAGCGGCCAGCTTCTGGCTGATCTCACCCCAGACCATGAACGGGCAGAAGGAGCACCAGAGGCGGCCCACCAGGGGATAGCCCAGCAGGATCAGGGGCCACCACCAGGCCCAGAACAGGTTCAGTGCTCCGTTGTGGGCACGGTCCTGGGGACCCAGCCACAGCCAGAGGTTCACCAGGACGAACACCCAGCTCACGAGGCCGAAGAGCAGGGCGTTCCACAGCCGTGGCGAGCGCATCCGCAGACGCAGGGACGGCTTCCAGCGCCACAGGTCGAAGCGCGGGCGGATCTGACGGGAGGGGGGCCAGAAGACCTCTTCCGGAAGCTCCGGCGGCGGCTCGCCTTCGGCTGGAACCGGCAGCTGGCGCAGAGCCCGCTCCACCAGGTCCTCGAGCTCGCGCACGTTGCCGGGGAAGTCACGGGTCTGCAGGCGCCGGATCAGCTCGGTGCCGACCACCGGCACCACAGGCCAGCCGAGAGCCCGGCTCTTGAGACGCAGGTCGTAGCGCAGCCAGTCGCCCAGATCCTGGCGCCGGACCCGTAGCGGCGGCACCCGGATCAGCGTGCAGACGCGCTCGAAGCCGGGAACCACCGCCTCGGTGGTGAAGAACACCCGGCCGGGGAAGTGGTGGGGGGGATCGACTGGATCCGGGGCCTGCCAGCGGCCGCTGCTGGCCAGTTCCAGCAGGGCGGGCAGCAACTGGGGATCGACCCGATCGAGCTTGTCGATCAGCAGGGCGCCCACCTCGTGGTTCTCGAGAATGGATCCCTCACCGCCACGGCCGGCGGCACCGAAGAGCTCGGCGCCGTCGCCCCGCAGCAGCGCGCCGTCGAGCCGAACCATCAGCTGCCGCCGGGCGGGGGAGCCGAAATGGATCAGGGCGGCGATGTTGTCCTTCTCCAGCCCCGGTTCGCCGCTGATCAGCAGCGGCCCGCCGCGCGGATCCTGGGAGGCCGTCCGCACGGCTTCTCTCAGGGTGTGGGCGTAACGGCTGTCGCCGACGATGCCGCGGCGGGCACGGCCCACCAGATGGGGCGCCAGACGGAGCAGGCTGTCGGCCACTGGCGCGTCCTGCTGATGAGGCTCCATTCTGCGGCGAGGACTCACACCGCACCCATCCCATGACCCTGACTCTGTATGGCGGAGCCCGCTCGCGGGCCTCGATGCCGCGCTGGTATCTGGCCGAGAAGGGGATTCCCTACACCTGGCGCCTGCTCGACATGGAGGCTGGAGAGCACCGGCAGGAGGCCTTCCTGGCCCTCAATCCCTTCGGCAAGGTGCCGGCCCTGGAGGACTCCAGCGCCCACGCCCCTGCGGGCGGACCCCTGCACCTGTTCGAGAGCGGCGCAATCCTGCTCTACCTGGCCGATCGCTACGGACAGGAGTTCACCAGCCCCGAGCAACGGGCCCTGGCCGAGCAGTGGGTGCTGTTCGCCAACGCCACCCTGGCCACGGCCCTGTTCGTGGAGTCGGCCCGGGAGCGGGAGTTTCCGCGGCTGATGGCCGCTCTCGACCAACTCCTGGCCAAAGGGAGCCCCCTGATCGGTGAGGCCTGGGGGGTGGCCGACTGCGCCGTGAACGCCCACCTGGCGTACCTGCCGGTCTTTTTCCCCCAACTGGATCTGAGTCCGTACCCGGCGGTTCAGGCCACGATCGCGACCACCCGCGCCCGGCCCGCCTACCAGGCGGCGATGGCCACGGCCTGAGCGGACGCGGCGATGGCGGATCAACCCCTCGATCGGGCCCCCTTCCACTGGCGGGGGCAGCGGCTGGAGCTGCTGGCAGCCAAGGCCCTCTGGGATCCCCGGCAGGAGCTGCTGCTGCTGGCCGACCTGCACCTGGGCAAGGCCGAGACTTTCCAGAGCCACGGCATCGCCCTGCCCAGTGACGGGGATGCGGGCACCCTCAACGCTCTGCTGGCCCTGGCCCACCGCTGGCGCCCCCAGGAGGTGCTGGTGCTGGGCGATCTGATCCACAGCCGGATCGGCCTCACCGCCGAGCTGCGCCAGAAGCTCAGGGCCCTGCCCCAGCTGCTGGGCTGCCCCCTGAGGCTGATCGGCGGCAACCACGAACGGGGCAGCTGGATCGAGGACCTGCCCCAGGAACCAGCCACCGCCCGGGGGGGTCTCTGGCTCAGCCATGGCCCCGAAGATCAGCCTCCGCCGGGGTCCGGCGATCTGCTGCATGTCTGCGGCCACCTGCACCCTGTGGCGCTGATCGGTGACCGCAGCGACCGATTGCGCCTGCCCTGCTTCAGCTACGACGCCGAACGCGGGCGGCTGGTGCTGCCCTCCTTCGGGCAACTCACCGGCGGACACCCCTGCGATCCCCGCGAGCAGGTCTGGCTGGTGGCTGACGGGGCGATCGTGCCCTGGCAGGACCTCAGCCCTCGGCCGCCAGCGCGCGCACGACGTCGCCGCGGGTGAGCACCCCCACCACCGTCTCGCCGTCACGCACGAACAGCCGCTGGGTGGAGCGGTCGTGCAGCAGCTTGGCGGCGGCCGCCAGCGACACGTCGGAGCTGCAGCTGTGGGGATGGCGGCTCATCACATCGCCCACCGTGTTGCCGAGCACCTGGTGCACCTGCTTGTCCCAGTCGAGTGGGTTGCGCAGGTAGATGACGGCATCGAGCAGCATCACGTAGGGGCCTGCATCGAAGCCGCTCTCCCGCACCATCAGATCCTGCTCGCTCAGTTCAGCGATCAGCGCCCCCTCCTCATCCAGCACGGGGAGGCCGCTGATGTGATGGTCACTCATCAGCTTCACCGCCTCCTGCAGCGGCGTGGTCGGAGTCACCGACAGGACGGGTGTGGACATCACGTCGGCCACCCGTACGGTTCCTGGGGTGTCGGGGGTCATCGGTGCAGAGCGTCTGCAAGGGTTCTAGGCCAGCGTGGGGGCCCGCCAAGGCTCCGCTGCGATGACCCCTTCCGCCTCTGAATCGTCTGGAGGGCGGTCTGCCGTGCCACGGGCTCGCCGCCTGGCCGACGCCCTCACCGTGGCCCGGGCCTTCCTGGGGCTGCCCCTGCTTCTGGCTCTCGGCGCCGGTCAGGCCGGGCTTGGCTGGGCGCTGCTGCTGCTGGCCGGCTTCAGCGACTGGGCCGACGGCTGGCTGGCCCGACGCTCGGGCGGCGGCTCGGTCTGGGGGGCACGGCTCGACCCGCTCACCGACAAGATCCTGATCAGCGCCCCTCTGCTCTGGCTGGCGCGGGAGGGGACCCTGCCCCTCTGGGCTGTCTGGCTGCTGCTGGCCAGGGAGCTGCTGATCTCCGGCTGGCGGGCCGGCCAGGCCAGCGGCGCTCCGGCCTCAGCCGCCGGCAAGGCGAAGACCGTGCTCCAGTTCACGGCCCTGCTGCTGCTGCTCTGGCCGCTCACCTGGCCCCTGGCCAGCGGCCTGCGCAGCCTGGGCTGGTGGCTGTTCTGGCCCTCGCTGCTGCTGGCGCTCAGTTCGGGCGCCAGCTATCTGCGGGCGGGCCTCAGCCGGCCAGCAGGGCCTGATCGGAGCTGAAGTCGGGGGTGGTGGCCCCGCGCAGGGCGTAATCGTTGCTGTAGCTGTCGGCCAGGCCGGCGTCGAGATCGAAGGCGGGCGACCAGGCCAGCTCCCGCTGCACCCTGTGGATGTCGGTGAGGAAATGGGCCAGACGCAGGGGAAAGGCCTTGCGGGCTTTCTTGTCGAGCCCGGAGGGATCGAAACTGCGGATCTCCACGGCCTCAGGTTCGACACCGCAGGCCCTTGCCGCCGCGGCCACCAGGCCACGGAAGGTGACGCCCTTGGCTCCACTGCAGTTGTAGATGCGGTTGGCCGCGGCCTCCACATCCAGGCAGCGGGCCATCGCCGTGGCCAGGTCACTGACATGGCCCAACTGGGTGATCGTGGTTCCATCGCCCGGCAGGGGCACGGGCCGGCCATGCACGATCCGGTCGAAGAACCAGCTCTCCACCGGGTTGTAGTTGCCGGGTCCGTAGATGTACGTGGGACGGAAGCTGGTGAAGGGAATCGCCTGCTGCCGCAGCCAGGATTCGGTGTCCAGCTTGCCGGCGTGGCGGCTGGCGGGGTCGGTGGCGGCGTTCTCATCCAGGGGCCAGAGCTCGCTGTCGGCGTAGACCCCGGCGGAACTCACATACACGAAGCGGTGGCTGGGCGCTCCCGTGCGCTCCACCACCGCCTGGCTGTCGGCTCCACTGCGGCCGCTGGAATCGATGATCACATCGAAGGCGCGACCGCGCAGCGGCTCCAGGGCGGCGGGGTCGCTGCGGTCGCCCGAGAGATGCTCCACGCCCTCGGGCAGGGGCTGGCGGCCGCGGGTGAAGAGGGTGAGCTCGTGCCCGGCGGCAAGCAGCTGAGCCACCAGGGGCTTGCCGATGAAACGGGTTCCACCCATCACCAGGATCTGCACGGCCATTCAGCGGAGAGGGCGCCATTCAAGCGGCCGGGGCGGCGGCCGCTGCGATGCTGCGCAGCAGGATCGCCCGTCCGACCATGCCCCGCTGGACCGAGCTGCTGCGCTCCGTGAACAACCTCAAGCTGCTGGCGGCCATCGGTCGCAGCGGCGGCGATCTGCACTCGGTGGCCGATCTCGTCGACAACATGCTCGAAAGCCCGCAGATGGACGCCTGCGTGCGCCGTTTCCGCTCCGTGCCGGGCGGTGCCGAGATGATGGATCAGCGCTACCCGCCCCTGCAGCCGGACATCGAGCGCATGATCCAGATGCCGGCAGGCAGCCTCGGCCACGGATACGGCCAGCTGATCCGCGAGCTCAACTATGACCCCGACTTCTTCCGGCCCCGCCCGATCGACACCGAGGCGCGCTGGCTGACCCAGCGGATCGCCACCACCCACGACATTCACCACGTGGTGACGGGTTTCGGCACAGGGACCGTGGGCGAGAACGGTGTGCTGATGATCACCGCCAACCAGATCGGCTTCCCCGCCTACGTGCTGCTCAACAGCGCCGCCCAGCTGAGCAGCTTCCGCCAGCAGAGCACGCAACGCCCCGTTCAGCTCGACTTCGAGCAACTCAGCGCGGCCCTGGCCCAGGCGATGGCCATCGCCTGGGCCAGGGCCTCCTGTCTGGCGGCGGTGCGCTGGGAGGAGGGCTGGGAGCGTCCGGTTCAGAGCTGGCGTGAGGAGCTGGGAATCCTCGAGCCCGCCGATGACGCTCCCTATGGACTGACGCTCCTCGCACCGGCGTTGTGAGCGGAAGTCAGCCACGCCTGCCGCCCCACTGGACCGCACAGACCGCCAGCCTCTGTGAGAGCGGTGGTCATCGTCATTTCCGCCTGCTGGGACTGCGGGGGCACGGCCGTGGGCGGGCGATCGAGCTCTCGGCCCTGCTGGATCCATCGTTTCGGCTGGTGGTGCCGTTGCAGCGGCTGCGCGACCGCCGGCACTGGCTTCCGGGCTGGCAGAGGCTGCCACCATCCGAGCCTGAGCCGGAGACGATCCCGGACAGCGGCCAGGGAAGATGGGACACGCCCCAGCGCCAGTCCCCCGTCGCCGCCATGCAGATCATCCCGGCCATCGACCTGCTCGACGGGCAGTGCGTGCGCCTGCACCAGGGCGATTACGACCGGGTCACCCGCTTCAGCGACGATCCGGTGGCCCAGGCCCTCTCCTGGCAGGAGCAGGGGGCCGAACGGCTGCATCTGGTCGACCTCGACGGGGCCCGCAGCGGTCAGCCCATCAACGATGCCGTGGTGCGTGCCATCACCGCCTCCCTGACGATCCCCGTGCAGCTGGGGGGCGGCGTGCGCACGGCGGAGCGGGCCGACGACCTGCTGGCCTGCGGCCTCGATCGGGTCATCCTCGGCACCGTGGCGATCGAGCAGCCGGATCTGGTGCGGCAGCTGGCAGCCCGCCATCCCGGCCGCATCGTGGTGGGCATCGATGCGCGCAACGGCCTGGTGGCCACCCGCGGCTGGATCGAGGACAGCCGCACCCAGGCCACCGAGCTGGCCGCCAGCTTCGAGGGCAGCGGCGTGGCGGCGATCATCAGCACCGACATCGCCACCGACGGCACCCTGGCCGGGCCCAACCTGGAGGCCCTGAGGTCCATGGCCGAAGCCACCTCCCTGCCGGTGATCGCCTCCGGCGGCGTGGGCTCGGTCACCGACCTGCTGGCCCTGCTCAGCCTCGCCCCGCTGGGGGTGGAGGGAGTGATCGTGGGCCGCGCGCTCTACGACGGCAGTGTCGACCTGGGGGAAGCTCTTCAGGCGGTGGGACCCGCGCGGCTGCAGGACCCCCTGGATGCCTCACTCTGCTGATCGGAACAACTCTCAGGGCGGGTTCAAGTCAGCTGCTTGAACCCGCCCCTTAACATAAGGACTAGTTCCGATCCAGTCGTCGTCTCCGTGTCCGTCGCCCTCACCACCACTGACGTGCCGGTGAGTTCCGGAGCGACCCAGTCCCCCGGCGGACGTCCAGCTCAGGCGGGCGGCGAGAACGCTCAGCCGGATCAGGCCCCGTCCGATCTGCGCGCCACGGTGGCCCAGGCGTTCCGGCGCTGCCGTGACCTGGGCATGCGTCTGAGCCGCCAGCGGCGGATGGTGCTGGAACTGCTCTGGAGTGATCGGCGTCACCTCAGCGCCCGCGACATCTTCGAGCGCCTCAATGCCCAGGGCCGCAACATCGGCCACACCTCCGTCTACCAGAACCTCGAGGCCCTGCAGTCCGCTGGTGTGATCGAGTGCCTCGATCGCGCCAGTGGCCGGCTCTATGGCTACCGCAGCGATCCCCACAGTCACCTCACCTGCCTGCAAAGCGGTGAGATCGAGGACCTCGACGTGGTGCTGCCCGAGGAGCTGCTGCAGCAGATCGAGGATCTCACCGGCTACAGCATCGAGTCGTACACCCTCCAGCTCTTCGGCCGCCGCCGGGCCTGATCCGATTCCAGCCCTGGAGTTTCCTTCACGCGCTCGTTACCTTGAGCCCATGTACCGGACCGGCGCGTGACTGAGCCTGCGGGCGCCCCTGGGGTTGCCGGGACCCCCAGGTGCCAGGTGCTGCTGCTGGCTCCGCCCCTGCTGCGCCAGGGCCTGAGCCGCCTGCTCGCGGATGCGAGCCCGCCCTGCCGGGTGGCAGGCGAGGCTGGCGACCTCGAGGGCGCCCCACAGCTGGTGATCTGGAGCCTGGAGGCCCCGATCCATCCCGACACCCTGCTGCTGGAGCTGGAGCGGCTGGACCAGCGCTGGCTGCCGGCCCCCCTGCTCCTGCTGATTCCCGCCCAGCCCGGCTGCAGCAGCGACTGGCTCCTGCAGCTGCCGGCCGCCGGACTTCTGCAGGACCCCGAGCCCGAAGCCCTGCTGGAGGCCGTGAGCACCCTGCTTCAGGGAGGACGGGTGGTGGCCCTGGACGGGGACGGCGGCACCAGTGTGACTGCCGGGTCGGGCAGCGCCTGGGGAGCGGGAACGATGGGGCTCGGCCAGTGGCTGCTGATCAGCGGGCTGCAGCAGATCGATCAGGAGCTGGAACTCGGCCGCCGGCTGCTGGACCCACCCCCGGCCAATCTGCTGCTGCAGCTGATCCTGGAAGGCCGGCAGCGGGAACTGCGCTCCGCTCGGACCCTGCTGATCTGGCTGTGGGGGCCGGTCTCGATGGCCTGGGGAGCCACGGGTCTGCCTCCGGAGCCGAAGAGCCCTGTGCAGGAGCCGCGCCCCCCCAGCGGCGGCAGCACCGCCATCACCCTGCGGCAGCGCACCGCCGTGGCTGTATGGGAGGCGATCCATCAACGGCTGAGCCAGGCCAGCCAGGGCCCGCTGCTGCGCCAGGGCAGCGTCGAGCTGTTCGCCCTGGAGGGACTGAGCCAGGAGCGGCGGAGGGATCTGTTCCTGGCCCTGCTGGCTCAGCTGGATCAGCTGTTGCGGCAGCTGCGCCAGGAGCGCCTGCGCGGCGACGAGCTGCAGGGCCGCTGGCAGACGCTGCAGCCGGAACTGCGCCGACAGGCCCTGCTCCAGATGGCTGGTCCCTACGTGCAATTGCCTCAGCAGGGGAACCTGCTGCCCGTGGCCGACACCCTCACCAGCCAGGGGAGCTTCGATCTCGACGACCCTGATCTCCCTCCCAGCCAGCCGATGCTGGCGGCCCTGATCTCCGCCCAGCCCCTGCTGGTGGACGGACGACTGCTGGCCCCGGACGAACCCCAGGCCCTGCTCTATCTCGAGACCCTGGTGAGCAACTGGGTCATCCGCAGCGCCGAGAGCATCAGCGCCGATGTGCTCGCCTGTTGCGGCGACTGGCCTGAACTGCGCCGCTACCTGCTGGTGAAGGAGCTGATCGCCACCCGCAGCCTGGAGCGCCTGCGCAACCAGCTCAATGCCCAGCAGCGCTGGAGCGAGTGGTTCGAGAAACCGATCCAGCTCTACGAGAGCCAGCGGCGGCTCTACCGCCTCGAGGAGGGAGGAACGATCCGCCCGCTGCTGCTCACCGAACCCCGCGACGAGGAACTGCGCCAGCTGGGCTGGCTGCAGCAGAGCGTCACCCTGGCGCTGGAGGCCCGCGATGCCCTGGCACCGCAACTCCGGGCCCTGCTGCAGCGCGTCGGCGATCTGATCGTTGTGGTGCTCACGCAGGTGATCGGTCGTGCCATCGGCCTGGTGGGGCGCGGCATCCTTCAGGGGCTCGGGCGAGGCATCAGCAGGCCCTGAGCGTCACAATGGCCCCAGCCCCTCTGGTGTTCGGTTGCGCCTTCCTGTCCGCCTCGGCTTCCAAGCCGGTCCCCTCTCCGCCCTCAGAGCCTGTCTGCTCAGCCTGATCCTCGGTGCCTGGCTGCTGCTCGCCCCGGCCTCTCCAGCGGCGGCGGCCCTCACCACCAACAGCTACGACGGCAACATCTATTCGCTCTATGCCGGCAATGGCTCGCTGGTGCCGCCCCGGAGCACCCTGGCCAAGGCGATGGCCGATCACCGCCCGGTGGTGCTGATCTTCTATCTCGATGACAGCGCCGACAGCAAGCAGTTCGCCCCCGTGGTCTCGGAGCTGCAGCGGCTGTGGGGCTCGAGGGTCGAGATCATCCCACTCACCACCGATCTGCTCCAGAACCGGCCCGAGGAAGGCGTCAGCGACCCCGCCCACTACTGGAAAGGCCTGATTCCCCAGGTCGTGGTGCTCGATCCCGCCGGCCGTGTGGTATTCGACGGCAAGGGGCGGGTGAGCAGCGAAGCCATCAGCGCGGCCCTGAGCAAGGCCACCGGGCTCAACCCGGCCGGCAGTGCCGAGACCAGCGCCACCCGCAGCTTCAATGAGCTGAACAGCGAAGTTGTCCCCGCAGGCTGATGACCGTCCAGCCGGAAACCCCGACACGCCGGGAAAGCGACAGTCTCGGTGCCATCCAGGTGCCCGCCGAGCACTACTGGGGGGCCCAGACCCAGCGCTCCCTCCATTTCTTTCCCTTCGGTGAGGCGATGCCGGAGGCGATCGTGCGGGCCTTCGGCCAGCTCAAGGCCGCCTGCGCCGAGGTGAACACCAGCCTGGGTTGCCTCGATCCGGCCCTGGCGGCCCTGATCGTGGCGGCGGCCGAGGACGTGGCCCGCGGCGATCTGGCGGCGGAGTTTCCTCTGCGGGTCTGGCAGACCGGCTCAGGCACCCAGACCAACATGAACGTCAACGAGGTGATCGCCAACCGGGCGATCGAGGCCGCTGGCGGCAAGCTGGGCAGCAAGGCGCCGGTCCATCCCAATGACCACGTCAACCTGAGCCAGTCGAGCAACGACACCTTCCCCACCGCCCTGCACGTTGCGGTGGTGCTGGAACTGGAGAGACGGTTGATTCCCGCCGTGGAGGCGCTGATCACAGCCCTGTATGCCAAGGCGGAGAGGTTTGCAGGGATCATCAAGATCGGCCGCACCCATCTGCAGGATGCTGTGCCGCTCAGCCTGGGCCAGGAGTTCGGCGGCTATGGGGCCCAGCTGAAGCTGGGGCTCGACAGTCTGCGCCACACGCTGCCCCAGGTTCGCCAGCTGGCGATCGGCGGCACGGCAGTGGGCACCGGCCTCAATGCCCCCCCAGGCTTCGGCGAGAAGGTAGCGGCACGGCTGGCCGAACGGATCGGCCTGCCGTTCAACAGCGCACCGAACAAGTTCCAGGCCCTGGCGGGCCATGAACCCCTGGCGGCGACCCATGGCGCCCTCACGGTGCTGGCCGGAAGCCTGCTGAAGATCGCCAACGACATCCGCTGGCTCGGCAGCGGACCCCGCTGTGGGCTGGGCGAGTTGATCTTGCCGGAGAACGAACCTGGCTCCTCGATCATGCCGGGCAAGGTGAATCCCACCCAGTGCGAAAGCCTCACGATGGTGGCCGTACAGGTGATGGGCAACAACAGCGCTGTGCAGATGGCGGCCAGCCAGGGCAACTTCGAGCTCAATGTGTTCAAGCCGCTGATCGCCCACAACGTGCTGGAGAGCATCGAGCTGCTCACCGGCGGCTGTACCAGCTTTCGCAAGCACTGCATTGAAGGGCTCGAGGCCAATGAGAGTCGCATCAGTGATCTGCTGGATCAGAGCCTGATGCTGGTGACTGCCCTCACCCCGGCGATCGGCTACGACCGCGCCTGCGCCATCGCCAAACATGCCCACGAGCACCGGCTGAGCCTCAAGGAAGCGGCCCTGGTGCTCGGCGAGATCAGCGCCGAGGAGTTCGATCGGTGGGTGAAACCGGACGCAATGGTGTGAACCACTGTTGCGGGTCAGGGATCGTCACACTCAAGGAGTGACTGGGCCATCAAGACTGCACCACCACGAAGACCCTGGCTGCCGAGCATCGGTTGATCGATGGCCAGGAGTTCAGGCGGAGGCCGATTGGGAGAACATCATCAAGGAAGGCAACCGCTCGCCACCCCACGATCTGGACTTCGACCATGGCCCCAGGTGCCACATTCCTCTCAGCGGGCCCACCCTCAACAGTGCCTTCACCAACTGCTATTGGCTGCATCACCTGGTGGGGGCATATATTTATTTGACTACAACTCGAAGGACTAAGCAGAGGGAGAGTCGCACTGCATCTGTACAATTCTCCCCCTACTGGAATTTCTTGATTCAGGGCAGAAGGCATTTACCGTTGAGTTCGGCTTTGAAGCCAACATGGGGATGCATGTGCTCGACCGGAAGTTGCTGAGACAGCCATTTTGCGGAAGAATGCAAGCAGATATTACCTGATGGCACTATTGAATGTGACGCCGCTTCCCGACATTGACCCGCGCTGAAGCTGCCTATTCTAAAACTGCAAGAAGCGCTCAATCCAGCATCCGAAATTCGCAGATTGCCGAAAAAGATCATTACACCCAATTGCAAACGCATTCCACCTGGACGTACTGATCGATGCCGACAACGCTCAGACGCCAGTGATCTGCGAACTGCTGGCGGAGGTGGCCCTGATCATCGACGGCATGGATCTGCTGCATGGCGGCCGGGTGAACGGCTTCTGCCTGGTGTCCTCCCACAACGACTTCACACGACTGGCCACCCGCAACCGTGAGGCGGGGCTGGCGGTCTACGCCTACGGCGTGAAGAAGACGCCCAAACCCTTCGTGGCCGCCTGCGACAAATTCATCTACACAGAGATCCTGCGCAAGGCTCTTTCTCCTGGGCGCCATTGCTGCAGTGAGCCAGGAGGACGGATGGGCGCCTCTGAGCACTGTGGGCAACCAGCAGATCAAGAACGACCCCTCCTTCGACCCCCGCAACTTCGGCTTACGCAAGCTGAGCGAACTGGTGAAGGCCCAGACCTACCTGGTGGTGAAGGAAGTGCCGATCGCGGCGGGTACCCAGTTGACCGGCGACCGCTAAAAGTGGAGTAGGTGCTTAACTCCCCAGGATATTGATCGCTCGAGCAGCGATCGTTGCGATCGTCACCAGCGAGATCACGCTCTCCAGCATCATCAGCCCCATGGCCCGGGCCGTGAGCGGTATGGCACCGGTAGGGCTGAAGGCGGTGGCTGTCGAGAAGCCCAGGAACAGATAGTCGATGAAGGTGGGCCGCCATTCGGGCGGCACCGAGTCGGGAACCCCCTCCTGCGGGAAGAACCAGTCGGCGCGGGTGGGCAGGCGGTTGAGCCGCGCCTCCGGTCCAGCGCGATCAACATGCCAGAACGCCAGCGAGAAGCTGACGATGTTGGTGAACCAGATGACAACACCCGAGGCGAGCAGTTCAAGGGCGCTGAGTTCCGCCCCACCGAACACCATCACCTCGACCAGGATCGTCACATTGGCGATAGTCATGAGGATCAGAATCACCACGACCAGCCAGAGGACTGTGCGTTCGATCCGTAACCAGGGAGCCTGACCGCCCGTCACACCGACGGCGACCATCGGGGTCAACGCTGCCGCCATCAGCAGGACAGACAACCCCACCGGAAAGAGGTGGAAACGGTTGGGGCTGCCCACCAGCAGAAGCGTCATCACCAGAACCGCCAGACCGGCCGGCCAGCGCGGCTCGATCCGCGGCGATCGGCTCATTGCCGCGCCATGGCCAACTGGATCGCCACGGCCGGATCGATGCGGTGTTCCAGGCTCTCGGCCACGTCATCGATCGCCAGCTGCACCCCCTTGACCCGGCCATTGAAGGCATTGCCGCGCGGTCCATAGTCTTCCGACACCGGTGCGCCACTGTCCTCGCCGATGTCGCAACCGTCATCGGCGGAGAAGACCATCGCCAGAGTGGCGCCGATCTGGCCTGCGCCCACCGTCGTGCCATCGGTGAAGAGCGTGACGGTGCCGCCCTTGCCCAGACCGCCGCCGGCGTAGGAGAACTCCATCCGCACCTGGTGTTCACCAGCAGGGATGGGCGACTCCCCCTCCACATAGAACCGCTGGAAGCCTCCCCAGTTGTAGCAGTACTTGAGTTTCCCCCCTTTGGCATACAGGCTCCAGCCGCCGATGTTGGCGCCTTGGGAGATGATCACCCCCTCGGCACCGTTTTCCGACACAACGATTTCGGCCGTGACCGAGTGGGATTTGTTTTTGATGTTGAGAACGCAATTCTCCGACAGGCGGCCCATGCCACCGAACAGCAGTTGCGTCTTGCCCTTGATCAGGATCGGGCGGCCAGCCGTGTCGGGGTTGATCCTCTCGATCAACCGATCATCGATCGGCAGCACCTTGTAGCGCGTGGCCTCGATCAACCAGAGGCGCTGCAGTTCGTGCAGTTTCTGCGGCATTTCCATGGCAAGATCCTTGGCCTGGCTCCAGTCTTTACTCGTGTCGTAGAGCTCCCAGACGTCGTCATCAAGGGCAGGCGGAGCAGCCTGCACCCAGGGTGTGGAGTGGTGGGTCACGGCCGTCCATCCCTTGTGATAGATGCCGCGGTTGCCAAACATCTCGAAATACTGGGTTTCGTGCCGCTCAGCGGCGCCCGGATCATCGAAGGCGTAAAGCATGCTCACCCCTTCGATCGGATCCTGCTGGATTCCATCGACAGACACGGGTTCCGGCAGGCCGGCCGCCTCCAGGATCGTCGGTGCCACATCAATCAAGTGGGTGAACTGGGAGCGGATCTCGCCCCTGGCCCTGATGCCCCTTGGCCAGTGGACGACGGTGCCATTGCGCGTGCCTCCGAAGTGGGACGCCACCTGTTTGGTCCACTGGTAGGGCGTGTTCATCGCGTGGGCCCAGCCCACGGCGTAGTGGTTGTAGGACTCAGGCCCTCCCAGCTTGTCGAGCCGCTCTGTCAGGAACTCAGGCGTTTCAAGCGCCTGCAGGCCATTAAAATAGCTCATCTCATTGAAACAGCCATTCAAAGAACCCTCGGCAGAGGCACCATTATCGCCGATAATATAATAAATAAGTGTGTCCTCGAGGATGCCGAGCTTTTCGAGGCCCTCGACAATGCGCCCCACGTGATGATCGGTATACTCCATGAAGCCTGCATAGACCTCCATCTGGCGGCTCAGCACCGGGCGGAAAGCCTCCGGTATCTCCTCCCAGGCGGGTATCTCGCCATGGCGGTCGGTGAGTTCGCATTCCGGAGGAATCACACCCAATTGTTTCTGGCGGGCGATCGTCTGCTCGCGCAGAGCATCCCAGCCTGCATCGAATTGGCCTTTGTATTGATCGGCCCATTCCTTTGGCACGTGGTGCGGAGCATGGGTGGCGCCAGGCGCGAAATAGGCGAAGAAGGGCTGATCGGGCGTCAGTGCTTTCTGCTGCCCGATCCAGTTCAGGGCCTTGTCGGCCAAGTCCTCCATGAGGTGGTAGCCCTGCTCAGGTGTCTTGTCAGGCTCCACCGGTGTGGTGCCTTCATACAGCGTTGGGTACCACTGATTGGCTTCACCGCCGACGAAGCCATAGAAATGATCGAAGCCGCCGCCGCCCGTCGGCCAGGCGTCAAACGGTCCGACGGGACTGGTCTGCCACACCGGTACTTCATGGCACTTGCCGAACTGCGCGGTGGCATAGCCATTCAGCCTCAATGTTTTGGCCAGAGGGGCCATGCTGTTGGGCAGAACCGAGCAGTAGCCCGGCGCACCCGTGGCGATCTCGGTGATTCCGCCCATGCCGGCCGAGTGGTGGTTGCGCCCGGTGAGCAGGGCCTGACGCGAAGGCGAGCACAGAGCGGTGCTGTGGAAGCGGTTGAACTTCAGACCGCCAGCGGCCAGTTTTTCTGCGGTGGGCGTCTGGCAGGGGCCACCGAAGGCGCTGGCGGAGCCGAACCCGGCATCATCGATGAGAACGATCAGCACGTTCGGCGCTCCTTCGGGCGGACGCAACTGCTCGATCGGCGGGAATGAGGTATCGGGATCCTTTGCGTCATAAGTGATCAGACCCGGCCGCGCCGTGTTCGGCATCGGCAGGTGGGAGCGGTGTTTCCTGGTTTGATTGCTCATGATCCTGTGCCCTTAACGAATGTCAGTGACGCCGGGTGTGGCCCGCCCCGATGCCGCAAGGCTGTCAACGCCCTGTGGCCTTGAGGTGTCCCCGTGATGAATCGTTGAAGCTGCTACAGCAGATTCGCCGCCAGCTCCGCCAGCGGGGAACGCTCACCCTTGAGCAGGGTGACATGGCCCGCCAGCCGCTGGCCCTTGAAGCGTTCCACCAGCCAGGTGAGGCCGTTGCTGTCGGCATCCACGTAGGGATTGTCGATCTGATACGGGTCGCCGGTGAACACGATCTTGGTCCCTTCTCCCACCCGGGTGACGATCGTCTTCACCTCATGGGGCGTGAGGTTCTGCGCCTCATCCACCACCATGTACTGGCGCGGGATCGAGCGGCCGCGGATGTAGGTGATCGCCTCCACCTCCAGCAGGCCCATGCCCTTGAGATCGGACCAGTTGCTGCGGGGACCTCGGCTGGAGCGCAGGCTTCCGGAATGCGCATCCTCCCCACCGAGGAGGTAGTCGAGGTTGTCGATGATCGGCTGCATCCAGGGACCCATCTTCTCCTGCAGATCGCCGGGCAGGAAGCCGATGTCCTTGCCCAGGGGAATCACCGGCCGGGTCACCAGCAGCCGGTCGTAGAGGTGATCATCGGCCACCTGGTGCAGCCCGGCGGCCAGGGCCAGCAGGGTCTTGCCGGTTCCGGCCTTGCCCACCAGGGTCACCAGGCTGATGGCGGGATCCAGCAGCAGATCAAGAGCGAAGGTCTGCTCGCGGTTGCGCGAGCCGACACGGCCCAGTTTGGTTCTGTTCACTTTCTGGAGGGGCCGCAGGCCCCTGGCCTCCGCATCCGCCCGCGCCAGCAGGGTGTGCTGGGGTTGCAGGGCATCCACCAGGGTCACGCCTTCGTTGGCCAGCAACGGTGGCTGGGGCGGCAACCGGGGCGGCAGCTTGTCCAGGGCCAGGGATCCCTGCTGGTGCAGCTGATCGATCTGTTCTGCCGTCACCACCCATTCGCTGAAGCCCGGGTAGAGGTCGGCGATCGCCACCTTGTCGGTGCTGTAGTCCTGGGCGATCAGGCCCACCGCATCGGCCTTGATGCGGAGGTTCGTGTCCTTGGTGACCAGCACCACGGGGGGCTGGTTGCCCATCACGTCCTGGAGGCGCTGCTCCAGCGCCACTGCCAGGATGTTGTTGTCGCCGTTGCCGGATTTCAGCTCCGGTGGCAGCTGGGCGAGGGTTTCGCTGCGGCAGAACACCACCTTGAGCAGGCCGTGGTGCTCGGCGTTGATCTCCACCCCCTCCGAGAGGTTGCCCTTGCCACGCAGCTCATCGAGCAGGCGGGAGGTCTGGCGGGCATTGCGGCCCCGTTCGGAGGAATCGCGCTTGAAGCGGTCGATCTCCTCGACCACCTCGATCGGGATCACCACCGTGTTGTCTTCGAAGCGGGTGATCGCCAGAGGATCGTGCAGCAGCACGTTCGTGTCGAGAACGAAGGTCTTCTTCATCACCCGCGCCGCAATGGCAAGACCGTGAACCTAGGCCGCAGCGGTGTCCACCCCGCCAGCGCCAGGCACCAGACGCGATCTACGCTCCCGCAGACCCGGCACCCCCGCCCTTGCCGTCCCTGCCTCCATTGCTCTGCGCGCTGCTGCTGCTTGCGCTGCTCTTCGGCCTCACCCTGCTCTGGCTGGAGTTGCGCCACCGCCTGAGGCCGGCCTCGCCCCTGCGCCTGAGTTCCGGCCCCTGGACCACCCGCTGGAGCAACCGGGGGGCGGTGACCCTGGAGGGCAGCTTCCGCATCGACAACCCCCATGCGCGCATGGAGGTGATGGTGCCCGAGCTGCAGCTGCGTCCCACCATCCTCGGCCGCAGGGATCTCTCACGCCTGCGGGTGACCACGAAGGTCGTCGCCGACCACCCCGACGAGCCGAGCCGGCCCGATGGCTACTGGGCTGCGTACATCGTCAAAGGGCACAAGAGCACCCAGCTCAGGGCGAGTGTGCGCATCAGCCTGCCCGGCGGCACGAGCGGACCGAGCCCCGAAGAGCGCCACACCATCCTGGAGGACCTGCTCGACACCCTCTGGCTGGAGGTGCTCTGGGTCAATTACGGACCGTTCGGTCGCCTCGAAAGGCGCCAGGGATTCCTGGCCCCTGTGCGCCATCCCGAACCGCTCGATCCGGCCACGGCTGCCTGGCGCGACGGCGACGGCTGCCAGGTGCTGCCGGTGCCCACTCACCTGCTGGGGGTGCTCGATGACCCCGCCGAGGTGCTGCGCCGCTACGCCGGGCCCGTCCTGCGTCCAGGCGACATCCTCACCATCGGCGAAACGCCCCTGGCGGTGATCCAGGGCCGTTACCAGCACCCGTCCATGGTGGAGCCCTCCTGCCTGTCCCGGCTGCTCTGCCGCGTCTTCCATCCCACCAGCAGCCTGGCCACGGCCTGCGGCCTGCAGAGCCTGATCGACACCGTGGGGCCGGCGCGGGTTCTCTGTGCCTGGCTGGCCGGCAGCCTGATGAAGCTGGTGGGCAGCAAAGGCGGCTTCTACCGCCTCGCCGGTGAGCAGGCCCGGCTGATCGACGACATCACCGGCACCACCCCTCCCTACGACCAGACCATCGTCCTCGGTCCCGATCAGCCCGAACGCTGCTGTCAGGAGCTTGCCCAGGCTCTTGGGGTGCCGGTGGCGGTGGTTGATGTCAACGATCTCGGACGGGTCAAGGTGCTCGCCTCCAGCGCCGGCTGCGACGAAGACCTGCTCAGGCGCGCCCTGCGTCCCAACCCGGCCGGCAACGCCAACGAACGCACACCCCTTGTGCTGGTCCGACCCGCCTGAAGCCTCAAGGTCCCTGTCTCGCCCCGATACAGTTGATCATCAGCGGTTCTTCCGTGCATCACCCCACTCCAACCCGTTCCCCGGGAGGTGATTCACTCGCCGGACCTGGGGACGTCCAGGTCGACGCCCTGCAGGGCTGGATGCTGCCGCACCTGCAGGATCCTGCCGTCATCGACCTGCAGCCACTGCTGCAGAAAGCCCTGTTGCTGCAGACCCCGGAGCGGCTGCTGAGCAGCCTGGTGCGCCGTCCGCCCCTGGCCCCCGAAGTGCTGGTGGCTCACCGCGGCGGTGATCGTCTGCTGGGCCTGAGCGTGGTGCGGCGGCTCAACCGCAGCGGCAGCTGCTGGGGGGTGGAGGAGTTGCGGCTCTGCCGCGGCGCCCTGAGCGAGCCGGGATCCCCCACCGCCAGGCAGGTGGAGGGAGCCCTGCTGCGCGAGGCCCTCCACCGCTGCCCTGGGGCCTCCAGCTGGATCACCAGGGTCCCCACCGGCCACCAGGACCGCCTGGCCCTGCTGCGGGAGCAGGGGTTCCAGCCGCTGCTCCAGGAAACCCTCTGGTATTGGGAGCCGGGTCCGGTCGAGGCCGGCAGCAGTCTGCCGGCGGCCGTGCCGCCCGGTGACGACCTGCAGTTGCGCCATCTCAACCGCCGCAGTGCGCCTCTGCTCTGGCACCTGGAGCAGGCCACCTGCCCGGCCCAGTTGCGCCAGCTGCTGGATCGCCGCATCGAGGACGTACTCGATCAGAGCGAAGGGCGGGGGCTGCTCTGGGTGGACACCAGCCGCCAGCAGGCGGTGGCGGCGGTGCGCCGGCTGCGCCAGCACCGCCTGGGTCCGGTGGAGCTGGAAGTGACCCTGCATCCGGGCTGGTCCCATCTGCATGGCCCCGCTCTGGCGAGGCTGGTGCGGCATCAGGCTGACGGAATCTCACCCCTGCGCCTGCGCAGCGACTCGGGCGACCACGAACGCGAAGGCTGGCTCAGCAACCTCGGCGCGGTGGCGGAGGGGGAGGACCTGTTGATGGCCCGCAGTGTCTGGCGGCGGCAGGAGTCGCGCGTGCTCAGCCGCCAGTCCTGGCGTCTCGACACCGTGCTCGACTCCTTCAAGCCCCGCCGCCGCCCCGTTCCCACCCCGCTGCAGCGGGGGGTGGGCAGCGGCCGTTGAGCCGACAGCCGCCGCCTCCCCGCTCCGTGCTGGCCCTCGATGTGGGCCGCCGGCGGATCGGCCTGGCCGGTTGCGACCCGCTCGGCCTGACCGTCACTCCCCTGCCCCCCCTGGCCAGAGGAGATTTCCCCGCCGACCTCGAGCAGCTGCGGCCCCTCGTGGCCCGGCGGCGTGTGCAGGCCCTGGTGGTGGGGCTGCCCCTCGACGCCAGCCAGCAGCCCACCCCCCAGGCCAGGCACTGCCGCCGCTACGGCCAGCGTCTGGCTCAGGCCCTGGCACTGCCCCTGGCCTGGGTGGATGAACACGGCAGCACCTGGGAGGCAGGCGAACGCCGAGGTCTCCACGGAGATCGCAGCGGCCGGCTCGACAGTGCCGCCGCGGCACTGCTGCTGGAGCAATGGCTGCGGGAAGGTCCCGAGGCCCTTCCGGTCAGCCCAGCGACACCGACGCTCGACCGGCCGGCCGGCGCTGAGACATTCTGATGGGACCTGGTGATTCCCCATGAGTGCCGAAGGACCGTCGATCACTGGATCCGGTGACGTGCCCACGGTGCTCGTTCGTGATGGACAGAACCGCCAGCTGCTCTGCTTTCTTGAGCAACTGATCCCCCTCGACGGCCACGACTACGCCCTGCTCACGCCGGTGGACACCCCGGTGTGCCTGGTGCGCATCGCCGAGGGAGACGATGAGGAGGACGAGGTGGTCGAGGAGGTCGATGCCGCCGAATCGATCCTCACCGTGGCCGACGTGGTGCTGCAGGAGCATGACCTGACCCTGGTGCGCTCGGCGGTGACCCTCACCGTCAGCGGTGAACTGGAGGAACCGGACCCCGATGACCTGGAGGATGATCTCCAGGGCGATGGCGACGGCGACGAGGAGACCGACCTCTACGAGATGTTGATCCAGTTCCGCGCCGAAGGCCAGGAATACGGCCTCTACATCCCCCTCGATCCCTTCTTCGTCGTGGCCCGCATGCAGAACAACGAGGCGGTGCTGGTGGAAGGGGAGGAATTCGAGCGGGTGCAGCCGCGCATCGAGGCCGAACTCGAGGACCGGGAGAACATTGGGTGAACCTCCAGCAGCTGTTGCGCCCTGACTGGGTCCTGAGCACCACCCTGGCCCAGATGCCCCTGGAGAACCTGCTGGATCGTGGGATCCGCGCCCTGGTGCTGGACGTGGACCGCACTCTGCTTCCCCGTCGCCAGGCCGAGATGCCCCCGCTGATGGAGGCGTGGCTGCGGCAGGCCAAGGATCGCCTGCGGCTGCACCTGTTCAGCAACAACCCCTCGCGGCGACGGATCGGCTCAGTGGCCCGACAGCTCGATCTGCCCTTCACCACCTCGGCGGGCAAGCCCCGCCGCAGTGCCCTGCGTCGCGTGCTGGCCGACCTCGAGCTTCCCCCCGAGCAGGTGGCCCTGGCCGGTGACCGTCTCTTCACCGATGTGCTGGTGGGCAACCGTCTCGGTCTGTTCACCGTGCTGGTGAAGCCCGTCGGTCCTGAAGGTCGGCCCTGTCAGCAGGATCGCCTGCAGCGGCTGGAGGTGGGTCTGGCACGGCTGGTGGGCGCCGGGTGGAGCCGATGACGACGCAGGCTCCCCCGACACGCCGGGTGATCAAGGTGGGCACGAGCCTGCTGCGCGGCACGGCCCAGCGGGACACCGAGGCGGTGATCGCCGGTCTGGCCGCCAGCCTCAGCCGGCGGCGCCAGCTGGGGGAGGCCATCGCCCTGGTCACCAGCGGTGCCGTGGGTCTGGGCTGCCATGCCCTCGGGTTCGGGGAGCGTCCCGAGGAGGTGGTGGCCCTTCAGGCCGCCGCCGCCGTGGGCCAGGGCCGGTTGATGCGGCTCTATGAAACGGCCTTCGCCGAGCACGGCACCTCCGTGGCCCAGGTGCTGCTCACCCGCGGCGACCTGGCCTCCCGCCGCCGCTACCAGAACGCCTGCCGCACCCTCGAGCAGCTGCTCAGCTGGGGCGTGGTGCCCGTGGTCAACGAGAACGACACCCTCGCCACCGACGAGCTGCGCTTCGGCGACAACGACACCCTCTCGGCTTTGGTGGCGGTGGCGGTCGGCGCCGATGAGCTGGTGCTGCTCACCGATGTGGATCGCCTCTATTCGGGTGATCCCCGCAGCGATGCCAGTGCCCGGCCGATCGAGGAAGTGCGCGATCTGCTGGAGCTGGAGCGCCTGAGCGGCGTGGCCAAGGGCGGCGGACGCTGGGGCACCGGCGGCATGACCACCAAGCTGGCCGCAGCCCGCATCGCCACCTCCAGCGGGATCGCCGTGCGCCTGGCCGATGGCCGCGATCCAGCGGTGCTCGAAGCCCTGCTGGCCGGAGAACGCCTCGGCACCCTCTTCCGCCCCAGCCCCAGCCCTCTGCCCGACCGCAAGGGCTGGCTGGCCCACGCCCTGCTGCCCAAGGGGGATCTGCTGATCGATCCCGGCGCCGAGCGGGCCCTGATCGAACGGGGAGCCTCCCTGCTGGCGGTGGGCATCCGCGCCGTCAACGGCGAGTTCGGACGCCGGGATGCCGTACGGCTGCTGTCGCTGGAGGGCCGGGAGATCGGCCGCGGCCTCTCGGCCCTCAGCAGCGCTGAGGTGGCCCAGGTGCTCGGACTGAGCAGCCAGGCGGCCAAGAGTGCTCTGGAGCACGGCGCCGGCGATGCCGTTGTCCACCGCGACCACCTGGTGCTCACCGCGCCGGCGGCGGCCCGGGGCTGAGGGGCCGCCTACGATCCGGCCACCGGCCGCGATCCCTGGAATGCGCTTCAGCACCTTGCTCACGCACCTGAGCGAGCTGAGCGAGGCCAGCCCCAGAGATCTGGCCACGGATCCCGAGCTGATCACGGCGGCCGCCGTCGACCGGGCCGGCGCGGCGGAGCTGGCCTTTCTCGAGCCGGGTCACAGCCTGGCCGCAGCCCTCGAAACCTGCTCGGCCGGCGCACTGCTCCTGCCGACCGATGCCGCCCTGCAGGAGCTCGCCAGCGCCCGGGGCATCGCCTGGGTGGCCCTGAAGAACCCACGGCTGGCCTTCGCCGAAGCCCTCGAGGCCCTGCACCCCCCCCGCCGCCTGCCGCCGGGCATCCACCCCAGCGCCGTGATCGCCCCGGGGGTGGGCCTGGGGCGAGGTGTTCACATCGGCGCCCATGTGGTGGTGGGAGAGGGCAGCGTGATCGGCGATGACTGCACCCTCCACGCCGGTGCCGTCCTCTACGAGGACGTGCAGCTGGCGGAGGGCTGTGAGATCCACGCCAATGCGGTCCTGCACCCCGGCAGCCGTCTGGCCCGCGGCTGCGTGGTGCACTCCACGGCGGTGGTGGGTTCGGAGGGGTTCGGGTTCGTGCCCACCGCCAGCGGCTGGCGCAAGATGCCGCAGACCGGCCTGGTGGTGCTGGAGGAGGGGGTGGAAGTGGGCTGCGGCACCACCATCGATCGCCCTTCGGTGGGGGAAACCCGCATCGGCGCCGGCACCAAGATCGACAACCTGGTCCAGATCGGCCACGGGGTGGTCACCGGCCGTGGCTGTGCCCTGGCCTCGCAGGTGGGCATCGCCGGCGGCGCCACCCTCGGCGATGGGGTGATCCTGGCCGGGCAGGTGGGTGTGGCCAACCGGGCCAGGATCGGGGATCGGGCCATCGCCTCCTCCAAGTCGGGGATCCACGGGGAGGTGGCCGCCGGCGAGGTGGTGAGCGGCTACCCGGCCATTCCCAACCGTCTGTGGCTGCGCTGCTCCGCCGCTTTCAACAGGTTGCCGGAGATGGCGAAGGCCCTGCGCCAGCTGCAGAAGTAGCCTCGCGCCCAGTGCTTCCTTGCCGATGACCAGCTACCGGATCACCCTGCTCGCCGGCGACGGCATCGGACCGGAGATCACGGCGGTGGCGAGGCGCCTGCTCGATGCGGTGAGCACGCGCCATGGCTTCAGCCTCATCTACGACGAGCAACCCATCGGTGGCGACGCCATCGACCGCAGCGGCGTGCCCCTGCCGGAGAGCACCCTGGCGGCCTGCCGCAGCGCCGACTCCGTGCTGCTGGCGGCGATCGGCAGCCCCCGCTTCGATGCCCTGCCCCGGGAGCAGCGGCCCGAAACCGGCCTGCTGGGCCTGCGGTCAGGCCTGGGCCTGTTCGCCAACCTGCGCCCGGTGAAGATCATTCCGGCCCTGATCGGGGCCAGCAGCCTGCGGCCGGAAGTGATCACCGGCGTGGATCTGCTGGTGGTGCGCGAACTCACCGGCGGCATCTACTTCGGCACCCCCAAGGGACGGGTGGAGACCGAAGGCCGGGTGCGGGCCTTCAACACCATGGTCTACGCCGACGACGAGATCGACCGCATCGCCCGGGTGGCTTTCCAGTTGGCCAGCGCGCGGAGCGGCAGGCTCTGCAGCGTCGACAAGGCCAACGTGCTCGATGTCAGCCAGCTCTGGCGCGACCGGGTGGAGGTGATCGCGGCCGAGTTCCCCCGGGTGGAGCTCAGCCACCTCTACGTCGACAACGCGGCGATGCAGCTGGTGCGCTCCCCCCGCCAGTTCGATGTGCTGCTCACCGGCAACCTCTTCGGTGACATCCTCAGCGACGAGGCGGCGATGCTCACCGGCTCGATCGGCATGCTCCCCTCGGCGTCCCTCGGCGCTGAAGGTCCCGGGCTGTTCGAGCCGGTGCACGGCTCCGCCCCCGACATCGCCGGGGCCGACCTGGCCAACCCGATGGCGATGGTGCTCTCGGCCGCGATGATGCTGCGAGTGGGCCTGAAGCAGGAAGCGGCCGCCAGCGAGCTGGAAGCGGCCGTCGACCGGGTGCTCAGCGCCGGTTACCGCACGGGCGACCTGATGGCGGAGGGCTGCACCCGGCTGGGCTGCTCGGCCATGGGCGAGCAGCTGTTGGCGGAACTCTGAACGGCTGCAGCGCTGGCGGGCACGTGCCGCTGGACCGGTGACCTGCCAAACTCGATCCCTTCGTCCTCTCCCCCCTGCGCCGATGTCCAAGCGTCACCCGGTTGTAGCTGTCACCGGTTCCTCGGGCGCGGGGACCAGCACTGTCAAGCGTGCCTTCGAGCACATCTTCCAGAGGGAGGGGATCGTGCCGGCGGTTGTCGAGGGGGACAGCTTCCACCGCTTCGAGCGCGGCCCGATGAAGGAGCAGATGGCCCAGGCCCAGGCTGCCGGGATCAACTTCTCCCACTTCGGCCCCGAGGCCAACCTGTTCGACAAGCTCGAGGAGCTGTTCCAGTCGTACGGCGAAACCGGCGGCGGCCAGAAGCGCTACTACCTCCACTCCGTGGAGGAAGCCGCCGAGCACAACGCCCGTCTCGGCACGCACCTGGACCCCGGCCAGTTCACCCCGTGGGAACCGATTCCCTCAGAAACCGACCTGCTCTTCTACGAAGGTCTGCACGGCGGAGTGGTCGGTGACGGCTACGACGTGGCTTCCCTCGTGGATCTGCTGATCGGTGTGGTGCCGATCGCCAACCTGGAGTGGATCCAGAAGATCAGCCGCGACAACGCCGAGAGGGGGTATTCGGCCGAGACGATCGTGGACACGATCCTGCGCCGCATGCCCGACTACATCAACCACATCTGCCCGCAGTTCAGCCGTACGGACATCAACTTCCAGCGGGTGCCCACGGTGGACACCTCCAACCCGTTCATCTGTCGCAACATCCCCACCCCTGACGAAAGCTTCGTGATCATCCACTTCCGCAAGGGAGCCCGCGAGAAATGGGGCATCGATTTCTCCTATCTGCTGCGGATGATCAACGGCTCCTTCATGTCGAGTCCCACAAGCATCGTGGTCAACGGCGGCAAGATGGGCTTCGCCATGGAGCTGATCCTCACTCCGATCATCCACCGCCTGATCGAGGATAAGAACAAACTCGCTTGAGCGATTAAGCTGTCAGGGCCGATCGGACTGGGTGAGGCCGATTACCTTCGCCACACCTCCATCATTCGACCCCACATCCCCGGCGGCTTCCACCGGTCCCAGAAAGGCGGCCATGCCGTCCTTCGAGATCCGAGGGGCCTCCAATCCCGGCAACCCTCCGGTGCGCTGGGATCAGATCAACAGCGGCGTGGTCATCAAGCAGGCGCGGCGCGTCTACTTCCACTACGTGGAGCAGTGCCCGGGGGGAGGCGAGCCGATCGGGATCGTGCTCGAAAGCGGCGGTGGTCAGGGCCGGGTGGTGTTCGAGGCGCCCGTGCTCCTGCCGGATGAGCAGTTCGTGCCCCTGGAGCTGATCCGCGGCCGCAGTGCTGGCCGACCCCGCACGATGCGCAGCCCCCAGCGTGGCTGAGCCAACGCCAACCGCGCCCTAGTGCCATGCCTGTGGAGCCCGACACGGCCGTCGACCTCCTGATTCCACTGCTGGTGGCCCTGGTCGGGGCCTGTGTCGGCAGCTTTGCCAACGTGGTGGCCTGGAGGCTGCCGCGGCGGGAGTCGGTCGTGCTGCCCGCCAGTCACTGCCCGCGCTGCGGCATGTCCCTGGCCTGGCATCAGAATCTGCCGGTGCTGGGCTGGCTGCTGCTGCAGGGCCGGTGCGGGAACTGCCGCGGCCGGATCTCCCCCCGCTACCCCCTGGTGGAACTGCTCTGCGCCGGCCTGTGGGTGGCCGCCCTTCAGGCCAGCCCCACCGCTCTTGGGGACGCCCCCGCCTGGCTGCTGATCGGCGCCGGCTGGCTGCTGATCAGCTGGCTGCTGCCTCTGGTGCTGATCGACTGCGACCACCTCTGGCTGCCGGAGCCCCTCTGCCGCTGGGGTCTGCTGCTGGGCCTGGCGGTCACCCTCAGCGCCGGGCTCAGCCAGTCGGGGGAGATCGCCCGGGCCCTGCTCTTCAATCACCTGCTCGCCGCCTGCCTGGGGCTGCTCGCCTTCGAGGGGCTCAGTGCCCTGGCCGAGCGGCTGATGGGCAAACCGGCCCTGGGGCTGGGCGACGCCAAGCTCACCGCCCTGCTGGGGGCCTGGCTCGGGCTCACGGGCCTGGGACTGGCCGTGGCCCTGGCGGTGTGCAGCGGTGCGGCCGTGGGGGTTCTCGGCCGGCTGAGCGGACGGCTCGGGCCGGCTCAGCCGTTTCCGTTCGGTCCCTTTCTCGCCTTCGGGGGCGTGGCGGTCTGGCTGGCTGGAGAGGGCTGGTGGCTGCAGCAGTGGAGTCGGTGGGGCGCCACCCTTTAATGGACTCACCGCTCCGTTGCCAGGTCCCATCCCGTGTCCCTGTTCGACTGGTTCGCCGATCGCCGCAAAGCCAATCCGGTGGTGCGCGCCACCCAGGAGATCGAAGAAGGGGATGGGCTCTGGAGCAAATGCCCGGAATGCGGACTCGTGGTGTACCGCAAGGATCTGATCGGCAACGCCAGCGTCTGCAGCGGCTGCTCCTACCACCACCGCATCGACAGTGACGCCCGCATCCGGGTGATCGCCGATGAAGGCAGCTTCTGCGCGATCGACACCGAGCTGTCCCCCACCGATCCACTCGCCTTCAAGGACCGTCGCAGCTACGCCGACCGCCTGCGCGACACCCAGCAGTCCACCGGCCTGCGCGATGCGGTGGTCACCGGCCACTGCCTCCTCGAGGGCCTGCCCCTCTCCCTGGGGGTGATGGATTTCCGCTTCATGGGCGGTTCGATGGGTTCGGTGGTGGGCGAGAAACTCACCCGTCTGATCGAGCAGGCGACCGAACGGCGCCAGCCTCTCCTGATCGTCTGCGCCTCCGGCGGTGCCCGCATGCAGGAAGGGATGCTCAGCCTGATGCAGATGGCCAAGATCTCCGGTGCCCTGCAGCGCCACCGCCAGCAGGAGCTCCTCTACATGCCCCTGCTCACCCATCCCACCACCGGCGGAGTGACCGCCAGCTTCGCGATGCTGGGCGACCTGATCCTTGCCGAACCCAAGGCCCTGATCGGCTTTGCCGGCAGGCGGGTGATCGAGCAGACCCTGCGCGAAAAACTCCCCGAAGGCTTCCAGACCGCCGAGTACCTCCAGGAGCATGGGTTCGTCGATCTGATCGTGCCGCGCACCCGCCTGCGCAGCACCCTCGCCAGTCTGCTGCGGCTGCACGGCGTCACGGCCCCCACAACGGCCCCGGTGGCGGCATGAACGCTCTGCGCCGGTGGCTGCGTGCCGCCATGCTGGCGGCAGCGCTGCTGCTGTTCGCCCTGACGGCGGGTTCCGGCCCCGCCCACGCCGGACCGGTGAACTGGCAGGAGGTGCCCGAGAGCCCCGCCGGCCGTCAGTGGTGGGACAAGGGCAGCCTGCGCCTCAGCCGGGACGGCGAGCTCTCGGTGCTCACCCGCTTCCAGCCGGCCTCGGAGGATCGAGGCCAGCTCTACGTCATGGAACTCGACTGCGGTCAGAAGCTCTACCGCGACACGTCAGTGAACGGCCTGCCCCGCTTCAAGGCCGAGTGGCAGCCCACAGGCGGAGATGACCTGATCAGCGCGGTGCTGGATCAGGCCTGTTCAGCCGGCTCCGACCTGCTGGCATCCCGTTGATCCTCTGAACCCTGAGCCCGAGTGCCATGAGTCATCCCCTTCAGGTCGCCGTGGCCGGCCTCGGCTTCGGGGAGAAGGTGCACCTGAGCGCCCTGCGCGCCTGCCCTGGCACCGAACCGGTGGCCCTCTGGCACCCCAGGGCCGAACGCCTGGAGACCGCCTGCCGGTCGGCTGAACTCCCTGGCCACACCGACTTCGGGGCGCTGCTGGCGGACCCGGCCGTGGAGGCGGTGGTGATCGCCACCCCGCCAGCCCCCCGTTTCGAGCTGGCCCGCGCTGCCCTGGAGGCCGGCAAGCACCTGCTGCTGGAGAAGCCCGTCGCCCTGGAGGTGGCGCAGGTGCGGGAGCTGAGGCGGCTGGCGATCGAGCGGGGCCTGAGCGTGGCTGTGGATTTCGAGTACCGGGCGGTCCCGGTGTTCCAGCAGCTGCGGGAGCTGCTGAGCCAGGGAGTGCTGGGGGATCCCTGGCTGGTGCGCTTCGACTGGCTGATGAGCAGCCGGGCCGATCCCGGCAGGCCGTTCAGCTGGGCGTCGCAGCGCTCCCAGGGGGGCGGAGTGCTCGGGTCCCTCGGCACCCATGCCTTCGACAGCCTGGAGTGGCTGGTGGGGCCGGTGCGCCAGCTGAGCGCCAGCCTCTCCACCGCCATCACCCGGCGGCCCCTGCCTGGACGTCCTGATCGCTTCGGAGTCGTGGACGCCGACGATGTGGCCCTGCTTCAGCTGGAGCTGGAGGCGCCCTCAGGAGTCTCGGTGCCGGCCCAGCTCAGCCTCTCGTCGGTGACCCGCGCCGGCCGGGGCTGCTGGCTCGAGTTCCACGGCAGCGAGGCCAGCCTGATCCTGGGCAGCGACAACCAGGCCGACTATGTGCACGGCTTCCACCTCTGGCTGGCCCGGCCGGGGGAGCCGCCCCAGCTGGTGCCGGCCGATCCGGCCCTGGCCTTTGGCCGCACCTGGGCCGACGGCCGCATCGCCCCGGTGGCGAGGCTCCAGGGCTGGTGGAGCGACAGCGTGCGTGAGGGCCGGCCGATGCTGCCGGGCCTGGCTGAAGGAGAGCGAAGCCAGCTCTGCTGCGACCTGGCCCTCGAGGCCGCCGCCAGTGGCCTGCGCCAGAGCCTCGGCCCCTGAGGCCTGAATCTCAGGGGATCAACTAGACTCGCGCCCAGCCCGCGTCAAGGTCCCGACGCCGGTGATCCGGCCCTCCGGGGCCGACCCTGACGCACCACCCACTCAACCTCCAGAGGTTTTTCCCATGGCCCTCGTTCCGCTTCGGCTGCTCCTCGACCACGCCGCTGAGAACGGCTATGGCATTCCGGCGTTCAACGTCAACAACCTGGAGCAGGTCCAGTCGATCATGGAGGCGGCTCACGAAACCGACAGCCCCGTGATCCTGCAGGCCTCCCGCGGCGCCCGTCAGTACGCCGGTGAGAACTTCCTGCGTCACCTGATCCTCGCCGCCACCGAAACCTATCCCGACATCCCGGTGGTGATGCACCAGGATCACGGCAACAGCCCCGCCACCTGCTTCGGCGCCATCACCAACGGTTTCACTTCCGTGATGATGGATGGCTCCCTGGAGGCCGACGCCAAGACCCCCGCCAGCTACGACTACAACGTGGCCGTCACCAAGGAAGTGGTGGATGTGGCTCACGCGGTGGGTGTGAGCGTCGAGGGCGAACTGGGCTGCCTGGGCTCCCTGGAAACCGGCAAGGGTGAGGCCGAGGACGGCCACGGCTTCGAGGGCGCCCTCTCCCGCGATCAGCTGCTCACCGATCCTGCCGAGGCCGCCGACTTCGTGGCCAAGACCAAGGTCGATGCCCTGGCGATCGCCATCGGCACCAGCCACGGCGCCTACAAGTTCACCCGCAAGCCCACCGGTGAAGTGCTGGCCATCTCCCGGATCGCCGAGATCCACAAAGCCATTCCCAACACCCACCTGGTGATGCACGGCTCCAGCTCCGTGCCCCAGGAGTGGCTCGACATGATCAACCAGTACGGCGGCGCCATCCCCGAAACCTATGGCGTGCCCGTGGAGGAGATCCAGAACGGCATCAAGAACGGTGTGCGCAAGGTGAACATCGACACCGACAACCGTCTGGCCTTCACCGCCGCCGTCCGCGAAGCGGCCTTCAAGGATCCCGCCAACTTCGACCCCCGCCACTTCAACAAGCCGGCCCGCGCCTACATGAAGAAGGTGTGCCTCGATCGCTACCAGCAGTTCTGGTGTGCCGGCCAGGCCAGCAAGATCAAGCAGCAGAACATCAACTACTACGCCGCCCTCTACGCCAAGGGCGCCCTCGATCCCAAGACCGCCGTGGCCGTCTGAGCCTCCCGCCGACGCGAATCACGTCTCTCTCTGATCACGGGCCCTGCGGGGCCCTTTTTCATGGGCCCGGTTGGGGCCCTTTTCATAGCTTGCACTCCAGCACTCCAGCAGCGGCTGGCATTCAGGGCAGGGGCTCGAGCGCGGAGAGCGGCAGGGCGACCGAAGGGGCGGTTGGGCCCTGGGCCATCAAGGACTGCAGCGCCTTGTCGAGATCAGGCTCCATCGCGAAGCGTCGGCCATCGGTGACCACCACCCGCACCAGCGTGGGCAGATCATTGTTCTTCGATTGCAGGTAGATCGGCTCCACGTACAGCAGCCCCTTGCCCACCGGCAACACCAGCAGATTGCCCCGCACCAGCTGCGACCCCGTGCGGTTCCACAGTCCGAACTGGAAACTGATGGTGGGGTCCTGCTCGATCAGTGCCGAGATCTGCTGCGGGCCCAGCAACAACCGCTGCTGGGGGAAACGTACCAGCACCAGTTCACCGTAGTGGGGTGGATCGTTGCGAACGGCCAGCCAGCCCACGAGGTTCGTGCGCCGCACCGGCGAGAAGGGCAGCAGCAGCACGAATTCAGGCCGCTGCTGGCGGGGCAGCTGCAGCGTGGCGTGATAAGGCTCAACCGGAATGTTGCTGGATCCGTAGATCTCCAGCGGCACCGCCCAGACGTCGTCGCCGTTGTAGAAGGTGCGCACATCGGTGACGTGATAGCGCAACAGGCGCTCCGACTGAATCGTGAACTGGGTGAGCGGCACCCGGATATGGCTCAACAGAGCCTGAGGCATGGCCTCCAGCGGTTTGAACAGCTCGGGGAAGGCCCTCTGCCAGGTGCGCAGGATCGGGTCTGAGGGGTCGTTCACATACAGCCAGAGCCGGCCGTCGTGGGCGTCCACCACCGCCTTGACAGGATTGCGGAAGTAGCGAATACCGCTGGAATTGGCATCGCTGTAGGGATAACTTCTGCTGGTGGTGAAGCCATCGAGCATCCAGTACTGGTGCTGCTCATCGCGGAAGCCCGGCTCGTTCTCGACCCGGGCGGTGACCAGATAGGGCTCGGTTTCGAAATGCAGGAAGGGGGCCAGGGCCTCCAGGCGCTGATTCACCTGACGGCGGATGAGCAGACGTGACTCGGGCGTGAAGGATCCGGTCAGCAGCACCCTGGGCTCCCGCAGATAGACCGCCGCCTTGAATCGCTGCCAGGAGTTGTTCAGCAGGATTCCCCTCTCCCCGTCGTAGTGGGTGTAGACGTTGAGCTCGCCGTCCGGGAAGTCGAACTCCTGCACCTGGGTGGGCGCGATCACATAGGGCGCAGGCGCCGAGGCGTAGTAGAGACGGGGGCGGCCCACCGGCAGGGCCTCTCGAGCCGCCTCGTCGCTGATGCCGAGCTTCGGGATGCCCTGAACGCGGCCGCTGCTGCCCAGGTCCTTGACGAAGAACTGGGGCAGGCCGTCGCTGCCGAAGCTGTTCACCGGCGAAACGGTGAAGCCGTAGCCATGGGTGAAGACCAGGTGTCGGTTCAGCCAGGTGCGAGACCCGGGCGGCAGGGCGGCGCTGTCGAGTTCCCGGGCCGCGATCAGCACCTGCTGGGAACCGTTGCGCAGAGGATCCCCCAGAAGGGGATAGCGGTCGACCGCCGCCGAAGGGAAGGTGTAGTAGAGCCGGAGCTGCTGAAGCTGGCGGTTCGCGGCCAGCAGCGGCTTGCTGTCCCAGAGGCGGATGTTGGCCAGGGTTCCCTGCGACGCCTCCAGGTCGTCCTGTGTCACCTTCTGCTGGGGCTCGAGAATCTGTTCTTTGAGACCCTCCAGGCCGAAGGCGCGGCGGGTGGCCTGGATGCTCCGCTTCAGATAGGGGGCCTCCACCTCCAGCTCCCGCGGTTGGACCCAGAAGCGCTGCACCTGGGGAGCCACCAGGAATTCGGCCACCGGCACGAGCAACAGGGTTCCCAGCAGGGGCAGCAGCACCGCCCGGCGCAACCAGTGGCGTCGCACCGAGAGCAGCAGGCCGGCCGCCATGAGCAGCATCAGTGCCGCCAGCAGCAGACGCAGGGGCAGCCGCACATACAGATCGACGAAGCCGGCGCCCGAGGCGACGCCGCTGCCCTCCACCATCAGATCGAATGGTGCGAGTGCGCTGCTGAAGGCCATCAGCAGGGCCAGCAGGGCAAACTGCGACTTCAGTGCGGCCTGTTGATCGCGGCTGAGCCCCACGAAGCGCAGATCACTGAAACTGCTGCCTTCGGTGAAGGTGAGCCAGAGGCAGGAGGCCAGGCCCACGGTGGTCTGGGCGATCAGCACACTCAGAAGCAGATGAAGCGCGGGCAGGCGCAGAACCGTGAAGCTGAGATCGAGATGCGTGAGGGGATCCCCCTCACCGAACGGCACCGCCAGCAGAGCCGGCAACCACAGGCTCCAGCCCCTCGCCAGGGCGGTGGCGGATCCGGCCAGGGCCGCCACCAGCACCAGCCTCAGAGTCGGCAGCGGTTTCACCAGCAGCGGCAGCAGCAGGCCGGCAGCCAGGGCGACCAGCAGAGGCAGCGGCAGCTCAGCGAGCACCGCAAAGCCGCTGAAGATCTCTCCACTGAAGGGGGAGCCGATCAGCCCCCGCGCCTGGACGATCAGGTAGGTGAGTCCGGCGGCCAGGAGCAGCTCCAGACCCGTCAGCACCAGCACCAGGGGCAGGGGCTCCAGCCGCAGAATCGCGTGGCGCGGGATCACCTTGGTGGCACTGGCGCTGCGCAGGCGCCAACACCGCTGCAGCTGCTGCATCTGCAGGGAAACCCCAAGCCCCATCACCAGCAGGAACGCCACGATCTGCAGCCACCAGCGGCGCCACAGCACCGACTCGAAGCCGAACTGGGCGAACCAGTCGAGCTCGAGGCCCAGCCGGGAGATCAGCACCAGCGCCAGCGGGAGGAACACCAGCACAGCCAGGGCCGCAGGCAGCGACAGCAGGCGCGGAAAACGGGAGGCCACGGGCTGAGGCTAGACAGCGGCGGGCCACAACGCCCGTCCCGCCCATGAGCACGGCGCCACCTGGGCGGACCATATACCCGACCCTGCAGATCGGCTTTTACGTAATGGTTCGGCCGCCGCTGCTAACTTGCCTGCACAGCTGTTGTCGGGCCGTGACCGCCACCCTCTCCCGCACCACCTTCACGGGACTGCGCTGCAAGGAATGCGGCCACCCCTACGAAGCCGGTGCCCGCCACGTCTGTGAGGACGTCTGCTTCGGCCCCCTCGAGGTCGTCTACGACTACGACGAGATCCGACGTCGCGTCAGCCGCGCCTCGATCGAGGCCGGCCCCACCTCCATCTGGCGCTACCGCGAGTTCCTGCCGATCGAGGGGGATCCCATCGATGTGGGCACCGGCTTCACCCCTCTGCTCAAGGCCAACCGGCTGGCCCGCCGCCTCGGCCTGAAGAACCTCTACATCAAGAACGACGGCGTCAACATGCCCACCCTGTCCTTCAAGGACCGGGTGGTGTCGGTGGCGCTCACGCGCGCCAGGGAGCTGGGCTTCACCACGGTGAGCTGCGCCTCCACCGGCAACCTGGCCAACTCCACCGCCGCCATCGCGGCCCACGCCGGCATGGAGTGCTGCGTGTTCATCCCCAGCGATCTGGAGATGGGCAAGGTGCTGGGCACCCTCATCTACAACCCCACCCTGATGGCGGTGAAGGGCAACTACGACCAGGTGAACCGCCTCTGCTCCGAGGTGGCCAACACCTACGGCTGGGGCTTCGTGAACATCAACCTGC
The DNA here is from genome assembly GCF_015841355.1 of Synechococcus sp. CBW1107. NCBI lineage: Bacteria > Bacillati > Cyanobacteriota > Cyanophyceae > Synechococcales > Synechococcaceae > Synechococcus > Synechococcus sp. CBW1107. The sequence goes on from NZ_CP064908.1 coordinate 346,383, forward strand.
GCCCCTACTACTCCGAGGGCTCCAAGACCCTCGGCTATGAGGTGATCGAGCAGCTGGGCTGGCAACTTCCGGATCACATCGTGGCGCCCCTGGCCTCCGGCTCCCTGTTCACCAAGATCCGCAAGGGCTTCGACGAATTCATCAAGGTGGGCCTCGTCGACGAGAAACCGGTGCGCTTCAGCGGCGCCCAGGCCGAGGGCTGCTCCCCCATCGCCCAGGCCTTCGCCGAAGGCCGCGACTTCATCACCCCGGTGAAGCCCAACACGATCGCCAAGTCGATCGCCATCGGCAACCCTGCCGACGGCCCTTACGCCATCGACCTCGCCAACCGCACCAACGGCACGATCGCGGCGGTCAGCGACCAGGAGATCATCGACGGCATCAAGCTGCTGGCGGAAACCGAGGGTGTGTTCACCGAAACCGCCGGTGGCACCACGATCGCGGTGCTCAAGAAGCTGGTGGAGCAGGGCAAGATCGACCCCGACGAAACCACCGTGGCCTACATCACCGGCAACGGCCTGAAAACCACAGAAGCGGTGGCCTCCTCCGTGGGCGAACCGCACACGATCGAGCCCCAGCTGGCCAGCTTCAATGCCGCCTGGGAGCGGGCCCAGTCGCTGCATCGCGCCAGCTGGGAGCCGATCGGCGTCTGAGCCGACAGCTCCCGCTCGTTCCAACACCATCCTTTCCTGGCGGCTGCCGCCGCCTTCCACTTCCGTCATGGCGATTCAGGTTCTGATCCCCACCCCCCTGCAGAAATTCACCGCGGATCAAGCAAGCGTCGAGCTCGAGGCCACCAGCGTCGACGGTCTGCTTGAGGCCCTCGAAGGCCGCTTCCCCGGCATCCTCGCCAGGCTCACCGACGAGAGCGGGAAGCTGCGGCGCTTCCTGAACGTCTACGTGAACAGCGAGGACATCCGCTTCCTCGACAACCAGGCCACGGCCCTCGCCGACGGCGATGAGGTAAGCATCGTGCCCGCTGTGGCCGGAGGCTGATCAGGCTCCCCTGACCACCGTGCTCCGCCCTGCAGAGGTGTGCGCGCAAGCACCCAACAGGGTGGTGGTCGTCCATAGGCTCTGCGCACGTTCCGTGCGGCTGGATCCATGACCCAAGCTCCCGAAGCCCCTGTGGCCCCGCGGCCTGAGGAGAGCGCCGCCCTCTCGATGGCCCCGGCCGGCAAGGCCCTGCTCTTCGACTACCGCCAGGCGGCCAATCCGGTGCGGCGCGGACTGACCGAGCCGATTCCGGAGGGACGCTGGGGCCCTGAACTGCACGCCAGCGGCCCCAGCGCCATCCTTCCCCTCGATCTCAGCAGCGAGCTGGGCTGCCGGGGACCGGCCACCAGCCCGGCGCTGAGCGCCAACTTCATCCGCATCCTGGCCGGTGAGTCGATCAGCGCCGGAGCCAACGCCACCAGCTTCCTGTTTTATGTCTGGCGTGGTGCCGGCCACTGCCGCAGGCCGGCCGGTGCCCTCGGCGGTGCGGTGGATCAGGAGTGGAGCCAGGGAGATCTGTTCGTGCTGCCCTGCGGTGAGGCGGCCCAGCTGGACGCCCGTGAGGAGAGCGTTCTCTACTGGGTCCACGATGCACCCCTGCTCGCCCACCTGGGAGTGAGCGCCGATCAGCCCCGCTTCGAGGCCACCCATTACCCAGGCGAATGGCTGCGGCGGGAGCTGGCTGCCCTGGCGGCGGATCCCAGCAGCGCCCGCAGCAACCGGCTCAGCCTGCTGCTGGCCAACACGGACCTGCCCTCCAGCCGCACCGTGACCCACACCCTCTGGGCCATGTACGGACTGGTGCCGGCGGGGGCCGTTCAGCCCCCCCATCGCCACCAGTCGGTGGCCCTGGATCTGGTGATCGCCTGCGCCCCGGGCTGCGCCACCCTCTCGGGGCCAGAGCTCAATCCCGACGGCACCATCCGCAACCCCGTGAGGATGGAGTGGGAACCGGGTGCCGCCTTCGTGACCCCGCCGGGCCACTGGCACGGCCATGTGAATGACAGTGGTGAGGATGCCCTGCTGCTGCCGATTCAGGACGCCGCACTGCACACCTACCTGCGCAGCCTCGACATCCGCTTCACCTGATCGGTTCGGTGGCCGGAGGTCTGACAGGGCGCTGGGGCTCAGGCATGTCCGGCCACAGGCACAGCCGGCTGAGCGCCGGATCCGGCAGGGAGAGCACCCGTGGCTTCGAAGCGATCGACGATCTCCCGGAATTCCTCGCCCCCGAGGGTTTCCTGCTCGATCAGCCGGTCGACCAGCTCATCCATCAGCGCACGCCGGGGGCGCAGCAGGTCCAGCGCCTGCTCCAGGGCATGCTGCGAGAGCTGACGCACCTGAAGATCGATCTGACGGCCGGTGGATTCGGCGTAGCTGGGGCGGGTGTGGAGCAGATCACGGCCGAGGAACACCTCATGGCCATCGCCCTCCAGGGCCACCTGACCGAGGGGTGAGAAGCCGTAGCGGGTGACCATCTCGCGACTGATGCGGGTGGCCATCTGCAGATCGCCCGAGGCACCCTGGGTGATCTCGCTGGGTCCGAAGACCACCAGCTCGGCGGCGCGGCCGCCCATGACCACCACCAGACGGGCCTGCAGGTAGGCCTTGCTGATCAGTCCTGAATCGAGGATCTCCTCATCGGGCATGGTGCGGGCGAAGCCTCCGACACCGCCGGAGCGGGGCAGCAGGGTCACCTTGTCGAGCTTGTCGGCATGGGGCACCAGGCAGCTGAGCAGGGCGTGGCCGATTTCGTGGTAGGCGATCAGGCGCTTCTTGGCGCTGTCCTGCAGCGGAGCCACCGCCAGGCCCATGGTGATGCGTTCCAGGGCGTCGCTGAGGGCCTGGTCGTCGATGCTGCTGCGATGGCGGCGGGCGGTGAGGATGGCCCCCTCATTGAGCAGGTTGGCCAGATCGGCGCCGGAGAACCCCGGGGTACGCGCCGCCCAGGTGCTCAGCGACACCGAGGGATCGAGGGGGCGGCTGCGGGCATGCACCGCCAGGATCGCTTCGCGGCCACGGCGGTCAGGCAGGTCCACCTGGATCTGGCGGTCAAAACGGCCCGGCCGGGTGAGGGCCACATCGAGCACATCCGGGCGATTGGTGGCCGCGATCAGGATCACACCGGAGTTCTGCTCGAAGCCATCCATCTCCGTGAGCAGCTGGTTGAGGGTCTGCTCCCGCTCGTCGTTGCCGCCACCGATGCCGGCGCCGCGCTGGCGCCCCACCGCATCCACCTCATCGATGAAAATGATGCAGGGAGCCTTTTCCTTGGCCCGCTTGAACAGATCGCGCACCCGGCTGGCACCCACCCCCACGAACAGCTCCACGAACTCCGAGGCCGCCATCGAGAAGAAGGGAACCCCGGCCTCACCGGCGATCGCCTTGGCCAGCAGGGTCTTGCCGGTGCCGGGCGGTCCCACCAGCAGCACCCCACGGGGGATCTTGGCGCCAAGGGCCGTGAAGCGCTCCGGCTGGCGCAGGAAGCTGACCACTTCCTGCAGTTCTTCCTTGGCCTCATTGATGCCGGCCACGTCCTCGAAGCGGACGCTGACCGAGCCCTCCGGCTGCAGGCGGGGCTGGCTGCGGCCGAACCCCATCGCCTTGCTGGCCACCTGGGAGGAGCGGCGCAGCAGCAGGGTGAGCCCACCCAGCAGCAGCACCACCAGCAGCACGTTCACCAGCAGTCCGGCGGTGGCGTCGTCCTGGCGGTCATCCCGGACGGTGAGCGGGACGCGGCTCTGCTCGGCGGTGCGCAGCAGCAGCGAATCGTTGGCGAAGACGGGCACCCGTGTGGTGCGGCCGTCCTTGAACTGCACCTGCACCTCCCGCTGCCGGGGCGAGAGCTCCAGTTCCTTGATCGTGCCCCCCTCGATCAGCTTCAGCAGCTCGCTGTAGGAGGGGGGCGGTTCCGACCGGCCCACAAGTCGGCCCATCAACCCTCCCTCCCGCGCCGTGCTGGACGGTGGAGTGGCCTCCGGCTGGGCCGGCGTCGCGGCCAGAAGGGCACGGGCACCCTCCGGCCAGAGAGGGAGCACCGGACGCGGGCTGCTCACAGGGTTCTGCTTCTGGAGCGAGCTTAGCGATTTGACGAAAGGCCTCACGACAGCGGAAGATCGTTGTTTGGCTGATCGTGCGGGATGGCTGTTCCCAAGAAGAAAACCTCCAAGGGCAAGCGCAATCAGCGCCATGCCCACTGGAAGGCGAAGGCAGGAGTGGCCGCCCGCAAGGCGATGTCGCTCGGTAAGGCCGTGCTGAGTGGCCGTGCCCAGGGCTTCGTGTATCCGATCGACGAATCCGAGGACGACAGCGAGAGCTGAGCACCGCTCAGATCGCTCAGGGCAGTGCTCAACGGGATCCTCCCGGCTTGATCAGGTTGAGTCGTGCGCCGGACCGCTCCAGATGCAGCGCCGCTGGCCATCGAGTCTGATCAAGGCCGTGGCGGCCGGCGATTCCTCCGCTTGACCTGCCAGCCCATCCTGATAGAGCTCAGGGGGCAGTGAAGTCAGAGTGGCCCGTACCATCGCCGCCACCTCCGAAGCCCGGAGGGCCTGCCCAGACGACCGGCGCTGGCGCGCCTCAGCCTGGAGCCGCCAGCGCAGCGGCAGGCTCCAGCGCACCGGTCTGAGCAACCAGAGCCCATCGAGCTGAGTCCAGAGCGGCTGGTAGTGCTGCAGGTTCCGATCCCAGCGGGGCAGCCAGGCCAGCTCCTCCGCGCTGAGCGGGTGGCTCCACTTCATCTGGGGCCTTGCCATCGCCGTGCGCAGGGCAGCCTCTCCCAGGGCCCGGCAGCCCACCAGCCAGCCCTCCAGCACCAGCACATCGACGGCTTCGAAGCGGCGCCAGCCGGCCCGATCCCCCTGACCTGCGAGCAGGCGTTTGTCGAAGCGGGGCAGCCGCAGCGGTTCGCCCGAGCGCCAGCGGCGCAGGCACTCCAGCAGCAGCGGCACGTCGTGGCTGCCGGGTGGAACGCGGCTCACCCCGAAGGGATTTCCCGCCAGCCGTTGCAGCCTCTGCTCGAACGGCAGGTAGGCGTCATCGATCGAGACCACCACCAGGCGCAGACCGAGGCTGGGGGCCAGCCGTTCCAGCTCCCGGCCCAGGGTGGTCTTGCCTGCGCCAACCGGCCCGTTCAGTCCGATCAGCCGCGGAGGCCGCCGGCCGGCGCCGCCACCGTCAGGCCAGGGGAGGCAGCTGCTGAGCAGAGGCAGGATCAGGCCCCAGAGCAGGCTGGGGTGGGGCGGGCCCTGCCAGGCCCCGAGCCGCTGACGCCACTCCTCCTCCCAGGCGAAGGGATCACTGACGCCACAGCGGGCCAGCAGCCGGCGGTGGGGTTCCGGCGGGAAGCACCAGGGCCGGTGAGGGGCGCTCAAGAGCCGAGCTTGAACCCTTCCAGCACCACGGCGTAGACCACCCCGATGCGCAGGTTGTCGCAGAGCACCCAGCCCAGGGAGGGTTCGCCCCGGACCCAGTGGCTGCGCAGGCGAGCCACCAGCTCCACCAGCACCACCACCAGCAGCACCATCAACGGGCGTGGACCCACCTGATAGAGCACAAAGGAGGTGACGTTGTTGCCGGCGAACAGTCCGAGCAGCAGGGCGAGCAAGGCCAGGCTGCGGTGGCGCCAACTGCCGCGCCATCCGGAGAGAGCCGTGCGGCCGCTGCTCTCCAGAGCCTGCTGCAGGCGGGTGGATTGCACGGGCAAGGGGCTCATGGCACGGGTGGCAACTGCTCCAGGTAGGAGAGCGTGATCAGGCCGCCGGCACAAGCTGGTCCCTGCAGCACCCTGGTGGGCGCCATGGGCTCGCCCAGGCCGTCGGTGAGGCTCGAGGCGGACCTGAACAGCGAGACCGAGGCCTGGCTGAAGGCGGCACTGAGGGTCACCAGGCAGCGCAGACCGGCTGCGGTGGCCGCGGCCAGGCCCGCCGGGGAATCCTCCAGGGCCACGGCCTGGCCGGGCTCCACTCCCAGGCGCTGGAGGGCCAGGACGTAGGCCTCGGGATCGGGCTTCTTGGCGGCCACGTCGTCCGCGCAGACGCGCAGCGGCAGCCACCGGCTCTGGTCGCTGAGCTGGTTCTCCAGCAGGGCGGCCACTGCTTCGCGACCGCTGGTGGTCACGATCGCCTGCTGAAGGCCGGCCGCCGCCGCCGCCTCGATCAGGCGTCGCACACCCGGACGCAGCTGAACCTCACCAGCCACCACCAGCTCGCGGTAGTGGACCTGCTTGGCCTGGTGCAGGGCGTCCAGCAGCGACCCCTCAGGCTCCTCGCCCTGCTGACGCCGAAGGAACCGGCGCAGACGTTCACGCCCGCCGCTGATCGCCAGCAGCCCGATGTAGGTGGAGCGGTCCCACCGCCAGGGCAGGCCATGCTCCGCGAAGGCCCGGTTGAAGGCGATCCGGTGACCGTCAAGTTCGGTTTCGGCCAGCGTGCCGTCCACGTCCCAGAGCAGGGCGCGCAGGGAACCCTGGGCGGCACGGACTTGCATCCGCCGAGGCTAGGAGCTGGAGGTGAGCCGATCAGAATGGATCCCAATCCCCGAGGTTCCCCTGTCCTTCACACCGCCCGAGCAGCGCTGGCAACTGCCCACCCCCCTGCCGCCCAGCCAGGACGACGTCCAGGCCAGGGGGATGGCGGCCCTCGAGCTGCCGCCGGAATTGCTGGCGGTGCTGCGCCGTCGGGGCTACGACAGCCCCGAGGCGATCAGGGACCTGCTGGAGCCCCCCGCCGCCCCCGATCCCCGGCTGCACTTCGCCGATCTGGACGTGGCGGTGCGGCGGCTCGTGCGGGCCTGTGCCGAAGCTGAGACGGTCGCGATCTGCGGCGACTACGACGCCGACGGCATGACCAGCACGGCCCTGCTGGTGGGGGTGCTGGAGCGGCTGGGAGCCCGGCCGCAGGCCGCCATCCCCAGTCGCCAGGAGGAGGGCTACGGCCTCAACACCGGCATGGTCGAACGCCTCCAGGACGAGGGGGTGGGCCTCCTGGTCACGGTCGACAACGGCATTGCCGCCCGGGAAGCCCTGGATCGGGCCCGCGATCTGGGGATGGAGGTGATCCTCACCGATCACCACAGCCTGCCCGCGGAGTCACCGCCCTACCTGGCCCTGCTCCATCCGGCCTGCACTCCCCAGGGCTCCCCCTACCGGGGCCTGGCGGGGGTCGGGCTGGCCTACCTGCTGGCGATGACGCTGGCCACCGAGCTGGGCCGCGCCGATGCCACCGCCATGGCTCTGGATCTGTTCTGCATCGGCACAGTGGCCGACATGGCCCCCCTGCTGGGGGTGAACCGGCGCTGGCTGCGCGATGGCCTCCGGCAGCTGCACGCGTCGCCCCTGCCCGGCCTGCAGGCGCTGCAGAGACTGGCGGGCCTGGGGGATGGCCCCCTCGATGCCACGGCGGTGGCCTTCAAACTGGCCCCGCGCATCAACGCCGTGGGGCGGCTGGGGGATCCCGCTCTGGTGGTGGATCTGCTCACCACCGGTGACCGCGACCGCGCCATGGCCCTGGCCCAGGACTGCGAGGCCCTCAACCGTCAGCGTCGAGAGCTCTGTGAGGCGATCGAGGCGGAGGCGGTGGCCCTGGTGGAAGCCGATGGGCCCGAGCCCAGCCCCTTTGTGCTGCTCGCTCAGACCCACTGGCATCACGGAGTGATCGGCATCGTGGCCGCCAGGCTGGTGGAGCGCTATGGCCTGCCCGTGGCCCTGCTGGCCGGCGAGGGGGGAGGAAAACTGCGGGCGTCGGTGCGGGCGCCCAGGGGATTTGCGGTCGATCAGGCCCTGAACCATTGCAGCGCCCTGCTGGAGCGCCATGGCGGCCATCCCGCCGCCGGCGGCTTCACCGTGAAGGCGGAACGGCTGGCCGATCTGCATGAGCGGCTCAACGGACTGGCGGCCAGCTGGCTGGGCGACCGGGGCAGTGGCTCGCCGGTGGAGCCGGAGGCCTGCCTGGCCCTGGATCGCATCGGCCGTGGCTTCTGGCGCGACCTGCAGCGGCTGGAGCCCCTCGGGGCGGGGCTGCCGGCGCCGGTGTTCTGGAGCAGCGCCTGCCGGGTGATCAGCCAGCGGCTGCTGCGGGGCGGCCACCTTCAGCTGGAGCTCGAGCAGCAGGGCCGTCGCGTGCGCGCGATCGCCTGGCGCTGGCAGGGGGAAGGCACCGTGCCGGAGCTGGTGGATGTGGCCTTCCGCCTGCGCAGCGACAGCTGGCAGGGGGAGGAGCGCCTGCAGCTGGAACTGGTGGGGTTGCGCGGCAGTGGCGGCGGAGATGTGCTGCTCAGACGGCGCCAGCGCTCGTACTGGTGCCGGCGTCAAGGGGATGGCGTGCTGATCCGCAACGAAGAAGGCCGGGAACTCCAGGTGGAGCTCCCGGCACTGGATCAGCCGGCCTACCTGCGCGCCCTCATCGACGAGGCCGCCCTGGCGCTGGGGCTTCAGGCCTGAACCCGATCAGAGGGCGCCGCGCTTGTAGAAGAGGATGAAGATCACGGCTGGGCCGGCCAGGGTGATCAGGGCCAGCGCCATGAAATTGGCGATCAGATGGAAATCGATTCCCATGGATGCGGCGCTCGGATAAAGACAGTCCGGTAGGCAGCGTACGGGTCGCGGAGGCCCCAGCCAAGACCGTTCCCATGCCACTGTGACGCCTTGTCACAGCTGCAGGAGCCGATCGATGGGCGCCGGACCCCACTGGAGCTGCATCAGCGGCTGCGGCGCCTGCTGCCGCCTGGACCCGGAGCAACGGGGCGAAGCTCTCGAGGCCCTCAGTGAGGAGCAGCGCCGGTTCTACCTCTCGATGGTGGGGGCGGACGGCTGGTGCCGCCACTTCAACACGGGCTCGAGAACCTGCCGCATCTACGCCGATCGGCCCGAGTTCTGCCGGGTGGGCGCCCTCGCCCAGCTGTTCGCCGTACCGCCCGACCAGGGCGAGGCTTTCGCGATCGCCTGCTGCCGGCAGCAGATCCGGGAGGAGTATGGAGGGCGCTCGCTCGTGATGCGTCGCTTCGAGCGCTCCACCCGTCAGGCTGGTGGCCAACCTGCGCGCCCAGCCCCCAGCGAGCACCGCAACCAGCCATGAGCGACCCCGTCGATCCGGATCCCGGCCTGAATCACGAGGCCGGCACCAGCAGCGAGTCCAGTTCGAGCACGGGCCCCGAGACCGGGGCAGGCTCCGAGCCGGAAACCCCCGAGTCGTCGGATTTTGTGGCCGTGGCCGTCACCACGTTCACCACGGTCTTTCTCGCCGAGCTGGGCGACAAGACCCAGCTGGCGGCTCTGCTGCTCTCCGCTGAATCCGGACAGCCCGGCGTGGTGTTCGTCGGGGCCGCCCTGGCCCTGATCTGCTCCAGCCTGGTGGGGGTCCTGCTGGGGCGCTGGCTGGCTGCGGTGCTGCCGGCCCAGCGTCTGGAGCGGATCGCCGGCGTCCTGATGGTGTCCCTCGGCCTCTGGCTGGGAGGCCAGGCCGGCCTCGGCCTGCTCCAGCCCGTCCTCGACTTCCCCAATCCCTGAGCCCCCGGCGCCGTCATGCAGCTCCCGCTCCTGGCCTCCACCTTCCTGACCGTGTTCGTGGCCGAGCTGGGTGACAAGACCCAGCTCACGATCGTGACCATCAGCGGCACCTCCAGCAACACCCTGGCGGTGTTCCTGGGCAGTGCCGGCGCGCTGGTGCTCGCCAGCCTGCTCGGGGCCCTGGCGGGCGGCTCTCTCTCCAGCCTGATCCCCACCGATGCCCTGCAGCTGGCCGCCTCCCTGGGCTTCCTGGTGATCGGCCTGAGGCTGATCCTGCGCTCCGGAACCGACGCTCCGTAAAGTTGACCCCGGAGACATCGATGCCCCGGGGCTTCGCTGCACGCCCCTGCCGGCATCATGCCGCGCGCCTCACCTCCAACTCCGCCCTGACGTTTCGATGAAGTTCACGGTCGCCCACCTGCTCGACCAGCTCCCAGCCGCCGACGCCCTGCCGGTGGCCAAGCTCGAGAAGGCACTGGGCCTGAGCCTCAAGCCGGACAAGTCCCAGCTGCGCATCGCCCTGGAGGGTCTGAGCCGGCTGGGGGTGCTGGTGGAAACCGAGGACGGCATCCAGCGGCGCCAGGACGACACCCTGATCGAGGCGCGCCTGCGCTGCTCCAGCAAGGGCTTCTGCTTCGCCCTGCGCGAGGACGGCGGTGAGGACATCTACATCCGCGATCACCAGCTCAACCATGCCTGGAACGGTGACCGGGTGCTGGTGCGCATCACCCGGGAGGGGGGCCGCCGCCGCTCGCCGGAGGGTGGCGTCCAGTGCATCCTCGAGCGCGCCACCACCCACCTGCTCGCCCAGGTGGAGCAGCAGGACGACCGGATCCTGGCCGTGCCCCTCGACGACCGGCTGCTGACCTCGGTGGAGCTGCCGGCCTCCGATGCCGGTTATCTGGACCCCGAGAAGCAGTCGGTGGTGGAGGTGCTGCTCGACCGCTATCCGGTGGCTCAGTTCCCGCCCCTGGGCCACGTGGAGCGGCGCCTGCCGATCAACGGCGGTGAGGAGGCCGATCTGGATCTGCTGCTCACCAAGCACGGTCTGCGCCAGAGGGCGGCGGCTCCGCGCTCCAGCCTGAAGGCCCCCGTAGAGAAGGACCGCACCGACCTGACAGCCCTGCCGACCCTGGTGCTGAGTGGCTGGAGTGGCGCCGACGCCCCGATCCTGCCCGCCATCTCCCTGGAGGACGGCGATGAGGGCCCGCGCCTGTGGATCCATGTGCCGGCCGTGGCGGAACGCTTCACCCCCGGTGGCAGCCTCGATCTCTGGTTGCGGGAGCAGGGGGAGTCGATCTGTCTGGGTCGTCGCTGGCTGCCCCTGCTCAGCCAGGCCCTGAGCAGGGCCGCGGCCTTCAAGCCCGGGGAAACCCAGGCCGCCGTCTCGGTGGGGCTGCGCTGCAACCCGGAGGGTGAGCTGATCGACTACCGCTTTGCCCTCAGCAGCATCCAGCTGGACGCTGTTGTCGATGGCGGCGCTCTGCAGGCCCTGGCGGAGCGCAAGCCCAAGGCACGCACCATCCCGGCGGCCCTCAAACCGATCAAGGATCAGCTGCCTCTGCTGGAGCGGCTGCTGGAGATCACGGCCCTGCTGAGGCAGCGCCGGCTGGAGCGCGGCTCCCTGGAACTGGATCTTCCCCGCCCCAGCCTCGACTCCCTCGCAGACCTCTGCGTCCCGGCTCCTGAGGAGCGCCGCCAGGGCTGGATGGTGCAGCTTCCCGAGCACCATCCCACCGCCCTGCTGCGGGAGCTGCTGATCCTCGCGAACCGTGCCCTCGGCGCCCATCTCTCCGCCCTGGGGCTGCCAGCCCTGTTTGCGGTGAACCCTCCGGCCGATGGCAGCGAGATCAATGAAGTGGCCAAGGCGGCCCTGGGGCTCGATATCCCGGTGGAGCTCAGCGACGACGGCAACGCCCCCGCCCCGGGCGACCTGGCGGCCACCTTTGCGGCCACCGACCGCAGCCGCGTGCTCCAGCGCCAGCTCAGCGAGGTGATCCCTCCGGTCCAGCTGAGCACCAGCGCCGAGGCCCACGTGCTGGCCGCCGAACCGGCGGCTTACGCCCCCTGGTGCCTGCCCTCGCTTCACTACGCCGATCTCTGGAATCAGCAGCTGCTGGTTCTGCTGCTCACCGAGGGCAAGGACCGCCCCAGCGTTCGCCACAAGACCCGTGTCGACCTGGCGAGCGCCAGCTGCCACGGCACGATCGACTGGCCTCTGCTCACCCCCACCCAGCTCGCCGAACTGCATCAGGCACGCAGCGATTCGATGCTGCAGCGGCTGAGCGGCCGTGCCCGCTTCGCCGCCGAGGTGGAGGCCGACCTGCTGGCCATGGCCCAGGCCCGGGCCGCCGAACCCCTGGTGGGTCAGACCCTCACCGGTGTGATCAGCGGCGTGCAGAGCTACGGGTTCTTCGTGGAGATCCCCCCCTCCCAGGTGGAGGGACTGGTGCACGTCAGTTCCCTCAAGGACGACTGGTACGAATACCGCTCACGCCAGAACCGCCTGGTGGGCCGGAAGAACCGCCGCACCTACATGCTCGGGGATCAGGTGGAGGTGCAGATCCAGAACGTCGATGCCCTGCGCCATCAGATCGATCTGGCCGTGCTGCTGCCCGAGGGCGACGAGGAGAGCGGCGAAGACGGGGAGGACTGAGCGGTGGATCCGGTGGTTCTGGCGGTGACGGGTGCCTCCGCCATGCCGCTGGCGGAGCGGGGCCTGCAGTTGCTGCTGGAGGCCGGTGAAACGGTCGAGCTGGTGGCCAGCCGCGGTGCCCTCGGGGTCTGGCTGGCGGAGCAGGGGGTGCGCATTCCCGCCGAACCCGACCTCCAGACCCGCTTCTGGCGGGAGCGCACGGGCGTGACCACGGGCCACTTGCGCTGTCACCGCTGGAACGATCAGGCGGCGGCGATCGCCAGTGGCAGCTTTCGAACCCGCGGCATGGTGATCCTGCCGGCCAGCATGGGAACGGTGGGGCGGATCGCCAGTGGGGTGGCCCTCGATCTGGTGGAGCGGGTGGCCGATGTGCACCTCAAGGAAGGACGGCCCCTGGTGATCGCCCCCCGGGAAATGCCCTGGAGCCTGGTTCATCTGCGTAACCTGACAACCCTGGCGGAGGCGGGTGCGCGCATCGCCCCACCGATTCCGGCCTGGTATCACCGCCCCACCAGCCTGGAGGAGATGGTCGACTTTCTGGTGATCCGGGTGTTCGATGGCCTCGGCTATGACCTCGGCAGCCTGCGCCGCTGGGAGGGCCCGGTGGCCACCGCGGCCAGCCTCTGAGCCCCGCCCGCCGGTCTCTCCCGGACTGATCCCCTCCGTGCTGCAACGCCTCCTGCTCCTGCCTCTGCTGGCCCCGCTGCTGGCCGTGCTGCTGGTGGCGGCCCTGAACCCCACCCCCGCCAGTCGTCTGCGGCTGCTGATCTGGACCTCCCCGGCCCTGCCGATCGGGGTCTGGATGGCGCTGGCGGCCAGCGGCGGGGCCGCTCTCAGCGCCGGCCTCACGGCCCTGGCCCTGCAGCAACCGGGGGATCTGCCCCTGCGGCGGCGATCGGTCCAGGCGACCGGAGGCGGCGACCGGCGCGAGCCTGAACCCTGGGATGACAGGCCCGAGCGGGGTGACGGGCCTGCTCAGCAGCAACCGACCTCGTGGTACGCCGGACCCGAGCGCTCCCCCCAGGACCCACCTCCCACCCTCTCGGTGCCCTTCCGGATCCTGCGCACGGGCCGTGGTGGAGCACCGGCCTCAGCCCCCGCAGGGGCCACCGCAACGGCCACCCCAGCCCAGGGCGACGCCAAGGGCTGGGAGACACCCCCCAGCGACGACTGGTGATGCGGAGTCCCTGGCAGCCCAGCGGCCGGGGATGCCTAAAGTCGGGAGCAGTGTTTCGAGCTGAGGCTCCAGCCTGTGAGCGACTCCGCCAGCCCCGCGCCGAATCCCGCCAAGGTCAAGCCACCGGCTCCGGAGGACAAGCCCTTCGCCGAATTCATCCCTCAGCTGTTTCTGCCGGCTCTGCTCAAAGCCATCGAGGCCTTCGGGGGGGCCGCCCCGCAGCTGAGCTTCGAGCAGGGGCCGATGCCGGTGGTGGCCAGCCCCTGCTGGCAGGTGATCGGAACCTTCCCCGGGGGCCGACGCTTCTGGCTCTGTTTCACCGAGCCGACCATCAGCTCCGCCAAGACCATCACCCTGGCGGAGGGGGGCAGTGAACCCAGCCTGCTGGAGTCGTTTCTGATCGACGAGAAAAAAACGACCCTGGCCCTGCTGATCTCGAGGGTGGTCTCCAGGCTCAACAGCCAGAAGTGGCTGGGCCCCAACTGAGCGGCCAGCCCCGGCTGAGCGGCGGTTCCAACCGCAACGACCTGTCCGCGGACGCTTCACATCCAGGCCGGGTAGGCGGAAAGCCCACCTACGATGGTCGGAACACTCCACTGTTCTGCCCGCATGGTGCCCCCCGTCGCTGCGCCCACCGCTACCCGTGGCACCAACGCCGCTGAAGCCAAGGCCTTCAAGGAGCCGGTGAAGGACACGATCCTCACACCGCGTTTCTACACCACGGATTTCGAGGCGATGGCCGCCATGGATCTGCGGCCCAACGAGCAGGAGCTCGAAGCGATCTGCGAGGAGTTCCGCAAGGACTACAACCGCCACCACTTCGTGCGCAACGAGGAATTCGAGGGTGCTGCGGACAAGCTTGATCCCGAAACCCGCAAGGTGTTCGTGGAGTTTCTGGAGCAGAGCTGCACCTCGGAGTTTTCGGGCTTCCTTCTGTACAAGGAACTGAGCCGCCGCATCAAGGAGAAGAATCCGCTGCTGGCCGAGTGCTTTGCCCACATGGCCCGGGATGAGGCCCGCCATGCCGGCTTCCTGAACAAGGCCATGGGTGATTTCGGCCTGCAACTGGATCTGGGCTTCCTCACCGCCAACAAGGCCTACACCTTCTTCAAGCCGAAGTTCATCTTTTACGCCACCTATCTTTCCGAGAAGATCGGCTACTGGCGTTACATCGCCATCTACCGTCACCTGGAGAAGCATCCAGAGAGCAAGATCTTCCCGATCTTCAACTTCTTCGAGAACTGGTGCCAGGACGAGAACCGCCACGGGGACTTCTTCGATGCCCTCATGAAGGCCCAGCCCGACACCGTCCGGGGTCTGCAGGCCCGGCTGTGGTGCCGCTTCTTCCTGCTGGCGGTGTTCGCCACCATGTACGTGCGCGACGTGGCCCGCAAGGAGTTCTACGAGGCACTCGGCCTGGATGCCCGTGAGTACGACAAGATGGTGATCGCCAAGACCAACGAAACCTCGGCCCGCGTGTTCCCGGTGGTGCTCAATGTGGATCATCCCAAGTTCTACACGCGTCTGGAGCGCATCGTCACCAACAATGCCGCCCTCAGTGACGCCGAGGCCAGCGGCGGCCCTGCCCCGATCAAGGCTCTGCGCAAGCTTCCCTACTGGATGGCCAATGGTCTGGAGATGGCCAAGCTGTTCCTGATGGCACCGATCCGCAGCGAGGAGTTCCAGCCGGCCGTGCGTTGAGGATCGGTCTGGCTAGCCTGACGGTCCTCTCTGAATCGTCTTGCTCGCCACTCCCACCCCTTCACTCACGGGCGACAGCCTCGACCAACGCTGGCGTGAGCGGCTCGAAGCCGTGCTGGCTGCAGGCACCGCAGCCGGCGCCAGCCTGGTGGAGGTGTTCCTGGAGAGCACCGACCACATCGGTCTGCTGGCAGAGCAGGAGCGGATCACCAACGTCAGTCCGGCCTTCGGCCGTGGGGCTGGCCTGCGGGTCTTCCTGGGCGAGCGGGATGGCTTCGTGTCCACCAACGATCTGAGCGAGGCCGGCCTGCTGCAGGCCCTGGATCAGGCTCTGGGAATGCTGGGCCTCACGCGCAGCACCCTCGGCGCCCACGGCTTCGCCGGCCTGGCTTTCCTGCATGACCACGGGGCCAGCAAGGAGAGCTGGTTGCAGCGCTGCCCCGGCCTGGATGAGTCCACCGCCCGGCTGCTGGAGGCCACGGCCCTGCTCAATCGCCACGGGGATCACCTCCAGGCACGTCGCGGCAGCTATGCCCGCGACTGGCAGGAGGTGCTGGTGGCCGCCAGTGACGGCACCTTCGCCCGCGACATCCGGCTGCACCAGTCGGTGGGCATCAACGCCCTGGCCTCCGACGGCGACCACCGCGCCAGCCTGGGACGCCGCTACGGCAGCTCCGGCCGACCGGATGATCTGCGCCAGTGGGATGCGGAGGCCTCGGCGATCGATCTCTGCGGCAGCGCCCGCGCGATGCTCTACGCCGACTACGTGGAGGCAGGCAACTATCCCGTGGTGCTGGCCAATCGCTTCGGCGGGGTGATTTTCCATGAAGCCTGCGGGCACCTGCTGGAAACCACCCAGGTGGAGCGCGGCACCACTCCCTTCGCCGAGAAGGTGGGTGAAAGGATCGCCCATGAGGCCGTCACGGCCGTGGATGAAGGCCTCAGCGATGGCGCCTTCGGCAGTCTGTCGATGGACGACGAGGGGATGGAACCCCAGCGCACGGTGCTGATCGAGAACGGTGTGCTGCAGCGCTTCATCTCCGACCGCGCCGGGGAACTGCGCACCGGCCACGCCCGCACGGGAAGCGGCCGCCGCCAGAGCCATGCCTTCGCCGCGGCCAGCCGCATGCGCAACACCTTCATCGCCGCAGGTCCCCACACCCCCGAGCAGCTGATCGGCTCGGTGGACCGGGGCCTGTACTGCAAGTCGATGGGGGGCGGCAGTGTGGGACCCACCGGCCAGTTCAACTTCGCCGTGGAAGAGGGTTACCTGATCGAGGACGGCCAGCTCACCAAACCCGTGAAAGGGGCCACGCTGATCGGCGAGGCCAGGGAGGTGATGCCGCGCATCTCGATGTGCGCGAATGATCTGGAGCTGGCCGCCGGCTTCTGCGGCTCGGTGAGCGGCAGCATCTTCGTGACCGTGGGCCAGCCCCACATCAAGGTCGACACCATCACCGTGGGGGGCCGCTGATCATGGCCAGCTCCACAAGCCTCCACGCCAGCGATCTGGCCGAGCAGCTGCAGACCCTGGCCACGGAGCTGGGGGTGGCCCGCTGGGACCTGGGCGCCGCCTGCAGCACCGACACCTCGGTGCAGGTGGACCGCGGGGACGCCAAGCAGCTCAAGGGCGCCCAGCGCAGCTCGATCACGGTGCGGGCCTGGAACGCCGATGGGCTGGTGGGCATCACCAGCACCTCCGACCTCTCGCCTGCGGGCCTGGCCCGCGCCCTGGCCGGTGCCCGGGATGCCAGTGCCTACGGCAACCCCGATGACACCCCCGGCTTCTCCCCCCTGGCCACCGCGCCCCTGGCCCAGCTGGAGCAGCCCCTGAGTGAACCCCGGGCCATCCTCGAGCTGCTGGAGACCCTCAAGCAGGCCGAAGCGGAGCTGCTGAGCCGCCATCCGGCGATCAGCACCGTTCCCTACAACGGATTGGCCCAGCGCAGCAGCCAGCGGATCTACCTCAACAGTGAGGGGGCCTGCCGCGAGCAGCAGCTGAGCACCGCCAGCCTCTACCTCTACGCCCGCGCCGAGGAAACCGGCCGCAAGCCCCGCAGCAGCGGGGCCGTGCGCCTGGCCTATGGCGCCGGGGAGCTGGATGTGGCCGGCTGCATCGAGGAGGCGGCCGAGCGCACGATCCAGCATCTCGACTACGCCCCGATCGCCACCGGCCGCTACACCTGCGTGTTCAGCCCGGAGGCCTTCCTTGATCTGATCGGCGCCTTCAGCAGCCTGTTCAATGCCCGGGCCGTGCTCGATGGCGTGAGCCTCAGCCAGCGCGAGTCGCTTGGCAGCCAGCTGGCGGTGCCGTTCCTCTCGATCCACGACAACGGGCTGCACCCGGGCAACATCGGTGCCGCCAGCTTCGACGGCGAGGGCACACCCGTGGCGCGCCTGCCGCTCGTGGAGGGCGGAGTGCTGCGCCACTTCCTGCACTCGGAAGCCACGGCCCGCGCCTTCGGCGTGGCCCCCACCGGCCACGCCGGCCTGGGCGCCAAGGTATCGGTGGGGCCCCACTGGTTCGAGATCGGTCCGGCCGGCAGCTCCGATGAGCAGACCGGCGCCCGGGGCCTCGATCGTTTCAGTCAGGATGGGATCGTCTGGATCGATTCGCTCTCCGCGCTCCATGCGGGCGTGAAGGCAAGCCAGGGCTCGTTCTCCCTGCCCTTCGACGGCTGGTTGATCCAGGGCGGTGAAGCCCGCTCGATCGAAGCCGCCACCGTCGCCGGCGACATCCGCCAGGTGCTGAAGAGCCTGGTGGGCTTCGAGGGTGAGGCCAAGGTCACCCCCGATGGCGTCTGCCCGCTGGTGTGGGTCGAGGGGCTCTCGATCACCGGCGACGCCTGAGGCGGACACCCAGCGGAGCCGGCGATGAAGATCCTGTTCTGGGGCACCCCGGCCTACGCGGTGCCCAGTCTCGAGGCGCTGGTGGCGGCGGGCCATGAACTGGTGGGGGTGGTGAGCCAGCCTGACCGCCGCCGGGGGCGCGGCGCGGCCCTGATGCCCTCGGCGGTGAAGGCCCGGGCCCTGGAGCTGGGGGTGCCGGTGTTCACGCCGGAACGGATCCGGCGGGAACCGGAGCTGCAGGCGGAGCTGGCGGCACTGGGCGCGGACGTCTCGGTGGTGGTGGCCTTCGGGCAGCTGCTGCCGAAGGAGGTGCTGGCCCAGCCGCCCCTGGGCTGCTGGAACGGCCATGGCTCACTGCTGCCCCGCTGGCGCGGGGCTGCCCCGATCCAGTGGTGCCTGATCGAAGGCGACGCCGAGACCGGCGTGGGGATCATGGCAATGGAGGAGGGCCTCGACACGGGCCCGGTGCTGCTGGAGCGGCGCCTCGCGATTGGCTTGCTGGAGACCGCGGCCCAGCTGGGCGAACGCCTGAGCCGGCTCACCGCCGAGCTGCTGGTGGAGGCGATGCCCCTGATCGCCGCGGCGGGCCCCGGCCCTGAAGCCGACCGCTGGCGGCGGCTTGGCCTGCATCCCCAGCCACAGGAGGGCCTCACCCATGCCCGCCTGCTGCAGAAGGACGACTACGCGATCCGCTGGAACACCCCGGCCCTGGCCATCCACCGGCGGGTGATGGGACTGCATCCCGGCGCGCACACCACCTGGCGAGGCAAGCGGCTCAAGCTGCTGGCCACCGAACCCCTGGTGCGGCGGCTGGCCGATCAGCTCAGTCCCGAGGGGGCCGCCCTGGCACAGCGCTGGGGGCAGCCTGCCGACCCGGCAGGGCCGGTGGGTGGCACGGTGCTGGAGGCCGCGGAAGGCGTCGGTCTTGTGGTGGCCACAGGGGGTTGCCCGCTGCTGCTCCGCGAGGCGCAACTGGAGGGCAAGCGCGCCATGTCCGGAGACGCTCTGATGCAGCAACTGGGTGCCCGGGCTGGGGATCGCCTGGGCTGCTGAGGGGGCCACCACGGCCCGAGGCTCAGCGAGGGCGTGAGTCGTCGTCGACCACTCCGGCTGTCGGTTTCGGCAGCGCTCAATGGCCATCGGGAGGACAAGTCCCGGTTGCTCAATCCGGCTCGTTCAGCAAGTCCTGCTTGGCCTGCTCCAGCCTGACCCGCGTCTCATCGCTCACTA
Source organism: Synechococcus sp. CBW1107 (assembly GCF_015841355.1). Taxonomy (NCBI): domain Bacteria; kingdom Bacillati; phylum Cyanobacteriota; class Cyanophyceae; order Synechococcales; family Synechococcaceae; genus Synechococcus; species Synechococcus sp. CBW1107. The sequence continues at coordinate 365,496 of NZ_CP064908.1, forward strand.
CTGGATAGCTGAGGTCAAGGGAGTCCAGGGTCTCGATGATGGCGGCCGCCACCACGATACGAGTGAACCACTTGTTATCGGCTGGCACCACATACCAGGGGCATGCTTTGGTTGCAGTATTTTGAATGGTGTCTTCGTAGGCTTTCATGTAGTCGCCCCAGAAGGCACGCTCCTTGATGTCATTAGCCGAAAACTTCCAGTTCTTCTCAGGATTTTCAAGGCGTTCCAGGAATCGTTTCTTCTGCTCCTTCCTGGAGACGTGCAGAAAGAACTTTCTGATCACCACGCCATTGTTGGTGAGGTATTGCTCGTAGTGACGAATGTCACGGAAGCGATCTTTCCAGATTCCCTTGCCCATCAGTTGCTCGGGCAGGGTCTGCTTGTGCAGAAACTCAGGATGCACCCGCACAACAAGGGTCTCCTCGTAGTAGCTGCGGTTGAAGATACCGATCCGGCCGCGCTCAGGCAGGGCGATGTTGCAACGCCAGAGGAAGTCATGATCAAGGGCCACGGCTGAAGGTCCCTTGAAGCTGGTCACCTGGCAACCCTGGGGGTTGACCCCGCTCATCACATGTTTGATGGTGCCGTCCTTGCCGGCGGCATCCATGGCCTGGAAGATCAGCAACAGGGCCCAGCGGTCCTGGGCATAGAGAAGATCCTGAAATCCGGCCAGCAGTTCCACGCCAAGGGCCAGGGCCTCCTTGGCTCGTGGTTTGTCTTCCTGGCCGAAATCGAGCGTATTGCCAGGATCAACATCCTTGAGCCGGAAGGATTCTCCGTCTTCAATGCGGAAGGGCTTGGCAAACTCCTTGGCGCGCTTGATCAGCTCCTTTTGGCTTTTATCCATGAGCCATGAATGCCAGCTTTCTCATTTTTCAATCTATTGGTGATATGGCACGACATCGATGAAGCGGTCACAAAAGTTCTGCTCACTTTCTGGCTCGATCTCCATCGCCAGATGTCTCTGGCTCTTCCACTGTCACCGGCGCCGTTCCATCTCCGTCCTGATGGCTACTGGCCTGTCGTTCCGGATTTCTGGGCCAACTGCTGCGTGAGCGCCTCGAGGGCCTGAGGCACGCTCCCGAAGGTGCCCATCCTCAGCCTGTCGGTACCCAGACCGAAGCGGTGCAGTTCATCGACCATCGCCCGGGAGTTCGTCACCAGAGCGAGACAGATGCCGCGCTGACTGAGCAGATCACGCAGCTCGAGCAGGGCCTTGGCCGCCGAATAGTCCACATCATCAATCCCGGAGGCATCCACCACCAGGCCCTGGATCCCTGCATCCGGCTGACTGGCCAGGGCCAGCACCTCCTGGCTGAAGCGATTGGCATTGGCATAGAAGAGGCTGGCCTCGAAGCGATAGGCCAGGATCCCTGGAGCGGCGAGCACGCCCTTAGCCACAGGAACGGTGTGCAGCCCGGTTCCGTCGGAGCGTGGTGTCCAGAGACAGGTGCGCGGCCGGTAGGTGTGACGCACCTGCTCAATCAGCGACAGCACGACCGCCAGGCTGATGCCGGGCATGACCCCCACCTGGGCGACGGTGATCACGGTGGCCAGAGCGATCACGAACTCGTTGCGCTGCAGGCGCCACAACTCTCCGAGGCCCTCCCAGTCGATCAGCTTCACTCCGATCAGGAAGACGATCGTGGAGAGAACGGCGGCCGGCAGCAGAGCGAGCGGTCCGGTGAAGAACAGCAGCACCAGCAGCACGACCAGGGCGGCACTGAGATGGGCGAACTGGCTGCGGCCGCCCGCCGCATCCACCATTTCCGTTTTCGTGGGACTGCCGTTCACCACAAACGTGCCGCTCAGGCCCGCCGCCAGATTGGCGCCGGCCAGGCCGATGAGATCCACGTTTTCCTGGCTGCGTTCCTGATAGCGCTGGGCGTAGGCACGGGCCGTGGCGGAGCTCTGGGCCAGGATCACGACGAAACAGGAGGCGGCGCTGACCATCACGGCGTTCCACTGGGGGGCCTCCACGACGGGAAACACCAGATGGGGCAAGCCTCCTGGAACGGGTCCCACCACATCCAGCCCCCGGCCGGGGAAATCCAGCATCCTGCTGAGCAGAATGGAGCCCGCCACAGCGATCAGGGCACCGGGGAGCCTGCGGTTGAGGCGACGGCAGCCCACGATCACCCCCAGGACCCCAAGGGCCACCAGGAGATGGTCGATCCGACTCTGGCCCAGTCGCATGACGGCGGAGTGGATCTGCTGCGCCACGCCCACCCCCTCCTTCGGCAGACCCAGCAACCCCGGAAGTTCCCCTGCCGCCACCTGCACGCCGATGCCCGAAAGCAGCCCGATCAAGGCGCTGCGGGAGAGGAAATCCGCCAGGAAACCAAGCCGGAGGATAACTGCCAGCAGCAGAAACCCAGCCACAAGAACGGCCGCCGCCATGGTGAGTTCCACATAGGGCTCAGAGCCCGGAGCTGCCACACCACCCAGGGTGGCCACCAGGATCGCCGCGGTGGCGGAGTCCGCCGCCACCACCAGATGCCGCGAGGCCCCGAGCAGCGCGAAGACCAGCATGGGCAGGAGCATGGTGTAGAGCCCTGTCACCACCGGGGTGTGGGAGATGCGGGTGTAGCCCATCACCTCCGGAATCGCCAGGGCGGCCAGGGTGATCCCGGCCAGCACGTCGGTGAAGATCCCCCGTCCGGGCAGGGGCCACAGTCCTGCCGGGCGGGGCAGTCGGCGCAGCAGGGCCCTCACGGGTTGGTGGCTGTGGTGGGATCAGAGCCGTGATCGGTTCGGTGGAACCGAAGGGCAAGGCACTTCTGGATAACGGCCACCAGCAGGGCGGTGCTCCAGCCCGCCATCAGGATGCCGACCAAGGCCTCCAGCGAAGCGAGCAGACGGAAGGGAAGGTCGAGGGTGATGTCTCCGTAGCCGAGCGAGGCAAAAGTGACGCTGGAGAAATAGAGAGCCTCTTCCACAGGCAAGATGGCACCCTGCTGCAGGTAAAGTGCCGCCCAGGAGAGAATCTCCACGAACATGGCCAGGAATGTCACCATCGCAGTGCCCGCAATCAGCGTGATGCGTCCCAGCGGAGTGCGTGAAGCCCAGGCCATCAGACTGTGACTTTCGTAGCTCACAACGACCAGCACGGTCACCGCCAGGTGAATGGCCGTGCAGCACAGGCTCATGACCAGGGCCAGCAGGAGTTGCCTGAGAACCTGGGGAGACTGGTCCTCAGCTTGCCGCAGCAGTGAGTCCAGCGGGAGTGGCTCGACAGGGGTGGCGGCTTGCCCATGGCCCGCGCCGAGTAAGTGACCGACAAAGGGCCCCAGGATCACGGCAAGCATGATCACGGCAGCAAGGATACGACTACGGGAAGGCATCCGAACAGGACGGTCCAACTGGGGTAGGCGGGGCTTCAAGAGGCTGAGGTCAGCGGGGCATAGCCAGCGAGTGCTGCAGGGCGATAGGGGCAATGAATCCCAAGCCCCGATCCGCTCCTATCGGCTCTGGAGATGACTCGCATGGGTTGATCTTTACTCCCTGCGTAACTGCCGAGAGCCTGTCATCCGGAGTTTTCACAGGCTCAACTGTCTGGTCTTCATCGATCGCCGACAGGACGCATGGCGGCCTTCTCTCGAGGTCAATTGCCGCTCAGGAAATTTGACACAGAATTGTTAACTATTGCAAAGCGCCCTTGTCACATCGACTTGGATTTCTATGCTTGACATGTGTGTCTGCCTGTTTGGACTTATCTTCTCGCGCTCGACCCTGTCATCTGTGCGCTCCACCAGCGAACCATCACCCTTCTTGTCACCACGATGAGCGCACTGATCAGCTATTCCAAGATTCTTGAGATTGTCGGTGATATTATCCGGGTTGAGGTGTCCTCGGGCGGCGATGGTGGGGCGACCACGCCGCGCTTCAATGATCTGGCTGTGCTGCAGAACGCCGACGGAAGCTCGTCGCTCGCCCAGGTGATCGATCTCAAGCAGAATTCAGTGGCTCTGCAGGTGTTCCGGGGCACCAAGGGTGTCTCCACCAATTCTCAGGTGCGCTTTCTCGGGCACCCGATGACGGCCACCTACTCAGGCAATATCCTCGGCCGGGTGTTCCGCGGCACGGGCGAGCCCATCGACGGGGGCCCCGATCTGTCCCAGGACCCGCGGGTGGCGATCGGTGGGCCGTCGGTGAATCCCATGTGCCGCATCCTCGCCTCCAAGATGATCCGCACGAATGTGCCGATGATCGACATCTACAACTGTCTGGTGGAGAGCCAGAAAATTCCGATCTTCTCGGTTTCCGGTGAGCCGTTCAACCCTTTTCTTGCCCGCATCGGCATTCAGGCGGATGCGGATGTGGTGGTATTCGGTGGATTGGGTCTGATCTTCGACGATTACTACGCCTTCCGCAAGACCTTCGAGGAAGCCGGCGTGTTCCCGCGAACGGTGATGTTCGTGAATCTCGCCTCCGATCCGATCGTGGAGCGGATCCTCATTCCCGACATGGCCCTGGCGGTGGCCGAGAAGTTTGCCGTGGAAGAGGGCAAGCGAGTGCTCGTGCTCCTCAGCGACATGACCTCCTTTGCCGACGGTCTCAAGGAGATCAGCATCGCCATGGATCAGGTGCCTGCCAACCGAGGCTATCCGGGTGATCTCTACTCCCAGCTGGCCCGCCGTTATGAGAAGGCCGCCGACTATGCCAAGGGAGGTTCCGTCACGATCCTCACCGTGACCACGATGCCCGGGGATGATGTGACCCACCCGGTTCCCGACAACACGGGCTACATCACCGAGGGACAATTCTACCTTCATGATGGCATGATCGACCCTTTCGGGTCGCTTTCCCGGCTCAAGCAGAATGTGATCGGCAAGGTGACCCGCGAGGATCACAGCCAGATCATGAACACCACGATCCGCTTGTATGCGGGGGCCAGGGATGCCCAGCAGAAGCAGGCCATGGCCTTCGAGCTCTCCGACTACGACCGCAAGCTGATCCGCTTCGGGGATCTCTTCCGTCAGCGCTTCATGGACATCAACGTGGACCTGCCCCTGGAGGCCGCGCTGGATCTCGCCTGGCAGACCCTCGCCGAGTGCTTTGAACCCCAGGAACTGCTGATGAAGCAGGAGCTGATCGACAAGTACTTTCCCGAGCCAGCCGTCACATGAGCCGACTCCCCCTCACCAAGGCGTCGCTGAGCCGGCAGAAAGGTCTGCTGAAGACCTATCACGACGTGCTGCCGTCGCTGGATCTCAAGCGCCGCCAGCTGGGGGCGGAGCGCGAGGCTGCACGGCGGCAACTGGAGCAGGCGCGGGCCCGGGCCGCCGAGATCACTGCGGAGGTGGGCAAGTCCTGCCCGATGCTGGCCCATGAGCGCATCGACCTCTCGGGTCTGGTGACCATTGCGGCCGTCCACCAGGTGCAGGAAAATCTGATGGGCACCCGGCTGCCGAAGCTGGAGCGGATCGACTTCCGCGTGGCCGACTACGGCCTGCTCACCCGCCCCTTCTGGGTGGATGCGGTGGTGGAGTGGCTGCAGGAGGCGATGCGCAACCAGCTGCAGCTGCAGGTGGCCGAGCACCGGCTGGAGTTGCTGCGGCAGGCCGAGCGCAAGGTGACCCAGCGGTTCAACCTCTTCGACAAGGTGCTGATTCCAGGAACCCGTCGCAAGATCAAGACGATCTCGATCTATCTGGCGGACGCGGAGCGCGCCGGTGTGGTGAATTCGAAGATCGCCAAGCGCAAGAAGCAGCATTCATCCGCCGAGGCGTCATGACGATCATTCCCCTCGCCAAGGTGACCCTGCTGGGACTTTCCGCCGACCGCGAGCAACTGCTCGATGGTCTGCAGAGCCTGGGCTGCCTGCATCTGATCCCGCTCGCCTCGGTCAGCGATGAGGAGAGTTTCGTGCTGTCGCGGCCCAGCGAGGATGCCCGTCAGGCCCTCCGCTACCTCAATGATGTCCGCCGCCGCCGCCATCAGACGCGGGTGGATGCCGACTTCGATTTCGAGCGCATCGTGGCCGAGGCCCTGGCCAACCGCCGGCAGAAGCAGCTGGCCGAGGATCGGGTGCTGGCGCTCAAAAAGCGCCTGGAGGAGCTCAGGCCCTGGGGAGACTTCGACCTGCCCGCCCTCGACGCTCTGGGGGGCATGCGCCTCTGGTTCTACCGCGTGCCCCATCCCAAGGCCGCTGCCTTCCGTCAGTCGCTCGGCACTCTGGGTGTTCCCTGGCAGCGGCTGTACGAAAGTGCCCGTAACGCCTATTACGTCCTGATCGCCGAGGAGGAGCCCGACCCTGCTCGTCTGCCGGTGCCACGGTCCCATCTAGGGGCCCAGTCCCACCGGGATGTGCAGCGCGAGCTCGATGTCGCGCGAACGGCCCTGGAGGATGTGGAGGCGGACCATGAATCGCTGAGCCGCTGGGCCTTTCTGCTCTCCAAGCACCTCAGCCAGGCCGAGGATGCCCAGGCCCGGGAGCAGGCCAGCGGCATGGCGCTCGACGACAGCACGCTCGTGCAACTCCAGGGCTGGGTTCCACGGCCTCTTCTCCCCCGCCTGGATGCCCTGGCTTCTCAGCTGGGTCTGGCCTACCTGGCGGATGTGCCTGAGCCGAAGGACAATCCACCGACCCTGATGCGCAATCCCTCCTCCCTCAGCGGCGGGCAGGATCTGGTGACGTTCTATGAGACTCCCGCCTACCGCGACTGGGATCCCTCGATCGTCGTCTTCTTCTCGTTCGCGTTCTTCTTTGCGATGATCATGGCCGACGCCGGCTATGCCCTGGTGCTCGGGCTTGTGGTGGGCCTGAAGTGGAAGGCGATGGGACGCTCGCCCGGCGGACGCCACTTCCGCATCCTCGCGGCTTTCGGACTGGTGATGGGGCTGGTGTACGGAATCCTGGCCGGAAGCTATTTCGGTGTGGAACCCCCGGCCGGCTCCTTCCTGGCGCAGCTCAAGCTGCTGGATCTCAATGATTTTGCGGCGATGATGAAACTTTCCCTGGTGGTGGGCTGTGCTCACCTGCTGCTCGCCAATGGCGTGGTGGCCCTGCGGGGACAATCTCTGGCCCAGAAGGCACCACCGATCGGCTGGATGGCGGTGATTCTCGGGGGGCTGACGCTGTATCTCGGCAACGCCGTACCGCCCTTCCTCCATCTGGGCCTGGGCCTGATCGCCGGTGGGCTGCTCACCGTTCTTCTGCTCAGCAGTGAACGTCGTATCAGCCATCCGGCTGATCTGGTGCTGCGCCTGCTCGACGGCCTGGGAGCTCTCACGCGCATCTCGAGCCTGTTCGGGGATGTGATGAGCTACCTGCGGCTCTTCGCTCTCGGTCTGGCGAGTGCATCCCTGGCCATCACCTTCAATCAGCTCGCTGGGCAGGTGTCACGATCCGGCCTGGCGCTGGGCGTGCCGATCGCCCTGCTGATCCTGGTGCTGGGCCATGGCATCAATCTCCTGCTGGCCATCATCAGCGGATTCGTGCACGGCCTCCGGTTGAACTACATCGAGTTCTTCAACTGGGGGCTGTCCGGGGACGGTGTTCCCTTCAGGCCTTTCATCAAAAAGGAGCTTGCCTCTTGAACGACCATTACTCTCTGCTTGCGCTCGGCTGGATCGGGATCTACGCACCGGTGGCACTCGGAGCCATCGGTGCGGCGATCGGCTGCACCATTGCCGGTCAGGCCGCGATCGGCGCGATGATGGAAGTCAACAGCGGTTACGGGCGTTTCGTCGGCCTCTCCGCCCTTCCCTCCTCGATGTCGATCTACGGCATCGTGGTGATGTTCATCCTCAACAGGCCCGTGCTCCCGATCAATGCCGGGGCCCTGTTCGGGCTGGGGGTGCTCTCCGGGCTCGCCTTCCTGCTGGCGGCCATCTATCAGGGCCTCTGCTGTGCCTCGGCCATCTCCGGATCGAAGTCGAAGCCGGAGATCTTCGGTCTGGCCCTGGCGCCCGCCGCGATCGTGGAAGGTTTCGCCGTGTTCGCCTTTGTCTTCGCCCTGGTGGCTGCCGGCGGCATTCCCAGCAAGTGATCCCGGGTCCGTGAGTCACGTCGCGATCCGCTGTCCCCTTCCCTCCGCTCTGCCGTTCGATGCCCAAGTCCCGAACCGACCGTGACGACACCCCGGCTCAGGTGGCAGCCGGAGTCGACGAACTGATCGCCCGGCTGCGCAATCAGGGGGTGGCCGCCGGCCGGACCCAGGCCGACCAGCTGGTGTCCGAGGCCCGGGCCGAGGCCCAGCGCACCCTTGATCAGGCCCGGCAGCAGGCCGAGCAGATCCTGCAGGAAGCGCGCCAGGAGGCGGAAACCCTGGAAACCTCCGGCAAGCAGGCGTTGGAGCTGGCCCTGCGGGATGCGGTTCTGACGCTGAAATCCCAGCTGATGGAGCGTTTCCGGGGTGAGGTTCGCCAGCTGGTGGGTGAAGAGCAGCAGAAGCAGGAGATCCTCGAGAAGATGATCCTGGAGGTGGTGGGTCGCGTGCGTGCGGAGGCCGATCGCTCCGAGCACACCGAGGTGATCCTGCCGCGCCACATCGTCGGCCTGGAGGAGCTGAGCCAGAACCCCCAGGAGCTCGAAAACGGAGTGCTCACCCGTTTCGTTCAGCTCGTCTCCCGCGGCATGCTGCGCGAGGGGGTGAGCTTCGGCGTCGCCTCCGACCGGCAGACGGGCTTGCGCCTGCGGTTGGTGGATCGCGACGTGGTGCTCGATCTCAGTGACACGGCCGTGTCCGAGGCGATCCTCCAGCATCTCCAACCCCGTTTCCGGGCCCTGCTGGAGGGTGTCGTGAAATGAGCCTTCGCGTCACGGGCCCGCGCTACACGCTGCTGATGGCCAGCCTGCCGCCGCTGGGCGGCCTGTTCGAGGCCCGCTCACCGGCCATCTCGCTGCTGAAACTCCAGAGCCGGCTCACCCTCCTGCACCCGGACGACCAGCACACCCTGGAGTTGATGGAGGGTTTCCTCTCTCAGGCGGTGCGGGATGACGACAGCCTGGCGGGTCCGATCGATGCCCGTCTGCTGACGTCGGCACGCGGCTTTTTCGCGGAGGTGACGAACCCCACCCTGCGCCAGCTGGTGGCCCAGCGGCTCGATCAGCGCACGATCCTGGCGGCCCTGCGCCGGCGCCATCGCGGCGAGAGCGAGCCCCCCCGGGGCCAGCCCTGGGGCTTCGGGCCCTGGGTGACCACCATCGAACGCCGCTGGAAGGAGCCCGCCTTCGGACTCGAGGCGGTCTTTCCCTGGATTCCCGAGGTGAGCCGCCAACTCGAGGCCGGCGATCTGGTGACGCTTGAACGCACGCTCTTCGGGACGATCTGGAAGGATCTCGACCGCCTTGGCTTCGGCCACCTCTTCGACTTCGAGGCCGTGGTGATCTATGTGGCCCGCTGGGCTCTGGTGGATCGCTGGTCCCACTTCGACGCCCAGGCCGCCCAGGTGCGCTTCGCCGACCTCGTCAACGCCTCGCTGGAGGGGATCGCCATCGGGAGCGAAGAACCCTCCCCAACGGCAGTGCCAACAGCTTCACCTCGAGCTCCTGATCCCACCCTGCAACCTGCCCCCGCCAGCCGATGACCGACGCCACCTTCAACCCCGCCCGTGTGGTCGCCGTTCAGGACGACCTGGTGACCATCGCGATGGCCGACAGCGATCCCCGTCCGGTTCTCAAGAACGAGGTGATCTACATCCTTCCCACCCGCATGGATGGCGACCGGCAGGAGCGACTGAAGGCCGAGGTGCTGCGGGTGCACGGCACCACCGCCGACGCCCAGGTGTATGAGAGCACCAAGGGCGTGGGCGTGGGTGATCCGGTGGAGCAGACGGGGGAACTGCTCTCGGTCACCCTCGGCCCCGGCCTGCTCGGCCAGGTGTACGACGGACTGCAGAATCCGCTGGCCGGCCTGGCGGCGGGCTTCGGCACCTTCCTGCCCCGCGGTGCGACGGTGGCGCCGCTGGACCCCGAGCGGAAGTGGTCGTTCCAGTCCGCGGCCCGCATGGGCGATCGCCTCAAGGCCGGCGACGTGATCGGCACGGTGCAGGAGGGGCGGTTCACGCACAAGATCATGGTGCCCTTCGCCGAGCCGGGGGAGGTCACGCTCGAGTGGATCCAGCAGGGCAGCTTCACCGTCGACACGGCGGTCGCCCGCATCAAGGATGCCCAGGGCAACACCCGCTCCCTCACCCTCACGCAGGAGTGGCCGGTGCGCCGTCCTCTTCCCCAGGGCCTGCTGGAGCGCCGCGTATGTGAGCGGCTCTACCCGGAGGAGCCGATGATCACCACCCAGCGCATCGTCGACACCTTTCTGCCCATTGCACGAGGAGGCACCGGCTGCATTCCAGGCCCCTTCGGTGCGGGCAAGACGGTGCTGCAGAACATGATCTCGCGCCACTCCGACGTGGATGTGGTGATCGTGGTGGCCTGCGGGGAGCGGGCTGGCGAAGTGGTGGAAACCATCACCGAATTCCCCAAGCTCGCTGATCCGAAGACGGGTGGATCGCTGATGGACCGCACGATCATCATCTGCAACACCTCCTCGATGCCCGTGGCGGCCCGGGAGGCCTCGATCTACACCGGTCTCACCCTCGGCGAGTACTACCGCCAGATGGGCTTCAACGTGCTCCTGATTGCCGATTCCACCTCCCGCTGGGCCCAGGCAATGCGTGAAACCTCCGGCCGCCTCGAAGAAATCCCCGGGGAGGATGCCTTCCCGGCCTATCTCGACTCCTCGATCAAGAGTGTCTACGAACGGGCTGGCATCATCCGCACCAACGACGGCAGCATCGGCAGCCTCACCATGATCGGCACGGTGTCTCCGGCGGGTGGCAACTTCGAGGAACCGGTCACCCAGTCGACCCTCAGCACCGTGAAGGCCTTCCTGGGGCTGAGTGCGGAGCGGGCCTACAAGCGTTTCTATCCCGCCGTCGACATCCAGATCTCCTGGTCGCGCTACTTCGGCCAGCTCGAGAGCTGGTATTCCAAGCATGTCTCCCCCGATTGGGTGAAGCGGGTGAAGGCGATGAACGGCCTGTTGCGCCGCGGTGATGCGGTGAACCAGATGATTCAGGTCACCGGCGAGGAAGGTGTCACCAACGACGACTTTATTCTCTATCAGAAATCACTGTTTCTCGATATGGTCTACCTGCAGCAGGATTCCTTCGATGAGGTGGATTCCAGTTGTCCGATGGAGCGCCAGAAAGCCTCGTTCGACCTCGTCTGCGATCTTCTAGATCGCAACTACCACTTCAACGACAAGGCGTCAGTGCGTGATTTCTTCATCCGTCTCACCGGGTTGTTCAAGAATCTGAACTATGCCCCGGAAGGATCTCCCACCTATGCCAGCTATCTGCAGCAGATTCATGATCTCGCCGACGCACAGGAGAGCATGGCTGCTGCGGCAGCCTGATCCCACGGGTCTTGCAACTGAAGGCGGCCAGCAGCAGGCCGCCTTCATCAGCTCCGGCCCCGGGGCCGGCTTTCGCGCGAGAGCGGCTGGCTGCGGGGTGAGCCGCTGCGGGGCCCGCTGCGCCGCGGCACCGCTCCGCCCGGCCCCCCACGCTGACCGCCACCACCACGGCGGCCACCCTTGCCGCGGCCGCCGCTGAGGTCGAGGGGCGGCGCCGAGTGGATCGTGGGCTCGAAGCCGGGGATCTCCGCCCGCGGAAGGGGGTTGCCGATCACCTTTTCGATCGCCCGCAGCAGTTCGTGTTCCTCGGCGGCCACCAGCGAGAGGGCATGACCACTCTGGCCGGCCCGGCCGGTACGGCCGATGCGGTGCACATAGTCCTCGGCCACGTTGGGCAGATCCAGATTCACCACATGGGGCAGCTGCTCGATGTCGAGGCCACGGGCGGCCAGGTCGGTGGCCACCAGCACCCGCAGCTCGCCGCTCTTGAAGCTCGCCAGCGCCCGGGTGCGGGCCCCCTGGCTCTTGTTGCCGTGGATGGCCATGGCCGCCACGCCCTCCTGGCAGAGCCGCTCGGCCAGACGGTTGGCTCCGTGCTTGGTGCGGGAGAACACGAGCACCTGCTGCCAGTCGTTGCTGCGGATCAGATGGCTGAGCAGATCCCCCTTGCGCGCCATGTCGCAGGGATGCATCACCTGCTCCACCAGCGGGGCCGCCCGGTTCTCGGGCGTGGCCTGCAGCTGCAGGGGCTGATGCAGGAGCCCGTGGGCCAGTTTGCGGATCGAGGGGTTGAAGGTGGCGGAGAACAGCAGGTTCTGACGCTTCGGCGGCAGCAGGGCCAGGATCTTCTGGATGTCGCGGATGAACCCCATGTCGAGCATGCGGTCGGCCTCATCCAGCACCAGGATCTCGAGCCGGTCAAAGCGGATCGCGTTCTGCTGGTAGAGATCCATCAGGCGGCCGGGGGTGGCCACCAGCACGTCGGCACCGCGGCGCAGACGCTGCATCTGGGGGTTGACCTTGACACCGCCGAAGACCACATCACCACGCAGGTCGAGGAACCGGCCGTAGGCCTGGACGCTCTCCGCCACCTGGGCCGCCAGCTCGCGGGTGGGGGTGAGCACCAGGGCGCGCACCTGGTTGTTGCGGGCGTGGGGGCCATGCCGCAACCTCTCCAGCATCGGCAGGGTGAAGCCGGCGGTCTTGCCGGTTCCCGTCTGGGCGGCGGCCATCACATCGCGGCCACTGAGCACGGCCGGTATCGCCTGCACCTGGATCGGCGACGGGCTGGTGTAGCCCTTCAGCGCGATCGCCTTGAGGAGCGGCTCGGACAACCCGAAGGAGGCGAAATCCTGGACCGGGCTTCCGGAAGTGGTGGGAACAGCCCCTGAAACCTGCGGGCTGATCTGCTCCTCTCCCGGAGCTGGGTGGGTCAGACGGGAAATCGGAGCAGGCCTCGCAAGACGCCTACCCTAAGAGAACGGGGCTGTGACGATGGGAACAGCGGCCAGACCCTGGAATCCATGTCTTGATGCGGCGATGATTCCCACCCTCTCCAGCCGTCGTCGTCCGGGCGCTTCGGAGGCGGCCTACTGGCGGCGGCATCCACCCACCTCCTGGATGGCCAGCCAGGCCCTGCTGCTGGAAGAGAGTGTCGCTCAACCGCAGTCGGGGCTCAGCCATCCGTTGACCGAGTTCCAAGTGGTGCCCTCTCTGCTTGAGACCGCCACGGCGAAAGTTGCAGCGGAGCAAGTTGCACCGGATCAAGGAGGATCTGCTGAGACCCCACCGGCGCCGGCACAGCAGCCCCTGACCGGCTCAGCGCCCTCCTCCCAAGGCGGTTGGCTCCCCCTGCTGGTGTGGGCACTGGTGTTGGTGATCGATGGGGCCATGGCCCTCAAGGAGCTGGCCGGACCATGGCTAGTGATCTGGCCTGAGAAAGCCCCCTGGAATCGCCGAGAGGGACGGGCCCAGGGGGCCATCAGAGGGGGGTGGCCGGCGGCACCCGTGGCGGGCCTGCACTGAGCGGCAAGACTGCTTGCCCCTGGCTCAGCGAGCGCTGCCTGCTCCAGCCGGCACCTTGCCCACACCGAGGGACCGCAGCTCCTGCAGGAGGCTCTGCAGCACCTGCTTGGCATCGCCGAACACCATCGAGGTCTGGGGGAGCTCGAACAGGTCGTTGCGGATGCCGGCGTAGCCCGATCCCAGGCTGCGCTTGACCACGAACACGGTGCGGGCCTGATCCACCTCCAGCACGGGCATGCCGTAGAGGGGGCTGGCGGGATCGTTCTTGGCGCGGGGATTGACCACGTCATTGGCCCCCAGCACGATCACCACATCGGTGCGCGGGAAGTCGGGGTTGATGTCATCCATTTCCACCAGCTGGTCGTAGGGCACATCGGCCTCCGCCAGCAGCACATTCATGTGGCCGGGCATCCGCCCGGCCACCGGGTGGATGGCGTAGCGCACCTCGATGCCGTGCTGCTCCAGCAGGCGCGCCAGCTCCTTGAGGCTGTGCTGGGCCTGAGCCACGGCCAGGCCGTAGCCCGGAACGAAGATCACCCGCTCGGCCGCCTCGAGGGTGAGGGCGCATTCCTCAGGGCTGCAGGAAGTGACATTGGTGTACTCCTCACGGCCGCCGGCATCCCCGGACTCGGCCGCTCCGGCACCCAGGGCACCCCCGAACAGCACCGAAGTGAGCGAGCGGTTCATGGCCGTGCACATCACCTGGGTGAGGATCAGACCGGCCGCGCCCACCATGGCGCCCGCCACGATCAGCAGCTCACTGCCCACCACGAAGCCGGCGGCGGCGGCGGCCACCCCCGAATAGGAGTTCAGCAGCGAGATCACCACCGGCATGTCGGCGCCACCCACGGGCAGGGTCAGGCCCACGCCCAGCAGCAGAGACAGCACGGTGAGAGGGACCAGCGCAATGGCCATGCCCTTCAGCACCAGCACGCAGCAGGCCAGGCAGGCCAGGGCCAGAACGATGTTCACGGCATGGCGCTGGGGCCTCAGGGTCCAGCCGGGAGTGCCCAGCCATTCCTGCAGCTTGCCCATCGCCACCAGCGAGCCGCTGAAGGTGATCGCACCCACCAGCACCGACACCAGCACCGACACCTGACCCACCAGGTTCATCGGCGTGGGCAGTTGCACCGCACCGATCGCCACCAGCAGCGATGACATGCCACCGCAGCCGTTGAAGAGCGCCACTGTCTCGGGCATCGACGTCATCGCCACCCGCAGGGCGAGCACAGCTCCGAGGCCACCGCCGATGCCCAGGCCCAGCAGCATCCAGGGCCAGCCACCGAGACCCTGCTGCAGCAGCAGACCTACCACCGCCAGGCCGAGAGCCAGCGCCGCGAGACCATTGGCACTGCGGGCCGTGCGGATCTTGGCCAGACCCTTGAGCCCGAAGGCCAGCAGCAGCACCGAGGCCAGTTCGATCGAGAGTTCAACCATCAGTTCGCCTCCCGGCGGCGGAACATCGCCAGCATCCGATCCGTCACGAGAAATCCACCCACCACGTTGAAGAGGGCAAAGCCGAGGGCCACCGCACCGATCAGCTTCAGGGCTGGGGTGGGGGCCTCACCGATCAGGGCCAGGGCCGCCAGCAGCGTGATGCCGCTGATGGCATTCGCTCCCGACATCAACGGGGTGTGCAGGGTGGGGGGCACCTTGCCGATCAGTTCCAGGCCCAGAAGGCTTCCGAGCACCAGCACCCAGAGTGCGGCGGTACCACTGAGATGACCGCTCATGCCGTCACCTCCTCGAGGCTGGGCCACAGTTCGGGGCGGCGGCAGGCGCCCTGGTGCGAAATCAGGCAGGGGTCGAGCAAAGGATCCTCGGGGTTGAGTTGCAGACCGTCCTCGGAGAACAGGGGCTCGAGAAAGGCCGCGAGGTTGCGCGCGTAGAGGGCGCTGGCGTGGTGGGGCACGGACGCCGGCAGGTTGGAGGAGCCGATGATGCGCACCCCGCCGATCTCCACGGTGCGATCGGGCTGGCTGCCGGCGCAGTTGCCGCCGGTCGACACCGCCAGGTCCACCACCACGGAGCCCGGCCGCAGCGCCTTGAGCATCTCCTCGGTGATCAGCAGCGGCGCGGGTCGTCCAGGCACCTGGGCGGTGGTGATCACCGCGTCGGCTTCGGCCAGGTGGATGGTGAGCTGCTGGCGCTGGGCCTCCAGGAAGGCGGCGCCGGCCTCACGGGCATAGCCCCCGGTCTCACCGGGCGCCTCACGGCTGGGGGGGTCGATGAAGCGCGCGCCCAGGGATTCCACCTGTTCCTTGGCGGCCGGCCGGACATCACTCACCTTCACCACCGCACCGAGGCGGCGGGCCGTGGCCACCGCCTGCAGGCCGGCCACACCGGCTCCGAGCACCAGCACCTTGGCGGGCTGCACCGTGCCGGCTGCGGTCATCAGCATCGGGAAGAAGCGGTCGAGTTCACTCGCCGCCAGCAGCACCGCCTTGTAGCCGGCGATGTTGGCCTGGGAGGAGAGCACATCCATCGACTGGGCCCGACTGATGCGCGGCAGCAGTTCCAGGGCCAGGGTCGAGAGGCCGCGGCTGCTGAGGCGCTCGATCAGGGCCCGGTTCAGATACGGATCGAGCAGACCCACCAGCAGGGAGCCGGAGGGCAGCCTCTCGAGCCCGCCGCTGCCTCCATCGCTGTCCTGGACGGGAGGTTGCACGCAGAGCACGAGCTCAGCCGCGCTCCAGGTGTCGGGGCAGCCCCGGGACACGATCGAGGCGCCGGCCTCGATGAAGGCCTCATCGCTGAATCCGGCCTCCAGGCCGGCGCCGGATTCGATGAACACCTCGGAGTTCTTCGCCACCAGCCGGCGCACCGTCTCTGGTGTGGCGGCGACACGCCGCTCCCCCTCCCGGCTTTCCGCGGGAACCAAGACCCTGACCACAGACGACTCCAGCGGAACTCACTCTCTCCATTGATGGTCAGAGCGCCGGAGGGGCGCAAGTCGGCATCGAACGTTGTGTTCAAGCCACCACACAGCCTGGGCGTCCATCCCGTCGGCCATGGGGATGGCGGCCCACTGTCACGAGGGCTACCCCAAAGCGGTGCTGTGTTGCCTAGCAAGTGTGGGCAATCCTGCGCTGATCTCCAGCCATGGCCTCCTTCACGATCACCCTTGAAGACGGCAAGTCGTTCAGTTGCCCGGACGACCAGTACATCCTCGATGCCGCCGAAGAGCAGTCGATCGATCTGCCTTACTCCTGCCGCGCCGGGGCCTGCAGCACCTGCGCCGGCAAGATCCTCTCCGGCAGCGTCGACCAGTCGGATCAGAGTTTTCTCGATGACGAGCAGATCGCCGAGGGCTTCGCTCTGCTTTGCGTCAGCTATCCCCTCTCCGACTGCACGATCAAGCCCAATGTCGAAGACGATCTCTGAAGCCGTGACGGAGGCAAGGCCCCCAGGCCCTCAGATCGCCTCCAGCTCCCTGTAGGCCGCCGTCCAGGTGGCCTGATCGAGCCGCTCGATCGCCTCCTCGGCGCTGGCGGCTCGGCTGGCGAGGCCTTCGCGCACCGCCGCCAGCGCCACGGCTTCCGCCACCGCCCGCGACACCGCCTGCACCTGCGTGAGTTCGGGCATCAGGGCGGCATCCGGATCCCGGAAGGCCGGAATGCGGTCGGCCAGGGCATCGAGCCCGGCATCGATCATGCCCTCACTGACCTGGGTGGCGCCGACCGCCACGCTGGCGAATCCCAGGCCGGGAAAGAGAAAACAGTTGTTGCACTGCCCGATCCGGCGACGACCGCCCTGCCAGCTCACCGGCTCGAACGGGCTGCCACTGGCCACCAGGGCCCGTCCGCCCGTCCAGGCGTAGAGATCGGCGGGGGTGGCCTCCGCCAGGCGTGTGGGATTGGAGAGGGGCAGGATGATCGGCCGCTGCACCGCCGCGGCCATCGTCTTGACCACCTCGCGGCTGAACGCACCGGCCACGGTGGAGGTCCCAATCAGCACGCTCGGACGGACCGTCCGCACCACCTCGAGCAGACCGATCCTGCCCTGCGCGTCGGGCTCGAAGGCCGACCGCTCGGAGGGATCCCTGGCCAGGGCCAGGGCCATGGGGGAGAGGCCTGACTGATCGGCCAGCACCAGACCCTCCCGGTCGATGGCCCAGATGCGGCGGCGCGCCTCAGGCTCACTCAAGCCTGCCCTGCTGAGCAGGCGCACCAGACCCTCGGCGATGCCACACCCGGCCGTCCCCGCCCCGAACACCACGATGCGATGGTCCTCCAGGGGCAGTCCGGCGCCGTGGGAGGCCGCCTTCACGACCGCGCAGGCCACCCCGCGGGTGCCCTGGATGTCGTCGTTGAAGCTGGGCAGCCGCTCGCGGTACCGAGCCAGCAGCTGGTGGGCATGGCCGGTGCCGAAGTCTTCCCAGTGCAGCAGCGCTCCCGGGAACCGACGCTGCAGGGCCTCCACGCTGCGGTCCAGGAAGGTGTCGTAGTCGGCACCATCCAGGCGCGGGTGACGCCAGCCGGGATACAGGGGGTTCTCCAGCAGCTCCTCACGGTCGGTGCCCACATCCAGCACCAGGGGCAGCACGCGGGCGGGATCCAGCCCGGCGCAGAGCGTGTAGACCGCCAGCTTGCCCAGACAGATCTCGATGCCGCCGACGCCCTGATCGCCGATGCCGAGAATTCCCTGCGAATCAGTGATCAGGATCAGATCCACCGGCCCGGGCACCGCCTGCTCCAGCACCGTTTCGATCCGCTCCAGATCCGGTGCCGCCAGAAACACGCCGCCGGAGGGTGTGCGGTAATCGAGGCTGAAGCGCTGGATCGCCGCCCCCACGGTCGGGGTGTAGACGATCGGCATCACCGCCTCGATGTGATCCGCCAGGAAGCGATGGAAGAGGGTGAGGTTCGCCTGGCGCAGGGCCACCGCGAAGCGGAACTTCTCCAGGTCGCTCCCCAGGGTGAGGAAGGCCTGCCAGTGCCGCTCCACCTGGATCTCCAGGCTCTCCACGGCGTGGGGCAGCAGGCCATCGAGCCCGAACGCCCGGCGTTCCCGGCGGCTGAAGGCCGTCCCTTTGTTAAGGCAGGGATCGGCGAGTAGATCGCGGCCCCGCAGACGGGTGCTCAGGGGGGGCGTAGGGCGGGCCAGGAGGATTCAGCAACCTGGCAGCGGAGCGTAGGTCAGGGGCTCAGAGCAGGCGCATCAGGCAGCCCACCAGGGCCATCACCAGCAGCACGGTCGAAGCGAGGAAGCTGATGGCAAAACCCGGTGCGCGCTGCTCTGGAGCCCGCAGATAGCCCACGGCGTAGAGCACACGACCCAGCACCCAGAACGCCCCCAGCACCGAAGCCGCGGTGGCGTTGGAGAGCAGGACAGCGAGCCAGAAGGCCGGCAGGAACACCACCAGCTGCTCCAGGGTGTTCTGCTGGACCCGCACGGCCCGCTCGAAGGCCGGCGGTCCGGTCATCAGCGGTGGCTTCACCCCGTCACGCTGCCGCGCCCGACCCACCTGCAGGGCCGTGGCCTGAAAGGTGATCACGGCCAGCAGGGTGATCAGGCCCGGCAGGGGAAGGGGGGCGATGGTCATGGCGGCTTCAGCCCAGCGGCCCACCCTGACCCATGGCGGCCACTCCAGCCAGGACAGCCACCATCACCGCCATCGCGATGACGGCCCAGGAGACATGGCTGCGGGCTTCCATCGCAGATTCCCGGCCCCGGATCGGCATGTCCTCGGCATAGAGATTGTCATGATTTTCAAGATCGTGGGTATGCATGAAAGCCTCCATCAACTGCCTCCAGGGTGGCCGCTGCTGACGGGTCCTGCCTCTGAACGCCGGCACTTGTGACAGAGCTTTGCCGATCGTGATCGCCTCGGCGGGCGTGGACTCAGCGCAGGGTGCTGATCAGTCCGCGACGCCGCAGTTCCCGGGCGAATTCACTGGACAGGCGGTCCCTCGCCAGAACGGCACGCCAGCGTCCGTACCAGTCGAGGCAACGGAACAGCACCCAGGTGAGGAACAGAACCTGCAGGAAGGGTTTCAGGGTCGAAGGGGCCGGGCTCTGATTCGAATTTAGGCAGACCCAAGGGCCCTGTCATCTCCGGAATCGAGGGTCCAGAGCGCCAGACCGCCGCCACGGCCCCGGGCCGCCAACCAGCCCAGAGTCGCCCCGCCGCCGATCAGGGCGAAGAAGGGCAGCTCCCCGGGCCGTTGCTGATCAAAGGGAAGCGGCTGGGGGAGAGGGCGATCGAGGGGCCGAAAGGGTCCCAGCTCCAGCCGCAGACGCTCGAAGCGGAACAGCAGCAGGGGCCGCCTGCCCTCCAGACGAGCCTGGCCCACAAAGGTGAGCTGAAGGCCCCCCAGCTGAACGCTGTTACGGATCACCAGCCCGTCACCGGGGCCGGGGTCTTCGATCACCAGCTGTGCCCCGAAGGCCCGCAGGAGCCCGCTGGCCAGCTCCGCCGGCCGCTGGGATCCCCGCGGCCAGGTGCGCTGCAGGCGCCAGCTGCCGATCAGCTGGGAAGGCACGACGGCCCCGCCCTGTCTGCGGCTGATCGCCTCCATCTTCAGCAGATCCGCCGCGTCAGGGAGGCCAGCGAGTGTCGGGTCCATGCGTTGGTGGCCTGGGGGGGCTGGGGCAGAGCCCAGCCTGGCGGAGAGCCCCACCAACCTTCCAAGCAGCTGGGGTCAGTTCCCGCCCAGGCCCCATTGCCGACTCCGGCAAGCCCGCTATGACCAGGCCCCTGTGTGGAAACGATGGGGAGAGGACTCCAAGCTGAAACAGGCCGCTGGCCCCCGGGGCCCATGGCCCGGGCTTGTGCCTGGACCTTCGCCGCGGCGATCGCCCTGATGGCCGTCGAGGACGCCGGCGCCCAGACCGGACCCGCCTTGAGCCTCCGGCGCAGCCCACGCACCCTGCCCGCCACCGGGGATCCGGTCTGGCAGCTGCAGCTGACGGTTCCCGGCCAGAAGACCCTCAGCTTCGAGGCCTTGGTGGGACGGGCCTCGCGTCAGGAGGCCGACCGTCACCGACTGGGCAGCCAGGCCCCCCTGCCGGCGGGGCGCTATCGACTCACCGACATCAGCGCCATCAGACCGGAGGATCCCGTGGAACTGGGACGGGTGCTCTGGATCGGGCTGGAGCCCCAGTTCCCGACGGCTCGGCGCGCCCTGGGCATCCATCACGATCCCAGTGCCGGCCTGGGCGCCGAGAGTGGCACCGATGGCTGCATCGGCCTGATCCGCAGCAGCGACCTGCTCACCCTCGCGGCGCTGCTGGATCAGAGCGGCGTCCGCGATCTGGAGGTGCTCCAGTGAAGGCCGCGCTCCACTGGGAGGCATAGGCCCCGCGGGCATCGAGCGCAGCGGCCCCGCAGCGGCAGGCCAGCGCCAGGGCGCCGGAGCGGTCCCAGCCGGCAGCCAGAGCCGCCGTGAACCCCGCGGCAAAACTGTCGCCGGCGCCGTAGGCATCCACCGGGGGATGGCTGCGTTCGATCGCGCTGAAGCGACCTCCGGGCACCGTGAAGCCCCCTTGCTCGGCTTCCGTGGCCACATAAAGGTGAGGCGCCGGGCAGAGATCGCCGGCCCGATAGCGCTCGCCGGGATCCCGGGCACTGCCGATCAGGGCGTCGAGCTCCACGCCAGCCGCCTGCAGCACCGGCAGGCGCACCCGGGGGGTGGCCGCCAGCAGCCTCGCCCGCCGAGCCAGCCGCAGGGCGGCCGCATCGGCGGCGGTCACGAACACGCCATCGCAGGCCGCCAGCTCCGCCCAGGGCAGCGGATCGCTGGCGGCGGGTGCGAGCCGCTCGCCGATCACGGTGATGGTGCGCTCCCCGCTGGCCTCCACGAAGGTGATCGCGCGGCGGGTTGGGGCCTCCCGCCAGGCCACATGGAGCTCCAGCCCCATGGCCCGCAGCTCAGCGGCAGCCCGCTCGCCGAGAGCATCACGGCCCAGGGCCGTGAAGAAAGCCACCGGTTGATTCGTGAGCCGGGTGAACTGGGCGGCCACCACGGCGCCGCCGCCGGCGGGTTGCTCCAGCATCTCGAGAGCATGCTGAATCTGACCGGCCGACGGCAGGCTCTCCACCACGACGAAGCTGACCCACTCGACGTGGCCCACCACCGCCAGCCGCTGCGGCGGCAACGGCGGCAGGGCCGGAGACTCGGCTGGGGCGGACAGGGACATCCAGGCTCAGCATCAGCAGCTGATCCAGGATGGCGGCTCCTCTCCCGGCTTCGCCGCAGCCATGGCCCCCAAGGAACGGTCCGCCACCACCGTGAAACTCCAGATCGCTGGTGCGGTGTTTCTGCCGCTGCTGCTGCTGGGGCTATGGCTGAAGTCGCTCGGATTCTTCAGCTCGCCGCTGCAGGGAGGCTGAGGCGCCCGCTCTGGCGTCGCTCAGCCCGCTTCCTTGGCGTCATCGAGGGAGGCGAGATAGCGCTTGCATTGACCCGAGGCCCCTGGCTCCTCCAGGCGGCGGGAGCTGCTGCTGCCCGGTTGACTGCAGTCCTGAGGGAGATGGGTGAGCTCAGGGAGGGGCTGGGATTCGGGCATGGCCGAATCGTAGGAGGACTGTCAGCACAGACCGCGGCCGATCACCGATGGAACCTCCCTGGCCTTCTTCTGCCTCAGCGTGCTGTTGCTGGCCCTCAGCGGTTACCTGGTGGCGGGCCACGGAGGAAACAGACCGCCCCTGGGCTGAATGCCGGAGATCAGCCATGGACTTCAGCTTCCGAGGTCCATGTCACCGATCACAATATTTATGAAGGCGCGTGGGAGTTCCATGGGGCCTGCGGGATAACCCGCTGGTAGCTTGAAAAAAGAAGGCACTTCCGCTCCATGTCATTACGTCAACATCTGCTGCGCGGCCTGTTGCGCGGCGGCCTCGCCACGGCAGTGGTCACCACCACGTTGATTCTGGGCGCCGGCGAGGGGAAAAGCGAAGTTCTCTACACCCTGACCACCCAGTGCAGCCTCAAGGGCGAGCCCTCCAGAGCCTGCATCGTGCAAGCGATCAATGAAGGCGAGTCCACTCTCTACCGCCACAAGATCGGTGGTGACGTTCTGACGGTCCGGGTGAGGGATCAACCCGTACGCATGGATCTCTGGTCGAAAGACTCCAAGTCATGGGTCAGCCTGATGCGAGCCGAAGCCCGCTTCTCCACCAACACGGTCTGCTTCAACGGCAAGGATCTGTGTGTGGTCAATCCCAACTATCTCAACAGTGTCCTGCAGGAACGCGCCGATGTGATGAAGGACCGGGATCTGGTGATGGTCCACTTCGGCAAAGACGGACGTGTTGATGCCAGCTGCTACGACGACGGCTGCGATGTGGTGCGCAAATGAAAGGAATCGCTGGTTTAAGCCTGTTGCTCTCTGGGGTGCTCAGCGTCCCGACCAGTGCGGCGCTGGCGCTGGACAACCCCCTTGGGGTCAGCCAGGGAGCGTCCAATCCTGAATTGATCGCCCGGGGGGGTGGAGGTGGCCGTGGAGGTGGCGGAAGCCGTGGTGGAGGCGGGGGAAGTCGTGGCAGCGGCGGAAATCGTGGAGGCGGGAGCCGAGCCCGCACAGGCCTGAGCGGAGGCGGCGGCAGCCTGAACCGCGGCAACAGCCGCCCCAGCGGCGGCTGGAGCAACAGGGTGTCGTCACCCTCGGCGCGGCCATCGATCCAGCGGCCATCCGGCTCGAACTCCCTCGGCCGTGGTGACATCAATCGTGGCGGCAACCGGAATCTCAACCTGGACAGCAACAGATCCATCAACCGCGATGTCAACCGGAACATCAATCGCGATGTCAACCGGACTGTGAATCGCGATGTCAACCGGAACATCAACCGCGATATCAACCGGAATGTCAACCGAAACGTGAACTGGGACACGAATCGGCGTGTCAACATCAACAATGTCAATGTGAACGCCGGCTGGGCTCGTCCGGGCTGGGGTGTGGCACGGCCTTGGAATGCGGGCTGGTACGGCGGCTGGTCCTCTCCCACCTGGGGATGGTGGGGGGCAAGAGCCGCGACATGGGGGGTGGCCTCCCTGGCTACGGCAGCCGTCATCAACAACGCTGTCGACAACGCCCTGAGCAGTAACAGCACCTACATCGTGGTTCCCAACACCGATTACCAGCTGCTCTACGGCTCGGTACAACCCTCCGGCTCCCAGGGGGTCAGCTTCGCCGTCACCGCCGATGGCAGCACCTACCAGCTCTCGGCCGATTGCAACCGGGGCCTGCTGGATGGCCGTGAACCGAGCAGCTCCGCCGAAGCAGAGCTGCTCAATGCAGCCTGTCAGGTGGCCTTCGGCTCTGTCTGAGCCCCTCGGCTCGGCTACGTCTGATACGGCCACGCCGTGGGGCAGGGCCTGATGCAGGCTCACCCCGGCGTGACCACCGCATCGACGCTGGGACCCACCTCGATCGCGTCCTGCACGGCGTTCTCGATCACGGCAGAGGTGAGGCCTCCGAAGGCATCACCACGAATACTATGGCGACCGATATTACAAAAAAGTGCCCCTTCTGTCGGACGACACAACTCAAGCGGGAGATATCTGGCATTATCTGACAAAGAAGATCAACCGCTGATACGGGATCGAAAGCGTGAGCCCCGCCAGAGATGCCACCAGGAAAGGCGGGCCCACAAGCCATGACCATCCGGAGCCGAACAATGGCTTAATCCCCTACCAGGGGCCTCAGGAACCGCGAAGATGATCAAGGCTTAAGGTAGGTTACTTGCAAGATGAGCTAGAACCGTGGCAAAAGCTCATCATCATTATTGAATGAAGCCATAGGATCTAGATTCTGAAGATCATGCTGATCAGAGTTCTGGATCTGGCAGGGAGGCCCCAATCCGCTCCGCCAGCAGCAGGCAGGCGTCCATCTCGGCCCAGAGCAATTCCCGCCGCTGGGAATCGACGGCATAGGAACGCCGGTGCAGATCCCTGCCCAGATAGCGCAGAGCATCACGGATCCATCGCCAGTCGTCGTGGCTGCAGTCGGGCGGTTGCGGCACGGTGTCATCCAAGGAGGCCGATTGAGCCAGGGGTTCAGCCATGCGCCATGGGATGGATCCAGCCAGCGACTGTACCGTTGAGATTCCAGCGAGCATGCAGTCATGGGGAGCCCAGCAATCGCGCGGCAAGGGTTCCGCTGGATCACGGCTTCGTCTCTGGGACTGGCAGGGCTTCTGCTGGGAGTCCGCGCCATGGCCGCGCCCTTCAGCTACGACCCCGTGTCCTTCACCAGCTTTGCCAACAGCCGCATGAAAGCCCTGGGCAAGGATGTGGTCTTCCGCAACCTGGCTCTGTGCCGGCGTGATGGGTCGAGTGGCTATCGATGCCTGGAGGGAGACGTGCTCCGGAGAGAAGCCGGCCAGCCTGGGCGCGAACTCTGCAGACTGCGCTCAGTGGGCTATCACCCAGCCACACGAAACATCAACTACCTGACCAAGGATTGCGTCCGCAAAACAGATCAGCAACGGCTGCGTGAGCAGTCTGAAAAGCTATTGCGCAAGGGGCTCGACGCACTGGAGAACCTCAATCCATGACCAGCTGATCGCTCCGCCTGGATCAGACCCGCCACAACGGCCGAGCGGATCAGTGAACTATGGGTCGCCTGAGATTCGAACTCAGGACCAATCGGTTAAAAGCCGGTTGCAAATCAGGCAAATCCATTGGCGCAACGGGGGCATGCCGGCCGACTGACAGATCGCTGACAGACCTCACTAGTCCCGCTCAGGTCTCTTCCTGAGATCTTGTCATGGCGGGGGTCGGCGCTGATGCTCCTGAAGGGCGGGCAAACTTCCCTATTCGCACTCAAGGAACCCTTCAACTTCCGCATGCGTCGGCGACATCAGGGATCAGGACGGGCCTGGCTGGCCTCCAAGCGGGAGGTAGAGGCTGAGGGGGGCGTCGAGGTAGGGCTGAAAGCCGTAATGGAGGTAGAAGCTCTTTGCGGCTTCGCCTTTGGCATCGACGATCAGGGCGTAGCCGCCCACAGACTGACGAACCAGCAGACAGCGCTCAACAGCAAGGCCGACCAGCAGTACGCCAATCCCCTCACCGCGCCAGCGCAGATCCCGGGCCAGTCGACCCATGCGGAAGCAGGGGATCGGATAGGGCGGCAGAGGGCGGGCGTCCTGGGGCTGGAGGCTGGCCAGACTGACTTCGGCCGGAGCCAGGGTGTAGTAGCCGGCAATGGAGCTGGGATCGGACTCCGGCACCAGAACAAAGGTCTGACTGATGCCCCGTCGCATGTTCTGGTGGGCGTTCTGCTGGAGGAAGCGGTTCAGGGCAGGCTCGCCACTGTCGAAGGCGGAGCGGTTGTGGCGCTTGGGGTCAAGCAGGTGCTCTTCAAACACGCTTGACCCGGGCCTGAACCTCTCTCATGGACTCCTGCAAGGCCTCGTTAGGGCGAAACGGCTGGGCCAGAGCAGTGTGGAAGGCTTCGTAGTCGCGGGTTGAGAGGGACACCGCTCTATCACGTTGGATGGCCTCTGTTGCCCTCTGCTTGGCGGCGGACCTGACGAAAGCGGCCACAGAGATGCCCTCTAGAGCGGCAGCCATTACGAACAGCTGCTTGTCGCTGCTGGATAGCTTGAGATCGAGGCGTTCGGTAGCGGACATGGGCCCCACGCTCCACGATTTCCATGGTACGGCAAAAAGCAGTACCATCACTGCTGTTGCCTTCTCGGCCCTGCGGAGGTCGGACTCTTTCCGCCCTGGAGCTGTCAACCCTGGTGATGGCGGAGTGCATTGAGACTTCTGGGGAAGGATCCAGAGCACTCGGCCTGCCATCTCCCTGCCGTCTAGATGGGGGAGCAGTCATCAGAACCCAGGGAGCGCCTCTCACAGGAAGTCCGCTTGCCAGAGGATTCGGTACAGCAGGGTTCACTCAGAGCACCCCATCGGGGCTGGTGCGGTCCAGAATCTCCAGCAGCAGCTCCAGCACCTGGCGAACAACTGGTTGCAGCGGACAGTCCACTTTGCAGCCTGCCGCTGAATCTGAGCGTTCAGATCGGATACCCATACCTTTGAGCTGCCCTGAACGCTTCGACAACTTCATCATCGTCATCGCGTTCATATGTACCTCGTTCACGAATCCGCCCCGTGGGTTGCTGCGGAGGGCTGACGCTATTACCCATGAGCTGCTGCGCGAAGGGCAGGGCATCCTCGGATTCCTTTTGCTTGAGCTCGGCCAGCCTGGCGATCACTCCCGGCAGAGTGCAGCCGCTCACGTCCAGCCCCTCGATCACTCCAGCATCTTCAGACAGACGTATGAAAGTCGAGGCATCGGTTGTCGTGATCTTGTGCTTTTCAAGGAAGCCCTTGTAGGCCTCAGTTCCTGAGAGGGCCCTGAGCTTGCGGAGTGCATCGCCAACAATCAGCGCGGAGGCCAGCTCCAGGTCATGCGGTCTGTTCTTCTTGCTTTTGACGGCACGAAGCGCGGTCAAGGCAACAAGGACGAAGGCCTCCTGATCTACTGGCGTTTCGGCTTGCTTGTACAGTCTATAAAGATCGGAGGGCGTGTCCTGCAGCGTGGGGCTGGAGGTCTTTGCAGAATTTTTCATAGGATTTATAAAGAACGGGAATAGAGTTGACATATCAACTATACACTATCGAAGGCATATCTCGTGGATCCTGGGGCGGCGGGAGGAAACAATACCCAGCCCAGGATTTTTTTATAAAGCGTGTATTAAAAGCCGATAGGGGTTACTGGAGGCCGCCTAGTTGCTCAGCAGCTACGAATGCGGGAAGGTCTGCCTGGAGTGACTTCACTGGGCTGAGTGGGGCCACTGCCTTCCAGGCGCTACGGCACAGAGGGCACCAGCGAAAGGGATCCAGTCAAAACGACGGACTGACGAAGTTTGAGGCCATCACGTCCAAAGCCATGCGCTGAGAGGAGGTTTCCTTCGTGAGGTACCCGATCAGACCTACGGCATCCGTTACGGAGCAGACATGGGGCGGGCGCTGCCTGGAGAGGCACTTGGCGTGCTTGGTCATGTAGAGCTTCCACTCAGCGGTCATGCACTCCACGGAGTCGTACTTCCCCAGGGGCTTAGGAAGGAGCAGGTGACCATGCAGCTGAACATCCTTGCCCTCCTCAACGAAGAACAGCATCGGTGGTGGTGCGGAGCGCCACGCCTGGTTGAGGCGCTGGATGCCGTAGTGCCGACGGATGATCAGGCTCCGCATGTGCTGGTTGTCGGTCGACATGCTGTCGATGTCGCTCCGGCGGCGCTTGTAGTAGTTGTAGGAGCCCACCTGATTCCAGGCGCTGGTGGTTGGTCGACGCCTACTCGACGCTGAATATGCAGCGGACTGGCCCTTGCCGTGCCAGCCAGTCTCCTCAGGGGAGCGGGGGTGATAGCTCACCATGTACTTGGGTTCGAAGCCACCCCTGAGCTGCTCCTCAAGGAACTGCCGCAGCTGGACCTGCTCTTGGTTGGGAGTGCAGCGCGGCGGCCGCTGGAAGCTAGTGCTATTGGGGATCATTGTGAATATGCAGAAAATTTATCTATATACAAAGAAAAGAGTATAGATACTGAGCAAGCGAAGAGAGAAGGATGCTCGTATCCTCATTCTCCATGCTAGCGCATGGAGAAAACAAATCTATTTTGATAAATATCTAGTGCCCTCATTACATTTCTTTCCTTGCTAGTGAATAGCAACGACTCCTCGTGGCTACTGCTATCTACTCTTGCCCTTTACGCACCCCCGCTCGCCGTTGGCTCGCTACCTATAGATGCATATAGCGGCAGACTGGATCTGCCAATGCAGCGCAAAGCAACCGAGACGGATCACGGAGGGCTGAGTATCTAGCCCACGTACTTGGCGACCCTGCTATCCAAGAGGGATTCGCGCTGTTCAGAGGGTATTGCTGATGAGCCTCGTTGGCTGGCCTTGTCTTGATGCGAGAAGACCGAGAGCGGCTTGACCAGCGGGATTGCCCGCTGGGATTGAGAGTCAAGTCATGTGTAGATAGAGCATATCAAAACAGGCAAAGAAAATGTCGGCGGAACCTGTAGTCGCCTAAACACAGTATACACAATTCTGAGATAATACAAGGGCAGGGACATTATAAGCATGGCTTGATCGCGCATTGCTTGCCAGGCGCTTCTTCAAGAATATTTCAAGGACAGCATAATCTATCTATTAAAGTTGTTTGTGTTCTTGCCGTACAGATGCGTGCTGAGATGACGTCGGACTGATTTTTGGAATGTGGAAAATTCCGTGCGCTGGAAAATTGACCGATTCTCGTTTCAGGGTGCCTTAGGGCCTCCCCCAACTGACTTAATCATTGGTTGAGACCAAGGCGTTGTCCGAGGTGGCTGGTGAACCAGCAGTCGCCTTCAACCTCCGCTGAATGTTACGCGTTCAGCCACTGGCCGCTGCTTGTGCCCTTGCAGCAGCGCAAGTGTCCATGGAGCAAACCCTGAACAACAACCACATGACTTTCAAGGAGAATCATCATGACCACTTCACACCACCCGCCTGATGGCGGAGGGACTTTGAGCGAGGAGCAACAGGCGATTGTTCACTCTCGCTCTGACTCATTGCGCGTGCTGGCTTTTGCCGGTACGGGCAAGACGACCACGCTGCGGGCCTATGCCCGGGAACGACCCCAGCAACGAATGCTGTATCTGGCGTTCAATCGCACGGTGGCGGCAGAAGCCCGGGAGAGCTTCCCGACCAACGTCACCTGCTCCACGATTCACGCCCTGGCTTACCGGGCTGTGGGGTATCGCTATCGGCACCAGCTGCGGGGCAGCATCCGCGCCAACCAGGCGGCAATTGCCCTTGGGCTGGACCAGCGCAACCACAAGGAGCTGGTGCTGGCTGATCGTGCTCTCAAGGTGCTGCAGCATTTCCTCTGCAGCGGCTGCAACGATCTGGCTGAGTTCACCGGGGCGGTCAGTTACCACCAGCGCTACCCCAGGCAGGCTCTGCAGGCTGCATCACGGCTGTGGGAACTGATGGTGGATCCCACGTCGTCCTGCGTGCCGATGCTGCATGACGGCTACCTGAAGCTGTATCAGCTCTCGAGGCCCCAGCTCAGATTCGATGTGATCCTGCTGGATGAAGCCCAGGACACCAATCCCGTCACGCTGAAGATCCTCGCAGATCAGAGCTGCAGCAGGGTGTTCGTAGGGGATCCTCACCAGCAGATCTATCAGTTCCGCCATGCCACCAACGCCATTGCCAGCGCTGGTCACTGGGACGAGCTGGCCCTGACCGGCAGCTTCCGCTTTGGTGCTGCCATCGCTGAGGCCGCCAACCACCTGCTGGCCTTGAAAGGGGAGCCTCGCCAGCTGAGGGGTCTGCGCAGCACATCACCACCTGAGACCAGCGCGTTCATTGCCCGTGGCAATGCCGCGATCTACAAGCAGGCCCTGGCACTGGCCCACCAGGGCAAGCAGACCTACTGGTGCGGCGGAATCGACGGGTACCGCCTCCAGCAGCTGTTGGATCTCTGCCACCTCAAGCGTGGGGAGCAGTCACAGATCCGTGATCCGTTCATCGCTGCCTTCAAGGGCTACGGGGAACTGTGCAGCTACGCCGAAGCGCAAGACGTGCGCGACATCAAGGCCTGGTGCCATCTGATCGATCGTCATGACCACTGGCAGGGCATTCCCGAGGAGATCGCTGGGATCAAGCGGATGGCCGTCAGTTCCATCACGCCCGACGTGATGGCCCTGACCACAGCCCACAAGTCCAAGGGCCTGGAATTCGGCAGCGTGACCCTGGCTGATGACTTCCATGGCCACGACCTCCTGCATGGAGCCCCCACTGACCTCAAGAACTGGGAGTACGGCCCCCAGCAGGCGCCTGCTCTCTGGGATGAGCAGGGCTATAGAGGCGGGGTGGTGCTGCCAGAGGAGGAGCTCAACCTGCGCTATGTCGCTTTGACGCGGGCTCAGCAGAGCTGCCGCTCCCCGCAGTGGTCAGCACCGATGTTTGCTGACCTGGCCAACTACGTGAAGGACTACCCGAGATTCCTGCTGGTGGATTCCCATGAGGTTCTCAAGCCGAAGCTAACCGCAGGTACCCCATCCGGTCTGAAGCAGGGTGATGAAGCTGTGATGGTGACTGGGAAGGAAGTGAGCTCTGTGCAACAGGGCCATGACCCTGAGCCTGCCCTGAGCGGTGAATCAGCAGGGACTGAACCCGTTGCAGAGTTCGCTACTCAAGCTGGCCAGACGATCACGCTGAGCTGGTTTCAGGGCGCCATCGATCCCAGCCACGTCCATGTGGTCACCAGTCACTACGAGCGCAGGTATCCGGCCCTGAACTGGGACTGGCTGCTGCTGGAGTTCTCGGAGCTGCGGGTGGTGAGCAGCGATCCTGCTGGTGCTGTTGCGGTCATGCTGGGGAAGAACCAGTTGGCCTCAGCGCAGCAACTCGTTGAGCGATTCCTGATGGACGTGGGTCTGGTGCTGCAACCCGACGACGTGGTTGCTCTCCAGGCTCCCGAGGGAACGAATGGTGAGTGCCCCGTGGAGGAGTTGGTTGAAGCTGACGAGTGCACCAAGGAAGGGGCAACGGGCAGTGAAGCCGTCGAGGAGCCTGCACGGCGTTCCATGAGGAAGCGGCTGGCCAAGTTCTGGATGCGGGTGGGTCAGTAAATTCGGCAGGCCACGAAAGGGAGTAGATGGAGATATCGGCAAGTTGGGGCAAGGGCTGCTGATCCTGTTGAGCAGGGCATCAGGTCAAGGACGAGATCAGGACTGCTGTTTGAACGTCCCATGCATTCCTCTCAAAACGGGAAAAAGAATTTAACGACTGAAGCAGGATTCACAGACCCTCCTGAGGCTGGCAAGCAGTCCGCACGGTCTGACCCATCCCCACAGTGATGCCACTGGCAGGAGTCTCGGCTTCCCACCCGGCAGCGGGGTTTCAGGGTGTCACGCGGCGCAAGGGCAAGGCGAGTGCGGGAGAACGATCGCAACCTGCTGCTGCCGCTGAACACCAAGACCATCGGAGCCGCTCCCGCACCCTTGCGCTCGCGTGCTTCATTTCCCCTCGCCGCGGCCGGGATGGGTGGGTCAGGTCACTGCGGCTGAGCTCATGCCCGCGACTGCGGGGGCGGAGCGCTCGAGGGCGCTGCTCTGAACCGAGCACACTGGTGCGCCTCCCAGGGAGTAAGAGCGTAAGAGACGCCAAATCCATTGCAGCAACTGGGATCTTAGCTTCTTACGCTTCTTACGAGGGGACGACGCCTGAGCGCCTGCGTCAGTACTTGAGCCTGCCCGCCACCGGCAGCAGGTACCAGGCCGGAATGCTGCCCCCAGGCGGCATGCGGTCATCTGGTATCTCCAACAGGTAACTGATCAGATCAAGCTCAGTTGCGGCAGAGGCCCTTCGGGCACAGGGAGGAGGAGATACCACCGAGCAAACACCATTTGGGCAACCCAGCCCAGAGTGACCGCGGCACAATTTAAATCAGCCCTGGGAGAGCAGCGGTCTACGCAAACCGCAGCGGATCGATCGGCTGCTGGTGGTGGTCGCCATTGCCGTGTTGGTCAGCAGCCTCCAGGGTTATGCGGTCAGCCTGGATGGCCTGCGCCATCAGGTGGATCCCCCGTGGTGGCGTGCAGCGCCGCTGGAAACAGCCCTGTTTCTCTCGCCTTCGGCTGCCTCCAAGGCCACGACTTCAGCGAGCGCAGCAGCCGGCTGTCGCGTTACGGTATCGCCGGATGTGTGGCGGTCAGTCAGACCCCGTACCATCATGGTGCCTGACCAGCTTCAGACAGAAGGATTGGTTGATGCTGAAAAAATGAGCGCCTGAACGCGCCACTTCCCCGCGGTGCTGATTACGCTTTTTTGTACCTAACCACTTCGCCGGACAATGTGCTTGGTGACTGCCCCAACAATCTTCCTGACCTTCGGCTCAGACTGCTTCTTCCATCAATGCTGAGCTAGACAAGAACTTGTTTGCCATTTCCGCAAAAGGCCCTGGATCATTCATCAAATCCAGCACTCTATCCTTGATCTCCTGTCGGCTTGATGCCCGCAACACTGACACCCAGTCAACTTGAGAAATACTCCTCTCGCTTGAAGGGGGAGAGCTTGCGCCCAGGCCTGCCGATCCGATGGCAGCAGATGAGGGCGATTCGCAAGTTGGCCACTGATGGCTCAAGGAAAGCTGTAAAGGCATTGGCTGAAGCGGTGGAGCATGAATTAGCACTTGAGGAGCAAACCCGCGACCACTTGATGGTGGTGCTTGGATCCTTACGCCTCTCACTAACCATCGACGCACTTTGCACCCAGTGGATGGAGACTGGAGAGGCAGGTGATGGGCTCGCCGGCCTGCTGCTCAAGAGTGGACATGCGCCCGCCGATCTCGCCGAGCGAGCCATGTTCCTGCTGTTGATCGGTGAGCTGGAGCGCTACGAGGAGCTGGATCTCGATGGCACGCTACTGGCCAAGGCCCTTACCGCTGCCAGTCCAGGAGTGCGCAAACGCCTGGCAGCAGCAGCGGCGGCGGCGGGCCGTGCTGAATGGCTTCAGGCGATGGAGTATGCGAAACCTCTCGAAGCCTTTAACACCGACGACTGGACCACGACAGTGCAGGTGCTGAGGCGAGCGGGCGATCGGCAAGCTCTCTTGCAGTGGGCGATGAAAGCACCACCGCTCCACAGCCGATCACTGCTGCAGGCGATGGCAGCTGGAACACCACCAGAGGAACAAGACGAGCCGGTGGTGGCGGCCCTGCTGGCTTTCAGCCAAAGCCTTCCAGCAGCAAAGGTGGATGAACTACAGCCTGATCGGTGCACCCGCACCCTTGAAGGCCATTCCAACTACGTGTACTCAGTGGCGTTGTCAGCGGATGGCCGCTGCCTCGCCTCTGCCAGCGGTGACAAGACGATTCGTTTGTGGGACCCGGCCAGCGGCGCCTGCACCCGCACCCTCGAAGGCCATTCGAACAGGGTGTACTCAGTGGCGTTGTCAGCGGATGGCCGCTGCCTCGCCTCTGCCAGCGGTGACAAGACGATTCGTTTGTGGGACCCGGCCAGCGGCGCCTGCACCAGCATCCTCAAAGGCCATTCGAACAGTGTGTACTCAGTGGCGTGGTCAGCGGATGGCCGCTGCCTCGCCTCTGGCAGCTCTGACAAGACGATCCGTTTGTGGGACCCGGCCAGCGGCGCCTGCACCGGCACCCTCAAAGGCCATTCCGAAACTGTGTGGTCAGTGGCGTGGTCAGCGGATGGCCGCTGCCTCGCCTCTGGCAGCTCTGACAAGACGATCCGTTTGTGGGACCCGGCCAGCGGCGCCTGCACCGGCACCCTCAATGGCCATTCCGAAACTGTGTGGTCAGTGGCGTGGTCAGCGGATGGCCGCTGCCTCGCCTCTGGCAGCTCTGACAAGACGATCCGTTTGTGGGACCCGGCCAGCGGCGCCTGCACCGGCACCCTCAATGGCCATTCCGAAACTGTGTGGTCAGTGGCGTGGTCAGCGGATGGCCGCTGCCTCGCCTCTGGCAGCTCTGACAAGACGATCCGTTTGTGGGACCCGGCCAGCGGTGCCTGCACCCTCAAAGCCCATTCCAGCGTGCGCTCAGTGGCGTGGTCAGCGGATGGCCGCTGCCTCGCCTCTGGCAGCTGGGATAACACGATCCGGCTCTGGAGAAATGATGTCGCAGAGTTGTTGTTGACCCCGTTGGCCAGCGTTGATGGCACGTATTGGCAGCTGCTGGCGGCTTACCAACAAGACCAGAGCCAGCAGCCCGAATGGGTGCGAGCCTGGCTCGATTTCATCACCGCCCTCGGCGCGGTGATCCGTCGCTTTGATGTGGGCGTGGATGAGGCCAGCGTTCAGCTGGATTCCTCACCCTTCGAGATCGAAATCGATGGCTAATCCCCACCTCTGAAGCCATGCCTGGTCGTCTTGCGGTTGATTTCGGCACCTCCAACACCGTGCTCGCCCTCTGGGATGCCGATCGCCAGGAGGCCAGCACCTATGCCCCGGCGGCCTACCGCAGCCTTTATCCCCAGGGCGATGGCACCACGTCTGTAATCCCCTCCCTGATCCACTACGGAGAAGATCAGCACCAATGGCTGGGGCAGCAAGTGCTGCAGCGCAACCTGCTCAAGCATCCGCATACCCTGCGCTGGGCCAAGAGCTACATCGGCCGGGGAGGCACTAGCCGGGGTCGCCGCATCGGGGAACGGCAGGTGAGCTTTCACCAGGCCGGCCACGACTTTCTCACCACCCTGCTCAGGCTCACCCGCGAGGATCTGGCCCTCGCGGATGAGGAGATCGCCCTCACGGTTCCAGTCGACAGTTACGAGCACTACGCCGCCTGGCTGGGGGACGCCGCCTCTGCGGCAGGCCTGCCCCGCTACCGGCTGATTGATGAGGCCTCAGCTGCTGCACTTGGCTATGGCGCCCACATCCAGGCTGGTGACTGCTACCTAGTGTTTGATTTCGGCGGTGGCACACTCGATGTCGCCGTGGTGCTGATCGAGCCGGAGGACACTGCCGCAAATGGCCGCCGCTGTCGGATCCTCGCCAAGGCTGGTGCGCAGATCGGCGGGATCAGCCTCGATAAGCTGCTCTTCCAGGATGTGCTGCTGCAAACCGGACGGGCCGACACTGATCCGCTGATCCAGACCCTCAGCGGCGCCATCCTCGCCGAATGCGAGCAGGCCAAGATCCAACTCACCAGCCAAAGTGAGGCAGCGATCACCCTGCTGGACCCTGATACCGGCCAGGTGCTGGAGGCGGCCTGGAGCCGCAGCCGCTTCGAGGAACTGATGGATGAGGCTGGTCTGATCGGAGGGATCGATCGTCTCATCCGCCAGGCGCTCAACCGCGCCCGGGATCGCGGCTACAGCGAGGAGCAGATCAAATCGGTGCTGCTGGTGGGCGGCAGCAGCCAGATCCCGGTGGTGCGCACCACCCTGGCGCGGATCTTCGGGAAGGACCGGCTCTTCGCGGATCGCCCGATCGATGCGGTGGCCAGAGGGGCAGCGGCCTTTGTCGGTGGAGTCGATTTCTACGACCACATCCAGCACAGCTACGCCATTCGTCACCGCGATCCAAAAACCGGCCACTGGACCTACCGTACGCTCGTCGAGGCCGGTAGCCCCTACCCCAGTGCTGAACCGATCGCCCATCTCACTGTCAAAGCCTCCTTCGACGGGCAGGACCAGTTGGGCCTGGCGATCTTTGAACTTGGCGAGCAACTCCAATCCACAGGAGCTGCAGCCTCCACCGAGCTGGTGTTCGATCCAGCTGGTGGTGCCCGCATCCTGGCGGTGGCAACGGCTGAGCAGGAACGACGCAGCCATTTCTGGATGAATGAGAACTCCCCCACCTTCCTCACCACCAGCCAGCCTGTGAATGCCGGGGACGCTTGTTTTCGAATCAGCTTCGGGATCGATGGCAACAAGCGCTTGTTGCTCACCGCCCGCGAGCTGGCCAATGGTCGCCTGCTCTACAGCGACTATCCCGTGATCCAGCTGAGCTGATTCCACCTCCTCTCCTGCCCTCCCTGCCATGTCGCACTTCACCACCATCCGCACCCGTGTTGTGGAAGCCAGCCATCTGCAGAAGGCCCTGGTTGATCTCGGGTACACCGTGCAGCACGGGCCCATCACGGTGAATGGCTACCAGGGCAACACCACCAAGGCCGATCTCAAGATTGCCACTGCCAGCAAGGGCTACGACATCGGCTTCCGCCGCACCAATTCCAATGATGGCTATGAGCTGGTAGCCGACTGGTGGGGGATTCGTGGCATTGAGCAGAAAGACTTCGTGCGGCAATTGCATCAGCGCTACGCCTACCATGCCGCCCAGGAGGCTCTGATCGCAGAAGGATTCAGTTTGGTGGAAGAAGGCCAACAGCAGGACGGCACCCTTCACCTCGTGCTGCGACGCAGCATCTGAGCGTCGCCCAACAGACCCATCAAACCTTGATCAATCTGCCTTAAGCCCATGGAGATCCAGGAAATCGATGTCTTCGTCGCCCCCGATGGCACCGTGAAGCTTCAGGTTCGTGGGGTCAATGGCGGACAATGCCTCAGCCTCACCAAAGGGCTTGAAACCCTCCTTGGTGGAGAGATCAGCAGTCGGGAGATGACACCCGATGCCGATGCGGATGATCAAGGCGTGAGCTGGCAGGTGGATGACACCCAGGCAATTGGCGGCGGCTGGTAGCGATGTCGTTTCAACAGGAACTGGATCTCTGCCTGCGGGCTCGCTTCACGTTGATCGTGCTGATCACTCCGGAGGAGGAACGTGCCGTTGCAGAGGTGCGCAAGGCCTGTGAGACGAACAAGCGCCCCTGCCTGAGCTGGGATGCGGGTGATGGCTTCGAGGCAATCGCGAATTGGACAGGCAGCGTTCCAACAGCGCCCGACCCGAAAACCGCTCTGGAGAAGATCGACCAGCACGATGGCGATGCCCTCTTCATCCTGCGCGATTTCCACGACATCTGGAGCAATGCCCAGCTCAAGCGCAAGCTGCGCAACCTTGCCCAGCGTTTCCGCTACACTCGTAAATCTATCCTGATCACCACACCCAGCCCCAAGCTGCCGGCGGAACTCAAGGATGTTGCGGTGGTGGTGGAGTTCCCCCCTCCCGACACCGCCGAGCTTGAGACGGTACTCAACGGCCTCACGACCACTCCCGGAGTGCAGGTGCAACTCGGTAGCGCCCCTCCGAGTGGTGTAACTCAGGAGGTCCTGTGACCCTCTCCGGAGGGTGAACAGGAGCAGTCAGGGGATGACTGCTTGGAAGCTGATTGCGCAGCTCCATTGATCCATTATGAACCCTGATCGCTGAATTGGCAACTCAGCGATCGATGTGTTCTGTGTAGATCGAGGTAGAAGCTGGTGCGCTTCAGCTGATGGTTGCAGCCGGCTGGGCGTTCGGATCTGCATCGGTGAGCTCCAAGGGCTCTTCTGGCTCTGGGATCTTGGCCATGGTGGCCTCAGAGAAGAAGCGGCGACGCTCCAGCTGCCATTCCTCCTGCTGCTCCAGCAGCTGGCTGCCCACCAGGCGCACGATCGCTGGATCATTGGGGAAGATGCCGACCACGTTGGTGCGGCGTTTGATCTCCTTGTTGAGGCGCTCGAGCGGGTTGGTGCTCCAGACCTTGCGCCAGTGCTCCTGGGGGAAGTGCAGGAAGGCCAGCACGTCGTCCCGGGCGGCTTCCATCACGGGCACGGCGCCGGGGAACTGCTTGCGCAGCATCTCGGTGACCCGCTGCCAGTGGGCGCGCACCTGATCTGGAGCCTGGATCACGAACACCGCTTTCATGGCAGCGGCCACCATGTCCTGGCCGGCCTTGGGCACATGGCTCAGCAGGTTGCGCAGGAAGTGCACCCGGCACCTCTGCCAGCTACTGCCCTGGAACATCCGCTTGATCGCTGCCGTCAGGCCCAGGTGGGCATCCGAGATCACCAGGCGGGTGCCGTCGAGGCCACGCTCCTTGAGTGAGCCCAGGAACTGACGCCAGAAGCCCTCCGCCTCGCTGTCGCCCACGGCAATGCCGAGAACTTCGCGGTAGCCGAGGGCATTGATGCCGATCGCCACCACCACCGCCCGCGACACCACTGTCAAGCGACATCCGCTTTTGGTCCTCCGGCGACACGAAAACTGGTCCACCTGATGGCTTGCTGATGGGGGCCTTACGGCTGCCCTTGGATCGGTGTTTCATCGGTGGGTGTCGTGTCGTTGTTGTTGGCTGCGGCATCTGTGCCGCTTGATCCGGGTTCCCCTTAGGCCTTCTCACCGGGCGGTGGTGGCCGTAGGCCAGCGCTGTCCGGTGAGGAGGAACCGCCCGCCTGCGGGCGGATCAGGCCGCTGCGCCGCTTCTCCCTGAGCCGGTAGCTGTCGCCCCGGATCGTCAGCACGTGGCTGTGGTGCAGCAGCCGGTCGAGGATCGCTGTGGCGACCACCTGATCGCCAAACACCTCGCCCCATTCCATGACGGGGCGGTTGGAGGTGATCAGCACGCTGCCGCGCTGGTAGCAGCGGGAGATCAGCTGGAAGAACAGGTACGCAGCGTTCGGCTCCAGCGGCAGGTAGCCCAGCTCATCGATGATCAGCAGCCGGGTTTTGGCGTACTGCGTCAGCCGGCCCTCCAGGGCGTGCTGCGCCTGGGCCTTGGCCAGGGCGCTGATCAGCTCCATGGCACCGACGTACTGGACGCTGTGACCGAGACGCACCGCCTCCCGGCCCAGCGCCACCGCCAGGTGGGTCTTGCCCACACCCGGCGGCCCGAGCAGCAGCAGGGTGTCGCCGTTGGCCACCCAGCGGCAGGTGGCCAACTCACGGATCTGGGCCGGGTCGATCGACGGCTGGGCCTCGAAATCGAACGCTTCCAGCGTGCGCACATAGGGGAAGCGCGCCAGCCGCAGCGCCATCTCCATCCGCAGCTGGTCTTTGCGTGCCACCTCGGCCGCGCACAGCCAGGCCAGGGCCTCGCGCAGGTTCATCTCCCGCCTTGCCGCTTCCTCCAGCAGCGCATCGAGGCGGTCGCGGATTGCTGGGAGCCGTAGGCGGGTGAGCATTGCCTCCAGCTCCTCGGTCGGTACCGGTGGTATCGCCGCTGTGGATCGGTTGCGTGGGTTGGTGGGACTCATGCCGCCACCTCCCCGATCAGCTCGGCATAAACCGCCAGAGGCCGGGCCAGTTCAGAGCTGCGGACCGGGCGCTGCTCCTGATCACGTCTTGCGTTGCCATCCCGCAGCGATCGCTCCGCCTCGCGCTGCTGCCGTTGCGGCAGCAGGCCCTCCCAATGGCCGTCGATCACCTGGCGGCTGCGGCTACCGGGCCGCTGGCGCCTGTGCTCAGCGACGATCCGGCCGCCGTGGCGGATCAGTACCTGTTGATCGCGCACCAGCACGCTCACCCGCTGACGGATCAGCGCCTGCGGCGCCGAGTACCAGTTCGCCTCCACCTCCACGCAGCAGTCGCTGTGCACGATCCGCACCAGCTCCCGCTCCGCCAGGAACGACGGCTTGGCCTCCAGCGGCTGCAACGCCTGGGCTTCTGCCCGCACAAACCGGTCCAGCGGCGCCTCGCCGGTGGTGCCGTGCACCCGCAGGTCGGCCACCTCGCGGGTCCAGCGCACCAGATGGGCCTCAAACTCCGCCCAGCTGCTGAACTCCCGCCCAGCGATGGCGTTCCTCTTGACGTACGCCACCCCACGCTCGTCCTTGCCTTTGGTTCTGGCCCGGTACGGCCGACAGGCACGGGGCTTGAACCCCCAGTAACGGGCGAACTCCTCCAGCCGCTCGGCAAAAACCAGGATGTTGCGCTCGGGATCGTGCTGGCTCACCAGCGCACGGGCGTTATCCACCAGCACCTCCTGCGGTACCCCGCCCCAGTGGCGGAAACCCTCCTCCAGGGCCTGGAGCCAGTGGTCCTGCTTCTCGCTGCGGAATGCCCGCACCAGCAGCCGGCGCGAGTACCCCAGGGTGAGCACCGCCAGGTGCACCCGCACCCGCTCGCCGCCAATGCTCACCAGGCACTGGCCAAAGTCTGCCTGCAGTTGCCGGCCCGGCGGGGTCTCAAACCGCACCGTCGCCAGGGCCGCGTTGCGCAGCTCCCGCCGCCACGGCTCCACGGCACGCTCCACTGTCCGCAGGCTCACCTCGATTCCCTTCTCACTGGCCAGCTCCTGCCGCACCACATCGGCATTGCCGCGGTGGGCCATAAACCGCTGCCGCAGCCACTCCCGTTGGCCATCGAGAACCGTGTTGCGGCAGGGCTTCCCGTAGGGCTGCCAGCCACCCTGCCGCAGGTACTTGCGCACCGTCTCCGGTGAACAGCCCAGTTCTTTAGCAATCCGCCTCCGGCCCCAACCTGCTGCCGATAGCCGTCGCATCGCCTCCACGTCCTGAGGGGTCTGCACAGCTGTCTCCAGAACCATCGGCTCCAGAGATGGCGCCCCTGCGCTGCCCTTGTCGTCCTGCCTGGCTCGCTCCACGGGGTGGACCAGTTTTCGTGTCGCCTCCGGACCAGTTTTCGCTGTCGCCTGACAACCACCTGCATATTTCGGCCCAGGCGGCCGTGGAGGTAGGTGGCGTCGAGGTAGACGTAGGGAAAGCGGGCATGGTCAAGCGGCCGGCCCAGAAAGGCTTTCACCTGCTCATCGAGCCCCTGGCAGATGCGGCTCACCTCCGATTTGGAGATGCCGCTGGCCCCGCCCAGCGCCTCCACCAGGGCGTCGACCTTGCGGGTGGAGATCCCGCCGGTGTAGGCCTCCATCACCACGGCGTAGAGCGCCTTGTCCACCCGGCGGCGTGGCTCCAGCCAGCTGGGAAAGAAGCTGCCCTGCCGCAACCTGGGAATGGCCAGGCTGAGGTCGCCCACCTGGGTGGTGAGCAGCCGCTCCCGGTAGCCGTTGCGATGGGTGGAGCGCTGATCGGGGCAGCGCTCATGGAGTTGAGCGCCCGTGAGGGCAGAAACCTCGGCTTCCAGCAGGTCCTGGAAACCCCGGCGCACGATCTCTGGGATCAGGGCGCCAGCGGTGGTGCCCTCCATGAGCTGGCTCAGCTCGGAGGCGCCACTATGGGTGAGGGTCATGGTCTGTGTTCGGTTTGGTGGTAGTTCTCCGAACAGGGTCACAGACCGGCCCACCCATTGCCACAGCTGAAATCTGAGGGAGGTGAGCCGTCAGCCCCGGCTACGCCGGGGCTGATCCTCCTGAGTTACACCACTTGCTGGGACGCCGCTTGCAACTCACTCCACTGGGTCGCGAGAAGTTGGTTCAAGCAGCCCTTGGCCTCACCAGCGCCCAGGCACAGCGAGTGTTCTCCAAGGCGATCGTGCGCGATGGCCTGCTCAATGACCAGGACATCGATCTGGTGACGGAGGAGAAGAAGCAGATCATCCGCGAAAGCCAGGCCCTTGAGTTCTATGCCGCCAGCGAAAGCCCCGCCGATCTAGGAGGCTGCGAAGTGCTGAAGGATTGGTTGCGGCTCAGGGAGCGAGCATTCAGCCAGGAAGCTCGCGACTATGGCCTGCCATCACCACGTGGCATGGC
The DNA here is from genome assembly GCF_015841355.1 of Synechococcus sp. CBW1107. Classification (NCBI taxonomy): domain Bacteria; kingdom Bacillati; phylum Cyanobacteriota; class Cyanophyceae; order Synechococcales; family Synechococcaceae; genus Synechococcus; species Synechococcus sp. CBW1107. Next base: position 406,838 of record NZ_CP064908.1, read on the forward strand.
CCTGATCGGTATCCCTGGTACCGGAAAAAGCCTCACCGCCAAGATGATCGGCGGCCTCTGGCACCTGCCGCTGCTGCGACTTGATGTGGGCTCCCTGTTCGGGTCATTGGTTGGGGAATCAGAGCAACGCACCCGTCAGGCGTTGCAGATGGCTGAAACCGTTTCGCCCTGCATCCTCTGGATCGATGAGATGGAGAAGGCCTTCGCAACAGGCGGCCTTGATGGTGGCACCAGCACCAGGGTGTTCGGCACCATCCTCACCTGGATGCAGGAGAAGACCGCCCCTTGCTTCGTGGTAGCGACCGCCAACGACATCAGCAGCCTGCCGCCGGAGCTGCTGCGGCGCGGCCGTTTCGATGAGATCTTCTTCCTTGATCTCCCCACACTCTCCGAACGCCGCGAAATCCTCTCCGTGCATCTGCGCAAACGCCAGCGCATTATTCACGACTTTGATCTCGATGGCCTCTCCCGCCTCTCGGAGGGCTACGTGGGTGCTGAGATCGAGCAGGCGATTGTTGATGCGATGTACATCGGCTTCAACCAGGAGCGCGAGTTCAACTCCGATGACATCTCCCGTTCCCTCGATCGCCAGGTGCCGCTCTCGGTCTCGCAGCGGGAGCGCATCGGAGCCCTGCGGGCCTGGTTGCAGGAAGGCCGGGCCCAGTCGGCCTCGTTCCGCGAGAGCTTCGATGCGGTGCAGCAGTTCGTGCCGCTCGACATCCGCCAGCCCTGAGCACTTCCGCCCAGCGACACTACCCCCCAGCTGCCATTCCGATGCTGCGACGCTTTCGCCACTGGCTCTCGCGCTTTGCCGATCAGCCACCCCAGCCGCACGAAGCTCCAGGCCATAACAATGCCGCAGCGCTGCAGCACAAAGAGCTCAACCAAGAGCGTACCCTGCGACTGGCGGCGGAGAGTGAGCTGCAGAAACTGCGGCTCGACCTCCAACAAGCCGAGCAACGGCTGGCTCAACTCCAGGCTGATCTCCAACGCCAAGACCATCAGCAGCACGATGTACTCAGCGAGTCGCTCAACGCCCACCTCGAGGAGTTACTGAGGCCCCTGGCAACGCCATTTGCTCAGCTTCTCACCCAGCAGCATCTGATTGAGCAGCAGGGTAAAGAACTGAGCACCAAGGATCTGCTTGCCACCAGCCGCCGCCTCTGGGAGGGACTCGCACCAGCTGGACTGGAAGCAGTGGAGAGCATCGGATCAGTGGTGGCCTTCGATCCAGATCGTCATCAGCCACTCAGCCAGGCCACGAGCCTCATCAATGGAGAATCAGTGAGGGTGAGGATTCCGGGAATCACATTCAGGGGGCGAATTCTCAAGACTGCCGCAGTGGAGGATATCGCTCTTGACGATGCCAGTGTTGTAGCTACAACGGCTTGATGATGAACCCTTCTGCTCGCTCTCCGCTAAATCCTACCCAGATCAAGCGATATGGTTCCCGCTTGCGTGGGGAGCAGTTCAGGCCGCTGCTCCCCCGGCGCTGGCAGCAGAAGCGGGCAATTCGAAAGCTGGCAAATGATGGCACACCAGATGCTGTGGCTGCTTTGGCTGAAGGCATTGCAGCAAGCCTTCTCCCCAGCACCACGATTTTTGAGGCCGTAGTTGCTCCTCTGGCTCATATGGCAGCAGAGCTACATTCGCCTTTTGGCGAGCTGGTGGCTTCCCTCGTAAATAAGATTGTAGCGAAGTACTCCACAAGTAATACACTTCATAGGGGTGCAATTGCTGCTCTGGATAAGTTGGCTCACCAGCTAGATTCCCCTGCAAGCATTGATCTGCTTTGCCGTCATTGGATTGAATGCGGAGATGCTGAGGATGAATTGGCCAGACTGCTTGTGAATGCCGGCCATGCACCATCTGATGCTGCCAGTCGAGCACTGTTTTGGATGTTAAGCGGCCAATTGCAGAGATATGAACAGCTGGATCTCGACAGCACTCTCCTGGCCGAGGCCATGGCTACTGCTAGCCCGGCAGTGCGCAAACGGCTAGCGACCGTGTCGGCGAAGACGGGAAGGACTCAATGGCTAAGAGCGATGCTGAAAACCAAGCAGCCTCATGCCTTCAGCGATGACGACTGGGCCACATCGGTGAAGGTACTTAAGCAAGCTGGGGATCTTGAAGCCATTTGGAAGTGGGCATTTATGGCACCACCAATATATGGGCGGCTGTTGGTTCAAGCGATCCCGGCGGGAATACCACCACCAGCTCGTTATGGAGAAATTCCTATTGCAGAACTGCTGAGTCTTTCACGGCATCTCCCAGAACAAGCAGACTGGATCGAATTAGAACCAGTTGTTTGCACAGATTACTTACAAGGACATGAGCAGAATGTGATGTTGTTAGCCTGGTCGCCGGATGGGCTCTGCCTCGCTTCTTGTAGTTCCGACAAGACCATCCGTTTGTGGGACCCAGTCAAAGGAGTCTGTACTAGAACCTTCAAGGGGCATTCCATTCCTGTTTCATCGATAGCCTGGTCACCAAATGGGCTCCGTCTTGCTTCCATAGCTAATCGGGGGAAATGGATCAGATTGTGGGACCCATACAGTGGCGTCTGCACTAATACTCTCAAGGGGCATTCCTCAGGTATATTAACACATGCATGGTCGCCTAATGGCCGCATTCTAGCTTCTGGAAGCATAGATAAGACTATTCGATTATGGGATCCGGCCCTCGGCGCATGCGCCCATACTCTCGAGGGTCATACTAAGTCGGTGAATTCAGTTGCTTGGTCGCCTGATGGTCGCAGCATTGCTTCCACCAGCATTGAGTCAACCATACGTTTGTGGAATCCATATACAGGCAAATGCACGCACATCCTCCAGGGACATAAGGGATCGGTGAACAAGATCGCCTGGTCTCCGGATGGACGCTTCCTTGCCTCTAATGCCTTTGATGGTAAAAGGATTCACATATGGAACCCACTTACAGGAACCTGCTTCCATATCCTTCAGGGTCATGCTGGTTCGGTAAATTCGATTGCTTGGTCTCCTGATGGACGTTGGCTCGCCTCGTGTAGCACTGATAAGACGATCAGGTTGTGGGATCCACGCACAGGTGAATGCTGTAATACGATAAGTGATAATAAATACAATGTAAAGTCAATTTCGTGGTCTCCTGATGGGCGCTATCTGACTTCCATTGAACATGATTATGGAAAGTCACAAGTAGGCGACTGGGGATATTCATGGGGGCACTCGGAATACTGTGCCAAGCTATATAGGACTGCAGGGTGGACAGCGGTCAGCGAAATGTATCTCGGTTCTAATTCAGATGAATCATTTACATGGTCTCCTTCTGGCCGCTGCCTAGCCACTGCAAGCGGAGAAACTATTAAACTGTGGAAAAATAAAATAGAGAACCTAATATTTTATCCACTCATGAGCTTCACGCCGAAGGATAGGGAGTTCTTGGCTGACAGTCAGAAAGATTTGGAGCATAATCCGCGTTGGTCAAGACCCTGGCTGGACTTTATTGTCGCAATATGCCATGTAATTAATCGCTTTGATGTCATTGTTGACGATTTGCCAATTTCTCTTGAGACTTCAAGTTTCGAAGTAGAAGTTGATGACTGAGCATAGTGCCTTTATTGGATAGCTTGGGGCCCTGATATCGTTATGCCCAGGCGACGAGGCCCTCCCGATCACCGGGCCATGGTCGCTCAGCCAGGTGACTGATCACTCTCCTTAACGGCTCTTCCTGAAGTCCCAAGGTCGCTGTTCATTGCTACCCGAGGTAGCGCCCCTCCGAGTGGTGTAACTCAGGAGGTCCTGTGACCCTCTCCGGAGGGTGAACAGGAGCAGTCAGGGGATGACTGCTTGGAAGCTGATTGCGCAGCTCCATTGATCCATTATGAACCCTGATCGCTGAATTGGCAACTCAGCGATCGATGTGTTCTGTGTAGATCGAGGTAGAAGCTGGTGCGCTTCAGCTGATGGTTGCAGCCGGCTGGGCGTTCGGATCTGCATCGGTGAGCTCCAAGGGCTCTTCTGGCTCTGGGATCTTGGCCATGGTGGCCTCAGAGAAGAAGCGGCGACGCTCCAGCTGCCATTCCTCCTGCTGCTCCAGCAGCTGGCTGCCCACCAGGCGCACGATCGCTGGATCATTGGGGAAGATGCCGACCACGTTGGTGCGGCGTTTGATCTCCTTGTTGAGGCGCTCGAGCGGGTTGGTGCTCCAGACCTTGCGCCAGTGCTCCTGGGGGAAGTGCAGGAAGGCCAGCACGTCGTCCCGGGCGGCTTCCATCACGGGCACGGCGCCGGGGAACTGCTTGCGCAGCATCTCGGTGACCCGCTGCCAGTGGGCGCGCACCTGATCTGGAGCCTGGATCACGAACACCGCTTTCATGGCAGCGGCCACCATGTCCTGGCCGGCCTTGGGCACATGGCTCAGCAGGTTGCGCAGGAAGTGCACCCGGCACCTCTGCCAGCTACTGCCCTGGAACATCCGCTTGATCGCTGCCGTCAGGCCCAGGTGGGCATCCGAGATCACCAGGCGGGTGCCGTCGAGGCCACGCTCCTTGAGTGAGCCCAGGAACTGACGCCAGAAGCCCTCCGCCTCGCTGTCGCCCACGGCAATGCCGAGAACTTCGCGGTAGCCGAGGGCATTGATGCCGATCGCCACCACCACCGCCCGCGACACCACCTGCATATTTCGGCCCAGGCGGCCGTGGAGGTAGGTGGCGTCGAGGTAGACGTAGGGAAAGCGGGCATGGTCAAGCGGCCGGCCCAGAAAGGCTTTCACCTGCTCATCGAGCCCCTGGCAGATGCGGCTCACCTCCGATTTGGAGATGCCGCTGGCCCCGCCCAGCGCCTCCACCAGGGCGTCGACCTTGCGGGTGGAGATCCCGCCGGTGTAGGCCTCCATCACCACGGCGTAGAGCGCCTTGTCCACCCGGCGGCGTGGCTCCAGCCAGCTGGGAAAGAAGCTGCCCTGCCGCAACCTGGGAATGGCCAGGCTGAGGTCGCCCACCTGGGTGGTGAGCAGCCGCTCCCGGTAGCCGTTGCGATGGGTGGAGCGCTGATCGGGGCAGCGCTCATGGAGTTGAGCGCCCGTGAGGGCAGAAACCTCGGCTTCCAGCAGGTCCTGGAAACCCCGGCGCACGATCTCTGGGATCAGGGCGCCAGCGGTGGTGCCCTCCATGAGCTGGCTCAGCTCGGAGGCGCCACTATGGGTGAGGGTCATGGTCTGTGTTCGGTTTGGTGGTAGTTCTCCGAACAGGGTCACAGACCGGCCCACCCATTGCCACAGCTGAAATCTGAGGGAGGTGAGCCGTCAGCCCCGGCTACGCCGGGGCTGATCCTCCTGAGTTACACCACTTGCTGGGACGCCGCTCTACCCGAGCGCCATACCCCTCGCCGCCACATCTCAGCCTCTCGCTCGTCACCCAGTTAGCCCCCTCTGCCAGGAAAGATGACGCCTCTTCATCCCGACCATTTCAACCACCAGGGGGCCTGATGGAATCGATCGATGCGTCCTTACAGCGAGGCCGTCAAGGCTGATGTCCGCCGGCGGATGGGGCCACCTCATCGCCAGAGCGTGGCGGAGATTGCCCAGGAACTGGGGATCCACGTGATCACCCTCTACGCTTGGCGCAAGGGCTGGCGGCTGGAGGGAGAGGTGGTGCCGGCATCGCAGAAGGACCCTGAGGGCTGGAGCGCTGCTGACAAGTTCACGGTGGTGCTGGAGACCGCTGGGCTGAACGCCACCGAGCTCAGCGCCTATTGCCGGGAGCGGGGTCTGTACCCGGAGCAGGTGGAGCGCTGGCGGCAGGCATCGCAGGATGCCAACGAGAAGCCGGTACTGACGCTGAAAGAACAGAGGGAGCTGGAGAAGCTCCGCGCCCAGGACCAGCGCGAGATCAAACGGCTCCAGAAGGAACTGCGCAAGAAGGAGAAGGCCCTGGCAGAAGCGGCGGCGCTGCTGCTGGTCACAAAAAAGATGCAGGCCCTCTGGGGAGAGGCCGAGGAGGACTGACCTCCGCGGCTGATCGCCGGAGGGCACTGGAGATCCTCGATGACGCTGTGGCCGCAGGGGCTACAGCGGCGCGGGTGGCGGAGCGCATGGCCATCAGCCTGCGCACCCTGCAGCGCTGGCGGCGTCAGTTCGCGGGTGATGGGGACGGTGGGGACCGCCGTAAAGGCAGCGCCCGCCACGTGGCCCATCGGCTGAGCCAGCAGGAGCGGCAGCAGATCCTTGCGGTCTGCAACAAGCCGCAGTACGCCTCGCTGCCGCCGGCGCAGATCGTGCCCGCCCTGGCCGACCAGGGTGAGTTCGTGGCCTCCGAGAGCAGCTTCTACCGCGTGCTCCACGCCCACCAGCAGGTACAGCACCGCGGACGGGCCAGACCGCCACAGGAGGCGCGTCCGGTGCCCAGGCGGCGTGCTGATGGGCCCAATCAGCTCTGGAGCTGGGACATCACCCTACCTGCCCACCAGCGTGCGGGGCATATGGCTCTACCTCTACCTGGTGGTCGACGTCTGGAGCCGCAAGATCGTCGCCTGGGACGTCCACGAGCGCGAGGATGCCCAGCTGGCCGCGGATCTGATCAGCAGGGCCTGCATCAGGGAGCGCATCAGCAAGCAGCGCCAGCGCCGGTTGATCCTGCACGCCGACAACGGCAGCGCCATGCGCGCCGCCACGCTGGAGGTGCGGCTGGAGGAGCTGGGGGTACTGCGCTCCTTCTCCAGGCCACGGGTGTCGAACGACAACCCCTACTCCGAGGCGCTGTTCCGCACGGCCAAATACCGGCCCGACTACCCCAGTCGGCCCTTTACCAGCAAGGAAGAGGCCTGCCAGTGGGCGGCGGCATTCGTGCACTGGTACGTGCATGAACACCGCCACAGCGCCATCCGGTTCGTGACCCCGCAGCAGCGGCACAACGGTCAGGCCCCGGCCATCTGCCACCAGCGCACGCTGGTCTATGAGCAGGCCAGAGAGCACCATCCCAGGCGTTGGTCACGATCCGTGCGCTGCTGGCAACAACCCGCCGTTGTCTGGATCAATGAACCGCCTGATGACACAACAGCCGAGGAGGAGTTACTCTTTCATCAGGTGGCCTGAATAGGCGCCAACCGGCGACATCTTTCCTGAAAGTCACCGACCACCCTGGCCTGGGCTTACCCAGTTCTTGCATTTATCATGCAACTCCAACTACTCAGCACGCCATTTAATCGCGACTACATCCCAAGCGAACACACGCGGCTGACTACCAACTTTGCCAACTTATCCCAGCATCCAGCTACACGCATCGAGCAGATTGAGAAGACGCTGGGATTGATCAACGAACGCTTCAACAAGAACCTGGGAACATTCGGCGAGCACAACGAACCTCGCCATCGAATCACCCTTGATGTGATCACAGTTATCGCCAAGCCAGGCCCATCGGCATCTGGAGGGTTTCCTATTTCGGAGATGCTTAGATGCCGCATTCATGATCAACAACGGCAGAGATGGTTGCAGGGGCCCATCGGCTTTTGCTATTCCTCTTTCGTACGCGACTACGACTTCAATGTTCTGCTGCCGCGAATTCGCAACGGAGAAGCCAGCCAACAAGAAGTCAGCAGCTTCGGAGATCTTCACGGAGTTCTGTATCAGCTTCAATTTTCTCACCTCTACTCTCAAGGCGTTCTGAAAGAACCAGCCCTGATCGCCATCAGCGTGGCCCATCAGCATCGCTATCAAAGCACGACAGCAACGATTGATGGTCTTGGAATGATCTATGCCCCTCAGGGAGAAGAGTCAATCACATCTCGCTATTTTGGCCGCATGGGACTTGACGTGAATTACGCCCTGGCACCCGGCTCAAAAGCTCCACTAGCCATTTATCATCAACCAAACGATCTCCAGAGCCGATCAAAGCTGCAGCTGTGTGCTCTTGTTGCAGTCATGGACACGTTTCAACGCATCTATCGGCCAGAGATTTATGCCAGTCACTCAATCCCAGATGACACGTTCGTCGCAGATCTCAACAACCAAGACTACGAGCCTGCTCCAATCTTATATGACCGATCCGAGCGTGACCAGGTGCATGCGCCCAGGCAGGCGCAGTATGCCTTTGATCAATTTCTCATGCCCTGGGCCTCCGAGCTTAATGAACTCCTGCAGGATCACCATGCCCTACTGGCATCGCGTCCACCCGTCTTTCCCTGAACGCCCCCGGAGTACGGAGCTACTGTGCGACTCTGATCTTAAGGGCACCTCGAAAAATCGTAAGACCGCTTGATAACGTCCAGATTTAGATTATACTAGGCCATACCGATTACATACTTTCTATGGGCCAGCGAGGTTTCTGGGACGGTATCCGTTCAGGGGGCGTGACAGCTCGCGGCGAACATCGGCCCTGCTGAACCCTTGACGACAGCTTGATTTCCGGTTGCATCTCAGGTAGAGACCCGCCTGTGATGACCGCACATCCGGCTGGAATTCCAGAAGCCGACTGGCTGGAAACTCCCGCCAGCGTCAGAGCGCTGATCAACGCCCAGCAGCAGGAGATCGAGCTGTTGCGCGGCCAACTCACCTCCTTGGCCACCGAGTTGGCAAACCTGCGTGAGCGGATCGGACGCAGCTCTCGCAACTCATCCAAACCTCCCTCCAGTGATGGTCTGGGTTTTAAGCCGCCAGAACGGCGCAAGGGCAGTGGCCGCAAGCGGGGCGGCCAGCAGGGCCATCCCGGATCCGGACCAGAGCTGCTGTCGATCGAGCGGGTGGATCAGGTGGTGGATCACCACCCTGATGCCTGCCGCCGCTGTGGCACCTTGCTCCAGGGAGAGGATCTCGATCCCCTGCGCCATCAGGTGATCGAGATCCCGCCGATTACCCCGCTGGTGATCGAGCACCGGCTGCATCGCCTGGTCTGCCCCTGCTGTTCCACCAGCACCTGCGCCTCGTTGCCGGCGGATGTGGAGGCCAGTCACTACGGCCCAAGGCTCAGTGCACTGGTGGGCCTGCTGGGCAGTGCCTTTCCGTTGAGTTTCAGCAAGACCCAGGCCCTGCTCCAGCAGCTGGTAGGAGTGGAGATGAGCCGCGGCGCGATTGGACGGGTCCGCCAGCGCTTGAGTGCAGCACTGGAGCAGCCCATGCAGGAGGCCCTTGCTTTTGCCCGCGTGCAGCCGGTGGCCTACGTAGATGAAACTGGCGCCCCCACCGGCAATGCCGACGGCAACAATCCCACTGGAAAGCGGGGCTGGCAGTGGGTCATGGTCACCGCCGTGGTGACGGTATTTGTGCAAGGGCTGAGTCGATCGACGACCGCTGCCATCGAGCTGCTGGGGAACGCCTTTGGCGGGATTGTGGTGAGCGATCGCTTCTCGGCCTACAACCACCTGCCCACCAAGCAGCGCCAGCTGTGCTGGGCGCACCTGATCCGCGACCTGACGGCCATCGCCGAACGCCCGGGCGCCAGCGCTGAATTCGGAGCCCAGCTGCTGGGCCTGCAGCAGCAGCTGTTTGGCCACTGGCACCGCTACAAGGAGGGAAAGATTGACTGGCCCGCCTTGCAGCAAAGCTGCCGGCCGATCCGCCAGACCTTTGAGACCACGCTGCAGCGGGTAGTAGAGCTCGGCTACCAGCGCGGCGAGCGAACGCCTTGGGCCAGCACAGTGCGCACGTGCCAGCAGCTCCAGAAGGTGACAGGTGGGTTGTGGACCTTCCTGGAGAACGAGGGAATAGAGCCCACCAACAACGCCGCAGAACGTGCCCTGCGCCAATCGGTGATTCAGCGCAAGATCAGTCAAGGAGTCCAATCCCGCCAAGGTGCGATCTGCCGGAGCCGCCTGCTCACGGTCACCACTACCCTCAGGCAACAGGGGCGGGATGTCTGGGAGTTCCTGGAGCAGGCCTGGATCGCCCATCACCGCGATGGGGTGATGCCGTCACTGCTGAGCGATCCCTGAAGGCAGAAGAAAGGACAAGGAAGAGTCTCTGATCGCTCAGCGGTGAGCGATCAGGCTTGCATTCGTGCGGTGGGGCGTCCCGACCCCTGAACGCATACCTGGGACGAACAACAAAGAGTTGCAAAGCTCCAAGAGAAGAAGCCGGTTCTGATCCGTCTCGCAGAATCGATTCCCTGGGAATCTTTCCGCCCTTTGCTTGACAAGGGCTATAGCCAGGAGCGCAAAAGCAATGCTGGACGCAAGAGAATCGACCCACTGATTCTTTTCAAGATGCTGGTGCTCCAGCAGCTATTTAATTTAAGTGATGAAGAGATCGAATTCCAAGTAAATGACCGTCGCTCCTTCGAGGGGTTTGTTGGTCTTGGGGTGATGAATGACATACCAGATGCCACCACAGTCGCCTTCTTCAGAGAGCGACTGCGCAAGGCGGGAGTTATCGAGGAACTCTTTGAGATGTTTGAGGAATACCTGCGCTCTCAGGGTCTCCAAGCCCGGGGTGGTCAGATCATTGACGCGACTCTCGTCCCTGTTCCCAAGCAACGCAATACCCGCGAGGAGAACAAGGAAATCAAAGCCGGAAGGCTGCCAGAGGGCTGGGATGAAAACCTAGACCGCTTGCAGCAAAAGGATTTAGACGCTCGCTGGACACAAAAGAACGGCCTCAGTTACTACGGTTACAAGAACAGTATTTGCATCGATGTCGACCATGGATTCATACGCCGATATGCTGTCACTCCTGCCAATATCCACGACAGCCAGATGCTTCCACTTCTGCTTGATCCAGAAAACGAGCATGACTATGTCTGGGCAGACTCAGCATATTCCGGCGAATGCTTTGATGCTCTTCTGAGTCTCGGTGGCTTCGAAAGCCTGATCCACGAAAAAGGCGCTCGCAATCATCCGCTTAGCGACGCAGCCAAGGAATTAAATCGTCTTAAGTCGTCGATCAGAGCTTGTGTCGAGCATGTCTTTGGCTGCATGACCATGTCCATGGGTGGAAAGCTGACAAGAAAGATTGGGCTAGAAAGGAACGAGGCTTGGTGGGGTCTCAAGAACCTAACATTTAATTTACTGCGCTATCTCCAGCGCTCTGCCCACGTAGTAGTGGTTGCATGAGTCACTCATAGAAGTGATACGGTTCAGTGAAACTCGTCAATAGTTGATATAATGCTTTCTTGCGTAGCCGCCTCCATGGCGGCATTTTTATGTCCGCAAGATTTCCTATTTGTGCTGATTATTCGAGGTGCCCTTAACGATGTAGGTCATCAATCTCGCTAGCTGCACCCGAGGTCGTCCATTTCATTCGGGAGTGATGGCCGTAAAGATGCTGGCTATAACCTCTGTAGATAATGGCTCGATCTTGTCAACGGCAAGCTGCTGCCAAATAAAGCACGGGATTCTGAATGTAGAGCGTGAGAAGCAACAATGAACAAAGGATAGCAAACGTGAATAGATCCCAATAGAGTTTACGGAGTAACAAATGAAAGTCGACAAGAGTTCAGCATCGCCTAGCAAAAAAATGATTGCCATGCAGGCCATCTATCGAGGAGGTCTTGCAAGATCGTACAATCGTTACCATTCGCAGGAATCAGGACACCAGCTTCAAGTATCTCCTGCATATGGTCTTGGCCAAGCCAGAGGTCGGTGAACTGCCGGAGGGTCACAATGGATGGATGCCCCGCCGACTTCCCGTCATAGGGATCATCGCCGTACGAATGGACCATCATATCGGCCAGATTCTTGACCAGGACATCAGTGAACTGACCCATAAACAGTGGATCGCATTCTTTGACAGACATGCACTCTTTGGCCAGCTACTTGACCGGCTTGGCCTATCGTCTGACCTGAGAACCCTGGCCCAGTGGAGTTCAGATCCTCATCGGTACTTCTACAGAAATGTCTGGCTGCGTGGGCACTGGCAGTGGTTGCGCATCTTGGAGGAGAACCCGGGACTGACGACATTGACCGTCAGCTTGGCTGATATTGTCGCGGCAATAGAAGCGGACAAGACCGCCTCAGGATAAGAACGGAAACTAGTTGAAGTCTATAAGGTAACTATATAAGCTAGTGCACCACTCACCAAACTCGAGTGGTTTGGATGGGTAGCCGATTACGGCAATCGTTCTCGGCTGCCCCAGCCTTAGCAAGCGCAGAAGAGTAATGAGCCGCCCACTCAGCAAAATGTACTTGTAGGATTTGAAGAACTGAATATACCTAGCTCATACCTAGTTAGGATTCCGGATCGCTTACATCGCGCCCCCCCCTTGGCTTTGAACTTGGCGGTTCCAGCGCGGCGTTGACTCATCGCTTGGAGCCCCTTTCAAGGTCAGTGCCCAGCCTCATAGGTTAAAGGTGAAGTGCTCTCCAGAAAAAACAGACCAGCTCAGGGAAGGGTGTCCCGCCTCCCATTAAGGACAGCGTAACTTATATTCATCGGCGAGTCTTATGAACTCAATGTGCTCCTTGGTGTATACTTTCGGCCCAAAGTATGGGTTTACGAGAAAAGTGCTGAGGGCTTGCCATGTGTTGCGGTCACTTGGCTTTATGAGCTCGCCATTGAGAGACTCATAGGGTGGGATCTCTAGAGCCCTCTGGATTAGGTCGTTTCGCAATGAATTGCATTTACTCAAAGTGTTGTCCTTTATAACTATGGAGGGTGGCGTTAGCGGGCCCTGCTCGCTGTAAATAATGCCGATTGCGAGTAAAGATGCCATGCCTGCTGCTACCCCGATGGCCACTTGAGTTTTATTGAGGCGTGAATTCACATCAGCGCTTATTTTCTCTTCTTGGGTAAATGCCTTCTTGTTGAGTGGCTGGTCACTTAATCTATTTATCTGTTTCGCTTCCTCTGTTATTTGCGCTTGGCTCGTCGTGGTTTGCTCAAGAGATAGCTGAGGAGGCTCTTCAATCATTCCGCTCAATAGCTGTCCTATCTTTTTGACCACAACGGGAAGATAGCTGCGGGCTAATTCCTGCAGCAACGCATCGCGCTGTACTGCCCCGCCTCCACGTTTCACAATATTCTGCAAAGACTTGAACGATGACCTCGTAACTACGTCAAGCATGGGTAGCAGTAGTTCATCTTCTGCTAACTGATCTCGCAAGAAAGCTTGGATATGCTGGTTGGTTGGACTGCCTATGCGGATGTAAGCGCCTAGGCGAGCGCCAATTTCTATGTAGCTCACCACGGTGATGAATTGCGAAGCGTGTGGCCACTGTTGGCCAGCTTCGGGCGGCAGGTGGAGAACCCGAACTGGGGGATGGTTGATGGGGCTAAGGGATTAATCGGCAATGTCATATGCATTAAGTACTACGCTGAGAATCTCACAGTAGCTTACTGCAGTTGTTGATTCATGGGCCACCTGAGCTGGGTGCCTTTTACTGGACAGTGTTAGCCCCCCGTCATCGTTAACTTTGGGCGGGAGGAACAGGGTTGGGCAAATGTAGACCTCATGGGGAGTTCTGCCTCCCAGTGCGCTGTGGAGCCTTCGATGGCAGTACCTCCCCAGACTGGGGACCAAGCTGATCTCCGCTTCCTAGCCATCGCTGTAGGCACCAATCTGCTCCACTTCATACTTGAAGGTCCGCCACAGCCTCCCTACCTTGATCTTTTCATTGCATCGCCAACGGCCTGACCAACGATCCTCCACCTCTTCTGAGCCGAGGCCCTTGGCAACCCTGTTGAATGAACACTGACAGCTCAAAGTCCAGCGGGGTGTAGGTACCGGATGCCTGCTTGATGATGTAGCTCATCACCCCCACAGGCTCTGTAATCAGCCTGACGTCAATCGTGCGGTCACGATCCAGGGCACGAATGGCCGTGCGGAAGTGGCCATTGAATTCAAGGTTCAGTTCACCAACGCTGTCGTGTTGGGCAGGTGGTTGCGGGATCAGCAGGTGTGTGTGAAATCGGCCAGCTTCAGAGCTGCGCTCATGGCTGAAGTACAGCGGTGGTGCCTGAGCCACCCTGGTTTGCTGGATGCGGTTGTAGCCCCACACGCGCTTGAGCATGACGTTCTTGAAGTGCCTGGCCTCCCGGGTAACGTCGGCATAATCCCGCTGTTGAGGGGACCAGTGCCAAGTGATGATGTACTTGAGCTGGACGCCATGGCGCAGCTCCAGCAGCAGGTGACTAAGCAGGGAGAAGGCCTCGGGGGTGTAGCTCTGCCAGTGATACTCCAGCTCTTGAAGACGGCCAGGGGGAAGGCTGAGGTGCTCGAGTGCGGCCTTGACGCCTGAGTATTCGCGGGCAGCTGCACTGGTTGGAATTGGACAGGGGGATGTGATCATGGCGATTTAATGCGAAGGGAATGTGATGCGGTTGTTGAGTGAAGCGGGTTGGCCTTGATGATGCTCTGAATTATTCCGCTATGTGTATATGTTCAACTGGTTGAGACAGACGGCGAGTCGGCGCTGAGGACACTCTGGTTATTAAACTATTTATAAAAGTTCAGCGAGACGAGCGAACGTGGGAGGGCATTCCCTCAGAGATACTGCACATTGCTTCATCGGCCATGCATGACTGGAGCATTCGATCTTTGGGAGTCGAGGAATTCCCGTGTGTGTAGATACTGTTTAACTAGCAGGCATGATTCCTCACGGCCGCTGGTTGCTCTTCAGGGGGATGCGTCCTTTCTGGCCAGCCCTCTTAACTGGTCAAAAATCCTGGACTTGATTGCGGTTATGTGTGCTGTGGTATGGCTTGAGTTGCTGAATGCGGGGTATCGGAGAAGGTTCAGGTGCTGAAGAGAAGTACGGCTTGAATCAGGGTGTTGGCTGGTTTAGGTGTTGGGGAGATGTTGATGTGCGATGTCGCGCGAGGCGGTGTCAGCACATCTCCAGAATATAGCAGATAGGATCCAGAATCAAGATGACTGGTTATCAGGCCTTGTTTCCAGAATGTTATCCAGGGTTTCGCAGATGCTGCCCTGTTTGCTGCTGACTTGATCGGGTTGGCTTGCGCACCAGGGCTGGTTTGCTGTCGTAACTCCTCATCCGATTGTCCGGGTGTGCAAATGATCCCCGTGAGGCTTCCCCCCTTCCTCCATTCCCCTTTTGGCTGATATCCCCGTGCTGGACTGGGCTTTGGTGGGGGTAACAAGGGAGGAATTTGTTTCTCCCTTTTCCCCCCTTCGCCCGGACACAGCAGAAGGGAGCGCGCAGGATTCCTCAGCATGCGCGGCCGCACAAGGGCTCACGCGAGCTGGCCCGCCACGGAGATGTGACACCCGGGGAACTTCTGCAGGGCCGAAGTTCTGGGCCAGCCCTTGCTGCTGGCCGCGCTGGTGCTTCGGGTCCTGCGCTGCTGCCCGATGGGTACCACCAAAATCTCAACCCGCTCTCGTGCCACCTCCAGGTCGAAATCCGGGCATTCTGTTCTGGCAACCCCAGCTGAGAAGCTGGTGGAGTCCCTGATCCAACTGCTCGAGTCCGGCACCGCACCCTGGAGGCGTGAGTGGGATTCCAGTGGTGGTGGTCACCACGTCAACCTGCTCTCTGGCCATCGTTACCGGGGCGCCAACCCGATCCTGCTCACGCTGGGGATGCACCTGCGGGGATCGGCACTGCCCTACTGGTGCGGGTTCGCTGAGGCGAAGGCGCTGGGGATCTTCCCTCGCAAGGGTAGCCAGGGGATCCGGATCCTCAGGCCCCAGGTCAACCACTCAGGTCCCGTGGGGTCGGATACGTCGGCCCCCTCGGATGCGCCAACTGGATCCAGCTGTGTAGGCGGTACTCCTGCAGAGCGGACTTGGGTCAGTTTCCGCCCCGTGGTGGTCTTCAACGCGGCTGATCTCGATGGAGATGGCCTGGGGGATCTGATCTCAGAGCGGCAGCGGGAGGCGGGGTTGATCGCCAAGCCTGAACCGGAACGCCTCGCTGCTGCGGAAGCCGTGCTCAGTGGCTGGGCGGTTCCTGTTTCCTACGGAGGGGAGCGTGCCTGTTACTTCCCCCAGATCGATCGGATCCAGCTTCCCGAGCGCCAGGCATTCCACTCAGCTGCAGGTTTCTATGCCACTTTGGCGCATGAAGCAATCCACTCCACCGGTCACCCCAGCCGGCTCAAGCGAGATCTGAGGGGTCGTATGGGCTCGATGGCCTATGCCCGCGAGGAACTAGTGGCGGAGCTCGGGGCAGTGCTCCTGGGTGACCGGTTGGAGATCGGCAGTGCGATGGAGAACCACGCTGCCTACCTGGGGCACTGGATCAATCTCCTCAAGGAAAACCCGCAGGTGCTGTTCCATGTGCTGGGTGAGGCCAGGCGGGCGGTTGATCTGATTTCGCCGGAAGCGAAGCCAGAAAGCACAGAACCTGACTGAATGCGATTGGTGACGGGGCTACGGCCCTCTTCAGTCTGCATGGCCTCGCTCAAGGGGTTCCCAAGCTGACCTGCAGCCAGCCCTTGACCGGGCCACGCGTCAACCGAGGGCCCTTTGCCCTCTTGGCCATGACCGTCTATCCCACTGACTCACTGCAGTTGGCCGCCACGATTGAGGCCTGGGAGGTGGAATGCTCCTGCGGCTGGCTTGAGCCTGCGCCTGTTGCTCTCCAGGGTGAGCTTTCACTGCCATCCGTGAACGATCCCGCCTTGATTGGCTCGGCTTGGGACAGCTGGTCCACTCACCCCTACCGCTGGCGTCCCCGGCAGTGGTGTAAATCCCCAGGGCCTCAGCCCGGCGTAGCCGGGCTGAGCGTCCGCACCTCAGGCGATCGGCTCCACGGCTGACGTTGCAAGGGGTGGGCAGGCCCGTTTCCCTGGTTTGAGAACCACCTCAACCAGACAGACCATGCCCAAGACCCATGCTGCCGTACCTGAGCTGGCCTCGCTACTCGATGGCAGCAGTGCCGGGGAGCTGATCCCTGAACTGGCACGCCACGGCCTGCAGCAGCTGATCGAGCTGGAGCTCGCTGCCTTCCTCGGTGCGGACTGGCACGAGCGCACCGAGGAGCGGCTCGGCCACCGCAACGGCTACCGGCCTCGCACCCTGACCACCCAGGTGGGGGATCTGGCACTGCAGATCCCGAAACTGCGCGCGGGCAGCTTCCTCCCCTCGATCCTCGAACCCCGCCGCCGGGTTGATCAGGCCCTGTACGCGGTGATCATGGAGGCTTACATCGGTGGGGTCTCGACCCGCAAGGTCGATGCCCTGGTGGCGGCGCTCGGCTCCCAGAGCGGCATCTCCAAGTCGCAGGTGAGTCGCATCTGTCAGGAGATCGACCAGCAGGTGCAGGCGTTTCTGAGCCGGCCCCTGGAGAGCAGCGGCTACGCCTACGTCTATCTCGATGCCACCTACCTCAAGGGGCGGCTGGGCAAGGCTCAGCAGGTCTGCTCCCGCGCTGTCGTCGTCGCCATGGGGGTGAACGAGGATGGTCGCCGGGAGTTGCTGGGCCTCAAGGTCGGCGACAGCGAGACCGAGAGCTTCTGGGCGGAGTTCATCGCCCATCTCAAAGAACGGGGCCTGGGTGGCGTCAGGCTGGTGATCTCTGACGCCCACACCGGCCTCACCAAGGCGATCCGCCGCCAGCTGCAGGGAAGCGTCTGGCAGCGCTGCCGCGTCCATTTCGCCCGCAACCTGCTGCAGTGCGTCCCCAAGGCTCACCAGGGCATGGTCACCGCCGCCCTGCGCAGCGTGTTCGCCCAGGAGAGCGCTGAGGAGATCGCGTCACGCTGGGACGATCTGGCCGCCTCGCTGGCGGAGCGCTTCCCCAAGGCCGCTGCGCTCATGCACGGCGCCAAGGAGGACGTGCTGGCTTTCCGGCCCTTCCCCAGGGACCACTGGCGCAAGATCTGGAGCACCAACCTGCTGGAGCGGGTCAACGAGGAAATCAAACGCCGCACCAGGGTCGTCGGCATCTTCCCCAACGACGCGTCGATCACCCGCCTGGTGGGCGCGGTACTGCTGGAGCAGCACGAGCACTGGCAGCTGGAGGGCCGGCGCATGTTCTCAGCCGAGAGCATGGCGACCATCCCGGAGCTGGATGCCATCCCTGCTCTCCAGGCCCTCAGCACCTGAGAGAGGCAGGACGCAGGCCCCAGGTGATCGAGGCTGCAGCGCCCCCAGAGGGCGCAGCGGCCTTGATCGCAGCCCGGGGGCCGGCCGCTGCCACCTCCAGGCCGCAGAAGTCACTCCAACTCACAACACATCCGCAAGCTGACGAAAGACTTGACAAGTCATTCGTCCTGATTCATCGTGATTGAATGAGGCGCATCTGCACCTCCGGAATGACAGCCCGTCATTCCACCCTGTTCACCCTCTGACTAGGGCATTCGGGCCTCGGGTTTTACACCACGCAAAGGGACGCGGCCCCCCTACCTGGAGCAGCAGCAGCTGGAGGAACTGCCGGGCTTTGACGCCCACGACCTCAACTGAGGCTCCAGCGAACTCGTTGATTAAGGCTGCGGTTTCATGGCCTCTGCGCAGGCCAGCGCTGACCGTAACCCGGCTTGCAGCTGTGTTCGTTGGCTGCGCTGTTGTGACTGCGGCCAGGTCGATCAAGGGCTGCGCAAGTGCCAATGGCCCCCTTGACGGACCTGGCACCGGGTTGGGCAGGCGTTGTCCTTGGCGCTCCTGCCATGAAATGCCGCACCCTCAAGATCACCTGCTGGTTCTGGCTGCAGCGCCACACGCGCTCGCTGCGCTGGTTCGTTGGTTTGGCCTGGCCCCTGCAGCAGTTCCCTCGCAAGCTCGCCATCGAGCTCGAACTGCGTCGCTGTGAGCGGAGCTGGGGGAAGCGGTGATGCCTGTGGGGGCTGAGGCCCCCTTCTTACAGACGAATCGTTCTGCTCGTTGCGCACCCCAACGCGTGGGCCTGCTGGTTGTCAGCGCCTGCGGTCATCGCTGCACCCGCTCGCGCCTGCTCGAGGTTTCGCTACGTCCGCTCGTGGCGCTGGTGGTTGTGGTGACCGGAGCGTTGTCGTTGCCTCTGGCGCTGTCTGTTCCCTGGGCCTGGGTTGGCGTCCTGACGGGAGGGACAGCCCTGAGTGGGTGATGAACGGCGATCGGCTGGTGGTGGCGTCGTGGCCATGGCTTGGTCTTCCCCCGATTGTCCCTACGCGGTGCTGCGGGGTGGGGGGCGCGTCCTGCGTCATCACCACGATGCGACCCCACTCAGACCGTGATCGCCTTGTTCATCAGTTCCTCTCCCTGGCTGATGCCCTGGCCCGCCAGTTCAGCCGCCGTTATCCAGATCTGCTGGAGCTTGCTGATGCCCAGGGCGTGGCCCGCCTTGAGCTGGTTCGGGCCTGCAGCCGCATCAAGGATCCCCTCACCGCCCCCGCCTACCTCAAGCGCTGCATTCAGGGTGCCCTGGCCCACTGGATCCGCGATCGGGCCTTGCTGGTCAGGCTGCCGAAGTCAGCCAGAAGTGAGGCCCCCTGGAAACACCAGAGCCTGGATCAGGTGCTGCCCGGTGGTGGTGGCAGCTGGCTCGATACCCTCCCCGCACCGGATCAGGCTTCAGGGCCAGAGACCGATGCTGGTGATCCGGGGCTGGAGGCCATGCTCGATCAGCTCACCGCCAGGGAAGCGGCCACCCTCAGGCTCACCGTCCTCCAGGGGCTCAGCCTCCGCCAGGCAGCCCAGCAGTTGGGGCTCAGTGCCATGAGCGTTCAGCGGGCCCAGAAGAAGGCTCTGGAAGCGCTCAGACAGCAAGTGTCGGCCTGAGGGCCTTGCGGGCCAGCTCCGTCGCCCTGGAGCTGGCCCGCTGATCACGTCAGCCTGCTGCTGGGCCTGGGTGGTCGGGTCGTCGCGGGGGAGGGCAAGCGTGGTCAGCGCAATGTCACTGGGCAGAAGGGTGGAACCAGCCGCTGGACAATGATAAAATCACCTTATATAAGGCGACTTTGTTCTTTAGGGCGTTTTGCGCTTCGGAGCTGCTTCGTCCCTGTCGGTGTCGGCAGGGCTTGCTTGCGCCACCCCTATCCCTTGGTAAGGGCGTAAGACCGTAAGAACGTAAGAAAAGCCCGGCCCCGAAAGGCCAGGCTGCTGACTCGGGCTTTGACGGGATACCCCCGACAAGCGCAGCCGTCTGCTTCTGTCGAAGGCAGGGTGCTCAGGCCGGTGCTTCTGGCGGACTGGTATCCGCGCTGGAAGCCGACTCCGCATCGGTCTCGGGCGGATCCAGATCAAGACCCGGGGTGCTCCAGGGGATGATGCTGCAACGCTTGGAGCCAGCCCCGGGGAAGTGCACGGGATCCTTGGGGTTAGTGACCTCGGGGAGATCCCGAAGACGTTCTTTGTGGCCACCGTCGCGCCATTTAGTGCCCTTGTAGACGGCTTTGATGCCCGGGCTGCTGTTGGCAACCAGTAGGCCTTGATCACGATCCACCTTGAGGCCATTGGCCCCGAGCAGGTCCTCGTCGGCCTGACGGGGTTCATGAGCGTTGCGGACGCGGCCAACCAGTTGGGCGAGCGTGAAGCCACCTCCGCGGGCGGGCCGAGTCCCGAGGAGGTGATCCAGGCAGTCGTAAGACTCCTGCAGGGCCGATGGTGCCTCGTCGTCGTCGGGATCCCAGCTCCACTGCTGCTCTTCCAGCCAGGCCGTGGCCCGATCCACCTCGATGGGTTGAGTGCCGATCAGCGAATATGCCCCGGCCAGCAAGGTGCCGTGGGTCTGCGCGAAGCGGGAGGACTGGGTGTCCCCCACCTTGGCGCGGACGGCCTCTGTGAACACCTCGATGTTGTGGAGCAAGGCGTGGAGATTCGACACCGTGCGGCGCATGATCCGGTTCCCCAGCTCTGGTGTCACCAACTTCTGGCGCTCCTGCTCCAGCTGAACCCACTCCTCCTGGGGGATTTGCCGCCGGCGAACCGTGACCATCCGCGACGCGTCAGCCGCGTTGACGAGGGGGCCATTGATGCAGAACAACGCCACCGATGAACGGCACGGGTAAGTGGTCCCAGCGCCGTTGCCAGAACCCAGGGCCGTGGGCGTGCCATCAAAGCTCTGGCGGACCAGCATCAGGTGATTCTTCCGCAGCTGGGGATTCTCGGCCTCGGATTCATCGATGCAGATCGGCACGGTGTCGCACCCGAGGAGTTGACGAACACCAGCCATGGTCGGGGCGCTGAGGTCCAGCCCAGATCCGGCCTGGAGGGGCTTGATGAAGTTGTTCTTCTGATCGCTTTTGCCTGAGGAGAACCGGGAGGTGACTTGAAGCCCCGGTCGACAGGGAATGGCAGCAGCCACGTTGCTGATCACCGCGAACCCAGCCACATAGAGATGGTCGGCCGGGCCGGCCCAGCCCGTGCGCTTGCTGATGTCGATCAGCAAGCGACCGTCCTCATCGGTGCTGGGCTGGACCAGGGGATCGATCCCTAGTGCCGGGCGTAGCTCATAGGTGAACGCCGATTCCACGTCGATGATCGGGCAGAGCATCCCGTCAACCTCGAGGCGATCGCCGAGATGCCAGATCGTGCGGCCCTGGTCCCAGTAGACGCCTCGACCCCGAAGGGTTGATGGTTGAAACACTCCGGCAGTGTTGGCCTGAGCGATCAGATCTGCGTAAGCAGCAGTGCTGTCGAAGGCCGCTCTCGACTTCCCCACAGGCTTGTAGGCCTCTGACCAGTACGTTCGATCTGGGTCCAGCCCGAGGAAAAAGGTCGGCGTGGCAGAGGGTTTCGCTTTCCAGATCAGTCCCGTGGCACCCGAACGGAAATGGACCTGCTTCCCGTCGCTGTCCCAGCCGAGCACCTGGTAGGCGGGTATTCGCGGGGGTAATGGCTGGTCTTCGTCCTTGCTGCTCTCCGCACCCTGGTGATCGAGGACGCGGTAGTCGGCCTCGATGACTTCCTCCTCCTCGTTGGATTCCGTGGCGGCTGGCAGTCGGTGGTCCGGGTAGGGCCTGCCGGCCTTGGTTGGGGCCCGAAGGCCCCCCTCAAGGGATTCCGAGTTGCGGACCTCGGCGGAGCAGGAAGCCGAGACGCCTGTCAGTCGCCAGTCTTCGAGGTTGTCCGGGTTGAACCCGTTGATTTCGAAGGTCATGCCGCACCTCCTTTTGCCTTTCCAGAGGCACTGGTGCGGACCCGAACGGTCATTTGCCGTGTTTTGGCGTTCTCTCTCAAGACACGTTCCAGGGCCTCAGGCTTGTACCGGATTGGGGAATTGCGGTAGATGCCGAGCGACACCCAGTCCGTGCCAGGTTTGAGAATTTCTTTGTCTCGGTAAGACTGCAGCGTGTCTCGGGAGAGGCCCGTGTGGCAGCAGGCCTCCTGGGTGGAGACCCATTTCTTGGTGATCTTGGTGGTCATAAAAAAATTGTTGTAAAGGAATGAGACTTCATGGCCGATGTTCTCGGGGGGGGGCTTGGGCGGACCGAAGTCCGTGCCCGTCGCAACCCTCGAAGTTGAGCTTCAGCAGGTAGGGGTAAGGAGCAAAAACGCGTATTACTGACCTTGGCTGCCATTGTTAATGGGGATTTAACCAAATCCCGTCTTCGCCGCCTCCTGCAAAATTCGGCTCGCAAGCCGTTCAGGAGGGATGGGAAGCGCTAGTGCGTGAAATTTTTCTCCGCCCTCTGTCTGTCCTCCATGGCTTACCCCTACAACCTAGGAACCTCGCTCAGAGCAACCCGTCGCGGGCTCACTCCACTGGCTTCCTCACTGACGATTGGGCAGCCAGCGGCGCCATGACGGGGGTGGCTTCGTCATGGGCCTTCTGGCGTGCCATCCCCCGCTCTCGCTGGACCGCGGTCAGTTCCGCGAGGTAGCGCTTGGCATGTATGGATTCGCTGTGGCCCATGCTGGCCGCCTTCAGGGTCGTCGACCAGGTGGTGGTCTCCCGGGCCCTGATCGCCCAGGCATGGCGAAGGTCGTAGCACTTGCAGCGGCCCCTGATCGCTCGGGGCTGGGGCTGACCGGGGACGTGACGGGGCTGGTGATACCCGAACAGCTTGATGGGCAGCTCCCTGTCCTCTCGGCCCCTGTTGCGCAGCCAGTGGACGACGACACGACCGAGCTCGGTGTTGTTCCAGAACTGGAGGCCCCCGTCAGCGGAATCGGCCGTCTTGATCGGGTGGCGCCGCCGGAGCGCAGCCAACATGGCCTTCGAGCGGGGCAAGTCCATCAACCGGTAACGATCCAGCCACTCCACCGGCAAGGGCAACGCGAAACGGTGCCCGGTCTTGGTGGAGGAGCCACCCGATTCCTCGAACACACTGATTTCTATAAAGGTGGGGTTTTCCACGCCCTGACCTGGCAACCGCTCAATGTGCCAGACCTCATGGGGGCGTAACCCATAGGTGGCGATCATCGCCATCACCCATCCCCGGAGGGGGTCCACCGACTGCAGTTGATCCAACCAGGACTGGATATCGCTGGTGCGAGGGATGAAGCGCGGTGCAGGGGCTTTCGTGCGGCCTGCTGCCGACTTCAGGCCCTCGAGCTTGCTGCACAGGGCTGGGGTGGCGATGGCCACTCCTTTCTTGGCCAGGTACCTGACCATCTGGATGACACCGTAAAAACCGCTGGTGTTGTAGTTCCTTTGGATCAGCAGGGCCCTGGGGTCCGCCCGGTTGGCCTGGATCGAGGCGGGGGTATTCAGGCAGAACAGCTCGAGATGCTCGGTCCGCGCGATCTGTTCGTCAGGGAAGGACCGGCCGAAATATCCCTTGTTCGAGAAGCAGACGAAGGGGTTGCGATCCCTGGCTTTTGGGCCGCCAGGGGCAATGTCCGCCAGGATCAGCCGGCGAATTTCCCCCCAGGTCTGCCCGGAGGTCCCCGATGGCGTGCCGGATGAGCCCGAGAGCCGCGTCCAGTCGAGGCCATCGCCTCCTGCCTTCAGGTTTGTCTGGGCATCCAGCAGGAGCTGGGTCAGCGCGAACACCGACTCGTCATCGTCAGCGCTGAAGCCCTTCGCGGTCTGGGTCCTCCCTCCGCGCTGGGTCTCATAAACAGTGAGGTGGGGGCTCTCGCTGCGCACCCGGAACCGGTAGGGGCATCCCGCGAGACGCAGCCGCTCGAGCGATTGAACCAGGACGCTGCGCGCTCGCATCGTGGTGGACAGAGGACCGAACTGGACCCCTTCAGTCTGCCCGGGTCGGGCTGTCAGCGTTTGTCAGTACTGACAGAAAATCCCGTCAACAAGCCCCAACGTCCGGCAACTTACCTCAACTTCCGAGAGCACTGGTCCGGCTCAAATCCCTTGCCGCACAGGGGATTTGAGCCAAAAAACAAGGTGACAACTGAATGGGTCGCCTGAGATTCGAACTCAGGACCAATCGGTTAAAAGCCGAGTGCTCTACCGCTGAGCTAGCGACCCGCCCTGGAGGGCTGCCCTCGCGGGCACCCCTGGAACGTATCACCCAGGGGGCACCTCCTCCAAGGGAGCATGGACGGGTCATCAGGGGGCGCTGATCCCCCGGTTTCCCCCAGACCGCCATGTCCTCCTTCAGCTGGCCCGAACCCAGCGTTCACCCGGAAGCCTGGGTGGCCCCCTCAGCGGTGCTGATCGGGGATGTGAGCCTCGACGCCGGGGCGAGCCTCTGGCCGATGGCTGTGGCCCGGGGTGACCTCTGCAGCATTCAGATCGGAGCCAACAGCAACGTCCAGGACGGGGCCGTGCTGCACGGGGATCCAGGCCAACCGGTGCTGATCGGAGCAGGGGTCACCGTCGGCCACCGGGCTGTTGTCCATGGCGCCACCCTGGGAGACGGCTGTCTGATCGGCATCGGCGCCATCGTTCTCAATGGGGTGCGGGTCGGGGAAGGGGCCCTGGTGGCCGCAGGGGCTGTGGTGACCAGAGACGTTCCGGCCCGCACCCTGGTGGCGGGCATCCCGGCGCAGGCCAGGCGCAGCCTGAGCGAGCTCGAGGCCGCCGAACAGCTCCAGCACGCCATGCGTTACAGCCAGCTGGCCGCCGCCCATGCCGGCCGCGGGACCTGAATGCTGCGATTTGGATCAACCGCCTGGGAGCGCTTCTGGGGCGGCAGCGGATGTCCGTAAGATCGCTCCACGATGATTCTCCCTCGATGGACGCTCGGCTGCTGCTGGTTACCGCCCCGATCCTGCTCGCCGTGGCCTGGGCCGTGTTCAACATCGGCCGTGCGGCTGTCGGTCAGCTTCAACTGATGCTCAAGCGGTCCCGCGCCTGATGGTTCTGGTGATCGGTGCCGGGCTCGCCGGCACCGAAGCGGCCTGGCAGATCGCCCAGGCAGGCCTGCCGGTGAGGCTGGTGGAGATGCGGCCCGTGCGGCGCTCTCCCGCTCACCACAGCGCCGAATTTGCTGAACTTGTCTGCAGCAACAGTTTCGGTGCCCTCTCCAGTGATCGGGCCGCCGGGCTGCTGCAGGAGGAGCTCCGTCGGCTGGGTTCACTCGTGATCAGCACAGCCGACGGCCATGCGGTTCCGGCCGGCGGCGCCCTGGCGGTGGATCGCGGCCGCTTCAGCGCTGATCTCACCCGCACCCTTGAAACCCATCCCCTGATCCAGGTGGAACGGACCGAGCAGCTGCGGCTGCCCGAACCAGGGGAGATCACCGTGCTGGCCACCGGCCCCCTCACCAGTGACTCCCTGGCCGAGGATCTGCGCCGTTTCACCGGCCGCGACGACTGCCATTTCTTCGACGCGGCCAGCCCGATCGTGGCGGGCGAGAGCATCGACATGGAGGTGGCCTTCCGCGCCAGCCGCTACGACAAGGGCGACGCCGACTACATCAACTGCCCCATGAACCGGGAGCAGTACGACCGCTTCCGGCAGGCCCTGCTGACAGCCGAGCAGGCCGAACTCAAGGATTTCGATCAGGAACGCGCCAGCTTCTTCGAGGGCTGCCTGCCGATCGAGGAGCTGGCCCGTCGCGGCGACGACACCATGCGCTACGGACCGCTCAAACCCATCGGCCTCTGGGATCCGCGCTGGGGCGACCTCCACGACCGCGACGTGCGCCGCGCCAGACGGGCCCATGCCGTGGTGCAGCTGCGCCAGGAAGACCGCGACGGACGCCTTTGGAACCTGGTGGGCTTCCAGACCAACCTGAAATGGGGGGAGCAGCAACGTGTGCTGCGGCTGATCCCAGGCCTGGAGAACGCCGAGTTCGTGCGCTTCGGGGTGATGCATCGCAACACCTTCCTCGAGGCCCCGCAGCTGCTGGATCCCACCCTGCAGTTCAGGCAGCGGCCCAGTCTGCTGGCAGCAGGGCAGATCACCGGCACCGAGGGGTATGCCGCCGCTGTGGCCGGCGGCTGGCTGGCGGGCACCAACGCCGCCCGCCTCGCCCATGGCCAGAGTCCGATTGACCTGCCGCCCACCACCATGATCGGAGCCCTCACCCACTTCATCGCCGAAGCTCCCAGCGCAAGGTTCCAGCCGATGCCCCCCAACTTCGGTCTAATGCCCGAGCTGAACGTGCGGGTGCGGGAGAAGCGGGCCCGCTACGGCGCCTACCGCGATCGCTCCCTGGCCGATCTGGACCCGTTCAGGCCCTCAGTTCGCAGTGCTGAGCTGACCTTTGCCTAGGGTCGAGCCTGCCAGCCGGCCCACCCCCGTGAGCGTCCTCTCCAGCCCCGACAGCTCGGCCACCACCAGCGGAGCCGATCCCCATGGCTGGGACGCGCTCGTGATCGGCTCCGGAATCGGCGGCCTGGTGACGGCCACCCAGCTGGCCGCCAAGGGGGCGAAGGTGCTGGTGCTGGAGCGCTACCTGATCCCCGGCGGCAGTGGCGGCAGTTTCGAGCGCCAGGGCTACACCTTCGACGTGGGCGCCTCGATGATCTTCGGCTTCGGCGAGAAGGGTCACACCAACCTGCTCACCCGCGCCCTGGCCGACGTGGGCGAACGACAGGAAACCATCCCCGACCCGGCCCAGCTCGAGTACCACCTCCCCGGCGGTCTGACCGTGGCGGTGGATCGCGACTACGACACCTTCATCGAGCGGCTCTCGGCCTGCTTCCCCCATGAAGCGGCCGGCATCCGCCGCTTCTACGACACCTGCTGGAGCGTCTTCCGCTGTCTCGACGCGATGCCGCTGCTCTCACTCGAGGATCCGGCCTACCTGGCGAAGGTGTTTGTGCGCGCACCGCTGGCCTGCCTCGGCCTGGCCCGCTGGCTGCCGGTGAATGTGGGCGATGTGGCCCGCCGGCACATCAGGGATCCGGCGCTGCTGAAATTCATCGACATGGAGTGCTTCTGCTGGTCGGTGATGCCAGCGGACCGAACGCCGATGATCAATGCCGGCATGGTCTTCTCCGACCGTCATGCCGGCGGGATCAACTACCCCCGCGGCGGGGTGGGCTCGATTGCGCGCCATCTGGTGAGGGGTCTGGAGCGACACGGCGGCGCGATCCGCTACCGCTCCCGGGTCACCCGTGTGCTGATCGAGGGCGGCAAAGCCGTGGGGGTGGAGCTGGCGGGTGGTGAAACGATCCGGGCCCGACGGGTGATCTCCAACGCCACCCGCTGGGACACCTTCGGCGGGCTGGTGGAGGAGGCCCAGGTGCCGGCCGCCGAGCACACCTGGCGGCGGCGTTACAAGGCCTCGCCCTCGTTCCTGTCCCTGCATCTGGGAGTGAACGCTGAGGTGATCCCCGCAGGCAGCCACTGCCACCACCTGCTGCTGGAGGACTGGAGCGCGATGGAGGCGGAGCAGGGCACGATCTTCGTCTCGATTCCAACCCTGCTCGATCCGGCGCTGGCACCGCAGGGGAAGCACATCGTCCATGCCTTCACTCCCTCGAACCTGGAGGCCTGGCAGGGGCTCTCCCCCAGCGACTACCGGACGCAGAAACAGGCGGCAGCCGATCGCCTGATCCTCCGGCTCGAGCAGATCCTGCCCGGCCTGGGGGCAGCGATCAGCCATCGGGAAGTGGGCACTCCCCGCAGCCACCGGCGCTTCCTCGGGCGTCACCAGGGCAGCTATGGACCGGTGCCGGCCCTGCGCCTGCCGGGGCTGCTGCCGATGCCCTTCAACCGCAGCGGGATCCCCGGGCTCTATCTGGTGGGTGATTCCTGCTTTCCCGGCCAGGGGCTGAACGCAGTGGCGTTCAGTGGCTTCGCCTGCGCCCACCGGGTGGGTGCCGATCTGGGCCTCAACCCCTGGGCCCTGCCGGCGTGAGCCGTCCTGAAGGGCCCGTAACGCCGGCTGAGCCGGAAACCCGACCCCGCCACGCTCGCGCCCCCTCAGGCCCGCTCCATAGGGTGAGCGCCATTGATGTCGATGTCGTCATGGGCCCCGTCCCCACCCCCAACCACGAGGATCTGGCCCGCTACCTGGAGCAGAACGACGCTCTCAGCAAGCCCTGGCTGATGCTGCAGCTGCGCATGAGCCGGCTCAGGGAAGAGAAGGAGTCCCTCGGTGCCGATGAATACCTGCGCCGGGTGCAGGACGCCCACAACGACCTGATGCGTCTGGGAACCTTCTGGCGGGGCCGCGAAGCCGAACTGTTCGGCCACAGCTGATCCCTCCATGGTCTCCAACCCGCCAGGAGAGCCCCCGCATCAGCCCCAGACCTACCCGGTGGCTCCGCTGATTCGCTTCACCCTGCTGGGGCTGTATCTCGCCCTGGTGCTGCCCCTGCCGCTGCTGGCCACACCACCGTTGCGGCCGTTGGTCACGGCCGCCCTGCCGCTGGGCTTCATGCTGATGGTCGCTCTGCTCAGCGAGCGGGTCAGGCTTGATCGCGACGGCATCACGGTCGGCCATCCTCCCTGGTGCGCCTGGCTGCTGCGCCGGGGGTGGCAGCTGCCCTGGAGTCAGCTGGAGTCTTTGACCAGCCTGGCCACGAGCCAGGGAGGGCGGGTCCATTACCTGCGCTGCCGCGATGGCCGCCGCCTGCTGCTGCCCCAGCGGGTGGACCGCTTCCCCGCCTTCCTGCTGCAGGTGCAACGCACCAGCGGTCTGGATCTCTCGGCCGTGGGCAGGATCTCCCCAGCCTGGACCTACTGGGCTCTGGCCGGTCTCTCACTGGCCATGCTGGTGGGGGAGCTGGTGGTGATCACCACCCTGACCATGACCTCTGTCCCCAGTCCGGTCTGAAGCGAGCAGGACGTCAGCTGGCTCCGGCAGCCTGGGTTCGCACCCCACCGGCCGGGCTGAGCGAGGGTTCAGAGGCTTCCGGGAGGGTTTCGAGGCTGAAGCGGTAGCCCTGCTGGCGCACGGTTTCGATGCCACCTCCTTCGCCAAGACCGGCCAGCTCGAGCTTGCGGCGCAGGGTGAGCACCTGGGTGTCGACGGAGCGGGGTCCGCCGCTGAACGGGGGCCAGGCCATGCGCAGCAGCTCCTGGCGGCTGCGCACCATGCCCGGAGGCATCAGCAGGGCACAGAGCAAAGCGAATTCCCTTGGACTGAGCTCCACGGGTTGATCGCGCAGGGTCACCTGGCGCAGCAGCAGGTGCACTTCCAGCGGACCGACGCAGACGCGCTCCTGCAGGCCGCTGCCGCTGCGGCGCAGCAGGCTGCGGCAGCGGGCCGCCAGCTCCTCCAGACCGAAGGGCTTGCGCAGCACATCGTCGGCACCGGCATCGAGAAGAGACACCACAGGATCAGCGCCGCTGCGGGCCGTGAGCACCATCACCGGGCAGCGCAGATGGGCCGCCAGGCGCAGGGCGGTGCTCTCTTCAAGCAGTTCGGCGCTCACCAGCAGATCGGGGGTCTGGTCGTCGCAGAGCTGAAGGGCTTCGGAAGCGGTGGCGACAGCGGCAGCCAGGTAACCGTCCTGACGCAGCCTCTGGGCGAGAACCGTGCGCAGGGTTGGATGGGGGTCGACAACCAGGACACGCTTGAGCATCGCTGACCCACCGGTACGCGGCTCCAGCGTCAGCTTGACGGGAGTGGGATCACTGGAATCCGGCTTTGGTGTGAGCTCCACACGCGGCCACGGTTGAGTCCCTAGGCTACCCGATACACCCCGGGAGCAGTCGGTATCTATCGATGCCACCCCCGCCCAGACAGCCTGTGCCCCCATGACCGCGCTGCAGAATCCGGACGCCATTCGTCACTTTCAGTCGATCTGTGACGCCTGCCAGGACCTGGCCAGCCGCTACCACAGCCCGTCCGAACTCAGGCTCTACGCCGATGGCTATCTGCACGCCCTGCGCCGCAGTTCCGTGCTGCAACCTCTGGATCAGCGCCGCCTCGAAGACCTGATCGACCGCTGGATCATGGACCCTTCCAGCTTCATCGGCCCCGACGGCAACCTCAGCACCCTGTTCGAGAACAGCCGCAACTGAACGGTCGCAGCTGCTCTCTGGGCCGGCGACAGCGGATCGATGCCGGGTGCCCGGGGAGAATTCCTAGCTGGCCAGGGCCACGGTGAGCGTTTCGCGAAGCTCTCCGGAGTTGTACATCTCGATCAGGATGTCGGACCCGCCGATGAACTCACCGTTGACATACACCTGAGGAATGGTGGGCCAGTCCGAATACTCCTTGATGCCCTGGCGGATCTCCTGATCGGAGAGCACATCGAAGGTTTCGAACGGCAGGCCCAGGGAGTTGAGGATCTGAACCACGTTGTTGGAGAACCCGCATTGGGGCATCAGCTTCGAGCCCTTCATGAACACCACGATCGGGCTGCTGCTCAGGAGGCTGTCGATGCGTTGCTTGACGGAGCTGTCCATGGATGCCAGGGATGAAAAGATGGGAAGAGTGAGGAGGAGCGGAAGGATCAACCCACCCCGACGGGTGTTGTGGTCTGCAGCGCCAGAGCGTGGATGGCCTCGCTGGCCAGTTCCCGGCGCAGGGCGGCGTAAACGAGCTGGTGCTGCTTGATCCTCGAAAGACCGGCGAAGGCGGAGGACACCACTTTCACCTGGAGATGGTCGCCACCACCGGTGAGATCCTCGACCTCCACCTCGGCATCAGGGAGGCTGGCGCAGATCGCTTCCTTCACCTGCTCCGATTGCACCATGACCGGGAATCCATCCACACGAAATGGAATCTAGAAGCCGGAGCGCCCAGCTGCCTTACGGAGTGGCCGGAGCGTCGCTCACGGCGGTGTAAGGGATCGTGGCGAAGCCGAGTTCCACCAGGGTCTGGTAGGCGCGACGCCCTTCCTCGCGGGTCGGAGTCATCACCTTCACCACCTCCACCAGAAGGGGCACGGCCACCTCCGGCTGGTTCTGGCGGCGCAGCAGGGCCGCCAGACGCAGGTTGGACTGGGCCAGCAGCTCAAGCGACTCACGGCCCTTCTGGTCCATCTCGCGGGGAATGCGCGCATCGAGGCCACGGAAGGAGCCGCTCAGATCGCGATAGAAGCCGAGCAGCTTCAGGCTGGCATCCCTGGCCTGGTCGTAGTCCTTG
The DNA here is from genome assembly GCF_015841355.1 of Synechococcus sp. CBW1107. Lineage (NCBI taxonomy): Bacteria > Bacillati > Cyanobacteriota > Cyanophyceae > Synechococcales > Synechococcaceae > Synechococcus > Synechococcus sp. CBW1107. The sequence continues at coordinate 437,966 of NZ_CP064908.1, forward strand.
CGGGCGGAGGCCAGATCGCCACGGGCCACGGCTGCATCACCCCGGCTGAGGAGATCCCTGACGGCCTGGAGGTTGAAAGTGCCCGCCGAACCCTCGAGCACCTTTGGGGGCTCACCCTGGGCCTGAATGGGCAGGATCGGGGCTAGGGGGAACAGGGTTGCCGCCAGGGCAAGCCCGAGGGCAACGGAGGGCCGGCGCACGGAAGACAACACCGAAAGTTCGTCGGACTCTACGGGGAAGCGAAGGGACGCCCCACAGCGCTGCGGGCCGCTTCTTCAGCTGATTGCATCGCCGCCGCCAGCCGATCGTTCAGGGCATGGACCGCGGCGCGTCCGCCATCCCCCTCCACCGCCAGGGCAGGGGCAAAGGCCAGGGCAGCCCGGCTCCTGCAGCCCGGGGACGCCTGGCTGTAGCCGATCCCCACCGGGACCACCTGCACAGCCACCCCCTGACTGGCGGCCAGGACCGCCAGTCGTCCCAGACCCTGCTGCAAGCGGATCGGTTCATCCTGGCGGCGGATCCGTCCCTCGGGGAACACCACCAACTGCTCCGAAGCGGCCAGCAGGTCGACGGCGTACCGAAGAGAGCTGGTGCCCGGCCGTCCCTGGTCGATCGGGAAGCACCCCAGACGGTCGAGAAACCAGCCCTGGATCCCCCTCATCTCCGTGACGGTGACCATGAAGCGGCAATCGCGGCCACTGATCCGGCGGCCGGCGGCGTAAGGCAGGAGCAGGGCGTCCCAGCGGGCCCGATGGGTGGGGGCCAGCAGCACCGGACCCGCCAGGGGCAGGTGCTCGGATCCCAGCACCTCGATCGAGCTGAAGAACCCCGGCAGGGCCAGGTCCTGGGTCACCAGCATCGCCAGCGGGGACAACACGGGACTGATGCCGCTGCAGACGCGGCTCTCCCGGGCCGCCAGGCTGGAGCGGAGCTTCGGCCCGGTCCTCGGTGGTCCCTCGATCACGTCCGTCGTCTCGGCTGTCACCAGAAGCCGCATCCGCCAATCGCAGCAAACTAGAGGGGGCCGCCGGGCTTCGTTTCCGAGCGCGGGCAGTTGCCTCTGCGGTTGCGAGCGGCCCGATGACGCCCCCTGGAGGGCCGGAGCCGATCCATAGGATCAGGCTCCATCGAGCGCATCCGCCGACCATGGCCAGCCTTGGCGTGAACATCGATCACATCGCCAACGTGCGCCAGGCGCGCCGGGCCCGGGAACCGGATCCGGTCACCCTGGCGCTGCTGGCGGAGCTGGGAGGCGCCGATGGAATCACGGTGCATCTGCGCGAAGACAGGCGCCACATCCAGGAGCGCGACGTGGAGTTGCTGCGGGCCACGGTGCGCAGCCGACTCAACCTGGAGATGGCGGCCACACCTGAGATGGAGGCGATCGCCCTGCGGATCCGCCCGGACATGGTGACCCTGGTGCCGGAACATCGCCGGGAGGTCACCACCGAAGGCGGACTCGACGTGGAGAGCCAGCTCGGCACGCTCCAGGCCCTGGTGGGCCGGCTGCAGGGCTCCGGCATTCCCGTGAGCCTGTTCGTGGATCCGGAGGTCACCCAGCTGGAGGCCAGCCGTGCCAGCGGCGCCCGCTGGGTGGAGCTGCACACCGGCGCCTACGCCGAAGCCGACTGGGCTGAGCAGCCGCGGGAACTGGCGCGGCTCGAAGAAGGCTGCTTCGTGGCCCGCTCCCTCGGGTTGCGGGTCAATGCCGGCCACGGGCTCACCTATCAGAACGTGGAGCCGATCGCCGCGATCGAGGGGATGGAGGAGCTGAACATCGGCCACACGATCGTGGCCAGGGCCCTGGCGGTGGGATTGCAGAACGCGGTGAGGGAGATGCGCGCCCTGATTCAGAATCCACGCCGCGATCCCCTGTTCAGCGGCAGCACCCCATGAGCGCCTCCCCGACCACCACCTATCACTTCATCGCCGCCAGTGAGCGATTCCTGACGGACGAGGAACCCCTGGAGGAGGTGCTGCGAGAGCGGGTGCGCAATTATGGCGAAGTGGGCAAGCCGATCGATTTCTGGCTGCTCAGGCGCCCGGCCTTTCTGCGCGCCCCCGAATTGTCGGCCGTGGCCGCCACGGTTCCCGATCCCGCGGCCGCGGTGGTCTCCACCGACCCCAAATTCATCGATTTCCTCAAGCTGCGTCTGGAATTCGTGGCCAAAGGCAGCTTTGAAGCCCCCAGCTCCACGATTGCGGACCCCCTGGCCCAGCAGGCCGGCTGAGCCGCTCAGGCCGGCTGCTTCTGCTTGGTGACCATCCAGCCATCCAGCAACTGCAGCTGGACCGGATTGAGGGCGGCATCAGCGAGCAGCCGCTCCCTCAGACGTGCGACATCATCGGGATGCAGCTCTCCATTCGTCTGCCAGTGGAGATCCGTGGTGATCAAGGTGTTGACGTGCTGACGTCGGGATCGGTTCATGCTCTCAGCTTGAAGGTGACCTGAGCGACATGAAATCCAAGGATTTTCTAGAGAGATCCGCTGGATGTGTCCCCGATCGCGTCCCCCTCCTGTCGCGCGGATCATCGGCGGCTCAGAACAGACCGAGGAAACGGCGCCGTGGTTCCGGTTCCCCCTCGCCTGCCCTGGGCGCGCGCCCCTGCCCCCCGTCCTGCTGGTAACGGGGAAGGTTGTCGCCGATGGTGAGCAGGGCTTCCTTGTTCTTCCACCAGATCCAGTCGCGAATCGGTGGCGTCGCCAGCAGATCCTCGCGGCTGAGCCCCAGACCGAGCTTGCGCGAGGCGTCCACCAGCACCTCGACCATCGCCTCACCGTCACGGCAGCGGGCCAGCGCTTCATTGGTGCGTTTCGCCCCGTTCAGGGCCTTCACCAGCGCCTGCACTCTCTGGGACACCGGCAAGGAAGCAGGATTCATCGGACCCCAGCGGCATGATCCGGACCGTACCAGCTGCAGATGGCCAACGAAGGCTCGTTGCCGGCGCCGATCGCCCTCCGGCTGAGAGAACGGGCTGACAGAAGTGGAGATCAGAGGTCACACTGGATCCAGCGCAGTTCCTCTTCGGCGCACCTGTTGCATGGCGTCCCCACCGCAGTCCCTTCATCACTGGGTGATCGGTGACGTCCATGGCTGCGCCTCCGCTCTCCAGGACCTGATCAGCCGACTGCCCGTCAGCGGCCGACTGATCTTCTGCGGTGATCTGATCAATCGAGGGCCCCAGATCGAGCGAACCATGCTCCTGGCCTGGGACCTGGTGGAGCAGGGACGGGCGGTCTGGTTGCGGGGCAACCACGAGCAGAACCTGCTCATGGCCCTCCGCAGGCAACGGGATATCAGCGATCCGGCCCTGGCGGGCTCCGACACCTACCGGCAGCTGGGCAGCCGTCAGTGCCGCCTCTGGCGCGAAAGGCTGGAGAGCCTTCCCCTGGCCTACTGGGGCAAGGGCTGGGTGGCCACCCATGCCGGCTTCGATCCCGGCAGCTGGCTGCCCGACCTCTCGATCCGTCATCCCTTCTGGAGTCGATACGACGGCCGCTTCGGGGACGTGATCATTGGCCACACCCCCGTGGATCGGGTGGAGCGCAGTGCCAACGGCATCGTCAAGATCGACACCGGCGCCTGCTACGGCGGACGGCTCAGCGCCTACTGCCCGGAAACCGGCGATCTGATCAGCGTGCCAGGCCTGCGCAGCATCGAGGCACAGCTGCCGGCCGCGGGCCAGGGCCGTTCGTCCAGGGCAGTGGCCGGCTCCCGCTGACGGCGACCTCGTCCTGATCATGGCGATCCGATGCTGACGGTGTATCGCAGCAACCGGGCCGACCTGCTGGCTCAGCTGCTGGGCCAGCATCTGCTTCTTGCCCCCCCGGATCCCTTCGAGACGGTGTCGGTGGTGGTGAACACCTGGCCCACCAGCCGCTGGCTCGGGGAGCAGCTGGCTCTGGAGCTGGGGGGCATCGCCGCCAACATCCGCTTCCCCTTTCCCGGAAGCCAGCTGCGCGCCATGGTCGGGCAGCTCCTGGGTGAGAGCGCCGAGGGGAGCGACCCCTGGCGGGCGGGCGACCTGGTCTGGCCCGTGCTGGAGTTGCTGCCGCAGCTGGTGGAGGCCCCGGAAGCCGCGCCGCTGCGGCGCTGGCTGGAGCAGCGCGACGACGGGGGCGAACTGGACGTCCCCCTCTGGCAACTGGCCCGCGCCATCGCCGATGGGCTCGATGACCTCAGCCTCTACAGGCCCGCCCTGACGCAGGCGTGGTGGCAGGGCGGCAGTGGCGACAGCCGCGGAAATCCCCTGCCTGACTCCCTGGCCTGGCAGCCCCTGCTGGTTCAGCGCCTGCGGGACCGGCTGGGTGAGAAGCCCTTCGGGCTCAGAGCCCTGGACCTGATCGAGCACCTGCGCGAGGGCCGGATCAGCGTCGAAGGGATCCCGTCCCCCCTGCGCCTGTTCGGCCTCAGCAGCGCCCCGCCGGTGCAGGTGCAGCTGCTCCAGGCCCTCGCCCTGACGCTGCCCGTAGACCTCTACCTGCTCACCCCCTGCGCCGACCTCTGGCAGCGCTGCGTCGAGCGCCGCCGCGATCTCCAGGATGCGCTGGCCCTTGAGCAGCCCTTCGGCCTCGACTGGATGCTGCAGACCCCGGGTCTCGAGGCCCGCTTCGGCCGCCTGGGGGGTGAATTCCAGCAGCTGCTGGAGGGCACCGGCGAGGCGGGGCTCGGCAGCGCACGGGAGAGGGACCTGTTCCTGCTGCCCGCCACGGCGGCGGCCGCCGCCCAGCGCAGCCCCAGCCTGCTGGAGCAGCTCCAGGAGCAACTGGCCCAGCCGGACGCTGCCTCTCCCCTGAAGCGCTCCGGGGAGGACCACTCCCTGGAGTTCCACCCCTGTCCGGGCCGGCTGCGGCAGGTGCAGATCGTGCGTGACCGCCTGCTGCAACTGCTGGCTGCTGACCCCAGCCTCGAGCCGCGCCACATCCTGGTGATGACTCCCCAGGTGGACCAGCTGGCGCCCCTGCTGGCCTCGGTGTTCTCGGACAGCGAGGCCACTGGTGTTGAGCTGCCCTGGCGGCTCACGGACCGCAGCCAGCTCGATGACACCGGCATCGCCCAGTCGCTGCTGCAGGTGCTGCGGCTGGCTGGAGAACGCCTGACGGCCTCGGGCCTGGAGGGCCTGCTCCAGAGCGCGGCTCTCCAGGAGCACCATCAGCTGGAGCCCGGGGAGGCTGCCGCCATCACCAGGGCACTGCAGGCCAGCGGCTTTCGCTGGGGACTGGACGCGAACGAGCGGGGCGGCGTCGAGCAGCACAGCCTCAGCTGGGCGATCGATCGGCTGCTGCTGGGCCTGGTGCTCCCCGACCGGCCCGGACTGGCCATCGGCGACTGCGCGCCCCACCCCCTGGCCGGCACCCCAGAGAGCCAGGGACGCTGGATCCTGCTGCTCAGCCGCCTCAGGCGGGCCTTGGCGGAGCTGCGCCACAGCCGCCGCGCCGAGGCGTGGGGCCCCTGTCTCAGGGCCCTGCTCGAGGACCTCTTCGGTGACGGCGGCGAGAGGGCCTGGGAGCTGACAACGATCCACCAGGCCATCGCTGAGTGGACGGTCGGGGCCGCCGGCTGCACCCTGACGATCCCGGCCACGGTGGTGGCAGCGGTGCTGCAGGAGCGGCTGGCCGCCGACAGCGGCCGCTTCGGCCACCGCAGCGGCGCCCTGACGATCAGCGCTCTCGAGCCGATGCGGGCCATCCCCTACCGGGTGATCGTGCTGATGGGCCTCGACGCGGAGGTGTTCCCCCGCCGGCGCCAGCGACCCAGCTTCCATCCCATGGAGCATCAGCGCCTGCTGGGGGACCCGGATCCGGCCGACCAGGACCGCTATGTGCTGCTGGAGGCGCTGCTCTCGGCCCGAGATCACCTGCTGATCAGCTGGAGCAGCCGGGACGAGCGCAAGGGGGATCCACTGCCACCGCCGGCCCCGGTGCGCCAGTGGCTGGATCAGCTGCGCGCCGAGCTCGGCGCCGAAGGCTTCGAGGGGCTGGTGGTGGACCATGCCGTCAACCCGCTCGATCGCCGCAATTTCCTGCCGGCAGGTCACCGGCCGCCACCGAGCTGTGACCAGCGCCTGCGCCGGGCCCGCCAGCTCCTCGAGGATCCGGCCATGGCGGCACAGCCGTTGGAGCCCCTGGCCCGGAGGCGGGCACCCGGATCAGAGGCGGTCAACGGGACGACCGGGCCGGAAGGCCCCCCCGGCACCGATTCCTTCGAGGACCTGCGCCACTGGCTGATGGCTCCCCAGGACAGCTGGCTTCAGCAGCTGGGGCTGCGGCCGCGGGAATGGGCCGACCCGGTGGACGACCTCGAAGCCCTCAGCCTCGATGAGCTGCGCCGCTCCCGGCTGCTGCGCGATCAGCTGGCCCGCGGCGGCCATGACCCTGATCCGCCCGACTGGCTGCGGCTGTGGCGCGGCCGCGGCCTGGCCCCACCCCTCACGGCGGGGGAGCTGGAGAGCAGCGCCCTCAGCCAGCGCTGGTCTTCGCTGCAGCGACTCCTGGAGTCGCTGGGGGAACCCCACCGTCGCCGGCAGCGGTGGCCGGAGCGGCAGGACACAGATCCGAGCCAGGTCCTGGAGGCTGAGCTTGACTGGCGTGACGATCTGCTGGTGCTGGTGCACACGGCCCGGGCCCGCACCCCCCGCCGGCTCGATCTCTGGCTGCGGCTGCTGCTGGCGGGTGCCAGCGGCCAGGCCCCGCGGCAGGCCCTCCTGATCGCCCGCGAGAAGGATCGTTTCGTGGTGGTGCAGCGCTTGCGGGGGGTCGGAGCCGAGGCTTCAGCTGAACTGCTGCAGCAGTTGCTCAGCTGGCGCCAGAGCCATCGCCACCGCTGCTGGCCGGTGCCTCCGGACACCGGCTGGGCCTATGCCCAGGCCGAGCACAACCGCCCTGGAGAGGGCCCCGCCAAGGCGATGCAGAGCTGGGAGGGATCTCCCCCCTGGACCGATGGCGAGCGGCAACAGGAGGTGATGGCCCTCTGCTTCGGCCGGGACTGCCCGGCTGACTCCCTCCTCCGGGGTGATTTCGGAGCGTTCTCGACCCTGGCCATGGCCCTGCATGAACCGCTGCTGGAGCAGCAGCTGAAGCCATGAGCAGCGCCGGAACCGAGGCTGACGTGGCGGCCCTGGAGCTGGCGGCCAATGACCTGCCCCTGGATCCAGGGGTGCATCTGATCGAGGCCAGTGCCGGCACCGGCAAGACCTTCACCCTCGCCCATCTGGTGCTGCGGCTGGTGGGCGAGCGGGAGCTGTCGCTGCGGGCGCTGCTGGTGGTCACCTTCACCAAGGCCGCCGCCGCCGAGCTCAGGGACCGGATCGGCCGGCGGCTGCAGCAGGCCCAGCAGCTGCTGCAGACCTCTGATCCTGCCGGGCACGAGGGGCTGGATCAGGAGCTGAAGGAGTGGCTGGGGAGCATCCCCCCCCCGCACCGCGAGCGGCTGCGGGCCCAGCTGCTGCTGGCTCTCGAGGAACTCGACGCCGCGGACATCACCACCATCCACGGGTTCTGCCATCGCAGCCTGCAGCGTCAGGCCCTGGAGGCGGCTCTGGCCCCTGAGGTGGAGCTGGAGAACGACGGGTCGCTGCTGCAGGAGCAGGTGGTGCACGACTACTGGCAGCAACAGGTGCTGCCCCTGCCGGCCCACGCCCTGCGGGGACTGATCCGCAAGGGGGTCCAGATCGAAGCCCTTCAAAGTCTGCTGGCCAAGCTGGACGGGGATCCGACCCTGGCCAGCCCGGAGCTGCCGCCGGGCTGGGACCCCGAGCGCCCCCTGGCCGGACAGTGGCTCGCCCAGTGGGAGGCCGACTGGCAGCGGTTTCAGGCCCTCTGGGACCGGCAGGGGGAGGCACTGGAGCAGGCGGTCTGCGCGGCGGCGGCGGCGCGCAGGCAGGCCGGCCTCAGCAGCAAGGGGCCCTACAGCGCCAAACCCCGCCACAAACGCACCCAGCTGCTGGCCGCCTGGCTGGAGGACCAGCCCTGCCCGGGCTCCTACGCCGAGCTGCTGGAGGAGAAAACCAGCTGGATTCCCGACTACTTCCACCCGGGGCCGATCAGCCAGGCGGCGGCGCTGGATGGTCCTCAAGCGACCCTGCCCCAGCCGCGGTTGCTGGAAGCGGCGGCGGCCCTGGTGGATGGTCCCGCCGAGGCGGTGCTCAGCCATTTCTGCCACTGGGCCCGGGCGGAGCTGGCGCTGCGGCGGCAACGGGGCGGGCGCATGAGCTACGGCGACCTGCTCGTGGGCCTCGATCCCGGTGGCGACGGCGGCCGGCGACCTGGCCTGATCGAGGCCCTCTCCCAGCGCTATGAGGCAGTGCTGATCGATGAGTTCCAGGACACCGATCCCCTGCAATGGCGGATCCTGCATCGGGCCTTCGCAACCACTGGTGCCCAGCCCCGGCACCTGCTGGTGCTGGTGGGAGATCCCAAGCAAGCCATCTACCGGTTCCGGGGAGGCGATCTCGACACCTACCGGACCGCCGGCAGGACTGCCGCGGCCCGTCACCGGCTCGCGCGCAACTTCCGCTCCTCGGCTCCCCTGCTGGATGCCCTCAACGAGCTGATGGCCCCGGGCCTGCCCCGCTCGGAGCTGCCCGTGAAGCCGCTGCGGGCCGCCCGCCGGGATGAGGACGAGTCCCTGATCCTGCCGGCGGGGCAACAGCCCCTGCAGCTGCTCTGGCTGGGGAGCGATCGCGCCGCCGGAGAGGCCCCCCCCGGGCGCGGCGAGCTGGAGAAACGGGCGAGTGACCGGGTGGCGGCCCTGGTGCTGGATCTGCTGCGGCGGGGATGGCGGATGGGTGCAGGGGAGGGAACCCGGGCCCTGCAGCCCTCCGACCTCTGCCTGCTGGTGGACCGCCACCAGCAGGCCGAAGACCTGCGGCAGGCCCTGGAGCGCCGTGGGCTCCCCAGCCGCCTGATCAGCCAGGGGGATGTGTTCGCCGGTGAGGGAGCCGCCCTGCTGCAGAGGTTGCTCGATGCCCTGGCGGAACCCGGCAGCGGCCCACGCCTGCGGCTGCTGGCCGCCTCCCCCCTGCTGGGCTGGAGTCCACAGCAGCTGGCGGCCGCCGGAAGCCAGGAGTGGGATCGCCTCTCCAGCCAGCTGGCCCGCCTGGCTGAGCGCCTGCCCGACGATGGACTGCTGGCCACCCTGGGACGACTGCTGCACAGTGAGGAGCTGGCCCGGCTCTCTCTGCAGGGTCGCTGGCTGGCCGACCTGCAGCAGTGCGCGGAGCTGGTGCAGGAGCGGCTGCACCAGCAGCGGCTCGGGGCGGCCGCCAGCGCCGACTGGTTGCGGCGGCGGCGGCTGCACCCCCCCGAGACCGTGCCGGAGAACCAGCAGCCCCACAGCGATGCGGTCAGCTCCGCGGTGGGCGTCGTGACGGTTCACCGCAGCAAGGGACTGGAATTTCCCGTGGTGATCTGTCCCTACTTCTGGCAGGGGGTGGGCAGCGCCAACCGCCGGGGGAGCCGGGGCCTTGGACGCCGCTGGACCCCGCAGCACGCCGGCGGCCCCCAGCTCGATGTGCATCTCGATCAGCGCTGGGGGCCTGGCCAGCAGGCAGCCGAGCAGGAGCAGACTGCCCTGGCGGCGGAGCGGGAACGGCTGGCCTACGTGGCTCTCACCCGCGCCAGGGACCTGCTGGTGCTCGGCTTCGGACCGGCCCTGGGCCAGGCCTCCAACCCGCTGATGCCGTGGCTCTTCAGCGACCTGCCCCTGCAGCCCCTGGAGTCCGACACAGATCTCTACACCGACCGCTCCGATCAGCAGTGGCTCGAGCATCTCGAGGGAGAGATCCAGCGGAGCGCGCTGCCGATCACCCTGATCAGCGGCGATCCCGAGCAGCCGGCCTCGGCGCGTTGGCATGCGCCGGCGGAGACCGGAGATCTGCGCACTGGCCCAGTGCCCCGCTGGTCGCTGCTCACGGGCTGGGGGCGCAGCAGCTACTCCAGCTGGACCCAGGGGGCCCATGGAGGTCCACTGGCTCCGGAAGCGATCGAGGAGGGCCGCGAGACCGATGGCTTCGAGCGCACCGCCAGCGATAAGGACGACCCAGGTTCCCAGGCCGCGGACCCCGTCAGCCCGGAGTGGGGGCCGGAGATCGGGGAGGCCCGTAATGGGCCTCTGGCGATGTTTCCCCGCGGTGCCGCCGCGGGTGATTGTCTGCACCGCATCCTGGAGCGGGTCGATCACCGCCTGCCAGGTGACGAGCCGATCCACCGGGAGCTCGTGGATCGGGAGCTGGAGCGGGCTGGGCTGGATCTGGAGCACGCTCCGGCCACGCTGCAGTTCCTCGAGCGGCTGCGCCGCACGCCGATGGGAGGGGTGCTGGGGGAGGTGTGTCTGGCCCAGCTGGATCCTCGGCGGCAACTGCGCGAGATGCCCTTCGATTTACCCCTGGCCACGGGCGCAGACGCCTCAGCAGGACGTGCCCTGGTGCGGGCCCGGGGGTTGGCCGAGGTGTTCAGCCGGTACCCCGAGGGGACCTTCACCACGGCCTACGCCGAGCGGCTGGCGGAGCTGACCGTGGCCAGCCGCGGCTTCCTCACCGGCTCGATCGATCTGGTCTTCACCGCCCCGGGGGCCGACGGGCAGGAGCGCTGGTGGGTGGCCGACTGGAAAAGCAACTGGCTGGGACACCGCGACCCCCAGGGCCTGCCGGTCGCCTGTGGACCCCTCGACTACGGACGGGTGGGGATGGCCGCCGTGATGGAGAGCCACCATTACCCGCTGCAGGCACACCTCTATCTGGTGGCTCTGCACCGCTACCTGGGCTGGCGCCTGCCGGGCTACAACCCCCAGCAGGATCTCGGCGGCTTCGTGTACATCTTTCTGCGCGGGGTCCCCGGGGCGATCAGCCCGCCTCCGGGCCTGACGATGGCGGAGCTGTCGGTGCCGGGAATGTTCGTGGAACCGGCCCCTCTGGGCCGGCTCGAAGCCCTCGATGCCCTGCTGCGGGAGGGCCAGCGATGACCCCAGAGTCCCCCATCACTCCCCTGGGGCCTGCCCTGGCCGAAGCCCTGCCCAGGCTTTATAGGATCAGGACTGATCCGTTGCTGACCGAGCTGATCGGGGCCCTGAGTACGGCCCTGGTGCGCGGGGAGTTGCATCTCCCCTTCGACGGGCCGGCTCCCGAGGGCATCGTCAGCGTGGAGCAGTGGCCTGAGGGTCACCGCCAGGCCCTGGTCCGCTGCGGCTGGATCCAGATCCCGGAGCAGCCTGGGCTGCCTGACGACGAGTCACCGCCGCCGCTGATGCTCGGCGACCGCGGGGTGGGCTGGCGTCGCTGGCTGCTGCTGCTGGAAGCCACGATGGCCGAACTGGAGCGGCGGGCCACGGCCAGCGTGCAGCCGCCCCTGAGCCCCGCCTGCCTGCAGACCGCCGCGCAGCGGGCCCGGCGACGGGGTCGGCTGGATCCCCGTCAGCAGGCGGCGGTGGCAGCCCTGCTCAGCCAGGGCCTGGTGTTGCTCGGGGGCGGACCCGGCACCGGCAAGACCAGCACGATCGTGCAGATGCTCGCGGCGGTTCTGGAGGAGCGTCCCGGCTGGAGGCTGCACCTGGCCGCACCCACCGGCAAGGCTGCCGCACGACTGCGCCAGGCCATCGCCGCTGGAGCCGGCACCCTGCCGCCTCCTCTGGCCGCACAGCTGTCGGCCAGCCCCTGCACCACCCTGCATCGCCTGCTGGAGAGCCGCGGAGAGGGATTCGGGCGGAACCGTGAGCACCCCCTGGCCCTGGATCTGCTGGTGGTGGATGAAGTGTCGATGCTGGACCTTCCCCTGATGGCCGCCCTGCTGGAGGCCATGCCCGCCCAGGCCCAGCTGGTGCTGGTGGGGGACCCCGATCAGCTGGCCCCGGTGGGACCCGGGGCGGTGCTGCAGGAACTGCAGGCGCCGGCCAGACGCCAGGCCATGGGCGATTCAGCGATCGAGCTGATCACCACCTACCGCAATGACGGAGCCCTGGCCGTGGCGGCCGGACGGTTGCGGCGTGGTGACGTCCCCGGGTTTCTGCAGGATCTGAACCGGCTCAGCTCCTCGGACAACCTCAGCTGGTGGCGCTGCGCGGCCGGCCGGCTGCCCGCCGGGGTGCTGGAGCGGCTCAGAGCCCACCAGGTGCAGCTGGCCCGTCTGGCCGCCAGCTGGAGTGAGGATCCTGAGGCAGTGACCCGGGAGCTGCTGGAGGAGCTGGAGCGCTGTGTGGCGCTGGCCCCCACCCGCCGCGGCCGCTGGGGGGTGGAGGCGCTGAACCAGCGGCTGCTGGGTGCCGACTGGAGCCGGGGACCGGCGGGCTGGCCAGCCGGCACTCCGGTGCTCTGTCAGCGCAACCTGCCGGAGCTGGGGCTTGCCAATGGCGATGTGGGGGTGGTGGTGGTGCGGGAGGGCCAGCGCCAGCTGCTGTTCTGGGGAAGCCAGGAACCGGGCGTAGCCGGCAAGGAAGGCACCAGCGCGTCGGCGCCTGCCATCCGCCTGGTTCATCCCAGCCGGATGGCAGGCGCCGACGCGGCCTTCGCGATCACGATCCACAAGTCGCAGGGCAGTCAGTACCAGCAGGTGCTGGTCCTGGTGCCGGAAGGGGAGGGCCGCTGGGACCGGCGCCTCCTCTACACAGCGCTGACGCGGGCCCGGCGGCAGGCGGTGCTGATCACCCCCGAAGGCCAGGGCTGGCTGCCCGCCTGAGGGCAGCCGGACAGGATCAGCGGACGAACAGCATCTCCTGGTAGGTGGGCAGCGGCCAGGCGTTGTCGTCCACCAGGGTCTCCAGACCGTCGACGGCCTCGCGGATCTTGTGCATCAGGGGCAGGAGGGTGTCCGCACAGTGGCGCATGTGGGCGACTGCACCGTGGGGCGGGGCCGACAGGGCGGACTCGAGGGCCACGCAGTTCGCCAGCAGTTCCTGATTGAGGGTGGCGATCCGCCCGGCCATGGCGCGATCGGGAGGAAGTCCGAGATCCTCCTGGTAGCGCAGGGAATTGGCCAGGTTGCCGAGGTACTCCATGACGGCCGGATACACCTGGGTGCGGGCGATCTTCAAGGCCACCTTCGCCTCGACTTCGACGGCGAGCACATACTGCTCGGCGTACACCTCGAAGCGGCTCTGCAGCTCCACGGGAGTGAGGACACCCGTCCGGCGGAAGAGGTCCTTGACATTGTCACGCTCGAGCACGAGCAGCGCATCAGCGGTGGTGGGCAGGTTTTCCAGCCCCCTCTCGTTCACGGCCATCTGGTGCCACTCGCTGGAGTAGCCATCACCGCCGAAGACGACATTGCCATGCTTCTCCATGATCGTCTTGAGCACAGCGGAGGCGGCTGACTCAAGCGATTCCCCAGCCCCCATCTTCGCCTCCATTTCATCGCAGATGTACTGGAGGGAATCCGCGAGAATCGTGTTCATCGCCACGAGCGGACCAGCGACCGACTGGTTGGAGCCCACGGCCCTGAATTCGAAACGGTTGCCGGTGAAGGCGAAGGGGGAGGTGCGGTTCCGGTCGCCTGGATCCTTGGGAAATTCGGGCAGGGTGTCAACACCCAGTTGCATCAATCCACCGTGATCGGTGCTACCGAGATTGCCGTTCTTGATCATCGTGTAAACCTCCTCCAGCTGACTGCCGAGGTACACCGAGATGATCGCCGGAGGAGCTTCGTTGGCCCCGAGGCGGTGATCATTGCCGGCCGTGGCCACCACAGCACGCAGCAGCGGTCCATAGAGGTGGACACCGCGAATCACGGCTCCGCAGAACAGCAGGAACTGCATGTTCTCCTCTGGGCTGCTGCCTGGGTCGAGCAGATTGCCCTGGGTGGCATTGCCCACCGACCAGTTGACGTGCTTGCCGGAGCCGTTGATTCCCTCGAACGGCTTCTCATGCAGCAGGCAGTTCATGCCATGCTTCCGCGCCGTGTTCTTCAGCAGCGTCATGGTGAGCTGCTGGTGATCGGTGGCCACGTTGGCCGCCTCGAAGAAGGGAGCGATCTCGAACTGACCGGGCGCCACCTCGTTATGGCGGGTCTTGGCAGGGATGCCCAGCTTGTACATCTGCTGCTCCACGTCCTGCATGAACACCTGAACCCGCCGGGGGATGGCCCCGAAGTAGTGGTCGTCGAACTGCTGGCCCTTGGGGGAGGGGCTGCCGAAGAGGGTGCGACCGGCCAGCAGCAGGTCGGAGCGCAGACTCACGAAGGCACTGTCGACCAGGAAGTATTCCTGCTCGGCACCACAGCTGGAGTTCACCGGAGCCACGTCGGTGTTGCCGAGCATCTTGAGCAGACGCTGGGCCTGTTTGTTCATGGCCGCGTTGGAGCGCAGCAGCGGCGTTTTCTTGTCGAGAGCTTCACCGGTCCACGACACGAAGACCGTCGGGATGCATAGAGTGACGCCATTGGGCGTGCTCATCAGGAACGCCGGGCTGGTGATATCCCAGGCGGTGTAGCCACGTGCCTCAAAGGTGGAGCGGATGCCACCGTTGGGGAAGGAGGAGCCGTCCGGTTCGCCCTGCACCAGCACCTTGCCGGTGAATTCGCAGATGGCGGAGCCGTCGCTCTGGGTGGAGATGAAGCCGTCGTGCTTCTCGGCGGTGGAGTTGGTGAGGGGGTAGAAGACGTGGGCGTAGTAGAGAGCACCGCGACTGACCGCCCAGTCCTTCATGGCCTGGGCCACCACATTGGCCACGGAGACATCAAGCTTGCCTCCCTCCTTGATGGTGGTCTGAACAGATTTGAAGATGTCCTTGGGAAGGGACGACTTCATTTTGGAGAGGTTGAAGACATCGCTGGCCCACATTTCCTCCAGTGATCCGGGGGGGGATGTGATCGTCTCAGGACGATCCTGGGTGCGCTGAATGGCGGCGAGGCGCTGGGGGCTGGGCATGTCAGACCATCTGTCTGGCAGACATCCAAATAGGCGGGGTGCCCTCGGGATGAAGCCGTTGCTACAGATGAGCAGCACGAAACCGGCACCGGAAGCACCGATCAGCCATCCCGCCGACGCTCGCAGCCGCTGACGGCTTCGCCACCATGGGACAGACTGGAGTTGTCCCCAGCCCGGTCCCCATGATCCGCTACTACCTCCTGCTGCCGGGACCCCAGGGAGGGGAGCCGACTCTGGGCCGGATGCTGGATGACCGAAGCGAAGCCTGCTTCGACGCAAGCACCACGCCCCCGGCCTGGCAGGGTTGCACCAACCAGATTCAGCGCCGTCTCCACGCCCACGACAAGATCGCCGAAATCAGCCAGGTCAGAGCCCAGGCCTGGAAACCCGCCGCCTTCGATTGATCAGCGATGGCGGTATCCGGCGGGGGAGGCACGCCTCGCAGTGAACGCCCCTGGGGTTGGTTCGAAACCCTGGCCACTGCCAGGGGCTACCTGATCAAGCGGCTGTGGCTGTTCCCCTCCAGCCGCATCAGTCTTCAGCGTCACCACCATCGCAGCGAACACTGGGTGGTTGTCGAAGGGGATGGCGTCCTGGAATGCGAGGGAGGGCAGCTGAGCGCATCTCCTGGCGTCACCCTGACGATTCCCACCCGGGCCATCCACCGGGCCAGCGCAGGTGACCACGGGCTGGTGATCGTGGAGATCCAGCGAGGCGACGACCTGAGCGACGACGACATCGAGCGTTTCGCCGACGACTACGGACGAGTGGGCTGACCCACAGACCGCTTCGTTGGCATGTGGGCAACGGCTCGGTCGGGTGTTACCATGAATCTTCACCCTTTGATTAAGGGCAAGGCAGTCTTTTTTCAGGCCCTGTGGCCGCGAGATACGGGTACCTGCCGGCCTGCGTTGAAGGAACTCCCAGGCCAAGGCCCCCATCAACTCATCGTGACCCAGTTCAACGCAGGCGAGAGCTTTGCGTGCTCCATCGACCTGAGCGCCCATCCCGCCCAAGCCCCCATCCCACCCATCGCGAGCGATCCCATCACTTCCAATCAACCCAGCTGTGTCGACCTGAGTGCCCTCGAAGGGCAGCCGTCAGCCGCCGAGACCACGGCGGTCGAGTCGACCCTGATCGGCCCGATTGACCAGCCCGGCGAAGCCACTCAGGACGCTCCCGCCGGAGCCTTCGCCGCGTTTGGCCTGGGGGCTGAGATCCTCGCCGCCGTGGCGGATTGCGGCTACAGCGATCCCTCTCCCATTCAGAAGGCCGCCATTCCCGAGCTGATGCTCGGCCGCGACCTGGTGGGCCAGGCTCAGACCGGCACCGGCAAGACGGCCGCCTTCGCTCTGCCCCTGCTGGCGCGCCTCGATCCCCAGCAGCGCACACCGCAGGTGCTGGTGCTGACCCCCACCCGTGAACTGGCTCTTCAGGTGGCTGAAGCCTTCAACGGCTATGCCGCCAAGCTCCCCCAGGTGCGTGTGCTGCCGATCTACGGCGGTGCCGATTTCCGCGACCAGATCGTTCGCCTCAAGCGCGGCGTGCAGATCGTGGTGGGGACCCCGGGCAGGGTGATGGACCACATGCGCCAGGGCACTCTCGACCTCTCCGGACTGCGCTGTCTGGTGCTTGATGAAGCAGACGAGATGCTGCGCATGGGCTTCATCGATGATGTCGAGTGGGTGCTTGAACAACTCCCCGAGAAGCGGCAGGTGGTGCTCTTCTCCGCCACCATGCCTTCGGAGATCCGCCGGCTCTCGCGCAAGTACCTGAAGGACCCCGCTGAGGTCACCATCCAGCAGAAGGGTGCTGAGAACAGCACCATCCGCCAGCGTCACCTGGTGGTGCACGGCGCCCAGAAACTGGAGGCCCTCACCCGTGTGCTGGAAGCGGAGAGCAGCGAGGGAGTGATCATCTTCGCCCGCACCAAGGCGATCACTCTCACCGTCTCCGAAGCCCTGGAACAGCAGGGTTACGACGTGGCCGTGCTCAACGGTGACGTTCCCCAGAACCAGCGGGAGCGCACGGTTGAGCGGCTGCGCAGCGGACAGGTGAACGTGCTCGTGGCCACCGACGTCGCCGCCCGGGGGCTGGATGTGGACCGGATCACCCTGGTGATCAACTACGACATCCCCTTCGACAGCGAGGCGTATGTCCACCGCATCGGCCGCACCGGCCGGGCGGGCCGCCAGGGGGACGCGATCCTCTTCCTCACGCCCCGGGAGCGCCGTTTCCTGGGTGGTCTGGAGCGCGCTGTCGGCAAGGCCATCACACCGATGGAGGTGCCCACCAACGCCGACATCAATCAAAGCCGGCTGGATCGCCTGCGCGAGCGCCTCACCGCCCTGGTGGCAACCCCCCGCTCTGACGATCAGGAACTGGCCCTGCTCAGCGAAATCCTGCAGCGGGTGGGCAGCGAGATCAGCGCCAGCCCCGAGCAACTGGCCCTGGCCGCGCTGCAACTGGCTGTGGGCGACCGCCCCTTGCTGGTTCAGGGGGCTGAAACCTGGCGCCAGCCCACCACCGCCGGCCGGGACCGTCAGCGCAGCGGCGACGACGACCGCCGCGGTGATCGCCGCTCACCCTCCCGCACTGGCGGCGGCGGGCGCCTGGACGCCTCCGCTCCCCCGGATGCCGACATGGAGCGTTTCCGGATCGAGGTGGGCTGGCAGGACCGGGTCAAGCCCGGAAACATTGTCGGAGCGATCGCCAACGAAGCCGGTCTGAACGGCCGCAGCATCGGCCGCATCCAGATCTTCGACACGCACAGCACCGTCGATCTTCCCAGTGGGATGCCCGAGGATGTCTTCAACGCCCTGCGGCGGCTGCGGGTGATGAACAAAGAGCTTCAGATCACCCGCCACCACTCCTGACCCAGCCCAATACGTCGATCCGGCGTTCCTGTTGCCACTTCATGTCACTGCTCTCCACCACCGAGGCCAAAGGTCAGCGCACTCCTGCCAATCCAATGGGAGTGATGCTGCGTCTGGCCACCGTCGCCCTGGCAGGCCTCGCTGATCTGACTCTTGCGGGAGCCGTCGAAGCCGAGACTCAGCTCAAAGCGTCCGCCAGCACCAGCCAGAGGGATGAGCAGGTGAGCAAGTTCTGTCTGGCCACCGTGAGCGCGGCCTTCCAGGCTGCGCGCAAGGTGCCCCCGCCTGGGCTTGGCACCTTCGCCTGCTCCTGCTTCGTGGATCAGGTCAACCAGGGCGCTGGACTGGACGTGGCCCAGAGCACCTGCCGCCAGCGCACCATGGCCCGCTACAGCCTCTGAGCGCTGAGCTCTGTCAACGATCAGGCACACATGCCGGTGACATCATCGGTGTGCATCACGCTGACCTGCCGCAGGGACAGACTCTCGATGGCGGTGATCAGGCCGAGTTGAGCCTCCGATGTCTCGCAGAGCACCAGAGTCTGCAGAAGATCGAATCGATCCTGTGGGGCGAGCTCGCCGTCCTCACACCAATCGAGGCTCCAGGGAACAGGGGCAACCATTGCTTCGGGATCAGTACGTCTTGGTTTCATGACATTGGGCCATCCCTCCCGGCCGGGCTCCGTTCCTTGGATTTGCTTCCAATCCGCTTCACGCTTCGCCATGCAGCCCTGAAGGCCCAGCCTGACCGGGCAACAAAGAGGCAGCAGAAGCGCTGAACCGTGTCGCAGAGCACAGCGCTGCCAGGAAGGCACCATCTCCCGCAGGACACCCTGTATCATGGGCGGCGATTCAAGGATTCACGGCTCCCATCGATCCGCTCCAAAGGACCCGCTCCAGACGGGCAGTCCTTGAGGAACCCAAAGCATTCACGAATCAGTTCCAGATTCCCTTCAAGGAATGACCATTTACGTAGGCAATCTCTCCTTCCAGGCCGAACGGGAGGATCTGCTCGATCTTTTTGGCCAGTACGGTGAAGTCCGTCAATGCAGTCTGCCGCTTGATCGCGAAACCGGCCGCAAACGCGGCTTCGCTTTCGTTGAACTGGCCGACGACGCCTCAGAGCAGAAAGCGATCGACGACCTCCAGGATGTGGAGTGGATGGGTCGCATGATCCGGGTCAACAAGGCCAGCCCCCGCGAACGTGGCGGCGGTGGTCCACGGGGCGGTGGTGGCGGCTACGGCGGTGGCGGCGGCGGTGGCGGTGGCGGTCGCTGGTGAGTCCTGATCGTCATCACGCCTGAACAAGCCCCGCAATAAAGCATCCTCCGCCCCTGAGGGGCCCCGCCCGACAGGGGCGGGGCCCCTTTAATGGCTTCCGGCCCCTCCGGCCGATGCCCAGCAGCCTGACGTCATGGCCCATCCGCGCGCGCGCACCCCGATCAGCCGCCTGCTGGAGGCCTTGAGACCCCACCGCCGGCTCGTCTGGCTGGCCTCGAGCTGCTCGGTTCTCAACAAACTGTTCGATCTGGCCCCACCGGTGCTGATCGGCCTGGCCGTGGATGTGGTGGTGCGTCAGCAGACCTCCTGGCTGGCGGAGTTGGGGCTCAGGACCGTCCCCGCCCAGCTCACGGCCCTGGCGGTGGCCTCGTTTGTGATCTGGAGTGCCGAATCCCTGTTCGAATACCTCTACGGGGTGCTCTGGCGCAACCTGGCCCAGACCATGCAGCACGAGCTCAGGCTTGAGGCCTATGACCATCTGCAGAAGCTGGAGATGGCCTTCTTCGAGGCCGGAAGCAGCGGCCGGCTGATGGCCATCCTCAACGACGACATCAATCAGCTCGAGCGTTTTCTCGACCACGGCGCCAACGAACTGCTGCAGCTGACCACCACCGTGCTGGCGGTCGGTGGAGTGATGGCGGCCATCTCTCCCGGAGTGGCCGGAGTGGCCTTTCTGCCCATCCCGGTGATTCTCTGGGGCTCGATCCTGTTCCAGAAACGGCTGGCTCCTCGCTACCGCGATGTGCGTGAGCGGGCCGGCGATCTCAACAGCAG
Organism: Synechococcus sp. CBW1107; assembly: GCF_015841355.1. NCBI lineage: Bacteria > Bacillati > Cyanobacteriota > Cyanophyceae > Synechococcales > Synechococcaceae > Synechococcus > Synechococcus sp. CBW1107. The sequence continues at coordinate 457,748 of NZ_CP064908.1, forward strand.
CCTGTCGAACAACCTCGGCGGGATGCTCACGATCAAGAGTTATGCCGCCGAGGCCTGGGAGCTGGAGCGAATCCGCCACCAGAGTGAGGCCTACAGAACCACCAACCAGCGCGCCATTCGTCTGTCAGCGGCCTTCATACCCCTGATCCGTTTTGCCATCCTCTTCGCCTTCCTGGCGATTCTGGTGATCGGCGGACTGCAGGCCTGGCGCGGCACGATCGCCGTGGGCTCCTACAGCTTTCTCGTCTTCATCACTCAGCGTCTGCTCTGGCCCCTCACCACCCTTGGTCGCACCCTCGATGACTACCAGCGGGCCATGGCCTCGAGCAACCGGGTCCTGGATCTGCTGGATACACCGATCGCCATCCCCGGGGGCGACAGGCCCCTGCCCCTCGCCAGCGTCCGCGGTGCCATCGAGTTCCGCTCGGTGAGTTTCGGCTACACCGGCCGGGAGCCCCTGCTGGTCGACTTCTCTCTGTCGGTTCCGGCCGGACACACTGTGGGCATCGTGGGGGCCACCGGCTCCGGCAAGAGCACCCTGGTGAAATTGCTGCTGCGGCTCTATGCCGTCCAGGACGGCGAGATCCTGCTGGATGACCAGCCGATCCAGGACCTGCGGCTGGGCGATCTCCGGCATGCCATCGGCCTGGTGAGCCAGGACGTGTTCCTTTTTCACGGCAGCGTGGGCGAGAACATCGCCTACGGGAGTTTTGGCGCCAGCCCGGCCGCAATTGCGCGCGCTGCGCGGCTGGCCGAAGCCAGCGGCTTCATCGAAGCGCTTCCCCAGGGATACGACACCGTGGTCGGGGAGCGGGGGCAGCGGCTCTCAGGGGGCCAACGCCAGCGCATTGCCCTGGCCCGGGCGATTCTCAAGAATCCGCCGGTGCTCATCCTCGATGAAGCCACTGCGGCTGTCGACAACGAAACGGAGGCAGCCATCCAGCGGTCCCTGGAGCTGATCACCGCCGAGCGCACCACCCTGGTGATCGCGCACCGACTCAGCACCGTGCGTCATGCCGATCGGATCGTGGTGATGGAGCACGGCCGGATCGTCGAGCAGGGAGGCCATGACGAGCTGTTGCGCCGCGGAGGCGCCTACGCCCGGCTCTGGCGGGTTCAGGCCGGCCTGCGCGAAGACGAGGCGCTCCTGGCCTGAATGCACCAGCATGGGGTGATGTGATTCCAGGTCCCCAGCGGCGGCGGGCCCTCGCCCATGGCCCAGACATCCGGTCCCTTTGAGCTGCCTCCCCTGGCCCGACAGGAGCTGGTGGAGCTGCCCATCACTTCGCTGCAGCCCACCCAGCTCTGCCTGGGACTGGCGGAAGTGCGCTCCAGGGCCAGTGATTTCGCCAGAGAAACGGCCGCGGAGCGTCGTCGCTACCTGCGCACCCGGCCGGTGCCGGTGGCGGTGAGCAGTGCGGGGGAGCACTGGATGATCGACCGGCACCACCGGCTGAGGGCCCTGATGGAGGTGGATTCCAGCGCCACCGTCTTCTGCTCGGTGGTGCTGGAACTGGTGGGAGCCAGCCGCGCTCACTGTCTCGAGGAACTCAACCGGCGGGGTTGGCTCTACCTGCGTGATGGCGAAGGCCGGGGCCCCCTCCCGCCCGAGCGGCTGCCGACGGACCTGGTCAGCCTGGAGGACGACCCCTTTCGCAGCCTGGTCTGGAAACTGAAGCAGGAGGGCCTGATCCGCCCCCAGCCGCAGGTGCCGTTCCTGGAATTCCACTGGGGCAGCTGGTTGCGTCGCCAGAATCTGCCCAGCTTCGGCTCGATGGACCTCGAACCCGCTCTTGCCGAGGCCCGGCGCCTGGTGCGCGCCCAGGGGGGCCTTGGCGGACCACCCTCCAGCTGAGCGGGTCCAGCCAGGGAAGTGGTACAAACCGGCCCGGGGGGGAGGAGAGCCGCTCGGCCTGGATGAAATAAGGTTTCATGAAGGTGACAAAGGGCCCAACCTTCCCCTGTCGCACAAGCCCATGCCCAGCTCTTCCGGCCCCTCTTCCGCCCGCTGTCCCGTCGTCTTCACGACAGTCGCGGCGCTGTGGTCTTGAAGCGGCAACGTCCCCAGGTTCCCATGACGTCCAGCCAAGGATCCCGCCCCCTGCCCATCGTCCTGGCGATGCTGCTTGGTCTGGGAGGAGGTCTGGCGCTCTCCGGTCCCCTGGCCTCGTTACTGCCCAAGGACTGGGCCTCCCAGACCGCCAGGCTCACCGGTCAACTCAGCAATCCCTTCGCTGCCTGGGGGGACAACGGCCGTGATGTGCTGGTGCTGGGCACCGACGTGGGCGGCGGCAACACCGATGTGATGTTCTCGATCCGCATCGAGAACGGTGTCACCCATGTCACCCAGGTTCCCCGAGACACCTATATCGACTCGGCCCGTTTCGGCGGCATCAAGGCCAACGCCCTCTACGCCTACGGAGGAGCCGAAGCGGTCAAGCAGGAGCTCTCGGAGCGGCTGGGCCGCCCGATCGATCACCACCTGCTCGTGAATCTCGGGGCGATACGCCGCATGGGCGATGTTCTCGGTGGTGTCGAGGTGAACGTGCCCAAGCGCATGTATTACGTCGACAACAGCCAGGGCCTCTACATCGACCTTCAGCCGGGCCTTCAGACCCTCAAGGGTCGCGATCTGGAGGGGTTCCTGCGCTGGCGCCACGATGAGGAAGGGGACATCGGCCGGATCGACCGTCAGAAGCTTGTCCTCACCGCCCTGTTCAGCAAACTGACGCGCCCCGAGAATCTGGTGCGGCTGCCCAGCCTGATCGCAGCGGCCGGCCAGGACCTGAAGACGGACCTGGGGCCGATGGAAATCGGTGGCCTGATCACGGCCATGGCCACCACCCGCTTCGATGCGGAGCGCCTGAGCGGCCGGCCCTTTGATCTCAACGGCATCAGCTACTGGGAGGCCGACTGGCCGCCCCGTGATGTGGAAGCCATCAACGCCACGACGGTCGATGGCGACCACCGCCAGCGCTTCCTCTTCTGAGGCTCAACCCCAGTCAGGACCGGCCTCTGCCGAGGCCCCCGGCAGCCGCTCCAGGGCCGGCCGCTCACCGCACAGGGCTGCCGCCAGCAGCTCGGCCAGGGCCGGCACCAGGGCGAAGGGGCTGCTGAGCCCGGCGAACAACCAGAGGCCAGCGGCCCCAGCCACTGGACCCACCAGCGGCGGTCCACTGCTGCAGAAGCTCACCGGCACCTGCGCGAAGCTGGCCGGCACCTGGCCAAGGCGAGGATCGATCCGCCCCAGGGCCCGCCGCAGCTCCAGCTCCTGAGCCGCAGCCTGGGGTGGGGCGCCGCAGGCGCTGCCTGGCCTGATCAGGCTGCTCTGGCCCAGCAGCAGGCCCTCGCCCCAGGGCGCCAGGCCAGGATCGACGATCCACTCCGGCCGCTGCAAGCGATCCGCCCGTTGCTCGAGACCCTGGCGCCGGGCGACGAGCGGCATGAGGATGTCGTTGGGCTGGATCAGAGCCGAACGGCTCAGCAGCTCGCGGCTCAGCGAAGCATCCTCGAGCCGCAGCACTCCGGCCCAGCTCACCCGCAGGCGATCGGGCAAGGCCGGCCAGAGGGCCCGGCAGCCGGCCCCGGCGGCCAGCACCACCTGCCGGGCCGGCAGAGCGTCGGCCCGCAGGGGACCGCAACGGCCCCGTCGCCGCCGGACTCCGGCCCGCTCCAGGGCTTCTGGCAGAGCCAGCGACAGCCGGCGACTGTCGATGCGGCCGTACCCCAGTCGCAGCACCCTGCGGCCTCCCGAGGCAGGCGAGGGATCCAGCCGTTCCACCTGATCAGGACCCAGATGGCGGGAGGCCAGGGCCTGGACCCCCTCAACGGCAGCCTCGGCAGCCACTTCAGCGTCGCTCCAGTGCAGGCGCAGGGAGCATGGGCTCCAGCCCAGGGGGCCATGGCGCTGCTCCAGCTGCCGCCAGGCCGCCGGGGCTGCGGCCATGAGCGCGTCGAGGGGCCCGGGGGCTCCGGCCCACCAGGGCACACCGCCGTAGCTCAGGCCGGTGGCCGAGCAGCCCTGGCCCGGATCCACCAGCTCCACGGCTGCGCCCCGCTCGGCCAGGGCCAGGGCCACCAGGGAGCCGGCCAGGCCGGCTCCGATGACCAGCACATCAGCCAAACCTCAGATCTGCAGGGTGAATGAGGTGATCACCTGGCGGAACAGGTCCTTCACCTTCGGCCAGCGCAATTCATTGGTGCTCGCCGCCAGGGTGTAGAGGCGACCGCGGTCGACCACCACGGTGGCCAGCTCGTGGCGGTCGCGATCAGCGAGGTGCACCGCGTACTCCAGGTCGTAGAAGGTGTGGCCGCCGTCTTCCCGCTCGCGCGCCTCCACCAGTTCCGCCTCACGGCCGCTGCCCTGGGGGGCGATCACGATGCGGCCCAGCTTCTCGCCCACCGCCACGGCACTGCCCAGAGACTCCAGTTCGTTGGTGGCGTTCACCTCCGAGATCACCAGGCTGAGGGTCTCGTCACTGTTGATCAGATCGTGGAAGACCACCTGGGGGCCATTGCTGACCGCCACCCGGGTCCAGCCGGTGGGATAGAGAAAGGCATAGCGCCCGTCCGGGCTCTGAAAGGAATTCAGGCCGGCCGCCGCCGCGCTGCAACCGCTCAGGCCTCCCAGCAGCAACAGGCTGCCCAGCAGCAGACCGAGCAGGCCCCGGCGCGCCGAAAGAAGCCAGGGGAACGAGGGGCGCTGCGCCATGGGGAACCGAGCAAGCGGGAAGGGTGGGAGATCACACCGGCACCATTGTTGCCGGTGGCCTCGCTCCTAGATTGTCGTCACTTGCGGCGGATTCCTGAGCGGCTTCACCAGGCCCCTGGCGCGGCTGATCGATCAGTTCGAGCGCCTGCCTGGGATCGGTCCGCGCACCGCCCAGCGCCTGGCCCTGCACCTGCTGCGTCAGCCCGAAGACCAGGTGCAGGCCTTCGCCGATGCGCTGACCGCTGCCCGCCGCCAGGTGGGTCAGTGCAGCCGCTGCTTCCATCTTTCGGCCGATCCGCTCTGTGACATCTGCCGGAATGACGAGCGCTGCAATGGCCAGCTCTGTGTGGTGGCCGACTCCCGCGACCTCCTGGCCCTGGAGCGCACCCGCGAATACAAGGGGAATTACCACGTGCTAGGCGGACTGATCTCCCCGATGGATGGGATCGGGCCTGAACTGCTGCAGATCCAGCCCCTGGTGAACCGGGTGGACCGCGAGGCGATGACGGAGGTGATCCTCGCCCTGCCGCCGAGCGTGGAAGGGGACACCACCAGCCTCTACCTGGCCCGGCTGCTGCGGCCGTTCTGCCTGGTGAGCCGCATCGCCTATGGGCTGCCGGTGGGCGGTGAGCTGGAGTATGCCGATGACGTCACCCTGGCGCGCGCTCTCGAGGGCCGGCGCCGGATGGAGTGAGCACCATGGTTCGCCCGATCAGTCGATACAGTGCCATCCCCCCCGCCGAACGGTTGCCGGCCTGGCTGCGCCGGCCGATCGGCAGCGCCTCGGCCCTGGAAACGGTGCAGGCCGTGGTCAAGGGGCAGCGGCTGCACACCATCTGCGAGGAGGGACGCTGCCCCAACCGAGGGGAGTGCTATGCCGCCGGCACCGCCACCTTTCTGCTCGGTGGACCGGTGTGCACCCGCAGTTGCGCCTTCTGTCAGGTGGAGAAGGGCCGCCCGACGGAGCCCTTCGATGCCCAGGAAGCGGAGCGGGTGGCGGAGGCGGTGGAGCAGCTGGCCCTGCGCTATGTGGTGCTCACCGCCGTGGCCCGCGACGATCTGGCGGACCACGGCGCCGCGCTGTTCACCGGCACCATGGCCGCCATCCGGCGCCGCAACCCCCTGATCGCCATTGAGGTGCTCACCCCTGACTTCTGGGGGGGTCATGCCCTGCGCAGTGAGGGCGAAGCCGCCCAGCGCCGGCGGCTCGCCACCGTGCTGGCTGCAGGTCCCGCCTGCTTCAACCACAACCTGGAGACCGTGGAACGGCTGCAGGGCGACGTGCGACGGGGAGCCACCTACGAACGCTCACTGGCCTTGCTGGCGGCTGCCCGGGACCTGGCCCCCCAGATCCCGACGAAGTCAGGGTTGATGCTGGGGCTTGGCGAAACTGCGCAGGAAGTGGTGGCCGCCATGAAAGACCTGCGCAGGGCCGACTGCCAGCGTCTCACCCTGGGCCAGTACATGCGCCCTTCCCTCGCCCATCTGCCGGTGGCCCGTTACTGGACACCCGAGGAGTTCGAGGAGCTCGGTGCGATCGCCCGCGGGCTCGGATTCCAGCAGGTGCGCAGCGGCCCCCTGGTGCGCAGCAGCTATCACGCTGCCGGCGATTGAGTTCCTGCGATCCCCGGGTCTTTGGCCTGCTGGACTACCAGGCCACCGAATCGAGCACGGTTGAACAGAGCCGGTAAAGGCGTTCACCACTCACCGACTCCTTCCCCTTGGCCTTGAATCCTGGCAGGACCGTCTGAATCGATTTCGTGACGACACCGGGACTCTCCCCGGAGGCATAGAGCAGGCAACTCCAGTGCAACCTGTGCTCTGCAGAGCGAATCCAGAGCTGGGCTACAGCGGTCAGGGCAATCACAGCCAGGCTGGAGACCGCCGTGATCTGGCATGTCCTGGAAAGCATCGGCCAGCGAAAATCGGGACACCACATTGCCATGGGTGGCCCGACGCCTCTCAGCTGGTTGCGGGTCGCAGGAGGGCAACCATGATGGGTTCAGGTGATCTTGGTGAGGATGAGCCAGCTCGCGAGTCCCGTGCGCTCCTGGTGGCGTGAAGTCATCACTGGTGTTGACCTCAAGGGACGGCTCTCACGCCGCATCAGCTTCTGGATCTTTCTCAACTTCATCCTGGTGGAAGCCCTCGTGCTCATCCCCTCTGTCCTGCGGCAGGCCGAACGGCTGGAGCAGCAGATGCGTGCACTGACCAATGCCAAGATTGAGTGGATTGTTGCCAAAGGATTGAACACCACGGCAACGGAACTGCTTGCCGCCATTGAAGAACTGGCCTCACCTTCGATGGTGCACACGATCCGGGGGGCCAGCCTTCTCAAGGATTCAGACGGACTTGTCCTCGGCAGCTTCGGAGAAGCTCCGGCATCCGGAATCAGGACCGACAAAACCACAGGGAACGCGTCCTCCTGGGTGCTATTCACTACACGATATGACGCCGTCTGGAGCCCTCAGGAGCTCGGTGGCGGTGATCTTCGACTCGTGATTCGCCATGACGCCAGTGGATTGCAAGCCGGCCTGATTCGCTATGTGGGAAAGATCCTGCTGATCGTTCTTGGGATTGCATTGTTCCTCACCTTCGCAACCATGTTCATTCTTGATCGGCTGGTGATCTCAAGGGTGCTGGAGCTGCGTCAGCGACTCATCCTTGCAGGCCGCGCATTCCTGGAAGGCAGCTCGATCGATCCGACAACTATTCTGATGCCGGCGAGAGGGAATGACGAACTGAGCGACGTTGAGTCAGCCTTCAATCAGTCATTTTTACGTACATACAGGGAAATGGGTCGCAGAATACAAGCAGAGACCCTGGCCAAAACTGAACAACAAAGGGCCGAGAAACTCCTGCTGAATATTCTGCCCGAACCAATCGCTGACGAGATGAAGAAGGGAAATGATCTGATTGCTCAGATTCACGACGAAGTCAGTGTTCTATTCGCTGATATCGTCGGATTCACGGAGCTTTCGCGATTGCTCACCTGCCACGATCTTGTCTCGCGCCTCAACGACGTGTTCAGTGCCTTTGACGATCTCAGTGATCGGCATGGCCTCGAAAAGATCAAGACCATCGGCGACAATTACATGGTTGCCAGTGGACTACCCAGGTCGATCCCTCACCACGCTGAAGCCATCGCCGACATGGCCCTGGAGATGCAGGCCATCATCCCGCGTTTCAGCCTGGATGGGGCATCCCCACTGGCCCTGAGGATCGGGATTCACAGCGGGCCCGTGGTTGCCGGCGTGATTGGTCGACGCAAGTTCACGTACGACCTCTGGGGCGAAACGGTGAACATCGCCAGCCGGATGGAATCCAGCGGCCTGCCCGGCAGGATCCAGCTCACGGATGCCACCCGGCACCACCTGGAATCCAGCCATGTCCTGACCCGTCGCGGCCTGACCGCGATCAAGGGCGTGGGAGACATGTCCACCCACTGGCTGTTGCAGCGCCGCTGATCTCAGTCAGGGCTGCTGCTGAGCCCGGCTTCACCCAATCAGGGCATCAAGAAATCTTGCGATGATTGAAGGCTTGTGGAGAAATGCGCGGAAACGCTCACTCAGCGTACAGTGCTGAAGGCAGCAAGAGTGACGAAATCGTAGCAAGCACTTGTTGGCAAGCCATTGGCAGCAAGCACTCGATGATTCGCACGACTAGCGCACCTTGACTTGCCCTCTCTCTTCTCCCTTGTCCCCCGCAACGCATCCCATGGCACTGGTCCAGGCGCCCGCCCTAGGCATCGATCGCTTCGCCAATGATCGCAACAGGGAAAGCTGGTCAAACGGCTCCGAGCAGGACATCAAGGGGATCATCCGGGCCGTCTATCAGCAGGTGCTCGGTCAGCAGTATGTGATGGCCAGCGAGCGGCTCAATGGGGCTGAGTCCCTGTTCCGCAATGGCGCTCTGAACGTGCGCGAACTGGTGCGGACTGTGGCCAAGAGTGGTCTCTATCGCTCCAGATTCTTCGAGAACTGCAATCCCTACCGCTTCATCGAACTGAACCACAAGCATCTGCTGGGAAGGGCACCGCAGAACAAGGCGGAGATGCTGCATCACTTCACGATCCTGCAGGATCAGGGTTATGACGCAGAGATTGATTCCTACATCGACAGCGACGAATATCAGGAGCGCTTCGGTCTTGACACTGTGCCCTACCTGCACGGCTGGGATTACTCCAAGGGCCATGAGGGACGGCAGTTCTCCTGGCTGATGCAACTCGCCCGCGGAGCCGCAGCCTCGGTGAAGGGAGAGTCCAGCGGCACCCAGTTCCGCCTCGGCAAGGCCCTCCATCAGGACAGAGCGGTGCCGGTGCGTGGCGCCGCTGGCCGGGTGGTGATCGTCTCGACCGAAGGACCGTTCAAGGCGCTGGTGAGCACCCAGTCGGGGATTTCCTCCGAGTACTCCCCTGAGGTCCCCATGAGGGCACCGTCCCAGGAGCACCGGGTGGAGGCCCTGAGAGTGTCATCGGGCGAGAGCAGCAGCGGCAGTGGCCGGGTGGTCACCATCTCGGCCACGGGCCTGGCCGACAACAGCTATGTCCGCAGTGGCGCCTATGTGATCCGTGTCCCCTTCAGCCGCATGAATGAGGCCCTGCAACGGGTCAACCGTCTCGGTGGACGGGTCACGAACGTGGTGGTGAGCTGAGCTTTGCCACAGGGTTCCCCAGGCCATCCATCGTCAGAACGAATCTTCAGAAAGATGGAAATCCTGGGGAACCTCCGTGATCTGGTCCGATAGTTTGGTTCTCAAACTTCGGGTTGCTGGAGAGGCGGACTGCCTGCCGGACATGCGGCCTGAGAGAACTTTAATTGTTTGCTGAAAAACCAAGTCCATGGCTATGAGGATCGACCGCGAAACCTTCCTGAAGCGAGCCATGGAACGGTTTGGCCACCACTACAGCTACGAGGAAATTGATTACCGCAGTTATCGCACTCCGGTGAAGATTCGCTGCCTGGATCATCCCGTTCGTCTGATCGTGATCACGCCTGAACGTCACCTGCAGACCACCGGTGGCTGCAAATACTGCCTGCGGCGTTATCGCCAGCAGGCCATGGACGCTTCGGTGACCGTGACCGCTGTCCAGATGACTCAGCAGCCCCGTTCCGCTCAACAGTCAGCTCAGCACGAGGTCTCGGCTGCGGTCACTGGCACCCGGAAATAGAACCCTCCGCCTGAGCCCCCCTGGCTCACCACGGCGCAACGGCTGGCCGTCCGCCACAGCGCCAGATGGATGGGGGTGGGATCGAAGCGCACGAGCTCGGGATAGTGGTGGCGCAGCAGGGCATTGCCACGCCAGGCGTTGTAGTGGGGAATCCTGGGGTTCACGTGATGGCAGACATGGGTGGAACCGATGCCGTGGTGCAGCAGGTTGAGCACGGGTCCGTAGGGCCGATCGACGGTCTGCAGGGCGCCTTTGGCAAAGGTCCACTCGGCTGAGGCGAAATGGGGCACGGTGACGTCGGTGTGCTGCAGCCAGGTGTACCCCACCAGCCAGGCGTTGATCACCAGATAAGGCAACCCATAGACAGCGAGCACCCGGAGCAGGGAGCTGTGAGTCGCAGCCAGGGCCAGGGCCAGCAGCATCAGCACCAGGCCGACATTGGAGCGCAGCATCCAGCGGCGGCTGGAGGCGGGGAACAGGGGCCGGCGGCCGTTGCGGAACGGGGCTCCCTGCCAGAAATGGGAGGTGGGAGCGCCGTGGTCTTCACCACCGCCCACACCGAAAAGGAGATAGAGCGGCCAGCCCAGCAGCAGATGGACGACCAGGGAAAGCAGCCCGAAGGCCAGGGGTCCGAGGCCTGTGGCCAGTCGCTCTAGCATCTGCCCGGCGGCCGAGCCCGCCCGGGCCGGCACATGGGTTTCACCGCCCTCAAGGTGGTTGCAGTTGGCATGGTGCACCGCATGGCTGCGCTGCCAGCTGAAGTAAGGCACCAGCAGCAGGCTGTGCAGCACGAATCCCACGGCGGCCTCCACTCTCCGGTTGGGGTGGAAGGCCTGGTGACCGCACTCATGGGCGATCACCCAGCACCCACCGGCCACGGTGCCGGTGACCAGGGCGTAGAGGAGCCAGAGCGGGGCCGCACCGGGCTGCAGAGGGATCCGGGTGCCCACTCCGTAGGCCAGCACGGACAGACCGAGGGAGAAGGCGAGGCTGCCCCAGGCCCTGGTGGTGTCGATCGTGAGCAGATCAGGCGGCAGACAGGCCAGCAGCTGGGCCTTGGAGGGATAAGCAGGCTCTGAGTGGGAAGTCGCCTCCAGGGAAGGGGCGGGACTCGGGACCGGGAGGCGGGACCGGTGGGGGAGAGGACGGATCAAGGACGCTGACGCATGACGGAAGAGAACGGGCCGGGACCGCCAGAAACCGGCAGACCCTAACCAGATCGGCCTCTCCACCCAGCCAGCCGGGGGCGCTGGAGAATGGCCAGAGTGTTGAGCGGAGCTGCCATGACCGGCAACCTTCAGGCCATCGGCTTCATGGTCAGCTGGGTGCTGGGGTGGGGGATCGGCGGTTCCCTGATCGATGCCGGTCTGATCCAGGCCGGGGTGTACTCGATCGAGACGAACCAGCTGGGCACTCTGGCCACCTTCACGGTCTGGACGCTGCTGTGGGGCGGGCTGGGCTTTCGCCTTTACCAGAGGTTCACAGGTTCAGGTCAGGACGGCTGAACGCCGGCCACCGGGTCACGCTCAGAGCTTCAGGTCGGCGAGCGAACGGAGACAGCGCACCTCCCGGGGGTAATGCTCCCGCCCGAGCCCGTCGGGCAGCAGCACATGCACCACGGCTCCCGCGGCCAGGGCCGCCTGGGCACCGGCCAGGGAATCCTCGAAGGCCCAGCAGGTGCTGGCGGCCACCCCCAGGCGCCGGGCCGCCAGCAGAAAGATGTCAGGGGCAGGCTTGCCTTGCGTCAGCTCGGGATCATCACCGCAGACGATCAGCTCGATCTGCTCCAGCCAGGGATGGGGCGCACACTTGATCCCCACCGAGTCGTGGCTGCTGCTGGTGACCAGGGCCATCGGAATCGCCAGCTCCCGGCAGCGCCGCAGCAGCTCAGGGGCTCCGGGGATCGCCCGCGCGCCGGGCAGGAGCTGCCGGGCGATCGGTTGCTGTACCGCCAGCAGCTGCTCGGTGGTGGGAGGCAGACGGCCCGCCGCCTGGATCCAGGCAATCACGCTGCCGGCATTGTCCAGGCGCCGGCGTCCGCGCAGCTCCAGCAGCTGCTGATCGCTGAGCTCGAGGCCAAACTCCAGGGCCGCCTGACGCCAGGCCCGACCGTGCAGCGGCTCGGTGTCGAGCAGCAGACCATCGAGGTCGAACAGACAGGCCGCGGGGCTGTTCATGGCCGCATCCTCTCAGTCCACAATGACCAGGTGTCGCCCCCGACCCGATGAGCCAGGTCACGATCGAATCGGTGCTGCAGGAAGGCCGGGTCTTCGAGCCGCCGGCGGAGCTGGCAGCCGGGGCCCGGATCGGCAGCATGGCCGCTTACCGGGAGCTGGTGGCGCGTGTCGAGGCCGACCCCGACGCCTTCTGGGGGGAGCAGGCCCGGGATCAGCTGCACTGGTTCGAGCCCTTCCACACGGTGCTCGACTGGAGCAACCCGCCCTTCGCCCGCTGGTTCGAGGGGGGGAGCACCAACGTCTCCTACAACTGCCTCGACCGCCATCTCGACGGCCCCCGCGCCGAGAAGACGGCCCTGATCTGGGAAGGGGAGCCCGGGGACAGCCGCCGTTTCACCTACCGCGACCTGCACGCTGAGGTCTGCAGGGCCGCCAATGCCCTCAAGGCCCTCGGGATCGGCAAGGGCGATCTGGTGGCTCTCTACATGCCGATGGTGCCGGAAGCGGCCATTGCCATGCTCGCCTGCGCCCGCCTCGGGGCCCCCCACTCGGTGGTGTTCGGCGGCTTCTCAGCCGAGGCCCTGCGCGACAGGCTGATCGATGGCGGGGTCAAGGCCGTGATCACCGCCGACGGAGGCTTCCGCAAGGACAAGGCCGTGGCGCTCAAGCCCGCGGTGGATCAGGCCCTCGCCGATGGTGCCTGCCCCACGGTGGACCGGGTGCTGGTGGTACGGCGCACCGGCCAGCCCACGGCGATGGAGGAGGGACGTGACCACTGGTGGCATGAGCTGGTGGACCTCCAGAGCGCCGACTGTCCGGCCGAGCCGATGGCCAGCGAAGACCGCCTGTTCGTGCTCTACACCTCAGGCTCCACCGGCAAACCCAAGGGGGTCGTGCACACCACGGCCGGCTACAACCTCTGGGCGCACCTCACCTTCCAGTGGATCTTCGACCTCCGCGACGATGACGTGCACTGGTGCACCGCCGATGTGGGCTGGATCACCGGCCACAGCTACATCGTCTACGGACCCCTCTCCAATGGCGCCACCACGGTGATGTACGAGGGGGCCCCAAGGCCCTCGAAACCGGGGGCGTTCTGGGAGGTGATCCAGAAGCACAGGGTGAGCCTCTTCTACACGGCTCCCACGGCGATCCGGGCCTTCATGAAGAGCGGCCGCGAGGTGCCCGATCGCTACGACATGAGCAGTCTGCGCATCCTGGGCACGGTGGGCGAGCCGATCAACCCCGAGGCCTGGATGTGGTATCGGGAGGTGATCGGGCATGAGCGCTGCCCGGTGATCGACACCTGGTGGCAGACCGAAACCGGCGGCGTGATGATCAGCCCCTTGCCGGGAGCCACCCCCACCAAACCCGGATCGGCGACCCTGCCGCTGCCCGGCATCGCCGCCGATGTGGTCGACAGCGAAGGCCACAGCGTGGGCGTGGATGAAGGTGGCTATCTGGCGGTGCGCCGTCCCTGGCCGGGAATGATGCGCACGGTGCACGGCGACCCCGAGCGCTTCCGCAAGAGCTACTGGGAGCACATCACCGGCGACGATGGCCGCCCCCTCTACTTCGCCGGCGATGGCGCCCGCCGCGATGCGGACGGCTACTACTGGGTGATGGGCCGGGTCGATGACGTCATCAGCGTCTCCGGCCACCGGCTGGGCTCGATGGAGATCGAGTCGGCCCTGGTGAGCCATCCGGCCGTGGCCGAAGCCGCGGTGGTGGGGCGCCCCGACGACCTCAAGGGTGAGGGCATCGTGGCCTTCGTGACCCTGCAGGCGGGCCTCAGCGGGGACGAAGGCCTTGCCGCCGACCTGCGCCGGCATGTGGGCACCGAGATCGGACCGATCGCCAGGCCCGATGAGATCCGCTTCAGCGACGCCCTGCCCAAGACCCGCAGCGGCAAGATCATGCGCCGCATCCTGCGGGCCCTGGCGGCCGGGGAGGAGGTGAGCGGTGACACCAGCACCCTGGAGGACCGGTCCGTGCTCGATGCGCTGCGGGCCTGAGTCGACCCCGGCTGCCCTGGCTCAGCCAGGTACGGAGGGCATCACCAGCAACACGATCAACCAGATCGCGCCGATGATGGGGATCAGTGAGATGAAGATCCAGGGCCAGGCCTTGCCGGCGTCGCGCAGGCGGCGCACACAGAGGGGAAGGCCCGGCACGATCGCGGCAATGGCGTAGAGGTTCTGGAGGACGCTCAGCTGGCTGATCAGCTGGGCCAACAGTCCCAGCACGATGGCCACGAGGATGTTGGCCAGGAAGAACCACCAGTAGTCGCCACGGTTGGAACGACCGCTGTAATCAAATGCGCGTTTCCAGCCGGAGATGTAGGCATCGAGCATGACGTAGCTGTCCTGATGGAGTATCCGATCGCACAAACAGTGTGCGCCCATCAGAGCGATGTCAATCCAACAGGCAGGAACCGTTGCGTTCTTCCTCAGGCGGGGCCCCTGGCTCCGTCCTGACGCCACCAGGTGTCGATCGCAGCCGCCAGGCGGTCGATCTGGCGCTGGCGCAGGGGGTCGTCGGCCCAGGTCCCCAGCAGGTTCTGGCGCAGGCCGGCGCTGGCGGGGGTGAGGTGGTCTCCGCCCAGCTGCAGCAGGGAACTGGCGTCCCCGGGGCGCTGCTGCAGCACCTCCAGCAGCGGGGGGCTCTGGTCGAGGGGATCGCTGCCGAAGCGGATCAGCAGGTTGCGGGGAACGCCATAGAGCTGGCCCACCAGGCGCAGGGTTTCCTGCGGAGACGGGCTGAACTCCGTGCGCACCCCCAGCCGGGGGGCCAGGTCGGCCAGCAGGGGGATCGAGCGGTCGGCGGAGAAGTTGTTGAAGCTCATGGCCGCCAGGGCACTGCTGCCCCGACCTCCATCCGGGGCCAGCAGGTGCAGCTTGCAGCCCAGGCTGTGACCGAGGCGCAGCACCGGTAACGCCCGCGTTCCCGCCGATGGGTCCTGCCGCACCCCCCGAAAGGCCCGCCAGGCCTCGGTGGCCTGGGCCTGATGGTCGAACCCCGGCACGTAGCTCCAGGCCCGCAGGCTGAGTCCGCGCCGGCAGAGAGCTTCCAGCAGACGCCGGTAGCTGATCTGGGGGGTGGCCGCCAGATAACTGCCACCGATGAACTCGATCACACCCGATGCCTCGGGAGAATCCAGACACCAGAGACTTCCCTGCTGACGCCAGCGACTCACCGCGCTCAGGCCTGGGGAACCAGCCGCCTGAGGGCGGCCATGGCCTCACGGGCATGGGCCGGCCCGTCCAGCAGGTTGTTGAACACGTGCCGCACCACGCCCTCGCCATCGATCACATAGGTGACGCGGCCCGGCAGGAGGTTGAGCAGGGCGCCAGGCACGCCGAAGGCCTGGCGCAGGCTGTTGCCCTGATCCACCAGCAGGGGATAGGGGAGCTGATGTCGCTGGGAGAAGCGCCCATGGCTGGCGCCGTCATCGCCGCTCACGCCCCAGACCTCGGCGCCGAGGGCCTGCAATTCGGCGTGACTGTCGCGGAAGGCGCAGGCCTCCATCGTGCAGCCGGGGGTGTCGTCCTTGGGATAGAAGAAGAGCACCAGCGGACGCCCTTCGAGCTGATCGCTGCGGCGCTCGGTGCCGTTCTGATCCTTCAGGACGATCAGGGGAGCCCTGTCACCGACCTGGATGGCCTTGCCCACGGGTGTCTCGAACACAGTGGAAGTCACCCTAGGCAGCGTGGCAGCGGCAGCGGACCAGGCTGACGGGCCGCCCCCACCGCCCCCATCCGCGCCCCGCAGCTGGGATCATGGACGGCAACCACGCTGGGGGGAGCCGGCCATGGCAGCACCGTCGGGATCCCCTCAGCCCCTGGATCCAGCAGGCCAGCAGGCCAGCCGCTGGCAGCAGACCAGCCTGCTCAGCCTTGTGCCCGAGGCGGCTGAACCGGGGCCGGCCGAACCGATCCGGGCTGAGCCGGCGGCCGCCTCCCCCACCGCTGCCGTGCAGACGCCGCCGGCCAGGGCCACCGGCTCTGGGCCGATCTGTCCTCAGCAGTTGCTGATCCTCGACACCGAGACCACCGGCCTGGACCCGGAGCACGACCACTGCATCGAAGTGGGAGCGGTGCTGTTTCATGTGTCCAGCCGCGCCGTGCTCAGCCAGCTGTCGCTGCTGCTGCCTTGCCAGAGCAACGCGGCCGAGGGCATCAACGGCATTGATGCCGCCGTGAGTCGGCTGGATCAGCCCTGGCAGGCAGGGTTGCTCTATTTCCAGGAGCTGGTGGCCAGCGCCGATGTGATCGTGGCCCACAACGCCGCCTTCGACCGCGCCTGGTTCGGCCGGGGGCCCCTGCCGGCGATCGACAAGCCCTGGCTGTGCAGCATGGATGACCTGCGCTGGCCGAGCGAGCGCCGCCTGAAGGCCAGCCCTTCGGTGCGGGATCTGGCCCTCGCCTATGGCATCCCGGTCTGGGCCGCCCACAGGGCCCTCACCGACTGCATCTATCTGGCCCAGGTCTTCGAGCGCTGCGACGCCCTGGAATCCCTGTTGCTGGCTGGCCTGGAGCCACGGCGGCTCTACCGGGCCGAGCTGCCCTACGACCAGCGCCATCGGGCACGGGAGGCGGGATTCCGCTGGAACGAACCCGTGGCCAGGGCCTGGAGCCGGCGCCTGAGCGAGCGGGAGGCCCGGGAGCTCGATTTCCCCGTCAGTCCGGTGGAGCCGGATGCCGCCGGGCGGCACGCCGCCTGAAGCCAGCAGCCCGATTGCTTCCGATCACGACTCCATCCATGCCAAGGGCTGTCAAGTGCAGCGAGCGAGCGCAAGCTGTGGGCATCAGAACGAGTCGTGAGGGCAGCCATGGCGATGGAGCAGCGGGCGGGACCGGCCCCGCTGGAGAGACGCCGCCAGCAGCAGCAGTTGCGGCGCTGGCAGAAGGCGCGGACCTGGGCCCGTCTGATCCGTGAAGCGGAGGCCCTCTGGAGGGTGAACGTGCGTGATCTCCGCCGTCTGGGGGCCCTGGAGCTCGACCAGCTGCTGCAGGAGGTGCCGCCCTCGATCCGGCCTCGGGTGAACCGCTGGCTGGCGGGGTACGGAGCGCTCACCAGGCTGGCCTGAGCATGGGTGGCAGTGCCGCCATCGGGGCCCTCGGGGGGCTCGGTCTGTTCCTGATGGGCATGACCGTGATGAGCGAGGCCCTGCGTGCCCTGGCCGGCAGCCGCCTGCGGGCGTGGCTCCTGCGCTTCACACGCACCCCCTGGTCCGGTGCCCTGATCGGCGCCGCCACCACCGCGGCGCTGCAGTCGTCGTCGGCCACCACCGTGGCCACGGTGGGATTCGTTCAGGCCGGGCTGATCAGCTTTCCCAGCTCCCTGGGCATCATCTTCGGAGCGAACGTGGGCAGCACCGGCCTGGGCTGGCTGGTGGCCCTGCTGGGCCTGAAGCTCGACCTGGCCGGGCTGATGCCGCCCCTGGTCGCCCTCGGCGCCTGCCTGCGGCTGCTGGG
Organism: Synechococcus sp. CBW1107; assembly: GCF_015841355.1. Taxonomy (NCBI): domain Bacteria; kingdom Bacillati; phylum Cyanobacteriota; class Cyanophyceae; order Synechococcales; family Synechococcaceae; genus Synechococcus; species Synechococcus sp. CBW1107. The sequence goes on from NZ_CP064908.1 coordinate 475,283, forward strand.
CCGGGGACGGCTGGCCCAGATCGGTTTCGCCCTGGCAGGCTTCGGGGTGCTCTTCCTGGGGATCGACACCCTGCAGCAGGCCATGGCCGGCCATGGTGCGCTGCTGCAACCCGAGCGCTTCGATGGAGCCAGCGTGACCGGTCGCTTTCAGCTGGTGCTGCTGGGCCTGCTGACCACCGTGATCACCCAGTCGTCGGGGGCGGGGGTGGCCACGGCACTGACGGCGCTCACGGCCGGAGCGATCGATCTGGGCCAGGCCGGAGCGCTGGTGATCGGTATGGACGTGGGCACCACGATCACCGCCCAGATCGCGGCCCTTGGCGCCAGCCTCAGTGCCCGGCGCACGGCCGCCGCTCACCTGATCTTCAACCTGGCCACGGCGGTGATGGCCTTCCTGCTGCTGCCGCTGTATCTGGGCCTGGGCCAGCGCTGGCTGGCGGGGCCGATCGCAGCGGATCCCGAATTCGCACTCACCGCCTTCCACACGGGATTCAACCTTCTGGGAGTAGCCCTGCTGCTGCCCTTCACCCGGTCATTCGCCCACTTGATCCAGGCGCTGCTGCCCTCTCCGGACGGGCGGGCGGCCGATGATCTCGATGAGGCTCCCAGTGCAGACACCGTGCGGGCCCTGGACCTCGCTCAGACCGCTCAGCAACGGGGGCTGCTGCAGCTGATGCGTCATCTGCACCAGGCCCTGGGCGCCGCCGCCGGCAACGGCCAGCGCCGGGCGATGAGCCTCGACGACCTGGAGGCCGACCTGGCCCGGATCGAGCAGTACCTCGATCAGATCCATCTGCGCCATCTGGATGAACCCGAAGCCCAGCGGCTGCTGCACCTTCTGCACAGCCTCGACCATCTGCAGCGCCTGCATGAACGCTGTGAGGAAGAACCGGAGCGGGCCAGCACCGTGCGCCAGAGCAGCTCCCTGCAACGGGAACGCCAGGACCTGCTGACGGCGCTGGAGCAGCTGGAGCCCCTCGTGGAGTCGCAGCAGTGGGGAGAGGTGGCACGGCGGAGTCAGGCCACCGGCCGCAGCCTGCACCGGCGGGTGAAGCCCTTCAGGCAGGAGGTGTTGGCGGAGGTGGCCAGCGGGGGCGTCGAGGTGGAGCTGGCGAGTCAGCGGCTGGAGGCGATCCGCTGGCTGCGGCGGGTGAGCCAGCACCTGGGCCGGATCAGCGGCCATCTCGAAGCCGCGGCCCTGGCCAGGGGCTCCGGTGCTCCCCCATGCCCCACGATGTCGCCCGGATAGCAGCACGGCGAAGGCATCTCGTCTCAACTGCTGGACTCCTTCCGCTGAGGCCATGCCGGGTCTGCTCTGGGAACGCCGCGCACAGATCGGCTGCTGCCTGCTGCTGCAGGGAAGCCTGCTGGCGACGGGCCTGCTGCTGGAGCACCTGCTCCAGCGCACCATCCCCACCCCCGGCGGAGCACGGATCGCCACAACGCGTGGATGACACGCTTCGATCCGGGCACCCTGCGCCCCGGGGTCGATGCGATCGGTGAGACGGCCTCTTTCCATTGCTGGAACAACTGGCGAAGCTGCTGGAGCAGCTGGAGGAGGCGGCCCTGCAAGGCATCAGCAACCGGATGAACCAGGTGATGAAGACGCTCACGATCGTGTCGACGATCCTTGCCCCGCTCACCTTCATCGCCGGCATCTAGGGCATGAATTTCGTCAACATGCCTGAGCTCAGGCTCAGCTATGGCTACTTCATGGTTCTGGTGCTGATGGGGCTGCTGGCACTGATGCAGTGTGTCTGGCTGTGGCGCCGAGGCTGGTTTCAGGACTGGACGATCACTGGACGCTGATCAGCCCAGCTCGTCCTGTCTTGTCTGGGCCGGGCTGGGTCTGAGTTGGATTGACAGATCAATGGCGCTGCCTGAGGCTGACGGCTCAGCTTGATTGCTCACCGCCGATGATTCCATCCGTTGAACAGTTCATCGAGCGCCTGAAAGCTGACGAAGATCTTCAGCACAAGGTCAAACGGGCCCTCAAAGCCGAGGAACTGGCGGTGGTGGCCGGCGATGCGGGATTCAGTTTCACGGCAGCGGAACTGGTGAAGGGTTTCGCCCAGCTGCTGCTGGACAGTGAGGATGCCAGGGCCGTTGCTCTCTTCGATGATCTGGGCTGGGACGCCGGCGAGCTGCTCTGGTCCCTCAAAAGCTGGGCAGGCTGAGTGCGTCAGGGTCGCTGATCCTGACGCCGGCGCTGCCGGCTCGCCCGGGAGCGGCAGGTGCTGGAGCAGTAACGGGCATCGCGGCGACGCGCGCTGAACACGTCACCGCAGGAGCGACAGAGCCGGACGGAGGCCGTACTGGGATCCTCAAGCAGCCGCTGGCTGATGCGTTCACCCAGCACCAGATCAAGGCCATAACCCTCCTGAAGCAGGCCTTCGGTGTCGGCGTAGCCAAGACGCTCGGCCAGTTCCGGCGCCTCGAGCAGGAAGCGCTGCAGCATCCGCACCAGCGGATACCCCTCAGTCCAGAACCAGCAGCGCCGCTGGCGCACCAGCTCAGCCCAGTGCTCCGGCGGTTGATCACCGAGCCGGTCATCAAAGGCGGGCATGTCACTCCAGCCAGGATTCATCCGCCTTGACCGTCCGCACACCCTGAGCCGAGCCTATGGGGTTGCGGCAATCACAACCCAGCCCTAACCCCTCATTAACGGAGAAGCTGTCCCACAGCCCCCAGAGTGGATTGGCAGGACATCCATTCCATGGGCACGGCTGTGACGTTGCTTCGTTTGCCTCGTGGGCTGTGGATCTGTCTTCTGGCCGCTCTGGCTTCGCTCCCGCCGCTCGGCCTGTCCGGCCCAGCCCTGGGGCAGAGCAGCAAGGGGGTGATCCGCATCAGCGGATCAAGCACGGTGTTCCCGATCACCTCCGAAGCCATCCGCCGCTTCCGCCAGAGCCCCCCCGGACGCGAGGTGCGCTTCGAGCTCAGGGAAACGGGCACCTCCGGAGGTTCCGCGCGTTCTGCTCCGGGGCAGTGGCGATCAGCAACGCCTCCAGGCCGATCAACAGCCAGGAACTGAAGGCCTGTGCAGCCAGGGGCATTCGCTTCATCGAACTGCCGATCGCCTTCGATGCCCTGACCGTGGCGGTCAACCCCCGCAACAGCTGGGCCAGGACGATCAGCACGGAGGAGTTGGGGCGTCTCTGGAACCGCGGGGCCCAGGGCCGCATCAAGCGCTGGAATCAGGGGAACAGCGCCTGGCCGGCGCGGCCGATCACGCTCTGCGGGCCCGACAAGGATTCAGGCACCTTCGACTATTTCAACAAAGCCGTGAACGGCAATGCCGCCAACTCCCGCAGTGATTACAGCAGCAGTGAAGATGACAACGTTCTGGTGAACTGTGTGGCCAGTGACCTGCAGTCGCTCGGATATTTCGGCTACAGCTACTACGCCGCCAATCGCAACCGCCTGAGGGCCCTGGCGGTGGAGGGGCCGAAGGGAGCTGTGCATCCTTCGCTCGAAGCCGTGCAGAAGGAGCGCTACCTCCCCTTCTCCCGTCCTCTGTTCCTGTACATCAACAATGCACAGCTGCTGGAGCGCCCTGAGCTGCAGCGGTTCGTCACGGCCTTCGTGCGCCAGGCCCCCCGGATCGTCGAGACAGCTGGCGCCATCCCCCTGCCTGAGAGCACCTACCGGCTGGTGGAAACCAAGCTCTACCGCCACGTGCTGGGCAGTTCCTTCTCCGGTGATCTGCCGGTGGGCCTCACGGTCAGCCAGGCCCTGGGCCGCAGCTTTCAGCAGCTGAAGCGGCCGCTGCCCCGCTGAGCCTCGGCCCGGGGCAGGACTCAGCCTGAGAATGGAGTCATTGCCAGCCGCGAGCATGGAACCACCCAGGGACCACGGTCTCGATCAGTCCGGCGCACCCCCGCAGCCGAACCCTGACGCCATCAGCAACGGGGTCCACGCTGCCCAGCTGATCCAGAAGCAGACCAGGCGGCTGGGCCGTCTGCAGCCCGAGGTGCTGGCCGATACCGATCCCGAGCCCCTGCATCAGCTGCGGGTGAGCCTGCGGCGGTTGCGCACCGCCCTGGTGCAGTTCCAGCCGGCCCTCACCCTGCCCGATGGCATCAGCGAGCGTCGCATCGCCCGGGTGGCCCGGCGCACCGGGCTCTGCCGTGATCTCGATGTGCTGCGCGAGCGCCTGGACACCAGATTGCTGCCTGCGCTGCCCGACTGTGAATCGAAGGCGCTGCGGCCCGCCATGAAGCAGCTGAGCCGCGATCGGCGCCGGGCGTTCGAAGGACTGACGGAAGCCCTGCGCGGCCACCGCTACCTGAAACTGCTGGAACGCCTGCATCGCTGGCAGGATCACCCCCAATTCACCACACTGGGAGCCTTGCCCCTGGAGCCCTGGCTGGGAGAGTGGTGTTCCCAGGCCGCGGCGGGGCTGTTTCTCGAACCGGGCTGGTTCAGCGACGACCCCGGCGATCCGGCACTGCATGGGCTGCGCAAGCGGATCAAGGGGGTGCGCTACGGCCTCGAGAACCTGGAGCCGTATCTCGATCCTGCTCTCAGCCGCTGGCTCACCGACCTCAGGAAGGCCCAGGACATCCTCGGGGATCTCCACGACCTGCAGGTGCTGGCGGAGGTGCTCGAGGACGTGCTCGGCTCCTCCCCCAGCCCATCCTTCCCCCAGCTCAACCACTGGATCGAGCGGCAGCGGAGCGAAGGCTGGCAACACTGGCTCGAGCTTGGAGGCCGGCTGAGCCAGGACAGCAGCCGCTGGTCGCTGCAGTCCCTGCTGGCGGCTGAGGGCATGAAAAAACCGGCTGGGGAAGCCGGTCAGGACAGGATCAACGGCTGAAGAATCGGAGCGGCGGGATTTGAACCCACGACCCCCACTACCCCAAAGTGGTGCGCTACCAAGCTGCGCTACGCCCCGGCGAAATGGAAGCTATCACAGCCCCCGCGGCAGCAACGACTCCCAGGCTCGCACCCGTTTCAGCCGCCTGAGAATCCGCCTGGTGAGCTGCTCCCGGCTCTGGCTGGCGTAGCCCCAGAGGCGCAGGCGGCGCGCCAGCTGCCGCAGCTGGGCCAGGTTCAGGGCCGCCAGGCGCAGTTCCGGCAGACGGCGCCAGGCACTGGCCGTGACCGGCAGGGGGTTGCCCTGGTGCACTCCGGGAATCGAGCGCATGGCGCCGCCGGCCATCCACTCCGGCACAAGCACGAACAGCACCGCCAGCAGGCCGTAGAGCTCGACCAGCCCCTTGGGCAGGGGGTGGAGTTGTCGCTTGCCCTCCGGGCCGTCGTCGGGGGATGCCAAGGGATTCAGAGCAGGGTGCCTTTCGGCTGGGCCGCCGGGGCGGCCGGGCTGCTGCGGCCGGGGGGGTCCTTCCAGAGCAGCGGGGTCTCCCGGGCCGGCTGGAGCCGGACACTCCAGAACACCAGGGCCGCCACCGCTCCGAGGGTGAGGGCCATCAGCAGCAGCACGGTTCGATCGGGGAGGGGGTTCATGCCATCAGACCTGATCCGTGCGCAGGCAGAGCATCCGCTGCGGCAGCCGCTCCAGGGTGAGTTCATCCCCGCGCAGGATCAGGCGCAGACGATCGGTGCCGTAGCGCAGGCCCGGCAGCGGAGAGTCTTCCCGGAAGAGGGTGGTGCGGGTGCGGCCGGCCAGCAGCGAGGCCTGGGCCTCGTTGCGCTCCACCACCACCTGGTTGATGCCGTTGCAGAGAAAGGTTTCACGCACCTCGTAGTTCTCCCACCAGGGCGAGGACATCGCCAGAGCGGTGCCACAGAGGGGAAGACCCAGCAGGGGAGCCCAGGCCAGAAGCCGAAGCCAGCGCGGCCCGCAGTGGTGCTTGGTCGATGACATCCCCATGCCCTGCCTGGTGTGAGTTTGCCCCAGCCTCATGGGGAACGCCAGGACCCGTGAGCCCTGGTGAGCCCCCGCTCACGGGGAGGGGGCCGGCAGTACCTGGCGGAATCCGCCTGCGCTGAACACCTGCAGGGGAGTGCCGAACAGATCGCTGAGGGGTCCATCGGCCAGCAGCTCAGGCACCGGACCATCGGCCACCAGGGCCCCCTGGCGCAGCAGCAGACAACGGCTGATCTCGGGGATGATCGCCTCGATCTGGTGCGTGACCAGCAGCAGGGTGGTGCCGGCCTGCGCCAGGCCGCGCAGGACCTGCAGCAGCTGGTGCTTGGCGCGCAGGTCAAGGCCGGTGGTGGGTTCATCCAGCACCAGCACCTGGGGATCGTGCACCAGAGCGCGGGCCAGCAACAGGCGCATGCGCTGGCCATCGGAGAGCTGGCGGTAGGGGCGATCGGCCAGATCCTCCAGCCTCAACCGGACCATCAGGTCCCTCACCCGCTGGCGCTGTTCCGGGGCGGGATGCTGGCTGGGGCCGATCCCCACCGAACCGAAGAAGCCCGAGAGCACCACATCACGGGCGGGAACCGCGCCGACATAGCCAGCCTGGAGGTCGCGGGACACCAGCCCGATCCGGGCCCGCAGATCCCAGAGGTTGACCGTTTCTTGGCCGAACAGGCGCAGGTGTGACCCCGGCTTGACCACGGGGTAGATCTCACGGCTGAGCAGCTTGATCAGGGCACTCTTGCCGGCCCCGTTCGGCCCCAGGATGACGCTGTTCTCCCCCCGGTGCAGGCGCAGGCTGAGGTTGTCGAACACCCGGCGGGTCCCCAGGTAGGCCTCCACGGCCTGCAGCTCGAGGTAAGGATCAGCCGCGGTCATGGGGTCCGGCGCAGGGCCTCCAGCGCCAGCTGAAGGGAGGGGGCGAGGGGCCGGGCCTGCTGCAGCTTCGGGCTCCAGACCTGGCCTGTGGCCAGCTCCTCAGGGTCAGCCAGGACCATGTCCTGACCCTCCAGCAACTGAAGCTTCTCCAGAGGCAGCGGCAGGCTGGAGCGGAAGAAATGGGCGATCCGTTGCGAGGTGCTGTGGCGGAACCAGAAGGGAAGGTCGCCGGAACACCAGTTGATTTCCTCCTGCAGCTCACGCCTGAGGGCCTGATCCGGGCTCTCCCCCGGGTCGAGGTGGCCGCCGAAGAGGCCCCAGGTCCCCGGGGAGACGATGCCGGGGATGTCATCACGCAGCTGCACCAACCAGCGGCCGTCGCGCTCCAGCATCGCCAGGGCCACCTCCAGCATCAGCAGAGCTCAGCCGGGGCCGCCATCAGGCGGGCCCATCAAGAACGAAGCGATACCGCACATCGCCCAGGCGCAGCCGCTCGATGGCCGTATTGATCTCGGCCATCGGCAGATGCTCCACCAGTGGTGCGATGCCGTGGCGGGCGCAGAACTCGACCATGCGGCGCAGGGAGGCGGGTGAGGACGTGGGACTGCCGGTGACGCTGCGACGGCCGGCGATCAGAGGGAACGCCGGGATCTGCAGAGGGTTGAGGGGCACCCCCAGCTGATGCAGCCGGCCCAGGGGAGCCAGGCTGGCGATCAGGGCAGACCAGTCGAGATCGTGGTTGCTGGTGTTGATGACCAGGTCGAAGCCACCTGGATGGGCAGCCAGCTCGGAGAGAGCCAGCACCCGATGGGCCCCGAGGCGGCGGGCCTCGTCCGCCTTGGCCAGGGAGGTGGTGACCGCAGTGACCTCACAGCCCCAGGCGCGGGCGAACTGAAGGGCCATGTGCCCCAGCCCGCCGATGCCGATCACCGCCACCCGCGCGGTGGGCGAGACCGCCTCATCGAAGAGCGGAGCGAAGACCGTGATGCCACCGCAGAAGAGGGGTCCGGCATCGGCGGCTGAAACACCGTCGGGGATGGCCACGATCCAGTCCTGATGGGCCATGACATGGCTGGCGAAGCCACCATGGCGACCCACCACCGAAGCCTCGAGCGAGGGACAGAGGTTGGCGTTTCCGCCGAGGCACCAGTCGCAGTGGCGGCAGCTGCCGGAGATCCAGCCCAGACCCTGGATCGATCCCAGCAGGCCGCTGTCCACGCCGGCCCCCACAGCCGCCACCCGCCCGACCACCTCGTGGCCGGGGACGAGCGGAAACGTGCTGATCCCCCAGGAGTTGTCGAGCATCGAGAGATCGCTGTGGCACAGCCCGCAGTGCAGCACTTCGAGCAGGACCTCATCCGGGCCGGGCTCCAGCAGGGTGGCCTGGGAGCGCTCGAGCCGGGCGCCTCTGGCCAGCGCTTGCCACACGGTGATCTGCACAGGATCTCAGCGGCTTAAGGTCAACGTAACCCAGGCCTCAGGGACGGCGCTCGAGCAGAAACAGGTAGGGGCGGGGGTCACCCTTGGCCTGCATCAGGCCGAGCACGGTGTCCTCGTCGACGCGGCGGAAGGCGTCATGCACCGGCAGATGGTCGTAGAGCATGGTGGCGCTGACCACGCCGCGCACCTCCATGCTCCGCAGGCGGGCCTGGGACTGCCGGGTGCGCAGCAGCAGCAGTGACCGGCGCAGCAGCGGGCCAGGCAGGGGGAACGCCTGGGGGGAGAGGCAGCGGGCCAGATTCAGCGCCCCCGGCAGCGGCCGGATCGGGAACGGATCGCCCGAGCCGATGCGCATCAGCAGCGGATGCACGGTCTCGGCATCGAGAAACTCCTTGCCGTACCAGCCACACAGCTCCAGCCAGCCCTCCAGCGGATGACCGGTGCGGATCTCGCTGCCCTGCCAGCGGCCCCAGAGCATGGCCGGATCCACCGGCGACAACGCATCGAAGACAGCCAGGGCCTCCTCGAGGCCGGAACGGCGTTCCCGCAGCAGGCGCTGAAGCGTGATGGCGCTGGAGATGGACAAGACCTGCGGGGTAGGGATTGATGACGGCAGAGGCGAAACAGCCGTCGTGGTGCCCCAGGCCCGATCAGCCTGGAGATCCATGCATGGACCGGCGATGGTGGCAGCCCTGGTGATCCTGGTGGCGATCGTGGCGGTTGGAGTCCTGCTCAATCCCAACCGGGAGGATTTCCGCTGGTTTCTGCAGCTGCGCCGCCCCCGCTGGCTGACTTTCGAGCGCTGGATCCCGGCGATCTGGCTGGCGATCTACATCTGCTTTTACGTGTCGGCCCTGCTGGCGTGGCAGGCCAGCACGAGCCTGGTGCTGATGGGCGGTTACCTGGGGCTGGTGCTGCTGGTGCAGAGCTACACCTGGTTGATCTGCCGCAGCCGGACCCTGCGCAACGGCACCCTGATCGGCCTGGCCGGCTGGGCCTGGGGCGTGGCTCTGGCGGTGGTGGTGGTGCCGTTGTCGCGTCCGGCGGCCCTGCTGCTGATCCCCTTCCTCCTCTGGAGCCCGGTGGGCAGCTTCGTGACCTGGCGGATGGAGGGCCTCAACCGCTGAGGGACTCAGCTGGGTGCTCGATCTTCTCCTCCACGGCCTCCCAGACCACCCGATAGGCCAGGCTCTGAGACTCACTCCAGGCCTGGACAGCCGGTTGATGCCAGGCCACCTGACGGGACAGATCGCCGAAATCCTCAGGCAACCGCTCCAGATCGAGCAGGCTCAGAGCTTCGGGCAGTTCCAGTGAATGAACAGGCATGGGGAACACCTCCTCCTCCTCGTGAAGCCAGCGGCTGGGCAGCCCGTGGCGGGCTCCCGACTCCAAGCTGCCACAGCAGGTCAGATCTCGCTCAGGTCCGCTTGATCAGCCGCAACACCAGCACCGCCAGCCCGGCGCCGATCGCCGCCCTGATGACGCTGTCCAGGAGCGGAGCGCCAAGCGAGGGGCCCAGGCCCGCCAGCACCAGGCCAGCGATGAGGGCACCGAGGATCCCGGCCACCAGATGCATGACCAGCCCACCCGCCAGCCATCCGGCGACCACACCCACGAGCAGGACCAGCAGAACGTTCATGGGCTGACGAAAGCAGTGAATGAAACACACTCCCCCATCAACGCGCCCGGCTCGGAAACGGCAACCGGAAGCTGCTTGGGGACTTCAGCGGTCAGATCACATGATGATCCCTGATCGGCCGGCCATCGTGGGTTGATTCGACATCAGGCCGAAGCGATGCAATACACCGAAGCGATGCAGCACAAGGTGAAGACCCATGGCGGTTGTTCCGGGGCACAGGGTCTTGACGCCCGACCCGGCCGATCGTGACCTCCGTGGAACCTGGAGGCTTCGCAGCCACCAAGACATTCTGGAGACCGCCATGCCAACCACCACAGGGATGAAGGGAGGGGGCTACTACGACGCCAACTCCCAGGCCCAACGCGCAGCGATGGAGCCCTTTCTGCCCTGGCTGGAGGCTTCGATCGAGCATGTACCAGTTCCATCCCAGGAGCAGGGTTGTTACCGCTTCCTTGACATCGGCAGCTCCGAAGGAGCCAACGCCGTGTATGCCATCAAACGCTTGATCAGGGCTCTGCGGAGGGTGTCTTCCCTGCCCATTCAGGTGGGATTCGATGATCTCCCCAGCAATGATTTCAACAGGCTGTTTCTTAATCTCTTCCCCCAGGGTCAGCTTGATCTCGCGGCTGAAGAGATCTATGCCTGTGCCGTGGCCGGTACGGCCTTTGGCCGTCTGGTGCCGGCCGGCTCGCTTCAGCTCGCCACCACGTTCAATGCCATCGGATTTCTGAACGAGAAGCCAAAGGCCGAACTTCCCAGGTTCATCCTGCCGATGGCACCAGGACCCCATGCTCCTCGGCCTGGTGTGCACGTGACGGATCAGGACCTGATTCCCTTCCGCACCCAGGCCGCCTCAGACCTCAAGGCCTTCTACGCCGCACGTGCGGCCGAATTGGTGAGCGGTGGGCAGTTGCTTGTGCAGGTCTTTGGTCGCCGTGGGGAACTTTCCACCAGCCATGGGATCTATGACGTGCTCAGTGATGCCCTGCTCGATGCCGTTGAGCAGGGACGACTCCCGCAGGTGGTCTACGAGCAGCTCCTCTTTCCGATCTACTTTCGCAGCCTTGAGGAGCTGTTGGCGCCTGTGCAGCCTGGGGCTGAGCATGGGGCCTGCTTCGAGGTGCTTCAAGCTGAGGTCCGGGAGGTTGAGGTTCCGTTCAACCAGCAACGGCAACTCGACGGCGACGTGAACGCGTGGGCCAGGCAATACACCGGCTTCATGCGGGCCTTCACTGAGGCCATCCTGGCCGCTGCTCTTCCCGAGACTCTGCCCCAGGCGGACATCCTCGAGTGGATCTACGAACGGATCCAGCAGCGCCTGATCGCAACTCCCGAGCGCTATCCCTTTCACTACATCTCCATCGGTGCCCTGTTGAAGCGACTCTGAGCGCGCGCTGGATCTTCAAGGACCATTTGACTGCATCACTTCGAGATTACGCTCACAGGTGGCTTTGTCGACGTAGATGAGAACTTCACTGTGCTCGGATCTCCTGCAGGGAAATGCCGGATCCTTGAGACCGAAGGTGCCGTTGGTCTGATGGGTACAGGTGCGAAACTGACGGATGTCGTCCGGCTGAAGTCGGGTGCAGGCGGCTGAGCTGGGCTGAAGCCAGTCGAACCCATAGGATCCGGCTGTGGGCCCCTTCACCCGAGACAGGCAGGGAGCAGCCATCACGGCCGTATCAACCATGGCCATGGCAAGGATGGCAGCACCAAGGGAGGCAACACCAAACGATTCAGCACCACCTCTGAATCGGACGTCTCGAGCCCTCATCACGACCCCCGATCAGGTCTTCACATCGGCCTGAGCCTAGGAGCCATGGCCCGGCTGACTGTGGTGTGCTGGAGTATCGCCCACAGACCGACGGCCCGGCTCGGTTCAGGGGGCTTGGATGGTCCCCTTGATTTTGTTGCAGGATTGAAGGTAGGCGGTGTCGAAATCCGGCGCAGTCAAGCTGAAATCCGGATTCAGCTCATGGCCCTGGCGAAAGCTGGTACATCCCAGCTCGCGCTGCCCTTTGAGAAAGAGTGTCTCGCCGCGATTGAAGTAGTACAGAGCATCGTCGGGGTTCAGCTCAATTGCTTTGTCGTAATCAGCCAGAGCTCCCTTGTAATCCTTCAGGGAGTTCCGTGTCACCCCACGATTGTTGTAGGCCGTTGCATTCTTGGGATCAAGCGCGATGGCTTTGCCGTAGTCCTCCAGCACGCTGGGATAGTTCACAGGGGTGACGGCCGCCTTCACGTCGGCAAGGCGAAGATAGGCTTCTGAATTGTCAGGCTCCAGCCGGATGGCTTGCTTGCAATCGGCCAGTGCTCCGCTCAACCGGGTCAGTTCAAGCTGGGCCTGGCAACGGTCGATCCAGGCGGTGGCCAGCTTCGGATTCCTCTCAATGGCCTGGCTGCAAGCCTCCACTGCACCCTGCCAATCCGAGACCTGGATCATGGCTCTGCATCGTGCCGCAGCATCGTCCATGGCCGCGGGGTTCCCCATGGCGAGGGCCGATCTGGATCCAAGGTCACTGGCGCGTGAGGCGGGTGGCGCCACTCCCCATGGCAGGAGCATGGAGAGCATGCCCGTGAGCACGGTGTGCAGGTGCCAGCGCATCCGAAGAGCCATGGTGGTGAATCGTTGGCTGAAGCCAGCGTAGACACTTTGACCCCAGAAAGATCACGGTGCTGTCCTTCCGTGATGCCAGAGGGAAAGCAATGGAGCCATAGAGAGGGAATGACTGTGCTGGCCTGGTTTTCTTGGCGGCAACGGTCAGAGCATGTGCAGAAATAGGTGCAGCTTCATGCCACACCCGCCAGCCAGATCTGGCCTTCGCTATGAGCAACAAACTCGCAGAAATTTGCTGGCCTAATTCAGCAGGGCACCGAGGCCAATCTGGTGGAGAATCCCCTGGCCAAAGAAAGCCTCGACCAACACCCCGATCACGAAACCAAGCATGGCGAGCCGCCCGTTCAGGAGCTCTGCACGACGGTGAAAGCCCCACCCGCTTTCGCTATCTGGGCTGGCACGGTACATCCTCGGTTCAACGACAGCGGGATCGAGCAGCCTGGAGCCTTCGGACTCCCACATGCCTCCCTCTGATTCTGCATAAGTCTTGACCTTGGCAAGTTCTGATGGAGCTGTCATGGCATTCACCCTGGCAAATGTGATGGGCTGTGGCGAAGGGAACTGAGGGGAGCATCCATGGCCTCACGATCCATGGCGTTCGACTGCAGATTTTGTGGATTTTTCATCAAACGCATCGAATTAATCTTGATCAGTCTTCCCTTCCTGACCACAATTCTAGTCGAATTAATCTCATGGAATCGAATAGCGATACGCCGAATCTGCCAGTGATGGATTACCGCCTGCTCGGATCAGGCATGGGTCAGCATTGACCCGGTTCTGGGTGGGGAAATCCGTATGGCCCATCCACCCTGCTCAATGGGTGAGCAGATGCCCGGTCTTGACCCAGATGGTGCAACCCGCCTCACTCCAGGGCCGGTGCGAGCTGGCGTGGGGATTGCGCAGCCAGCTGCCGGCGGGATAGTTGCCCTGCTCGTCCTGAAAGACTCCATCCAGCACAAAGATTTCTTCGCCGCCAGGGTGCCCATGGAGCTGGAAGCGCGTACCCGGCGCCCAGCGCACCAGGGCCACATGCTCGGAGCCGAAGGCGTGCAGCGGCAGCACCTGCAAGCCAGCCACCAGGCCAGGCAACCAGTCGCTGCTGCGGGTGTCGATCACCACGGTCTGCTGATCGAGCGGGTGCATCTGATGCAGTTTCACCAGAAGAGTGCAGCCCTGCTCACTGAAGGGCGCATGGGCGGAGCCGGCCGGGTTGCGCAGGTAGGTGCCTTCTGGGTAGTCCCCCTGCTCGTCGGAGAACGTGCCCTCCAGCACCAGGATCTCCTCGCCGCCCCCATGGCTGTGGCGCTCGAAGTGGCTGCCTGGCACGTAACGCACGATCGAGGTAGCGCGGGCCACTTCCCCGCCGCGGCGATCCAGCATCCGCCGCTCCACACCGGCCATCGGCGAGGGGCTCCAGGGCAGAACCGTGGTGTCGAGGACCACCCGCTGGGCGAGATCGGCGTGGAGTTCCATGACCTTGATTCTGCTGCTAGCCCACCGAGCGGGCCGCCCAGCCCAGCATCAGCAGGGCGAGGGCCAGCGAGCCGCCACCGTGGCTCCTGGTAGCGCCACCGGCATGAAGGGGCTCACGACTGAGTGAGACTGCAGTGTTCGCTCGATCCACCGGGTTCGCCGATGTCTCCAGCACCCTCCAGTGAGCTCGTCTTCACGCCTCCTGGAGACGGGTTCTGGGAGCTCGATCCCGTGCACTTCCCCCGCCCGGTGAGCCGCTACTGGCGGGAGATCCACCCGGCCGCGTTCCGACGCGGCACCGCCGACTTCGCTCGTGCCTACGGCCTGCTGTTCGAGGCCCTGGAGATGGCTTACATCCATGGCTTCGCCTACCGGCGGGTGACCCCCCTGGCCGACGCCGAGCTGCCGGAGCGCTTCCGGCGCGCCGAGGAGGTGTTCGCCCAGAAGTTCTGGCGGCAGCAGCTGCAGGAGTGGAACGACACCGTGAAGCCCGCGGCGATCGCGGCGCACCGGCAGATCCAGGCGGTGGAGCCGGATGCCCTCAGCGACGACGACCTGGCCGGTTACCTGCAGCGCTGCCGCGACCACCACGCCGCAATGCTGGCTCAGCACATGCGCTACACAGCGGCCGCCATCGTGTCCATCGGCGACTTCCTGGCCCACGCCGCAGCCTGGACCGGGCTGCCCGCGGCCGAGCTGCTGGGCCTGATGCGCGGCACCTCGCCGGTATCGGCCGGAGCGTCCCAGGAGCTGGCCGAGCTGATCGCCGCGCTGCAACAGGATCCTCCGGCCCGCGACATCCTCATGACCACGGACGATCCCGGCGCCGCCTTGTCGGCCCTGCGGACGCGCGCTGGACGCACGGGCCGGGCGATGGGCGCTTATCTCGATCTGGTGGGCTATCGCCTGCTCGATGGCTTCGACATCACCAACCCCTGTGCCCTGGAGTTGCCCGACGTGCTGCTGCGGGCCATCCGCGCCGCCCTGACGACCGACGCTGCCACGCCTGGCGGCAGCGATCGCAGCGCCGAAGTGCGTGCCTGGGTGCCTGAAGCCCAGCGAGACGCCTTCGATGAGCTGCTGGCCGAAGCCCGGCTCATGTACCCGATCCGTGATGAACGGGGCGTGTTCAGCGACATCTGGGCGTCGGGACTGATGCGCCGGGCCGCCCTGGCGGCCGGACGCCGCCTGGCGGAGCGGGGGCTGCTGCACGATCCGCTCCACATCGTCGATGCCGGCTTCACGGAGATGCTCGCCCTGCTGGGAGCCGCCACGCCCTCGGCTGATGGCGCTCCGTCGGCCGATGAGCTGGCGGAGCGCGCCGCCTACCGCGGAGCCCACGATGCGCACGAGGCTCCCCCCAGCCTGGGACCCACTCCCCCGCCCCCGCCGGATCCCTCCAGCCTGCCGCCCGCCGCCGCGCGGATGATGCAGGCCAGCGGCCTGGCGCTGCAGGCCCTGTTCGGGAGTTCCGAGGCCAAACACGAGCAGCAGATGCTGCGGGGCCTGGCCGCCAGTCCCGGGGTCTACGAGGGCCCGGTCCGGCGGGTCTCGCACCCCTCGGAGTTCGATCGCATCCAGAAGGGCGACGTGCTCGTGACCCAATCCACCACGGAGGCTTTCAACATCCTGCTGCCCCTGCTCGGCGGGATCGTCACCGACAGGGGCGGCCTGCTGTCCCACTCGGCGATCGTGGCGCGGGAGTACGGAATCCCTGGTGTGGTGGGAACCCGCGAAGCCAGCCGGCGCCTCATCGACGGCCAGCGGGTCCGGGTCGACGGCACGGCCGGCGAGGTCACAGTGCTGCCGTGAACGGGGTCGTCGCGCTCGAGCAGGCCAGCGACCTGGCGGCCTTCGGCGCCAAGGCCGTGAGCCTGGGCCAGGCCCTGCGCGATGGCCTGCCGGTGCCGCCGGGATTCGCCCTCTCCGGAACGTTCGTGGAGGCGGTGGCCGCCGCCGATGACGCCGCCATCGCCGAGCTGGTGCGGGAGGTGGCACCGTTGGCCGGTCCGCTGGCGGTGCGCTCTTCCGCCATCGATGAGGACGGAGCCGCCGCCAGTTTTGCCGGTCAGCACCAGACCCTCCTCAATGTGCCCTCCGTGGGCGAGCTGGCGGAGGCCCTGCGCGAGATCTGGTGGTCGGCGAATTCCGACGCCGCCATCACCTACCGCAAGAAGGTGGGGCTGTTCTCCCGCCCGAGCGTGGGGGTGGTGGTGCAGAAGCTGCTGGCCCCCGACACGGCCGGCGTGCTGTTCACGCGCAATCCCATCAACGGCGCCGATGTACGGGTGATCGAGGCGAGCTGGGGTCTGGGGGAAGCGGTGGTGGCCGGCCTGGTGATCCCCGACCACGTCTGCCTGAGCCGCCAGGGCCAGGTGCGCGAGCGCCAGGCGGGGTACAAGACGGTGGCGATCCGTCCCGTCGCCGGCGGCGGCACCGTGGAGGAGGAGCTTCCTGCCGAGCTGGTGGAGCGCTTCTGCCTCGACGAGCGTCAGCTGGAGGCCCTGAACCAGCTGGCCGGCCGCTGCGAGCAGGTGTTCGGGCCCGGACGCGATCTGGAGTGGGCTTTCGAGGGCGGCACGCTCCATCTGCTTCAGTGCCGGGCAATCACCACAGCCGGAGCCTGAATGCGCGGTGCCCCGATCGATGTGCTCGAGCGCGTCCCCCTGTTCCACGACCTCGACCGCGACGAGCTCGCGCAGATCGCCCTGCTGTTCAAGGAACGGGATTTCGAGGCCGGCGAAACGATCATCCAGGAGGGCTCGGGCGGCGCGGCCTTCTACGTGATCGAAGCGGGCGAGGCCAGCGTCACGATTCAGGGCAAACCCCATTCGATCCTGCGGCAGGGGGATTATTTCGGCGAGATCGCCCTGATCGACGAGGGTCCACGCATGGCGACCATCACCGCCGCCAGCCGCCTCGACTGCTGGGGGCTCACCTACTGGGACTTCAGGCCGCTCGTGGAGGCCAACGGCGTGATCGGCTGGAAGCTGCTGCAGCGGATGGCGATGATGCTGCGCGACGCCAGGGCCGGCGGCAGGTGAAGACCTTTGTCATGAGATGAAGACCCATTGCGCCCGGAGCGCTTTCCCTTGCATGGACAGGACATCCGTCCGATTGTGTGCACATCGGGATTCGGAGGTTCCAGGACATGGACGACACCCCCCCTGAGCAGCCACCAGGAGCGAACTGACGTTCGGACCCTGCTCCAACAATCTTCAGGGATCACTGGTTTCCCTGGCGTTCGATATCGACGCCGTCCATTGCACCGTCTCAGGTGCCCCGGATCCATCGGGAGGCCCCGCTAGAGCCATGGCCCCAGGTGCCATCGCCAGGCAGCTCCGCCACACAATTGAAGACACAGAACGGACGCAACGTCCGCTTGAGCAGCTGCGATCCTTCATCGGCAACACAGCTGACCAGACAAAGCCCGGGGCCGACGCTCCGGGCTTTGTTGTGGGCACGACAGAAGCCAAGGCGCACCAAAGTCAGCGAACAAGGAACGACACCGCCAACCAATGCGTTCTCAGAATACCCGTCCCAAATGCTCGAGATAGGGGAAAAGCCCCAGTCCTGATTCAAGGCCTACAAAAGTACAGCGGCGGTCTGTACTCCTACCCCCCGATGGAGGAGTGGATTCGAGCCAGCCATCCTCTGCGGCGAATCCCTAAGCGACCAGATCAGGCTATCGGTAGCCTTCATTCCATCGTCTGCCACCTCGATGCCTTCCAGGGCCGACCATCAGTAAGGGAAGGGGCTTACATCAAACTTTTTTTGGTCTGACTTCCGGATTATTGGTACCTGATTTCCTGTTAACATCTGTGACTTGAGGAGCAGATAAAATCTCGACTGCATTCCATCAATAAGGCCTGAAAACACCATTCTTCTATATCCATGATCATCGAGCTGCTCATTCCTGTCATTGCAGCCGAAATAATTTGCGGTCGCTCCATTGCTGGCGAACTCAACTTAGGCCCGTAGGTGGTTCTTCAGGCAGCGACCTATGCTGAGGATCAGATTCTGACAGGGAAGACCTTTCTGCAAGGCGGAGGCGGCGGAAGCCGCCTGGAGCGAAGCCGCACCCGAGGCGATCAGCTCAGTTGTCGATGAACACCGAATGAGCCGTGCGCACGACCCGGGAATCGGGTTCACCGACGACATCGTGGTCCTTGTGCTCATAGTCCAGTGAGTGGAGGACACTGCGGATGGCACCGAGACGGGCCCGCCTCTTCTCGTTCGAGTTGACGATGGTCCATGGCGCCACGAGGGTGTCGGTGGCGAGCAGCATCTCGTTGCGAGCTTTGGTGTACTCGTCGTACTTCGCCGTGCTGGCCTCGTCGATGGACGAGATCTTCCACTGCTTGAGCGGATCCTCACGCCGATCGGCGAAACGCAGCTTCTGCCTGGCCTGCGACACGGTGAACCACATCTTGAAGACCAGGATCCCACTGCTGACGAGTGACTGTTCAAAGGCGGGAACCTGGCGGAGAAACAGGGCGTGCTCCTGGGGAGTGCAGAAGCCCATCACCTTCTCGACGCCGGCCCGGTTGTACCACGACCTGTCGAACATCGTGATTTCGCCGGCCGATGGCAGGTGAGGGACGTAGCGCTGGAAGTACCACTGGGTCGCTTCGGCATCGTTGGGCTTCGGCAGCGCGACATGCTCACTACCGCGAGGATTCAGGTGTTGGCGGAAGCGCTTGATCGCTCCACCCTTGCCCGCCGCATCGCGACCTTCGAACAGGATGACCACGCGCTGTCCGACAGCCTTGATGTGACGTTGCGCCTTGAGCAGTTCGATCTGGAGCGTTTCCAGGTCTCGTTTGTAGTCCTTCTTGTCGATCGGTTCGTCGTAGGGAAGATCGTTCTGCATCTCCTCGATCGACTCGATGGGTGATGGGCGTTGCTTCTTACTCATGAGAGTGGCGATCGTCAAGCTGCTCCCACACCGGCGAGAGGGTAAGCCAGCCGCTTGTACCGGGCGGAGCGGTCCACGCCCTCCATGAACGGTAGCTCCGAAAAGCAATCACCAGATCGGCGCACGCGGACGACCCTGATGCAGCAGTCGCCAGTCAGGTCATCCGGCTCCGGATCAGCCGGTCCCAGAGCGCGGTTGGGAGCAATCGGTTCGCCAGGACTGATGTCGACTGGTGGCCGCAGAGGTAGCGGGCGGCCGGGTCGGGCTGGGTGAGGGCCTGCTCGATCACGCCGGCCACGTCCTGGGGCGAGGAGGCCCCGCGATAGATCGCGTCCCAGCTCCGCTCCACCTTCCGCATCATCCCGCCATAGACCCCACAGCTCTGGGCCTGGCGCATCGATGCAGCCGTGACCTCGGGGAAGGGGGTACGGATCAGCCCGGGTTCGATCACCACCACCTCCAGCCCGAAGGCTTTCAGCTCCAGTCGCAGCGCGTCACTGAGGGCCTCGAGCGCGAACTTGCTGGCTGCGTACCAGCCCGAGCCTGGCGTCACCCAGCGACCGGCGATCGAGGAGATGTTGATGATCCGGCCTCGGCCGCGTTCGCGCATCGGCGGCAGCAGCAACTGGGTGAGGCCCATGAGCCCGAACACGTTCACATCGAAGATCGCGTGGGCACGCTCAAGGGACATGGTCTCCAGTGGCCCCACCTCCGCGAAGCCGGCATTGTTCACGAGGGCGTCGAGGGCACCGAATCGCTCCCTGACCCGATCGGCCAGGGCCTGCCGGGACTTGCCGTCGGTGAGATCGAGGGGCTCGACGATGGCCCCCCGCTCGGCCAGGGGCTGCATGAGATCAGTTCGCCGTGCCGCAGCGATCACCCGCCATCCCCGCTGGAGCAAGCGTTCGGCCGTGGCGGCACCGATCCCAGAGGAGGCGCCGGTGATCAGGACAGTACGAGATTCAGCGGCCATGGCGGTTCAGATGAGTTCAGACCAGCGGGGCGCTGTCTCGATCCATTGGCACTGGAACGGGAACGTACTGCCTCCCCGATCGTCAGGCTGCGCGGCCAGCAGTTGCAGCGGGTCCTGATTCCTGCGCGATCTACTGGTCATCGGCGTCGATTGCAACGCTGAGCGCAGCAGTTCGCTGCCTGTGGAGACTGGATTCCTGATCCCGTTGCTCAGTGGCTGACTCTCAAACAGGCAAGGCGTCGCCGAGAAGCTTCAGAGCGTGATGGGGCCGCCTGGACTGCGCAGGACGCAGTGGGGCTGACTCCAGTCGTAGTGATCCCAGACGGAGGCCGGGAGCTTGAAGTCGGAGCCGGGGAAGGCACTCAGTCGAACGCCGGTGGGCCGGGCGGAACAATAGGGGCGGCTGCCTGGCCGCTCCAGATACTGCTGGTGGTGGGTTTCGGCGAAGTAGAAGGGCTTGCCGGAGAGCAGATCGGTGGTGATCGCCGGGAAACCGGCGGCGGCGAGCTGCTGCTGGTAGTGGTCACGGCTGGCAGCGGCCAACTCGGCCTGGGCCTCCGTTGTGGTCACGATCGCCGAGCGGTACTGGCTGCCGCGATCGTTGCCCTGGGCCATGCCCTGAGTTGGATCGTGGCACTCCCAGAACAGCTTGAGCAGGTCGGAGAAGCCCACCCGGCTGGTGTCCCACACCACCCGGACCGCCTCGGTGTGGCCGGTGCGGCCGGAGCACACCTCCTCGTAGGTGGGATTGGGGGTGTGGCCGCCGCAGTAGCCCACGGCTGTGGTGATCACACCCGGCAGGCGCCAGAACCCTTTCTCGGCCCCCCAGAAACAGCCGCACCCGAAGAAGGCTTCCTCCTGGCCAGGCTGGAGAGGCGCCTGGAGAGGGGTGCCGAGCACCACATGGGTGCTGGCCGTGGCCATCGGTGTGTCGCGTCCCGGCAGGGCCTCCTCGGCAGACACGATCCTGCCCTTGGCCGCACCGGGGGCCTGGTTGAAGAGTCCGAACACGACAGGATTGCTGAGGCCTCGAGCCTAGGCAACGCGATCCGGGGCCGGAGCGGGATCCAGGGCGATGTGGTTCAGCAGGGTGGTGGTGAACGCGAAGAGCAGGAACGGCAGCGAGAGCACCAGGATCACCCCCACGCCAACCAGGGCGAAGATCGGCTTGCTGGAGCCCATCAGCGCCAGCCCCGCCGCCAGGCTCACGAAGATCACGAGCATCCAGACCAGAACCTGGCCGTAGATGTCGCCGAAGGTGAGGGTGCAGCGCAGGTTGTAGCCCTTGGGGTTCTCCATCGTCCTCGCGTGATCTGCCTCAGCTAAGCCCCTCCCCGCGGGCTTGTCTGTGCTGTTCAACAACTCGTGCGATTCAGGCCACCTGCTGCAGCCTTTCCTCCGCCTGCTCCCGCTCCCAGAGGCGCCGGTAGGTGCCGGGGACGGCCAGCAGCTCCTGGTGATGGCCCTGCTGCACCAGACGACCATCCTCCATCACCAGCACCCTGTCGCAGGCGGCGGCGGCGGAGAGCTGGTGGCTGATCATCAGGATCGTGCGCCCCTTCTCGGCGCGGATCGAATCCAGGATCTCAGCGGCCGTGTTGTTGTCGACGCTGGCCAGGGCGTCATCGAGCACCAGCAGGGGAGCTGACACCAGCAGCGCCCGCCCGAGGGCCGCCCGCTGGCGCTGGCCGCCGCTGAGGGTGATGCCCCGCTCCCCCACCAGGGTCTGGTAGCCATCGGGAAAACCGCGGATGTCGCCGGCCAGGCGGGCCTGCTGGGCGGCCGCCTCCACCCGGGCGTCGTCGGCCTCCGGGTCGCCGTAGCGCAGGTTGTCGGCCAGGGTGGCCGTGAACAGATAGCCCTCCTGGGGCACCAGGGCCACCTGACGGCGCAGGTCACCGAGGGAGAGGGCCGTGACATCGACCCCATCGAGGAACAACTGCCCCTCAGGCACCTCCACCATCCGCCCCAGGGCCCTGGCCAGGGTGGTCTTGCCACACCCCACCGGGCCCACCAGCGCCACCAGTTCCCCTTGCCGCAGCTGAAAGCTCACCTCGTGGAGGGCTTCCCGCTGGGCGCCGTCGTAGCGCACGCTCAGCCCACGGGCCTCCACAGCCCCGCGCCCGGCCCTGGCCGGGGCCTGGGGCACGGGCGGTGACACCACCCTGGGCTGACGCGCCAGCAGCTCCTCCACCCGCTCCAGGCTCACCTGGCCGGTCTGGAAGGTGTTGAGGGTGAAGCCCAGCAGGGCGGTGGGGAACACCAGCCGCTCCACGAACAGAATCAGGGCCACCAGATTGCCGATGCTGAGCCGGCCGCTCTCGAGCTGGCCACTGCCCAGGGCCAGCAACAGCAAGAGGCTGATCGAGGAAATCCCCTCGAGCAGGGGGAAGAGCGTGCTGCGGGTTCGTGCCAGGGAAAGCGCCGCATCGCGGTAGCGGCCGTTGCGGCTGGCGAAGGCCTCCTGCTCGTGGTCCTCCTGCCCGTAGATCTTGATGGCGCTGATGCCGGAGAGATCTTCCTGAATGAGATCGCTGAGGCTGCCGAGGGCCTCCTGCTGGCGCCTCTGCTGGCGCATCATCCGCCCACCGAACAGGCGCACCACCACCAGCATCACCGGGTAGAGCCCCACCGCCGCCAGGGTGAGGGCGGGGTCGATCGCCAGCATCGCCGGCAGGGTGAGGGCATAGGCCAGAGCGGTGTTGGAGAGGCTGAGCACGGCGAAGCCCAGCAGCCGGCGCACGTTCTCCACATCACTGGTGGCCCGGCTGATCACCTCACCGCTGCCGGTGGCCTGCACCCAGCCGGGCTCCTGGCGCAGCATGTGATCGAACAGGCGCTGGCGCAGGTTGGCCTCCACCTGCCGGCCGACGCCGAACACGAGCATGCGCGACAGCTGGCGGGCACCCGCCATCACCGTGGCGAGCAGCACGATCACCCCGGCATGTCGCAGCAGCGTCGATGAGGAAAAACCGTCCTGGAGGTCGTCGATGACGCCTCTCACCAGCAGCGGAATACTGACGCTCAGCAGGTTCACCACCACCAGGGCCGTGACACCGAGGTACACCTCACGCCTGTGGGGGCGGAGGTAGCGCCAGATCAGGCCCAGACGAATGGCGGCCATGATGCGGAGCAGATGGACCCAACCTAAGGATTCGCCCCATGGCCTCGTCCGATGGCTCCGCCTCCCCCTCCCAGGCCCATCCCCTCTATGCCACCGACCGGGACCTGGTGGACGGCCTGCTGGCGGCCCGGGAGCCGAGCGACGGCCAGCTGGTGGACCTGGCCCGGCTGCTCAACCGCTACGACGGCTTCCCCGGCGCGGAGGACCTTCAGGACGACCTCCGCAAGACCCTGCGGCTCTGGGGCCTGAGCCTGGAGGAGCTGCAGCGCCGCACCCGCGCCATCTGGGCGCAGGGCTACAGGCCCGGAGCAGTGGTGGGCGCCGAGGCGGTGGGCAGCGGCTTCGACACCTCCTCGACCGAGGGGTAACGAACCGTGAGCAAGGGCCGGATCAAGCCCGGGGAGTAGCGCGGCGGAGCGCTGTGGCGAGAGATAGTGGAGGGAGCCTCATCACCCGGCCCGGCGTGCCCTGCACCCGGGTTTTTTTCTGACCGGGCCTCCACCCTCGTTCCTCTCGCCCCGATGGCTGCCCCCTCCCCCTGGCCGACTCTGCTGGAGCAGCTGCTGCAGGGTCAGGCGCTCTCGGAGCCCCAGGCCACGGCCTTGATGCAGGGCTGGCTGGCGGGGAGCCTGGAGCCCGAACTCACCGGGGCCCTGCTGGCGGCCCTGCGCTGCAAGGGGGTGAGCGGCGAGGAGCTCTCGGCGATGGCGCGGGTGCTGCGGGAGGCGTCCTGCCTGCCCGGCGAGCGCCCGCCCCTGAAGCTGGTCGACACCTGCGGCACCGGCGGCGACGGCGCCGACACCTTCAACATCTCCACCGCCGTGGCCTTCGTGGCCGCGGCCTGCGGCGCCACGGTGGCCAAGCACGGCAACCGCAGTGCCAGCGGCAAGGTGGGCTCCGCCGATGTGCTCGAGGCGATCGGCCTCAACCTCACGGCCGATCCCCGCACGGTGGTGGCCGCCCTGCCCGGCAGCGGGGTCACCTTCCTGTTCGCCCCGGGATGGCATCCGGCCCTTGTGGAGCTCGCCCCCGTGCGCCGGCGCCTGGGGGTGCGCACCGTCTTCAACCTGCTCGGACCGCTGGTGAATCCCCTGCGGCCGGAAGCGCAGGTGCTCGGGGTGGCCAGGGCCGACCTGCTGGAGCCGATGGCCGATGCCCTCGCCCGCCTGGGACTGGATCGGGCGGTGGTGGTGCATGGCCATGGCGGCCTGGATGAGGCCTCCCTGGCGGGAGTCAATCACCTGCGGCTGGTGGAGGGGGGCCTGGTGTGGGCCATGGAGGTCGACCCCCAGCAGCTGGGGCTGGAGCTGGCCCCCCTCTCCGCGCTGGCGGGCGGGGATCTCGAAACCAACCGGCGCATTCTCGAAGCGGTGCTGCGCGGGCAGGGCAGCACCGCCCAGCGGGAGGTGGTGGCCCTGAATACGGCTCTGGTGCTCTGGGCCGCCGGACTGGCGGACTCAGTGGAGGCCGGACTGGAGCAGGCCCTCGTGGCCCTCAGCGGGGAAGCCCCCTGGCAGCGACTGGAGCAGCTCAGGGCCGCGCTGGAGGCGCCGCCGCCCGTCAGCTGAGCGTCGCCTGCGGGATGATCGGGACACTCGACACTCTCCCCTTGAGCGCTGCAGCCCCCGCTCCGGCCAGCACCACCGAGTCCGCCAGCGGCCGCCCGGCCGCCAACGAGGCCGTGCTGGTGCTGGCGGATGGCACCCTGCTGCGGGGCACGGCCTTCGGGGCGCGCGGCACCGTCATCGGTGAAGTGGTGTTCAACACCGGCATGACGGGGTACCAGGAGGTGATGACCGATCCCAGCTACTCCGGTCAGCTGGTGACCTTCACCTATCCGGAACTGGGGAACACCGGTGTCAACCCGGAGGATCAGGAGGCCGATGCCCCCCATGTGCGCGGCGTGATCGCCCGCCAGCTGGCGCCCATCCCCAGCAGCTGGCGCAGCCGGGGCGACCTGCCCAGCTGGCTGGCCTCCCATGGGGTGGTGGGCATCGCCGGGGTGGACACCCGCGCCCTGGTGCGCCACCTGCGCGAGCGGGGGGCCATGAACGGCGTGATCAGCAGCGATGGCACCGCCCCCCGCGAGCTGCTGGAGCTGGTGCGCCGCAGCCCCTCGATGGAGGGACTCAACCTGGCCGTGCGGGTGACCACCCCGAGCGCCTACCCCTGGCAGCAACTCAGCGCCACCGGCTTCGATCAGCGCCGGCAACCGTCGCCCGAGCGGCCCTATCGGGTGGTGGCGATCGATTTCGGCATCAAACGGGCCATCCTCGAGCGACTCACGGCCCATGGCTGCGCCGTCACGGTGCTTCCTGCCAGCAGCACCCTCGCCGAGGTGCTGGCGCTTGAGCCGGAGGGGGTCTTCCTCTCCAACGGCCCGGGCGATCCGGCGGCGGTCACGGAAGGCATCGCCCTGGCCAGGGATCTGCTCGAACGCGTCGATCTGCCGGTGTTCGGCATCTGCCTGGGCCACCAGATCCTGGGGCTGGCCCTCGGTGGCAGCACCTTCAAGCTGGGATACGGCCACCGTGGTCTGAACCACCCCTGCGGCGGCGACGGACTGGTGGAGATCACCAGCCAGAACCACGGCTTCGCGCTCGAGGCCAGCTCACTGCCCGGGGAGCTGGTGGAGATCACCCACCACAACCTCAACGACCGCACCGTGGCGGCCCTGCGCCATCGCCATCAGCCGGTGTTCGGCGTTCAGTACCACCCCGAAGCCAGCCCCGGCCCCCACGACGCGGACCACCACTTCGGCCGGTTCGTGCGCCTGATGGCCGAGCGTCGCCCCTGAACCTGTGGGTCAGAGGTGAACCCGCACCGATACCTGCTTACACTTCAGCGTCTTCATTCCCCGCGAGGGCTGGAACGATTCCTGAACTGCACCGGTTGACCGTATCTCTGCGGGGCGGCTTCGAGCGACGGGAGGAGTGTCTGCTGTTCAGCTTCACCGGCCAGCTCGACGCCTACTCCGACAAGCAGTTCCGCGATTTCATCACCGAGCACCGCGGGACCGACAAGCGGGCGGTGCTGCTGGATCTCACCCACATCGATTTCATCGATTCCTCCGGTCTGGGGGTGCTGGTGCAGCTGGCCAAGCAGTGTGCCGATGACAAGGTCGGCTTTGTGATGGTGGGCAATGCCCGCGTGATCCAGACGGTGAAACTGGTGCGGCTGGAGCAGTTCCTGCACCTCCAGCCCGATCTGAACACGGCCCTGGCCGCCCTTGCCAAACCCTGATCACGACGGCCGGGCCTGGTTGCGCCAGATCCAGCCAGATCCCCGGCACCGTCTCCAGCCCGAGACCCTCGGCGCCCTCCAGCTCGCCTGGCTGGGGGACGCGGTGTGGGAGCTCCACCAGCGCCTGCGCCACTGCCATCAGGCGGGCCGCCCCGAGGAGCTGCACCAGGCGGTGGTGGCCCGGGTGCGGGCCCAGGCCCAGGCCCGGGCGCTGCAGCGCCTGGAGCCGCTGCTGGATGACCGGGAGCGCGACCTGGTGCGCCGCGGCCGCAACCGGGCCGGCCGGGGACCTCGCGGCGGTGATCCGGCCAGCTATGGCCGTGCCACGGGATTTGAGACAATGGTGGGCTGGCTCTTTTTGCGGAATCCCGAGCGGCTTGCCCAGCTTCTGGATCATCTGGACGAGACCGACCTTTCTGACCCTTTGCCGAGCGACCCATGAGCCAACGTTTTGAGCGCCGCAGGCCCAAGGGTGCCGGTTCCGGTGATCGCCCCACCGGGGGAGCCAGGGGAGGCAAACCCTCCCGCTTCGGCGGGCCCCGTCCCGAATGGCGCGACTCCGGTGGTGGCGGTCGCGAGGGGCGTGAAGGGCGCGACGGCCGTGAGGACCGCCCCAGGGACAGCCGGGGTGGCTACCGCCCGGACGCCCCCCGGCGTGAAAGCTTCCAGCGTCCCCAGGGGGAGGGCCGCCCTGCCGGCCGCCCCACCCGCGTGATCGGCGCCCGCCCCGCGGCGCGGCGTTTCGACGACCAGCGTCCGGGAGCGGGCCGCCGGCCTGAGGGCCGCTTCGAGGGCAGGCCCGAGCGCCGCCCGGAGGGCCGCCCCGAAGGACGTCCCGAAGGACGTCCCGAGGGCCGTGATCAGGGCCGCCGGCCCAGCTTCAGGGCACCCCGCTTCAGCCGACCCGATGGCGACAGGCCCCGCTTCCAGCCGGGTCGTCCCCCCGCCCGCCCGTCCCGATTCAGCGAGCCCGAAGCCCCGGGTCCTGAGGCCAGCGGCAGCTCCGAGCGTTTCGGCGCCGAGCCCGCCGACGACCTCGTCTGGGGCCGTCACCCGGCCCAGGCCGCCCTGGAGGGGGATCGTCCGATCCACCGGATCTGGTGCACCCCGGAACTGCGCTTCGCCCCACGCTTCCTGCAACTGCTGCGCGATGCCAAGGCCAACGGTGTGCTGGTGGAGGAAGTCACCTGGGCGCGCCTGGGCCAGATCAGCGGCGGCGCCGTGCACCAGGGGATCGTGCTGCAGGCCGCAGCGGCGGAAACCCTGGATCTGGCCAGCCTGATCGACGGCTGCAGCACGATCGGCGAAGCACCGCTGCTGATGGCGGTCGACGGGCTCACCGATCCCCACAATCTGGGAGCGATCGTGCGCAGCGCCGAGGCCCTCGGCGCCCATGGCCTGGTGCTGCCGCAGCGGCGCAACGCGGGCCTCACCGGCTCGGTGGCCAAGGTGGCGGCCGGGGCCCTGGAGCACCTGCCCGTGGCCCGGGTGGTGAACCTCAACCGCTCGATCGAGCAGCTCAAGGACGCGGGCTACCGCGTCGTGGGACTGGCCGAGGAAGGCAACGTGAGCCTGATGGAGGCCGATCTCGATGGCCCCCTGGTGGTGGTCACCGGCTCGGAGGCCCAGGGCCTCTCGATGCTCACCCGCAAGCACTGCGACCAGTTGATCCGCATCCCCCTGCGCGGGGCAACCCCAAGCCTGAACGCGTCGGTGGCCACGGCCCTGCTGCTCTACGAGATCGCCCGGCGGGGCTGGATGAAGAACATCAGCGGCAACGCCCCGGCACCGCGGCTGGTGCGGCCCCAGGTGCCCACCACCGCGGCCGCCAGCAGCATCCCGGCCGTGGCCCCCGATCAGGAGGCCGTCCAGGAGGAGCCGGTCCAGACGGCCACGGCAGGCGAGGACACCACGACGACCGTCGCCGCCGAACCAGCGCCGGAGACCACAACCCCGGAGACTGACGCCTGCGGCGATCCAGCTCCTCAGGCGACCGTCGAGATCCAGGACCTGATCGAGGAGCTGGTCGAGCAGATCGACGAGGAGGAGATTCAGGAGGACAGTCAGGACCGGATCCAGGACGGGACTCCGGAGGCGGCTCCAGAGGCGGCTCCGGAGGACCAGCCTGCCGAGCTGGAGCTTCAGGTGGCCCTCCCCGAAGCCATCGAGCTGACCTTCACGCCCCCCACCGGCTCGCCCTTCCAGGGGGACATCCGCCTGTGAGTCCACGGCATCGGCCCGTGGCGAATTCCGCAAAAAACCTGGGCCCTTCGATCGGCACAATGGTGCGGTTCGCCAAGGTTCGATGAACCCCTTGATTCGGCTGCTCAGAGGCATGGCCAACGGTCTTGGGGTGGCCTGGTGGGCCCGGGTGGAAACCCAGGAGCCGCATGTCATCTACTGGTTCGGGCCCTTCGTGCGCCGGGGGGATCTGGAGGCGAAACTTCCTGTTTTTCTCGATGATGTCAACAGCGAGCAGCCGGGCTCGATCGAACACGAACTGATGCAGGTCCGCCGCGGTGAACCCCTCACCGAAGACCTGGAGCCTGGCTGATAGCGTCGCTCGATGAAAGGCAGGGGCTGATGGGGATCGCCGAGTGGCGTGGGCGACTGGAGCGCGGCGAGGTGTCGGCCCGGGAACTCACCGACCAGCATCTGGCCCGGATCGAGGCCGTCGAGGGCACGCTCCATTCCTTCCTGGAGGTCACAGCGGAGCGGGCCCGCGCCGATGCCGACCGCATCGATGCCGCCCGTGCCGCCGGTGAATCGCTGCCGCCCCTGGCGGGAATCCCCCTGGCCATCAAGGACAACCTCTGCACCAAAGGCATCCGCACCACCTGCTCCAGCCGGATGCTGGAGCACTTCGTGCCGCCCTATGAGTCCACCGTCACCGAGCGGTTGTGGCAGGCCGGCGGAATCCTGATCGGCAAGACCAACCTCGATGAGTTCGCCATGGGCAGCTCCACCGAGACCTCCGCCTTCGGACCCAGCCGCAACCCCTGGGACCCCGAGCGGGTACCGGGCGGGAGCTCCGGCGGCAGTGCCGCCGCCGTGGCCGCCGGCGAATGCGTCGCCTCCCTCGGATCCGACACCGGCGGCTCGATCCGCCAGCCGGCCGCCTTCTGCGGGGTGGTGGGCCTCAAGCCCACCTACGGGCGGGTGAGCCGCTGGGGCCTGGTGGCCTTCGCCAGCTCCCTCGATCAGGTGGGACCCTTCAGCACCAGCGTGGCCGATGCCGCCGAGCTGCTCCAGGTGATCGCCGGTGAGGACCGCCGTGATGGCACCTGTCTCAGGGCTCCCGTCCCCGACTACAGCGCCGCCCT
The DNA here is from genome assembly GCF_015841355.1 of Synechococcus sp. CBW1107. Taxonomy (NCBI): domain Bacteria; kingdom Bacillati; phylum Cyanobacteriota; class Cyanophyceae; order Synechococcales; family Synechococcaceae; genus Synechococcus; species Synechococcus sp. CBW1107. The sequence continues at coordinate 504,742 of NZ_CP064908.1, forward strand.
GCAGGCACCCGTGAAGGGCCTGCGGGTGGGGCTGGTGAAGGAGTGCTTCGAGGCCGACGGTCTCGATCCCCAGGTGAAGTCCTCGGTGCTGGCGGCCGCCGCCCAGCTCGAAGCCCTCGGCTGCGAGCTGGTGGAGGTGAGCTGCCCCCGCTTCAACGACGGCATCGCCACCTACTACGTGATCGCCCCCTCGGAGGCCTCAGCCAACCTGGCCCGCTACGACGGTGTCAAATACGGCTACCGCTCCGAGCAGGCCGGCAGCCTGGCGGAGATGACGGCCCGCAGCCGCGCCGAGGGCTTCGGAGATGAGGTGCAGCGCCGCATCCTGATCGGCACCTATGCCCTCTCGGCCGGCTACGTGGATGCCTACTACAAGAAGGCCCAGCAGGTGCGCACGCTGATCCGCCGCGATTTCGATGCGGCCTTTGGTGCGGTGGATGTGCTGCTCACACCCACCTCTCCCACCACCGCTTTCCGCTTCGGCGCCCACGCCGAGGATCCCCTGGCGATGTACCTGGCCGATCTGCTCACCATCCCGGCGAACATGGCCGGCCTGCCGGCGATCAGCCTGCCCTGCGGCTTCGACGACGGCGGCCTGCCGATCGGCCTGCAGCTGATCACCGGCGTGCTCGAGGAGCCCCGCCTGCTGCAGGTGGCCCACCACTACGAGCAGGCCGCCCGGGTGATGGACACCAGGCCCACCGCCGCCCTGGTGCCCTGAGTCAGCCGCCGGCTGACACCACATCTGGTGGCCGGTAACGTGGCAACACCCCGTGGTGGCGTCCGACGCCCGAGCCCTTGGCCTTCGTCCCCCTCCACAACCACAGCGACTACAGCCTGCTGGATGGCGCCAGCCAGCTGCCGCAGATGGTGGAGCGGGCCGTGGAGCTGGGCATGCCCGCCCTGGCGCTCACCGATCACGGCGTCATGTATGGCGCGATCGAGCTGCTGAAGCTCTGCCGGACGGCCGGCATCAAGCCGATCATCGGCAACGAGATGTACGTGATCAACGGCTCGATCGATGATCCCTGGGTGAAGGGCGAACGCCGCTATCACCTGGTGGTGCTCGCCAGGAACGACACCGGCTACCGCAACCTCGTGAAGCTCACGAGCCTCAGCCACCTGCGCGGCATGCGCGGCCGCGGCATCTTCGCGCGGGCCTGCATCGACAAGCAGCTGCTGGAGCAGCACCGCGAAGGGCTGATCCTGGCCACCGCCTGCCTGGGCGGCGAGATTCCCCAGGCGATCCTCAAGGGCCGACCCGATGTGGCCCGCGATGTGGCCCGCTGGTACCAGCAGCGCTTCGGAGCCGACTTCTACCTGGAGATCCAGGACCACGGCTCGCCCGAAGACCGGATCGTGAACGTGGAGCTGGTGCGGATCGCCCGGGAGCTGGGCATCGAGCTGATCGCCACCAACGACGCCCACTACCTCAGCAGTGCCGATGTGGAGGCCCACGACGCCCTGCTCTGTGTGCTCACCGGCAAGCTTGTGACCGACGAGAAGCGGCTGCGCTACACGGGCACCGAATACATCAAGAGCGAAGCGGAGATGGGACGCCTCTTCGCCGATCACCTCGAGCCCGAGGTGGTGGCCGAAGCAATCGCCAACACCGCGGCGGTGGCCGAGAAGGTGGAGGCCTACGACATCCTTGGCCGCCAGCAGATGCCCCGCTTCCCGATCCCCGACGGGCACACGGCCGTGAGCTATCTGGCGGAGGTGTCGGAGGCTGGGCTGCGCCAACGGCTGCACCTGGGCAGCCACGATCCGATCGATCCGCTCTATGGCGAGCGGCTGGCCTTCGAGCTCCAGGTCATGGAGCAGATGGGCTTCCCCACCTACTTCCTGGTGGTGTGGGACTACATCCGTTTCGCGCGGGAGCAGGGCATCCCGGTGGGGCCGGGCCGGGGGTCGGCCGCCGGCTCCTTGGTGGCCTATGCCCTGGGCATCACCAACATCGATCCGGTCAGCAACGGGCTGCTGTTCGAGCGCTTCCTCAACCCCGAGCGCAAGTCGATGCCTGACATCGACACCGACTTCTGCATCGAGCGCCGCGGGGAGGTGATCGAGTACGTCACCCAGCGCTACGGCGAGGACAAGGTGGCGCAGATCATCACCTTCAACCGGATGACCTCGAAGGCGGTGCTCAAGGATGTGGCCCGCGTGCTCGACATCCCCTACGGCGATGCCGACCGTCTGGCCAAACTGATTCCCGTGGTGCGGGGCAAGCCCGCCAAACTCAAGGAGATGATCGGCCCCGAGTCGCCGGCACCGGAGTTCCGCGAGAAGTATGAAAACGATGCCCAGGTGCGCCGCTGGGTCGACATGGCCCGGCGCATCGAGGGCACCAACAAGACCTTCGGCGTTCATGCCGCCGGTGTGGTGATCGCGGCTGAACCACTCGATTCACTGGTGCCGCTGCAGCGCAACAACGACGGCCAGGTGATCACCCAGTACTTCATGGAAGACGTGGAGGCGATGGGGCTGCTGAAGATGGACTTCCTCGGCCTCAAGAACCTCACGATGATCGACAAGACCCTCGATCTCGTGGAGCAGTGCAGCGGTGAGCGCCTTGATCCCGACGACCTGCCCCCCTGCGATGACGACACCTTCGCCCTGCTGGCGCGCGGCGACCTGGAGGGCATCTTCCAGCTCGAATCCAGCGGCATGCGCCAGATCGTGCGCGACCTCAAACCCTCCTCGCTGGAGGACATCTCCTCGATCCTGGCCCTCTACCGGCCGGGTCCGCTGGATGCCGGCCTGATCCCGAAATTCATCAACCGCAAGCATGGCCGCGAAGCGATCGATTTCGCCTGCCCGGCCCTGGAGCCGATCCTGAAGGAGACCTACGGGATCATGGTCTACCAGGAGCAGATCATGCGCATTGCCCAGGATCTGGCCGGCTATTCCCTCGGAGAAGCTGATCTGCTGCGGCGGGCGATGGGCAAGAAAAAGGTGTCGGAGATGGAGAAGCACCGCAGCCAGTTCGTGGAGGGAGCCACGGCGCGGGGGGTGAGCGCCGCGGTGGCCGAAGCGCTGTTCGAGCAGATGGTGCTGTTCGCTGAATACTGCTTCAACAAGAGTCACTCCACCGCCTACGGCGCCGTGACCTATCAGACGGCCTACCTCAAGGCCCATTACCCCGTGGCCTACATGGCCGCCCTGCTGACGGTGAATGCCAGCAGCACCGACAAGGTGCAGCGGTACATCGCCAATTGCCAGGCCATGGGCATCGAGGTGATGCCCCCTGATCTCAATGCGTCCGGCATCGATTTCACCCCGAAAGGAGAGAAGATCCTCTTCGGACTCTCGGCGGTGCGCAACCTCGGCGATGGCGCCATTCGCCAGCTGCTGGAGGCCCGCGTCCAGGACGGTCCCTTCGCCTCCCTGGCCGACCTCTGCGACCGGATCCCCACCACGCTGATGAACCGGCGGGCGCTGGAGTCGCTGATCCACTGCGGTGCCCTCGATGGGCTGGAGCCCAGTGCCAACCGCGCCCAGCTGATGGCCGACCTCGATCTGGTGCTCGACTGGGCCAGCTCCCGCGCCAGGGACCGCGCCAGCGGCCAGGGCAACCTGTTCGACCTCTTCGCCAGCTCAGGATCGGACGCCGAAACCCCCGGTGTCGTATCGGCCCCGGCCCTTCAGAGCACCGCGCCGAAGGCGGCCCCGGTGGCCGACTATCCCCCCAAGGAGAAACTGCGCCTGGAGAAGGACCTGGTGGGCTTTTACCTCTCGGATCACCCCCTGCGCCAGCTGGCACGGCCGATCCGGATGCTCTCGCCGATCAGTCTCGGGCGGCTGGAGGAGCAGGCCGACAAGGCTCGCGTCAGTGTGGTGGCGATGCTGCCGGAGGTGCGCCAGGTGACCACCCGCAAGGGCGATCGCATGGCCGTGCTGCAGCTCGAGGACCTCAGCGGCAGCGCCGAGTGCGTGGTGTTTCCCAAGGCCTACGCCCGCCTCAGCGACCACCTGATGGTGGATGCGCGGCTGATGATCTGGGGATCGGTGGACCGCCGAGACGATCGGGTGCAGCTGATCCTGGATGATTGCCGCGCCATCGACGACCTCGATGTGCTGCTGGTGGAGCTGATGGCGGATCAGGCCAGTGACATCACCGTGCAGCACCGCCTGAGGGAGTGCCTGGTGCGGCACAGGCCGGAGCAGGAGGAGGCCGGTGTGCGGGTGCCGGTGGTGGCGAAGGTGCAGCTTCATGACGAAGCCCGTTACGTGCGCCTCGGCCACCAGTTCTGCGTGCGCGACGGCGCCGCGGCCCTGAACACCCTCACCGAAGCGGCCTTCACCGCCAGGCTGCACTCGGCGCTGCAGAACGCCTGAGGCCTCAGGCGCCGCTGCCCTGGCGGATGGCCTTGATCGAAGCCTTCATGCGGGCGATGTTGGTGCCGATCTGCTCGGTGCCCAGGAGGGTGCCCGGCTCCTGCTCCCAGCTGGCGGAGAGCACGCCGTAGCTCAGGCCGAGCACGCCCAGCAGAAACAGCCCCCCGGAGCTGGCCAGGGTGACCACGGGCGGCACGTCGAGGATGCCGCGGCTCACCAGCAGGTAGCTGCCGATGAACACGCCCATGCCCAGCACGGACGGGACACCGGTGGCCACACCGATGCGGCGGGCCATGCGGTTGGCCACGGCCGGTGGAATCACCTGGGAACCCCTGGGCTGAGCCTGGGCACCGACCTTGGCTTTCGCGCCGGCCTTGGCTTTCGTACCGGCCTTGGCTGTGGCGCCGGCCCTGGGCTGACGCTCCGGCTCGAACGGCAGAGGCTTGCGCTTGGCCGCCATGGCTGAGCTCAGCCCCGGATGCCGAGTTTGGCGATCAGCTGGCTGTAGCGCTCTTCGCTTTCGGCGCGCAGGTAACCGAGCAGGCGCTTGCGGCGGCCGATCATCTTCAGCAGCCCCTGGCGGGAGGAGAAGTCGTGCTTGTTCTTCTGCAGGTGGCCGGTGAGCTGGGTCACCCGCTCGCTCAGCATCGCCACCTGAACCTCGACCGAACCGGTGTCGGTGCCGTGGGTCTGGTGGGAGTTGATCAGTTCCTGCTTCTTGGTGGTATCGAGCGGCATGCCGGCGTCGGGCCCTGACGGTGCAAACAATCAACCTAACGCCTCGGGGTTCTGAACCCCAAGCGATTCGCTCAGGCGGCCTCGCGGGCGAGCCAGCGCAGGCAGGCGCTCAGCCAGGCCTCGGCGTCGTGGGCCGGATCGAGGCCCTCCCGGCCGAGGGCCCGCAGGGCACGGCTGATCTCCAGGGGCTCGTAGCCCAGGGCCGTGAGGGTCAGCTGCAGTTCCTCGCGAGTGGAGGCTGCCGGCCCCGGATCACCGCCTGAGCCGCCGGTCGCCCCATCGAGCAGGTCGTCATCGCCAGCGGCGGCGGCCGCCCCGAAGCTCTCCGCCAGCTTGCCGCGCAGCTCCACCGCCAGCCGCTCGGCCGTGCGTTTGCCCACCCCGGGCGCCCGGCAGAGACGGCGCAGGTCGGCCTGAACGATGGCCTGCACCAGCTCCTCGCAGGGCATGGTGCCCAGCAGAGCCAGGGCCATCTGGGGTCCGACGCCGCTCACGGCCACCAGCAGACGGAACAGATCGCGCTCGTGGCGGGCCCCGAAACCGAAGAGCGTCCAGCCGTCGTCACGAACCGACTGGTGCGTGTAGAGGCTGAGCGGGCTGCCCGCCGGTGGCAGCAGCTCCCAGTGGCGGCGGGTGATCTGCACCTCGTAGCCCACGCCGGCGCAGGCCAGCAGGAGCCCGCAGCGGTTGCCCTGCTGCCACGGCTCTGCCACATGGCCTTGCAGCCAGCCGATCATGGAGATCACTACCGATCCGACCCATGCTGCCCGGTCCGCCAACCCCCGCCAGCCGGTCTGTGGCCATTCCCTCCCCGTGGAGCCGCTGGAGGCGGTCGCTGCTGAATGCCGTGCTGGTGGTCCTGCTCGGGGTGGGGCTGCTGGGTCTCGGGGGCTGCCAGGCGGCGGGCCAACCGCCCCGGGCCGTGCTGCTGCAGGCCCTGGGGCTGCAGATCGAGCTCACCCAGCAGGCCATCGCCGACGCCCTGAAACTGGACGCCGGCGTGGGGCGACCCCAGGTGAGCCGGGTGCGCGTCGATCACCAGGAGGCCATTCCGATCGGGCTGGGCAAGGGCCTGCACCTCACCGGCCGGTTCGACTGGCGCCTGGCGGACGATCCCTACCGGGTGGACAGCCCCTTCGAGCTGTATCTGCTGCGGGGGGAGAGGGGGGAGAGCTGGCGGCTGGCCCGTCCGGTCGGGATGGCCGCCAACAGCCTCAGCCAGGACTGGCTGGTGGATCCCCTGCCGCTCGAAGGCGACCGGCCAGCCTGATCAGAGCCAGCCTTCCCACAACAAAGATGCCGGTAATCAATCCGCAGATGCCATAGAGTTAGTTCACGCGAATCACCAGGAAGTTCAATGGCCGACAAGTCAGATCTTCATTCTGAACGCCATTCAGATCAGCCTTCAGATCGCCACAAAGGCCGTTCCACACAGCGCCATTCCAGTAACGATGACATCTACGCCTCCGGTGATCTCGCGGCCGGCATGCCGAAGCGCACGTTTCCGACCAAGGAGAACGATCCCAGGTCTGTCTATGCCGCCATTCACGATGAGTTGATGCTCGATGGCAACTCACGCCAGAACCTGGCCACCTTCTGCCAGACGTGGCTGGAGCCGGAAGTTCATCGCTTGATGAATGAGTGCATCGACAAGAACATGGAGGACAAGGACGAATATCCACAGACTGCCGAAATCGAAGCCCGCTGCGCCCGCATGCTGGCCGATCTCTGGAATGCCCCGTCGATCGATGGCGCCATCGGCTGCACCACCGTGGGATCGAGCGAAGCGGCCATGCTCGGCGGCATGGCGATGAAACGCCGCTGGGAAGCCAGCCGGCGTCAGCAGGGGAAACCGGTCGGGAAGCCGAATCTCGTCACCGGGCCCGTGCAGATCTGCTGGCACAAATTCACCCGCTACTGGGACATCGAGCACCGGGAGATCCCAATGGACCCCGGCCGCTTGCTGATGACACCCGAGCAGGTGCTGGAGCGGTGCGATGAGAACACCATCGGGGTGGTGCCCACCCTGGGGGTGACGTTCACGGGCCAGTACGAACCCGTGCAGGAGGTGGCCGCCGCCCTCGATGCCTTCGAGCGGGACACCGGCCTCGACATCCCCATCCATGTGGATGGCGCCAGCGGTGGTTTTCTCGCCCCCTTCTGCCACCCCGATCTGCTCTGGGATTTCCGTCTGCCCAGGGTGAAATCGATCAATGCCTCAGGCCACAAGTTCGGTCTGGCGCCGCTGGGGGCCGGCTGGGTGCTGTGGCGGGACGAGAAGGATCTTCCCGAGGAGATGGTGTTCTGGGTGAATTATCTCGGCGGGAACATGCGTGACATCACCCTGAACTTCTCCAAGCCCGGCGGCCAGGTGGTCTGCCAATACTACAACTTCATCCGACTGGGCAAGGAAGGCTACCGAAAGGTGCACAACGCCTGCTATGCCACCGCCCAGCATCTGGCGGCGGAACTCGTGACACTCGGCCCGTTCGAGATCATCTACGGCGGTGATCCGCACACGGGCATCCCGTGCGTCTGCTGGCGGATCAGGGACGGGGACGATCCCGGCTTCAACCTCTTCGACCTGGCGGACCGGCTGCGGGTGCGGGGCTGGCAGGTGCCGGCCTACACCCTGCCGGCCCACTGCGGCGATCAGGCCGTGCAGCGGATCCTGGTGCGGCATGGCGTCAGCCGTGACCTCGCCGACCTGCTGCTGGAGGACATCAGGGGTGCCATCGACCATCTCCGGCTCCATCCCGTGAGCACCTCGCTGACCAGCCAGGAAGCGACGGGATTCCATCACTGAAGCGCTCAGCTTCAGCTCAGGGGTCTGAGGCCGCCGGGGCTGGCCTGGCCCGCAGGCTCAACAGGGTGGCCAGCAGCACCAGCAGCGCCGAGAGCCCAGCTCGGGCCGGCACGGCCTCGCCGAACCACCACACGCCCCACAGCGCCGAGAACGGCACCTGCACGTAGCTGATGGCCGTGGCCCGGGCGGCCGCCATGCCCATCAATCCGTAGGTGAGGGCGATCTGCCCCAGCTGGGTGAAGACCCCCACCCCCAGCAGCCAGCCGAACTCGGCGACCGTGGGGGCCACCGGCCACAGCAGCACCAGGGGCAGGCTGAGCGGCAGGGCCATCAGCGGGAAATAGAAGACCACCACCAGGGGATGCTCGCTGCTGCGCAGGGCGCGCACGCTCACGTAGGCGAGGGCCGAGAGCAGGGCACCGGCCAGGGCGAACAGCAGCGGCAGGGCCGGCAGACCGGCGCCAGCCGCCGCACCGACCCCGCCCGGGGCGGCCAGCACCACCACCCCCAGAAAGCCCAGGAGCACGGCTCCCCAGACCCGCCAGCCCGGCTTCTCGGCCAGCAGCGGCCAGGCCAGCAGGGCCGTGAAGGTGGGGTGGAGGTACTGCAGCACCGTGGCCACCGCCAGCGGCAGACCGATCAGGGCCAGATAGACGCAGTAGAGCCCGGCGGTGCCGAGGATGCCCCGCCCCACCAGCAACCGCCGCCGCTGACCCCAGGGGTGGAGACCGGCCCGCCGCAGCATCCACCAGCTGATCAGCACGCTCACCACCGCCCGCGCCAGCACCACCTCCGCCACCGGCAGGCGCCCCCCCAGGGCCTTGACGCACACCCCCATCAGGCTGAAGGCCAGGGCGCTGGCGACCATCCACAGACCCGCCCGCCAGGCCGGGGGCTCGCCATGGGCGCGCTCGCCCCACTTCTGGTGTGGTGCGGCAGAATGGAGGCCAGAGCGACCCCAGCGGTAGCGCCATCCCTTGAGCCAGTCCCAGCCCCACGCCCGCCTCCACCCCCGCACGATCGAAGCGGTGAAGGAGCGCGCGGACATCGTCGATGTGGTGGGCGAGCACGTGGTGCTCAAGAAGAAGGGGCGGGAGTTCGTGGGGATCTGCCCCTTCCACGACGACAAATCGCCGTCGATGACGGTGTCGCCCGCCAAGCAGTTCTACTACTGCTTCTCCTGCGGGGCCGGCGGCAACGCCATCAAGTTCCTGATGGAGCTGCAGCGCACCAGCTTCAGCGAGGTGGTGCTGGATCTGGCGCGCAAGTACCAGCTGCCGGTGGAAACGGTGGATGGGCCGCAGCAGGAGCGGCTGCGCAGGCAGCTCTCCCGCCGTGAGGCCCTGCTGCGCGCCCTGAGCCTGGCCTCGGGCTGGTTCCGCAGTCAGCTGCGCAGCCCCGAAGGCGCCGGCGCCCTGACCTACCTCACCGGGGAGCGGGGTCTGAGCGAGGGCACGATCGACGCCTTCGACCTGGGCTACGCCCCCGAGAGCTGGGATGCGCTGCTCAGGCACCTCGGCCAGGTGGAGAACCTGCCGCCGGAGCTGCTGGAGGCGGCCGGGCTGGTGGTGCCGCGCAAGGGCGGCGACGGGTTCTACGACCGCTTCCGCCACCGGGTGATGGTGCCGATCCGCGACCGCCAGGGTCGGGTGATCGGCTTCGGCGGCCGCAGCCTTGATGGCGGTGAGCCGAAATACCTCAACTCCCCGGAAACGGAGGTGTTCGAGAAGGGCAAGCACCTGTTCGGCCTGGATCGTGCCAGCAACGCCATCCGCAAGGACGACCAGGCGGTGGTGGTGGAGGGTTACTTCGATGTGATCGCCCTCCACGCCGCCGGCATCACCAATGCGGTGGCGTCGCTGGGCACGGCGCTCAGCAGCCAGCAGATCACCCAGCTTTGCCGCTGCTGCGACAGCCGCCGCCTGGTGCTCAATTTCGACACCGATGGCGCCGGTGTGCGCGCCGCCCAGCGGGCGATCGGGGCGGTGGAGCAGCAGGCGCTGCAGGGGCAGCTGGAGCTGCGGGTGCTGCACCTGCCCGCCGGCAAGGACCCTGATGAATTCCTCAGGCAGCATGGCGCCGGCGAGTACCGCGCCCTGCTGGAGCGGGCACCCCTCTGGCTCGACTGGCAGATCGAGCAGGTTCTGGAGGACAAGGATCTGGCCCGCTCCGATCAGTTCCAGCAGGCGGTGGCTTCCCTGGTTGCCCTGCTGGGCAAGCTGCCCCAGAGCGCCGTGCGCAGCCATTACCTGCAGCAGGTGGCCGAGCGGCTCAGCGGCGGCCAGGCCCGGCTGGCCCAGAAGCTGGAAGAGGACCTGCGCCAGCAGGTGAAGGGTGAGCGCTGGCATGGCCGGGCCAGCCGCTGGGAGCAACCCGGGGAGATCGGCCTGCGCGAGCGCGCCGAAGCGGAGCTGCTGCGCCTCTACCTGCATGCGGGCCGTCACCGCGGCGCGATCCGCCGAGAGCTGCGCCAGCGGGAGCTGGAGGATTTCGCCATCGCCCACCACCGTCTGCTCTGGGCCAGCATCAGCGAACTGGAGGAAGACAACCTCGGCGTGGGCCGGCTGGAGGCGATCAACCGGGGCAGTGATCCGGGCGACGATCTGGCCGATCTGGATCTGCCGCGTCTCCTGAGCGACCGGCTGCTGGTGGAGGAAAGCGAGCTGCTGAATCGGCTCACCCCCCTGCTGGAGCCGAACGAACTGCAGCGCATGGCCCTGGCCGAACCCCTGCTGCAGCTGCGCGGCACCACGGCGGTGCTGGAGCGCCAGCGCAGCCTCAAGCGCTGCCGCCACCTGCTCGATGCCTGGGGATCCCAGCGGCTGGAAACGCTGGAGCGCTGCATCGCCCGCCTGCTGGAGGAGAGCGAGGCGGAAGCCAGCGCCGCCGCCGCCCTGAGCATGGAAAGCCGGATCGATTCGATGTTCAGCGAACTGAACGGCGATGCCCTGCGCTTCCAGGAGCTGTACTACAACGAACGTCGGCACATCCATCACCTCGACCAGCAGCGCTGCGCTGATCCCCTGGCGGCGGCACGGCTGGCCAGCTGAGCCGCACCCGCCTTCGCCCAGTAACCCCATGGCCCCAGGCAAACCGCGCGTCCGCATCAGCCCGGCGGAGGCCTTGGGCTTCGCCGGGCTGATGGCACTGGCGGGCCCCCTGGGGACCGCTTCCGCGCAGCCGAGCGGTCCGGCCCCCCGGATCCGGCAGACGGTGGCTCCGATCGCCACGCCGAACCGCCTCCTGGAGGACGCCCTGCGACAGGACCTGTTCCCCGTAGCGGTGGTGGACGACCAGGGCCATGGTCCCGACCCGGGCACGGCGGAATGGCGGCAGGCCGAGATCCATCAGCGCCGCAACGCCTGCCGGGCGGCTGGCCCCTTGCGTTACGCCTACAACCGCATCGACCTGAACGGAGACCGGCAGGACGAGCTGGTGGCCAGCGTGATCGGCCCCTACACCTGCGGCACAGGCGGTTGTAACGCCTATGTGTTCAAGAACGGTCCCAAGGAGAAGGGTCTGCGCCTGGTGTCAAGGATGTCGCTGTTCAAGCCGCCCCTTGTGGTGAGCGACCAGCGCCACAACGGCTGGAGAGACCTGATCAGCCGGGTGAGGATCGATGCGGGCCACGGCTACTACGCCCGTCTGCCCTTCAACGGCCGCGGCTATCCGAGCAACCCTTCAGCGCCCCCCGCCGAGCCCCTGCGTCAAGCGGTTCGGGGCGTGGTCCTGCTCGACACCGACGACGACGCCAACCCCACCCATCCCCTGCCCTGCGACAGGCCCGCCATCGCCGCGCCGCCCCGCAGCCTCTGATCCAGGCAAGGCCTGGCTGCCCCCTGCTCAGAACTGGGTGGAACGCACCGGCTTGAGTTGCCACATCGCCTCGCCGGGCACCAGCTTGTACGTCACCTGGCGGGTGCCACCGGTGGGCCTGGCATTGCTGTCGCCGCTCCTGTAGACGGGGAAGCGCCGCACCAGGCTGGTCTCCACCACGGCGAACTGGTCGTGGCCCATGTAACCCCTGGCATCGTTGGAGCTCATGTCCTGCAGATGGATCGGCAGCAGGCCCCCGGCCCTGGTGGTGGTCCAGGCCTTCACGGAGCCGTAACTGCCGCTGCCGGCGCTCTGCACATAGACGAACAGATCAGGCAGCCCGTCGCTGTTGAGGTCCTCCACTTCGGCACCGACCACACGGCCCTCGACGGTCTCCTGGATGGACGGGAAGGCCTTGTCGCCGCGGCGGGCCTTCACCGTGAGCTGCTGGGTCGAGCCCTCACCGCTGGCTGTCACCGCGAAGCTGACTCCCTGGAGGCTGAGGTTGCTGCGGAACGGAGCCGCGAGCGCCGAAGCTCCGGCCAGAAGCAGAGCCGATCCGAGGGCCCATGACCCGAGACGCCCGATCCGATCGTGGTGAAGTGCCATGGCAGATGGTCCTGTTGCCCTGGCCATCATCGTCAGCGGCGGGTTCTCACAGTGACGGCCTTGCGCCACTGCGGAAGCCGATGCCCCTGCACCTCCGCCCCCCTCAGGCCCAGCAGGGAAAACGCCGGCAGGTCCCGACGCGATGCTGGGCGGCATGTTCTCTGGAACAGAACACTCCCACGCTCCTGTGGGAACCCTCGGTGGTGAACGGTGACCCTCCTCGCTGAACTCCTGGTCGGGCAACCGGGGCACTGTCTGATCGTGGCCCTGGTGCTGCTGGCGGGCTGGTCCCTGCTGTGGGCCTCCCTGGCCTGGGGGTTGTACGCCGCCTGGGAGGCGCTGGTGCAGCTGCGCACGCCGGAGGCCAACATCCGGGTGGATCTGCTGTTGATCTGGCCGTTGCTGGCCGCGCTGACGCTGGTCGGATTGATCAGCTGCACCATCGGGGCAAGACGCTGAGCTGGGTGCCACTCGGCGTGGCCTGGTCCTGAAAGATGTGTTATGAATGCTCTCTGGATTGCCCAGCGAGGCGGTTCGATCCGACCTTCAATGTCCACATCACCCATGGTTTGCAGCCTTCGTCACCACTCCGCAGCCCTTGGCGCGGGTCTTCTGCTGTCGGGCCTGTCCGCCCCCTTCGCGCCGGCAGCCATGGCCGAAGTCCTGGTCCGGGCCCAGGGCCGTTGCAAACTGATGAGCGGTGGGTACGAAGCCTTCAACGGACACTGCCTCTTCAAGCACAAGAAGGCTGGAAGCGTCGATGCCTATGTCGTGAAGCTCGACGACGGCACGGAGTTCAGCTTCTCGGGCCCCAACGTGCAGGCGCTGAGTGTGCAGACCTACGACGGCATTCGCAGCGTCAGTCACAGCATCCAACCGGACCATGAGGTCTTCAGCTGGAATGACGGCGAACCCCGAAAGCTCTCCGTTCGGCTCGACCGCGTCGAGAACCCCGACGTCCGTTTCGAGGATTCCGCCCAGAAGGCTGATTCCAGCACGCTCCTGGGTGCCGCGGTGGGTGCTCTGATCGGCGGGCTGATCTCCGGTAAGCCCATCACCACGACCGAGCCAGCCCGGGAGGGCGCTCCGGTCTCCGATCTGCAATCCCTGGTGGGCGCCAAAGGGGGCCAGGCCGAAGGAACCCTGACGTCCAAGGGCTACACCTACCGCGGCGGCACCAAGCTGGCCGACAGTTCCTTCAGCTACTGGCAGCAGCCCAGCACAAAAAACTGCGTGGCGATTCGCACCACCAACGGACGCTATCAGTCCATCACCTACACAACAAAGAGCGACTGCAACTGACCAGCGGCTGGATCAGCGGCTGAGATGTCCCCCCTGTGGCCCTAAGCCACAGGGGGATTGCTGGTGGCCTGACGTCGAGGCCAGCGGAGGTCAGGCGCGCTTGAGCAGGCGCAGGATCACTAGAAGGATCACGGCGCCAAGGGTGGCCACCACGATGCTGCCCAGCACGCCACCTCCGAAGGCTCCACCCAGACCGCCGAAGAACAGGCCACCGATCAGGGCTCCGATGATGCCGGCGACCAGATCACCGATCAGGCCGAAGCCACTTCTTTTGACCAGGACACCCGCCAGCCAGCCGGCGATCACGCCGACCAGCAGAAACCAGAGAACGTTCATAGGCACTCGCCGTTGGTCCTGACGATCAGTCACACCGTAGATGTGGGGCCAAGAGCTGCAATCAGCGGACCTGATCGCCTTAGAAACTCATTGTCAATCCTGACCCTTGATCACACCCATCGATCAGGCTGCACCAGGGAGCGTGAACATAGACCTGTGCCTGCCGCTGGTCAAAATCCCTCCAGCACGATCTTGCCGTGCACCTCACCCGAAGCGATCCGGGCATGGGCCTGCTCGAGGTTCGCGGCATTGATCGGCCGGAGAATCCCGGTGACGGTGGTGCGCAGCCGGCCGGCATCGATCTCATCGGCCACCTGATTGAGCAGGTGATGCTGTTCGATCATGTCTGGCGTCTGATGCAGCGCCCGGGCGAACATGTATTCCCAGTGCAGGCTGGCGGCCTTCGTTTTCATCTCGGCCATCGGCATCGGCTGATCTGTGGCCTCGATGCAGACGATGCCGCCCTGGGGACGGATCAGCTCCACGGCCTCAGGCCAGTGACCCATGTCGCTGAAGATGGCGATGTGATCCACAAAGCGAGGCCCGAGGGCACGCACCTGCTCCACCAACGGGCGGTGGTGATTGACCACATGCTGGGCACCGAGCTCCTGCACCCAGGCGATCGAGCTGGCCCGGGAAGCCGTGGCGATCACCGTGAGCCCGGCGCGGCTGGCGAGCTGAATGGCGATCGAGCCGACACCGCCGGCGGCACCGATCAGCAGGATCGTCTGACCCCTGGCGCTGCCATCACGGGGGATCCGCAGCCGGTGGAACAGGGATTCGAACGCGGTGATCGTGGTGAGCGGCAACGCCGCCGCTTCGGCGAAGGACAACGATCGAGGCTTGCGGCCCGCCAGTCGCTCATCCACCAGCTGGAACTCGGCATTGCTGCCAGGCCGTGTGATCTCCCCGGCGTAGAACACCGCATCCCCCACCCGGAACAGACTCACCTCGGCGCCCACCGCCCGCACCACCCCGCTGGCATCCCAGCCGAGCACCCGTGGGGCCGGTGAATCGGCGCCGGTGGCGTCGCGGACCTTGAGGTCCACCGGATTCACGGCGACGGCGGCCACCGCCACCAGCAGATCGTGGCTGCTGGGAGTGGGTATGGGCAGTTCACGGTCCTGAAGGCGGCGCGGATCGGACTCGTGCAGGGAGGCGCCGACGGTGACAGCCTTCATGGACATGGGAGAAAAGATCAGGGAGCAGGGCGGAAGCCAGGCTCGGCGCTCAGGAGATAAAAGTCGAGCTCAGATGTTGTGAAGGTGAAGGCCAGCTTGCCTGCCTTATCTCTACCACCAATGGCAAACATCATCCCACCCACCTTCCAGGCATAGGCACCTCTCCAGTGGTTGAGGCAGGAGGTGTCTTCACGAGGAGCACAGAATTCATTGAATTCTTATTCGCCCATGGAAGCATCGACTGCCGCTCAAGACGAGCGGCGAGAAGTGACTCTCATCATCCACCATAAGCTTCTGAGCCCGTCCGCTGGATCCTGAAGCTCGGCCCATGACCACCAAGGCAGTACAGGCACCCTAGTGCATGGCAAGCTTACCTAATTCACTGTCAAGCATGCTCACCATCTTATGAGCAGCGCCGGTCACTGCTTGCTCAGTTGTAAGCGCAAGTTCACTCACAGCTGTCGGTTCACGCCCAGCAAGCCGAGCTTCAAGTAGGCATCGCTTGTCAACCATGCCTGCTTTTGAGGTGCTGTCCTCGTCGCTGAGATGCACTTCCAGCCTGGTGATATGATCAGCGAAGCGTGCAAGAATACGATGAAGAGTGTCCTCAACATTCTGAGCCAGAGCTTCGTGCCCAGAGATATTCTTGTCTGTGTTGACCTGGATCTGCATGACGACTGCCTCGAGCGATAGTGAGCGTCGTGGGCTCAACTCACTACTAGCCAGATCCACACAAGATGCCAGTCATGACTTCACATCCCGTATAAGGCGCTCATTCCCTGGGACACTGCCTGCAGCCTGCGGTGGGTTGGGTTGACCGCCATTCGACAGCTTCGGACCCTGACATCAATGGTCTCAGTCGAGAGGAACAGGGTTGAACAAGTTGCAGATTTCACAAGAGTTACGCTTCATCGAACTGAGCGCCATTGACTATGCACCATTGCGAACCAATATCTCCTGAAGAAGCGGACCAGTCAGCTGACCTCAGTTTCCCAACGACTATTGTAATCTCAGATCAGCAATTACCCGGGATTCCGATAACCCGCCGGTCCGGAAGCGGGAGGGCGGTGCATCGGATCTGCTGATGGCGCGGGTTCGAGCACCGTGATCGGCGTCCCCTTCACCCCCGCGTAAACCACCACGATCTCGGCCGGTTCCGTGCCGTTGTTGCTGCCGTAGTGGGGCTGATTCACCATTTCGATCAGCCCGTCTCCCGCCTTCAGCTGCAACCTGGGGCCCGCCTCGCTGATCACCAGCAGCTGCCCGCGGATCAGCATGCCGGCGTTGATCACCGCGTGCATGTGCATCGGCAGCTCCATCCCAGGGGGAATCGTGATGTGCAGAACGGTGACTTCAGGCTCCCCACGGGGATAGGCGGGCAGCCGTGTGCCGTTCCAGGCCTTGCCTGATCGGACCAGTGTCTGCACCTTGATTCCGGGCAGTTCCCCACCAGCCTGCACCTTCGGGGCTGACAGCAGCAGACAGCCGCCGAGCAACATCATGGCCAGCCGGCGCTGCCAGATCTGGAGCCTCAGCAGGGGCCCTATCGCAGGACGGACGGGCATGGGAGGCACGAGATCAACGGCACGTCTGGGGGATTCGGCGCGGGAGTGTCTGGCCTCCATTGAATGATCGCAACCAGGCACAACCATCGGGGGACCGCGGTTATTCGTAGCCCGGCTCAGGCCGGGGTCACCCCCAGATAGGCAAAGGCAGCGTCCAGGGCAACCTCCTGACTGCTGTCCGACTCAAAGCCCCAGATCGTCACCAGGGCGGCGATGTCGGTTGGGGAGTAGGTGGTGTCGTAACCGCCGTTGCTGTTGGGGTTGTAGGACATCACGGCATCCGAAGTGTCATACAGAGAACTTGAAGGCCGCTCGTTCGGGTGCCTGAGGCCAAGCGTATGACCAACTTCGTGAACAAAGGTATTGGCATCGTACTGATTATCGCCGGTTTCCTTGACAAAAATCTCCCAGTCGTCGCCAGTCTGATGGGCCAGACCAACAACTCCAGGCAGGAGAACGGGAACATCTTCGACATAATAGATCGAGATGTAAGCCTCGTCCGGGTTATCAACAAAGACAAAGTCTGCATCGATGATCGGATCGATACCAGTGAAGACTGCCTGGCCGTAGCTTTCCTCGGTGCTGGTGAGCCCGACACTGTCGACCCTGCCACGATCCGAGGTGATCACGCCTGAATCAGTTTCGAAATAGATTTCCAGGGTTTCATCAGCACCCAGGATGGATTCATTGTAGGCCGTGAATCCCGGGCTGATCACCACCTCCGGCTCAGGAAAGAGATTGAAATCGGAGGCCTCGATTCTGAATCCCGGCGTGGAGATCGCTGCACTCGGCAGAAACGCGCTGCAGGCTTCCCAGGCCTGCCCAGTCAGTGAATCGACGATGGGCGCAGCGAAGGACTCCTCCATGAAGGAAAACTTCATCGACTCACGGGCAAAAACTGTTCAAGAGACTACCCGTGGCCCCACTTTGTTGCTGTGCCACAACAACATCCCCGTCGAACCGTTGCATTTCTTTGCCCTGGGCCGATCCATTCGCCAGGGACGCTGGTCCCTCTGGTCTGCACGCAGTGGACCGTCACTCGCAACCTCATGCTGGAGGAAGCCGCATCCTGGCTGTGGCCGCCGTCAGCATCATTCACTCAAGCCACTGGAATCATCGGATCGTTCTGAACGCACCGACGCCGATCGTGCCCCGTTGAACGCGTGTGGTCTGGATGCCTGAGGAGAAGGCCGCTACGCCGGAGCCTGAGCGCCTAAAGCCCATGGGCGTCGAGGTTGCGATGAGATTCAGGTCTGATCTGAGAAGCCCCTGTTCACACCTGAACGCAACACTCACAACACCAACCAAGCTCAAGAGCAGCAAGCATTCGAGACTCTCTCGGTACTCATCTGCCAATGATTCGCCCAAGCAGCCGACAAGTGCTGCAGTACAGCTATTGAACACTTCTCCAAACAGACCTTGCGCCCGTTAACGAAGCACAAGCGCCCGATCAGTCCCCCCCACAAGCGCACGTGTACTGACGCCCTTCGACAGATTCCTGGAGTTGCTGAGGAGCAGCCCGCATGATCAAGTGGCTGTGAGGTCGATGCAGATCTCCCTTCAGCGTACGTTCAGCCAGTCACTTGACTTGCAGTGCGAGGGCCCGATCGCGTGATGTGCGGTGGTGAGCAGCAACACAATGTTGAGCAGACCGAAGGTGCCAGCAGCAGCGTACCGAAATGATCAAAACCAGCCCGATTGACGTTCGGCACCCGACGATCCATGGGTCAGTAGCGCTCGGCAAGCACAACATTCACAATGCCCAGCGGCACATTGACCAGGAAAATGGTCCGCCAGCCGAGTCCGGCGATGAGCAGACCGCCGATCGAGGGACCAAGCGTGGTGCCGATCGCGGACATCGTTCCAAGCAACCCCATCGCGCTGCTGATCCTTGCTTTCGGCACCGTCTCACTGACGAGAGCAACGGTGAGAGCCATCATGATCGCGGCTCCGAGGCCCTGCAGGGCACGGGCGGCAATCAGCACCCGAGCGTGGGCGCGAGGCCACACAGAAGCGACGCAATCGTGAACAGGCTGATTCCAGCCAGTAACAGTCGTCGACGTCCAATGATGTCTCCGAGCAGTCCGACGCTGACGATCAGGGTGGTGATAGCGAGAAGATACGCCAGGACGATCCACTGGACGGACTGGAAAGAGGAGGAGAACGCCTGGGCCAGCGTCGGCCGGCCGGCATTGGCGATGCTCGTATCCAGCGAGGGCATAACATGGAGAGGGAGAGGCTGGCCGGCGCCCAGCGAACCGACGAAGTGCGTTCCGACGGTTCTGCAATGATTGGCTTCAAGGTTGCCTCATTATTTTGGTCTGTCTTGAAATCTCTCGACCTGGAACAGCCTTTCCTGACTGAGGGAGATGCACGTTATGTGCAGGCTGAATCAGCCCTCAGCCACAAGCCTGACCTGATTGAAATTCAGTGGCAGGCTGCACAATCTTCTGCCACGAAGGAGCTTGCTAGAACCCAGTATTCATCACAGTCAGGGGCAGAAGATTCTCCTATAAATAAATGTTTTCACGGGGATTCAGGCGCAATGCTGTGGCCGTGACCAGTGGTGCAGTCAATTGATCGGGCATGTGGACGAGCTGAACACAAGAGACGCGGCTGGACTGACAAAGCCGGGAGGGACGGTCTTCTGCTCGCGCGCGAATGTTGCGATGCAGTTGTCTCCAAAGGTCACGGTGCGTCGGCTGAGATCGATGGTGTTGAGAGAAGCCATGACCTTCGGATGTTGCTTGACGAACGCAACGATGACGTCGAGATCCTTCGCGTTTTGGTCTTGCGGTGGAAGAGCGGCAGATGCAGGCGAGGCAAGTGCTGCTCCGAGCAGCAGCCAGAGGACATGGTTCATGGACAGAGGACCTGCAGATTCATGGTGTTCGCGAGATGGTGATCACGAGGCCTGCCCCGCGCCGGAGTGGCAGGCAGTACGTCCAAGGTATAAGGATTCAGTGACTGAGAATTTCGGCTGAATGGCATCAGTCGAGCCGTCATCGACATGAAATCCAGTCGCAGACCCGCTGGAGCTGAGAAGCCTGAGGGACCCGGCAAACCAGCGCTTCTGGCGATCTTCGGGCCTCCGTTCATCCCCATCAGAATGGTCCCCATCACCCCCTGACGAGGCCATGCATGAACAAACCGATCGTGGCGGCCAACTCACCCATTGCCGTCGATCTGAAGAAGGGCAAAACCTACCTGTTCTGCACCTGTGGACGGTCGAAGGATCAACCGTTCTGCGACGGCTCCCACAAGGGCAGCGGGATGTCACCCCTGCCGTTCACGGCCGACGATGAGGGAGAAGCCTGGCTCTGCCGCTGCAAGCAGACGGCACAGGCACCCTATTGCGACGGCAGCCATGCCCAGGTTTCCGATGATCAGGTGGGGCAAAGCTTGTCGCTGAAGAGTTCAGCCGAGCGGGACCGGATGCCTGAACCCCATCCCACCCGGGAGGAACCCACGCTCAGCCTCATCCATGACCTTGCCGAGCATGGGCTCGAGCACGTGGGACCCCAGGGGCCGATCGCGGCAATGGGCGTTCCCCGCAGCGAGCTGCCCAACTGGGATCACCTCCAGATCCTGGTGGCCCAGCTGGCCAGGCAGCCTCTGCAGGACGACGTGCCGGTCGCCACGGAGCTGGTGCTGGGTCCGCAGGCCGCCAAGCCCCTGCACCTGCGGATTCCGCTGTTCGTGTCCGACATGAGTTTCGGCGCCCTCTCCGAGGAGGCGAAGGTGTCCCTGGCGCGAGGAGCCGAACAGGCTGGAACCGGGATCTGTTCCGGGGAGGGGGGCATGCTTCCCGAGGAGAAGGCGGCCAGCAGCCGCTATCTCTATGAGCTGGCCCCGGGTCGATTCGGCTACCGGGAGGAGTTGCTCACCCAGGTCCAGGCGTTCCACTTCAAGTGCGGACAGGCGGCGAAGACCGGAGCCGGAGGCCACCTGCCCGGCATCAAGACCACCGCCCGCATCGCTGAGCTGCGTGGCGTCCCGGTGGGCGAGGCGGTGATCTCTCCGCCAGCGTTCACGGATCTGACGACGGTGGATGATTTTCGGCGTTTCGCCGACGGGGTGCGCGAGGTCAGCGGGGGAATTCCCGTGGGCTTCAAGATGAGTGCCCAGCACATCGAAGCCGATCTGGATTTCGCCCTTGATGCCGGGGCCGACTACATCATTCTCGATGGACGCGGCGGCGGCACGGGGGCGGCCCCCCTGCTGTTCCGTGATCACATCTCGGTACCGACGATCCCGGCCCTGGCTCGGGCACGCCGCCATCTGGATCGCCGTGGGGCCAGCGGCCGCGTGACCCTGATCATCACGGGCGGACTACGGACCCACGCGGACTTCATCAAGGCCATGGCCCTGGGTGCCGATGGGATCGCCCTGGCGAATGCCGCGATCCAGGCGATCGGCTGCGTCGGGGCCCGAATCTGCCACACAAACAACTGCCCGGCCGGCATCGCCACCCAGGATGAAACCCTGCGGCGGCGACTGAACATCGACCATGCCGCCGATCGTCTGGCCCGCTTTCTCGAGGCCAGCGTGCAGCTGATGCAGGTCATGGCCCGGGCCTGCGGTCACGCGGATCTCCACAGCTTCCACAGAGACGATCTGACCAGCTGGCATCAGGACATGGCGACGCTGGCCGGCATCGCCTGGAGCGGGGCGGAAGGCCAGTGAGCCCGCTCAGCGTGAGTGCCGGCGCGCCTTCACGTCTGTGCTTCGAGATCGCCCGGCTGCCAGGTCTGGTTGAACCAGGGCTCCAGAGGGCCATAGAGCCGCAGGATGACGTTGTACCCCCTGCCCGGCATCGTCTGCACCCAGTTGGCCTCCCTGCCGGCCGGCGCCTTCGGTCCGAACCAGATGGTCGTCGGACACATGATTGAGCGCGTTTCAACAGCCTACTGAAAATGAGGTGATTGACGCGATCAAACTCACAAACAGGGGCGGAGTAGAACGCCATAAACGATTGAATCGGGTTGCTTCTAATCTTTGTTGATTCTGGACTTCAGCTTCTCCAGCTCTTCCCTGAGTTCATCAAGGTTCCGTCTGGAGTCGTCGAGCTCAAGACGCCTGCGCTCCTGCTCTTCTCCCTGATAGTCCCTGAGAGATTTGAACATCAATCCACCACCGCCGGCGATCATCACCACCATGGTCATCAGGCTCCACAGGCTGGTGATTCTGAAGCTGAACAGCAGGCTCTGCAGCACTCCCACTCCAACCGCCGCCGAGGACGCCAACAGAAGAAACCAGCCCACCTTTCTGAACGAATCAGCCAACAGAAGCGCCACCCCGATCCCGAAGGGAATCATCAGCAATCCAAATCCCTCCCCCGCGCCAAAGGACAACAGTCCACCGAAGGAGGACCCCATCCCTCCACCGAAACGTCGCCCCCAACCCATCCCATGGATGCCAGTGCCTACCATCACCTGATTGCTGAACAGGAAAATACCTGCTGAAAACAGAGCACCTCCAATGAGGAACAGGACGAAGTCCTGAACTGGCTTGCGAATCATCATGGATGGGTGTCTTCAGCAATCCTCAGCAGCAGTCTGGCAGATGCCAACAGATTCAGGAATTCGTGGATCACAGCATTGGAGCCAATCGCTGCAGAATATAAGTTCGTAGCTCTCCACGACTCAACAGCAACGGACTGGTTCAGGCCAGCCACGGTCCCTGATCCCGGTCAATGCGTGGTTGCCTGTCCGACAAACACATCGTCACCCGAGAACGAATCCGCCATCAGCCACCAGGGCTGCACCTGTAATGTTTGAGGCTTGCGATGAGCACAGGAACAGGACACTGTCGGCAATGTCCTGGGGCGTGAGAATCCCACCCTGTTCGGCGACGATTAGGTAGGCGGGTCCGCGCAACTACATAGGCGGGTCTCAAGACGCGACAACAGGGCTCCGATTCCGGTCTGGAGCGTTGTCATGCCCGCCCCTTTGTCGTTGCGGATCAAGGAGCGGTACATGGCCAAACGGGCCCAGGGCCTCAGCCAGCAGATCGCCGCTGATGGAGCCGGTATTTCGGTGCGTAGCGCCCAGCGCATCGATCGAGGAGACCATCAGCCCCAGAACCAGCCGCAGCGCGGGCGGAGTTGGCGCACCCGAGCTGATCCACTCGCCGCCGTATGGGAGAGCGTGTTGGTGCCGATGCTTGAGCAGGCGCCGCAGCTTGAACCTCAGACCCTGCTGCTCCATCTCGAGCAAAGCTTCCCTGGCCAGGAGTGGTATCGCCGCAAACGCACCCTGCAGCGGCGTGTTGAGCAGTGGCGGGCGCTGTACGGCCCGGCTCAGGAGGTGATGTTCCTGCAGGAGCACCGCGCCGGGGTGATGGGCATCTCCGATTTCACGTTGCTCAAGGGCGCACCCATCACCGTGGCTGGTGTGGTGCTTGAGCACCGGCTGTTCCACTTCCGTCTGCCGTTCTGTGGCTGGTGCCATGTGGAGGTGATCCACGGCGGTGAGAGCTTTGTCGCCCTGTCCGAGGCTCTGCAGAACGCCCTGGTCCTCTGCGGTGGCGTGCCGGCGGAACACCGCACCGACAGCCTCAGCGCCTGCTTTCGTAACCGCGACGGCAGCTACGCAGGCGACTACACCAGCCGCTACCGCGAGCTCTGCGCTCATCTCGGAGTGATCGCCACCCGCAACAACCGCGGCGTGGCCCATGAGAACGGCGCGATCGAGGGACCGCATCGGCATTGGAAGCATCGGCTGGAGCAGCAGCTGATTCAGCGCGGCAGCAGGGATTTCGAGACTGAGAGCGAGTACCGGCAGCTGGTGAGTCAGGTCACCACTACGTTCAACAGCCGTGCTGGCGTGCAGGGGAAGCTGGAGATCGAGCGGCTGCACCTGCAGCCGCTGCCGGTGCAGCGCTTTGCCGACTACGAGCCGCTGGTGGTGCGGGTGCGGAGCACCAGCACGATTGAGGTGCGCTCGGTCACCTACAGCGTTCCCTCACGGCTGATCGGCCATCAGCTGACGGTGCACCTGCACCATGACCGGCTGGATCTGTTCCTGCGCAGCCAGTTCGTTGAAACTCTGCCGCGGTTACATCGGCGAGCGGGAGAGAGCGGTCCACTGCGACGTATCGATTTCCGCCACGTGATCGAGAGCCTCCGGCGCAAGCCGCGGGCGCTGCTGCGGGCCCAGCTGCAGGCCGACATCCTTCCGGGCCCGAGGTGGCATCGGCTCTGGCGGCAGCTGCTGGCGGCCCTGCCGCCGGATGAGGCCGCCAAGGTCATGGTCGATGCCCTCCATGTCGCCGCCAAACAGGACGACCTCGCCGGGGTGGAGCGCTACCTGCGGCGTCAGCTGCGCAGCGGCGAGGTGAGCCTCACCGCTCTGCGCGATCACTACGGCCTGCGGCCCCCGAGGGGCCTGGCGGCCCTTCCCCAACTCGACATCCCCGAACACCAACTGAGCAGCTATGACGAACTCCTGGGTGGAGCCCCCGAGCAGGCCAGCACTGGAGAGTGCCCTGCCCTCACTCCTGAAACAGTTGAAATTGGCCCAGTTCCGCAGCCAGTGGCAGGCGGCCGAACAGCAGGCCATAGCCGATGGCTGGAGCCCGGCCAGCTACCTCTATGTGCTGGCCGAGCAGGAACACCAGCAGCGCCACCAGGCACGGCTGCGGCGGCTGTTGCATGAGGCCCAGCTGCCCTGGCCCAAAACCCTGGCCGACTACGACTGGAGCGCCATCCCCGATCTGGACCATCACCAGATTGAGCAGCTCGCCCACGACACCAGCTGGCTGGACCGCGCCGAGAACCTGCTGCTGTTCGGCCCCAGCGGGGTGGGCAAAACCCACCTGGCCTCAGGGATCTGTCGCAGCCTGATCGCCCTGGACCGCTCGGCGCGCTTCTTCTCGGGCACCACGCTGGTGCAGCACCTGCAGCAGGCCAAGGCCGACTACGCGCTGGCCAAGGCGCTCACCAAGCTCGATCGCTACGCCCTGCTGGTGATCGACGACATCGGCTACGTCCGTAAGGACGAGGCCGAGACCTCAGTGCTGTTTGAGCTGGTGATGCACCGCTACGAGCGCAGATCGCTGCTGGTGACCAGCAACCAGCCGTTCAGCGAGTGGGAGAACGTGTTCTCCACCAGCGCCATGACCGTGGCGGCGGTGGACCGGCTGGTGGACCACAGCACCATCGTTCAAATCAGTGGTGAGAGCTACCGCCGCAAGCGGGCCCGCCGTTCTGCGTCCTGACCAGGCGTCAATTACCCGCCAACCGACCCCAGACGCCAGCTGCCGGTGACGAGCTCCGCGCTGCCGGCGGACTGTGGGGTCCACCGGCCCGTGCGCTCCGCGGCAACAATCGGGCAGAAGCTGAGCAGGGGCACCGGCCAACCGGATTGACGCCGCCGGATGCCGATCAAGGAACCCCAGCCGTGCTCCGACTTCTCGACTGAGGGTGGCTCAGTTTTCGTGTCGCCTCCCCCCTGCCATGGCAGGGGGTGAGAAGGCGGGAGGAACCCGCCTAAGTAATTGACGCGAGCCGCCTACGTAGTTGACACCGGGCAGTCAGGCAACCGAGCCGATGTTGGCGATCGCGTCCCCGCCGCCACGGCGCATCGCGCCCACCTCCTCTCACAGGCAGAGGAACAGGCCGCGAACATTCGTGCCGAAGATGAGGTCGAAATCCGCAGCGGTGTAGTCGAGGATGCCTGCGCTCCTGTCGACCCCCGCACAGTTCGCCGCACAGTCGATCCGTCCATAGCGATCCAGCACTGCTCGCAGGCCGTCCATGACCTGGGCCTCGTCGCCAAGGTCGATCGGCAAGAACAAAAAGCGTATCCGTTCAGGGGGCGTGACAGCTCGCGGCGAACATCGGCCCTGCTGAACCCTTGACGACAGCTTGATTTCCGGTTGCATCTCAGGTAGAGACCCGCCTATGATGACCGCACATCCGGCTGGAATTCCAGAAGCCGACTGGCTGGAAACTCCCGCCAGCGTCAGAGCGCTGATCAACGCCCAGCAGCAGGAGATCGAGCTGTTGCGCGGCCAACTCACCTCCTTGGCCACCGAGTTGGCAAACCTGCGTGAGCGGATCGGACGCAGCTCTCGCAACTCATCCAAACCTCCCTCCAGTGATGGTCTGGGTTTTAAGCCGCCAGAACGGCGCAAGGGCAGTGGCCGCAAGCGGGGCGGCCAGCAGGGCCATCCCGGATCCGGACCAGAGCTGCTGTCGATCGAGCGGGTGGATCAGGTGGTGGATCACCACCCTGATGCCTGCCGCCGCTGTGGCACCTTGCTCCAGGGAGAGGATCTCGATCCCCTGCGCCATCAGGTGATCGAGATCCCGCCGATTACCCCGCTGGTGATCGAGCACCGGCTGCATCGCCTGGTCTGCCCCTGCTGTTCCACCAGCACCTGCGCCTCGTTGCCGGCGGATGTGGAGGCCAGTCACTACGGCCCAAGGCTCAGTGCACTGGTGGGCCTGCTGGGCAGTGCCTTTCCGTTGAGTTTCAGCAAGACCCAGGCCCTGCTCCAGCAGCTGGTAGGAGTGGAGATGAGCCGCGGCGCGATTGGACGGGTCCGCCAGCGCTTGAGTGCAGCACTGGAGCAGCCCATGCAGGAGGCCCTTGCTTTTGCCCGCGTGCAGCCGGTGGCCTACGTAGATGAAACTGGCGCCCCCACCGGCAATGCCGACGGCAACAATCCCACTGGAAAGCGGGGCTGGCAGTGGGTCATGGTCACCGCCGTGGTGACGGTATTTGTGCAAGGGCTGAGTCGATCGACGACCGCTGCCATCGAGCTGCTGGGGAACGCCTTTGGCGGGATTGTGGTGAGCGATCGCTTCTCGGCCTACAACCACCTGCCCACCAAGCAGCGCCAGCTGTGCTGGGCGCACCTGATCCGCGACCTGACGGCCATCGCCGAACGCCCGGGCGCCAGCGCTGAATTCGGAGCCCAGCTGCTGGGCCTGCAGCAGCAGCTGTTTGGCCACTGGCACCGCTACAAGGAGGGAAAGATTGACTGGCCCGCCTTGCAGCAAAGCTGCCGGCCGATCCGCCAGACCTTTGAGACCACGCTGCAGCGGGTAGTAGAGCTCGGCTACCAGCGCGGCGAGCGAACGCCTTGGGCCAGCACAGTGCGCACGTGCCAGCAGCTCCAGAAGGTGACAGGTGGGTTGTGGACCTTCCTGGAGAACGAGGGAATAGAGCCCACCAACAACGCCGCAGAACGTGCCCTGCGCCAATCGGTGATTCAGCGCAAGATCAGTCAAGGAGTCCAATCCCGCCAAGGTGCGATCTGCCGGAGCCGCCTGCTCACGGTCACCACTACCCTCAGGCAACAGGGGCGGGATGTCTGGGAGTTCCTGGAGCAGGCCTGGATCGCCCATCACCGCGATGGGGTGATGCCGTCACTGCTGAGCGATCCCTGAAGGCAGAAGAAAGGACAAGGAAGAGTCTCTGATCGCTCAGCGGTGAGCGATCAGGCTTGCATTCGTGCGGTGGGGCGTCCCGACCCCTGAACGCATACCAAAAAGCTTCCACCTTCAGCCTCCGCCAGGCGCTGCGATTCAGCCCCTTGTGCGGCATTCCGACCGCAGCCGATCACCGCTGCTCCCTCCCGTGCGAAAGCGAGTGCCACTCCCCGTCCGATGCCGGACGTCGCACCGGTGACGAAAGCGATCTTGCCTTCAAAGCGGCGGGAAGACATCGATCAAGTCCGTCCAGAGGGTGGTCTTCAAGGAAGCCCATGACGTCCGCCATTGAACGGTTGATCCGCACGAGCGTGCTGGCATCCTGACGTGATTCGCTCTATCCCAGAGCGCTCGGGCAAAAGTCTTATCATCGGCCGAGCACAGACGTTCAGCCACGTAACATCTCCGCGTTGTCTGCAGCCTCCTACTTGGCGTCGTCTTGTCGGATTGCCGATTCAATTTCGGCTCGCCAAAGGCTATAGGTGGCATCCGAGAAATGCACGCCATCAACGGTGTACCGGGTCAGAAGTAGTCCCCGTGGTGCGATGGTCGGATTCAAGTCGATGACGGGAATCCCTCTGGAACGAGCCAGCCGTTTAATGATCTGATTCGCGGGCGGGATGAACTGATTGGCCTCTGCTCGCGATGTGAACGGGATCAACGTGATGAACACCTGGGCCTTCGTCTGCTGCGCACGATCAAGCAGACTTGAATAATCCAACTCAAATTGTCTGGGATCAAACGTCTTGACTGAAAGAACGTCATTGGTTCCAGCAAGCATGAAGATTCGTTCTGGGGAGTATTGCTTGGCTTGCACAAGTTGATCTCCAATCTGTCGAACCGTGTATCCATCCTCAGCAAGATTGATGCTGCCCAGGGCAGCTCCCCAATGTCGCCCTGCTGACGTGATCGAGTCGCCGACATAGACAGAATGAATGCCGATCAGCCTTCCGCGCCAGCTCGTGACTATCTGCAGGGCTTCGTAGCGGACCTCTTCACTGCTGAGGGAGACCACGGCAAGGGGGAAGGCCAAAGTACAGACTGCGGCAACGGCAATACGGATGATGTTCTTGTGTTGAACCATGGTTCCCGCACTGAAGCCAAAGATCAGCGGCGGCGCAACACGGCCTCACCATCGCTGGGCCCACACCGGCGCAGAGGTTGGGTTTGGCTCGAAAAGCGCAAGATCCTCTTCAAAGAGTAGATCAGGGTTTTCACCATCCAGATCCCAGGCCTGGAGCGTCCCACCGCGTGTGGCCAGCAGAAGGTGTCCCTCCTGATCCCAGTCTGCCCACTGGACATGACTCAACGGCTGACTATCTTGATTTGTCTCCAGCCAGTAACTGACGCGCAGCCCGTCGACGGCCTGACCGATGCCAAACTCGCCCCCGGCCCAGCCGAGGCTCTCTGCACCGAGCAGGCGGTCTCCGCCAACCTGGCGTTCCAGATGCGGGCGTTCCTGGGGTGATCCCCGGCGTCATCCTGGGCTCGGCGGGGAGAGTCCTCGGTTTCCGTCCAGCCGCGTCGCCGTTCGTTGGCGAACTGAACCACGGGAATGGGGGCTAATCCATAAGGAATTGGCAACTGTCTGCCCTGCAAAATCTGATTGTCTTGATCTTCGGTGAAATAGAATCCGCGAGTCCAAGTCCCACACGTCCGAAGGGCGGCTAATGCCGTCAGCCACGGTAGCTTTGATACCGCCACGTAAGTTTCGCCGTACTCCCAGATAGCACTGGGTTTGTGTGCAAAGTAGCTCAGAAAACGACCATCCGGGGAGAGATCAGACCGTCGTGGAAAGATCCGGCCTCGAAACCATGCACCGGGTTCGTAACGTCTCTCTGCGAGATCCCAGCGGCCGACATGAGACCAGTTCGACGGTCCACGCCGAAACACAGCGATCACCGGCGCCTCTGTCGCCGGAATGCAGTAGATCCGAGGAGGGGGGATGTCCTTCATCGCCAACTTGTTTTTATCATCCAACAGCAAAGCTCACCAGCAGTCATTCCGCAGCGCTCCATGGGTACCGCTGAAACGTATTGTCAGCACATGTTTATGGACCCGTCACCTATTCATTAAGTATTCAGCAACAGCCTGATAGGCGGGCAATGAGGTTGGGTCAATCGTCGCGTTCCCAGCCGTGGGAAAAGACGCGAACCGCACGATGACCATGTCGGCAGTTGGATCCACGTAGATGGTTTGCCCATGAACACCACGTGCTGCAAAAGCGCCGTGCCTGTTATGAAGAACCCACCACATGCTACGGTAGCTTCCACCGGCAAGCGTTGCATAGCCAGCCTTGGCAAAGCCGGTCTTGTCGCCACCGGCCCGGATGTTCTCCGTCACTTCTTTCGGGAACAACCGTTGCCCATTGATCATGCCGCCGTTAAGCATGAGCAGCCCAAGACGCCCAAGGTCTCGCATGCCTGCACTGAGTCCGCCGCCGGCAAAAGGTGTCCCCTTGGCGTCCACGG
Source organism: Synechococcus sp. CBW1107 (assembly GCF_015841355.1). NCBI lineage: Bacteria > Bacillati > Cyanobacteriota > Cyanophyceae > Synechococcales > Synechococcaceae > Synechococcus > Synechococcus sp. CBW1107. The sequence goes on from NZ_CP064908.1 coordinate 534,345, forward strand.
TCATGTATCCATCCTGCTCCGCGCCCATTCGGCTCCAGATGCGCTCCGACAACAGCTGTGCAACATCCTTGCCCGTGACCCGCGACAGGATCCAACCAAGAGCGTCCGAGTTGATTGTCCTGTAGCCAAAAGCATCACCGTGTACGCCGTTCTGCTTGACAGTCTGGAGATACTCAAAGTAACCGTCAGGGCCCGCATAGTCCACTGGCTTCGGGAACGGGCTCGCTGCCTTTGAATAGACCCAGATATCCGCGTCTGGGTCAGAGTAGTCCTCGCTGTAATCGAGCGCCGTGGTCATGTCCATGACCTGACGCACGGTCGCGCTGCCGAATGCGCTGTCCTTCAGTTCTGGGATGATGGAAGACACCATTGCTCTTTCGTCGAGGCGCCCCTCGACCACGAGCATCTCGGCAAGGAGTCCTGTCATGGACTTGGTCATCGACATAGCGGCATGCTTGCCCATCTCGTCGAGACAGCCAGCATATTTCTCATAGACAATTCGATCTTTGTGGAGGATCAGAATGCCATCGGTAAAGTTTGCCGAAAGCGATTCCTTCCATGTCAAGGATTTTTCGCCACCCATAGGCGTGAAGGTCACGGCCTCAATACCGGCATCAATTGCGTAGGCGAGCGAAGTTAGCGAGCCGATGCCCCTGCTCACTTGCTTCGTGGGCATCAGTTCTCGAATGTGGCAGACCGTCCAACGCAACTTTGGGAAGCTAAAGAAATTGGATTCCGGCTGCATGATCAACTTCTCAGATGGAGAGGGAAATCCCTCCATCCAGCCCAACCGCGTGGGGTCAGAGTCCTCAGCATTCATGAATGAACTGGCTGGCGCATGGGCTTGCGCAACAAGGCTGAGCGTGGCCAGGAGATCTACGCCCAGCAAGAATGAAATTCGGATTAGACGTTTCATGCTGATACTGCCATGTGATTACTGGCATTCCTCTCATCAATCGATGCTAGCGCTCAGGATCAGAAGCGGGCCATGACTTTGGCATAGACAACACCATTCACTTCCGATTACTGAATCTTGATGGTGGGCCTCACCCATCGTTGAACTAGCGCGCGCGCCGGTCGTGCATGGCGACCCTGCCGTTGCGGAACGGCCTCGCCGAGATCAACTGAAGCGATCGCGTGCTGGGCAGCTCAGCCTCGTACAGCGTGGGCCGTGGCCGACGATCCTGGGATGGACGAGCAATTGATACTCGTCGATTAGATCCAGCTGGTTCAGCTCTGTCGCGAGCTTGCCGCTACCGAGGACGCCGCCTGGGGTCGCGTCCTCGAGCTTCTGTACGCCGGATCTCAGGTCGTCGGTGATGTGTTGGCTGTTGATCCATGGGAAGTCCTTTCGCGTCGAGGACACCACGTACTTAGGCTCGGTCTCCAGCTTTACCGCCTGTCAAGCGACATCCGCTTTTGGTCCTCCGGCGACACGAAAACTGGTCCACCTGATGGCTTGCTGATGGGGGCCTTACGGCTGCCCTTGGATCGGTGTTTCATCGGTGGGTGTCGTGTCGTTGTTGTTGGCTGCGGCATCTGTGCCGCTTGATCCGGGTTCCCCTTAGGCCTTCTCACCGGGCGGTGGTGGCCGTAGGCCAGCGCTGTCCGGTGAGGAGGAACCGCCCGCCTGCGGGCGGATCAGGCCGCTGCGCCGCTTCTCCCTGAGCCGGTAGCTGTCGCCCCGGATCGTCAGCACGTGGCTGTGGTGCAGCAGCCGGTCGAGGATCGCTGTGGCGACCACCTGATCGCCAAACACCTCGCCCCATTCCATGACGGGGCGGTTGGAGGTGATCAGCACGCTGCCGCGCTGGTAGCAGCGGGAGATCAGCTGGAAGAACAGGTACGCAGCGTTCGGCTCCAGCGGCAGGTAGCCCAGCTCATCGATGATCAGCAGCCGGGTTTTGGCGTACTGCGTCAGCCGGCCCTCCAGGGCGTGCTGCGCCTGGGCCTTGGCCAGGGCGCTGATCAGCTCCATGGCACCGACGTACTGGACGCTGTGACCGAGACGCACCGCCTCCCGGCCCAGCGCCACCGCCAGGTGGGTCTTGCCCACACCCGGCGGCCCGAGCAGCAGCAGGGTGTCGCCGTTGGCCACCCAGCGGCAGGTGGCCAACTCACGGATCTGGGCCGGGTCGATCGACGGCTGGGCCTCGAAATCGAACGCTTCCAGCGTGCGCACATAGGGGAAGCGCGCCAGCCGCAGCGCCATCTCCATCCGCAGCTGGTCTTTGCGTGCCACCTCGGCCGCGCACAGCCAGGCCAGGGCCTCGCGCAGGTTCATCTCCCGCCTTGCCGCTTCCTCCAGCAGCGCATCGAGGCGGTCGCGGATTGCTGGGAGCCGTAGGCGGGTGAGCATTGCCTCCAGCTCCTCGGTCGGTACCGGTGGTATCGCCGCTGTGGATCGGTTGCGTGGGTTGGTGGGACTCATGCCGCCACCTCCCCGATCAGCTCGGCATAAACCGCCAGAGGCCGGGCCAGTTCAGAGCTGCGGACCGGGCGCTGCTCCTGATCACGTCTTGCGTTGCCATCCCGCAGCGATCGCTCCGCCTCGCGCTGCTGCCGTTGCGGCAGCAGGCCCTCCCAATGGCCGTCGATCACCTGGCGGCTGCGGCTACCGGGCCGCTGGCGCCTGTGCTCAGCGACGATCCGGCCGCCGTGGCGGATCAGTACCTGTTGATCGCGCACCAGCACGCTCACCCGCTGACGGATCAGCGCCTGCGGCGCCGAGTACCAGTTCGCCTCCACCTCCACGCAGCAGTCGCTGTGCACGATCCGCACCAGCTCCCGCTCCGCCAGGAACGACGGCTTGGCCTCCAGCGGCTGCAACGCCTGGGCTTCTGCCCGCACAAACCGGTCCAGCGGCGCCTCGCCGGTGGTGCCGTGCACCCGCAGGTCGGCCACCTCGCGGGTCCAGCGCACCAGATGGGCCTCAAACTCCGCCCAGCTGCTGAACTCCCGCCCAGCGATGGCGTTCCTCTTGACGTACGCCACCCCACGCTCGTCCTTGCCTTTGGTTCTGGCCCGGTACGGCCGACAGGCACGGGGCTTGAACCCCCAGTAACGGGCGAACTCCTCCAGCCGCTCGGCAAAAACCAGGATGTTGCGCTCGGGATCGTGCTGGCTCACCAGCGCACGGGCGTTATCCACCAGCACCTCCTGCGGTACCCCGCCCCAGTGGCGGAAACCCTCCTCCAGGGCCTGGAGCCAGTGGTCCTGCTTCTCGCTGCGGAATGCCCGCACCAGCAGCCGGCGCGAGTACCCCAGGGTGAGCACCGCCAGGTGCACCCGCACCCGCTCGCCGCCAATGCTCACCAGGCACTGGCCAAAGTCTGCCTGCAGTTGCCGGCCCGGCGGGGTCTCAAACCGCACCGTCGCCAGGGCCGCGTTGCGCAGCTCCCGCCGCCACGGCTCCACGGCACGCTCCACTGTCCGCAGGCTCACCTCGATTCCCTTCTCACTGGCCAGCTCCTGCCGCACCACATCGGCATTGCCGCGGTGGGCCATAAACCGCTGCCGCAGCCACTCCCGTTGGCCATCGAGAACCGTGTTGCGGCAGGGCTTCCCGTAGGGCTGCCAGCCACCCTGCCGCAGGTACTTGCGCACCGTCTCCGGTGAACAGCCCAGTTCTTTAGCAATCCGCCTCCGGCCCCAACCTGCTGCCGATAGCCGTCGCATCGCCTCCACGTCCTGAGGGGTCTGCACAGCTGTCTCCAGAACCATCGGCTCCAGAGATGGCGCCCCTGCGCTGCCCTTGTCGTCCTGCCTGGCTCGCTCCACGGGGTGGACCAGTTTTCGTGTCGCCTCCGGACCAGTTTTCGCTGTCGCCTGACACCGCCCACTCGCGCATCGCCGGCTCTGCCTCCGTGTCGCCTCGGGCCACCGCTGGTCAGTAGATCTCCATCATCTCGTATAGGTGACACGGCCCCACAACATCGCCCCGCCTTCGTCCATGAGGCGTGTGAAGAAGGCGTGTGTCTCGTCGTCGACGATTCCTTCCTGGAGGTCGACATAACCGTCCAGTGTGACGTTGATACTGAAGATCAGGAGTCCCAAGATGTCCGGCCCAGATGTTGCCTCTGAGGCCTACCGCTCTTCATCACATACTCACAGGTGCTACCGCTGACGAGCATGGACCTGGAAGTGGGTCGAATGCATGATGCTGTTAGGCATTGCCTCTAAAATATCTAACCGCTAATCGAGATAAGGCTTCAACAAGCATGAAGGTTATCAAGACAAGTCCGATGATCAGCGGAAGTAGTGTCACTGAAGCGTGATTCGTGGCCGTGAGATCGTGCACGATTTAACCTGTGATAAAGCCTACTCTGGTTAACGCCATCACCAAGTAACCGCGACGGGTCATCTCTAGCCAAAAACGGAACCCGAACCCGGCAACGGCAAAAGAATTAGCCCCATTGACCTTTCGCTTGTCCGACGGATTCCGATCTGGGGGCTCGGCCGCGTCAACTTCGGGCTAACGATCAACATGACCGTCGATGTTCTTGTTCGCCGGTCTAGTTGATTTTCCTTGCTATATACACCCCATAGCCGAAGTACGTCTTGTACTTTTCGTAGAGTGCGATTTCTTTCTGCTCTACATCCGCTATCTCATGTGCTTCTTTGCTGTTCCCGTTGCGGCTCAAAAAATCACCTAGCCTCGCCTGGATGGGGCGGTAGTACTCGTCGAGCCAGCAGTGTTCTGGCAGCACGAAGTAGCCAACAGGAGAATAGCCATGCTTCTCCAGAACACCGATCTTTGCCGATGCCGTATTGATTTCTGGATACTCGCTATCCCAATATTGCTGAAGTTCCTCCGGTCGAGAGTCTGTCAGCCATGTAATCTCAGACGCAACCAGTAGACCTCCCGTTTTGAGGAAGCGTCGCCACTCAGCTACGCCCTTCTCGAATCCCATGTTGTAGATAGCTCCTTCCGACCAGATCACATCCAACTCCTCGTCGGCGAACGGCAGGTTCTCCATCGAGCATGGAAGTGTCGATATCATGTCAGCAACTCCCGAGTTCTTGGCTTCTTCATTCAAGACATCGAGCAAGTCCTGTAGGAAATCGACTGCCGTGATGTCGGACTTGTTCAAGAGTCGTGCAAGCAGGATTGTGGACGCGCCTGTTCCGCAACCGATATCTGCGACTTTCAGCGAGGCATCGCGGTCGATCATCGCGAGATTCAGAGCAAGCTCTGTCTCGGCATCACCCCCAGGGCCTTGTCGATGGCCTTGTTTATGCAGGTCGATCAGAAGAGTGTAGTCATCCATTGATTCATTTTCCTTTCATGGCGAACTTGTCATTGGACGGTTCCGAGAACCACCTGCCACCGTCTCCCGCATTCCGTGAACCACCTGTTCACTGCGATGCAGTCCGTAGGCCGGATCATCAGCTCACTCCTCCAGCAGGGCCTGCTCGATGCGCCGATCGGGGATGATCCAGATCAGGGCCACCAGCACATAGATCGCCTGGGCCAGCCACGCCGCCGCGAAGGCCGCCAGCACGGCCAGGGCATACAGCAACAGCGACAGGCGACCCTTCAGGTCGCGGCCGATGGCCTTGCGCAGCAGGGAGTTCTGGCCGTCGTTGCGGATGATCGCCTGCTGCAGGATCGAGTAGGCCACCGCGGCCAGCAGCAGGTTGAGGCCGTAGACCGCCGTGGGCACGGCGGCGTCGTGGTTTTCGCCGATCCAGCGCGTCGCGAAGGGAACCAGGGACAACCAGAAGAGCAGATGCAGATTGGCCCAGAGCACGCCACTGCTCACCCGCCGGCAGGCCTGCAGCAGATGGTGATGGTTGGTCCAGTAGATGCCGACATACACGAAACTCAGCACATAGCTGAAGAAGATCGGTGCCATGGACAGCAGTGCCCAGACACCTTCCCCTTCCGGGCTCCTGAGCTCCAGCACCATGATGGTGATGATGATCGCGAGCACCCCGTCACTGAACGCTTCGAGGCGTCCGCGACCCATGGCTGAGTTGCGGTTCACTCAGAACAACGACGAGCAGGTTCTGGTGGAGGTGAGTTTCATCAGCGACCACAGCGCGCCGTATTGAGCCTGGGTGAGCGACAGCTCGGTCTGCATGCGCTGGCCCATCGGTGTGCCCGGCGCCGCCGTGGCCCCCAGTTCGGTGTTGATCACCGCCAGACCCTGGCACATCTTGTCGATGTCGGGGTTGAGGTCAGTGCTGGCCCAGGCGGGCAGGCTCAGGCAGAGCAGGCTGATCACCAGGCCCGCTGGCCAGATCCGGCTGGTCATGAGGCTGGTTTGGCCAGGGGAAGGAGGCACTTGTCGGAATCGCAACCGGCAGGACCAGCTTCCATCAGTTCACCCTGGTCGTAACGCTGCAGCGCCTCGAAGAAATCAGCCGTGCGCCGGCGGGCCAGCACCTCCTGCTGCAGCCGGGTGTAGGTGGCCTGATCGATCGGCTCGAACGGCAGCCGCGGGAAGGTGGCATTGGCATCGAAGCGGGCCAGCAGCGCCGCCGAGATGTAGCCCTCGCCCTCATCGATCGCCTTGTAGATCGCTTCGGCCAGCGGCTCGATCTCGTTCTCGCGGAACTCCACCGTGGCGGAGGTGTTGTGGGCCGTGTAGTGCTTCTGCACCTGCATGTAGAAGTCGAACTGGGCCAGAGCCGAGAAGTTGTTGATCTCCACCGCATCAGCGCCGGGGATGTTCGCCCAGCTCACCTCGGTGGGGATCTCCACCAGCCATTCGCCGCAGCGTGGATCGAAGGGATCATCCAGCAGCCGTCCGTTCTCGTCCTTGTCCGACTGGCTGGGCACGATCGTGTAGCCGTAATCCATGCAGGCCAGCGCCACCGGATCGTTCTTGCGGAAGGTGATGCGGCGGATGAAGCGCTGCGCCTTGGGCGGATGCCAGCCGGGGCTGGCGCCGGTGAGCAGGCTCTTGGTGCCGGCCGGTTGCACGGTGGTGCAGCGGTTGGGGCGACGCAGGTTATGGCGGTCGCAGTAGTCCCACACCGCCTCGTTCACGATCTGCTTCCAGCGGCTCAGGTACTCGGCTTCCCGGGCTTTGAAGGCCAGGCCCTCCTCGGTTTCAGGTCGGCCCTGCTCCCACCAGCGCAGCCAGGGCGTGCCGAAGGCATGCACGAAGAAGTCGAACAGACCCGTGAAGCTCACCCCCACGATCGGATCCCAGGCCCGGCTCTGGCGGTAGCGCTCCACTTCGAAGTCGTGGTTGAGCAGGCAGGCCACCGCCAGCCCACCGGCCCTGAAGGCATCGGCCTGGGCCTGGTGATCCGCCGGATCGATCCGGTTCAGGTGGATTTCGGCCAGGTTGCAGTGGAAATCAGCGCCGAGGATCTCGCCGCAGGGATTCAGCCCGTAGCGCCCGAGCCGGTGCTCCAGCTCGGAGGCGCTGATCTCGGGGTGATGCAGTTGCAGCCAGCGGCCGGCCTCCTCGCGGCCCTGGTCCACGTAGATGTCGATGAACTCACCGCGCAGCTCAGGGGTGGGCAGCAGATCGGCATTGGAGCGGGCGATCGCTTCGGGGGCGAACTGGATCGCCCCTTCCCCGCTCTGGAACTGCTTGACCACCGCCTCGAGCACCACCTCCTTCGTGGGGCGGCTGTGGAACACCCGGGTGTGGTTGGCCATCCGCAGCGCATCGCGCTCGGGATCGATGCTCCAGTTGCCCTCAGCGTCCTGCTGCCAGAGGTTCTCCTTGGCGCCGGCGGCGGAGAGATCCTCGGCGGCGAACTGGCGCATGCCGGCGCTGCGGCGGATGTTGCCGGCCACGATCGTGACCGCCGCCTCATCGATCAGCAGGCAGCACTCCACCGAGGTGAGCCGGCGGCCGATGGCCTTGTTGAGGATCTGGGCCACGCGGCCGTAGAGGTCGCCCAGCTTGACAGGATTCGCCATGCCGCCGAAGCCCTTGAGCGTTTCACCCACCGGCCGCACATCGGAGAGATCCACGCTCACCCGGATCGGGCTGCCGGCCTCGAAGCGCTCGTCGCTGCAGAGTTCGAGCAGCAGCTGGTAGCTGTCGACCCAGCCGCGGCGGGTGTCACCCACCTTGATCGCCACCCGCTGCCCCTCCACCGTGTGGCTGGTGGCCTCCTGGCGCGCGCCGGCGGGGGTGAGGCCGATCGGCGTCACGCTCTCGATCACCAGCCGGTTGCGCACCAGCGGCAGGCGCTCGATCAGGTGCGGCTCGATGATGGCGCCGGTGCCGCAACCCATCATCGCCAGGTCCATCATCAGACCGAAGGCTTCCCAGTCGATCAGGTTGGTGGAGGTGCAGTTGTAGGCGCCGGAGAAATTGTGGCGCTGCTCGATCCAGGGGGTGCCGCCGATCCAGAGCCAGCGCCCCGAAGGCAGGGCCTGCTGGTGCTTCTGCATGCGCCGGATCAGCTCCACCTCCTGCGCATCGAGATGACCGAGCTGACGCAGCCCCTCGAGGTTGCGCTCGGAAACCTGGTGCCAGCTCTCGCGGCCGCCCGCGGTGCGGCGGGAATAGGTGCGGTAGAAGACCGGGTTCGCCGCCGGCGCGGTGGCCGGGAAATCGGGCTCCAGCAGGCCATGGGCACCGATCTGGCCGCCCTGGAGCCTCACGGCCTCAGCCTCCGGGCGCACCGTCCCGGCGGGATCGATCAGATCGGGACGCGCTGGGGTGAGGGTCACGGCGGAGAGGGTGGTCAGGTTGGTGAACCATACCGCCACCTGTGGGGGGTGCAAGCGTCAGCGGCCACCAGCGGCAGCGCCCCGGGATGGCCTGTCAGGCTGAGGCCATGACCAGCAGCAGCAGCACCAAGGAGGCCCTGAACGGGGCCGTGGACCCCGAGCAGCAGGCCCTGGCGGAGGCCGTGGCCCGGCGGCGCAATTTCGCGATCATTTCCCACCCCGACGCCGGCAAGACCACCCTCACCGAAAAGCTGCTGCTCTACGGCGGTGCCATCCAGCAGGCCGGGGCGGTGAAGGCCAAGGGCGAGCAGCGCAAGGTGACCTCCGACTGGATGGAGCTGGAGAAGCAGCGCGGCATCTCGATCACCTCCACCGTGCTCCAGTTCGACTACGACGGCAGCACGATCAACCTGCTCGACACCCCCGGCCACCAGGACTTCTCCGAAGACACCTACCGCACCCTGGCGGCCGCCGACAACGCGGTGATGCTCGAGGACGCCGCCAAGGGCCTCGAGCCCCAGACCCGCAAGCTGTTCGAGGTCTGCCGCATGCGGCGGATTCCGATCTTCACCTTCATCAACAAGATGGACCGTCCGGGGCGTGACCCCCTGGAGCTGATCGATGAGATCGAGAGCGAGCTGGGCCTCACCTGCTGGCCGGTGAACTGGCCGATCGGCAGCGGCGACCGCTTCCGAGGCGTGATCGACCGCCGCAGCCGCGATGTGATCCTGTTCGCCCGCGCCGAGCGGGGCCGCCAGGCCACCGAGCAGCGTCTGGCCGCCGGCAGCCCCGAACTGGCCGATCTGGTGGAGCCCGAGCTCCTGGCTCAGGCCCTCGAGGAACTGGAGCTGCTCGATGGCGCCGGTGCCGACCTCGACCTGGAACTGGTCCATGCCGGTGAGCTCTCGCCGGTGTACTTCGGCTCGGCGATGACCAACTTCGGCGTGCGCCCCTTCCTCGATGCCTTCCTGGAACTGGCCCAGCGGCCCGTGGCCCGCAGCAGCCACGACGGCCCCGTCGACCCCCTGCGGCCCGAGTTCAGCGGCTTCGTCTTCAAGCTGCAGGCCAACATGGATCCCCGCCACCGCGACCGCATCGCCTTCGTGCGCGTCTGCTCCGGCCATTTCGAGAAGGACATGACCGTGCGTCATGCCCGCAGCGGCCGCAGCATCCGTCTCTCGCGCCCCCAGAAGCTCTTCGGCCAGGACCGGGAAGTGGTCGAGGACGCCTACCCCGGCGACGTGATCGGCCTCAACAACCCCGGCATGTTCGCCATCGGCGACACCCTCTACGTCGGCGCCCGGGTGGAGTACGAGGGCATCCCCTGCTTCAGCCCGGAGATCTTCGCCTGGTTGCGCAACCCCAATCCCTCGGCCTTCAAGAGCTTCCGCAAGGGGGTCAACGAACTGCGCGAGGAGGGGGCCGTGCAGATCCTCTACGACACCGACGCCAGCAAGCGCGATCCGATCCTGGCGGCGGTGGGCCAGCTGCAGATGGAGGTGGTGCAGTACCGCCTCCAGAACGAGTACGGCGTCGAGACGCGGCTGGAGCCGCTGGGCTTCACCGTGGCGCGCTGGGTCACCGGCGGCTGGCCGGCCCTGGAGCGCGTGGGCCGCATCTTCAACTGCAAGACCGTGCGCGACGCCTGGGACCGGCCGGTGCTGCTGTTCAAGAACGAGTGGAACCTCAACCAGCTCAAGGAGGATCACCCCGAGCTCGGGCTCAGCGCCGTCGCGCCGGTGGTGAGCGGCGTCGAACCGATCGCGATCTGAGCCACAGCCTGGCGCCGGCCTCGCCAGAATCAATTGCAACGAAAGGTCAAGGTCACGGCCATGCCTCAGCCGATCTGGCTGGTTCGCCCCCGCAGGGATGGAGGTTCCGATTACGTCCGCTTCCTGCCCAGCCAGGAAGCCGTGGAAATCCGCGAAGGCAGTCACCTCCCCCCCCAGATGCCGCTGCTCAAGAGCCGCCGCTGGCTGGCGGTTGACGAAGCCGAGGCCCGGCGCCTCGAGCTACAGCAGGACGCGGGCTACCGCCGCAGCGAGCCCCTGTTCTGAGCCGCCGCCAGCGGCAGCGGCAGGTCTCAATCCACTCCTGACGGACAGCCACCGGCCCCGCGCCTCGATACGCTCGGGCCACGACCCAGCCCCACGCACCGGAGGCCATGACCAACGGTTCTGAACCAGCCCCCAGCGGCAGCCCCTACGAACGGCTCGGTGTCAGCCCCGACGCCAGCTTCGACGAAGTGCAGGCGGCCCGCCATCATCAGCTCGAGGCGGTCGGCGACGACCCCCAGGGGCGCGCCAGGGTGGAGGCCGCCTACGACGCGGTGTTGATGGAGCGGCTGCGGGAGCGTCAGCAGGGCAAGGTGAGCAGCGCCGCGGTCACCGCCTCCAAGCGCGAGGAACTCAAGCCGGTGCCGGCGCGGGTCCCCTCCCGGCCCTCCCTGCCCCAGCTGCCCTCCCTGCCCCAGCTCAACGGCGGCAACAAGCTGCAGGCCCCCAGCTTCTCCATGCCCAGCTTTGCCCTGGCGGAGGGCCGTGAGCGCTGGTTTCCCCTGGTGGCCGATGGGCTGCTGCTGCTGCTGGTCCTGATCACCCCGCCGGGTTCGGCCGAGGTGCTGCTGGCCCTGGCCACCGGGGTCACGGTGGTCAACCTGCGGCGCCGCAACGGCCGCTTCCTGGCCGCCGTGGGCTGGAGCTTCGCCCTGCTCAGCGTCGGCCTGCTGCTGGGAGGTCTGCTCACCCTCGGGCTCGATCCGGCCCTGCCGCTCGGCCTGCCCCTGGCCCTGAATCAGGTGCAGAGCCTGCCCGCCCTGATCCTGCTGCTGCTCGGAGCCCTGCTGATCGCCTAGGCCAGCGACAGCTCGGCGATCAGCTCCCGCAGCTCCCCTTCCTCCACGCCGTACACCTCATTGCAGAAGTGGCAGGTGAGCTCGGCGCGGCCGTCTTCGCGCAGGATCGAGGCGAGCTCCTGCTCACCCAGCAGCCGCAGGGCGTTGACACTGCGACGGCGGGTGCAGGGGCAGTGGAAGGTCACATCCTGACGGGCCTCGGCGTCCTCCAGCAGCTGGGGATCGAGGTCGGGAAAGATGTCTTCCAGCAGCAGTTTGAGGTCGTCCTTGCAGGCGGCCAGGCGAGCGCTGAATCCACTGATCTCCCGGCAACGCTCCTCCAGCAGCGCCACCAGCGCCGGCTCCCGCGCCGCCTTGGGCAGCACCTGCACCAGCACCCCGCCTGAGCAGCGCACGCCGCTGCTGTCGATCTGCTCACCCACGAACACCGCCGAGGGGGTCTGCTCGGAATGGAGCAGGTAGGAGGCCACGTCGTCGCCGATGCCGCCGCTCACCAGCTCCACCGTGCTGCTGAACGGCTCCCCCTTGCCCTGGTCACGCACCACATGCAGGTAGCCGGTGCCGGTGGCCTGGCGGAAGTCGAACTGATGCTGGCCGTCGGCCTCCTCGATCAGATCGAGCTCCAGGCCAGGGTTGCCCACATAGCCGCGCACGCTGCCGTCGCGGCCCGCATCCACCATCAGCCCGCGCAGGGGCCCGTCCGACTGGATGCGCAGGTTCACCCGCCCGTGGGCCACCTTCATCGAGCTGGCCAGCAGCAGTCCCGCCGTCATCGCCCGCCCCAACAGCGCCGTGGTCAGGTACGAGAGGCCATGACGCCGCCGGGCGTAGCGGCTGGTGACCGTGGTGAGCGCCGCCACCAGGCGTATTCCCCCATCGGCCGCCGTGGCCCGCACCAACTGATCGGGCATCGCTGCGCCCTCCACCGACTCAGGGCATCGTACGGAGCGCCGGCAGGGGCTGAAGGCTCCCGTCGCTCAGGCGCCAGGCCCGCCCCACCACGCCCTGGAACACCTCCGGCTCATGGGTGACCACGAGCAGGGCCCGCTGACGGCCGAGCTGGGCGATCAGCTGCAGCACCTCATGGCGCACCGACCAGTCGAGCCCGGCGGTGGGCTCATCCAGCAGCAGCACCTTCGGGTCCCGCAGCAGCTGCACCGCCAGGGCCAGACGCCGCTGCTGGCCGCCGCTGAGCCGCTCCGGCGCCTGCTGCAGCGACACACCCTGCAGACCCACCTGGCCCAGCACCGCCTCCAGCCGCTCGCTCCCCAGCCGGCGCTGCCCCAGCTTCAGCTCCTGACCCACGCTCAGGCCGAGGAAATGGCGCTCGGGGAACTGGAACACCAGGCCGCTCAGCCAGCGGCGCGCTCGGCCCGTCACCGGCTGACCCTGCCAGAGGATCGTTCCGGAGCTCGGTTCCGCCAGCCCACTGATCAGCTCCAGCAGGGTGCTCTTGCCACTGCCGCTGCGGCCGGCCACCAGCACCGGCTCGCCCACGGGCAGGGTCAGGCTGAGATCGCGCAGCACCGGCTCGGGGGTGGTGGCCGGGTGGTAGCGGACCGATCGGAGCTCCAGCATGGGGGACCACGGACCGCACCAGCTTGCAGCAGCCGCCACCGAGTTTGATGGGGTCACCAGTCGATGCTGGAAGGAGCAACGCCCATGGACATTCGCTTCCGCGAGGTGGATCCGTTCAACTGCTGGATCTGGCTGCGCTTCCCCAATCCCCCCGGTCAGGGGGAGCGGGGCTATGTCGATACGGTGTTCGACAGCTGGTTCTTCCTGGGCAAGCTGGGGGGCTTCAACGCCGAATGCCTGCACGTGCATGAGGAGGGGATCGACCTCAGCGCCATGCAGTACGACATCGAGGCGGCCGAGGCGACCCTCCCCGCGCTGATGCACAGCATGGGTGAACCGGAATACCGCGACGCCTGGTGCCGCTGCTGGGTGGATCTGGGCACCAGCGACGGGGTGGCCCTCGATGTGCTCATCAACGCCCTGCGTCAGCTCGACAACGACGTGGTGGAGATCGAGGAGATCGTGATCGGCGGCGTCAATGACGACTGGCCGGTGGAGGAGGTGCCCGAGGCCCTCTTCCCCCATGGCGCCAACTGAGGCCCGTGGTGCGTGAGCTGCGCCGGCTGCTGATCGCCCCGGAGCGGCTGGCGGCCGGCACCACCCTGGCTCTGGCCCCCGAGGAGAGCCGCTATCTCAGCCGCGTGCTGCGCTACGGCCCCGGAGAGCGCTTCGCCGTGATCAATGGCCAGGGGCAGCTCTGGAGTGCCGTGCTGCTCGACGGCCCCCAGGCCCGGCTGGAGCAGCCACTTGATCAGCCCCTGCAACGCCGGGCAGCCGCCAGTCCCCGGCTGGAGCTGGCGGTGGCCATCCCCCGCCTCGACTTCGACGTGGTGGTGCGCATGGCCTGCGAGCTGGGGGTGGACCGCCTCCAGCCCCTGCTGGCCGAGCATGGGACGCTGCGCGGCAGCTGGAAGGCGGCCCGCTGGAGCACGATCCTGCGCGAGGCCTGCGAGCAGTGCGAACGCCTCTGGCTGCCGCAGCTGCTGGAGCCTCAGGAGGCGATCACCTACCTGGGCCAACCGCGGAAGGCACTGTCGCTCCTGGCCACCACCCGTGAGGCGGAGCTGCCGTTGCTGGGGACCGCGCTGGCGCCGGTGTCAGCGGAGTCCGTGGCCGGGGTGGCGCTGGCGATCGGAGCGGAGGGCGGCTGGAGTCCAGCCGAGGCCGCGGCCGCTCAGGCCGGCGGCTGGCAGGCCGTGAGCCTCGGCCCCCACATCCTGCGCACCTCCACGGCGGCCGTGGCGGGGCTGGCCTCGCTGGTGCAGTGGCGTGAGCAGTGGCGAGAGCAGACCAGCCTTGGGCCCTGATGGCCTGGACTTCACTCAGCGGCCGCGCAGGCTGCCGACCATCTCCTTGAACAGGCCCAGATTGGCGCCGGCGCGGCGGCGGGCCCGGGGCAGTGCGCCGGAGGGGGTCAGGCACTCGGGGGAGAAGGTGACGACGCTTGGGGCCGGACGGTTCTCCTGCTCACGACGCAGCTCGGCTGCGATCGCCTCGGCGGTGGTGAGCACAGGGGCCGCTCCAGTGGAGGCGGCGTCAGCAGAAGCGGCAGCAGCGGTGGGCGCGTCAGCAGGGGCCGCCACGGCCGCCGCTGGTTGAGCCTTGGCCCCCTTGGCTGGCTTGGCCGGCCTGGCCGCCACGGGAGCCACCACCGCCGGCTTGACGTCCGCGTCCTTGTCGAGGTTGAGGAAGAACCCCTTGGGCTTGAAGATCATGTCGCCGGCCAGCCAGGACGTGTGGGCTGATTATCCGCCGCGGCCGCTCCGTCACCGCCGGCCCTTAGGGGAGTGCAACAGAGGCCTGCGGCGGCGCCGGGGAAACTGGTGGCCTCCGTCCGTGCGCCGTGCTGACCGCCCTGCCCTCCGCCCCGCCGCCTGCGGCCCAGTGGCTGCTGGCCCTCGTGATCAACACCGTGCTGATCGCCCTGGCCCAGCGGCTGCCGCTGCTCACCAGGGCCGGCTGGGTGCACGCCGGCATCCTCGGCACCCTGCTCTGGGGCTCCCTCGGCTGGCGCGGCTGGCTCTCAGTGGTGCTTTACCTGGCCCTGGGCTCGGCCGTGACCCGGCTGGGGATCCGGCGCAAGCGGGAGCAGGGGTTGGCGGAAGGCCGTGGCGGCCGGCGCGGGCCCGAGAACGTCTGGGGCTCGGCGGCCACCGGCGCCGTGCTGGCCCTGCTCACCACCGTGCCGGGAGCGCCTGGTCCCCTGTTGATGCTGGGCTTCGCCGCCAGCTTCGCCGCCAAGCTGGCCGACACCTGCGGAAGCGAGATCGGCAAGCGCTGGGGCCGCACCACCGTGCTGATCACCACCCTGCGGCCGGTGCCCCCGGGCAGCGAAGGGGCCATCAGCCTCGAGGGAAGCCTCGCCAGCCTCGGCGGCAGCGCCGTGATGGCCGCAGTGCTGCTGGTCCTAGGCCTGCTGCCCACCGCCGCCGCGGCCCTGCTGGTGACGGCGGTGGGTCTGGTGGCCACGCTGATCGAAAGCCTGATCGGCGCCACGCTGCAGGGGCGTCTGGCCTGGCTCAGCAATGAACTGGTGAACGGCCTGCAGACCTTGATCGCCGCCGTGCTGGCGATGGCGCTGGCCCCGATTCTGGGGCTCTGAGCCCGGGGGCCTGGCCCGCCCGCACCAGCTGCTGGATCTCTTCGCGCAACAGCAGCACCAGCGCATCGAAGCGCCTCTGGGTGGCCCGGGCCGTCAGCCCCTGATCGGCCCCCAGCCGCCGCCAGGAGGCGCCGTCGAGCACCCGCTCCAGCATCAGCTGGCGCAGGCTGGGATCGAGCCGCTCCAGCCGGCGCTTCACCCAGAGCTGGGTCTCGCCTTCGCAGCAGACGGACTCCGCCATGTGATCAGGGCGGCAGGGATCCGGCTGCTCCCGGGCCGGCAGGCGCTCCAGCAGCGTGCCGGCCCGCTCCTCCCCGTCGCTGGCGGGGGCATCGAGGCTGCGCAGGCGCAGGGCCTGGTGCAGCTCGAGGGCCTCGCGCCAGCGCTGCGAGGAGCAGCCCAGGGCCTCCGCCAGGGCGTCCTCCCCCAGCACGGGCAGCTGGCGATGCTGACGCTGCTGCTGCAGGGCCTGGCCACGCCGGTGCAGCTCGCGCAGCTGACGGGAGCAGCGCAGGGGTTGCTCGTGATCGCGCAGATGGTGCTGCATCTCCCCGCGGATGTAGAGCACCGCGTAACTGCTCAGGGCGGTGGGGCGCGAGGGATCAAAGGCCTCGATCGCACGGATCAGCCCGAGGCAGCCCAGCTGGACCAGATCGTCGAGGGGCACCCTGGTGCTCCCGCTCTGACGCTTGGCCACCTGGCGCACCAGGGGCAGATTCAGCTCCACCAGCCGGTTGCGCAGGCGGTGGTCCCCGCTGCTGTGAAAGCGCCTGAGCAGCTCGGCGTTGCGGCTGTGGAGGTCCTGGTCCTGGTGAGGCTGAGGGCGTGGATCGGGCATGGAAGGGACAGCGGTGGGTCCGTGTTTCCACCCTCTGCCGCCAGGCCCCGGCGGCGCTTCACCCCATCCGGGGAACCCACCTCCCCCGGATGGGTGAAGGATCCGGCTGCTCAGTGCGCCGGCGTGCGCTCCAGTCGCGTCTCCAGCCCCGCCCAGGCCAGCAGGGCCGGCCACCGGCGCACCTGCTCGTAGACCCGGTCGTGGCCCTCGGCATTGAGATGCAGGCCGTCGGCACTGAGCAGCCGGCTCCAGTGGGGATCCCCGAGCAGGGGCTCCAGGAGGGGAAGAAAGGGCACATCAGCCTCCAGGCAGGCCTCCTCCAGCAGACGCTCGTACTGGTGCACGGTGGCCAGCTGATACCAGAGGCAGCCCGCGAAGGGCATCTCCGCCTCGTCCACGGGCGTGAGGCCGGTCACCAGCACCGGCGCCAGCTGCACCGCCTCCCGCAACAGCTGCTGCAACCCGAACAGGAAGGCCTCCGGAGCCAGCTGGTGGCGGCCGTCGGGCCGCCCGACCCGGGCGGTGTCGTTGAGACCCACGCTGATCACGATCCCCTGGGGTGCCTGACGGCGCAGCTCCCCCCGGGAGCTCACCTCCCCATGCAGCCGCGCCGCCAGCCGCTCCAGGCCATCACCACGCACCCCGAGGTTGTAGAGCACGGGCCCATCGGGCAGACCCATCCAGTGGCGCCGCAGCCGCTCGCACCAGCCGCCGCCGTCAGGATCGCCCCAGCCATAGACACCGCTGTCCCCGAGGACGATCAGCTTGCGCGGTGTCGCGGTCAGGGCCATGGGCTCGGTCGTCAGGCCGCCAGCAGGCGCCGGCGGAGGCGGTCGCTGAGATCTTCCCCCATCAGGGTGAGCAGCACATACACCGCCACCAGGGCGATCAACTGATCGATCGCGAAGGAACTGAGGGCCTCCAGCAGCAGGCTGCCCAGCCCGGCGGCCCCCACCAGGCCCACCACCACCGTTTCGCGCAGGATCACATCGGCGCGGTAGGCGCCATAGGCCAGGTAGGAGCGGGCCAGGGCACTGAAGCGTCCGTAGAGCAGGGCCAGCCGCGGCCCGGTGCCGGCTACGGTCAGGGCCTCCTCCACCAGGACCGGGGCCGAGTCCTCCGCTTCCAGCAGCAGGCGCCCGAGAATACCCAGGTTGTGGAAGGCCAGGGCCAGGGCGGCCGTGAGCACACCCGGTTGCAGCACGAACAGCAGCAGCAGGGCTGTGAGCGGCGGGGGCCAGAGGCGCCCCAGGGCCCAGACCGCCTGCATCAGCGCCCGGCCCCAGGGCCAGGGCGCCATCAGCAGCAGCAGCAGCGGTGCGCTTCCCACCGCCAGGGCGGCCGCCAGCAGGGTGAGGCCGATGGTGGAGCCGATCAGCGAGGGCCAGGGCAAGGCCGCCACCGCCGGCCAGTCGGCCGTCCAGGGAGGCAGGGGCTGGAGCTGACCCAGCTGCAGCGGGTTGACCCCCAGGGCCACGGCCACCAGCACCAGCAGCGGCAGCAGCAACAGCAGGCCCAGCGCCACCTCCCGGCCACCGCGCCCCACGGAGCGGCGTGTCAGCCCGAAGCGGGCCGGCATTGCCCAGCGCTGCCGCAACACCCGCAGCATGGCCTCCAGCGCCAGCATCACCAGCAGCAGCATCCACAGCCCGCTCCAGAGCTCATGGAACTGCAGCGACTGGAGCGTCAGGCGCAGGTCGGTGCCCAGCCCGCCAAGGCCGAACACCCCCAGCAGGGTGGCACTGCGCAGGGCACACTCCAGCCGGTAGCCGCCATAGCTGATCACCCCCGGCTGAAGCGCCGGTCCCAGCGCCGTCAGCAGGGCCGGACCCGCCGGCGCACCCGCCAGGCGCAGCGCGTCCAGTCCGCGGGTTGGGAGAGCGTCGAGCAGATCACTCACCACCCGCGCCACCAGGGCGGCGTAGGGGATCGTGATCGCCAGCACCGCCACCACCGGCTGCAGACCCAGCAGCTGCAGCAGCAGCAGACCCCAGAGCAGCTCATGCACCGCCCGGGGCACCGCCAGCAGCCGCCGGATCCACTCCGCCGGCAGGGCACTGCCGCTGGCCGTGCGCCACACCGTGCGGGAGCTCAGCACCCCTCCCAGCACCCCCAGCACCAGACTCAGGGCCCAGCCGAGCAGGGCGATCCCCGCGGTGACCCCCAGGCCGGAGAAGGCCGAGCCCAGCACCAGCGGATCCAGCGACGGGGTGAAGGCCGCCCCGGCGAACTGACCGATCAGGTCCCAGCCCCCGCCGTGGCTGAGCGAAGGGAGCACCAGCAGCACCGGCAGCCAGACCAGGGCCGGCAGCAGGGGCAGCAGCGGCGGGGGCAGATGCAGCGGCCCCCGGCCCGGGGTGGAGGCGACCGTCATGGCTGCGAGCGGTAGAGGGCCGCCAGCTGGGGGCCCGCCAGGGCCGAGGGCGCCGCATCCAGCACCACGCGGCCCTGGCGCAGGGCCACCACCCGGTCGAAGCCATCGAGCAGATCGGGACGGTGCAGGCTGAGCAGCAGGGCACGGCGGCCACTCGCCTGCTCCAGCAGCAGGCTCAGCAGGTCGCGCGCCAGGCGCGGATCCAGGTGGGCCAGGGGTTCATCGGCCAGCAGCAGCAGCGGGTCCTGCCGCAGCAAGCGGGCCAGGGCCAGGCGCTGGCGCTGGCCGCCGGAGAGGGCGGTCACGGGTTGCTCGAGCAGTTCGGCGCCGAGGTCGACCCGGGCGAGAACCGCCGCATTGGCGGCGGTCTCGAGGGGCAGCACCAGGTTGAGCAGGGCCCGCGGCCAGCCCCAGCGGGCCAGCCGTGCCGCATTCAGGTTCTGCTGCACCGTCAGCTCCTCGATCAGGCGCAGGTCCTGCCAGAGGGTGCCGATCAGAGCCTGCTGCCGCCGGCGCTTTCTCCTGGAGCGCGCCGGGGCCGCGCCATTCCAGAACACCTCGCCGGATTCAGGGCTGAGCAGGCCATTGGCCACAGCCAGCAGGGTGCTCTTGCCCGCGCCGCTGGGGCCCACCAGGGCCACCCGCTCGCCGGGCCGCAGCTGCAACGACACCTCGTCGAGACGGGGGGCGGTGCGGCCCGGCACCCGGACGGCGCGCAGCTCCAGCAGGGGACGGTCGGGGGAGCTGATCAAGGCAGAAGAGTCAGACCGGATGAGAACGGGGAGCACTCGGTCCCCAGCATCCTGGAGCTCAGGGAAGCAGCGCCTTCAGAGCCGCCTCCAGATCCAGCCGCTGGGCCGGATCACCCACCAGGCGGAGGTCCCCGCTGCGGGGCCACCAGTTCAGGCGGATGTTGGTCTCCTCGTCGTCGAGAACGTACATCTCGAACGCCCCCTGGTGGACCCAGTGGCCGGGTTGCCCCAGCTGGGCGACCAGAGCCTGCAGCTCTTCCAGACTGCCGTTGAAGCGCATGCCACCGCCCGGATCCGGACCCCAGGCTAGGGGCATGGGTGTGGGCCGTGCCTCAGCGGATCTTGCCGATCTCGCGGCCCACCTTCTCGATCGCGCTGTACTGACCCACAGGGGCCGGCACGAACTGCTGGGCCCCGAACAGCTCCAGGATCTGGGCCTGCTGCGGGTTGCTGCGGCGCAGGCTCACGAAGGCCTTCTGCACCTTGCCGGTGAAGCCCTTGCCGAAGCGCTGATCCAGATTGGGCTGCGCGATCCAGTGGTAGTCGGGATAGCCGGGGGTGCGCCAGATCACGCTCACCTTGCGGCGATCGGCCTTGCCCGAGCGCAGGCTGCTCTTCCACACCTGCTCGTTGACCGCGCCGGCCTGGTAGGCACCGCTCTGCACCAGGGCGATGGTGGCGTCGTGGCTGCCACTGAAGCCTGGGGCGCCCCCCGCGAAATCCTTGAGCTTCACCCCGGCCTGGCTGAGGTAGTACTGCGGCATCAGACGGCCGGAGGTGGAACTCTCCGAGCCGAAGGTGAAGCGCTTGCCCTTCAGTTCCGCCAGGCCCTTCACACCGCGCACCGGCTTGAGGCCCGCTGAAGTGTTGGCGATGAAGACGCTGGTGAAGGCGGCGTCGATGTCGCGCTGGGCCAGCACCCGGGCGCCGGGTTTCTGCAGACGGGCCTGGACGCCGGTGAGGCCACCGAACCAGACCAGGTCCAGATCACCGGTGCGGAAGGCGCTGACCGCGGCGGTGTAATCGGTCACGGGCACGTACTTGACGGGCACCTTCAGCTGGCGGCTGAGCTCATCGGCCACCAGCCCGTAGAGGCGGTTGAGCTTCTCGGGGTTCTGATCGGGAATGGCGCTGATGCGCAGCACCTTCTGCTGGGCCTGGGCGCCGGCGAGCTGGGGGGCGGCCTGCTGCAGCCGGGGTGGCAGCGCCGCCGGCGCCACGGCCAGGGCGAGGCCGGCCAGCAGGGCCAGCGGAACCCCGGGGCGTTGAAGGCGAGGGCGGACAGCGAGAGGTGGCATGGGGATCAGAGGGAGGACATGAAGCGGCGGAGCCGGCCCAGACCATCGCGCAGGGTGGAGGGGGAAGCGGCGCAGGAGAGACGCACACAGCGGTCGTCGCCGAACGCGACCCCAGGGACGAGGGCCAGGCCCACCTCGTTGAGGAGGCGGTTGCAGAAGGTCATCGAATCGAGCCCGTGGGCGCTGACATCGGGAAAGGCATAGAAAGCCCCCTCCGGCGGCTGCAGGGTGAGCCCCGGCAGGGAGGCGAGCCCCTCATGCAGCAGGGCGCGTCGCTCATTGAACTGCCGGGCCATCTCCACAACGCAGTCACGCGGGCCGCTCACCGCCGCCAGGGCACCGAACTGGGCGAAGGAGCAGACGTTGCTCGTGCTCTGGCTCTGCAGGGCGATCGCGGCGTTCACCACGGCGCTGGGGCCGGCCAGGAAGCCCAGCCTCCAGCCGGTCATGGCCCAGCCCTTGGCGAAGCCGTTGACGATGAACACCCGATCGCTCAGATCGGGTGCCACCGCCGCGAAGCTGTGGTGCACATGGCCCGGGGCCAGCAGGAATTCATAGATCTCGTCGCAGACCACCGCCACCTGGGGATGGCGGCGCAGCACAGCGGCGATGGCCTCCAGCTCCGGGCGGCTGAGCACCATCCCGGTGGGATTGGAGGGGCTGTTGAGCACCAGCAGGCGGCTGGCCGGGGTGATCGCCGCCTCCAGCTGCTGAGGATCGAGGCGGAAGCCGTGCTCGGCGTCGCTGGGCAGCAGCCGCACCGAGGCCCCGGCCAGCCGCACCATCTCGGGGTAGCTGAGCCAGTAGGGGGCGGGGAGAAGCACCTCATCACCGGGGCCCAGCAGCACCTGGAAGAGGTTGAACAGAGCCTGTTTGCCGCCGTTGGTGACCAGCACCTGCTCGGCCTTGGTGGGGACCCCGTTCTCCTCGCTCAGCTTGACGGCGATCGCCTCGCGCAGGGCCGGCTCACCGGCGGCCGGGCCATAGCGGGTGGCACCGGCCTCAAGGGCTTCGCTGGCCGCCTGGCGGATGAAGGCCGGGGTGTCGAAGTCGGGTTCGCCCGCGCTCAGGCTGCAGATGTCCTGACCCTCGGCGCGCAACTGCTTGGCGCGGGCCGCGATGGCCAGGGTGAGAGAAGGGTGCAGGGCTTCGGCCCGGGCCGAGAGCTTCAACGGGCGGGGCATCGGCGGGGGCGCGGCCGACGGCCGCAGCGCGAAGCGGCCACGAACGGCCGCGGCGCTCCGGAGAAGAAGCGCCAGAGAGATCCTGCATCCTGCCTGACGCCCCTCCTGGGAAAGGTTCGAGCGGGCACCGTCGCGCCAGGCCCCTGGACAGCAGGCCCCCGCTGCCGCCAGCGTGGCAGCTCAGCCACAGGGGAAACACAGGGTGGAGGGTGATCCCGGCGGGGTGCGGCTGGACACGGCGCGGCGGGACGCGGCGCTGCGGGAACTCGCCGGTGGCTGCGCCGCCTGCCGCCGCTGCTCCCTGGCGGACGGCCGGGGGCAGGTGGTCGTGAGCCGGGGTGACCCCGGTGCCGCCCTGATGGTGATCGGTGAGGGCCCCGGCGCCCAGGAAGACGCCAGCGGCTCCCCCTTCGTGGGCCGGGCGGGGCAGCTGCTCGATCGGATGCTCGCCAGCGTCGGCATTGACAGCAACCGCGACGCCTACATCTGCAACGTGGTGAAGTGCCGTCCGCCTGAGAACCGCAAACCCACGCCCCAGGAGATGGCCGCCTGCCTGCCCTGGCTGCTGCAGCAGGTGGAGCTGGTGCAGCCGCAGGTGGTGCTGCTGGCCGGCGCCACCGCGGTGGAAGGAGTGCTGGGAATCAAGGGAGGCATCACCCGCCTGCGGGGCCAGTGGCGGCCGTGGCAGGGGCGCTGGTGTCTGCCGATCTTTCACCCCTCCTATCTGCTGCGCAATCCCTCGCGGGAGCCGGAGACACCCAAGTGGCACACCTGGCAGGACCTCAAGGCGGTCAGGCGCCGCCTCGACGAGCTCAGGGCCGCCCCGGACCCCGCTCGGGATTCGTCAGGCGACCCCTGATCTGTGGCAGGGTGAGCCCACTTCCCGGCCCCCTGGCGATGACCGGCACCCTCGCCCGCCCCGACACCAGCCTTCCGGGGCTCCCCGCCGACTGGGCCAGCAACCCCCGCTACGACACCCTGATCCACCGCCGCAAGACCCGCAGCGTGCGGGTGGGAGACGTCTGGGTCGGCAGCGAGCACCCCGTGGTGGTGCAGTCGATGATCAACGAGGACACGCTCGACATCGAGGGCGCCACCGCCGGCATCCGCCGTCTGCATGAGGCCGGTAGCGAGATCGTGCGGCTCACGGTGCCCAGCCTGGCCCATGCCAAGGCGGTGGGCGAGATCCGCAGGCGCCTGGAAGACAGCTACCGCCCGGTGCCCCTGGTGGCGGACGTGCATCACAACGGCATGAAGATCGCCCTGGAGGTGGCCCAGCACGTCGACAAGGTGCGCATCAACCCTGGCCTCTACGTGTTCGACAAGCCCGATCCCAACCGCACCGAGTTCACCCCCGAGGAAGTGGAGGCGATCGGTGCACGCATCCAGGCCACCCTCGAACCCCTGGTGAGCCTGCTCCGGGAGCAGGACAAGGCCCTGCGCATCGGCGTCAACCACGGCTCCCTGGCGGAGCGGATGCTGTTCACCTACGGCGACACGCCGCTGGGCATGGTGGAGAGCGCCATGGAGTTCATCCACATCTGTGATCGCCTCGACTTCCACAACATCGTGGTGTCGATGAAGGCCTCGCGGGCGCCGGTGATGCTGGCCGCCTACCGGATGATGGCCGACCGGATGGATGCCGGCGGCTTCCATTACCCCCTGCACCTGGGAGTCACCGAAGCGGGCGATGGCGACTACGGCCGCATCAAGAGCACGGCCGGCATCGCCACCCTCCTGGCCGAAGGCCTCGGCGACACCATCCGGGTCTCGCTCACCGAGGCGCCCGAGAAGGAGATCCCGGTCTGCTACTCGATCCTTCAGGCCCTGGGCCTCAGGAAAACGATGGTGGAATACGTGGCCTGCCCCAGCTGCGGCCGCACCCTCTTCAATCTGGAGGAGGTGCTGCACGTGGTTCGCAACGCCACGGCCCACCTCACCGGCCTGGACATCGCCGTGATGGGCTGCATCGTCAACGGACCCGGCGAGATGGCCGACGCCGACTACGGCTACGTGGGCAAGACCCCCGGCACCATCTCCCTCTACCGCGGCCGCGACGAGATCCGCCGGGTTCCCGAGGCCGAGGGCGTGGAGGCCCTGATCGCCCTGATCAAGGAGGACGGCCGCTGGGTCGATCCCTGACGGTCACATCCTGACTTGCCTGTGACCGTCCCCGATCCCTCGCCCGACCCCGGTGAGCGGGCTAGCTTGAGGAGACCGTCAAACGCCAGGGAATCAGCCAATGGGCAGGGGTCGCACCGGGATCGCCGTTCTCGCCGGACTGGGTGCCTGCGCCACCGCCGTGATCGTCGGCACCGACTGGCTGGGCTCCCCCAGCGCCGCCTCCCTGATCACCGACAGTCCCAAGGAGGTGATGGATCAGGCGTGGCAGATCGTCTTCCGCGACTACCTCGACACCACCGGCAAATACACCCCCGATCAATGGCGCAAACTGCGCCGCGACCTTCTCGCCAAGAGCTACGGCAGCACCAAGGAAAGCTATGAGGCGATCCGGGGGATGCTCGGCACCCTCGATGATCCCTACACCCGCTTCATGGATCCGCGGGAGTTCAAGGAGATGCAGATCGACACCTCCGGAGAACTCTCCGGGGTGGGCATCCAGCTGAGCCTCGACAAGGAGACCAAGGAACTTGTGGTGGTCTCGCCGATCGACGGCTCGCCGGCCTCCGAAGCCGGTGTGCAGCCGAAGGATGTGATCGTCTCGATCGACGGCAAGAGCACCAAGGGCATGAGCACCGAGGATGCGGTCAAGCTGATCCGCGGTCAGGCCGGCACCAAGGTCACCCTGGAGCTGCGTCGCAACAGCAAAGTAGTCTCCGTGCCGCTCACCCGCGCCCGCATCGAGCTGCATGCGGTCGAGCACCAGATCAACACCGGGCCCGACGGCATCAAGGTGGGGTACATCCGCCTGAAGCAGTTCAACGCCAACGCCGCCAAGGACATGCGCGCCGCCCTGCGCGACCTGGAGCAGAAAGGCGTGCAGGGCTACGTGCTCGACCTGCGCAGCAACCCCGGTGGTCTGCTGATGGCCAGCGTGGAGATTGCCCGTCAGCTGCTGGATGAGGGCATCATCGTCTCGACCCGGACCCGCGACGGCATCCAGGACGTGCGCCGCGCCAACGGCCGCGCCCTGACCAAATCACCGATCGTGGTGCTCGTGAACGAGGGCTCCGCCAGCGCCAGCGAGATTCTCTCCGGTGCTCTGCAGGACAACAAACGCGCCGTGCTGGTGGGCCAGAAAACCTTCGGCAAGGGCCTGGTTCAGTCGGTGAGGGGTCTCTCCGATGGCTCCGGCATGACCGTGACCATCGCCAAGTACCTCACCCCCAGTGGCCGCGACATCCACAAGCACGGCATCGCCCCGGATGTGTCGGTGAAGCTGAGCGAGGCCGAGGCCGCCAAGCTCAAGCTGGAGGATCTGGGCACCTCCAAGGATGTCCAGTACCGCGCAGCCGAATCGACCCTGGTCAAGAAGCTGCGTGAAACCAGCGCCTCCCGGACCACCTTCAATCCCACCAGTGCCAACCTGCCGGCGGCTCTGAAGACCCCTGGGACCAGCACGCCCTGAACAGACCCTGTAGAGACGGGAGACAGACCTGAACCCCAGCACTCAAGGAGCTGAGTGCTGGGGTTCCTGGGTCATTCACGGTCCCTGTGGCCTCAGGCCACCGGCTGCATCAGCCCGCCACCGGGGTTGGAATCGTCGTCGTCGTTGTTCTCCTGGTCGTTCTGGAACAGGGCGAAGAGGCCGAGGGCGAGCACGCTGATCACAGCCGAAACGAGCGCGTAGCCGCTCTGGAGCTCAGCCGTGATGCCGCTTGTCCCACCCACCAGTTCACCCATGACCGCGTTTCAATTCGTTGCACTGTAACGAACTTTTGCGGAGATGAGACAACGGTGATTCTGAAGCTTTCCTTTACCCGCCAGGGACGCCCATCAGAGCTTCCCCTCCTCACACCGCCAGCACCGCCGCATTCTTGGCGGCCGCCTGCTCCACCCTCTGGGCGGCAGTGAGACCATCGGCACCGGGGATCTGATCGGCCATCGCCGCCAGCCAGTCCTTGAGGGTGTCCAGCTGCCGGTCGGCCGCCAGCACGTTCAGCCCCCGGGCGAGCACCCTGGCCGTGCTGCCGCCACCACCCTGGTACACCAGCCGGCCATGGAGGTGCTGGGGCAGACCCTGGCGCAGCAGGCGGAACGCCGGCTCCTCCATCGGTGTCTCCAGCACGATGTTGGGCTTCTCGGCGCGGATGCGTGAGAAGCCGCAGCGCCGTGCCAGCAGCTTCAGCTCCATCAGCTGCAGCAGGCTCGCCACCGGCGTGGGCATGGCGCCGTAGCGGTCCACCCAGTCGGCGGCCAGCTGCACCAGCTCCTCCCGGACCCGGCAGTCGGCGGCGGCGCGGTAGGCGGCCATCTTCTCGTCGCTCTCGGGGATCCAGTCGGCGGGAATGAAGGCGGTGACCGGCAGATCGATCTGGGTGTCCTCCACGACCGGAATGTCCTGGCCCTGGATCTCTGCGAGCGATTCCTGCAGCATCTCCATGTAGAGGTCGAAGCCGATGGTCTCCATCTGGCCGCTCTGCTCCACCCCCAGCAGGTTGCCCACGCCACGGATCTCCATGTCGCGCATGGCCAGCTGATAGCCGCTGCCCAGCTGGGCGAATTCCTGGATCGCCCGCAGGCGCTGACGCGCCGCCTCACTCAGCGACGCGTCGCCGGGATAGAAGAGCCAGGCATGGGCCTGGATGCCGCTGCGGCCCACACGGCCGCGCAGCTGATAGAGCTGGGCGAGGCCGAACTTGTGGGCATCCTCCACCAGGATCGTGTTCACCCGAGGGATGTCGAGACCCGATTCGATGATCGTGGTGCAGAGCATCACGTCGGCCTCGCCGGCGTTGAAGGCCACCATGGCGCTCTCCAGCTCCCCCTCCGCCATCTGGCCGTGGGCGATCAGCAGCTTCAGGCCCGGCAGCATCTCCCGCAGCGATCCGGCCACCTCCTCGATCCCCTCGACCCGCGGCACCACGTAGAACACCTGGCCGCCGCGGTCGAGTTCCTGGCGGATGGCGCTGCGCACCGCTTCCTCATCCAGGGCCGCCAGGTGGGTCTTGATCGGCCGGCGCAGGGGCGGTGGTGTGGTGATCAGGCTCATCTCGCGCACCCCCGAGAGACTCATGTAGAGCGTGCGCGGAATCGGCGTGGCCGAGAGCGTGAGCACATCCACGTCCTTGCGCAGCGCCTTGATCTTCTCCTTCTGATTCACACCGAAGCGCTGCTCCTCATCCACCACCAGCAGCCCGAGCTTGTCGAACGTGGTGCCCTTGCCCAGCAGCTGATGGGTGCCCACCACCACATCCACCGTGCCGTCCCTGAGTCCATCGAGGATCGTCTTGCGCTCGGCGGCGGTGCGGAAGCGGTTGAGCAGGGCCACCTTGAGCGGGTAGGGGGCGAAGCGCTCGCTCAGGGTGCGCCAGTGCTGCTGCGCCAGCACCGTGGTGGGGGCTAGCAGGGCGCATTGCTTGCCGGCCGTGACCGCCTTGAACACCGCCCGGATCGCCACCTCGGTCTTGCCGAAGCCCACATCCCCGCACACCAGCCGGTCCATCGGCTCGGGCTTCTCCATGTCGCGCTTCACGTCGGCGATCGCCTTGAGCTGATCGGGCGTGGGCTCGTAGGGGAAGGAGTCCTCCAGCTCGTCTT
Source organism: Synechococcus sp. CBW1107 (assembly GCF_015841355.1). Classification (NCBI taxonomy): domain Bacteria; kingdom Bacillati; phylum Cyanobacteriota; class Cyanophyceae; order Synechococcales; family Synechococcaceae; genus Synechococcus; species Synechococcus sp. CBW1107. Next base: position 562,196 of record NZ_CP064908.1, read on the forward strand.
GCCAGGGGCCATCGGGGGGGAAGGGGAAGCCGGCGGCCTGCTGACGCTCCGCATAGAGCTTCACCAGGTCCATCGCCACCTTGCGCACCGCCTTGCGGGCGCGTTCCTTGGCCTTGGTCCAGGCCACACCGCCCATGCGGTTCAGCTCCGGAGGGCTGTCGGTGCTGGCGCGGTAGCGCCCGAGGCTGCCCAGCTGATCGGCCGCCACCCGCAGCAGCCCATCGGCGTACTGCACCACGAGGTAATCGCGCGACTCGCCGCTGATCGCCAGCTTCTCCAGTTTGAGAAAGCGGCCGATGCCGTGGTTGCGGTGCACCACGAAGTCGCCGGGGCGCATCTTGCCCGGGTCCACCGTGCGGCTGGCCGCCTTGCGGCGGCGGCGCACGTAGCCGGTGGCGGCCAGGCTGTGCTGGCCGAAGAATTCCCGGTCGGTGAGCAGCACCAGCTTCCAGGCCGGCAGCTGCAGTCCCTCCAGCTCGGCGGTGCCGCGCAGCTTCAGCGCCACGGGCGTGTTCTGCTCGCCCAGCCGCTCGATCGCGGGAAAATCGTGGGGGTTGGGCACGAAGCGGGTGATGCAGTCGTGCTCCTCCAGCAGGGCCACGGCCCGGCTGGGCTGGGCCGAGACCAGCCACACCCGGGCCTTCTCCTGCTGGTAGCCCTTCACCAGGGCCGCGAGGCGACCGAAGGCATTGGGGTGGGCCGGCACCGCACGGCTGGAGAGATCGAAGCTGTTGGGGTGCCGGTCGCTCTCGTGCAGCTCGGCCAGATCGAAGCCGGCGAAGCGCTCGGCGGCCGCCAGGGCCTCCTCCACCGGGCGGTGCAGTGAGGGCGGCAGCAAGCCGGGCGGCAGGGCGGCGCTTACCTCGGCGTGGTGGTCGCTGGCGTGGTCGAACCACTGCTGGCCGTGGCCCAGGACGTGGCGCCGCTCATCCACCGCGATCAGGGTGGCGTCCGGCAGATAGTCGAGCAGGGTGGCGGGCCGCTCCCAGGCCAGGCCCATCAGCCGGCGCATGCCCTCGGGCGTGCCGCCCTCGAGCAGCTGCTCGAGGGCCTCGGGGGCGAGCAGCTCCGTGAGGGCCTCCGGCATCGACTCGCGCAGGGCGTCGGCGATCAGCGGGGCATAGCCCGTGGGTGTCAGACGCACCGCCTCGATCGCGTCGAGGGAGCGCTGGGTGGCGGGATCGAACTCCCGCAGCTTCTCCAGGTCTTCTCCGAAGAACTCCAGCCTCACCGGCAGCTCGGCGCTCACCGGGAACACATCCACGATGTCGCCGCGGCGGCTCCAGCTGCCCTCCTGCTCGATCGTCGGCACCCGCTCGTAGCCGAGGCGGGTGAGGGTGTCGGCCAGGTCGTCGAGATCGACGCTGCTGCCCTTGCGCAGGCTCAGGCAGCGGGCGGCCAGGGCGGCGGGTGGCGGCAGGTGGGGCTGCAGGGCGCGCTCGGTGGCCACGATCGCTCCGGCCCAGGAACGGCCGGTGCCATCGATCAGCTCACTGAGCACCTGCAGCTGGCCCCAGGTGATCTCGCTGGTGGGATCGAAGGGTTCGTAGGGGGAGCCCTCGCTGGTGGGGTAGAGCTGAGCCGTGGGCCAGCCCATCAGCTCCAGCAGGGCCGCCCAGCGGCCCGCCTCCTCCAGAGTGGGCACGATCACCACCAGGGGCCTGCCGCCCCGCCGGGCCAGGGCGCTGGTGATCAGGGCGCGGGCCGCCCGGCCGGCCCCGCTGAGCCGCAGCCGCTCGGGCCGTCCGCTGCGCTCCAGCACCTCCCCGGTGAGGGGCACCTGCTCGAGCTGGCGCACCAGGGCGGTGAGGGGCATCGGAGGGCGGACCGGCACGGGACCCGATCTTCGCAAGCGGAGCCGTCGGCCGCGGCCCGCCGCCAGGGACACGCCCCCGCGCTATGAACGAACACCCGAGGCCATCAGATCCAGCCTCCGTCCGCGCGCCTGGCGCCGTCATGAGCAACGCCCGCCGCCCCTCGCGCCGATCGAGGCCAGCCCGCCGCACCCGGGGCGCCGGGAGCCGCTCAGCCGCCGGGAGCCCCACACCGCTGCTGATCGGTCTGGCCCTCAGTGCCGCTGGTGGTCTGGCCGCCCTGATGCTGTTCTCCCCCCAGCCCCAGCGCAGTGACACCCTCCTGGCCCTGCAGGACCTCACCATCCAGCTGCAGGAGGTGGTGCTCGCGAGCCGTCCGGAGCCGCCGCGGCCCGGCGATCGGGTGCTCACCAGCGCCGGTCTGCCTGAGCTTCTGTCCCAGCTCGACACGGCCGATCAGAGCTGGCTGCCGCGGGCTGAACCCCTCGGCGACGGACGCATCCGCTACCTCTACAAACGGCGCCTGGAGGATCCGCCCCTGAGCATCGCCCAGATCGAGGAGCTGCGCCGCAATCCACCCAGCCACCAGCTGGAACGCGACGCCATCGCCAGCCTGCTGAGCAACCTGGAGCGGGCCGGGGTGCAGGTGGTGATCGGACCGCCCCGCAAAGCCAGGGCTGCCGGGGAATGGGAACCGGCCGCCCGGACCCTGCGGATTCGCCCCGATGTGATCGAGAAGGGGAGCGTGGAGTTCGCGCGGGTGCTCAACCACGAAGCGATTCACGTCGCCCAGAGCTGCCGCCATGGAGGCCTCTGGGCCCGGCCCAGGCTGCTCGGTCTCTCGATCGTCCTCGACCCGGTCAGCCGGCGCAATCTGCAGGATCCCGTCTATGCCAGGGCCAGCCCCACCGAGCTCCGGCTGGAGCAGGAGGCCTACGCCAACCAGCACCGGCTCACCCTGGGGCCGGCTCTGCTGGCGAAGGAATGCCGTGCTCAGGGCTGACCCCGGTCAGGGCCTCCAGCTGTTGCGCCAGGAGGTCGTTGAAGCGCAGCAGGTCCTCGTCGCTGAGCTGCTGGCGGCTGGCGAGGTGGAATTCGCGCTCCAGCAGGGCGCGCCCCTGGGCCGCTCCCCAGCCCAGTCGCGCCAGCAACCCATCGGAGCGGCGCAGGAGGTCGGAGCGGCGCAGGGGCAGGGCGGCCTGGGCCGGATCCACCCCAGGCTCCAGCTGGCGCAGGGCGGCGAGGTAGGCCAGCAGATCGGCATAGCGGATCAGGCGGCTGCGGCTGGGGTGATCGAAGGCCCGCTGCAGGTAGATCGACTCCTGCTCCCGCTCCCAGCCCAGCTGCCTCAGCAGCCGCTCCAGTTCGGCCAGTTCCTCACTCCAGTCGTCGGGATCGGCCAGCGGTTCGGCTTCCGCGACGGTCGGGCGGTCGGGGCCACCTGTGGGTTCCAGGGCCGGCGCGGGCACTGGTGGCACTGGCACTGGTGTTGGTGTTGGTGTTGGGGCTGGGGCTGGACCGGGTGATGGAGCTGGGCGGACGTCTGTCCGCGCCGGCGGCGTCGTGGCCCCCACCCCCTGCTGGGGGGCAACGATCGGTGCTGACAGCGGGGCCGGTTCCTGCAGCCGCAGCAGCAGCCGCTGCAGCGCCCGGTCTTCGGCGGCCTCGACGCTGGGGGCCTCCCCGAGGGCGCTGCCCAGACAGCGGCCACCATCCCAGGCACTCACCTCCACCACCCGCAGGCCGGGGTCGGCGTGGGCCAGTCGCGCCCGAAGCTGCATCGCGGGGAAGCCGGTGTAGGGGACTTTCTAGAGTGGCGCCACCGAACCCGCTGCACGCCAATGGAAGCGGAGTCGATTACCTCCCTCACACCCCTGCTGGAGGAGGCGGATCAGTGGGGGGAGCTGCTGCTGCTGCTGCCGCTGCTGGTGGCTCTCGAAGCGGTGCTCTCCGCCGACAACGCCATTGCCCTGGCGGCCATCTCAAGGCGGCTGCACGAACCGCAACTCCAGCGTCAGGCCCTCAACCTCGGCCTCGGCCTGGCCCTGGTCTTCCGTCTGGGGCTGATCCTGCTGGCCCGCTGGGTGCTGAACTTCTGGCCCCTGCAGCTGGCGGCCGCCGCCTATCTGCTCTGGCTCAGCAGTACCAACCTGCTGCGGCCCGGCGATGAATCAAGTGGTGATGAGCCTGAGCCCCCCAGCGAGGGTGCATCCGCCACTGCTGAGCAGGCTCCTCACCCGGGCGCCGCCACCAGCAGCCATGCCGGGGCAACTGGACTAGGGGCGGTGGTGCTCACCCTTGCAGTCACCGATCTCGCCTTCTCCCTCGACAGCGTGGCGGCGGCTGTGGCTGTGAGCGATCGTCTCTGGCTGGTGATGACCGGCGGGGTGATCGGGGTGATCGCCCTGCGTCTCACCGCCGAGCTGTTCATCCGCTGGCTGGGGCTCTACCCCAACCTGGAGCGGGCCGGGTACCTCGCTGTCGGGCTGGTGGGCCTGCGCCTGCTGCTCCGCCTGGGGCTGCCCCAGCTGGTGCCGCCCGAGTGGGCCCTGCTGCTGCTGGTGGCGGGCCTGTTCCTGTGGGGATTCTCCAGGCGCGTGAGCGCTGAGGCCGGTGAGGTGAACCCCTGAAACCCTTGCGCATCGAACTTCGTCAGGCCGGCAGTGGCCAGCTGCTGGACCAGCTCGAGCTCGAGGAGCTGGGGGAGATTCCCCAGCCTGGCCGCTGGTTTCTCCATGGCAGCCGCAGTTTCCTGGTGCTGCAGCGGCACCACCGCTACCAGCTGTGCAATGGCCGCTACGAACTGGTCACGGTGGCCCTGCAGGTGAAGGCGGAGCGGCAGCCCACAGACGCGCGCTGGTGGAACGGAGGCTGGGTGATCGGCGACCCCAGTTGCCGCTTCAATGCCCGTTCACCGCTGTTGCGCTGCGCCGTGCTGCCTGATGGTCCCTGCGAGTGCTGCGCCCACTACACCGGCCGCCAGAACTGAGCAACCGACGGCACCACCTCAGCCCAGGGCCTGCCGCAGGGCCACCACGGCGAAGGCCAGGAACAGGCCGCCGCTGAGCCGGTAGAGGAGGCGTTCGGAGAGCATCTGGCCGATCCATTTTCCCGCCCCCACCGCCAGACCCGTGACCAGGGCATGGCCCGCCAGGGTGCCGGCCAGCAGGGCACTGAAGGTGAACCCCGGTGCGGTGGCCAGAAAGATGGTGGCGAACTGGGTGCGATCCCCCAGTTCGGCCATGAACACCAGCAGGAAGGCTTCTCGCACCACCAGCCAGCCCCCGGCCCGGCTCTGGTCCTGGTTGGCTTCGGCGGCATTGACGAGATCCTCCGCCTCCTGGGCCTCCTGCTCGGCGGCCTGCGCACCCATGGCCTGGGCATCGATCAGAAGCTTCAGGCCGAACCCGCCGAAGAGGAGGGCCGCCAGCCACGGCACCAGCTCCGGCGGCAGCAGACTGCGCAGCCCCAGACCGAAGGCCAGGGAGATCAGCGTGACGGCCGCCAGGGCGGCGAACGCCCCGACGAAGACCCAGCGGGCCCGGTGGCGGGCGGCCAGCAGGAACGCCACGAAGAACGTCTTGTCCCCCAGCTCCGCCAGGGTGATCGCAGTGAAGCTAGAGCCGAATGCGGCGATGGCGGGATCGCTGGCCATGAAGGGGGTGGGGCTGGGGCTCAGAGCGGCTCGGCCCGGGAGACGAAGCCAACCCCTCCGTAGTACTCCAGGATCGGCCGCAGCCCCTGGCGGAGTGTCTCGAGCGCCTCGCTCTCGCAGAACACGATCACGTGGACATTGGCGCCCAGACCGCTGAACTCCATCGACTCCGAGACGGAGCCATGGGGCCCACGGCCCGTGACATGACGATCCACCGAGTAGCCGGGAGCACCGGCGGCATCGATCAGGCGCACCACCCGCTCGAGTTCCCGTTCACTGCAGATGAGATCGAGGCGTTGCATGGCAAGGGCCGGACAGTCGGAAAGGGGTCAGACGGCAGGGATGACGAGCCTCACCATCGCCATGTAGAGCGGGATGCCCACGACGATGTTGAACGGGAAGGTCACCCCCAGAGCGGTGGAGATGTAGAGGCTGGGGCTGGCCTGGGGCACGGTCATCCGCATCGCCGCTGGCACGGCGATGTAGGAGGCACTGGCGCTGAGCACCATGAACAGCAGGGCATCCCCCTGAGGAAGCCCCAGCATCCATGACACCGCCAGTCCCACCCCGGCATTGAACAGGGGCATGAGCAGGGCGAAGCCGATCAGGAAGGCCCCGGCCTGCCTGAGATCCCCCACCCGCTGGGCCGCCACGATGCCCATGTCGAGGAGGAAGAAGCTGAGGGCTCCGTAGAAGAGCTCGCCGGTGAAGGGCTCCATCTTGCCCAGCCCCGACGGACTGAAGGCCGCCACCAGCCCCCCGATCACCAGGCTGCCCACCAGCAGCAGCACGGAGCTGTTCAGAAAGGCCTCATGCAGGAGTGAGCCCCAGCGGATCCCCTCCCGGGGTTGTTCGGCCGCTGCGCTGGAGGCCAGCTTCACCAGCAGCAGGCCGACGATGATCGCAGGGGATTCCATCAGCGCCAGGGCCGCCACCATGAAGCCGTCATGAGGCATGCCGGTGAGGCCCAGGAAGCTCTCGGCCGTGATGAAGGTGACGGCGCTGATGGAGCCGTAGGTGGCGGCGATGGCCGCCGCATTGAAGGTGTCGAGCTGGCGCCTGAGCACCAGGAAGCTGTAGAGCGGCACCAGGGCCGACATCAGCATCGCCGCCACGATCGTGCTGATCACCTGGGGACCGAGGCCGCTGTGGAGCAACTCCACACCCCCCTTGAAACCGATCGCCAGCAGCAGGTAGAGGGAGAACAGCTTCGGCAGTGGTGCCGGGATCTCCAGATCGGAGCCCACCAGCACGGCGATCACCCCGAGGGCGAAGAACAGCACCGGCGGTGAGAGCAGATTCTGCAGAACCAGGCTGGTCTCCATTCCGGCGCCCGGTGCGTGATCGACTCTGTGGAACGCAGAGTACCGAGGGCTGCACCAACCCCAGCGGCAGCGATGCGGTTTGTTCGCACAGGAAATAATCCCCGCCCGTGGACCCGGAGGGCAGGAGAGCTGGTCGTCGTCGTGGTCGTGGTCGTGGTCGGGCCTCAGCCCTTCACCGCATCACCGCTGGCGCTGGGAAGGATGTAGCGCTGAAGCAGCACGAACAGCACCAGCACCGGCAGGATCGAGACCACCGATCCTGCCGCCACCAGGCGCCAGTCGAGGGAGAAGCTGCTGGCCAGTTGCTGCAGTCCCAGGGGCAGGGTGTAGAGCCTGGGGTCGTCGAGGATCACCAGAGGCCAGAGGAAGTCGCTCCAGGTGCCGATGAACACGAACATCGCCAGGGTGATCAGATCGGCCCGGGCTGCGGGAATCATCACGTTCCACCATTCCCCGACGGGTGTGCAGCCATCGATGCGGGCCGCCTCCTCCAGTTCCACCGGCACCCCGAGAAAACTCTGGCGCAGCAGAAAGATGCCGAAGGCCGTGGCGGCCTGGGGCACGATCAAGGCCCAGAGGGTGTTTCTCAGACCCAGCTGCACCATCATCAGGTAAAGCGGAATCATCACCACCTGGAAGGGGATCAGGATGGTGGCCACCACCAGGGCCAGCACCAGACCACGGCCGGCGAAGCGCATCCGCGCCAGCGGATAGGCCGCCAGCGAACAGAACAGCAGATTTCCCAGCACTGCCAGCAGGCTCACCACCGTGCTGTTGAACAGGTACAGGCCCAGGGGATGGTCGGCGAACAGGCGGCCATAGGCCTCCAGGCTCGGCTGGGCGGGAATCAGCGACGGCGGGGTGGAGAAGATGTTTTCAGCAGGACTCTTGAGCGAGGTGCTCACCAGCCAGAGCAGAGGCACCAGCATCAGCAGAGCCAGCAGCAACAGGGCCGCCAGCTGCAGGGCACTCACCCAGAGAGGCCGCTGATGCTTCACAGCCGCGGCAGCTCCGCCACCGGCAGAGACGCTTTCTGCGGATGCAGGGGTTGACGCTCCATCCCGTACACCAGGCGGTTCAGGGCATTGACGAAGGCCTGGGCCGCGGCCACCACGATGTCGGTGTCAGCGGCATGGCCGGCGTAGAGCACCCCCTGATGGCGCAGGCGGATCGTGACCTCGCCCATGGCATCGATGCCCTCGGTGACCGACTTGACGCTGAACTCCACCAGCTCGTTGGGCACCCGCGCCAGGCTGTTGAGGGCCTGGCAGACGGCATCGACCGGACCGGTGCCGATGGCAGCCTCGGTGAGCTCGGCCCCATCACTGGTCGTGAGGGTGACGGTGGCGGTGGGTTGCAGATGGGTGCCGGTGCTCACCTGCACCAGCTTGAGCACGTAACGGGCCTCGGTCTGCTGGGCCTGATCGCTCACGATCGCCTCGAGATCCCGGTCGGTGATTTCCCGTTTGCGATCCGCCAGCTCCTTGAAGCGGGTGAACGCGTCGTCGAGGTCGTCACGCTCGAGGGTGTAGCCGAGATCCTCCAGGCGGGCCCGGAAGGCACTGCGGCCGCTGAGTTTGCCCAGGGAGATGCGGTTGTCGGCGAGGCCGATGGTGCGGGCATCGACGATCTCGTAGGTGAGGCGGTTCTTGAGCACACCGTCCTGATGGATGCCGGATTCATGGGCAAAGGCGTTGGCGCCCACGATCGCCTTGTTGGGCTGCACCGCCATGCCGGTGAGGTTGCTCACCAGGCGGGAGGTCTTGTAGATCTCCTCGGTGCGCACACCGGTGAGGGGCTCCGTGCTGGTGGCCTCACGGCCCAGGAACGGGTTGAAGTAGCTGCGGCGCACATGCAGGGCCATCACCAGCTCCTCGAGCGAGGCGTTGCCGGCCCGCTCACCGATGCCGTTGATCGTGCACTCCAGCTGGCGGGCGCCGTTCTTGACCGCCTCAAGGAAGTTGGCGACCGCGAGTCCGAGGTCGTTGTGGCCATGCACCGAGATCACCGCCTGATCGATGTTGGGCACGTGCCGGTTGATGCCGTCGATCAGGGCGCCGAACTCGGCGGGGGTGGTGTAGCCCACCGTGTCGGGGATGTTGATCGTGGTGGCACCGGCGGTGATGGCGGCTTCGATCACCTCATGGAGATACTCCGGATCGGAGCGGCCGGCGTCTTCGCAGGAGAATTCCACATCCTCGACGAGGGAGCGGGCGTAGGCCACCATCTCCGCGGTGATCGCCACCACCTCGGCTCGGGTCTTGCGCAGCTTGTGCTCCAGATGGATGTCGCTGGTGGCGATGAAGGTATGGATCCGGCGGTGGGCAGCAGGGGCCACCGCTTCGGAGCAGGCCTTGATGTCGCCGCGGGCGGCCCGGGCCAGGCCGCAGATCACCGGACCGTCGGGGGTGCCGACGGCGGCGGCGATGCGCTGAACCGCGTTGAAATCACCGGGGCTGGCGAAGGGAAAGCCGGCTTCGATGATGTCGACGCGCAAACGGGCCAGCTGGTGGGCAATCGCCAGCTTCTCCTCCAGGTTGAGGCTGGCCCCGGGGGATTGCTCACCATCCCGGAGGGTGGTGTCGAAGATCAGTACCCGGCCGGGGTCCTTGGCCATGACCGTTGCAAGTCGATGTGACTATGAGTTGAACCGATCCTAGAGGGGTGGCGCGATCACCACTTCCCTGGGACCGCTCTCCTGACGATCCTGTGGACGGCGCACCAGCTCCCGGCTGAGCGGCTCGACCCGCAGGGGACTCTCCGGGTCCCGCTGGAACACCGGAACCTGGGTTGCTTCGGCCTTCTCCAGCTGCTTGCGCCACCCGGCCAGATCCTGGAAGACATCCACAGCGTTGCGCAGCTCGCGGGGCACCATCCCGTCGGCATTCAGCAACGTGATCCGGATTCCCTTCGCCCGCAGGGTTTCCACCACCCGTTCCAGATCCCGGCTGCCGCTCAACAGCCAGACCTCATCCAGGCGGTGGGCCACCGTCATCAGATCCAGGCAGATCTCCACATCCAGATTCGCCCGGGCGAACTGGCGATGATCGGGATCGGTGCCGAATTCCCTCAGGGGCTTGCTGCGAACCGTGTAGCCCAGGCTGGTGAGCGCATCACGGAACGGCCTCTGATCGGCCGGATCCTTCAGGCCCGTGTACCAGTAGGCACCATCCAGTTCCACGCCGGGGTCGGCGACGGCCAATTCCAGCAACCGGCGTGGATCGAAGAACCAGCCCAGCTTCTGCTGGGCGTAGAACATGCCGTGTCCATCCACGATCACCACACGCCGGATCCTGTCGTGATCCACCCGCAACCCGTCTTGTCTCATCCACTCAGCGTAGAGACGTGTGGCTGTCGGGACTCAACGAAGCGTGCGCCGTAAGGTGGCCTCATTGATGGATGGTCGATGGCCACCGGCACCCTGGCCCTGGTCCTTCATGCCCATCTCCCCTTCGTCCGGGACAGCCAGCCGGGCTCCCTGGAGGAGGACTGGTACTTCCAGGCCCTGCTCGAGAGCTATCTGCCGCTGCTCCAGGTGCTGGAAGCCAGCCGGGATGATCCCAGCCAGCACCCCTGCCTCAGCCTCGGGCTCTCGCCCACCCTGCTCAGCCTGATCAGCGATCCCGTGCTGAGCGCGCGCTTCCCCGACTGGCTCGCCCAGCGTCAGCGATTGCTGCGTCACGCCCCCTCCAGCCACCGCGCCGCCGCCAGCGCCCTGGCCGACACCCTGGAGAACACCCGCCAGAGCTGGATCGCAAGCGGCGGTCAGCTGCTGCACCGCTTCCGCCAGTTGCAGCAGGACGGGGTGCTCGACCTGCTCACCTGCGCCGCGACCCACGGCTACCTGCCGCTCCTGCGCCACAGTCCCGAAGCCGTGCGAGCCCAGCTCATCAATGCCGTGCGGGAGCACCAGCGCTTGCTGGGGGAGCGCCCGCTGGGCATCTGGCTGCCGGAGTGCGCCTATTACGAAGGTCTCGATCTGCTGCTGCGGCAGTGCGGCCTGCGTTATTCCGTTCTCGACGCCCATGGCCTGCTGCATGCACTGCCCAGGCCTCGCTATGGGGTGTACGCGCCGATCTGCTCGCCTGCGGGCATCGCCTTCTTCGCCCGCGATGGCGCCGCCACCCTGCCGGTGTGGTCGGCCTCGGAAGGATATCCAGGGGATGGCGCCTACAGGGAGTTTCACCGTGACCTGGGCTGGGATCTGCCCGAAGCCGAGCTGCACGCCCATGGCATCACGAGCTCACGGCCCCTGGGGCTGAAACTGCACCGGGTCAGCAGCCAGGGCTCGCCACTCGATCAGAAATTGCCCTACGAACCGAAGGCAGCGGCCAGTCGGACCATGGAGCACGCCAGCGACTACCTGGCCGGCCGCAGCGAGGAGCTGGCGTCCCTCGCCGCGGCCATGGCACGCCCCCCCCTGCTGGTGGCCCCCTTCGACGCGGAGTTGTTCGGCCACTGGTGGTACGAGGGGCCCCTGTTTCTCGCCGAACTGTTTCGCCAGGGGCCTGCCGCTGGCGTGGCATTCAGCAGCCTTCGCGGAGCCCTCGAGCGCGAGGAGCCCCTGCAGATCTGCCGGCCGTCCCCCTCGAGCTGGGGGCAGGGTGGGTATCACCACTACTGGCTCCACCAGAGCAATGCCTGGGTGGTGCCGGAATGGCATCGGGCTTCCGCGGCGATGGTCAAGCAGGTGAATCGCGGCGTGGCCTCGGAGCGCCAGCGGCGGCTGCTCACCCAGGCGGGTCGGGAGCTGCTGCTGGCTCAGAGCTCAGACTGGAGTTTCATCCTCCGGGCCGGCACCACCACCACTCTGGCCCGGGAGCGGATTCACCGCCATCTCGACCGTTTCTGGCGGCTGATGCATGCCATCGACACCGGCGCGGACTTGCCCGAGGGCTGGCTCGAGGCCATCGAGGCCGAGGATGGTCTGTTCCCCCAGCTGAACGCGGCGGACTGGGCCAGTGTCAGCGCCCAGCCACCCTCTCCACCCGACGAGCGCCCCCTCACCCATGCCTGAGCAACAGCCTCTGATCATGCCGGCTCCACGCCAGCGCAATCAGGCCATCGATCTGATGCGGGCCACCTGCATCCTCTGGATCGTCGGTTTCTGGCACCCGCTGGGCTAAGCCGGATCGATCGATGGCTACAAGAACGACCTCACTGACCGGTTGACCGTGGTGGTGCTGGGCAGTTCGTGTTCATCTCCGGGCATCGGATCGGCAGGTCCCTGATCACCAATGCCGCCGCACTGTGGACGTTCTACCTGCGGCGGATGATCCGGATCTATCCCCCTACCTGGCGGCACTGCTGCTCGTCGATCTCTTCGGGCTGCTCAAGCCTTGGCAGTTCGTCGGGGCGGCGCTGCTGAGCTCCGGTTTCAGCCTGGAGCCTCCCCTGACCCTCTGGTACATCTCGATGATCGGGGTGTTCTCCCTGCTGGCGCCGATGCTGCTGCTGGCGCACAGCTGGGCCAGACCCCCGGCGATGGACATCCAGCCCCCAGGTGATGGGTGTCGGGATCATCGGCCTCAACGTGATGCTGGGCAAGCTTCTGGAGAGTGGGGGGCATCGCCTGTTCCTCTACTTCCCGTCCTTCTTGGCCGGCCATCTGCTCTCCCCGGCACTGGTGGAACCGAGGGTGAGAGGCCGCACCGTCGCCCTCACGGGCCTGGCCTCGGTGACGGCGCGCCTGTTCTCCTCCCATCACAAGGGCAGGATCGACTCAAGCCTCGATGCCATCCCCCTGGCGGTGTTCGGCCCGTTGCTGGCTTTTCCGGTCTGTGAGCGCTGGGGCCGCCATCTGCTGCGTCTGCCCCCCCCTGATCCTGGCGGTCAGCACCGCCGGTTTCGTCATGGATCGCTTTCACCGGCCGATCTGTCTGCTGCTCACCACCCACGGATTCCCGAGCAGCGCGCCACTCCAGCTCAGCGTGTTGCTCCTGCTGACCCTGCCGGTGATTGTGGCGGTCTCCTGGAAGGGGCAGGACCTCGACGACGCCGCGGTGCGAGGGTGGCAGACTCCAGCGTTCGCCGCTGGCTGAAGAACTCCGTCACCAGCCCGGGTACGCTTCCTAATAAGGACTTCCTCGGGCTTGTCAGACCCAGGGCCTCCAGCCATGTACTCCCATCTGCTCGTCCCCATCGACGGATCCGACGTCTCCGTGAAAGCCGTTCACGGAGCCGTGGCCTTCGCCAAGGAGATGGGTGCGCGCATCACTTTCTTCAATGCCCGCAGTGTTCTGCCGGTGTCGATGGTGGGAACCGGAACGATGCTGGATGCCGGCACGCTGGAGCACCTCAGCCTCGTGGCGAGGGAAAACGCCGAACGGATTCTGGCTGAGGCCCAGGCCGTGGCCGAGAGCGCCGGGGTGCCCTGCAGCAGTGAGGGGGTGATCAACGATCTGCCCCATGAGGCGATCATCGAGGCGGCCGCTCGCCATGGCTGCGATCTGATCTTCATGGCCTCCCATGGACGCCGCGGCCTCAGCGGCCTGTTGCTGGGCAGCCAGACCCAGAGGGTGCTGATCCATGCCGACCTGCCGGTCCTGGTGTTCCGTTGAGCGGTTGCGGGACAGCTAACCCCGCACGGCCCGCCAGAGCAAGGCGGCTTCGCGCCCTTTCGGTTGCATCAGCCCCCAGCGCACATCGGCCGGTGCCTGGGCGAACAGGCGCACCATCGCCGCCACCAGCTCGCCGAGGCTGAGGGTATTGGTCAGGAATCCGTACCACTCCCGCTCGGGCAGGGCGAAAAAGGTGGTGAAGAACTGGCGCAGGTCCCGCTCCGAGAAACGCATCAGCTTCTCCAGGCCAAACTGGTAGATGCCGTGCTTGCGCACCAGCTCCGGGGTCCAGAGGGCACCCCAGGCGATCTCGGCCACCTGGGCGGCGGACTGATCAGGCCTGGCCAGGGCGGCGGCAATGGCAGCCGCCAGGCCTGGAGCGCGCCGCAGCAGCGAGCCCACCATGTAGCCCGAAGCGGGGTGCACCAGGCTGGCGGCCCCTCCAAAGCCCAGCACCCGCTGGCTGAGGTCGGGCAGGGGCAGGTTCATCGGGAACAGGCAGCGCTCCTCATGCTCCACCTGCAGCACCGCCACGCCCCGGTGGGCCAGCCTCCTCAGCAGGCGACCCCGGAGCACCTCGATCGGCACCGGCGGTGCCAGGGCCAGGGAGGTTTCCTCCACGAAAAAGCGCCCCCCGCCCAGGTCCATGGCGTACAGGAAGGTCGGCGGACCCTCGCGCTCCTCCGGGCTCAGATGATCGCTGCGATAGTCCATCAGCACGAACTGGCCCGGTGGTACCGGAGCTGCCGTGAAGAAGCCCACGATCCCGTAGGCCGCCTGTACAGCCACGGGCCCCAGGACCGGCCGGCGCACGAAGACGGGGTCGTGGCCAGTGGTGTCGATCACCAGGCGGGCCCTGATCACCTCCCCCTGCCGGGTGGTCACCTGGGACCCCTGCGGGTCGTGGATCAGCTCAGCGGCCAGTCCCCGCTTCCAGTCCATGCCGGAGCAGCGCCCCAGCCAGTGGTCCTGGAGTTTCGCGCGATCAAACAGGCCATAATCGTGGCTGAGAGCCACAGGGTCGGCACCGAAATAACTGACACAGTTCGACCAGCGATGCTCCAGCAGATGGGAGAGCTGGAGCTGATCCAGCTCGGGAGCCCAGATGCCGTAGGTGTTCTGCCATGGGCTGGCTGGATCGCCTGCGGCCAGCCCTGTGACCCGCAGGCCGAGGGAGACGAGCTCACTGGCGATGGCCAGCCCTGCCGGACCGGCCCCGAGCACCAGCACATCGGCCGCGGCGGCGGGAAGCGTCAGGGGGACTCCGGTGCCGTGGTGGTCTCAACGGTGTCAGCGAGCTGCTCCTCTTCGGGGGCCGGAGGCACCAGCACCACCTCACTGAGACGATCACCGCTGTCGAGCTTCTGCAGGCGCACACCCGTGGCGGCCCGCGACTGCTGAGGAATCGCATCCGCCTGCATGCGCACGATCACCCCCCGCTCACTCACCAGCAGCAGTTCCTCCCCGGGACCCATCACCGTCAGCCCCACCAGCACGTCGCCGTCGCGGCGGAACTTGATGGCGCGCAGACCCAGACCGGCCCGGCGCTGCAGACGGAACTGGGTCACCGGCACCCGCTTACCCAGACCGCTGGCGGACGCCACCAGCACCCAGGGGCCCTCGGCACTCTCACCTGGATCCGGAGCCTCCTCCTCGTTATCGCCCTCGGATCCGGAGGAGCTGGCCACCCGATCCGCCAGTTCAGCAGGAAGCACGTCCATGCTCACCAGCTCATCGCCCGGCCGCAGGGCCATGGCGCGCACACCCCGGGCGGTGCGGCCCAGGGGACGCAGTTCTCCATCGGTGAGGCGGAAGTGGATCGTCATCCCCTTGAGCGAACCGATCAGCACGCTGTCGCCCGGCAGGGCCAGCCTGGCCCAGCGCAGGGCATCGCCGTCTTCGAGGCTGATGGCGATCAGGCCGTTCGAGCGGATGTTGGCGAAAGCCGAGAGCCTGGTGCGCTTGATGTAGCCACCGCTGGTGAGCATCAGCAGCTGGACATCGTCGTCGAAGGCACTCACCGCCACCAGGGAGGTGATCTGCTCTTCACGGGGAATCGGCAGCAGCTGCACCACCGGCGTTCCCTTGGCGCCGCGGCTTCCCACTGGCACCCGGTAGGCCGGCACGGCATAGACCACGCCGCGATCGCTGAACAGCAGCAGGGTGTCGTGGTCGTTGCAGCTGATGAACAGACGCACCGCCTCCTCACCCTGGCTGCGGGTTCCGGCCTTGCCGCGGGTCCCGCGGCTGGTGGCCTCGAACTCGCTCACCGGCATGCGCTTGAGATAGCCGTTCTCGGTGAGCAGCACCACGGATCGCTCATTGGCGATCAGATCGATGTCTTCAAGCCCACCCTCGAGATCAAGAATCTCGGTACGGCGCTCAGACGGGTAACGCTCACGCAGCTGGATCAGCTCAGCTTCGATCAGTCCGAGCACGCGCTCACGTCGGCCAAGAATGTCCTTGTAGTCAGCGATCTTGGCAACAAGATCCTCATGCTCCAGGCGGATCTTGTCAGCTTCGAGAGCAGTGAGCCGGCGCAGCTGCATCTGCAGGATCGCGTCAGCCTGGATCTCACTGAGGCCATGGCGTTCCTGCAACTGCAGGCGGGCCGTGGCCGCATCCGAGGCCGCCCGGATCAGGGCGATGATCGGATCCAGCTGATCGAGGGCCAGCAGGAGACCGAGCAGGATGTGATCCCGTTCCTCAGCCTTGCGCAGGAAGTAACGGGTACGCCGCTCGATCGTCTCGATGCGGAACTCGAGGAACACCTGCAGCATCCGCCGCAGGGTGAGGAGCACCGGCTCACTGTTGACCAGTGCCAGCATATGGGCACTGAAATTGCTCTGCAGAGGCGTGAGCTTGAACAGGTTGTTGAGTACAACCTGCGGGTAGGCATCCCGGCGGAGTTCAATCACGATGCGCATGCCATCGCGATCGCTTTCATCGCGAATGTCGGAGATGCCGTCGAGTTTCTTGTCGTTGACCATCTCGGCGATACGCTCAATCAGCGCCGCCTTGTTGGTCTGATAAGGGAGCTCGGTGATGATCACGGCATCGCGATCGGGCCGGCCGGGGACTTCCAGCGTTTCAATCGAGGCCACCCCGCGCATGGTCACCGAACCGCGGCCGGTGGTGTAGGTCTCGCGGATTCCGCGGCGGCCGAGAATCTGGCCGCCGGTGGGGAAATCAGGTCCGGGAATCAGGGTCAGGAGAGCCCGGTCATCAAGCTCCGGATCAGCAATCAGGGCCAGCAGGCCATTGATCAGTTCGGTGAGGTTGTGAGGGGGGATGTTGGTGGCCATGCCCACCGCGATACCCGACGATCCATTCAACAGAAGATGAGGAACCCGCGCCGGCATCACCGTGGGTTCCTGCTGGGAGCCGTCGAAGTTGTCGATGTAATCGACCGTTTCCGCTTCGATGTCTTCAAGCAGGCTGTCGGTGGTGAGCGCCTGCAGCCGCGATTCGGTGTACCGCATCGCGGCCGGAGGGTCATTGTCGACCGAGCCGAAATTGCCGTGCCCGTCGATGAGCGGCATGCGCATCGAGAAGTCCTGGGCCATGCGCACCAGGGCGTCGTAGACGGCCGTATCCCCATGGGGGTGGTACTTGCCGAGCACCTCGCCCACCACCCGGGCGCACTTGCGGTAGGGCCGGTCGCTGGTGAGACCGAGCTCGTACATCGCGTAGA
Source organism: Synechococcus sp. CBW1107 (assembly GCF_015841355.1). NCBI lineage: Bacteria > Bacillati > Cyanobacteriota > Cyanophyceae > Synechococcales > Synechococcaceae > Synechococcus > Synechococcus sp. CBW1107. The sequence goes on from NZ_CP064908.1 coordinate 579,244, forward strand.
GGATGCGCCGGTGCACCGGCTTGAGCCCGTCGCGGGCGTCGGGCAGAGCCCGGCCCACGATCACGCTCATCGCGTACTCCAGGTAGGAGCGCGACATCTCATTGCGCAGGTCGGTCTGGATGATCCGTCCGTCGGACTCGCCGGGACCCGTTGGATCCGCCATCTCTCACCACACTGCCGAAGGCCAGGTTAAGCGAGGCTGGGGTCACCGTCTCCGGGCAGCTTGCGCCGATGGGATCCGCCCCCCCTCGCTCCCGCACCGAAGCGCAGCTGCAGGAGCGCCAGAGCGCCGGTGATCTGGCGGTGAGGAGCGCCGCGGACTTCCGGGCCCTGGTGGCCTCCGAGGGACTGGAAGCGGCCTACTCCCGCACCGATGTGGTGGTGGCCGCCAACGCCGAGTTCACCGACCAGGCCACACTCCAGCTCAGCCTCGGTCCCTGCGACCCGCCCATGCGCCTGCGCGAGGCGCGGCTGGATGGGGTCACGGCCCTGGGCTCGAGCGGCAGCGGCGGCCTGACCCTTCCGATCGGTGGTGGCCTCTCGGACCCGGAGCAGCGTGGCGGCGCCCAGGTGCTGGGCAAGTTGCTGGCGGGCCTGGAGGTGGAGCTGGTGGCCAGTGGTGAAGGCACGGCCCTGCATCCACGCCGTGAACTCCAGACCCGCCTTCAGCTCGAACGCCTTGGCGTGGCACGCCTGCTGCTGCAACGGGCCATCAGCGAAAACGGCATCGTGGCGGTGAGCAGCGCCGAAGGAGTCACCCACAGTCCGTACGGCCCCCTGCTGGGCCCCTACGGCAGCGCCCTGTACAGCAGTGGTGGATCTCGCAGCATCGGCCTGACCATGCCTGGCCTGAGCCTGCTGGGCCCCGGCTCGCCGGTTCTGGTGGGAGGAGGGATCGGCTGGGTGATCGGCGCCGGCAGCGGCCATCAGCCGCAGATCCGGCGGCTGCCGAGCGGCCATGCCCGCGGTCCTGGGGCCGTGGCGGCCGTGAGCGTCGACCTGGCGGAGCTGAAGGCCGAGTGGATCCGGCCCTGCCATTTCGAAGGCCATGGCAGTGCCCTGCTGGTGGCGATCGCGGCCCCTGTGCCTCTGATCAACCTGGCCGTGGCCCGCCAGGCGGCCTGCGGCGACGACCAGCTCGAGGCCCCCGTCCTCGATTTCTCGATTCCACGCCGGATCCGGCCGAGCTTCGGCTTCGTTCCCTACAGCCAGCTTCTTGCCGGCGAGATCCAGGTGGACGCCCGCCATCTGCGCTGCGCGCCTGCCCACAGCCCCCGCCTGGCCGATGAAATCGCCGCCGGGCTGATCCAGCGCTTGCTCGATGGCTCCTTTCCCCTGAGGCTTCCCCTGCTCCCCCTGAGTGATCGGCCGGGTCTGATTCCCCTCGAGGGCTGAAGGCATCGGCGGCAAAGACAAGCCGAAGGAATCGGCGTAAGCTCCACCGGCGGTTTTGCGCGATAACCGGTGGTCGAGTCCTCTGCTGGATCCCATGAGCCCGATCAGGGCCAGGACCTGCCATCCCCCGCTGAGGAGGAACCCGGCACCGTGCCCGGGCCTGGTGCCTCTGTCCCGGACGACCAGATCACCGCTGAGGCCGAGCTGAGCACGGGCGCCGTGTCAGCCGTGGAGGCCGAACCGCAGCCGGCCCCGGAACCAGAACCCACATCGGAACCGGAACCGCAGCCCATCCAGGACCCGGAGCCTCAACCGGAGCCGGAGCCTGAGCCGGCTCCTGAGACCGAACCCGCGCCCGTTCCTGCCGCCCCCGCCGACCCTGCCGTGGCCGCCACCCTGCATGTCCCTGCCAGTGTGGAGAGCGGAAACGGGGAAAGCGGCGGCGAGTGGGAGCTGCTCAGCGGCAAGGTGCGTGACTGGTTCAGCAGCGGGGCCTTTCAGCGGCAGGTGCAGCAGTACAGCGGCCCCCTCAAGCTGCTGGCGGGCTTCGTGGGCCTGCTGCTGCTGCTGAGGATCTACGCCGCGCTGCTGGGTGCGATCGAGAGTCTGCCCCTGGTCCCCGGCCTGCTGGAGCTGGCCGGGGTGATCTGGCTGAGTCGCTTCGCACTCACCCATCTGGTGCGCAGCAGCGACCGCCGGACGCTGCTCGCCTCCTGGCGGGAGCGCTGGACGTCGTTCCGTGGTCAACCCTGAGGCCCGACCAGAGGCCCGGTTCCCTGCAGCCCTGGCAGGGCCAGACCGGTTGATAGCTTGGCCCGACTGCAGAAACCCCAGTGGTGTCCATTCAGTTAGGTCGATCCCGAACCGTTCGCCGCGCCTACGGGATCGACGAGATCGCCCTGGTGCCCGGCGGTCGCACCGTGGATCCCGAGGTGACAGACAGCCGCTGGACCATCGGTGGAATCGAGAGGGAGATCCCGATCATCGCCAGCGCCATGGATGGTGTGGTGGATGTGTCGGTCGCCGTGGAACTGTCCCGGCTCGGGGCTCTGGGTGTGCTGAACCTGGAGGGGGTCCAATGCCGTTACGACGACCCGAATCCGATCCTGGATCGCATCGCTGAAGTGGGCAAGGAGGCCTTCGTGCCCCTGATGCAGGAGCTCTACGCGCAGCCCGTGCGCGAGGACCTGATCCGCCAGCGCATCGCGGAGATCAAGGCCGCCGGTGGCATCGCAGCCGTCAGTGCCACCCCTGCCGCGGCGCTGCGCTTCGGTCAGGCAGTGGCCGAAGCCGGCGCCGACCTCTTCTTCGTTCAGGCCACGGTGGTCTCCACCGACCACATTGGGCCCGCCGGGCGCGAAACCCTCGATCTGGCCGCCCTCTGCCGGGATCTCGGCATTCCGGTGGTGATCGGCAACTGTGTCACCTACGACGTGGCTCTCGAGCTGATGCGCGCGGGCGCCGCCGCGGTGATGGTGGGCATCGGCCCTGGAGCCGCCTGCACCTCCCGGGGCGTTCTGGGTGTGGGCATCCCCCAGGCCACCGCGGTGGCCGATTGCGCCGCCGCCCGCGACGACCATGAGCACGAGACCGGCCGTTACGTGCCGATCGTCGCCGACGGCGGCATCGTCACCGGCGGTGACATCTGCAAGTGCATCGCCTGCGGCGCCGATGCGGTGATGATCGGATCGCCGATCGCCCGCGCCAGTGAAGCCCCAGGCCGTGGCTTCCACTGGGGCATGGCCACCCCGAGCCCGGTGCTGCCCAGGGGCACCAGGATCAGCGTGGGCACCACCGGCAGCCTGGAGAAGATCCTGCGCGGTCCGGCCAGCCTGGACGACGGCACCCAGAACCTGCTCGGCGCCCTGCGCACGTCGATGGGAACCCTTGGTGCACGAACGATCAAAGAGATGCAGCAGGTCGATGTGGTGGTGGCCCCATCTCTGCTCACCGAAGGGAAGGTGTACCAGAAAGCCCAGCAACTGGGCATGGGCAAGTAGCCCCTTGCAACAGGGATCCAGTTTCGGCACGAATCGAGGGAATCCCGGTGGAGACGGGCGTTAACCTCAAGGTGTGGGGGCTCCGGCTCGCACACTCCTCACACCAACCCGCCCGGCGCGTCCGGGCATTTTGTCTTCCTACGGTCCCTCCGCCGTCATGGGGGATTCCTGGCCCTCGTTGCTAGATTCCAGGCACCTTGTCCCCTCCCTCGGATGTCCAGCGCCACTGCCGTCACCGATGCTTCCTTTGAGCTGGATGTGCTCAAAAGTGACGTGCCCGTGCTGGTCGATTTCTGGGCCCCCTGGTGCGGCCCGTGCCGCATGGTGGCCCCGATCGTCGACGAGATCGCCAAGGAATTCGAGGGCAAGCTGAAGGTCTACAAGCTCAACACCGACGAGAACCCCAACGTCGCCAGCCAGTACGGCATCCGCAGCATCCCCACCCTGATGATCTTCAAGGGAGGGCAGAAAGTGGACACCGTGGTGGGCGCCGTTCCCAAGAACACCCTCTCCGGCACGATCGCCAAATACCTCTGAGCAGCCCTTCATCTCCTGCCCCCTCACCCTCAGCGATGACTCCGGCCTCTCCCTCGCTGGAGCGGTTGGCGGATTCACTGGCTGATCATCCCCATCGCCTGCTGATCGAGCGCTCGCTTCACTCGATCCTGGAGATGGCCCGCATCGCCGATGACACGGACGACTGGAGGTTGATCTCCGGTGCCCTGAGCGATCTGCATGAGGCCCTCGCGACCTTCCACCCCCACCGCACCACCCGCAAGGTGGCGGTGTTCGGATCGTCCCGAAGCCTGCCCGGGAGCTCCACCTACCGGCTGGCGGCGGAGGTCGGCCGGGAAGCCATGGGCGCAGGCTTTGAGGTGATCACCGGTGCTGGCGGCGGGGTGATGGAGGCGGCGAACCGGGGAGCCGGAGCGGAGCACAGCTTCGGCCTCAACATCCAGCTGCCCTTCGAGCAGGAGCCCAACCCCTACGTCGCCACAGCAGGCGATCGCCTGGTGCACTTCCGCTACTTCTTCACCCGCAAGCTCTTCTTCCTGCGCGAGAGCGACGCCCTGGTGGTGCTCCCCGGCGGTTTCGGCACCCTCGACGAACTGTTCGAAGCCCTGACTCTGATCCAGACGGGGCGAACGGCCCCCATTCCGGTGGTGCTGCTGGCACCCCCGGGCCAGGGGCTCTGGCAGGACTGGCCTGAGGAGCTGCTTGCCCGCCTCGAGTGCGAAGGATTGATCGGTCCTGATGACGCAGGGCTGATCAGCCGAGCCGGCAGCGCCGGCGAGGCGATCGGGCTGATCCGCCGCTTCTACCGGGTGTTCCACACCACCCGCATCCGAGACGAGGAGCTGGAGCTGCTGCTGCATGTGCCCCTGGGGGAGGGTGAGCTGCTGGCCATCCGCTCCGGATTCCAGGATCTGCTGCGCAGCGGCGATTTCGAGCTGGGGGAGAGCTGCGACGACAACGATCGCCTGAGGCACTGCCTGCGCTTCGACTTCGATCAACGCCGAGTCGGCCGCCTGTATCAGCTCATCGCCGCCATCAACGCGCTCGATCTGCCCCGCAGCGACGACCTGCTGCATCCGGAGCAACGCAGCTGTCTGGAGCCGCAGCCATGAGCCGCCGGATCGGCCTGATCGATTACGGCATGGGCAACCTGCATTCGGTGGCCCGTGCTGTGGAGCGTCTCGGGGCCGACCTGATTCCCGTGCTGGATGCCCCGGCGATGGAGGCGTGCGATGCCCTGATCCTGCCGGGGGTGGGATCATTCGATCCGGCGATGGAACGTCTCCATGAGGCCCGTCTGGTGGATCCACTGCGGGAGTGGAGCGCCAGAGGTCGCCCCCTGCTGGGGATCTGCCTGGGCCTGCAGTTGCTGTTCGAGGGCAGCGAGGAGGGACAAGCCTCTGGCCTCGGCCTGCTCAGAGGCAGGGTTCGGGCCCTGCCCTCCGCTCCGGGGCATCCCATCCCCCACATGGGCTGGGCACCGCTGATCTCCACCAACCCCAGTCCCTTGCTGCCGGAAGGTCATCCAGCGGCCTGGGTCTATTTCGTGCACTCCTACGCCGCTGCTCCCGACGATCCGGCCTGCAGCACCGCCGAAGTCCTCTTCGCCGATCAGCCTGTGACTGCGGCGGTCTGGCAAGGGGCCCTGGCGGCCTGCCAGTTTCACCCCGAGAAGTCAGGACCCCAGGGGCAACGCATGCTTGCGCGCTGGCTGGCCTGGGTGGACCAGGACGGGGCATGAGTCTGCGGCTGAGTGGCGGACGCCGACTGCTCAGTCCGCAAGGTCTGAACGCCCGACCGACCAGCGCCAGGGTGCGGCTGGCGGTGCTCAACCTGCTGGCCGCTGAACTGAGCGGATGCCGCTGGCTCGATCTCTGCTGCGGCAGCGGTGTGATGAGCTGCGAAGTTCTGCAACGGTGCGCCCGGCGGGTGGTCGCCGTGGATCACGACAGGACGACCCTCGGCATCGCCCGACGCAACCTGGAGGCGGTCAGGGCCAGCGTGGCTGGGGCCTGCGATCTGCGGCTGATCAGGGCAGAGCTGCCCGAGTGGCTGTGCCGGGGCCCCGGGCAGCAGCTGGGGGAGGAAGCGGCGGGAGGCTTCGATCTGATCTACGCCGATCCCCCTTTCGCCTCGGGTCTGTACGCCCCGATTGCCGAGGCGGTGTCCACCTCGGGCTGGCTGGCTGAGGGGGGACGCCTGCTGTGGGAATGCTCAAGCGAGACGTACCCGGACGTCCCTCCCGGCTGGCAGCTGAGCGACCGACGGCGCTACGGCAGTTGTGGCCTGATGATTCTGGTGCCTGCTGTGGCCTGACTCAACCGCCCAGGGCGCTGCCGCGGCGGTACTGGTTCCAGGCCGCCACGAACAGGCCCACCAGGGTGATCGGGATCAGACCCAGAACGATGCCGCAGAGGAGGGGTTCGATCATCGGGAGCTGGAAGTCGTGCCTGGCGCAATTCTCCCACGGCCAAGGCAGGCTGGTTGCGTCTTCCGAGTGATCCGTGACCGGCGATCCTTCCACCACCCTGGAGGCCACCCAGACGCCCGTGAAGCGCCAGGGCCTGATCACCGCCCTGGTGCTGCTGGCCGCAGCCGGCTGCATCCTGCTGCTGCTGCTCGTCCTGCCGGCGGCCCGCAGCGACCCCTACACCCGGCGCACCCTGGAGCTTTCGGGCTCGCGCGAGAACGGGGGGCGCCTGTTTCGAATGAACTGCGCGGGCTGCCATGGCATCGCCGCTCAGGGGCTGGTGGGTCCCAGCCTGCACGGGGTCAGCCAGCGCCGCAGCGACCGCCAGTTGATCCGCCAGGTTGTGAGCGGCCGCACTCCGCCGATGCCCCGATTCCAGCCCGAACCCCAGGCCATGGCCGACCTGCTGGCCCATCTGCACAGCCTGGAGTGAGCGGCGGTGCGCCGCCTGACCTCCCTGCGCTGGCCCTGGTGCTGGTGGAACCCGCTGGCCCCCTGAATGTGGGGAGCGTGGCCAGGCTCTGCGCCAATTTCGCGCTTCGGGACCTGCGGCTGGTGGCCCCTCGCTGCGATCACCTCGGTGAGGAAGCCCGGCGCATGGCCGTCCACGCCGGGGCCTTGCTGGAGCGGGCCCAGGTCTATCCCGATCTCGCGGCGGCCATCGCCGACCGCACCCGGGTGGTCGCCGCCAGCGGACGGGTGGACTCCCAGGCGGTGCCCATCGAAGGCCCCGGCGAGGCCATCCCCTGGCTGCTGGACCAGCACCGGGGAGCTGGACCGGCGGATCGCCCCAGCTCGCCTGCTCTGGTGTTCGGGCGGGAGGACCGGGGCCTGAGCACTGACGAACTGCTCCAGGCGGGTCGCATCCTGCGGATCAGCACCGACCCCGGACGCCCCTCCCTCAACCTCTCCCATGCAGTGGCCATCACCCTGCACGAGCTCCGGCGCTGGCAGCAGGACAGCAGCAACCGCCCAGCGAGCGGTCCGGCGCCGGTGAACGGGCCGGAACCCGCCCATCGGCAGCTGCTCGAGGCCGCCATCGCCGATGCCGAGGAGTTGCTGTTGGAGGTGGGGTTCCTGCTCCCTCATACGGCCCATGCCCGGATGGCCAAGCTGAGGGCCCTGCTGCAGCGGGCCCAGATCAGCTCCGAGGAAGTGGCCCTGGTCCGGGGGATGGTCCGTCAGCTGCGCTGGGCCAGCCAGCGGGGAACCCCCTAAGGTCCTGCCATCTTCATCGCCCCTGGCTTCATCGTGCGTACGGGCCGTCCCCCCCGTTCCGGATCCCCCGGCTGGTTCCAGCCCCTCGCCCTCGTCCTGCGCCTGCTGGTGATGGGCCTTGGCCTCGGGGTGCTCACCGGCACCGCCTTGAAACAACTCGCCCCGAAACTCGCCCAGGGCGCGATGGACGCCCCCAAGGCCAGCAGCGCCAGCTCACCGGTGCCAACCCCCAAGGGAGGCCTGGCCCTGGGGCGCTTCGAGTCCAGGGTGGAACTCACCAAGCTCAGCCAGCGCTGGAAGGCCCTTGCCGCCGAGCAGAAGGATCTCAAGGTGGGCGGCTTCCTGCTGGTGCTGGATGACGGCCGTTTCGCCCAGCTCAATCCCGACACACCCCTGCCCGCCGCGAGCTCGATCAAGACCCCGATCCTGTTGGCGGCCCTCGACGACCTGGACGCCGGCAAGCTGCGCTGGAACGAACCGCTGCCGCTGACCAAGGAGGTGGTGGGAGGCGGAGCCGGCTGGATGGCCAGCCGTCCGCTGGGCACCCGCTTCCCGTTCTATGAGGCCGCCACCGAGATGATCCGGGTGAGTGACAACAGCGCCACGAACCTGCTGATCAAGCGCCTCGGTGGCAAGGCCGCCACCAATGCCCACTTCCAGGCCCTGGGCCTGCCCGCCACGGTGGTCAACAACTGGCTGCCCGACCTCGAGGGCACCAACACCACCAGCCCCCGCGACCTGGCCCGCTCGATCGCCCTGGTGGACATCGGCGAGAAGCTCAGCCCGCGAGCCCGCGACCATTTCCGCACGATCATGGCCACCTCCCGCACCAACACCCTTCTGCCCGCAGGGTTGCTCAAGGGCCTGGGGGGCAACTCCAGCGACCCCGACAGCGAGCTGATGGCCCGGGGACTGACCGTGCTCAACAAAACCGGCGACATCGGCATCGCCTATGCCGACGCCGGGCTGATCGAACTCCCCAACGGCAAGAGAGCCGTGGCAGGGTTCATGGTGAAAGGCCCGTTCAACGACCCCCGCTCCACCGATCTGATCCGGGCCATGGCCGCGGCCGTGAGCGAAACCCTCGTGGGTCGCAGCGAGTCCTCTCCCCAACCGCGCTGAGGTGTGATGCCCGTCCTGACCATGGCCGCCGGCCTGCTGCTCACCGCAGCCGTAGCCCAGCTGGGCGCCACGGCTGCGGCTGTCCCGGCCCCGGCTCCGGCCCCTGCTCCGGCCCCGGCCGTCGCCCCGAGCACCGAGTTCAGGACCCAGCAGGTGCGTCCCCTCAGTGGCGGACTCGACCGCGTGGCGGTGATCAACGACAACAACCCCGAGCTGATCATCCAGCCCGGCATCCTGCTCTCCACCTTCAACGGCCGCGGAACGCTCGCGGGCCAGCCGTTCTCCACCCCTGAGGCCCACCTGAACGTTCCTCTGCAGGGACGCTTCGATCTGTTCAGCCACCACGTCTATGCCGGCCGGCCGGAAACCCTCGACTCGGTGCTCTGGCTGGGGGTGGTGGCCGCTCCGGTGAACAGCAAGCCGGTGCGGCTTCGGGTGCTGAGCGGATCCACGGCCCTGTCCCAGTCGAGCGATCCGAGCCAGCCGGCGGCTCCCTTCCTGCCGCTGCCGCCCCTGATGACCCACGACGGCACATCGGTGTTCGCCGGCCCAGGGTCACGGGTGGCGGCCGAACTGCTGCAGAACCGCCGCGGCAGTGGGATTCCCCAGGAGTGGACCCTGTCTGCGGGTCAGCTCACCACCCTGCTGGCCCTGCCGATTCCCGTGAAGGGGCTCGATCCTCTGCTCAACGGCCGCAACCTGCAGCTGCGGCTGGAGAGTGACGGTCCCGTGGAGTTGGCCACCCTGGCCGCCTTCGGAGGCGAGCAGCCACCGGAAGCGGAGGTCTGGAGCCGCCTGCTGCGCGCCGGACTCAGCGCCAAGGAGCACGTGCCCACACCCAGGGGGCAGCCCGGGGGCATCATCTACTCGCGGGTGAGCGGCGTGCAGACGGGCAGCCGCTGGAGCGCACGGCTCACCGATCCCGGCACGAGGTCACTCTCCGTGCGCAGTGCACCGGGGTCCTGGCCGATCGCCTCGCTGGAGCGGGGCAGCCTGGGCAGCGGCCAGGTGCAGACCGCCGAACTGCAGGCTTTCTACCCGGGCACCGCCTGGGCCGCGCACGGAAACTACGGCGTGGAATACGACCTGACCCTGCCCCTGGTGAACGACACCAAGACCCCAGTGGCCCTCGATCTGGCCCTGGAATCCCCGCGCAAAACCGACAGACCCGAAGGCGGTCTGCGCTTCAACCTCACCCCGCCCAGGGCGGTGGTCTTTCGCGGCACGGTGGAGGTGAGCGGGCTGGATGGCCCGGAAGGCCGTCCAGCCGGACGTCGCTGGTTCCATCTGGTGCAGCGCCAGGGTGAGAAGGGCCCCAGCCTCGGGCGCATCAGCCTGGCCCCAGGCCAGCAACGGCAGGTGAGGGTGCGGCTGATCTACCCCGCCGACGCCACGCCCCCCCAGGTGCTGAGCCTGCTGCCCGCTCCGGTGCTCCCACAGGCAGCTGTGAAACAATCCGAATCCGTGCCGGCCCCCCGTCCGTGAGTCAGACCCGCAAACGCAGGGCGTTCCCCTTCACCGCCATCGTCGGCCAGGAGGAGATGAAGCTCGCCCTGTTGTTGAACGTGATCGATCCCCGCATCGGCGGGGTGATGATCATGGGCGACCGGGGCACGGGGAAATCCACCACGATCCGCGCCCTCGCGGATCTGCTGCCGGAGATCGAGGTCGTTGCCGGAGATCCTTACAACAGTTCCCCCAGCGACCCCGACCTGCAGAGCGCCGAAGTGCGCCAGCGGGTGGAGAGCGGCGAAGCACTGCCGGTGGAAGCGCGCCAGGTCCCGATGGTCGACCTTCCCCTCGGTGCCACCGAAGACCGCCTCTGCGGAACGATCGACATCGAGAAGGCTCTGAGCGAAGGGGTGCGGGCCTTCGAGCCGGGTCTGCTGGCCAAGGCCAACCGCGGCCTGCTCTACGTCGATGAGGTGAACCTGCTCGACGACCATCTGGTGGACGTGCTGCTGGATTCGGCCGCTTCCGGGTGGAACACGGTGGAGCGGGAGGGGGTCTCGGTGCGTCACCCGGCGCGCTTCGTGCTGATCGGCTCGGGCAACCCCGAGGAAGGAGAACTGAGGCCCCAGCTGCTCGATCGCTTCGGCATGAGCGTGGAGGTGCGCACGGTTCGCGATCCGGAGCTGCGCGTGCAGGTGGTGGACCAGCGCACCGGCTACGACAGCGATCCCGACGGCTTCAACAGCCACCACCTGAGCGCGCAGCAGGCGCTGCAGCAGCGGGTGGTGGACGCCCAGCAGCGGCTCCCCGAGGTGCTGATCGATCCTGATCTGCGCATCCGCATCTCGGCGGTCTGCGGTGAGCTGGATGTGGACGGCCTGCGCGGCGACATCGTCACCAACCGGGCGGCCCGGGCCCTGGCCGCCTTCGAAGGACGTACCGAAGTGACCGACGACGACGTGGCCCGGGTGGTGGCCTGCTGCCTGCGCCACCGGCTTCGCAAGGATCCGCTTGAGCAGATCGATTCCGGTGATCGTGTGATCAAGGTGTTCTGCAAGATCTTCGAGATGGCGGACACCTCCCGCGACGCCTTCCAGCTGTCCCTGGCGGCCTGAAGCCTTGCGCATCCTCGGCATCGATCCAGGCCTGGCCCGTGTCGGCTATGGCCTGATCGAGACCGGTCCGCCCCAGCGGCTGCTGGACTGCGGAATGATTCGCACCGAGGCCGGCACACCGGAGGGGGAGCGACTGGTGGAGATCGCCCGCGACCTGCGCTGGCTGGTGCGCCGCTGGGGCCCCGAGCTGGCCTCCGTCGAGAAATTCTTCTTCTACCGCTCCAGCACCACCATCTCCGTCGTGCAGGCCCGGGGGGTGGTGATGATGACGCTGGCCCGGCTGCGGGTGCCGGTGGTGGAGTTCCCGCCGATGCAGATCAAGCTGGCGCTCACGGGCTCCGGTCATGCCGACAAGAACGACGTGCTTGATGCCGTGATGCGGGAACTGGACCTGGCCCATCCCCCCCGCCCCGATGACGCCGCCGATGCCCTGGCCGTGGCCCTCACCGGCTGGTTTCAGCGCTGATGGCGGGTGAACCGGGGCCGGCCGACCCCAAAGCTCTCTGGCGCCGACACTTCCGCCAGCGACGGGCTGCTCAGCCGGAGGCGCAGCGGAGGCGGCTGCTGGAGCAGGCCCTCAGTGCTGTGCCCCCCCTGATCGGGGCAGATCAACGGCTTGGGCTCTACTGGCCCCTGGCCGGTGAGCCGGATCTGCGGGACCTGGCCGGGGTCCTTCCAGCCCGGCTGGCCCTGCCCGCCATCCGGGCTCCGGCAGGAGAGGCCAGGCTCGGCTACGAGATCTGGCGGCCCGGCGATCCACTCCGGCCCGATGCGGCGGGGGTGCCGGCGCCGGGGCCAGCCGGGACGCCGCTGCCGGCTGCGTCGCTCGGCCTGCTGCTGGTGCCGGCCCTCGCGTTCGACCGCCGCGGCTTCCGGCTCGGCTATGGCGGCGGCTGGTTCGACAGGTTGCGGGCCGATCCCCGCTGGCGATCGGTGCCGGCCCTGATCGTGGCTCCCGCCGCCTGCGCCGTGGAGCGGTTGCCGGTGGATCCGTGGGATGTGCCGTTCGACGGCTGGCTCAGCGACGGGGGGATCGAATGGTTGCAACCTGTTGAGAGGGACTCGGCGTGATGCTCCCCGCGCCGATCCTTTGCCAGGATCCCCGGGTGCGACCCCGTGTTTCCTTGGATCTCAGCCTCGATCACTCCCGCCCATCACCCGCCCGGCGGGTCGGTGCCCCCGCGATCGGGTCCGGCACGGTGCCCGAGCGGGTGATGGCTGCGGAGCTTGGCCACCGCTCTCAGCCGAGTGAAGCCCTCTCGATGATGGTCAGCTCCATGGTCCGCATGGTTCAGGCCGGCAAAGGCCAGGCCGCCGGCAGCCGCTGGTCAGCCTCCTGAGGGCGCCCTAACCTGGCCTCCTGTCCTTTCGGACGCGACCACGCTCTGCCGATGACGACTTCACGCTTCGCACGGCTCTGCAGCCTGCTCTCCCTCCCAGTCCTGGGAACCCTGGTTGGGCTTGTCGCAGCTCCAGGCAGGGTCGAGGCCCATGCGATCGAATCAAGCCTGGATCGGCTGGAATCCCTGAGGGATGGGCTGATGCTCGAAAGCCGCTTCTCCAATGGTGAGCCCGTGAAGGGCGCCATGGTGAGGCTGGTGCCTCCCAATGGCGGCCAGCCCCTGGAGGTGGGTCGGATCGATGCCCAGGGGCGCCTCAGTTTCAACATGCCCAAGGGCGCCGAAGGAGACTGGGAGCTGCAGGTGGATGGGGGCCCCGGACACCGTGACTTTCTCGAGCTGCCCACCCATTCGGGCCAGGCACAGCTCGATCGTGTGAGCAGCTCCAGCTCCGGTCAGTGGCTGAAGCCCACACAGGACCTGGCCCATCGGCACGGCTCGATGCTGCTGATCGGCGGCATCACCGGACTGGGCGCTCTGGTGGGTGGTCTGGCGGTGCAGCGGCGCCGCCGCGGCTGAAGGCAAGCGCCACACTGGGGCCACTTCCGCCCTGACCCCCTTCATGAGCACCGGCAGCGAAAGCCTCGACGCGATCGTGGAGCGCCTGCGGGGCACCAGTGACCCCAGACGCCGCTACGAGTACGTGCTCTGGCTGGCCAAGAAACTCGAACCGCTGCCCGACGAATTCCGTCAGGAGGTGTTCAAGGTGAAGGGCTGTGTCTCGCAGGTGTACGTGGTGGGGCAGCTGATCGATGGCAAGCTCCACTGGCGAGGGGATTCGGATGCTCAGATCACCAAGGGGTTGCTGGCCCTTCTGATCGCTGGGCTGGAGGGACTCTCGCCAGACCAGGCTGCTGAGCTCGACCCCGGTTTTCTGGCCGAGACGGGCCTGCAGGCGAGCCTCACCCCCTCCCGTGCCAATGGATTCCTGAACATCCTCAAGATGATGCAGGCCCAGGCCAGGAGCCTGGCAGCGGAATGATTTCTAGGATCATCAGTTTCGCGGCGCAATCGGCATGACCATCGGCATCGGCTTGCTCGGTCTGGGCACGGTGGGAGCCGGTGTCGCCGAGATCCTCACCTCCCCGGCCGGTCGCCATCCACTGGTGGCGGAGCTTGAGCTGCGGCGCATCGCCGTACGCGATCCGAACCGGCCCCGGCCCGTGACCCTGGCTCCTGAGTTGCTCTGCACCGACCCGGCCGAGGTGGTGAACGACCCCTCGGTGGAGATCGTCGTGGAGGTGATGGGCGGGCTGGAGCCTGCCCGCACGCTGATCCTCGCGGCCATTGCCGCCGGCAAGTCGGTGGTGACGGCCAACAAGGCGGTGATCGCCCGCCATGGAGAGGAGATTGCCGATGCCGCCGCCCGCCAGGGGGTTTACGTGCTGATCGAAGCAGCGGTGGGAGGCGGCATTCCCATCATCGAGCCCCTCAAGCAATCCCTGGGGGGCAACCGCATCCAGCGGGTGAGCGGCATCATCAACGGCACCACCAATTACATCCTCACCCGCATGACGGATGAGGGGGCCGCCTACGCCGAGGTTCTGGCGGAGGCCCAGAGCCTGGGTTACGCCGAGGCTGACCCCGCCGCCGATGTCGAGGGGCATGACGCCGCCGACAAGATCGCGATCCTCGCCGGCCTGGCCTATGGCGGCTCCGTGGAGCGTTCATTGATTCCCACCGCCGGCATCAGTGAGCTTCAGGCGCGGGATGTGGGCTACGCCAGCCAGCTGGGCTACCGGGTGAAGCTGCTGGCCGTGGCTCAGCACCTGGGCACAGAGGCCAACGGCGAAGAATGCCTTGATGTCCGGGTGCACCCGACGCTGGTGCCCGCCGATCATCCCCTGGCGGTGGTCAATGGGGTCAACAACGCGATCCTGGTCGAGGGAGATCCCGTGGGGAGGGTGATGTTCTACGGTCCCGGGGCAGGGGCAGGGCCTACCGCCTCGGCCGTGGTGGCCGACATCCTCAACATCGCCGGCATCCGCCAGGTGGGCGGCTCCGGCGGCGGGCTGGATCCCCTGCTGGCGGCCAGCCGCTGGCGCCGCTGCCGTCTGGTGGAGAGCTCCCGCACCAGCCACCGCAACTACGTGCGCCTGCAGACCAACGACCAGGCCGGGGTGATCGGTCGGATCGGCAGCTGCTTCGGTCAGGAGGAAGTGTCGATCCAGTCGATCGTGCAGCTGGAGGCCAGCGGCGGCCAGGCCGAAATCGTGGTCATCACCCACGAAGTGGAGGAGGCCCGATTTCAGGCGGCACTCGCCGCAATCAGGGCCCTCTGCGAAGTCCAGAGCGTGGCGGCATGCCTGCGCACCCTCTGAGGTCATCAGCAGTCCTGCTGGTGTCGAGAACGAGTGCTCATGCCGCGATGGTTGACGGGCAGGGGGCGGGCAGAGTCAAGATGGAAACATTCCGCAAATTTCACGCGGATGCGGACGCCCTCATCGGTCCCCTCCAGTTGTTCAGCCTGAACGCCAGCTCAGCCGTCCCTGCGAAACCCTGAATCCATCACGGACGTTCCCCATCACCTCTCCTCACCGCTTCCCGGTACCGAGCCCTGACCGCTTTCCCTGCCAGCCCTGATCAGGGCAGCTGTTCGTCCCACCACCCCGCGACCGTCATGACCCTTCATCAGGGTGACTGCGTGTACCTTGCCACCGATCTGGCCATCAGCGCCGGTCTCCCTGGCGGCGAGAGTTCCTCCACCTGGACCATCGGCGAGACCGCTCAGACTCAGGACACGGTGTATCAGGTGATCGGTGTGGATGCCCTCCGTGACCGCTGCTGGGTGCGGCGCTGGCCCCTGGCACGGCACGGCTCTCCGGTGTTCGAGGTGTCGATCCGCCAGGTGGAGCTTCATCACCTTCCCCAGTCCCGGAGCTGCCCGTCTCGGTCTTGAATGGGGGCTTCTGAGCACCCGGGAGCATCCTGCACGCTTTGCCTGGCCTGAAGCCGCTGCGTTCGGTCTCCCTGCTGGCCGCCCTGGTGGTGCTGCTGCTGGGCTGCCAGCCCCAACGTCCGGGGGGGAGGCTTGTGGTGGGCAGCCGCACGAGGATCGACTCAGTAGACCCGGCGGCCACCTACAGCTTCGGGGCCCTGCAGCTGATCAGCGCGGTCGGTGATCCCCTCTACGCCATCAATGCCAGGGGGGAGCTGCAGCCCCGTCTGGCGACGGCTCTGCCGAGGATGAGTCCTGATCGCCTCACCGCCTGGGTGCCGCTGAGGCGTGGGGTGCGCTTCCACGACGGCACCCGCTTCGATGCCGCCGCCATGGTGTTCACCCTGGAGCGCTTTCTGGCCATCGGCAAGCTGAGCTACCTGCTGGGGGATCGCATCGTTTCCGTGCGCGCCAGCGGCAGCCATGAGCTGGAACTGAGGCTGCGGCGTCCCTTCAGCGCCCTGCCCCAGCTGCTGAGCGCCGTCAGTCTCACCCCCCTCTCCCCCACCGCCTACCGAAGTCACGGCAAGCGCTTTCTCAACGACCGCTTCGTGGGAACAGGCCCCTACAGGCTCACCTTCTTCGCCGACCAGCAGCAGCGGCTGGAGCCCTTCACCGACTACTGGGGGGAGCGTCCCGCCAACAGCGGTCTCGACCTGGTCAACCTCAGCAACTCCACCGCTCTCTACGGGGCTCTGCGCAGCGGCGAGGTGGATGTGCTGCTCTCCACCAGCCTGGAGGGAGACCAGCAGCTCTCGCTGCACCAGGACGCCCAGAAGGGCCGCCTCCTGGAAGGGGTGGGTCCCGCGCTTGAGATCGGCTACCTGACCCTGCTCAGCGACCAGCCGCCCCTGAAGAACCCCGTGGTGCGCCGTGCCATTGCCCACAGCCTCGACCACGACCTGATCAGCCAGCGGGTCACCCATGGCCTGCGGCCGCCGCTGCGGGATCTGGTGCCCCCCAGCCTGAGCGGCTCCGAACCGACGGCCTGGCCGGCCTACGACCCGGCGGAGGCCCGGCGACTCTTCGAACAGGCCGGCTACTGCCGGGGCCGGACGCTGAACCTGCCCTTCACCTTCCGCTCCAACATCCCCGCCGACAAGCTGTTCGCCCTGATCTGGAAGGAACAGCTGCGCCGGGATCTGGGGGACTGCATCGTCCTGGAGGTGAACGGGATGGAATCCACCACGGCCTACCGTCAGCTCGGCGAGGGAGCTTTCGCCTCGATCCTGCTGGAGTGGATGGGCGACTACCCCGACGCCGACAACTATCTGCAGCCGCTCCTGGGTTGTGACAAGGCCGTGGGTCATCGCTGTCTGGAAGGGCCCAGTGCCTCCAGCGGCAGCTTCTGGACCCGCCCTGGCCTGAACGAGGAGCTGCTTCTGAGCCAGAGCCTGGAGGGGGCCGAGAGGATCAGGCTCCTCCAGCGTCTGCAGCGGGACACCGCCGCCGCGGCCCCCTACATCCCGGTCTGGCTGGTGGCGCCCAGGGCCTGGGCCCAGGCTGGGCTGAGCACTCCGCAGTTCGATGGTTCCGGCCGCGTCGTGCTCAGCCGGCTCCAGCAGCGGCCTGCGGCTTCGAGCGCTTCGAGGCCTGCGCCATGAGCCGCCGCCGCCAGTTGCTGGGCTACCTGGGCAGCCGGCTGCTGCTGGCCCCTGTGATGCTCTGGCTGATCGCCACCCTGGTGTTTCTGCTGCTGCGGCTGGCCCCTGGGGATCCCATCGACGCCCTGCTGGGCACCCGGGCACCGGAGGCGGCGCGGCAGGCCCTTCGCCAGCAGCTGGGCCTCGACCAGCCCCTGCCCGCCCAGTACGGTCACTTCCTGGCTGATCTGCTCAGGGGCAATCTGGGGGAATCGCTCACCAACCAGACCCCGGTGCTGGAGGTGATCCGCCAGAGCCTGCCCGCCAGCCTGGAGCTGGGGCTGTGCGCGCTGCTGATCGCCGCGGTTCTCGGGCTGGCGGTGGGCTTTAGCGGCATCGCCCGCCCGGAGGGCAGGCTCGACCTGGCCGGACGCCTCTACGGCATCGGCACCTATGCCCTGCCGCCGTTCTGGGCGGCGATGGTCATCCAGCTGATCTTCGCCGTCTGGCTGGGCTGGCTGCCGGTGGGGGGGCGCTTCCCCGCCACTCTGATGCCCCCCAGCGGCACCGGCTTCTATCTGCTCGACAGTCTGCGTGCCGCCAATCCCCAGCAGCTGGCTGGCAGCCTGCGGCACCTGGTGCTGCCCGCCGCCACCCTCGGCCTGCTGCTCAGCGGCATCTTCGCCAACGCCCTGCGGCTCAACCTGCGGCGGGTGCTGCGCTCCGACTACGTGGAGGCGGCCCGCAGCCGCGGCCTCAGCGAAACCCGGGTGGTGCTCCGCCATGCCCTCCCCAATGCGCTGCTGCCCGTGCTCACGATCACCGGCATCACCGTGGCCTCGCTGATCGGCGGCGCTCTGCTGATCGAGGTCACCTATTCCTGGCCCGGGATCGCCTTCCGGCTGCAGGAGGCCATCGGGCAACGCGACTACCCCCTCGTGCAGGGGATCGTGGTGGTGGTGGCAGCCCTGGTGGTGCTGGTGAGCGTGACGGTGGACATGCTGGTGGCGGTGCTGGATCCCCGCATCCGCTTCTGAGCAGCCCGTTCAGGGGCCGATGCGGCCGCGCCATCGCCTGGCACTGCGCCCATCGAGCACGTAGGCCGTCACGCCATCGCGGCTGCGCCGCTGCGGAGCCATCGGAATGGCCGTGTCCACCGATGCCAGGAAATCGGACGTGAGGCTCAGCAGCAGCTCCTGGACCCGCACCGGCTCCATCCCCACCAGACCATCGCCGAGCCGCCAGAGAGCCTGCTCATGCTCCTTGACGCGCACCACGGAAAAGTGACTCCCGCCGTCCACCATCACCAGACGGCTGCGAGGATCCCGGTGCTGCAGGAACAGCGCCAGCTGCTCGCTCACCGGCGGGGTGACCAGATCCAGCCCGCCGCCGATGATCAGCAGCGGAGCCTTGAGATGCTCCAGACCCCGGCCAGGCCAGAGCAGGCTGCCGAAGCCATTCAGGCTCACCACCGCGGCCAGGGCTCTTGGCGGGCCACCTGCGGGCTCCGGCAGGGGCACCTCCTGGAGCTGACATTGCAGCAGCCTGGAGATGTTGATCAGGGGGATCACATCCAGAGCCCGCTCGCAGCGGCGAGCCAGCCCCGGGACCGGGCGCAGTCCGCTGGCCAGCAGCGCAGAAAGCCCTCCCAGGGAGTGGCCCATCAGCACCACCGAGTGGCCGAGAGGGGGGATCCGCCCCTGCCGTTCCGCCGCCAGAACCGCCTCGACATCAGCCAGCCGATCGGGAAGGGTTTCAGCCCCTGGTGGGGGGCGCTGGCCGTCAAGCATCTGGCGCACCGCCGTCTCGTTGCTGCCGGGGTGCTCGATCAGCACCACCGGCCAGCCACGGGCCGCCAGGCCCCGGGCCAACCAGCCGAGCTGGGCGCTGCTGCCCCCGAGTCCCGGCATCAGCACCACCCAGGAGCCCTGGCGTGGCGGGACGGCCGGCCACACTTCAATCTCCAGGGGGGCTGACCTGTGGGCCACCGTCAGGGCGATGGTCCTGGGCCTGGGGTCAGGCTGAATCGCCGCCAGCCGTGCACTGGTCTCCGAATCCTCCCGGTTGCGCAGCGGCAGATCCCGCAACCGCTCCAGCGCCAGGGTCTGCTCCTCCAGCTGATGCCGCCAGAGCCCCGCCAGCTGCAGCAGCCCATCGAGATCAAGGGTGAGCCGGGGGGTGGGCACCGCCAGCAGCAGGTCCACGAACCGGATCGGCTCGGGCCGCTGCAGGCGTTCCCGCAGGGTGGTGAGCAGCAGCACGCCACTGCCGGGCTTGCCTCCGGCGAACAGTTCTCCCACCGCCTCCAGCACCTGGCGCCCCGCCCAGCTCTGCAGCAACTGCAGAGCGAAGCCCCGATCGGGCAACAGGGGTGATCGCAGCAGGGTCACCAGATCGTCACGGCTGCCCTGGTCGAGCAGCTCGAGCCAGATGGCCAGTTCATTGCGGCTGCCCTTCGGGTCCCGGCTCCAGGCGTCGAGCTGATGCAGATCGAGGGGCAGCGAGAGACCATCGAGCTGCACATCCAGCCGGTCGGCCGCGCTGACCGGCTCCACCAGCCGTGGAGCCACCGAGCCCACCAGCAGACTGGTCAGGAGTGCCAGCCCCCGACGGACGTGTTGTGACAGAGCCGCAGGCAGGAGCAAGCCAACCAATCTGGTGGCTCCAGTTTCCCGCGCCGCTGCGCGAACTCACCGTGATCCGCCTGGTGGGCAGCTTCGGGGCCGGGGGAATCCTCTACCTCACCCCGGTGGTGTTCCACCAGGCTCAGTTCTCGGCCCTGGCAGTGGGCCAGGGCCTGGCCGCCGCGGCACTGGCCGGCACCCTGGGGCGGCTGCTGAGCGGCTGGTGGCTCGACCGTGGCCTCAGCACCACCCGGCCGGTCCTGCTGGCGGCTCTGATCTCGGTGCTGGCCGACAGCCGACTGTTCACTGCGGAAACCTTCCCCGCCTTTGTGCTGGGGCAAGTGCTTCTGGGCACAGCGATGGGGATCTACTGGCCGGCCATCGAGCTGGCGGTGCCCCTGAGCGCACCGCCTCTGCCCACCAGCCGTGGCTATGCCCTGGTGCGCACCGGTGATGCCCTCGGCGTGGCCCTTGGGGTGCTGCTGGGAGCCCTGATGGCGGGCAGCCGGCACCTGCGCGGCATCTATCTGGTGGACATCGTCTGCATGACGGTGGTGATCAGCCTGCTGCTGCGCTCACCCCTGCCCCTGGCGGCGCCCACCGGCGACCAGGATCGCCGCCTGCCCTGGCACCAGTGGGTGAAACCCCTGCTGCCCCTGCTGGGGGTCACGCTGCTGGCCACGGGCATGGTGTCACTGCTCCAGAGCGCCCTGCCTCTGGATCTGGTGCGGGGCGGTCTGGAGCGTGCGCCGCTGAGCGAGAGCCTCGGAGCCCTGCTGCTGGGACTCCAGCTCAGCCTGCTGCTGCTGTTCCAGTGGCCCCTGGGGCGCTGGCTGGGGGAGCGGCCGGTGTCCTTCGGGCTGGGCTGGAGCCTGCTGGGCTTTGCGTTCGGCAGCCTGTTGCTGGCCCTCTCCGCGCTGGGCTGGCAGAGCCTTTCCCTGCTGGTGCTGGCCCAGGTGCCCCTGGCGGCAGCGGCGGCGGCCTTCCTCCCCACCGCCAGCGAAGCGGTGATCGAGGTCACACCGGTCTCGCACCAGGGGATGGCCCTGGCCCTGTTCTCGCAGTGCTTCGCGATCAGCTCCTTCGTGGCCCCGCTGGTCGGGGGCTGGTTGCTGGAAAGCCAGCGGCATGGAGCCGGCCTCTGGCTGCTGATGACACTCCTGAGTCTGCTGGGGCTGCTGCTGGTGGGGCAGCTGAACCGCTTCCATCCCCACCCCGGTCAACGGCGGACCCGACCGCAGCCCTGAGCGACGGCGTTCCCCCCTCAGGAGTCCTTGACCTGGGCCCTGGCCTTCTGGGCACGGATCCAGGCCTCGGATTCATGGGGGAGCGGCTCGGTGCCGTATTCCCAGTCGTCGTAGTCGGGATCATTGCGAATCCGCTGGTGCAGTTCCTTCTGAACGTCGAAGTTGTGGGGGTGATCGGCCGGAGCGGCCGGATCAACGGGGGCGTTCGGAGCGGCGTTCGGATCGTTGGCGGGGGACGTCTGGGATGAGGGCATCACCGGCCACTGCAGCTGATGCCATTGTCCCCCCTGGCCGGGGACGTCGCCGGCACAGACCCTGGAGCGGGTCCGCCGCAACAATGGAGCGCCCCGAGTGATGACCTGGCCGTGACCTATTGCGTGGGCCTGCTGCTGGACGAGGGCCTGGTGATGGCCTCCGACTCCCGCACCAATGCCGGTGTCGATGATTTCGCCAGGTTCTGCAAGATGACCACCTTCGAGCGGCCCGGGGACCGGGTGATCGTGCTGCTCAGTTCCGGCAGCCTGGCCGGCACCCAGGCGGTGGTGAGTCTGCTGAAGCAACGGGCCAGCCGCGACGATGGCGCCATGACCCTGTGGACCGCCCAGACCCTGTTCGATGTGGCCGTGCTGGTGTCGGATGTGATGCGTGAGATCGAACATCGCGATGCCCCCTTCCTCGAGGGCAGTGCGGTGAGATTCAACGCCTCGTTCATTCTGGGCGGCCAGATCAAGGGAGAAGCCCCGCGGCTGTTCCGCATCTACGCCGAAGGGAACTTCATCGAAGCCGGCGACGACACGCCCTTCCTGCAGACCGGCGAGGCGAAATACGGCAAACCGATCCTCGACCGTGTGATCACCCCGGCCACGACGATGGCCGACGCCACCAAGTGTGTGCTGGTGTCCTTCGATTCCACCATGCGCAGCAATCTGTCCGTGGGGATGCCGATCGACCTGATCTGCTACGAGCGCGACAGCCTGGCGATTCATCAAAGGCGCCGCTTCCAAGAAGGCGATCCCTACTTCTCCGCCCTGAGCACCGGCTGGAGCGCCGGCGTCCGCCAGGCATTCCGGGACCTTCCAGCACTGGAATGGTCCTGATCCCTGACCTGAGACGCAACGATTCAGGCCAGCGGGGATGGGCCTGTTGTGGGCGTGAAGCGCCTGTGCCCGACCCTGGCCGTCGCAGCATGGGCAGCCCTCCCGGAGTGAACGTCTGAGGGGATGGTTCCCTCAGACGTTGAACAGGAACTCCATGACGTCGCCTTCCTGCACCACATACTCCTTGCCCTCACTGCGCAGCCAGCCGCGGTTGCGGGCTTCGGGCAGGGAGCCGGCCTCCACCAGCTGGGCATAGGCCACGGTCTGGGCGCGGATGAACCCCCGCTCGAAATCGGTGTGGATCACCCCGGCGGCCTGGGGGGCGGTCATGCCGGCGGTGATGGTCCAGGCGCGGGTTTCCTTCTCACCGGTTGTGAAGTAGGTGCGCAGACCCAGCAGGCGGTAGGTGGCGTGGATCAGGCTCTGAAGCCCGCCCTCGCTCACGCCGAGGCCCTCAAGGTAATCGGCGCGCTCAGCCTCGCCCAGCTCGATCAGCTCCGCCTCCACCTGGGCCGAGATGCGCACGGCCTCGGCGCCTTCCCTGCGCGCCAGCTCCTCCACGGCGCGGGAGAAGGGATTGCCCTCGGCGAGGTCATCTTCCGAGACGTTGGTGGCATAGATGATCGGCTTGGCGGTGAGCAGCCCCAGGGGCCTGAGCATGGGCGCCTCCTCCTCGCTCAGCTCCACGTTGCGGGCGGCACCGCCCTGCTCCAGCTCGGCCTGGATCCGCGCGAGGGCGGCATCCTCGGCCTGGGCCTCCTTGCTGGTGCGCGCCTGCTTCTTCAAACGCTCGCGGCGCTTCTCGATCTGGCCCAGATCCGCCAGCCCCAGCTCCAGATTGATCACCTCGGCATCGCGCACCGGATCCACAGCCCCGGACACGTGAATCACGTCATCGTCCTCGAAGCAGCGCACCACGTGCACGATCGCGTCGACCTCGCGGATGTTGGCGAGGAACTTGTTGCCCAGCCCCTCTCCCTGGCTGGCACCTTTCACCAGGCCGGCGATGTCGACGAACTCCACCCGGGTGGGGACGATCTCACGGGAGCTGGACACATCCGAAAGCATCTTCAGCCGCGGATCGGGTACCGCCACGACGCCCACATTCGGCTCGATCGTGCAGAAGGGGAAATTGGCCGCCTGGGCCTGGGCGTTGGCCACCAGGGCGTTGAACAGGGTGGATTTGCCCACATTGGGCAGCCCCACGATTCCGGCTTTGAGCATGGAGCGAAATCTAGACGGGGGTCCTCCAGACACTGGGGGCCACAGTTGGAAGCCCCACCAGGAAGACTGGTCTCAGTGAACGGAGCACGGCCATCGCCACGCGGATGCTCGAACAACCCCCAGCCCCGAAGCTGCCGGAAGCTGCGCTGTCTCCCGGCGTGACCACGGCGACCGGAGTCGGAGGCCTGGCTCCCCGCCACCGCTGGCGGCGGCGGCTGGCGGCCGGAGCCGCGGCCCTGCTGCTGGTGGTGGGTGGCGTGACTCTCTGGCAGAGGCAGCGCCAGGCCGCCAAGCGCAGCAACCTGGCTGACTTCACCGTCGTGGCCAAGCGCGGCTCCCTGCCGGGGGTGGTGAGCGCCAGCGGCGAGCTGGAGGCAGGCCGCAGCGTCAACGTGAGCCCCAAGCGCGGCGGGGTTCTGGAGTCGCTGTTCGTGGATGAAGGCGACCGGGTGACCAGGGGCCAGCCGATCGCCCTGATGGACAGTGGTGACCTGCGCCAGCGGGAGCTGGAACTGGGGGCCCAGGTGCGCCTTGCGGAGGCGGAGGAGAGCCGCGCCCGCTCCGACTACGAACGCCGTCTCAAGCTGTTCGATGAGGGGGCCATCAGCGAAGACGACATCGTCTCCTTCCGAACCCGAGCCCTCACGGCCCGGGCCTCACTGGACGTGGCGCGCAAACGATTCAACCAGCGCACGGTGGAACGTGATGAGCTCACGATCCGGGCTCCCTTCGACGGGGTGATCACCCAGCGATTCGCCGATCCCGGTGCCTTCGTGACTCCCACCACGTCCGCCTCGGCGAACGCCGGCGCATCCAGCTCCTCGGTGGTGGAGCTGGCCCAGGGGCTGGAGGTGGTCGCCAAGGTGCCCGAGAACGACATCGGCCGGATCAGCGTCGGCCAGACCGCCAGTGTGCGGGTGGATGCCTTTCCCGACAAGCGATTCGCCGCCCGGGTGGTCAAGGTGGCTCCGCGGGCGGTGAAGAACAACAACGTCACGTCGTTCGAGGTGAAACTCAGCCTCAGCGATCCCAACAATCTGCTGCGCATCGGCATGACGGCCGACATCGACTTTCAGACCGGCAGCCTCCCCCCACAGACCCTGGTGCCCACGGTGGCGGTCGTCACGGAGGAAGGACGGCCGGGCGTCCTGCTGGTGGGCAAGGACAACCAGCCCCGCTTTCAGCCGGTGACCCTGGGCTCGAGCAGTGGCCGCAACACACAGATCATCTCCGGTCTCGAGGAGGGCACAAGTGTGTTCATCGACCTGCCCCCCTGGGCGAAGAAACGGGGGTCCTGAATCCGTCCGGGGCCACCGATCAGCTCCGGCCTCCGCTGAGGAAACGGCGGCTGGCCTCCAGGATCCGACCGCTGGCCTGACCATCGCCGAAGGGGTTGTGGGCCTGGGCCATGGCCTCGTAGGCCTGGGGATCCTCGAGCAGGCGGCTGGCCTCGTTCACGATCGACTCGCTGGCGGTGCCGATCAGCCGCGCGGTTCCAGCCGTGACCGCTTCCGGCCTTTCCGTGGTGCGCCGCAGCACCAGCACGGGCTTGCCCAGGGCCGGTGCCTCCTCCTGCAGACCACCGGAATCGGAGAGCAGGAGAGTGCAGCCCCGGATCGCCCCCACCAGCTGGTCGTAGTCGAGCGGTTCGCAGAGATGGGCGCGGGGATGATCGCCCAGAAGCTCCTGCAGGGGCTCCCGGACCGTGGGGTTGCGGTGCAGGGGCAGCAGCAGCGCCGTGTCGGGATGGCTGTCCAGCAGCTGACGGAACCCCTGGCCGATGCTGGTGAGCCGCTCCCCCCAGTTCTCGCGGCGGTGAACGGTGGCCAGGATCACCCGCTGTCGCTCCCAGTCGAGCCCGGGGAACTGCGGCAGGGGGGCCTGAGCGGCCATCAGCAGCAGCGCATCGATCACGGTGTTGCCTGTGACCAGGATCTCCCCCACCACACCTGAGGCCTTCAGGTTGGCCTCGGAGACCGTGGTGGGGGCGAAGTGCAGCAGGGCCACCTGGGAGATCAGGCGACGGTTCGCCTCCTCCGGAAAGGGATCGAGCAGGTTGTCGGTGCGCAGCCCCGCCTCCACGTGACCCACGGGGATCTGCTCATAGAAGGCGGCCAGGGCTGAAGCGAAGGCGGTGGTGGTGTCGCCCTGCACCAGCACCAGGTCGGGGCGATGCTCCAGAAACTCCTCACGCAGGCCCTGGAGAGCCGCGCAGGTGACATGGGTGAGGGTCTGCTTCGGGGTCATCAGGGCCAGGTCGCGATCGGGGGTGAGCCCGAACAGATCCATCACCTGAGCCACCATCTCCCGGTGCTGACCGGTGAGCACCACCCGGGTGCGGAAGCCCGGATCACGCTGGAACGCCAGGATCACCGGTGCCAGTTTGATCGCTTCAGGCCGGGTGCCCAGCACGATGCTCACGAGCGGTGCGGTGGCGGTCAAGGGGGCGAGGCGGTGGCTGGGATCCTAGGGAAGTGGCCCTGAGGCGCTTGGTGACACGGGCTGAGTTTCGAGCAATGCTGAGAGCGATGGACGCCCCTGGACCGTGAACCCGCTCGAGAGCAGCAGCGCCCCACAGGTCATGGTCGAGTCCACTGCCGTCAGGCGGCCTCCCCCACCTCCGCCGGCACCCTCGACGGAAGCTTCCGTGCCTTCCATGCCGGAAGTGGGGCGAGCCAGCTTCGGCGATCTGCCGTCCAGCCTGGAAGCGATCGTGGCGATCGCCGACGCCAGGGGCTACTCCGATGTGCATCTCGGGGTCGGTGAATCCCCTCGCTACCGAGGCCAGGGAGTCATCCTGCCCACGGGTTGGCCCATCACCGATCGGGAGCAATTCCAGCGCTGGCTGGAGGAAATCCTCCCGGCCAGCGATCTGGATCACTTCCAGCAGTGCCTCGACTTCGATGGGGCCCACGCCTTTCCCTTTGCGCGAGTCCGCATCAACCTGCTGGAGAGCGTGCGCGGGCCCGCCATGGTGCTGAGGTTGATCCCCCTGGAGGTGCCGAGCCTGGATCAGCTGGCCATGCCGCCGGTTCTGAAAGAGCTGGCCACCTATCCGAAAGGGCTGGTGCTGATGACCGGTCCAACAGGCTGCGGCAAGAGCACCACCCTGGCGGCCATGATCGACTGGATCAACAGAACCGTCGCCAAGCACGTCATCACGATCGAAGATCCGGTGGAATTCGTGCACACCAGCCGCACCTGCCTGATCCGTCAGCGGCAGGTGGGACATCACACCAAGCGCTTCCACACGGCGTTGCGTGCGGCTCTCCGGGAAGATCCCGATGTGATCCTGATCGGTGAGATCCGCGATCGTGACACCCTCTCCACCGCCCTCGAAGCAGCCCAGACCGGCCACCTGGTCTTCGGCACCCTCCACACCAATTCAGCGGTGCGCTCGGTGGACCGGGTGATGGGCCTGTTCGATCCGCAGAGCAAGGAGCAGATGCGCCGGGAGCTGGCGGAATCCCTCCTGGCGGTGATCTCCCAGGGGCTGATCCGCACCCGGGATGGAACGCGCACCGCCTATCACGATCTGCTGGTCAACACCGAAGCCTGCCGCGACTACATCCAGCGGGGGGATCTCGATGAAGTGGAGCAGATCATGGCGCGCAGTGCCTTCGATGGGATGCAAACCATCAATCAGTCGCTTGCAGCCCTGGTGGAGGCTGGGACGGTGGCCCCCCGGGAGGCCCTCTCCCACAGTCTCAAGCCGAACGAACTGGCCCAGACGTTGCGCGGCCGGATCAGCTGACGCAGCCCGCTCAGCTGACGCCATGGCTTGAAGCTCAGGAGCGAGTGGCCAGGCGGATGAGCAGCAGACTCGCCAGGCCCAGGGACAGGCCCAGCATGGCCAGACGTCCGTTCCAGATCTCCGCCTGGGGGGTGAAGCCACGGCGCCAGGCATTCAGTTCCTGGGGATCGACATCGACGGGCTCGAGCCGGTTCTCGCTGATCTCAGCAGGGGCCATCTGTTCTCGTCCCAAGACAGAGTTGAAATCACTCTAAAGGGATTAACGACCTGACCGTGTTTCGTAAAGGCTGCCGGCCTGCTCGAGCGGCAGCCTTGCCAAAACCCCCAGATCGCAGTCGCTGCAGGCCCCGCCGGCCAGGCGAGCCGCGGCCGCCACGCCGATCATCGCGGCGTTGTCCGTGCAGTAGGCCAGGGGAGCGACACGCCACTGCAGACCGAGGGCATCGCAACGGTCCTGCATGGTCCGGCGCAGGCGGCGGTTGGCCGCCACCCCGCCCACCAGCACCACGGTGTCCAGCCCCTGATCCAGGGCGCAACGGCAGCTGCGATCCACCAGCACATCCACCACCACCCGCTCGAAACTGGCGGCGATGTCGGCCAGCGGCAGCGGCTGCTGCTCCTGCTCCAGGCGCTGCACCAGCCGCAGCACCGCGGTTTTCAGGCCACTGAAGCTGAAGTCGTAGGGATGGAAGCCACCCTCAGGCCTGGACACCCGGCCCTTGGGCAGGGGGAAGCGCTCTGGATCGCCGGCGGCTGCCGCCGCCTGGATGGCGGGGCCTCCGGGATAACCCAGTCCCATCAGCCGCGCCACCTTGTCGAAGGCCTCACCGGCCGCGTCGTCATGGCTGCGTCCGAGGCGCCGGTAGGCCCCGACCCCCTCCACCCGCACCAGCTCGGTGTGACCGCCGCTGACCAGCAGCACCAGGTAAGGACCCGCTGGCAGAGGGTCCCCCAGTTGCACCGAGCAGAGGTGACCCTCCAGATGGTGCACCCCCAGAAAGGGCAGGTCGTGCAGGCGGGCAAGGGTCCGGCCGGTGACCGATCCCACCAGCAGGGCCCCCACCAGACCCGGCGCCACCGTCGCGGCGATGCCGTCGAGATCGGCATACCCCAGGTCCGATTCGGCCATCACCCGCTCCACCAGCTGGGGCAGGGCCTCCACGTGGCGCCTGGAGGCGATTTCAGGCACCACGCCTCCCCAGCGGGCATGCTCCTCGACCTGGGAGGCCACAGCACTGGCGAGCACCTGACGATCACGCACAACGGCGGCGGCGGACTCGTCACAACTTGTTTCGACGGCCAGAATGGTGGGCATGGGCTCCAGGGAAGTCCCCTACTGTCCGCGTGTGACATCCTGCCTTCCGGCAGGGCTTTCCCCGGAACCGGACACGATGCGCCGTCTTTTCGCCGTTCTGATTTCCGCCTTGCTGCTGTTCGGCTTCGCCTCCGTGGCCAACGCCGACGTCGCCGGGCTCACCCCCTGTGCTGAGAGCTCACGCTTCCAGCAGCGGGCCAGCTCCGCGGCCACCCCGCAGGCCAAGGCACGCTTCGAGATGTACAGCCAGGCCGTCTGCGGTCCTGATGGGCTGCCCCACCTGATCGTGGATGGCCGCTGGAGCCATGCGGGCGATTTCATGATCCCCGGCATCGCCTTCCTCTACATCGCTGGCTGCATCGGCTGGGCTGGCCGCTCCTACCTGCAGGCGATCCGCGGCAGCAAGGACGCCACCATGCGTGAGATCCAGATCGACCTGCCCCTCGCCCTCAAGAGCACCCTGGCCGCCGCCACCTGGCCCCTGGCCGCCTTCGGCGAGTTCACCAGCGGCAAGCTGCTGGAGTCGGACTCCAAGATCACCATCTCGCCTCGCTGAGGATCTGAAGGTTCAGCTCAGGCCCGGGTCCATGACCACGGGCCGGTTTCCTCAACTCCAGCCCCTCCCCCAACGTCTCCCGGCCCCGCCAGGGGTTGACTCCATGAAGAAATTTCTGACCACCGCCCCGGTGTTCGCTGCCATCTGGTTCACGATCACCGCCGGGATCATGATCGAGTTCAACCGCTTCTTCCCCGACCTGCTCTTCCATCCCCTCTGAGTCCAGAGCCTCCTCAGTTCTGGCCCTCTCGGAGCCAGAGCCTCGGACCACACCCATGATCGAGCGGCCCGAAAGGGCCGTTTTTTGTTGGCGAACGCGTCCGCCCTGTCCCTCGAGAGACCCTCCCCCTGGATCAACCGGCATCACGCGAGGTTGAGCAACCCTTCCAGGCTGCAGATCGCCTGATCCAGGTCACCGTTCACCAGCACCGCATCGAATTCCGCCTCCGCCTCGAGTTCCTGTTGAGCACGGCTGAGCCGCCGCTGGATGGCCTGCTCGCCCTCGGTGCCCCTCCCACGGATGCGCCTCTCCAGCTCCTCGAAGCTGGGGGGCTTGATGAACACCTGGAACCCGGCTGGAAAACTGCGCCGCACCTGACGGGCTCCCTCCAGTTCGATCTCCAGCACCACCGATTGTCCCTGGGCCAGATGCTCCTCCACCGGGGCGCGCGGCGTGCCGTACAGGTTGCCGGCGAATTCGGCCCACTCCAGGAAGCCACCAGCCTGCACCTGGGCCTCGAAGCGCCCGCGATCGAGAAAGCGATAGGTGGTCCCGTCGATCTCACCTGGTCTGGGCGCCCGGGTGGTGGCCGAGACCGACAGCCAGAGCGCGGGGTGACGCTTCAGAAGAGCCGCCACGAGGGTGCCCTTGCCCACACCACTGGGGCCGCTGATCACGGTGAGCCGTCCTGGCATTGAAGGCGATCCCATGGAGGTCTCCGGCTGGCCAGCAGAGTAGTGGGATCCCACCGCACGCTCCGGCGTGGAGCGGCAGCCCATGGCGCCCCAGACCCAGCCGAACCTGGCCATCCAGGCCATGGACCTCACCACCTTGAGGGCGGTGCTGGCGGAGCTGCGTCCCCTGCTGGTGCCGGCCCGCTTCGAGAAGGCCCAGCAGCCCAGCCCCCACACCCTGCAGCTTGGACTTCGAGGTCTGAGCGGGATGCGCTGGCTGGAGATCAGCTGGCTGGCGGCGGCCCCCCGGCTGATGGCGATCGATCCACCACCGAAGCAGGGGGACGGCAGCACCCTGGCCCGGGTGCTGCAGCACGGGCTGGGGGGGCTGGCCCTTGTGGCGATCGAGCAGGCGGGCTTCGAGCGGGTGGTGGATCTGCATTTCGCACCCCGACCCGGGGAGCCCAGTGGCCGCCGTCTGGTGGTGGAGCTGATGGGCCGTCACAGCAATGTGTTTCTGCTCGATGCCCAGGGACGGGTGGTGAGCCTGGCCCGCCAGGTGCGGGAGCAGCAGTCACGGCTGCGGCCGATCGCCAGTGGCTCCAGTTACGTGCGTCCGCCGGCCCTGCGGTCGGATCCCCCCAGCCTCGAGGAGTCCCAGGAGCGCTGGCAGCGGCGGCTGCTGCTGGTGCCCGTGTCCCTTCGTCAGGCCCTGCAGCAGACCTACCAGGGAATCAGTCCGGCCCTGGCGCTGCAGCTGGCCGATCAGGGGCTGGAACCGGCGGAGGAGCTGCTGGCCCGACCGGTGGGAGCGCTCACCCAGGAGCAGTGGTCTCACCTCTGGGCGCGGTGGCAGCGCTGGCTGCAGGACCTGGAGCAGGAGCGCTTCGGCTGGGACGTCGATGACTCCAGCTGTGGCTCTGGTGGCTCAGGCCGTTACCGCTGCTGGGGTACCGCCTGCTGTGGCCCCGTGAACGCCCCCCTGGCGGCCTACTACCGCCAGCGGCTGGGCCAGGAGGAGCTGCAGCGACGGAGGGCAAGCCTGGAGCTGAAACTCCTGGCCGCCCGGGAGCGCGAGGAACGCCAGCGCCAGCAGCAGCAGGATCTGCTCGATCAGGTGGACGGCGGGGATGATCTGAGCCGTCAGGCCGACGCTCTGCTCTGCCTGGCGGCACCCAGCCGCGACCAGGTGGCCGAAGCCCAGGCCCTCTACAGGCGTGCCCGGCGGCTGCGGCGCTCGGTGGTCTCGATCACCCCCCGGCTGGAGCTGCATCAGCGCCAGCTGGAGCGGATCGACGCCAGCCTGGCCTTCCTCGCCCTGCATGGCCCCGAGCTGAACCCCGGCGACGCCCGGGGCATGGATCTGGACGACGCCCTCAGTCAACTCGAGGCCCTCGAGCAGGAGAGCGAGGAGCTGCTGGTCCGGGGTGGCTCCGAAGGACGCCGCTCAGGACGCCGCTCCCCGCCCCGCTCAGCCGCGGCCAGCACCCCGTCCCCGCTGGAGCTGCTCACCCCCGGCGGACTGCGCGTGCAGGTGGGCCGCAACCACCGGCAGAACGAGTGGATCAGCCTGCGCCAGGCCCGCCGGGGCGACCTCTGGTTCCACGCCCAGGAATGCCCGGGCAGCCACGTGATGCTCAAGTCCTCGGCCGCGGAGGCCGCCGACGCCGATCTTCAGCTGGCCGCTGATCTGGCCGCCCACTTCAGCCGGGCCCGTCACAATGGGCGGGTTCCGGTGCTGAAGGTGCCCTGCGATCAGCTGCAACGAATCGCGGGAGCTGCCGCCGGCACCGTGACCCACCGAGGGGGAGAGGTGGTCTGGGCCTCGCCTCAGCGAGCCGCCCACTGGCTCGCTGAGGCGGAATCTGTGCCTAAGGTCCCTGCGGAGCCAGGGCCATGAGCGAACCAACCCCATCCACAGCCAGCAGCGGAGCCACGGGAACGGCCCTGCCCGTGCCGGAGCCCATCCGCGTCAGCCGTCCGGATGAGTTCCCCGGCGAGGTGGAGATGACCCTGCTGGAGCACCTGGAGGAACTGAGGCGGCGGGTGCTGCGCAGTCTGCTGGCCCTTGTAGTGTCGGCGGCCGTCTGCCTGGTGCTGGTGCGGCCCCTGGTGCGCCTTCTGCAGGTGCCGGCCGTGGGGATGCGTTTCCTGCAGCTGGCCCCGGGGGAATTCCTGTTCGTCTCGCTCAAGGTGGCCGGCTACGCCGGCCTCACCCTGGTGCTGCCCTACATCCTCTATGAGGTGCTCTCCTTCGTTCTTCCAGGCCTGACCAGGCGCGAGCGCCGGCTGGTGGCGCCGGCGGTGGCGGCCTCGGCAGTGCTGTTCCTGGCCGGTCTGGCCTTCGCCTGGTGGGCGCTGGTGCCCGCGGCCCTGCGCTTCCTGGTGAACTACGGCGCCGATGTGGTGGAGCCGATCTGGTCGATCGAGCGCTATCTCGACTTCGTGCTCCTGCTGATGGTGGCCACTGGGCTGGCTTTCGAGCTGCCGGTGCTGCAGTTGCTGCTCGGGGCCTTCGGCCTGGTGGGATCGCGCACCATGCTGGGGTCCTGGCGCTGGGTGGTCCTGGGCTCGGCCCTGGCCGGCGCCGTGCTCACCCCCTCCACCGACCCGGTCACGATGCTGCTGCTCACCGGAGCGATCACGGCCCTGTTCCTGATCGGGGTGGCGCTGGTGGCTCTGGTGGAGCAGGTGCGCCCCGAGCCCGGCTGATCAGAGATCCTTTGCGGAGCCGAGGTCAGAGCAGGAATTCACTGCTGCGCCCGTCCGCCGGGGGCTGCAGGGCCAGGCTCATCGCCTTGCCCAGCCGAGGCCGGTCCTTCGTGGTGCTGAGCCAACCCCTCACCTGCTCCGCCACCCGGAGATCGTTGAGCACCTCCACCAGCTCCCGCAGGCGGGCTTCGTAGCCGGCGGCATCGAGGGGGAAGGACTGCTGCTCGAGGTAGGCCCACATCACCTGCAGGTACAGGCGCCCGCGGCGCTGAACCAGCTGCAGGTCGTAGGAGGCCTGCCAGCGGGAGCGCAGCAACTCGATCACCTCCTCGTAACGGAGTGGCGCTGGGGTGTGGGGAGCGGCGGGATCGGACAACAGCGAGGACGGCGGGATGGGCGCACCGTTGGGAGTGACAACAGCATGTTGCGCCAGCTGGTCAGCCCCCCGCTCTGGCAGCCGGTGGCCGGAGGGGCAACGGTCATAATGGGCGGCACGTTGCTTCGGCACCAAGGAACGCCTCGTATGACCCAGATCCCTGTGAGCGATGTGCCCGGAATGGGTCGTCGGCAGTTCATGAATCTGCTCACCTTCGGCACGGTCACGGGGGTTGCCCTTGGCGCTCTGTACCCGGTGGTCAACTACTTCATCCCCCCCAGAGCCGCGGGCAGTGGCGGCGGCACCACGGCCAAGGATGAACTGGGCAACACCGTCACGGCCACGGGCTGGCTCTCCACCCACAAGGAAGGCGACCGCAGCCTGGTGCAGGGGCTCAAGGGTGATCCCACCTACCTGCTGGTGGAAGGCCCCGAGGCGATCGGCAGCTACGGCATCAACGCCATCTGCACGCACCTGGGCTGCGTCGTGCCCTGGAACAGCGGCGCCAACAAGTTCATGTGCCCCTGTCACGGCAGTCAGTACGACGCCACCGGCAAGGTGGTGCGCGGTCCTGCCCCTCTCTCCCTGGCCCTGGCCAACGTCACGGTCGAGAACGACACCGTGTTCCTGAGCCAGTGGAGCGACACCGACTTCCGCACCGGCGACAAGCCCTGGTGGGCCTGATCCACCGCGTTCTCCCTCTCCTTCGTCGCCCGTTCGCCCACCCCCCATGCGTCGCTCCCTCTCCCTGCTGCTGAGCTCCCTGCTCGTCGCTGCCGCCCTCCTGGTGGCTCCCCAGGCCAGCTGGGCCTACCCGTTCTGGGCCCAGCAGAATTACGCCAGCCCCCGCGAAGCCACCGGCAAGATCGTCTGCGCCAACTGTCACCTCGCCAAGAAGGCCACCCAGGTCGAAGTTCCGCAGGCCGTGATGCCGGACACCGTCTTCAAGGCGGTGGTCAAGATCCCTTACGACACGTCCGTGCAGCAGGTGGGCGCCGACGGCAGCCGCTCCGGCCTGAACGTGGGGGCCGTGGTGATGCTCCCCGATGGTTTCAAGCTGGCTCCGCCTGAGCGGCTGAGCGACGAACTGAAAGAAGAAACCGCTGGGGTTTATTTCACCCAGTACAGCGACAACGACCCCAACATTCTGCTGGTGGGTCCCCTGCCCGGCGACCAGCATCAGGAGATCGTCTTCCCGATTCTCTCGCCTGATCCCGGCAGCGACAGCTCCATTCACTTCGGCAAGTATTCGATCCACGTGGGCGGCAACCGGGGCCGCGGCCAGGTGTACCCCACCGGTGAGAAGAGCAACAACGGGGTCTTCAATGCCTCTGTGGACGGCACGGTTGCCGCCATCACCCCCGGTGAGAACGGAGCCTCTGTGGTGGAGATCAGCACCAGCGATGGTCAGAGCGTCAGCGACACCATTCCCGCTGGGCCATCCCTCACCGTGGCGGTCGGCGACAGCGTCAGCGCCGGTTCCCCCCTCACCGACGACCCCAACGTGGGCGGCTTCGGTCAGCTCGATGCTGAAATCGTGCTTCAGAATCCTGTCCGTCTCTACGGGATGCTCGCCTTCTTCGCCGCGGTGGCTCTGGCCCAGATCATGCTGGTGCTGAAGAAGAAGCAGGTGGAGAAAGTCCAGGCCGCCGAGGGCATCTGAGCCTTGGCCACCACGCCGTTCGCCTGAGTGCATTCGTTGGAGTTTCTCTCCCCGGCCACGGCCCTTGCTGTGTTCGCCTCACCGGGGCCCCTGATCTTTCAGCTGGGCCCCTTTTCCCTGCGCTGGTATGGCCTGCTGATCGCCCTGGCGGTGCTGATCGGTCTGCTGCTGGCCACCCGGCTGGGGAAGGCCCGGGGCATTGACCCCGTGCTGATCGCTGACCTGCTGCCTCTGCTGGTGCTGGCTGCCGTGCTGGGCGCCCGCCTCTACTACGTCCTGCTGGAGTGGCGCCAGTATCAGCTCAACTGGCTGGAGGCCCTGGCCATCTGGCGTGGCGGCATCGCCATCCATGGAGCCCTGATCGGCGGCACCCTGGCGGTGATCGCCTACTGCCGCTGGCGCAAGCTGGCGTTCTGGAACCTGCTCGATGTGCTGGTCCCGTCCGTAGCCCTGGGCCAGGCGATCGGGCGCTGGGGCAATTTCTTCAATTCGGAAGCGTTCGGTCTGCCCACCGACCTGCCCTGGAAGCTCTATATCCCAACCCTCAACAGGCCTGCACCGTTCCTCGATCAGCAGTACTTCCACCCCACGTTCCTCTACGAATCTCTCTGGAATCTCGCTGTGGTGGCCCTGTTGCTGCTGCTGTTCCGCGCAGGTCTCAAGGGACGCATCCCCTTGCCGGCCGGGGCCCTGAGCTGCGTCTATCTGGTGAGCTACAGCCTGGGCAGAGTCTGGATCGAAGGGCTGCGCACCGACCCCCTCTGCCTGTTCTCCTCACCGCCCTTCTGTGAAGGAGGCCTGCGCATGGCCCAGCTGATGAGCCTGCTGCTGATCGCCCTCGGCAGCTTCGGCCTCTGGTGGATCTACGGCCGGCATCGCTCCCTCCCCGATCCCGGCGGTGCTCCCGCCCAGCCGAGGACCCCCTCTTGATCGCAACCTCGACTCCCGTGCCTGGAGCTGCCAGACCTGTGCAGATCGTGGGTGCAGGCCCGGGCGCCATCGATCTGATGACCGTGCGGGCCACCCGTGCCGTCGAAGCCGCCGACGTTCTGGTCTGGACCGATTCCCTGGTGTCACCCCAGATCGCCGCCCTGGCCCCGCAGCACTGCGAACGGATCCGCACCAGCATGCTCACCCTGGAAGAAGTGATGGAGCTGGTGGTCGAGCGGGCAAGGACGGGATTGCGGGTGGTGCGCCTGCACGATGGGGACCCCTGCCTCTACGGAGCCCTTGCGGAGCAGATCTGCCGTCTGGCCGACGCTGGTCTGGAGGTGGACGTGGTTCCGGGCCTGAGTGCTTACCAGGCCACCGCCGCGGCCCTCAAGGCTGAGCTCACCATCCCGGGTCTGGTCCAGACCATCGTGCTCAGTCGTGCCGGCGGACGCACGGGAGTGCCGGAGCGGGAGTCGCTGGCGCATCTGGCGTCCCTGCGGGCCTCCCTCTGCCTGTACCTGAGCGCCCGCCATGTGGAATCGGTGCAGCAGGAGTTGCTGGAGCACTACACCCCCGACACACCCGTGGCCATCGGCTACCGCGTGAGCTGGCCGGACCAGTGGCTGCAGGTGGTCCCCCTGGAGCAGATGGCGGCCGTGAGCCGGGAACGACAGCTGATCCGCACCACCCTCTACGTGGTGAGCCCAGCGCTGGCCGCTCCCGCTCAGGCCCGCTCCAGGCTGTATTCCGCCAGCCATGATCACCTGTTCCGGGCCGACACCGCGGCGGCAAACGCTTCAGGCACGGCAGAGACTGAAGCGGTGCAGGCAGGGGGCTCAGGGAGCTGAACCCCGGTGTTTTAGGATCAACAGGTGCGGGCGATTAGCACAGCGGTAGCGCACTTCCTTCACACGGAAGGGGTCACTGGTTCGAATCCAGTATCGCCCATTCTCCTGTTCAGGCCGGAGCTTCGACCGACTGCCCGGGATCAGGCCGCCACAGGGCTGCAGACCAGCTCGGCATGCAGGATGTCCATCACTTCAAGAATCCGGGTTGATTCACTCGGCTCGATCTCCAGCTGAGCCGCAAGATCAGCAAGGATCTGCTGTTCCTGAGCCACCAATGGCCCGTCGGAGCGCATGATCTCAGCCGCCACGGCAAAGGCCGTGCGACGCTCGTGGGGATCCAGCTGCAGCGCGGCTCGGGCCATCAGGATCGGGGCCCCATCGCTGCGGAGATCAGCCAGCAGCCGATCGAACAGCTGAATCATCGCCGCATCGCCCATCTGATTGAAGGGCACTCGATAGTCGAGCGAATGGCGCAGGGCCCGGGAACCGGCTCGGGTGAGCACCCCATCCCAGGACACGGCGGCAAGGGCCACGGCCACGAAGGCAGTCGGAGAGTCCATGGAACTGGCAGCAGGGATGTCCTGCCTCTGTCATGGCGACAGCAGGGCCGGTCCTGCGGTCGTCGTCGCTACCGGCTGTCGGATTCCACCAGCAACTTCACGCCAGTGGCCTCCGCCAGGGGCTCGGCGCATGCGTGCAGGCTCCAGCGCTCCAGGCTCAGATCCAGTCCCGAAGCCGGCTCGAGCCCGATGCTCAGCTCACTGGTGCTGCAGGAGATGCGCAGGCCTGCCACCGCCGGTGTGGGTCGTCGATCGAGGGAAGCGGCGAGCCGCAGGAGCATCGCCATCGCGTTGACGGCGCGCCTCTGCTCACGGCCCGGCAGCAGCAGCCAGGCCTCGTGACGCTTCTTGGGGAGACTGCGGCGGTGGTAGCGGGCAATGGCCGCCACCATCAGTTGCTCGGTTTCGGAGTAGCCGAGCAGGTCGCCATGGCGGATCAGGTACCAGCTGTGTTTGTGATAGGCGCCGATGTTGATGTGCTGGCCTGAGCCATGCAGCATCGCCGCGGCCCAGAGCAGCTGCCGCCCTTCCCCCTCGTCGTGATGCAGCACCCCTCGGCAGCGGTCGTAGAGGCTGAGGGCATGCTGAGCCACCCGATCGGCACGCGTCTGGTCGACGCCGTAGCGCTGGGCCAGTTGAAGCACCGTGCGCCTGCGGATGCCGCTCTGGTACGCGAAGCGGTCGACGATCAGGTCGTGGCGGAGCATCCAGTCGACGATCAGGCCTTCGCGCAGGGCCCGCTCACTGATCACCATCTCCGCCGTCTGCAGCATCGCCATCGCCTGCTGAAGCACCAGCGCCCCCGGCACGATGATCTCGGCGCGGCGCTCATTGATCGCGGGCAGGGAGCGCCGCTGCTCCGGGGTCAGAGTCGTCAGCCGGTTCACCTGCTGATCGATCTGTTCCCGGCTCATGCGGAATCCCTGCAGACGCAGGGGGGTGCGCTCCTGCTCGGCGGCCACCAGGGCCGCCAGGGCCGTGGCGGTGCCGCTGGTGCCCACCATCACCGGTACTTCCCCCGGCCGCAGCTGGCGCTTCACCCGCTCCACGGCCGGCTCCAGCGACCCCTGGATGAATGCCCGCAGGAAGGTGAGCCGGGCCGGAGGCATCGGGTCCTCGTGGATGAAATCCCTCTGCAGACGTACCGCCCCGATCCGGGTGCTGGTGAGTTCACGGGCATCGGACCCGTCGGCCAGGATCAGTTCGGTGGAGCCACCACCGATGTCGAGGATCAGGTGGGGGGTGTCACCGAAGGCCATGCCCGAGAGCACCCCGAGATAGATGAGGCGGGCCTCTTCCTGGCCGCTGACCAGATCCACCTCCAGATCCAGCTGCTCCTGCACCGCCTGCACGAACAGGCGGCCATTGGGTGCCTCCCGCACCGCGCTGGTGGCGGCCGTGAGGATCTGCTCCACCCCATGGCTCTCGGCCAGCTGACGGCAGTGGCGCAGGGCGATGAAGGCGCGCTCGATGGCCTCGGGGGTGAGGTCCCCCGTCTCGGGATCCCGCTCCCCCAGCCTGGTGGTCGACTTCTCCGCCAGGACCAGGCGGAAGCTGCGCAAGTGCGGGTCCACCGCCGCGATCAGCAGGTGGATGGAGTTGGTGCCGATGTCGATGGCGGCCACATGCCGGAGCCCGTCACCGGCGGCCTGGCTGGCGGGAGCGGCCACCGTGGCGGCGGGGTCGGGAGGGACCATCGGGCGACCAGCCGGCACTGACCGCGTCACTTTGCCACCGAAGCGCACAACCGCTCGCCACGGGCCACAGCCCCAGGCCGCCCCTGGCTCAGAGGGCCGTAACCTGCGCCGATGAACATCCGCGCCTCCCTGCGGGGTTGGTTCGAGCTGCTGCGCTGGCACAAGCCCAGCGGACGTCTGATCCTGCTGATCCCGGCCGGCTGGGCCCTCTGGCTCACCCCCCAGGCCCCACCATCCCCCTCCCTGGTGGGCCTGATCGTGGCCGGGGGTCTGGCCGTGAGCGGAGCCGGCTGCGTGGCCAATGACCTCTGGGACCGGCGCATCGATCGCCTGGTGGAGCGCACCCGCACCCGCCCGATGGCCAGTGGCCGGGTGGGAGTGGTCGAGGCGGTGGTCCTGCTGATGGGCTGCCTGCTGGTCGCTCTGGCGGTGGTGCTGGCTCTGCCGACTGCCGGCCGAGGTCTCTGCCTGGCCCTGGCGGCGGCCACCCTGCCACCGGTGCTGCTCTACCCCTCGGCCAAGCGCTGGTTCGCCTATCCCCAGCTGGTGCTGGCCTTCTGCTGGGGGTTCGCGGTGCTGATCCCCTGGGCAGCGGCCACGGCCGGCCTGGAAGGAGGCTGGCCCCTGCCGCTCGCCTGGCTGGCCACGCTGCTGTGGACCTTCGGCTTCGACACGGTGTATGCCATGGCCGACCGGACGGATGACGCAGTCCTGGGGGTGCGCAGCAGTGCCCTCAGCCTGGGGGACAACGCTGCCGCCGCGGTGGCCCTCAGTTATGCCGCCGCCGCCCTGCTGCTGGCGGTGGCGGCCACCGCTGCCGGGGTGAGCTGGATCTTCTGGCCCCTGTGGAGCGTGGCGGCGGCGGGCATGCAGCGGGAAGCCTGGCGCCTGCGGGGGCAGCCGCCGCGCTCCCGCTACGGGGAGCACTTCAGCCGCCAGGTGCAGCTTGGCTCCCTGCTGCTCCTGGCCCTGGTACTGGGGCGCGGGGCATGAGCGTCTGGTTGCCAGCCCCCCTGCGGCCGGGGGACCGGGTGAGGCTGGTGGCAGCCAGCTCCGCTCTGGCGGAGCGCCAGCGGCTGGAGGCGGGCATCGCCGTGCTGGAGGGCTGGGGACTGAACGTGGAGCTCCCCTTCACTCCTGAGCGGCGCTGGGGTTACCTGGCGGGGCGGGATCATGAACGGCTGGCCGACCTGCTGCCGGGTGGAGAGGCCGGCACCGGCGAACGGACCGCTCCAGTCGAGCCGGCCGGGCTGCTGGCCTGCGTACGCGGCGGCTGGGGTGCAGCACGCCTGCTGGAGCAGCCGCTGCCCCTGCCTGAGGGCTGGCTGCTGGGGTTCTCCGACGTGACCTCCCTGCTGCTGGCCCAGCAGGCCCGTGGCCTGCGGGGAGCGGTCCATGGCCCGATGGTCACCACCCTGGCGGCCGAGCCGCCCTGGAGCCAGGAGCGGCTGCGCCGGCTGCTCTTCGGCGAAGCCCCGGGGGCGCTGCAGGGAATCCCATGGCGGGGCGGGCAGGCCGAAGGTCCGCTGCTGGTGGCCAATCTCACCGTGGCCACCCATCTGCTGGGAACGAAGCACCTGCCCGATCTCCGGGGGGCAGTGCTGATCCTGGAAGACGTGGGCGAAGCCCCGTACCGGATCGAGCGCATGCTCACCCATTGGCGCCTCTGTGGCGCGCTGCAGCAGCTGGCCGGGATCGGCTTCGGCAGCTTCCAGGGCTGTGAGGAACCCGACGAAGCCCTGGTCTCGGCAGGTGAACGCTTCAGCCTCGAGCATGTGCTGCGCGAACGCACCGCCGACCTCGGCATCCCCGTCCTCGCGGGGCTGCCCGTGGGCCATGATCCCGGCAACGGCGCCCTGCCCCTGGGGGTGCCCTGCCGCCTGGATGGGGAATGCGGCGAGTTGAACCTGCTGCTCTAGGAACCACCGCCGCGGGCAGCCAGCACCGCCTCGGCGATGGTGAGATCAAACGGGGTGGTGAGCTTGATGTTTGAGGCTGAGGCCTCGATCACCCGCACCGGCCAGCCCAGACGCTCGAACAGCGAGGCGTCGTCGGTGACACTCCAACCCTCGGCCGCTGCCGTGGCATGGCCGCGGCGCAGCTGGGCCAGAGGGAAGCCCTGCGGAGTCTGGGCCGCCCAGAGCACCTGGCGGTCGGGGGTGTCCTCGATGGTGCCGTCGGCCGCCACCCGCTTGATCGTGTCCGACACCGGCACCGCGGCGATCACGGCCTCCCCCCGGGCGGCCGCGGCGGCGCAGCGGCTGATCAGATCCGGCTCCACGAGGCAGCGGGCTCCGTCGTGGATGAGAAGCGCTTCAGCCTCCGGCGGCAGGGCCGCCAGGCCGAGGCGCACCGACTCCTGGCGGGTGTCACCGCCCAGGATCCAGTGCACGGGACGATCGGGCGCCGCGGCGGCCACCAGGGCCTCCACCTCCGCCTGATCCCGGCTCTGGCCCACCACCCCGATCCAGCTGATCTCCGGCGTGGCGAGGGCCGCCTCCAGGGTCCAGGCCAGGACAGGGCGCCCCGCCACAGGCAGCAGCAGCTTGTTCCGCTCGGCACCCATCCGGCGGCCACTGCCGGCGGCGGCAATCAGCAAATGCACAAGGGACTCCCTCGCAGCGGACAAACCTGACCAGATTCATACAATCAGGCCGCCCGCCGCCTTCCAGCCACCGCTCCGATGCGTGTTCTTGTACTGATCCCGGGCGGCATGGCAACTCAGCTGCAGGCCGTTCCGGCGGTGGCCGCCGTCGCCAGCCATCTCCATGCCCAGATTCAGGTGGCCTGCCCCCCCGGGGTGGCCGCGGCCTGGAGGCTGGTGCCGGCGGTGGAGAAAGTTCTCGGCTATGGCTTCGATCAGGGGGTGAGCCTGGCCGACTGGGCCAACCTGCTGGGGGGCGTTCGCGAACCCGATTTCCAGGTCTGCCTGAACCTGGGCAGTGGCTGGCCGATCGATCTGATGCTGTCCCTCGGCCACATCCCCACCCGGATCGCGACCGGGGGCTTCTCCGCCACCAGCACCGTCAGCCGCCAGCCGGGTTGGCCCAACCAGACCCTCGAGGCCTGGCTGCGCCCGATCGGCGTGCCCCTCGATGCGGCCGGCTTCCGTCTCAGCCTGCCCAAATCCGCGTTGGAGAAGGCGCTGGCCGCTGCACCGGCAGGTGATGGCCCCCTGCTTCTGCTGGCCCCTGACCCCCAGCCCACCGCGGCGGAACCTGACTGGCCGGCCCAGCGCTGGCAGGAGCTGCCGGAGGCGATCCGGGCCCGCCTGCCCCAGCTGCGCGTGCAGCAGGCCCGCGGTGATGGCAGCCCTCTGGAGCGAGCCGCCCAGGTGGCCGCCGCCGACGTGGTGCTCAGCCGCGATCCGATCACGACCGAACTGGCCCTCCTGACCGGCACTCCCCTGGTGGCCCTGGGTCGCAGTGGCGACAGCCTGCCCTCCCGCCCTGGTGTACAAGGACTCGGTGAGGCAACGTCCCTGCACGAGCTCGATGTTGCTGACGTCCTGCAGGCCCTTGGACTGGGCTGAGCGTCCCCTCTTCAACCCCGGCGCCTCGGATGCCTCC
This sequence comes from Synechococcus sp. CBW1107, assembly GCF_015841355.1. NCBI lineage: Bacteria > Bacillati > Cyanobacteriota > Cyanophyceae > Synechococcales > Synechococcaceae > Synechococcus > Synechococcus sp. CBW1107. Next base: position 621,522 of record NZ_CP064908.1, read on the forward strand.
ACCCCCCAGGCGTCGACGCCCCAGGCCTCCCTCCACCAGGATCCGGCAGCCCTGGCGATCCCCCCTGATCGCCCTGATCGCCCTGGTGAATTTTTCGGCGGCGGGCTACCGGTTCACCGAGGGCTGGGACTGGGGCGACTGCTACTGGATGGTGCTGGTGATCCTCACCACCCTGGGCTGGAGCGACGGCACCACCCAGCCCCTCTCCGGGGCCGGCCGTGTGGTCACCACCCTCTCGATCGCGGGGGGGTTGGTGGTGGTCCAGATGACCATCCAGGGGCTGCTCGGGCTCACCGATTCCGGCTACTTCCGCCGGATGCGCGAACTCCGCTTCCGCCGCTGGCTTCTCACGATGCATGATCACGTGATTCTCTGCGGCTATGGCCGGATCGGCCGGGAGATCGCCGACCAGATCACCGCCGAGGGGGTGCCGCTGCTGGTGGTCGAGATGGACCAGGGCCGCAAGGAAGCTGCGGAGGAACATGGCCTGCCGGTGCTTCAGGCCGATGCCACCCTCGATGAGACCCTGATGGAAGCGGGGATCCACCACTGCCGCAGCCTGGTGGCCGCCCTGCCCAGCAACGCCGCCAATCTCTACGTGGTGCTCAGCGCCCGTGGCATCGCGCCCCGCTGCCGCCTGATCGCCCGCTCCGACAGCGACGAGGCGGCACGAAAGCTCCGGCTGGCCGGCGCCGATCAGGTGGTGAGTCCCTATGTGGCCGGCGGGCGCAGCATGGCTGCCACGGCCCTGCGTCCCCTGGCGGTGCAGTTCATGGACCTGCTGGCCGGATCGGAGTGCGAGGTGGAGGAGTTTCAGATCAGCAGCAACGGCCAGCTGCTCGGGGATCTCAACGGCCGCACCCTGGCCGAGCTGGAACTGCGCCGGCGCACCGGTGCCCTTGTGCTGGCGGTGCGTATGCCCGCCCCGAAGGCGAACAACCCGTCCGTGTACCGCGGGATCACCAGTGCTCCCCTTCCCCCGAAACTGATCGCCAACCCCAATGGCGATGTGCGGTTGATGCCGGGCCAGTTGCTGGTGGTGATGGGCAGCAAGGAGGAACTGCAACGCTTCGCCCAGCTGCTGGGCCCCGCGCTGGAGGGAGTCGAAGCGATGACCAACTGAGGTGGCCAACTGAACGTGGCCAGGGGGGCGCATACGATCGCCCTCTCCTCGCCGCCCCGCCGATGACCGGATCCGCTGTTGCCCCACTCACGGGCCAGGTGGCTCTGGTCACCGGAGCCAGCCGCGGCATCGGCCGGGCCATCGCCCTGGACCTGGCCGCCAGCGGAGCCGAGGTGGTCGTGAACTATGCCGCGTCCGCTGACGCTGCCGAAGCGGTGGTGGAGGCCATCACCGCCACCGGCGGCCTGGCCTGGAGTCACCGCGCCGACGTCTCCCAGGAAACGGAGGTGGAGGCGATGGTCAAGCAGGTGCTGGAGCGCAGCGGCCGGCTCGACGTGCTTGTGAACAACGCCGGCATCACCCGTGACGGGCTGCTGATGCGCATGAAGACCTCGGACTGGCAGAGCGTGATCGACCTCAACCTGACCGGCGTCTTCCTCTGCAGCCGTGCTGTCTGCCGCACGATGCTCAAGGCCCGCAGCGGCCGGATCATCAACATCACGTCGGTGGTGGGGCTGATGGGAAACCCCGGCCAGGCCAACTACAGCGCCGCCAAGGCCGGTGTGATCGGCTTCACCCGCAGCACCGCCGCCGAGCTGGCCAGCCGAGGAGTCACCGTCAACGCCGTGGCCCCGGGTTTCATCGCCTCCGACATGACCAAGGATCTGGACGTCGAGCGGATCCAGGCGGCCATTCCCCTGGGCCGGCTGGGTCAGCCCGAGGACGTGGCCGGTGTGGTGCGCTTTCTGGCCGCCGATCCCGCCGCCGCCTACATGACCGGCCAGGTGCTGCAGGTGGATGGCGGCCTGGTGATGCGCTGAGGCCCGATCACGACTGGATCGGCTGCCCCAGCTCCTCCCTCAGGCGGCGGATGCGCTGCAGCAGCCTCAGACGCCGACTGCGGGCCGTGATCGTCAGGAACAGGCGCAGGGGCACATAGACGAGGGCCATGGCCAGTCCCAGGCCGGCGATGACCAGGAAGACCATCAGGCTGGCTCCCGAAACCGAGTCGATCGCGGGATCGGTGAGCGCATCGGCCACCGAGGCCGAGAGGCTGGCACGCAGGTTCTCCTCCATGACTGGACCTTATCGGCAGATGCGGCCTGCCGCAGCGCCCGGGTGGGCAAGCGATTCGGCTTTCCCCACCAGCCAGCCCCAGACTGGGTCCCGGCCGCTGTGGGACGCTGAATTCCATTGGGTGCGGCGGCCGTACCCTTTTCCGCCCGGGAGGTCGTCCCACCCCGGCGTCAGACCTTCACCACCTCCTGCACGACCGATGGCCAAGCTGATCAGTTTTTCCGACGCCTCCAGGGGATCGCTCGAGCGTGGGGTGAATGCCCTGGCGGATGCCGTACGGGTCACGATCGGACCGAAGGGCCGCAACGTGGTGCTGGAGAAGTCCTTCGGAGCCCCCGACATCGTCAATGACGGGGTGACGATCGCCAAGGAAATCAGCCTGGAGGATCCCTTCGAGAATGTGGGGGCCCGGCTGATCCAGCAGGTGGCCTCCAAGACCAAGGACCAGGCCGGCGACGGCACCACCACCGCCACGGTGCTCGCCCAGGCACTGGTGCACGAGGGACTGCGCAACGTGGCCGCCGGCGCCAACCCTGTGGGGCTGCGCCGCGGCATGGAGAAGGCGGCGGCACGGGTGGTGAAGAGCATCGCCTCCCTGGCCCAGCCCGTTGCCGGCGACGCCATCCGTCAGGTGGCCACGGTGAGTTCCGGAGGTGATGAGGAAGTGGGCCGGATGGTGGCCGAGGCCATGGACACGGTGAGCACCGACGGGGTGATCACCGTGGAGGAATCCCGCTCCCTCTCCACCGAGCTGGAGGTCACCGAGGGCATGGCCTTCGATCGTGGCTACTCCTCCCCCTACTTCGTCACCGATGGCGACCGCCAGGTGTGCGAGTACGACAACGCCCTGCTGCTGGTGACCGATCGCAAGATCAGCAGCCTCAACGATCTGGTTCCGGTTCTGGAGGCCGTCGCCCGGGCCGGCTCACCCCTGGTGATCCTGGCGGAGGAGGTCTCCGGCGAGGCGCTCGCCACCCTGGTGGTCAACAAGAACCGGGGGGTACTCCAGGTGGCGGCCGTGCGCGCGCCCGGCTTCGGTGACCGCCGCAAGGCCATGCTCGAGGACATCGCCATCCTCACCGGCGCCACCCTGATCAGCGAAGACCGGGCCATGACCCTTGAGAAAGTGGCTCTGGGTGATCTCGGCCGCATGCGCAGGATCACGATCAGCAAGGACACCACGACCATCGTGGGCACCGAGGATCACAGCGCCGCCGTGGCCGACCGCGTCGCCTCGATCCGCCGAGAGCTGGACGCCACCGACTCCGAGTACGACCGCGAAAAGCTGAACGAGCGCCTGGCCAAGCTGGCCGGCGGCGTAGCCGTGATCAAGGTGGGAGCCCCGACCGAAACCGAGCTGCGCAACCGCAAGCTGCGCATTGAGGACGCCCTCAATGCCACCCGTGCGGCGGTGGAGGAGGGCATCGTGGCGGGCGGCGGATTCACGCTGCTGCAGCTGGCCACGGGACTCGACGGGTTGATCGCCGACCTGAGCGGGGATGAGCGCACCGGCGCTGAGATCGTGCAGCGGTCCCTGGCGGCACCGGCCCGACAGATCGCCAACAATGCCGGTGCCAACGGCTCGGTGGTGGTCGCCGAGGCCCAGCGCCTGGGCAAGGGCTACAACGCCGTCAGTGGCACCTACGACGACATGGTGGCCGTCGGCATCCTCGATGCCGCCAAGGTTGTGCGCCTGGCCCTGCAGGACGCCGTCTCGATCGCGGCCATGCTGATCACCACCGAAGTGGTGATCACCGACAAACCGGAACCACCCGCCCCGGCCGGTGCCGGCATGGATGGCATGGGAGGAATGGGTGGCATGGGAGGGATGGGCGGCATGGGCGGCATGGGCATGCCCGGAATGATGTGATCCCTCCCCTCGGGCCGCTCCGTCAGAGGTCGGCGGCCATCCGCCCCACGTAGGCGGCCACCTGGAGATCCACCCCCGTGATGGCTGTGCCAACGACCACAGCGTCCGCTCCCTCCTCCAGAGCTCTGACCGCCTGATCTGCGCTGGACACTCCCCCTTCGCAGATCAGGGCGGCGTCTGGAGGCAACTGCTGGCGCAACAGCGGCAGCAACTCCCAGGCCGGGGGACGCCGATCGGCTGTGGCCTCGGTGTACCCGAACAGGGTGGTGCCCACCCACTGACAGCCGAGAGCCGACGCCCGCAGCCCGTTCTCGAGGCTGTCGACATCAGCCATCAGCGGGGCCCCGAGATCACGCTGAGCCCGCTTGATCAGACTGGCCAGATCCTCCCCGCCCGGGCGGGCCCTGGAGGTGGCATCGATCGCCACGATGTCGGCCCCTGCCGCCCACACAGCGCGCACCTCCTCCCAGCCCGGTGTGATGTACACGGAGCTGTCGGGGTAGACCCGCTTCCAGAGGCCAACGATGAGGGCCCCGGGGCAGCGCCGCCGCACAGCCCCGATGTGCTCGGGGCTCTCGAGGCGAACCCCGACCGCACCCTGGGCCAGGCTGGCCTCCGCCATGGCGGCGATTACCGAGGGATCACGCATCGGCGACCCCTGGGGAGCCTGGACCGAGACGATCAGACGGCCCTGCAGGGCTCCTCGAACCAGGCGCGAATCAACGACCACAGACCCTCAGGAGGCCTGACGATGGTCGTCCTGCTCAAGCGAATCCGGAAGCCAGGAACGCAGCGAGTCGAGGGCGGGATGGCTGGGTGCGGGTGATGGGGTCGCCGGCCGGTTCGTCCGAGCACCACGACCTGCGCTGCTGCCCGACTCGCCACGCCCCCGACGTGTCTGCCGGGAGGCCTGAGGCGGCTGCTGCAGCGCGAAGGGAGGTGGCGCGATCGGGCCGCGCGGAGCCGGCGGCTGGGCAGGGAAGGCATCCAGCAACGGCTCAGAAGGCGTGAAGGCCTGTGGACCAGCCTGATCGTCCCTCGGCCAAGGGGTCCCGTCTCTGGAAAAACCAGGCTCCATGGGACTGTGGGACTGGAGTGGGGATTCCTCCTGCTCGTTGCCGAAGGTGCTGGCCACCTCCTCGACGCAGTCCTTGAGCAGTCCGCGCAGGCGGGAGAAGGGATTGCGCCGTTGTCCGGACGGCTTCTCGGAAACCGTCTCCTCTGAAGCGGGATCAGCAGGACCAGCGATGGGCTCGGTTGGCGTCTCCGGCTGGAGTTGTGTCAGGGATTCAGGCTGGGATTGAGCCTCAAGAGGAGGGAAGGCCTCCAGTTGCAGCTCCGGGGGTGGGGCCATCACCGGCGGAACGATCGGGGGAGCCAGGGGCTTCTCCGCCAGCTCCGATTGCATCGCGAAAATGGCCTGCACGTTGAAGCTGGGCAGGGGTTCGAGATCAGGTATCGGACCGAACGCTTCCGCAAGGGGGGGCAGGGGCTCGGTGGCCGAAACGACTGGCGGCTCGGGAGCTGCGGCTTCGATGCCGACGAGTTCAGAAGCAGCAGGTTCAACGGCAGCGACGTCCATGTCTTCAACCTGACCTGACTCTCCGTCGTCAACGGCTGCCGGAGGCTCCAGTTGAGGTTCAGCCTCCGGGGCCGGCTGAGCCTGCTGCTCGAGGGCTGAAGGGACCAGCCACTCGGCCGGCAGGGGGAGAGTGTCCTCGGGCGCGGGAGCGGTGAGCAACGGCTCCGTGGCAACGGAGATCGTGGCCGCCCCCGCAGGCTGGGAACCAGAACGAGCCTCGTTGGCAACGGCCTCCGGGGTAGGACGCAGCAATTGTTCGCGCCACCACAGGCGGGCGGTCTCATCGAGAGCCTGGCCCTGGATCAGGCTCTCCAGCGCTTCGACCCCATGGCGGTGGGCCCAGCGCAGGGAGTGGGCGGCGAGCAGGGCTCCATCCCGCTGCTCCAGTGCCTTGAGCAGATGCTGCGGCGAGAGCCTCGAGCTGCCATGGGACATCGGGTCAGCAGCAAGGGGGGGATGGGTGGTGGACACGGGGGGACTCAACTGAGTTTGCGATCCAACAGAGGCCGGATCAGGAGAAAGAGGCCGAGGGCGAGGGCGGCGAGCAGTCCGAGGCAGGTGAGGCCGGTGAGATCCCCGTAAGGAGCTTCCAGCACAACAGCCTGAAGGGAGAAGCTGCCGGCGTAGGCAGCGCGGATGGGTTCTATGGCGAAGGTAAGTGGATTCAGGGCCGCAAGCCAGCCCAGCCAGGTGGGCATGAAGGAAATCGGTGCCAGCGCGGTACTGGCGAACAGCAGGGGAAGGTTGGCCACGAAGATCACCGCGATCAACTCGATGTGCCCCGGCAAGGCGAAGGCCAGCCCCAGGCTGAGGGCGGTCACGGCGAACACCAGCAGCAGCAGGGTCACCAGCACCAGCAGCAGACCGGCACCTCCCGGCCAGCCGTAACCCAGCAGGGCCGCCGTGACCATGATCGCCAGGCTCTGGATCAGGCTGAGGGTGGTGATGTAGAGCACCGAGGCCAGCACGATCGAGCTGCGGGAGCGCAGGGGAGCCACCAGCAGCCGGTTGAGGAATCCGAATTCCCGATCGAACATCACCGGCAGGCCGGCGTTGAGGGCCGCACTGAAGGCGGTGAAGACGATCACCCCCGCCCCCAGGAAGCGTCCATAGCTCATGCCATCCGGCAACAGGCCCTCCGGCGCCTTGGCGAACAGCGCCCCGAACAGCACCAGCCAGATCAGTGGCTGAAGCACACCGGCCACCAGTGTGGAGGGGCGCCGGGCCAGCTGCAGGAACAGCCGGTGGGTGAGTGCCAGGGTCTCCTGGCTGAGGTCGGCGAAGGCGGAACGCCGGGCCGGAACCTGATCGGGCGGTGCGGCGTTGAGCGTCAGGGGCGAGGCGCTGGTCATGGCCGGGGGACGGGAGTAGCGGGCGGGCGGAGGATCGGGCGGGACATCACGACAGGGGAATCAGCGCATGGCCTGTTTGCGCTCGGCCTTGGGATCACGGCTGCCGACCACCTCCAGTTCGGCATCCATCAACGTACGGCCGGTGGCCTGGAGGTAGACGTCGTCGAGGCTGGGGCGGCTCTGGGAGAGGGAAAACACCGGCAGCTGAGCCTCGCTCAGTTGATGGCGCAGCTGATCGATCACGGCCTCCCCATCCACCACCAGGTTGAGGGAATGGCCCTGGGCACGGTTCACCACCACCTGGCGCACACCTGGGCAGCCCTGGAGCACCTGCTGCACCCGGGCCGACTCCGACTCATCACTGAATTCGCGCACCCTCAGGGTGACGCGATCACCGCCAAGGGCGCGTTTGAGCTCGCCGGGGCTTCCCTCGGCGATCATACGGCCCCCGTCGAGGATCGCCAGCCTGTCGGCGAGAGCATCGATCTCCTCCAGATAATGGCTGCTGAGCAGGACCGTGGTGCCGGCGTCGCGCAGCTGCCTCAGCACCTGCCAGATCACGGCGCGGCTTTCGATGTCGAGCCCCACGGTGGGTTCGTCCAGCACCAGCACCGAGGGCTGATGCAGCAGGCCGCTGGCGAGATCGAGGCGGCGACGCATGCCTCCGGAATAGGTGCCGCAGCGACGGTCGATCCATCCACCCATGCCCAGAAGCTGGATCAGTTCCTCGATCCGCTGGCGCAGGTGGGTCGGCGCCAGGTGATAGAGGGCACCCTGGAGGCGCAGCAACTCCCGGCCGGTGAGAATCTTGTCAATGGCCACGTCCTGGGCCACGTAGCCCAGGCGCTCCCGCACCTGGCGGGGCTGCTGCAGAGCATCGAGCCCAGCCACGCGAACGGCACCGGAATCCGGAGCCAGCAGGGTGCAGAGGATGCGCAGAGCCGTGGTCTTGCCGGCCCCGTTGGGTCCGAGCAGGCCATAGAGGCTGCCGGCCGGAACACGCAGGCTGAGGCCGTCGAGGGCGATGACAGACCCGTAGGTCTTGCTGATCTGATCCAGCTGGATCATGGCTTCTGGCTGCGCTGCTGACACTCCGGCCCGGCCAATGGAAGCGTGCAATCTAGAAAGCGGGGGAGGGGAGATTGAGCGCAGCCAGCAATTCGCCGGTCTGAAGGCTGAAGATCTCGGCGCCGGGAAGCCTGGCCAGCAGCAGCAGCAGGCAGATGCCGAAGAGATAGAGGATCGACCAGCGGAACAGCCCCCGGGCCGGAGCCACCTCATCGGGAGCGAGACCCAGGGTGTGGGCCATCTGCAGAAGCCGGGCGTTGAAGGGAATCACGAGAAGGCCGTAGAGCCAGCCGCCGGTGGGCAGTGCCAGCACCCCCAGCAGGCTCACCAGCACGGTGGCACGGGCGTAGTGGCCGATCGCCTCGGCGGTCACCTCGGTTCCTTTGACCACAGGCAGCATCGGAATACCGACCGAGCGGTAGTCCTCCTTGAGCAGCAGGGCCAGAGCCCAGAAATGGGCGGGAGTCCAGAGCATCACCAGGCCGAACAGCCACCAGCCGCCCAGGCCCACATGGCCCGTGGCCGCGGCGGCACCCACCAGGGGAGGGATCGCTCCGGCCACGCCCCCGATGACGATGTTCTGGGTGGTGCGGGGCTTGAGCAGGGCTGTGTAGAGCAACACGTAGCTGCAGAGGCCCAGCAGGGAAAGCGCGGCAGCGAGGCAGTTCACACCGCTCACCAGCAGCAGGGCAGCCGCGCAGGTGAGCGAGACCGCCACAGCGAAGGCGTTGCCGGCCGACAACCGACCTGAGGGAAGGGCGCGGCCGCTGGTGCGCACCATGCGCCCATCGAGCTCCTGCTCCCAGAGGCAGTTGAGCACTCCGGCGGCCGCGGAGGCCAGGGCTCCACCGCCGAGGGTGCAGGCCAGGCGAGGCGCCGTCATCGGCCAGCCTTCGGAGAGGGCCATACCCCCGAGGGTGGTGGCCAGAAGCAGGGGAATGAGCCTGGGTTTGGCGATTTCAAGCCAGGGGGGCAGCCTCACCTTGGAGCGGGAAGGAACCACCTGGTCGCGGCTGCTGAGCTGAGGGCTGAGGCTGGTGGCGCTAACCATGGCAGGACTCGAGGCGGGGGGTCTGGGGCTGGACGACGGCGATCGCTGCGGAAACGGGGATCGGCCGATGGCGCATGGCCAGGGCACTCAGCACGGCCACCAGAAGGGCCGCCGTGAGCTGATGGGCCACGGTGACCAGGGGCACCGCGAGGGAGAGGCGCAGGGTGAGCACGCCGAGGGCGATCTGCAGGGCCACCAACAGCAGAGCCCCGAGGGCATAGGGACCTTGACGGCCCCATGTCTCACGCACCAGGAGATGGGCAGCCGCCAGCACCACGACCGCCGCGGCCACGGGCGCGGCCAGCTGACGATGCAAGGCCAGCCAGCTGCAGGCCACCCCCGACGTCAGACAGCGTCCCGAGGCCCACTGGGTGGCCATCAGGGCACCGCTCACCGCCTGGACGAGCACCGCCAGGGCGGCGACGGCGCTGGCCAGCCACCAGCCGTGGCGCCGCAGCCCCGTCAGAGGAGAAACAGCCGGAGGGGATGTGGTGGTGATCGGCTGTCGTTCGGGTTCGACCAGCCCTTGGTGGATGGCGCTCACCAGGGCCACCAGCACCAGGGCGGTGAAGAGGTGGGCCGTGACCACGTCGAACCGGAGCAGCTGGGTGACCGTCAGGGCACCGAGCAACCCCTGAACGGCGACCAGGACAAGGGCGGCGGCGCTGGCAGCGATCAGCCAGAGCGGACGGCGGCCGGGGGGGCGCCGGAGCACCGCCAGCTGAAGGGCCAGCAGCGCCAGACCGACGAGGAAGGCATCCAGCCGGTGGAACCACTCCAGAAACACCTGGAGATTCATCTGTCGACCCGGCAGAAAGGTGCCGTAGCAGAGGGGCCAGTCGGGGCAGGCCAGCCCGGCTTCCATGACCCTGGTGGCGCCGCCGATGCCCACCAGCGCGATCAGGGCCACCACCAGATGGGAGGTCAGGAGAGTGGTGAGGCGGGCGGATTGCATGGGGGAAAGCTAGCGATCACGGTCGGTGTTGCTGTTCGGTTGTGGGGAAGCACGCACGTGTCCGGGCAGGGCCCATCCGCAACGACTCGCCATCATGTGCTGAGTTCCGCACAGGCTTTCGCAGCACACCGAGAGCTTGCGGGCGACTGCGAGCGCTGTGCCGGCGATCCCCATATGGTGGAGAGAGCTTTGTGCCAGTCGTGCCGATCCCGTCTGCCGTTCTCAGCCTCGTCGTGGGAATGGCCCTTGTGCTCAGTGGCCTCTGGATTGGCCAGAATGTCGAGCTGCTGCCGGTGGCGGCAAGCCTGAATGCTCCGATCTACGACCAACTCTTCAAGGTTCTCTTCAGCATTGGCAGCATCCTTTTCATCGGTATTTTTGGCCTGCTGGTGTTCAGTCTGATCCGTTTTCGCCGCCGTGAAGGTGAATCCGGCGACGGAGTGGCTGTGGAAGGAAATCTGCAGCTGGAAATCTTCTGGACCGCCATTCCGGCGGTTGTCGTGCTGTTCGTCGGCATCTACAGCTACGACATCTATGACCGCATGGGCGGAATGGTTCCCCTCAGCGACCCCCACGCCATGCATGGCTCGATGATCACGTCGCAAGAGACCGACGGCAGCGGCAATGCCGTGATCCAGGCCTCGGTGCTGGGCACTCCTCCCGAGCCATCCGCTCGGATCTGGGGTGGGATCGGGTCCGCCCAGGCCTCAGCCGGTGCCCCTCTCCCCGTGGAAGTCACCGCACTCCAGTTCGCCTTCCTCTTCCACTACCCCCAGGGGGACATCACCAGCGGAGAGCTGCATGTTCAGAAGGGCCAGCCGGTTGAGCTGCGCATGGAGGCACGGGATGTGATCCATGCCTTCTGGGTGCCTGAATTTCGACTCAAGCAGGACGTCATCCCCGGACAGCCCACCCTGCTGACCTTCACTCCGACCAGGGCCGGCAGCTATCCGATCATCTGCGCCGAGCTCTGCGGCCCATATCACGGCGGCATGCGCTCGACTGTCGTGGTGCATGAACCCGATGAGTTCGCCACCTGGTTCGAGAAGAACAACACCGCCACCGTGGCCACAGCCCCCAGCGCCAGCTCCACAGGCTGATCGGAGCCGCATCGCTCGCTGGGCGGGACCGTGAGAGCCCCCAGCGTCAGCGTCCGGAAATCCTGCTTCTGACCCGTCACCCACCGCCACGCCGCTCGCCACCATGACCATCACCCTCCCGCCGCAGACCAGTTCGTCGCCGCCTGGGCTTCAGCCCCAGGGTTGGCTCCGTTACCTCAGCTTCAGTCTTGATCACAAGGTGATCGGCCTGCAGTACATGGTGGCCGGCTTTTTCTTCTATCTGGTCGGCGGAGCGCTGGCTGGAATGATCCGGGCTGAGCTGGTGAGCCCGATCTCGGATTTCCTCAGCCGGGAGGTCTACAACGAGGTGCTGACCCTCCATGGCACCGTGATGATCTTTCTCTGGATCGTGCCGGTGGTGAACGGAGCCTTCGGGAACTACCTGATTCCGTTTTATGTCGGTGCCCGTGACATGGCTTTTCCACGGCTCAATGCCGTGGCCTTCTGGCTGATCCCTCCGGCCGGATTCCTGCTGATCGCCAGTTACTTCATCGCCGGTGCCGCTCAGTCCGGCTGGACGGCCTACCCACCGTTGAGCCTGACCACGCCGGCGGCGGGTCAGGTGGTCTGGATTCTGAGTGTGCTGCTCCTCGGGGGCAGTTCCATCTTCGGTGGCATCAATTTCATCGCCACGATTCTGAAGATGCGTCGGCCGGGCCTCAAGATGATGCAGCTGCCGATGTACTGCTGGGCGATGCTGGGCACCAGCATCCTGGTGGTGCTCTCGACCCCTGTGCTGGCGGGCACGCTGGTGCTGCTCAGCTTCGACATCATTGCCCACACCGGCTTCTTCAACCCTGCCCTGGGCGGCAACGCGGTGGTGTATCAGCACTTGTTCTGGTTTTACTCACACCCAGCCGTTTACATCATGGTCTTGCCGGCCTTCGGCCTGGTGAGCGAGATCCTGCCGGTGCATGCCCGCAAACCTCTGTTCGGCTACACCACCATGGTGTATTCGATTCTGGGCATTGTTTTTCTGGGTTTGATCGTCTGGGCGCACCACATGTTCACCAGCGCCACACCCCCCTGGATGCGCCTGTTCTTCACGATCGCCACGGCCTTCATTGCGGTACCCACCGGCATCAAGTTCTTCAACTGGCTGGCCACGCTCTGGGGGGGAAAGATTGCCCTGAACAGCGCCATGCTGTTTTCCTGTGCCTTCATCGTCCACTTTGTCTTCGGGGGCATCACCGGAGTGGCCCTTGCCCAGGTCCCCTTCGACATCCACGTTCACGATACCTATTTTGTGGTAGGCCATTTCCACTACGTGGTCTACGGCGGCACCGTCTTCGTCATCTTCGGCTCGATCTACCACTGGTTCCCTAAATTCACCGGCCGGATGTTGAATGAGGATCTCGGCAGGTTCCACTTCCTCATCACCTTCATCGGCTTCAACCTCTGCTTCGCCCCCCAGCACTGGCTTGGTCTCAATGGCATGCCCCGCCGGGTGGCCGAGTATGACCCCCAGTTCACTCTGGTGAATCAGATCAGCAGCGTCGGTGCCCTGCTGATGGCGCTCAGCACCCTGCCCTTCCTGATCAACGTGTTCTGGAGTGCCTTTTCGGGGCGTGTCGCCGGAGACAACCCCTGGAACGCCCTCACGCCGGAGTGGCTTACCACCTCTCCGCCGCCGGTGGAGAACTGGGCCGGTGAAGCTCCCCTGGTGACCCACCCCTATGGCTACGGAGTTCCTCCTGGCCGGATCGATCTCGGGGCGGCCACCGGCCGCGAGATCTGGTCCAGCGGTCAATGACCGGGGACAGCTCCGGCCGTCGCGATGACTGCCGGGCCAGCCCCATTCCCAGCCGTCCCTGATTTCCTCCTTCATCGCCAGGAGCCGCCATGACAGCTTTCTCCCCCAGCTCGGATCAATCCCCCTCCGACACCCTCGCCCCGCCTCTGTCCGAGGGATCGGCGCTCGTGCCCCACGCTGCGGCCGAGGAGGGCCATCCCGATCACCGCATGTTCGGCCTGGCCACCTTCCTGGTGGCCGACGGCATGACCTTTGCCGGCTTCTTCGCCGCCTACCTGACCTTCAGGGCCGTGAATCCCCTTCCGGCAGGTGCGGTCTACGAGCTGGAGCTGATCCTGCCCACGATCAACACCGTGCTGCTGGTGCTGAGCAGCTTCACCTTTCATCGCGCCGCCAGGGAGCTGCGCCAGGATCAGCTCGGGGCCTGCCGCCTCTGGCTGCTGATCACCGCCGGCCTGGGCCTGGCCTTCCTGGGTGGCCAGATGGTGGAGTACTTCTCCCTGCCCTTCGGGCTCACCGACAATCTCTACGCCAGCACCTTCTATGCGCTGACGGGATTCCACGGGCTGCACGTGACGCTGGGGGCTCTGATGATCCTGATCGTCTGGTGGCAGGCCCGCACCCCTGGGCGATTCACCGCCGATCATCACTTCGGGGTCGAAGCCGCCGAGCTCTACTGGCACTTCGTCGATGGAATCTGGTTGATTCTCTACGGGATTCTCTACCTGCTCTGAACAGAGGAGCCTTGCCGAATCTGCATCCTCATGGCCAGAATCGTGGACAGGACTGTCACAACCATGTCGAATGTCATGCCCTCGCTCGGCAGAACCATGCTCCAGGGCAAGGAGTTGCTTGACAAGGCACGCTCCCTGAGCAATTGCTCGGAAGATGAAATCGCCCGGGGCTGCGGCTATGTGAGCCCGGGGGGGCGGCTGCTGAAAAAGAGTTTCTACAGGGCTCTGGTGGAAGCCAAGGGCTACAAGCTTGGAGGAGCCGCGACCAGCTCCGGAGTGAGCAAGGGGCGCCAGGCTGAGTTCCGCACCCGCGTGCATGGCAACGGCAACCTGCTCATCGGCCATGCCTACACACGGCGCATGGGTCTGGAGCCCGGCCAGGAGTTCCACATCCAGATCCACCACGAAACAGGCTCGATCTGGCTTCTGCCCGTCGAAGACACCAGCGGTTCAGGCGAACCGGAGACGGGCGGCGGTGAGTCCGATGCCTCTCCAGCCAGCGCTCCTCCGTCGGCGCCGCATCCCTGACACGCGTGGCGGCTGCCGGACTCGCCTTCAGTCCTCATCGGGATGGAAGCTGGCGCCGAAGGCGAGCAGGTCGACACCGCTGAACAGGAAGCTCACCCCCACCAGGATCCCCAGCACCGAGAGCTGCCCCGCCAGTTTCATCGAGAGGATCAGAATCCCCAGCACCAGGGTGACCAGGCCGTTGAGCAATCCCCAGGCCCAGCCGGGCGCACCCCGGTGGCTGATCGCCACCAGTGCCGCCACCAGACCTTCCACAAGAAACACCACCCCCACGGCCAGCGACAGGGCCGCCACCTGATCGGCCACCTGCAGCGGACCGCCGCGGAACTGGGAGATCATCCAGCCGCCGGTCACCAGGAACAGAGTCGAGACCACCAGGCGCCAGAAGGTGTGACGACGGCTGAGCTGACGGGCCCTGACCAGGTTGTCGATCCAGCCCACAAGCCCCCCCACCAGGAAGGCCAGGGCCACCATCGCCGTGATCCAGAAGGAGGCCACCACCGGGAACACCAGCGCCAGAACCCCCAGCACCAGCATCAGCACGCCTTCGGCGATGGTGAAGGTGCGAAGAGCAGCCACCTGGTGCCGCTCGAGAGGACGCAGAGGCGGAAGCGGCGACGTCATGGTGGGCCATTCAGGGGCTGGGGCGATCAGATTACGGCGACACTTCAGCCCCAGCCGTGCTCCGCCAGCCAGGCCCGATCGAGCCGGGGACCTGACACCCGAGGGGACGGCTCCTGCTGCAGCAGACGTTCGGTGTACTTCGCCAGCAGATCCGCCTCCAGGTTGACCCGATCGCCCACCTTCCGCTCCAGCAGCGTGGTGCTCACCCAGGTGTGGGGGATCACGGCGATCCAGAAGCGGTCCCCGGCCGGGCTGCTGCCCGCCACCGTGAGGCTGATGCCGTCAACGGCCACACTGGCCTTGTCGCAGACATAGCGGCCATAGGCGGGATCCTCCCAGGCCAGTTCCAGCCGCCAGGAGCCCGCCTCCTGAGCCACCGCCAGCACCTCACCAAGGCCATCGACGTGGCCGCTGACCAGGTGCCCCCCCAGACGATCCGAAAGCCGCAGCGCCGGCTCGAGATTCACGGCCGCACCGGCTTCGGCCTTGGCGGCCAGGGTGCTGCGCCGCAGCGTCTCCTCACTGACATCGGCGCGGAAGGCATCCGCCATCAGCGCACTGACCGTGAGGCAGACCCCATCAACCGCCACGCTGTCGCCGAGGGCCAGGGGATCCAGGCCGCTCAGTCCCTCGACGGTGACGCCGTGGACATGGCGCCGCAGACGGCCCACCGCCTGAACCAGACCGGTAAACATGGAGGGCTGCGGCGCTGCTGGCCATAATCGGATAAAGGGCCAGCGCTTCAGGACCATGGTGGAGATGCGCGTTGCCGGAATCGCCCTGGATGCGGCCAGCCGCAGCCCGATCGTGCTGCTCCGGGATCCCTCCGGACGCCGCCAGGTGCCGATCTGGATCGACCAGGCCCAGGCCCAGAACATCCTTGCGGGCCTGGGTGGAACGACCCCGCCCCGCCCCCTCAGCCACGACCTGATGGCCGCCCTGATGGCGGTGGGAGGAGTCAGCCTCGAGAAGGTGATCATCCACTCGATCGAGGACGCCAACTTCCGGGCCGTGCTCAAGCTCACTGATTCCGATGGCGAGGCCAGCGAACTCGACTGCCGGCCCAGCGATGCCATCGCCCTGGCTCTGCGCACCGGCAGCGGCATCTGGATGCTGGAGGAGGTGGTGGCCGATGCCTCGATCCCTGTGGATTCCGAAGCCGATGCCGAGGAGAAAGCCGATTTCCGCCGCTTTCTCGACCAGGTGAGCCCCGCCGAGCTGATCCGCAACCTCGGCAGGGCCCAGCGTCAGGACAGCCCTGAGGGCGGTGACGACGAGTCAGGCCCGGATGATGCGGGCGACAGTCCCGCCAACGGACCGATGGATGAACCACCAGCCCCCTCCTCCAGCAACGCCTGAGGTCGTTGGGGCGTCCGAGCGTCGCCCGTTCGGCACGGGCCCCGAGGTCTCCCTGTTCAGCCTGGGGACGATGCGGGCCCTCGGCAGCCCCGAGCAGATGCTGGAGGTGCTCGAGGCAGCACTGGATGCGGGCATCAACCACGTCGAGACGGCCCCCTCCTACGGTCCAGCCGAGGCCTACCTGGGTCAGGCCCTGGCCCGGATCGGTGCCCGCCGCCCCCGGGACCACGCCGATCTGGTGCTCACCAGCAAGATCCTTCCCGGTGCCTCCCTCGAGATCGGCCAGACCCAGCTGCTCGCGAGTCTGGAGCGGCTGGGGACAGGCCGCCTCGACAACCTCGCGGTGCATGGACTCAACAGGCCCGAGCACCTGGACTGGGCCCTTCATGGGGCAGGGGCCAGGCTGCTGGAGTGGGTCCTGGCACAGGGGCTCGTTGGTCAGGTTGGTTTCAGCAGCCATGGTTCCACTCCCCTGATCGAGCAGGCCCTGGCCAGCGGGCGGTTCAGCTTCTGCAGTCTTCACCTCCATCTCTTCGATCAGGAGAGGCTGCCGCTGGCCCGGCGGGCCCTGGCCGGGGGGCTGGGAGTCCTGGCCATTTCACCGGCTGACAAAGGAGGTCGCCTCTACGACCCACCGGCGCAACTGACCGCCGACTGCGCACCCCTGGAGCCCCTGCGGCTGGCCTACCGGTTCCTGCTGGCCCAGGGAATCAGCAGCCTCACTCTCGGGGCCGAACGACGGCAGGATCTGGAACTCGCCGCACAGCTCAGGGCCGCTGCCGGCCCCCTGGACAACCAGGAACTCCTTGCCCTCGGACGCCTGGAGGCCAGCGGCCGTGCCCGCCTGGGCGCCGAGCGCTGCGGCCAGTGCCGGGCCTGCCTGCCCTGTCCGAGCGGCGTACCGATCCCCGAGCTGCTGCGGCTGCGCAATCTGGCCCTGGGCCATGGAATGGAGACCTTCGCCCGGGAGCGTTACAACCTGATCGGCAGGGCTGGCCACTGGTGGGAAGCGCTCGATGCCCGTGCCTGTCGATCCTGCGCCGCCTGTCTGCCCCGCTGTCCCCATGGGCTGGAGATCCCCGTCCTGCTGGCTGACACCCATCGGCGCCTGGCGGCGGCCCCACGGCGCCGGCTCTGGGGCTAGGGCAGGGAGGAGCCGCTCCGGTCCCAGAGCGACTGCAGCTGGCGACGCTGGTCCTCCGCCAGCGGCGGCAGGGAGGTGCAGCGCGCCAGCACGGCTGGCGGCGGATAGAGCAGGGCGGCCACCGCGGGTGGCCAGCTGGAGAGGGCCTCAGCCAGGAGCTCCCGGCGCAGAGGCGGCACCCAGCCGGCTGCCAGCAGGCGGCTGAGCAGGGGCTTCTCGCGGGCCTCCAGCAACCATCTCAGCGGCGGGACGTCCCGGGTCTGGGACGGGCGCAGCAGCAGGTTCCAC
Source organism: Synechococcus sp. CBW1107 (assembly GCF_015841355.1). Classification (NCBI taxonomy): domain Bacteria; kingdom Bacillati; phylum Cyanobacteriota; class Cyanophyceae; order Synechococcales; family Synechococcaceae; genus Synechococcus; species Synechococcus sp. CBW1107. The sequence continues at coordinate 639,151 of NZ_CP064908.1, forward strand.
CAGAGAGCTGACCCGCTGGCGGGCAGCAGGGCGGTCAGGCGGGTGTCGCTGCGCAGCAGCGGCAGGACCCTCTGGCTGGGGAGCACGGCGGCCTCCACCCGGCCGGAGAGCAACAGGTTGAGGCCATCGCGGTCGTCGAAGGCGGCGGCCTGGCCGCGCAGACGGCTGAGCTGAGCGCCCAGGCGGGGGTCCCCGAAGCTGGCGGGATCGCCCGGAGGCAACCCCAGCTGGCGCAGGCCCAGATCCATCACCAGCCGGGGTGAGGAAGGCAGCAGCAGCTCTCCCCGCAGGCTGGGATCCAGCATCAGTGACCAGCCCTCGGCCGCCCGGGCCACCAGGTCACGGCGGTTGCGCAGCACCAGCAACCAGGTGCCGAAGGCCCAGGGATAGGCGAGGGCCGGGGCCGGCTCAGGGCGAAACAGGCGAGTGAGCGGCTGGGCCTCGGGCGCCAGCCCCTCCCACAGCTCAGCGGCTGCAGGGGAGGCCGCCGACACGAACGGCTGCCAGGCCGTGGCCTCGCTCGCATCCAGCCAGCCGTCCCCCAGCTGGACCAGGGCAGCAGAGCGGGCCGACAGCACCGCTGCGGGGTCATCCACGGGCATGGCCCGCCAGGGATCGGGCAGGCGCTTCGCCCAGGCAGCGGGCAACTCTCCGCGCCCGTAGACCAGCTGCACCGCTGAACCCCTGCTGCAGCCCCCCAGCAGGCCCAGGCCTGCCAGGGCGGAGAGCTGCAGCAGCCTGCGGCGGCTCATGGAGCAGCTGAGGGGGCGGGGATCGGCCTGCATGGCTGGACCCTAGGAGGCGATCAGGAGCCCTCCCGCATCCGCTCCATGGCCTGATCACAGGCGGCAGCCAACGCCCCGGTGGAGCGGCCGCTCAGCTCCCAGAGCAGGGCGAGACCGCCAGCCCCCACCCCTTCCTTGACGTAGCCCCGCTCGTAGTCGCGCAGGGCGGCACTGCGGCAGTGATCAAAGCGGAGGGAGCTGGCAAAGGCCATCGGCTTCACTCCCCAGCGCTCCCCGAGGCGTTCCAGCAGCAGGCTCAGGTCGCTGCCGGGTTCCTCGGCCACCCAGGCGGTGGTGGCGAGGGCCCCGTGTTCCGCCAGACAGGTGCGCTGGTGGGCCGGCGCCAGGGCCAGAGCCAGGGCCAGCACGGCGGCCATCTGGCTGCCACCGGCCAGCAGCACCGGCACCCGCCGGCCTGCGGCCCCCAGCAGCACCCCCGCCGCCAGCGCCTGCATCGGGTCCCCCACGGCCGCCAGCACCGCCACGGGATCCAGGGCCAGGGATGGACCTGGACCCGTTGCAGCCGCCACTGCCGCCAGCCCCCGAGCCGTGAGCTCGCTCTTGAGTGCATGGGCCGGCAGACGCAGACTGCCGCTCACCAGGCCCGCAGCCTCCACCCCAAGGCCGGTGAGCACCGCCTGGGCCGTGCTGGTGCCCCCAGGCACGCATTCGGCGATCAACACGGGGGGAGGCTCACCGGTCGCGCTGTCGTGGCGCGCCGCAGCCCAGCGGGCAGCCCAGCGCTGGCCCAGGCGCAACAGCCGCTCCACCCGTTGCCGAGGCATCGCCGCACCGCTGCTGAGGCAGCGGGCCGGTGTGCCGCCCAGGCGCAGATGGGGCACCTCCGGGGCCACTGCGCAGCCCAGGTCGGCCACCAGGGGCGCCAGGGCCAGCTCCCTGCAGACCACATGGGAAATCAGGGCCGGGCTGACCCCGGCAGGCAGCGGCGGCAGGGCATGGGGGCGCTGCCCTGACGGACCGAGCAGGAGCAGCTCGGCGTCGGCTGCGGCGGTGCCCAGCCGCACCTCAGGGGTGGCTCCGGCCGCGGAGATTCCCGGCACCGCCGCAGTGTCGGTCCCGGCGAGCAGCACCAGCACCTGACTGGCGGGCCAGTCGCGCGCCAGGCGTTCGCACCAGCGTCGGGCCTGGTCGGGGTCACCGCAGAGGCTGATCAAGGGGAATCAGAGGGGATCGAGCGCCACCAGGGAACGCAACAGAGGCGGCGGTTCACTGATCGGGGCCTGCAGCCGGGGAAAGATCCAGTACGCCACAGCATGCAGGGCGAGAACGTAGATCAGGTTCTGCACCAGCACCAGCACCAGAGCCATCAGCTGCACCTGCAGCAGGTCAGGGCCGACTCCAAGGTTGAGCACTGAGCTGAGTCGCTCGAGGACGCCGGCGGCGGCGGCGGTGATCAGCACCCAGAGATTCTCCCCCAGCAGCACGGAGAGCACGGCGACCCGCACCAGAAAGCCGGCACTGCCGATCAGCAGGCCCACGCCCCAGGTGAGCCACCAGCTGCGGCGTGCACCCCAGCCCCAGCCCAGCCACAGGGCCAGCAGTCCGTAGGGGAACAGCACCAGGGGGCCCCGGATCGGGCCCATCAGCGCCACCAGCAGCAGAGACGCCACCACCGCCCCCTCCCAGCCGGGCCTCCAGCCCTGACGCACCTGGAGCAGGGCCAGAGGCAGGGGCAGGGCGAGGCGGAACAGGGCTCCGCCCACGGGCAGGTAGTAGAGCCCTGCCCAGAGCAGGGCGGTGGCGGAGGCCAGATAGGCGGTTTCCACCAGCTGACGGGCCTGGCGGCGGCTGAGGCTGGTGTTGGGAGACGACGGAGGCACCACAGCGGAACTCAGCGGGGGGCCGGGGCGGGGCTGGAGGCTGGGGCGGCGGGGCTGGTGCCTGCGGCAGCGGCGGAGCGGCCCCCATCGGCGGGCATCCGCTCGATCGTCTCCACTTCGAAGCTCACCCCAGCGGCCCGCAGGGCCTCGGTGACCGCCTCGGCGGGGGCGGAGGGGTCAGCCCCAGGCAGCTTGATGGTGATCCGGTAGGCGGCGGAGCCGGCGGTCGGCTTGACGGGCCTGGAGGCGACAGCCCCATCAGGCTTGGCCGCACCGCTGGCAGGAGCCGCAGCCGCCGGCGGGGAAGGCGCAGGCAGCGCAGTGGACGGAGACGACGTCGACGGAGACGTCGCGGCGGCTGGTCCGCCGACCGGGCCGGCCCCTGAAGATCCGGAGGCCGTGCCTGCGGCCGCGGGCGTGGCCGGTGTCCCGAAGCTGCCGGAGAGTCGCTCACCCAGGGGTGTGCCGCTGCAGGCGGCCAGGGAGGTGGTCAGGACGGCCGCCAACCCCACCAGGCTCAGACCACGGGCGAGGGGCATCAGCCCTGGCCGGCCTGGATGATCCGCACCGCGCTGGCCCTGGGGCGGCCAGTCTTGGTGGTGGTGGGACTCTTGGGTTTGCCGGCGGCGTCGGCTTTGGGCTTGGGTTGAGCTTTGGGCTTGGCCTTCGACGCGGTGGTGGCCTTGGTGGCGGCGGCTTTCGTTGTGCCGGCCTTGGCGGTCCTGCCGGTCTTGCCCTTGCCGCTGCTGGCCTTGGCCGCCAGCAACGCCACGGCCTGCTCCAGGGTGATGTCCTCGGAGCCGGTGCCCTCGGGCAGGGAGGCGTTGACCTTGCCCTGCTTCACATAGAGGCCATAGGGGCCATCGAAGACCTGGACGGGTTCGCTCGCTCCTTCGGGGGTGCCCAGATCCTTCAGGGCCGTGCGACCGCCCCGCCCACGCTTGGGCATGGCCAGCAGCTCCAGGGCCCGAGAGAGGCCCACCATCAGCACATCGTCCTCGGCCTTGAGCGACCGGTAATCCTTTTCGCCCTTGCCCTTGTCATGCACCACATAGGGACCGAAGCGCCCCAGCCCCGCCTGCACCTTGCCGCCTTCGGGGTGCTCCCCCAGCAACCTCGGCAGCCGCAGCAGGCCGAGGGCATCCTCAAGGCTGAGCTCCTCGGGCTTGATGCCCTTGGGAAGGGATGCCCGCTTCGGCTTGGGTGTCTCGTCGCTGACCTGGCCCCGCTGGAGGTACGGGCCGTACTGACCGAAGAGCAGGTAGATCGCGTCGCCGGTTTCCGGATCGACGCCGATCGATTCCGGGCCTTCGCTCTTCTGGCGCAGGATCAGCTCGGCCTGCTCACCGTCAAGTTCTCCCGGAGTGATCTCCTGGGGCAGGGTGGCCTTGATCAGCTCCTCGCTGCCGTCATCGCCCACCTTCCTGGCCTCGAGATAGGCACCGAAGCGGCCGATCCGCACCACGCAGGGCAGCCCCTCCAGCTCGATCGTGCGCGAGACGGTGGGGTCGATGTCGTCCTCCCGCTGCTGCACCTGGGTCTCCAGGCCCTTCTCACCCTTGTAGAAGTCCGTGAGGTAGGGGAGCCACTCCAGCTTGCCGGTGGAGATCTCGTCCAGGCTCGACTCCATCCTGGCGGTGAAGCTGGTGTCCACCAGATCGGGGAAATGGCCCTCCAGCAGAGCGGTCACGGCAAAGGCCGTGAAGCTGGGAGTCAGGGCATTCCCCGCGAGGGTGGCGTATCCCCGATCGATGATCGTGCCGATGATGCTGGCGTAGGTGGATGGGCGGCCGATGCCCTCCTTCTCCAGCATCTTGACCAGCGCGGCCTCGCTGTAGCGCGCCGGCGGCTGGGTCTGGTGGCCGAGGGCTTCCACGCCCGCGCACTCGGGCCGGTCATCGACGGCGAGGGACGGCAGAAGCACCTCCTGGCCTTCGAGGGCGGCCTCGGGATCGTCGCTGCCCTCCACATAGGCCCGGAAGAACCCGGGGAAATCGATGCGCTTGCCGCTGGCGCGGAAGCTGGCGTCCGCCACCTTCAGCTCCACGCTCAGCATCGTCAGCCGCGCCTCGGCCATCTGGGAGGCCACGGTCCGCTTCCAGATCAGTTCGTAGAGAGCCAGATCCTTGCCGTCCAGGCCAGTGTCCCTGGGGGTGCGGAAGGCGTCACCGGAGGGGCGGATCGCCTCGTGGGCCTCCTGGGCGTTGCGGGCCTTGGTGGTGAATTGCCGGGGCGCCGGGCTCAGATACTCGGCACCGTACTTCTCGCTGACGCAGGCGCGGGCGGCATTGATCGCCTGATCGGAGAGATGCACCGAGTCGGTGCGCATGTAGGTGATGAAGCCACGCTCGTAGAGGCCCTGGGCGGTGCGCATGGTGTCGCGGGCCGAGAGGCGCAGCTTGCGGTTGGCCTCCTGCTGCAGGGTGCTGGTGGTGAAGGGCGGCACCGGCTTGCGTGTGGTGGGCTTGGCTTCCACCTCAGCCACCCGCCAGGGCTGGCTGAGCACCGTTTCGCGCAGGCTGCGGGCTTCCGATTCCTCCAGCAGGCGCACCTTGCTGCCGGCCTTGAGGGCTCCGGTGGTTTCATCGAAATCCGAGCCGCCGGCGATCTTCTCGCCGCCGACATGGGTGAGCCTGGCCTCGAAAGCGCTGCCGTCGTGCTCCAGGCGGGCCTTGAGATCCCAGTACGACCCGCTGCGGAAGGCCCGGCGGGCACGCTCCCGCTGGACCAGCAGCCGCACCGCCACCGACTGCACCCGGCCGGCGGAAAGCCCCCAGGCCACCTTCTTCCAGAGCAGGGGCGAGAGGGTGTACCCCACCAACCGGTCCAGGATGCGGCGGGTCTCCTGGGCATGGACGAGCTCCATGTCGAGGTCGCGGGTCTCCTCGAGGGCGCGGCCGATGGCCTCCTTGGTGATCTCGTGAAACACCATCCGCTTCACGGGCACCTTGGGGTTCAGAAGCTCGCGAAGGTGCCAGCTGATGCTCTCCCCCTCCCGGTCCTCGTCCGTGGCCAGCAGCAGCTGATCGGCACCTTTGAGGGCCTCCTTCAGCTCCTTGACGACTTTCTTCTTGTCCTTCGGAACCACGTAGAGCGGTTCGAACTGGTGGGCGGTGTTGACGCCGAGGTTGGCCCACTTCTCGCCCTTGTGGGCCGCCGGAATCTCACTGGCGTTGTTGGGCAGGTCACGCACGTGTCCCATCGACGCCTCGACCCGGAAATCCTTCGGCAGATAGCCGCGGATGGTGCGGGCCTTGGTGGGGCTCTCGACGATGACCAGCGTGTGCGCCACAGGCAGGCATGAACCGGTTCCCTCTTTATCGCATCGGGGGGCCGCCCTGCCGAAGCGGCTGCCCAACACGCCCTGCCATCGCGGCTACAGTCCGCACCATCACGCCCTGCCATAGACCAGTGATGTCGGTGTTTTGCGCCTTGGCCGGTGGAGGAGCCCCGGTCATCACGGCCCTGCAGCTCAACGCCGGCGCCATCGCTCCCGAGACCGCCGTGCTCGTGGCCCTCCTGGCCTGCCTTCTGGTGGATCTGGCCGGGGAGGAGGCCGCCAGCCGCTGGGTTCCGCCCATCTGCTACGGGGGCCTGGGCACGGCCCTGGTCCTGCTGGCCCTGCAGTGGAACGCTCCCCTGGAGCCCTCGTTCCTTGGCTCCTTCCTGGCCGACAACCTGGCGGTCGCCTTCCGCGGAGTCGTGGCCGCCTCCACCCTGCTCTCCCTGCTGATCAGCTGGCGCTACGTCGAACGCAGCGGAACACCGGTCGGGGAGTACGCCGCGATCCTGCTGGCGGCAACCCTGGGGGCGATGTTCCTCTGCGGCGCCACCGATCTGGTGAGCATCTTCATCTCTCTGGAAACCCTCTCGGTCTCGAGCTACCTGCTCTCCGGCTACATGAAGAGGGATGCCCGGTCCGGGGAAGCGGCCCTCAAGTACCTCCTCGTTGGCTCAGCCGCCGCGGCGGTGTTCCTCTACGGCGCCTCGCTCCTCTATGGCCTCACCGGCGGCGAAACCAGCCTGGAGGCCGTCGGCCTGGCCCTGCAGACCAGCGCCACTCCCGTCACGGCCCTGGCCCTGGTGTTCGTGCTCGCCACGGTGGCCTTCAAGATCGCGGCAGTGCCCTTCCACCAATGGACCCCGGATGTCTATGAGGGCTCACCGACCCCCGTGGTCGCGTTTCTGTCGGTGGGCTCCAAGGCGGCCGGTTTCGCCCTGGCCCTGCGGCTGCTGGTGGGCTGCTTCGAGAGCTTCGATGCCCAGTGGAAGGTGCTGTTCACGGTGCTGGCGGTCCTGAGCATGACCCTGGGCAACGTGGTGGCCCTGGCGCAGACCTCGATGAAGCGCATGCTGGCCTACAGCTCCATCGGTCAGGCCGGATTCGTGATGATCGGGCTGGTCTGCGGCACCGAGGATGGCTACGCCGCGATGGTGCTCTATATGGCGGCCTATCTGTTCATGAACCTGGGCGCTTTCGCCTGCATCATTCTCTTTTCCCTGCGCACCGGCAGCGACCGCATCTCGGATTACGCCGGTCTGTATCAGAAGGATCCCCTCATCACTCTGGGGCTGAGCCTCTGCCTGCTCTCCCTGGGCGGAATCCCCCCGATGCTCGGTTTCTTCGGCAAGATCTATCTCTTCTTCGCCGGCTGGGCCGACCAGCAATACCTCCTGGTGGTGGTCGGCCTGATCACGTCGGTGGTGTCGATCTACTACTACATCTCCGTGATCAAGATGATGGTGGTGAAGGAACCCCAGGAAGCCTCGGATGTGGTGAAGGCCTATCCGGAGATCAGTTGGAGCCTCGCTGGGATGCAACCCCTGAGGGCCGCTCTGGTGGGCTGCGTGCTGGTGACCGCCATCGGTGGAATCCTCTCCAATCCGTTGTTCACCTGGGCCAATGCGGCTGTGTCGGGAACGCCGATGCTGCAGCACGCCATCGCGGCCAGTGAATCCGCCGCCGCCGCCCTGGGATGAGCGGACAGGGCGCCCCAGTCACGTCAACTCGTCCCGGCCCCAGTCCGGTGCCACAGGGAGAACCTGTGGCTCGCCTCGAGCACATCACCAAGATCTATGGATCCGGAGATACGGAGGTGAGGGCCCTCGACGACCTCTGCCTCACCGTCCAGCCGGGAGACTATCTCGCCGTGATGGGCACCTCCGGGTCGGGGAAAAGTACAGCTATGAACATCATTGGCTGTCTCGATCGCCCCACCTCCGGCACCTACCTGCTGCGGGGGATTCCAGTGGAGCAACTCGATGACGACGCCCTCGCGGACCTGCGCAACCGCAGTCTCGGCTTCGTGTTCCAGCAATTCCACCTGCTGCCGCAGATGAGTGCGCTCGACAATGTGATCCTGCCGATGGTCTATGCCGGCATTCCCGCCAGGGAGCGTCGCGAACGGGCCGTGGCGGCCCTGGAACGGGTGGGGCTGGCCCAGCGCCTGCGCAACAAGCCCAACGAACTCTCAGGGGGACAGCAGCAGAGGGTGGCAGTGGCCCGGGCGATCATCAACCAGCCGGCCCTGCTGCTGGCCGATGAGCCCACCGGTGCTCTCGATTCGCACACCACCCAGGAGGTGCTGGAGATTTTCGATGATCTCCATCGCCAGGGCATGACGGTGGTATTGGTCACCCACGAGGACGACGTGGCCGCACGGGCCCAGCGCGTGGTTCATTTCCGCGACGGCCGCATCGCTGACTGAATCGACGGACCCAGAATCCGCCAGCAGATCAGCCTGCCGTCTGGGCCGGGGCCACAGGCCGCTCCAGGCTCTGCAGCAGCTGGCCCATCAGCAGGGCGATGGCATCGGGGCCACCGACCTCCGAACCACCGGGATCGAGCATGCCCGGATCAACGGCCACCCAGCCGCCATTCTCCGGCAGCCGCAGTTCGAAGTGGAGGTGCGGACCCGTGCTCAGGCCGGTGCTGCCCACCCGTCCGATCACCGCTCCCTGCTTCACCAGTTCCCCTTCTTTGACGTACAGCTCAGAGAGGTGCCCGTAGAGCGTGCGGCGCAGGGGGTTCCTGTGCTCGATCTCAACCGCCAGTCCATAGCCGCCCGCCACACCACTGCTCACCACCCGCCCGGAGAGGGCTGACACCACGGGAGTGCCTTCCGGAGCCGCCAGGTCCTTCCCGGCGTGCATCAGCCAGCTGCCCAGCACCGGATGCAGGCGCCAGCCGAAGCCGCTGGTGGTGACGGCGGAGCCGATCAGGGGGAAGAGTAGCCCGCGGTTGCCATTGCCTGCCAGGGGGGCAGGGCGGGGGGTGACACCGAAGACATCACTGAGGCGGAAACTGCCGCCGGCACCGGAGAGAAGCGCCGAGACAGGCACGGTGATCGGCGGGAGGGGCATGCCGTCACTGCCGAGGCGGCCCATGCCGGCCATCAGAGCTCCGCTGGACGTGCCGCCATCCTCGAGCAGTTCCGCCTCGAGGGGATTGCGCCCGCGCCAGCGCACGGACACCCCGGTGCGGCACTCCTGCTCGGAGAGAGCCCCACTGCTGCAGGCCTGCTGATGGGCCGGCAGCTGAGCGGGCCGCAGGGCACCGGAGGACTGGACTCTGCTGCGCTCGGCAGGGGTGACGATCCCCTGGCGCACCAGTTCATCCAGCGACTGATCAAAGCGACGGGTCCTGGCCTGGGGAACCCGGTCGAAGCTCGGCTTCAGGGCTGCCGGGGGATCGGCCGGGCGAGGGGACAGGGCACGGGGAGCTGGCGCCTGCGGAGCCTCCACCGGGGGCGGCGGGGTCGGAGATGCGGCTGGGGCGGGCGGCTCCACAGGGGCCACCAACTCGGCCGGAGGCTGCAACTGGGCCAGGCTCAGGGGGGCCGATGCCAGCACCAGCGAGCCCAGCAGCAGGCGGGAAGGCCAGGGGTAGCGACGCAAACCGGAATTCGAGCTCATCAGCAGGAGCTTAAGGAAGACCGTCAGTGTTCAGCCGCACAACTGACCCCTGCCAGCGAAGGGCTCAGAAGCTGCGCCTGAGCACGATCCGCTCGTCAGCGCGACTCAGCAGCAGACCCCCATCCACGCTCAGGCCCTCCACGTTCCAGCGGTCCTGGCGATAGGCCACCCCCTCCGCGGGCACCAGCAGGCGCCGTTCAGCCAGGTTGCGCACCAACTCGGCGTCGGTGCTGTTGGACACCGCCCATTCCAGTGCGGTGAGCACGCGAGCCGCCAGGCACGGCACATCGCTGGCCGCGGTACGACGCCCGAGAGCTTCGCGCAGGCTGATCGCCCCGGGCGGCACCCTGTTGTGTCCATTGAGACCCACCCCCACCCGAGCCAGACGAATCGTGGCCCCACGCAGGCTGAGGCGCGGCAGCAGGCCCGCCAGCTTGCGCCCCTCCACCAGGAGATCGTTCGGCCATTTGAGCTGCACGGTCAGGCCCAGTGCTTCGAGCTGCAGGGCCAGTCCCACCGCCACACCCAGCCCCAGTGCCGCACCGGTGGCGGGTTCCTCAGGCCAGGGAAGGGCTGCGCTGAGCCACACCCCGCCCGGCGGTGAGATCCAGGGCCGGCCCCGCTGGCCATGGCCGAACCGCTGGTGGCCGGCCAGCAGCGCCACAGGAGCCTGACCGCCGGAGGCCAGCACCTGGTCGAGCCTCTGCTCGGTGCTGCCGCAGCAGGGCCACCACAGGAGCCGCCAGGGCAGCCGCGGCGCCGTGGCCCTCAGCGGCCGGGCACCCTGCTGGAGACGTGCCGCCTGAATCCGGCCGATCACGTTGTTCTCAACGGCTGGGGCTCAGCGCCCCATCGAGACGTCGCAGCCACCCTCCGATCCGCTCGGCCCCCGCTTCCAGCTCCTCCACCGGGTGCACCAGTGCCAGCCGCATCCAGCCCTCACCGCTGGGGCCGAAGCCATTGCCGGGGGTCAGGGCCACGCCGGTGGCTTCCAGCAGGGCCGCGCAGAACGACTCCGAATCGAGACCCCGTGCCCGAGCAACCTCCGGAAGACCCAGCCAGAGGTAGAGCGCCATCGTGGGCCGCTGCAGGGACCAGCCCTGGGCCTCGAGGGCCGCTGCCATGCGATCCCGGCGCAGCCGGTACACCTCCCGCAGCTTCGCGGGCCACTCGGGTGCCTCCTCCAGGGCTGCGATCGCCCCGGCCTGCAGGGCCAGCGACTGGTTGAAATCGACCACTCCCTTGAGCTGACGCAAAGCGGTGATCAGGGGCTCGGCGCCGATGGCGAAAGCGAGGCGGAAGCCCCCCAGGCACCAGCTTTTGGAGAAGGAAAAGAATTCGATGCCGCAGCTGCGCCAGTGGGGATTGCGCAGCAGCGCCGGTGCCTCGCCGTCGAGCGCCAGATCCACATAAGGGTTGTCATGGGCGAGCACGACGTCATGGTGTCGGGCCAGAGAGACGGCCCTGTCCAGCCAGGCCTGTTCCCCCACCGTGGCGGTGGGGTTGTGGGGGAAACCGAGAACCAACAGCTTCAGCTGATCCCAGGCCGCCGGGGAGATGGCCTCGAAGTGGGGCTTCCAGCCCTGATCGGCGCGCAGGGGCAGTAACTCGGTGCTGGCCGAGGCCAGGTGCATCCCACCGCGGTGGGACGGGTAGTAAGGATCGAGCAGAAGTGCCGGATCGCCTGGGTTCAGCACCGCCAGGGGCAGATGGGCCGTCCCCTCCTGGGACCCCACCAGCAGCAGCACCTCTCGCTCCGGGTCGACCGCGACGTCGAAGCGGCGCTGGGCCCAGGCCGCCACCGCCTCCCGGAACGGCAGGGTGGCCCCATGGAGGCAGTAGGAGGCGCTGCTGGGCTCGCGCAGGGCTGAGGCCATGGCCTCGAGGGCCACCGGCGGCGGGGCCAGGTCAGTGGAGCCGAGGGAGAGATCCAGCAGCGGCGGCCGCCCTGTGGGCAGCCCCGCATTCAGCAGACTCTCGCCATAGGCGATCTTGCGGCGGTCGTTGCGGGCAAAGACCCCCTGCCCCAGGCGGGTGACCCGTTCAGAGATGGGCATCCAGGAAGGCCTTGAGCTGGGGTTTGGCCATGGCTCCCTCATGGCGGGCGAGTTCCTGGCCGTCGCGGAACAGGATGAGGGTGGGAAGGCCCTGGATCTTCTGGCTGTCGCGGGTGGAGGGATTGGGGTCGGCTTCGAGCTTGCCCACCAGCAGTCTGTCCCCGTACTCAGCCGCGGCCCAGTCCATCAGGGGTGCCATCAGCCGGCAGGGGCCGCACCAGGAGGCCCAGACATCCACCAGAACCGTGCCGGAGGCAGCGAGCACGTCAGCCTCGAAGTTGGCATCGGTGAAAACAGCAACGGCCACGGACCCGGTTCAGCTGCAGGGATTGTATGGAGCCGGACCGGTGCGCCTGGCGGATCGCCTTTCTCCTCCGCGCTCAGAGCTTGTCGATCGAACGCTTCAGCTCCTCGAGCTCGGCGTCCACCTGGGCCTCCTGAACGGGCTCCAGCTTGGGCAGTTCGGCGTTGACGGGCAGCAGCGGCTCGGCGGCGGCCCCGCCCTCGAGGCGGTTGCGCAGGGCGGCGAGTTCATCATCCACATCGCTGCCCCCCTGAAGGGCCGCGAACTGGCTTTCGAGATCGGCGCCAGCGAGTTCCGCTGCAGCCTGGCTGCGGGCTTCGAGTGCCTGCACCTTCTCCTCCATCTGCTCGAAGGCGGCCATCGAGGAGTTGGTGCCGAGGTTTCCGACGGCACTCTGAAGCTGCTCCTGGGCCTGGGCCGCCTGGGCACGGGCCTTGAGCATGTCCTTCTTGGTCTTGGCCTCGGCGATCTTGCCCTCGAGTGCCGTGAGGCTGCGCTTGAGGGTGTCGACCTGGCCGGCCTGGCCATTGAGCTGATTGTTGAGGGCGGTGGCCGTCTCCTGATAGGTCTTGCGGCGGCTGAGGGCTTCCCGGGCGAGGTCCTCCTCACCCTTCTTCAGGGCCAGCTCGGCGCGTTCGTACCAGGTGCGGCTCTGGGCCTCGGCCTGCTCGGCCTGGTTCTGGATCCGCTTCTGGCTGGCGATGGCGGTGGCCACGGCCTGGCGCAGCTTCACCAGGTCGGACTGCATGTCCGCCACGGATTGATCCAGGATCTTGGCGGGATCCTCGGCCTTGCTGACCAGATCGTTGAGGTTGGCCCGCAGCAGGCGGCTGAGCCGGTCGAAGAAGCCCATGGGTCGAGGCGGGGGCAACCCGGAGGGTAGCCGCTGTGGCCCGCAGCACCACGGACGGTTGCCCGCACCCTCACTTCCTAATCTCAGATCATGGCCAAGGCTCCGCGAGATCAGGTGCGCCGGATCGGCAACGTGAGCGTGCTGATGCCGGCACCTCCCGCGCCGATCGTGGCGCTGGGCTCCTGTCTGGAGCAGATGCAGCAGGAGTGGCGCCGGGCCGGCAGCCTGGCCGCCCTCTGGCAGGCCTGGCCTCGGATCGCCGGCGACCAGCTCGCTCCCCACTGCCGACCCCTCAGCCTCCATGGCGGCGTGCTGACCGTGGGTGCGCAGCATCCTCAGTGGTTGCAGGCCCTGCGATACAACCGCCATCAGCTCCTGGGCGCCCTGCGCGGGGCCGGTTTCCCCGTCCGCGACCTGCGCTTCCGTCAGCACCAGGCAAGGACCGGCGGACTCCCGGGAAGCGAGGACATTGCCCGGGTCTGGGCCGCCCACCCCAGCCGGGTTGACGTGCACGGGCTGGGGATCTGCCCGGCCTGTGGCAGCCCTGCCCCAGCCGGTGAACTGACCCGCTGGGGGCACTGCGGTCTCTGCCGCCGCAACCGGGTGGAGAGCGAAGGTCAGTAGCGCTCCGGCACCGGCTCCTGCCAGGTCGGGGTCAGCCCGCTGGCCCGCAGCTCCTCAGCCCGACGCTGGAGACGGGTCCGATCGAGACGCCAGAGCCGGTAGAGCCCCGAGCGGCCCAGCTCGACGGGATCCAGCCCCTGCCAGTGGGGTTCCTGGGCTGTGCCCTGATCGATCACCACCAGCACGGTGGGTTGGGCCTCAGGGGAGCTGGGGCTCAACCCCTGGCGGTGTTCCCGCTCCAGGCGGTCGGCCAGATTCACGAGCGCGGTGGGGGAGATGCCCTCGTAGAGCACGACCTGGCGGGTGTAGTAGTGCAGCGAGGGCTTGAGGATGCCCACCATCGCCAGGGGCTCGGCGCCCCGTCGCGCCAGCCGTACCTGCCCGGCCACGGTCCGCACCGGCAGCCCCCTGACACCGTCCCCGAGACTCCACATCGGCAGGACCGCCAGCAACTGGAAGAGCACCAGGGCCAGCTGGGCGGGCACCAGCCCCCAGGGCCGAGGCGTCGGCTTCCAGCACAGCCAGAGACCGGCCAGGGTGGCGAGGGCGAAGCAGGCCGCCGCACGCAGCACAAGACCACTGGCCAGCAACTCCCCCGGAAGGGTCGGCATCTCCGGATCACTGATCAGGGGAATCCAGCCGGGGGAGAGCGCCAGAACCACGCTGAGCAGGGCCATCAGCGCCACCGAGGCCCCCAGAGCCCAGCGGCTGGCACGGCTGCCCTCGGCGGCGGTGAGGGCGATCAGCAGACCGGCGGCCGGCGTGGCCGGCAACCAGTAACTGGGCAGTTTCGTGGCGGCCAGGGTGAAGAAGATCAGCACCGCCAACAGCCAGCAGGCGGCGTAACTGGCCAGGGAACCGGCCATGTCATGCCGTGCGACGCCAGGAGCTGCCGGCCTGCTCCAGCGACGCCACCAACGGCCCAGGGCCCTGAGCAGGCCCAGCAGGAGCAGGGGTGAGAAAGGGAGGCCGGCCACCAGCAGCACCGCCCCGAAGTACCACCAGGGCTGCAGGTGGTGGTTCACCACCGAGGTGAAGCGCTGCAGGTTGTGGTAGCCGAAGAAGCTGGTCCAGAACGCCTCTCCCTCCAGCGCCAGGGCCGCCAGGTACCAGGGCAGACCCACCAGAGCCGTGAGCGCCAGTCCGGGCAGGGGTCGCAGCCGTCGCCAGAGCGACCCCAGGCGGCGCTGACTGAGTCCGAAGCCCAGCAGGGTCAGGCCCGCCAGAGCCAGCGCCACCGGCCCTTTGGCGAGCACCGCCAGCCCGAGCGCGATCCAGGCAGGCCAGACCGTTCGGCGGGGGTCAGCCCAGGCCTGCCAGAACAGCAGCAGAGACACGGCCAGACAGCCGGTGAGCAGCGCGTCGCTGACAGCGATCCGCCCCCAGAGCAGGATCAACGGTGAAAGGGCGAAGGCCAGGGCCGCACCCAGGGCGGTGCAGGCGGCACGCAGCCCGCCTGCACCGCCCTGGGGCCAGCGCAGAAGGGTGGACCCGAGGCTGAGCATCACGGCGATCACCGCCAGGGCCGAGGGCAGGCGGGCAGCCCAGGTGCCCAGCGGGTTCCACTGCTCCTGGCCCGGGAGTCCATAGCCCAGAGCCATCAGCCAGTAGATCAGCGGCGGCTTGTCGTAGCGAGGCAGTCCATTGACGTGGGGGATCAGCCACTGACCGCTTTCGGCCATGGCCCGGGCGGAAGCGGCGAACAGGGGAGGTGTCTCATCCACCAGCCCGGTGGCGCCCAGCTGCCAGACGAACAGAGCGAGGCCCAGCACCAGGATCAGGCCCAGGACCGCCCAGTGGCCGAGGGCGGATTGGCCCCCATCCGGGGAACGGGAAGGGGTCGGGGACACGGGTGGAGCCTGGATCGCAGCGAACCTAGGCCGGGGGCAGGCCCTCCTGGATCCAGGTCTCGATCCGCTCGGCGAAGGCCTCCCTGGAGGCGTGGCGCTCCACCCAGCGGCGGCAGGCGGAGCGCTCCAGCCCGGCAGCGCTCCGGGCCGCCTGAGTCAGGGCCGCCACGTCGTCGGGGGGCACCAGCAGCCCGGTGACTCCCGGCACGATCAGTTCGCCGGGGCCGCCCCGGGCATAGGCCGCCACGGGCACGCCGCAGGCCATCGCCTCGACCACCACGTTCCCGAAGGCCTCGTTCCACTTGGGCGTGTTCAGCAGCAGCCGGCAGCGACCCAGCTCCAGCTGCAGCGCAGCGGTGGGCAGGAAGCCACGCCATTCGATGGTGCCGGGGGGGACGGAAGCCTCCACAGCGGCGGCATAGGCCGGGTCTTCACGCACCCCCCAGACCAGCAGACGCTCACCCAGGCTGGCCGCCACAGCCGCAGCGTCCTCCAGACCCTTCTCCGGCGCGATGCGGCCGGCCCAGCCCAGGAGGGGCTCCGGATCCGGCCGCTCGCGAAAGCTGTAAGCGGACAGGTCGAAGCCATTGCCCACCACCAGAGGCGGGGCGGGCAGGCGGAAATCACCGGCCTGGGCTCTGGTGTGAAAGGCCAGGCGGCGATGATCGCTTCGGGCCACCGCCTCGATCACCTCATCCATCACCGTCGCCACCGAGCCCATGCTCACCAGGTGAAACAGCGGCGTCGGCAGCCAGGGTGTGAGCCAGAAGGGCAGCCAGTCGTAGGCCAGGTTCAGCACCACGTCGAACTCCGCATGGCGGGCCCGCACCTGCTGCCAGAGGGCCGGAAGCAGCCCGGCAGCGGGAATCTGCACGGGAGCATCCCGATGCTGGTGCTGCCAGCTGGGTTGATCGACACCCGCAACCGTCCAGAGTCGGGCGGCCTGGCACCCCCTGGAGAGCCGCGACCCCTCTCCGGCCAGCACCGTGAGCTGATGGCCGCGGCCAAGCAGTCCGGCCACCAGGCTCTCGAGGGTGAGCTCCACGCCGCCGCCGCCACCGGAGCCGAGTGTTCCCACCGGCGTGCTCACCACGAGCAGGCGCCAGGGGGGCGTCATGGCGACAAGCCGGGCGGTTCGGGCAGAGCCGGGCGCCAGAGGCGGTGGCGCTGGTTGATCAGGAGCACCGAGCCGAGCGCCAGCACGGAGCCGAACCACTGCAGCGGCCGCAACCGTTCCTCCAGCAGCAAGAGGCCGCAGAGCAGAGCGAACACGGGGGTCAGGAAGGTCAGCGCGGTGAAGCCGGTGAGATCGCCGCGGCTGGCGAACCAGAAGAACAGGCCGTAGGCCAGGGCGCTGCCCAGCAGGCTGGCATAGGCCATCAGCCCCCACTCCAGGGGGCTCCAGGCCGGCCAGAAGGGCAAGGCGGCGGCATTCACCCTGGTGACCCCCAGCGAACCGATCAGCAGGGGCACTCCTCCGATCAGCATGTGCCAGCCGGTGACGGCCACCGGATCACTGGCACGGCTGGCGTATCGGCAGAGCACGGTGCCCACCGCCATGGCCACCGCCGCCCCCAGCATCCAGGTCTCTCCATGGCTCCAGGGATGAAGCCCCAGGGCCTCCGGTCCATCCAGCCACCAGTGCCGCAGCAGCGGCGCAGGCAGACCCAGGCAGGCGATGCCGGCCAGGCCCAGCAGCAGACCCGACCAGCCCACCGGATTGATGGCCTCCCCGAAGAGGCTGCGGGCCAGCAGCGCCACCAGCAGGGGCTGGGAATCGATCAGCACCGAGCCCAGACCGGCACCGGTGCTCTCCAGCCCCCGGGCCAGCAGCCCCTGGAAGAGGGTGCCGTCCACCAGGGCGAAGGCCAGCAGCCAGGGGCGATCGGAGGGGGCCACCGCCAGGGAACGCCCCTGCAGCCGTGCCACCACCAGAACCGCCAGGGCTGCCGGCAGCAGGCGCATCCAGGCGATCGTGAGCGGGCCGGCCGTCTCGAGCAGGGGTTTCATCGCCGCCATCGCCGTACCCCAGAGGGCGAAGGGCAGCAGCATCAGCAGCCAACGCAGCGCAGGTGTCATCGAAGCGGTCGACGGTGACCTTTTTAAGATCCAGCGAATCCGATCTGCATCGCATGCCCTGGCCCTGGCGCCGCAAGTCCCGCAAGAGCATGGCGAAGATCGCGATCGAGGGGGCGATCTCCGGCCCGACCCGGGAGCGGGTGGTCAAGGCCCTCCGTCAGGTGGAGGAGAGGGAATTCCCGGCGCTGCTGCTGCGCATCGACAGCCCCGGCGGCACGGTGGGCGACAGCCAGGAGATCCATGCGGCCATTGGCCGCCTGCGCAGCAAGGGCTGCCGCGTGGTGGCCAGCTTCGGCAACATCTCCGCCTCCGGAGGCGTGTATGTGGGGGTGGCGGCGGAGAAGATCGTGGCCAACCCCGGCACGATCACGGGCTCGATCGGCGTGATCCTGCGCGGCAACAACATCTCGAAGCTGCTGGAGCGCATCGGCATCAGTTTCGAGACCGTCAAGAGCGGTCTCTACAAGGACATCCTCTCTCCGGATCGGGCCCTGACCGCTGATGAGCGGGAGCTTCTGCAGGGGCTGATCGACTCCAGCTACGGACAATTCGTCGAGGCGGTGGCCACGGGCCGCGGTCTGAGCGAGGCCGAGGTGCGCGGCTTCGCTGACGGACGGGTGTTCAGCGGTGCCCAGGCCATCGCCCTGGGTCTGATCGATGAACTCGGCGACGAAGAGCATGCCCGACGGCTGGCGGCACGGCTGGCCGGTCTGGATGAGGCGAAGACCCAGCCGGTGATCTTCGGCAAGCCCCAGAAACGCCTGGCGGGCCTGATCCCCGGACGCAACCTGCTGGGCGGCCTGCAGCAGGCCCTCAGCCTGGAGCTGGCCTGGTGTGGTCAACCCCTGTGGCTCTGGCGGCCATGAGCGAGACCAGGGAGCTGCGGGCGCTGCGGGGCGCCACCACCGCCACGGCCAACACCGCGGCCGCCATCGAAGAGGCCGTGAGCGAACTGCTCGCCAGCCTGATCGACGGCAACGGCCTGACCGGAGCATGGGTTCTGTCGGTGACCTTTTCGGTCACCGCCGATCTCAATGCCGGCTTCCCTGCGGCCGTCGCCCGGCGGCAGCCCGGCTGGGATGGCGTCGCCCTGCTGGACTGTCAGCAGATGGCCGTGGCCGGTGACCTTCCCCGCTGCATCCGTCTGCTGGCTCACGCCTGGATGGAGCCAGGCCGTCCCCCCCTGCACCCTTACCTGCGGGGGGCGGCTCGGCTCCGACCGGACAGATCCGGTCACAACTGACAGCTGCGACGCTGCCCCCCCGCGGGGCTGCCCTCGGTGACGCCGGTCGACAATCCAGAGAACACCCGGGCCTGCCCTGCGCTGGCCGACCCTCATCCGCTTTCCATGACCCTCCCGACCCTGCAACAACGGCTCCGCCGGCTGAAGGCCACCCTGCCGAGGCGTGCCGGCCTGCTGATGGCTGCCGCGGGCGTGGGCCTGGGGGCCGTGATCGCGAGCGCCGGCGCCGGGATCGCCCCCGCGGTCAGCCTTGCCCAGGGCACTCCCAGCCTGCTGGAGTTCCGCTGGGATAACAACAAGGACTACCGCAGGCTCTACTACTTCATGACCAACACCTCGCGGTTGAAGCGCTCGGAGTATTACCTGATTCTCAGGCCGAAGGATCGCAAGACGGCCATGCTCAAGCTCACCATTGACGTTCCTTCGAATTTCGATGCCAAAATCGATCCCAAAGACGTCAAGCTCTGCGTGATGCAGGAAGGCGGAATGCTCTCCCGCACCCGCTGCAAGGAAACGATTCCTGCTGTCATCGAAGTGAATGCCAACGGCAAGTCGATCGAAATCTTCCCGGAGCGTCCCGTGCCGGTTGATGGCACCATCGGCGTTTACATGTCGCTCTTCAATCCGTTCAACATCGGCATGTACCAGTTCAATGCCCTGGCCCAGGCTCCGGGTGATGTGCCCTTCGGCGGCTACCTGGGCAGCTGGCTGATCCAGATTGATCCCGGTATCGATTGACCTCTGGCTGTTAGGTTGAGCGATCGACAACAGGCCAGACGCCGAGACGCACCATGACCAAGCGCACCCTGGAAGGAACGAGCCGTAAGCGCAAGCGGGTGTCGGGGTTCCGTGTGCGGATGCGGTCCCACACCGGCCGCCGTGTGATCCGCACCCGCCGCCGCCGCGGCCGCGCTCGCCTGGCCGTCTGAGTCCTGAAGGGAGATCCCCCTCCCCATGGCCCTTCCCAGGGATCTGCGCCTGCGGGGCGACAGAGCCTTCGATCACCTCTATCGAAAGGGCCGCCGCCTTCATGGCACCTACCTGGTGCTTCGCTCCGTGGTTGGTGAGCCTTCGCTTCTGCGTCCTCCTCTGGGTCAGGCGCCACTGCAGGGCTGTCGCTGTGCCGTGGTGGTGAGCACCAAGGTGAGCAAACGGTCGGTACGGCGCAACCGGCTCAGGCGTCTGCTGCACGGCTGGATGAGCACCCACTGCCGCCACAGGCCCACGGATCCCAACGGACTGTGGGTGCTGCTCAGCCTCAAGCCAGGCTGCCTCGAGGCCACTCCCGAGGCCTTGCTGGGAGAATGTTCAGAGCTGTTCCGCAAGGCAGGCCTGAGCCCATGACCGTTGAGGTGACCGAAACCACGTTCTACGAGGGGGGCCCGGCCCGTGGAGATCTGCTGTTCAACCTGCTCTTCGGCCTCACCCTGATCGGCATTCCCTTCGCCGTCGGAGCGATCGTGCGGGCCCTCTGGCTGCGCTTCCGCATCACCAGCCGACGGATTTCCGTCAGCGGAGGCTGGCTGGGCCGCGACCGCACTCAGGTGGTCTACAGCCAGGTTCGGGAGGTGCGCTCGGTGCCCCGCGGCTTCGGCGCCTGGGGCGACATGGTGCTTGTGCTGAACGACGGTGCCAAACTTGAGATGCGCTCAGTGCCGCGCTTCCGCGAAACCGAGGCCTACATCCTCGAGCAGATGGCCCGCCGCGGAGGCGGCAAGGTGGCTGCCGACAACAAGGGCTTCGCTGACCCCCAGGCCGCCAGTGCCTGACCTCCGGTCATCTGCCACCGTTTTGAGCCCTGCATGCGGGATTTGCCCGCATCGGCTGCATCCTGATCAGCTGCTCGGGCACACTGTGCCAAACCCTCACCCTTCCGCCGCCTCCCCGCTGTGATCGGCTACATCTCCGACAACCTGCTGCTGCCCATCCTCGACTTCTTCTATGGGCTGGTGCCGAGTTACGGGCTGGCGATCATCGCCCTGACCGTGGTGATCCGTCTGGCCCTCTTCCCCCTCAGCGCAGGCTCCATCCGCAGTGCCCGGCGGATGCGCATCGCCCAGCCGGTGATGCAGAAGCGCCAGGCGGAGATCAAGAGCCGTTACGCCAGCAACCCCCAGAAGCAGCAGGAGGAACTGGGCAAGCTGATGAAGGAGTTCGGCAGCCCTCTGGCCGGCTGTCTGCCGCTGCTGGTGCAGATGCCGATCCTCTTCGCCCTCTTCGCCACCCTGCGCGGTTCACCCTTCGCCGATGTGCCCTACACCCTCAATCTCAAGGTGTTGCCGGCCGATCAGATCGCGGCTGTGGAGATCAAACCGTTCAACAGCGCCAGCCACTCCATCTTCATCACCGAAACCAGCCATGTTCCTGTGGTCGCCAGCCTGGAGGCCGGCACCAAGCTCGGCATCGGCGACTCCGCCCAGGTGAATCTGCACACCAAGGATGGCCAGCCCTTCAGCAGCGTGCTCGAGGGGGTGGAGAACGGAGACAAGTTCGCCCCAGCCTGGCGCGTGAGCAAAGGCGAGGGTGTGGTGCGCGTGAGCGAGTCAGGGCTGATCGAGGCGCTCGCCCCGGGTGACGCCACGGTGGAAGCCACGGTGCCTGGCCTGGCCGCCCGCAGCGGATTCCTGTTCATCAAGGCCCTCGGCCAGGTGGGCTTCTACACCGACGGGTCGGTCAACTGGGACATCGCCATCCTGGTGGGAGCCTTCGGCGCCAGCCTGTTCATCTCCCAGATTCTCTCGGGAGCCGGGATGCCTCCGAACCCTCAGCAGTCGACGGCCAACAAGATCACTCCGGTGATGATCACCGGCATGTTCCTGTTCTTCCCGCTGCCCGCCGGGGTGCTGCTCTACATGGTGGTGGCCAACATCTTCCAGGCCCTGCAGACCTTCCTGCTCAGCCGTGAGGCCCTGCCTGAGAACCTTCAGGACATCCTGGATCAGCAACTCAGCCAGCAGACCGTGGCCGTGGCCGCCAGCAGCGGCGGAGCCGAACGGTTGCCCTTCGAGCCCAAGGGCAAGAAGTGATGAAGCGGCGTCCCTCGCCGTTGCCTGAACCATCTCTGCTGCGGCCCGTGCCCCTGCAGGACCTCCGCGTTCTGCAGGAACCAAGGCTGTGGGCCGTGGACCAGCCGCTGCAGGATCTCGAGAGCCTCACGCCAGTGAGAGGCTGGCTGAGCGCCCGCCACAGCGAGACGGTGCTTGAAGTGGAGGGGGAGGCCGAAACCATCGTCACCCTCTGCTGCGACCGCTGCCTGTGCGACTACAACCACGCCCTGCACTTCCGGGGGGAAGAACGCCTCTGGCTGGGAGAGGCCGATCAGCTGGGCGATGACCTCGCTGCGAGCGAGCTGATCGAGTGCCTCGATCCGCGAGGCGACTTCGATCCTGCCCGTTGGCTGTTCGAGCAGCTCAGCCTGCAGCTTCCCCTGCAGAACCGCTGCGGCCCTGATTGTCCAGGACCGGCGCTGCCGGATCACCCTGAGGCCGGAGAGGAAGCCTCCTTCAGTGCCGGTAAGGGCGAGCCCCCCATCGATCCCCGTTGGTCGGCCCTGCGCCAGTGGCGATGAGCGAGGAGTGGGCCGATCAGCTTGATCTGTTGATCCGGGCCCGGGCCCCGATCATCTGGATCCGCAGCCCCGAGGAGGAGCGCATCGCCACCCTGCTTCAGTGCGCGGCCCAGCGCCTGGGCCAGCGCACCCTGCTGCGCTGGGATTTCGTCGAAGGGCTCCAGGGTCTGCCGAACCGCGAGGGCGAAGCCACCCGAAATCCGATGGGCGCGCTGGAGGCGATCGAAAGCCTGCCCCCCGATCAGGCGGCGATCCTGCTGCTGCTCGATTTCCACCGCTACTGCGACGACCCCGGCATCGGCCGCCGGCTGCGCAATCTGTCCGCCAGCCTGCGCCAGAAACCCCGCACCCTGGTGATCACCGCCCCGGAATGGCAGGTGCCGCGGGAGCTCGAGGAGTGCCTCACCATCCTCGACCTGCCCCTGCCCAATGCCGGTGAGATCCGCTCCCTGCTGGAGAGCATCGGCCAGGCCTGCGGCCACCCCTTGAATCCCGCGGTGCTCGAGCAGCTCACCCACTGCTGCAGCGGCCTGAGTGAACAGCGCATCCGGCAGGTGGCGGCGCGGGCCCTGGCCCGGCGTGGCCAGCTGGGGGAGCCTGATCTGGCGGAGGTGCTGGAGGAGAAGCGCCAGGCCATCGCCCGCAGCGAACTGCTGGAGTATTGCCCCACCGAGGCCAGTCCCGCCGACATCGGCGGTCTGGAGGCGCTCAAGCACTGGCTGGAGCAGCGACGGCTGGCCTTCAGCGATGAGGCCGCCGCCTATGGCCTGCCCCTGCCGCGGGGCGTGTTGCTGGTGGGTCCCCAGGGCACCGGAAAATCACTCACCGCCAAGGCGATCGCCCACAGCTGGGCCATGCCGCTGCTGCGCCTGGATGTGGGGCGGCTGTTCGCCGGCCTCGTCGGCGCCAGCGAGGCCCGCACCCGCGACATGATCCGCCGCGCCGAGGCCATGGCCCCCTGCGTGCTCTGGATCGATGAAATCGACAAGGGCTTCGGTGGCGACAGCCGCAGCGATGGCGGCACCAGCCAGCGGGTGCTGGCCAGCCTGCTCACCTGGATGGCGGAGAAGCGCTCGGCGGTGTTCGTCGTGGCCACGGCCAACGGGGTGGAGAGCCTGCCACCGGAGCTGATGCGCAAGGGCCGCTTCGATGAGATCTTCCTGCTGGATCTGCCCGATGCCGGCGAGCGGCGCACGATTCTCGACCTCCAGCTGCGCCGCCGCCGACCCGACCACCGCATTCCCCTGGATGTGGTGGTGGACCGCACAGCCGGATTCTCGGGAGCCGAACTGGAGCAGACGGTGGTGGAGGCGATGCACCTGGCTTTTGCGGCACACCGTGAATTCGGCGAAGCGGATCTGATCGCCGCCGCCAGCGACCTGGTGCCCCTCTCGCGCACGGCCAGGGAGCAGCTCGATGCCCTCAAGCAGTGGGCCAGCAGCGGCCGGGCCCGTCCAGCCTCCCGCCTCCTGCGCTGAGGCAGCGGCGGGCCATGAGGCCTTCCTCATCAGCCGCAACCCGCACCAGCTCGAAGCTCCCGAGCCAGCCCAGGGACGACTGCAGATCGGCCAGCAGGGCCTCATCGTGCTCACCGATGCCGCCGCTGAGGGCGATCACATCCACGCCACCCAGGTTGGCCGCCATCGCTCCGATGCCCTCCAGCAGGCTGTGGCGGAACACGGCAAGGGCCAGACGGGCCCCGTCATGGCCTCCAGCGGCAGCCTCCCGCAGCTGGCGCATGTCGGAGCTGAGGCCGCCGGAGAGACCCAGGAGTCCACTGGCCTGCTGGAGCCCCTGCTCGAGCTGCTCGGGCTGCAGCCCCTGTCGCAGCAGCTGCAGCAGCACACCCGGGTCGATCGAGCCGCTGCGGGTGGCCATCACCAACCCCTCCAGGGGGGTGTATCCCATGGTGGTGGCCACGCTGCGGCCATCCCGGATGGCACAGAGGGAGCAGCCGGCACCGAGGTGGCAGCTGATCAGCCGCAACGGCCGGGGCGGTGACTGGGGTGCTGCCGTCCAGCGGCGGCTGATGGTTTCACTGATGTGCTCATGGTTGAGACCGTGAAACCCGAAACGACGCAGACCCAGCTCCCGCCAGGCCTCAGGCAGAGCGTAGGTGCGGGCTTCCAGCGGCAGGGTGCTGTGGAAGGCGGTGTCGAAGCAGGCCCACTGGGGCAGCTGAGGGCGCCAGCGGCTCAACCAGCGCATCACCGCCAGGGCCGGTCCGTTGTGCAGGGGCGCCAGATCGATCAGGGCCTCCAGGGCCACGAGCACCGGGGGACTCAAGGGGGTTGGGGCGGTGAAGTGCTCCCCGCCATGGACGACCCGGTGAGCCGCCAGCAGCGGTTCACCATCGAGCGACTCCATGGCCGCGGGCAGCCAGTCGTCCAGCACCTCGTTCATGGCGCCGGAGGCGGGTTGCCAGCGGCGTTGCTCACGCCACAGGCAACGGCCATCAGCAGCGAACAGCCCAGCCTTGATGCTGGAGCTGCCCGCATTCAGGACCAGCGCCGTTCCCCCGCGTCCGCCGGGGGAACCCGGATCGTCCATGCCTAGCGCTGGCTGGGAAGCGACCAGCGCCAGTCGGTCACCTCAGGCGAATCCATCCCGTGGGTGTGGGCGTACTGGCGGTGGCCGAGGATGGCGTCCTTCATCCGCTCCTTGATGTGCGCGGCGCGGGAGCCGAGGCCAGGCACCCGATCGATCACATCGATCACCAGGTTGAAGCGGTCGATCTGGTTGTTCATCGCCAGCTCCAGGGGCGTGTTGATGTTGCCCTTCTCCTTGTAGCCCCGCACGTGGATGTTGGGGTGGTTGGTGCGGCGGTAGGTGAGCCGGTGAATCAGCCACGGGTAGCCGTGGAAGTTGAAGATCACCGGTTGGCTGGTGGTGAACAGGCTGTCGAAATCACGGTCGGAGAGGCCATGGGGATGCTCGCTGGGCTGGGTGAGAGCGAACAGCTTCACCACGTTCAGCACGCGGATCCGCAGGTGGGGGATCTCGCGCCGAAGGATCTCGACGGCGGCGAGCGTCTCCTTGCTGGGGATGTCGCCGGCACAGGCCATCACCACGTCGGGGTCGTCGGGCTCCGCGCCGCAGTCATCATTGCTGGCCCAGCGCACGATGCTGATCCCCTTGGCGACATGCGCCCTGGCCTGCTCCAGGGTCATGTACTGCAGGTGCTTCTGCTTGTCGGACACGATGATGTTGCAGACGTTGGTCTCCTGCAGGGCCTCCTCGGCCACCGCCAGCAGGCAGTTGGCGTCGGGGGGCAGATAGACGCGCACCACGTCACCGCTCTTGTTGCCGGCCAGGTCGATGAAGCCGGGATCCTGGTGGGTGAAGCCGTTGTGGTCCTGTCGCCAGACGGTGGAGGAGATCAGGCAGTTCCAGGCCCCGATCGGGGCACGCCACCTGGCATGCAGGTTGCAGGATTCCAGCCATTTGGCGTGCTGGTTGAACATCGAGGCGATCACATGGGCGAAGGCCTCGTAGGTGTGGAAGAAGCCGTAGCGCCCAGTCAGCAGGTAGCCCTCCATCATTCCCACCAGGGTGTGTTCGGAGAGCATCTCCACCACCCGGCCATTGCGGGCCAGCTCACCGCCGTCGGCATCCTCCGGCAGGAGCTGCTCCATCCACACCTTCTTGCTCACCTCATAAATGGCCTGGAGCCGGTTGGAGGCGGTTTCATCAGGGCCGAACACCCGCAGCGAATCGGGGTTGCGGGCGATCGTGTCGCGCAGCAGCGCCCCGAGGGGTGCGGTGTTCTCGTGCTCGCTCTGGCCAGGGCCCTCGACAGGCACCGCATGGTCCTCGATCGGTGCCAGCCGCAGGCGCCGCCGCCGCAGGCCGCCGTTGGCGTGGGTGCTGGAGCCCATCCGGCGTGTCCCCTTGGGGGAGAGCGCCTGAAGCTCGGAGCGGAGGGTGCCGTCGGCGTCGAACAGCTCCTCGGGGCGGTAGCTGCGCAGCCAGGCCTCGAGCATCGCCAGTTGCTCGGGGTCCTTGTTCGGTGCCGGAAGGGGCACCTGGTGCGACCGCCAGAAGCCCTCCAGCTTTCTGCCGTGGAGTGCCTCGGGACCGGTCCAGCCCTTGGGGGAGCGCAGCACGATCATCGGCCAGGCCGGCCGCACGGCCTGGCCGATGTCGCGGCACTCCCGGCGCACCCGCTGGATGGCGGCCACCGCCTGGTCCATGGCGGCGGCCATGGCCCGGTGCATGGCCACCGGTTCGCTCCCCTCCACCAGGATGGGCTCCCAGCCATAGCCCCGCATCAGGCTGACCAGCTCCTCGGAGGGGATGCGGGCCAGCAGGGTGGGGTTGGCGATCTTGTAGCCATTGAGGTGCAGCACCGGCAGCACCGCCCCGTCGCTGATCGGGTTGAGGAATTTGTTGATGTGCCAGGAGGTGGCCAGGGGGCCGGTTTCGGCCTCGCCATCGCCGACGCAGGCCAGGGCGATCAGCTCCGGGTTGTCGAACACCGCCCCGCAGGCGTGCGAGAGCACATAGCCCAGCTCCCCTCCTTCGTGGATCGAGCCCGGTGTTTCCGGGGTGCAGTGGGAGCCGATGCGACCGGGAAAGGAGAACTGCTTGAAGAACCGCCGCATTCCCTCGGCGTCCTGCGACTTGTCGGGATAGACCTCGCTGTAGCTGCCATCGAGATAGGTGGGGCCGAGCACGCCGGGGGCCCCGTGGCCGGGCCCGGAGAGGTAGATCATCTCCAGGTCGTGGTGGCGGATCACCCGATTGGCGTGGGCCCAGATGAAGGCCTGGCCAGGGCTGGAGCCCCAGTGACCGAGTAGCCGGTTCTTGATGTGCTCCCTGCGCAGAGGTTCACGCAGCAGGGGATTGTCCTGCAGGTAGATCATCCCTACCGCCAGATAATTCGCGGCTCGCCACCAGATATCCACCAGCGTGAGCTCGTGCTCCAGTTCCATCACGGATTGGTGCTCTCACTGCTTTAAGCCTATGCGGCGCCTCAGATCGCAGCAGTGCCGTCAGCGATCCAAAGCACCGCCTTCCGCCATGGGGGCAAGGTCACACCCAGTCGAAGCGCAGCAGCCGGCGGCCAGGAACCAGGGCCCTGGCCTCATCCAGCACCGCCTGAATCACCTCCATGCTGGCGTCTGGATGGGCACGCCTGCCCTCGATAATTCGGCGCACATCGTCACTGGCGAGGCCCACACTCAAGACTCGCTCGTGCAACTTGGCGCGGAACTCGTCAAGCAGGGCCTGCTCCACTGGAGTGAGAGGCTTCTGGTTGGGATGGTTGATTTCCATCGGGAAGCCGCCAGCTGAGAACCAGCATCCATGTCGCGGTGTAAAGAACCCCGACGCCCCGTAACAAAAGCTTCGGCCCCGCCAGATTCCCCCAAAAGCGCTCCCTACTGTTCCGATCAGTCGTGCCCGTCCACGTGGATCGTCCCTCCGCCGCCACTCAGATCGTCGTCGCCTGCCTGGGTGCCGGTGTCGTCACCAGCTTTGCGGTGGCACAGGGACAGAACCCCCTCACGGCCCTCGGCATCACCCTCTTCTCCGCCCTCGCCGCGGTGATGGTCGGCCAGGTGCTCTGAAAGGCCGCCGCTGTCCCGGCAGCCCATCCGCTCCAAACGGCCAGTGGTCATGCTGCGAGCGATGGTTGATCCCAACGCCTTGACCAGCGAGCTCGCCCCAGCGGCCAGTCCCCTCAGCCCCGAGCAACTGCGGGAGTTGATGCCCGCCCTGGCCAACAAGACCTATTTCAACTACGGGGGCCAGGGCCCCCTTCCCACACCAGCGCTGCAGGCGATCACCGCCAGCTGGCAGTGCATCCAGGAGCTGGGGCCCTTCACCGCCGACATCTGGCCCTGGCTGGAGCTGGAGGTGGGGACTTTGCGGAGTGCTCTGGCCGCGCTCTGCGGGGTTCCGCCCCACCGTCTGGCGCTCACCGAGAACGTCACCAGCGGTTGCGTGCTGCCGCTCTGGGGTCTGCCCTGGCAGGCGGGCGATGAACTGCTGATCAGCGATTGCGAGCATCCGGGCGTGGTGGCCGCCTGCCGTGAGCTCGCCCGCCGCGAGGGGCTCACGATCTCCACCCTGGCGGTGAAGGAGCTGCGCTACGACGCTGATACCACCGACACCGATGTTCTCCAAGCCCTTGAGAGCGCCCTCACCCCACGCACCCGCCTGGTGGTGCTCTCGCACCTGCTCTGGAACACCGGCCAGTTGATGCCGATCACGGCGGTGGCCCAGCGGCTGAGCGCGCACCCTCGCCAGCCCTGGCTACTGGTGGATGCGGCCCAGTCGGTGGGGAGCCTGCCGCTGGCTGAGGCCGGTGCGCCTGGAGCGGCAGCGGTGGCCGACATCTACGCCTTCACCGGCCATAAATGGTGCTGCGGTCCAGAAGGACTGGGGGGCGTGGCGCTCTCGGAGCGGCTGCTGGCGGAATCGCAACCCACCCTGGGAGGCTGGCGCAGCCTGGCCAACGAAAGCAACAACGGAGCGGGTTGGCACAGCGATGCCCGCCGCTTCGAAGTAGCCACGTCCTGCACCCCCCTGCTGGCAGGCCTGCGCACCGCGTTGGAGCTCCTGGATGCCGTAGCCGCGCCTCAGCAACGGCTGGAGCTGATCCGGCAGCGCAGTGGGCAGCTCTGGAGCGGCCTGTATCAGCTGCCGGGCGTTCGGCCCCTGCTCAAAGCGCCGCCGCCGGCGGGGCTGGTGAGTTTTGTCGTGGAAGGGCTTGATCCAGCCGATCTGGTGCGCCGGCTGGGAGAGCAAGCCGTCTGGCTGCGCACCCTCGACGATCCGTATTGCCTCAGGGCCTGCACCCACATCACCACCACGGCCGAGGAAGTGGAATGGCTGCTAGAGGCCCTGGCCAAGCTCACTGCGCCCGGCCGGGGCCTTTGATCGCTCAGTCGCTGCGGCTGTCGAGCAGGTGGCGCTGCACCCAGCCGGCCAGCAAAGCCCCGGCGATCGGGGCCAGCCAGAACAGCCACAGCTGACCCACGGCATCACCACCCACCCAGAAAGCCACGCCGGTGCTGCGGGCCGGGTTCACCGAGGTGTTGGTGACCGGAATGCTGATCAGGTGGATCAGCACCAGGCTCAGGCCGATCGGCACCCCGGCCAGGTCCTTGATCGCATCCTTGTGGGTGGCACCCAGGATCACCAGCAGGAAGATGAAGGTGAGCACCACCTCGATGATCAGCGCCGGCAGCAGGCCATAGCCACCAGGAGAGTGGGCGCCGAAGCCGTTGGTGGCCAGGGGGTTGCTGCCGGTGAGCTCGAAGCCGGGCCGGCCACTGGCGATGCCGAGAAGAAGGCCACCAGCGATCAGACCGCCGAGCACCTGGGCGGCGATGTAGGGAAGCAGCTGCGAGCCGGGATGACGGCCACCGGCCCAGAGGCCAAAGGTGACCGCCGGATTGATATGGCAACCGGAGATGTGCCCGATGGCGTAGGCCATGGTGAGCAGGGTGAGGCCGAAGGCCAGTGACACCCCGAGGAAACCGAGACCGAGGGGATTGGCTCCTGCCTGGTCGTAGGGGAAGGCGGCGGCCAGCACGGCGCTGCCGCAGCCGCCGAACACCAGCCAGAAGGTACCGATCAGCTCAGCGAGGAACTTCCTCGACATGGGCACAGGGGAAGACATGGAACGGTGTAAGCGCTAACGGACGGGGCAAAGGTACTGGCCAGGGGATTTTTCGACCGGGTGTTGCTGCAGACGTCAACGTTCCTGTCACTCGCGGGCGGCTCAGCCGAGCCTTGAGCGCAGGGCCTTCTCGGCCTCCTCCCGGTCGTCGAAGTGGATCTTGGTCGTTCCCAGGATCTGGTAGTCCTCATGGCCCTTGCCGGCGATGAGCAGCAGATCGCCGGGCTCTGCCGCGGCGACGGCCGCGGCGATCGCGGCAGCCCGATCCACCTCCACCGTCAGGTCGGTGCCGGCAGGGATGCCGGCCACCACGTCGTCGAGGATGCGCTGGGGATCCTCGGTTCGGGGGTTGTCGGAGGTCACCACCACCCGGTCGGCCAGCCGCGCGGCGATCGCGGCCATCTGGGGACGCTTGCCCCGGTCGCGGTCGCCGCCGCAGCCGAACACGCAGACCAGCTGACCCCTGGCAAAAGGCCGGCAGGCCGCCAGCGCATTTTCAAGACCATCGGGGGTGTGGGCATAGTCGACCAGCACCGCCGGCAGCTCAGCGGCCTCTGGGAGCACCACCCGCTCCATTCGTCCGGGCACGCCCCGGAAACTGGGGATGGCCTCCAGCAGCTGGGACAGCGGCAGGCCCTGCTGCTGCAACGCCCCCACCGCCTGCAGCAGGTTCATCAGATTGAAGCGGCCCACCAGGGGGGAACGGAACGCTCCGCGCCCCAGAGGCGTGATCAGGGTGCCGCTCACCCCATCGGCGGCGAAGATCAGGTCGTCCAGACGCAGCTCGGGTGGATCCTCCTGGGGCACTCCGGGGGTCGCCGGAACCAGGGAACTGCGCCAGAGCCGTTCGCCCAGCGATTCAGAGAGGCGTTCGGCCAGCCGGGCGCCCCAGGGATCGTCGATGTTGACCACGGCGGAACCATCCAGCAGGTCCGTTGAGAACAGTCGTGCCTTCGCCTCGAAGTAGGCCTCCATCGAGGGGTGGTAATCGAGGTGGTCCTGGGTGAGGTTGGTGAACACCGCCCCGGCGAAGTGGCAGCCGGCCACCCGGCGCTGGTCGAGGGCGTGGGAGCTCACCTCCATGGCCGCCAGCTGAGCTCCGGCCTCCACCGCCCGGGCCAGCTGCCCCTGCAGCACATCGGCGAAGGCTGTGGTGTGAGAAGCCGTGACGCTGTATCCGGGCCAGCGGTTGATCAGGGTGCCGAACAGGGCCGTGGACCGGCCACAGGCGGCGCCGAGGTGCTCGATCAGGTGCGTGGTCGTGGTCTTGCCATTCGTGCCGGTCACGCCGATCAGGGCCAGGTGCCGGCTGGGGTCGTGCCAGAACGAGGCCGCCAGCCGTCCGGCCCATTCCGCCACCGGCTCTTCCAGCACCAGCACCGGATCGTCCGGCCCTGGCGGACGCTGGGCCGCTGCCGCCGGCCCGATCACCGCCGCCGCCGCCCCCCGCTCCAGGGCGGCGGGCCAGAAACTGCCCCCATCGACCTGACTGCCTGGCAGACCGATGAAGAGGGTGCCGGCGGCCACGCGGCGTGAATCGCAGCTCAGGCCGGTGACCACGGCATCGGGCAGCTGGGCGGGAATCGCCACAGCACAGTCCTGCAGAAGGGAATGAAGCAGCTGTGGCATCGGGAGGTCACCCCCAGGGGCGGGGGCTGGTGCTGAGGAGTTCGGGCTGTTTTAAGCGTTTGGAGGCGGGCCGGGCAGCTCGGCCAGACACTTCCGCAGCCAGCGCTGGAGGCCATCACCCCCCAGCCGTGGCCCGACCCGTGGCAACAGCTGCGCGTGCCCCTGCCTCACCACCGCCAGCAGCGGCACCTCCAGCCCGTAACGGGCCTGAAGGTCGGGATCGTGATCCACATTCACCACCTGCAACCGCGGCGGCGGCACCAGGGCCCGCAGACGTTCCTCGAGGCCCTCGCACAGGCAACAGCCATCACGGCTGTAGAGGAGCAGTGCTGGCAGGGGGGGGGCGGGCTGAGTCGGCTGATTCACTCGGGCACCGGATCGCATCCGCAGGGTGTGAAGGGGTGGCAGCGCAGGAGGCGCCTCAGCGTGAGCCAGCCACCCCGCCAGGGGCCATGGCGCTGGATCGCCTCGAGGCCATAGGCGCTGCAGCTGGGAATGAACCGGCAGCGTGGACCCAGCAGGGGGGAGAGCCAGCGGCGGTAGCCAGCGATCAGGGCGAGCAGGGCGAGCTGCAGGGCCCGGCTGAGGCTGGAGAAGCCAACGGATAAGATCGACAACTGGCGTTGCACGACCGGGTGCCTGGAGGATGCCTCCAGCATGCTCCCCGGAAGGCCTGGCCCACGGCCAGCCTGCGCGCTTCGTTCCAGAACCCCGTCCTCTGTTCCTGTCTGCATGTCTCGCTACCGCGGTCCTCGTCTGAGGGTGACGCGGCGCTTGGGAGACCTTCCCGGTCTCACCCGTAAGTCCGCCAAGCGGGCTTATCCCCCCGGTCAGCACGGCCAAGCCCGTCGCAAGCGCTCCGAATACGCCATCCGCCTCGAAGAGAAGCAGAAGCTTCGCTTCAACTACGGCATCTCCGAGCGCCAGCTCGTGCGCTACGTGAAGAAAGCGCGCGCCCAGGAGGGTTCCACCGGAACCAACCTGCTGAAGCTGCTGGAGAACCGCCTCGACAACATCTGCTTCCGCCTCGGCTTCGGCCCCACCGTGCCCGGTGCCCGTCAGCTGGTGAACCACGGCCACATCACCGTCAACGGCCGCGTGGTCGATGTGCCCAGCTACCAGTGCCGTGCCGGCGACGTGATCGTCGTTCGCGAACGCAAGGCCAGCCGCCAGCTCGCCGAGGGCAACCTGGAATTCCCGGGTCTGGCCAACATCCCCCCCAACCTCGAACTCGACAAGAACAAGTTCACCGCCAAGGTGAACGGCCGGATCGAGCGCGAGTGGGTGGCCCTCGAGATCAACGAACTGCTGGTGGTTGAGTTCTACAGCCGCAAGGTCTGAGGCACGTTCACAGCCTCGTTTTCTCAAACGGCCCCTGCCCTGCGCAGGGGCTTTTTTTGTAGCGATGGCGTGTCAGCTGCTTCAGACGTCGACTGCTCATCCCAGACCCAGGACACGCTGAGCATTGGTGCGGCACACCTTGATCCGCTGGTCTTCGGAAATGTCAGCGTTATCGATCCAGTCAGCAGCCAGCTGTATGTCTTCATAGGGATAATCAGTGGAAAACATCACTGCGTCATCCCCCATCGCTTCCAGCGCACATCGAAGAGGTGCATCAGCACAAACTCCGGATGTTGTCACAGTGACATGCTTCTTGATCGTCTCTGATGGAGGGCGACTCAGGGAGCGCCCGATTGTCGTCACCCCGGCCCGGCTGTCCAGCCGCCAGAGCATGAACGGGAGGGTTTCGCCCATGTGGCCGAGAATCAGCCTCGCCCGAGGGTGTCGATCAAACACCTCGCTAAACACCAGTCGGAGAATGTGGGTGGCCGTGTCACAGGTCCAACCCCATAGAGCGCTCTCCAACTCGGGATATCCTCGGAAAGCCTCGACCTGTCCTTTCACCAGGCCTGGATGCAAGTAAAGGGGGACATCAAGTTGCTCAAGCGTATGCCAGAATTGAGAGAAATGCGGCTCGTCGAGATAAACTCCATCAGTGGCGCCATTCACGAGCACTCCCAGAAACCCCAACTCCAGGACACAACGCTTGAGCTCGTTGCAAGCGGCATCAACATCCTGTAAGGCCAAACAGGCGAAGCCGCGGAACCTCTCAGGGGCTAGCGCAATGCGTGTGTGCAGAAAATCATTCCCGCGGCGGGCAAGATCCACCGCAAGGGCTACATCTCCCATCGATTGGACACCCGGCAGCGTCTGGGACAGCACAGCAATGGAGATGCCAGCCCGATCCATGGCGAGAAGGCGATGCTCTGCAATCTCCGGCAAAGCGGCCTCAATAATGGGAAAAACTTCAGGATCAAAAAAACTCACCTCGTTAATCGATGGTTCGAGGCCAGGGGCGCTGAAATGTTCCTCTAAAGCAATTTTGTTGACAATCCCTGGCATGGAGTGGATGGCGTCGGAAGGACCATGGGTAATGGTCATACCTATTCAACAGGAATCAGCTCAGCCAGCATCAGCCATCGATCAGATTCTCGAGGGCGGCTGTCACGTCGGCTTCGCGCATCAGGGCCTCGCCCACCAGCACGGCATCGGCGCCGGCGCCCATCACCCGGTCGAGATCATCCCGACTGGCCAGCCCCGACTCGCTCACCAGCAGGGCACCATTGGAGCGCAGACGCTCGCCGTAGCGGGCCATCAACTCCTCGGTGGTGGCCAGGTCGGTGTGGAAGCTGGTGAGGTCACGGTTGTTGATGCCGATCAGGTCGACGCCCTCAAGCGCCAGCGCCCGCTCCATCTCGCCGGCGTCATGCACTTCCAGCAGCACCGCCAGCCCCAGGTTGTGGGCCACCTTGAGCAGGTAGGTGAGGTCCTGGTCAGAGAGGATGGCGGCGATCAGCAGGGCGGCATCGGCCCCGGCGGCACGGGCCTGATACAGCTGATAGGGCGTGAGGATGAAGTCCTTGCAGAGCAGGGGCAGGTCGACGGACTGACGCACCTCCACCAGCACCTCGAAACCCCCCTGGAAAAAGGCCTTGTCGGTGAGCACCGACAGACAGCTGGCCCCGCCGGCCCGGTAGCCACGGGCGATGCTCACGGGGTCGAAATCCGCGCGGATCACCCCTTTGCTCGGGCTGGCTTTCTTCACTTCGGCGATCACGGCCGGCTTGCGGCAGCTGGCGCGCAGGGCCGCCACGAAGTCGCGGCAGGGGGGGAGTTCGGCCACCTGCTGCTTGAGCTTCTCCAGGGGCACCCTCTCGCGCGACGCCGTGATGTCCCGGTCCTTCTCCCAGAGGATCTCCTCGAGAATGTGACGGGGGGCCGCCTCGTCGTGAGGGATGCCGTACTGCAGGTGGGCCACCCGCACGGGGGGATTGGGGGGGCGTCGACGGATCTCCAAGGGCTGGTGGCAGCGGAACACGGACCACGATCGTAGGAGCGCTGCGCGCCGGGCCAATCGGACATGCCGGCGGCGGGCGAAGGATCAGACCAGTGCCGCGGCCGCCTGCTTGTAGGCCACCTCCACCACTTCACTCAGGGTTGGGTGGGTGTGCACCTCGTTGGCCAGCTCGCGCACGCTCTGGCGCCGGGCCACGGCATTGGCGATCTCCTGGATCAGATCGGCGGCATGCAGTCCGTAGATGTGGGCCCCCAGCACCTCGCCGCTGCTGCGGTTGAACAGGAGTTTCATCAGGCCGTCGCTTTCGAGTTCCGCCAGCGCCTTGGAGTTGGCCTTGAAGTAACTGCGCACCAGGCCCAGCTCGAAACCATCCGCCGCCGCCAGCTCCCTGGCCTCGACTTCGCTCAGGCCAACGGAACTGATCTCGGGATGGGTGAAGGTGGCCGCCGGGATCGAGCGGTAATCGATCAGGCGCTGATGACCCAGGATGTTGTCCACGGCCACGCTCCCCTGGGCGGCGGCGGTGTGGGCCAGCATCATCTTGCCGGTCACATCGCCCACGGCCCAGAGATGCGGCAGGGGCTCGCCATCCACCAGCACGCGCATGGCCTCGTCCACCGGAATGAAGCCGCGGTTGGTGGTCACACCGACGCTCTCCAGGTTGAGGTCCTTGCTCACGGGCACCCGGCCGGTGGCCACCAGCACGGCATCCACCTCCAGGGTCTCCACGGGCTCGCGGCTGGCCATCTCCACCAGCTCGATCCGCACCGGCGATCCCGGGGTCACCGTCTTGGCCAGAACCCCGGAGCGGGCGTCGATGTCGCGGCCGTCGATGAGCTTGCGCGCGGCGATCTTGGCGATGTCGGGATCGAAGGTCGGCATCACCCGGTCGAGGGCTTCGATCATCGTGACCTCACAGCCCAGGGCCGTGTAGACGTCGGCGAATTCCAGACCGATGTAGCCACTGCCGATGATCGCGATCCAGCGGGGCAGCCACTCCAGACTGATGGCCTCGTCGCTGGTGAAGACGGTGCGGCCGTCGGTTTCGATGCCGGGCGGCACGAAGGGATCGGAGCCGGTGGCGATGATCACGTCACGGGCGGAGTACACCCGCTCGATGCCGCTGGCTTCGCGCACCGCCACCCGCTGCGGGCCCTCGAGCCGCCCCTTGCCCCGCAGGATCGTGGCCCCCGCGCGCTCGAGGGTCTTGGTGAGGTTGGAGCGGATCGTGGCCACCAGCTGGTTGGCGTGGTCGGCGATCTTCTGGCGCTCGAAGCGCACCGGGGCCGCATGGATGCCGAAGTCGCGCAGATGCTCGGCGTCCGCCAGCTCCCGCACACGGCCACTGGCGGCCAGCAGGGCCTTGGAAGGCACGCAGCCCCGGTTCACGCAGGTGCCGCCCATGTCGCGCGACTCCACGATCGCCGTGCGCAGGCCATGGTCGGCGGCATGCTTGGCGGCATCGAAGCCGCCATAACCGGCACCGATCACGATCAGATCGAAGTCAAAGCTGGCTGCGCTGGCGTCGCTCACCTGGGCTGCTGCGGTTGGTGCCCCGCATTCTCCCCCGTCAGCTGACGCCAGCGCTCCAGAAGCAGCGGTGCGGCGGCCACCGCCACATTCAGCGATTCCACTGCCCCGCTGTGGGGAATGGTGACCTGGTGGCTGCTGACTGCCAGCAACTCCGGAGCCAGCCCGGCCCCCTCATTGCCGAGCAGCAGCACCGTGGGGCGGGTCCAGTCGAGCTGCCAGTAGGGCAGCCCACCAGCCACCACCGAAGCCACCACCTGGGCGCCGCCCCTGCGGGCCGACTCCAGGCGGGGCAGCAGCTGCTCGAGCCGACGGCAGGGCAGGGCCAGGGCCGCGCCGGCGGAGGCGCGCAGCACCTTGGGCTGGAAGGGGTCGGCCCCCTCCGCCAGCCAGAGCTCCTCCACCCCCGCCGCCAGGGCGGTGCGCATCAGAGTGCCGAGGTTGCCTGGATCCTGAAGGCGATCGAGGGCCAGCACGAACTCGGCACCCTCGCCAGCCGGCGGCTCCGGCCAAGGCAGCGTCAGCACCACTCCATCGGGATGGGTGGTGGTGGCCACCGCCTCCAGCACCGGCTGAGCAACCGGTTGCAGCACCGCGGCCATCCACGGGTGGGCCTCCAGAAGCGAGCGCTGACGCTCGATCCAGACCGGGCTGGCCAGCACCTGGCGGGGCCGCAGGCCCAGGCGCAGGGCCTCTTCCAGCAGATGGGTGCCCTCCAGCAGCAGCAGGTTCTGCTCCCGGCGACCACGGGACTGGTGAAGAGTGCGCAACCGTCCAACCAACGGATTGCGCCGGCTGGTGATCAGCTCACGCGCCAGGGGCACCCAGGGGGAGCCTGAGCCGGCCTCAGAACGACTGACGGCGGCGCACATGCATCGGGTCCTTGATCAGGAGCCCGGATTCCTCCAGATCGACACCCCGGATCGAAGCCACCTCACCCTCGATGCCCTCGCTGCTGAGGTTCTCCACCAGCCGGCTCACCACGATGTCTTCGATGGTGGATTCATCCATGCCATCGGGAGTGAGGCTCTCGAGAAACTTGCCGATCTTCTTGGCAACCACCTCAGAAGAATTCGTGATCTTGATGACAATCATGGGTGAGGCTGCACCACGGCTGAGGGCACGGGCCCCTGCAGGGGAGGTGAGGAGGGCGTGGGCTGAGGGAAAGTGCGGATGGGGAGACTTGAACTCCCACGACATTGCTGCCACTAGTACCTGAAACTAGCGCGTCTACCAATTCCGCCACATCCGCTGGCGTGCCGCCGAAGCGACCGTGAAACCTTAAATCACGGAGGGCCGCACCGACCAGCGACGGACCGGACCCCTGGCCGAGGCGTTCAGGCAGACTTGCAACCAACCATGACAGTTCCTTGGGCGGACGCCTAGACGGTCTCCGGCTTGGTTGTCAAGATTCCGGAACCAAAAGTCGGCACGACCGCCATGACCCTGACCGTCGCTCCGACGCCCACCTCCCTGGTCACCCCCCAGCTGGAGATCACGGGTGGACGGCGGCTCTCCGGTGAGGTCCGGGTCAGCGGTGCCAAGAATTCCGCCCTGGTGCTGATGGCGGCCTGCCTGCTCAGCCGCGACACCCTGCGACTGACCAACGTGCCCCCCCTGACCGACATCGCCGGGATGGGAGAGATCCTCACCGCCCTCGGTGTGCGCGTGAGACGGGGCCTCGACTGGGTGGAGCTCGACGCCAGCCATCTCAGTCAGTCGACTCCTCCCTATGAACTGGTGAACAGCCTGCGGGCGAGCTTCTTCTGCATCGGCCCCCTGCTCGCCCGACTCGGCATGGCCAAAGTGCCCCTGCCGGGTGGCTGCAAGATCGGCTCCAGGCCGGTCAGCGAGCACGTCAAGGGCCTCAAGACCCTCGGTGCCCAGGTGAGCATCGAGCATGGAGTGGTCTCAGCCGCCGTTCCGGGCCGCAGCCTGCGCCTCACCGGTGGCCGCATCCACCTGGAATGTCCCAGCGTCGGCGCCACCGAGACCCTGATGATGGCCGCCGCCCTGGCGCAGGGGGAAACGGTGATCGAGAACGCGGCGCTCGAGCCTGAGGTGGTGGATCTGGCCGGTCTGCTCAACGCCATGGGAGGCCGCGTCCAGGGCGCAGGCACTCCCACGATCGTCATCGATGGCGTCGATCGCCTGCACGGGGCCGATTACGCCGTGATCCCCGACCGCATTGAAGCCGGTACCTTTCTGCTCGCCGCGGCCATCACCCGTTCAGCCCTGCGCGTCACCCCGGTGATCACCGATCACCTCGGCGCCGTGCTCACCAAACTCGTGGATGCAGGCTGCGAGCTGATTCCCGATGGCGAGGGCATGACCCTCCGCGCCGAACACATTCAGGCTGTCGACCTGCGCACCCAGCCCTTCCCCGGCTTCCCCACCGATCTGCAGGCACCTTTCATGAGCGTGCTGGCCACCGCCCATGGCACCAGCATGGTGGTGGAGAACATCTTCGAGAACCGCCTCCAGCACGTGGCTGAGCTGCAGCGCATGGGCGCTGACATCCGCATGCAGGGCAACACCGCCCTGGTGGAGGGTGTGTCTCGCCTCAGCGGTGCCCCTGTTCAGGGCACCGACCTGCGCGCCTCGGCCGCCATGGTGCTGGCCGGCCTGGCCGCCGATGGCATCACCACCGTTCAGGGGCTGGAGTTCCTGGATCGCGGCTACGCCGATTTCGAAGGCAAGCTCAATGCCGTCGGCGCCTCGATCCGGCGCCTGGAGCCCTGAGCCTGCTCTTGCCCAGTAAGGTTCCCCTTGCGGGAGCGTGCCGGAATTGGTAGACGGACTCGACTCAAAATCGAGCGCCCTCGGGCATGTGGGTTCAAGTCCCACCGCTCCCATCCCCGTGGCTCGGGCCAGCCAGGCGCCACCCCAGCCACAGGCACCGCTGGAGGTGGCTCACACCCCGGTCTCGGCGGTGATGGACACCTATGCCCGTCTGCCCCTGGAGCTCGTCGAAGGACGGGGGGTCTGGGTCCGTGACCGGCAGGGGCGCCGATATCTCGATTGCGTGGCCGGGATCGCCACCTGCACCCTCGGCCACAGCGACAGGGTGATGCGCCGGGCCCTGAGCCGCCAGCTGGGTCGGCTTCAGCACGTCTCCAACCTTTACAAGATCCCCGAGCAGGAGGATCTGGCCCGCTGGATCGTCAGCCGCAGCTGTGCCGACCGCGTCTTCTTCTGCAATTCCGGCGCCGAAGCCAACGAGGCCGCCATCAAGCTGGCCCGCAAGCATGGCCATCAGGTGCGCGGGATTGAACGCCCGCTGATTCTCACGGCCCAGGCCAGTTTCCATGGCCGCACTCTGGCAACCGTCAGTGCCACCGGTCAGCCCAAATACCACCAGGGCTTCGAGCCGATGGTGGAGGGATTCCACTTCTTCCCCTACAACGACACCGCCGCCTTCGAAGCCCTGCTGAGCCGCAGCGAAGCCGACGGAGCTCGGGTGGCGGCCGTGATGCTGGAACCTCTCCAGGGCGAGGGGGGGGTCAACCCCGGTGATCCGGCCTTCTTCCAGCGTGTGCGCCAGCTCTGCGATGAGCACCGCATCCTGCTGATCTTCGATGAGGTCCAGATCGGCATGGGCCGCAGCGGCTGCCTCTGGGGCTACGAAAAACTGGGTGTTGAACCCGATGCCTTCACAACGGCCAAGGGACTGGGCGGAGGCTTCCCGATCGGTGCCCTGGCGGTGAAGCAGGCCTTCGATCACTTCCGACCAGGTGACCACGCCAGCACCTTCGGGGGCAACCCCCTGGCCTGCCGGGCCGGCCTCACGGTGGCCCAGGAGCTGGAACGGCGGCTTCTGGTGCCCCACGTGCAACGCATGGGTGAACTCCTGCAGCAGTTGCTGGCTGAGCTGGTGGGCCGTCACCCCCAGCTTCTGGAGGGGGTGCGCGGCTGGGGACTGCTCCAGGGCCTGGTGCTCAGGCCGGAAGCCCCCACGGCCCCTCAGATCGTGCAGTCGGCGATTGAGAAGGGCTTGCTGGTGGTGCCCGCCGGGCCAAGGGTGGTGCGTCTGGTGCCGCCCCTGGTGATTCAGCCCCGCCAGCTCCGCCAGGCCGTGGCACTGCTGGAGCAGGCTCTGCTGGCGATCAGCGAACGGGTCTGACTCGAGGCGGCCTTTGCAAGCCATCGATTCGTTCGCCGATCTGATCGAGCCGTTCAGCCGCCGGGGTGTTGACCTGGGTCTCGAGCGGATGCGCCGCGCACTGGCGGAGCTGGGCCATCCCGAGCGCCGTTTCGCGGCGGTTCAGGTGGCGGGCACCAACGGCAAGGGATCGATCTGCACCCTGGTGCACGCAGCCCTCCAGGCCAGTGGCCTGCGCACCGGTCTCTACACCTCCCCCCACCTGGTGAGCTGGTGCGAGCGGATCCGGCTGGGGGACCAGCCGATCGCCGCCCAGGAGCTGCGCCGGCTGCTGAGCGATCTGCAGCCCCTGGCCCGGCGCCACGATCTGACCCCCTTCGAGCTGGTGACCCTGGCGGCCTTCCAGGCCTTCGCCGACGCCGGCCTCGACCTGGTGGTGCTGGAAGTGGGACTGGGGGGACGGCTGGACGCGACCACCGTCCATCCCGAGCGCCAGGTGCTGGGCTTCGCCGCCATCGGCATGGACCATGCCGAGGTGCTCGGCTCCACCATCGAGGCCATCACCACGGAGAAAGCGGGGATCCTCAGCCGCGGCAGCCTGGCGGTGAGCGGCCCCCAGCAGGAGGAAGCCGCTTCCGTGCTGCGCCAGCGCGCCTTCGAGAGCGGCAGCCGCCTGCGCTGGGTCAGCCCGCTCGCCACGGACCGGGAGGATCTGGTGGCCGGCCACCTGCGCTGGCGCAGCGGCCTGCCGGGCCTGGTCCAGCGCCACAACGCCGCCGTGGCCCTCGGACTGGTGCAGGCCCTTCGCCAGCTGGGCTGGACGATCCCCGACCAGGCCATCGTCGAGGGGTTTGAGGGAGCGCGCTGGCCGGCGCGGCTGCAACCGGTGCTCTGGCGG
The DNA here is from genome assembly GCF_015841355.1 of Synechococcus sp. CBW1107. Classification (NCBI taxonomy): domain Bacteria; kingdom Bacillati; phylum Cyanobacteriota; class Cyanophyceae; order Synechococcales; family Synechococcaceae; genus Synechococcus; species Synechococcus sp. CBW1107. The sequence continues at coordinate 680,417 of NZ_CP064908.1, forward strand.
AGCCAGCCGATGCTGCTGGATGGGGCCCACAACCTGCCGGCAGCCGAAGCCCTGCGCCGGGAACTGGATCAGGGCGAGGCCAATGGACGCGGATGTTGCTGGGTGCTGGGGATGCTGGCGAACAAGCCCGCGCCGGCGATGGTCAGGGCCCTGCTGGCCCCCTCCGATCGGGCCTGGCTGGTGCCGGTGCCGGACCATCCCTGCTGGAGCCTGGAGGCGGTGCTGGCGGAAGCCCCCGAGCTGGCCGGACGCCTCGGGGCGACCGCCTCCCTGGCCGAAGCCCTGAGTGCCGCCACAGCCTGTGCCGCGGGAGGGACGGTGGTCGTGGCGGGATCGCTCTACCTGATCGGAGACCTGATCGCTTCAGGCACCCTCCAGCAACGGGCGTGATCCGGGGGAGAGTGGAGGCCGCATCCCGCAGCAGTGCCATGACCCCTGCCACACCTCCGATCCAGCCGCAGGAGGGGCACGACCAGAACCAGCGTCGCGGCTGGCCCGGAGCCCTGACCGTCGTGCTGCTGACCCTGCTGGCGGTCTCGCTGCTGGGCAGTCCCTGCTGCCCAGCAGCCTTCGCCCTCGACACCAGCGCAGGGGTGGGCCTGCAGGATCGCGCCCTGTTCCAGGACAGGGTCGATTACACCCTCACCAACCAGGACGGCAAGGACTTCAGCGGCCAGCAGCTGGCCAACACCTCCTTCGCCGGGGTGATGGCCCGGGATGCCGATTTCAGCGGCGCGGATCTGCACGGATCAATCCTGACGCAGGCCTCGTTCCTGCGTTCCGATTTCAGCGGCGCCGACCTCTCCGATGCCCTGATGGACCGGACCGACTTCAGCGGCACCGACCTGAGCGGAGCCCTGCTGCGGGGTGTGATCGCCGCCGGGAGCAGCTTCAGCGGCGCGGTGATCGATGGCGCCGACTTCAGCGAGGCCCTGCTGGATCGCTCCGATCAGCGCGCCCTCTGCCTCCGGGCTCAGGGAACCAATCCCACCACGGGCGTGAGCACCCGCCTCAGCCTCGACTGCCCCTAGGCCCTTCAGCGTTCACCCCAGCCCCGCAATTTGCCGGGGTTGAGCAGACCCGCCGGGTCGTAGGCGTGTTTGGCCGCCACCTGGTCGGCGTCGATCACTCCCAGGCCCCCATCCTCCACCGTGAGCACGTGGGGGTTGAACAGGAAGGCTCCCAGCTGCCGAGCCTGCTCCATCAGCTCCAGCAGCGCCTCCCTGCCACGCCAGCGCACCAGCGGCAGGGCTGCCAGGCGCTGGCAGCCCTGCTGACGCACGGCCTCGAGGTGCCAGAGCAGATCATCGCCCCAGCGATGCTTGAGGGCGGCGAGGGCCGGAGCCTCCGGTTGGGGCAGGAGCATCTGCAGATAGGTCCAACCGGGGTCATGGGCCCGCATGTGCAGGGTGGTGTGGTTCCAGCAGAGCTCGCGCAGGGGCACGCCACGGCTGCCCTGCTCCGGCGCCTGCCAGACCAGCCTCCCGCCCATGGCCGCCAGCAGCGGCTCCAGGGCCGGCAGGGCGTCCGGGGCCGCCAGCAGCAGCAGTCGATGCCCATCCGCCGGTGGACAGATGGCGGGGCCATGGCCCCCCGGAGAGGGCAGACGCGCGGCCACCGCCTCCTCCAGAAGGCAGAGGCCATTGAGCAGAAGGGCGGTGGCCGGCAGGGTGCGAATCGCCGCCACCGCTGCAGTCCAGCTGCGGAAATCGATCACCACCTGTTGCCAGGGCACCGCCGCGGCTGTGGCCAGGGTCACGGCGGTGAGGATGCCGTTGCTGCCGTAGGCGTGGTTGAGGGGTGCACTGGCGCTGGCATCGAGCTGCAGCAGCCGGGGCTCTGGCTCCACCGTCACCACTTCCAGCCCCAGCAGATGACCCGGGTCCCGCAGGAAGCCCCAGCGCACCGAGCCGATGCCGCCTGAACCTCCAGCGATGAACCCCCCCAGGCTGGCGCTGCGGCGAGTGCTCGGGGTGAGACGCAACTCCCGACCATGGGGGGCCAGCCGCTGGTCCAGGTCGGCCAGCAGGCATCCCGCCTCGGCGGTCATCACCCCGCTGAGGGGATCCAGCTGCCGCAGCTGGTTGAGGCCGCTGAGGTCGAGCACCACTCCCCCCGCCAGAGGGACACACTGGCCGTAGTTCCCGGTGCCGCTTCCCCGCAGCGTGAGCGGCACCCCATGACGGGCACAGGCTCCCGCCACCAGCCGCACCTGCTCGCTACAGCTGGCCCTGACCACCAGCTGGGCCAGCCTGTCCTGCAGCAGCGGCGTCAGCACCGGGGAGTAGCCGAAGAAATCCCTGGAGAGTCGCTCCAGCTCAGGCCCGCTGCGGATCACGACCAGACCTTTGCCGGCGTTGGCGGCGGCTGAGGGATCTGCGGCGGCCACGGCTGTCAGCTCGGCCACCAGAGCCTCGAGCTGGGAGTCCTTGGCGGGCGCCGGCAGACCGCTCGGCAGCTGGGTGGCCACAGCCAGGGCAGGGGGACGGGTGTCTGGATCGAAGGACAAGGAGCGGGGGCAGCGAACGGCAGGCGGAGCTGGCGCCTGCTTCCGTTCTACTCAGCCGGGCCGGGCCAGGACGCGGCCATCGCCTCCAGCCGTGCCGCCAGCGCCGGCGGCGACGGCAGAGGCAGCCACTCGCCTGCGCGCAGCACCCGGCGCTGGGGAGCGCGGGCCAGCAACTCACTCCAGCTGCCGGCGGCGAGCACCACCAGATCGGCTGGCGCCCCGGAGCGCAGCACCCCATCCCACTCCAGACCCATCAACCGCGAGGCGGCGGTGGTGAAGGGAGCCAGCCCCTGCCGCTGCCAGGGGGCCAGGTGGGCCGCCGGGAGGGAGAAGCGGAGCAGTTCCAACGGATCGAAATCCCCTCCCGGATACCAGGGGTCCTGAACGTTGTCACCCCCCACCGCCACCGTGACACCGGCGCGCTGCAGCTGGCGGATCGGGGCCAGGGGCCGGGTGGCCGGGGTGTCTCCAGCGTGATGTCCCAGCAGCCAGAGGTTCGTGGGGGGCAAGGCCACCACCGCCAGGGAGGCGTCCGCCATGGCATCGGCGAGCCGGCTCAGGCGGGGAGCCTTCAACTGCGACATCGAGCAGCTGTGGCTGCAGGTGACCGGCACACCGATGCGATGCCGCCGCACCAGACTGGCCACCAGGGCCACCCCCGCTCCCCCCCCCTCGCCGCTCTCGTCGACGTGGAGATCCACTGGGGCACCGAGGCTGTCGGCCAGCCGCAGCAGGGCCAGCAGCCCTTCGCCATCGCCACGGCCGGAGGCCAGGGGAGCCCCCAGAACCCCACCCAGCAGCACCGATCCCCTCGGACCACGGCTGACGAGCCGCCGGGCCAGGGCCTCGCCCGCCGCCGAGTCCCAGTGGCGCACCGGCACCAGGGCCACCAGCTGCAGCTCCAGCCGCGGCGCCCAGCGGCGTTGCAGCTGCAGCAGCCCCTCCCATCCCGGCTCGGCGCCTGGGCCGAGGCTGTCGATGTGGCTGCGCACAGCCCTCAGCCCATAGCGCCAGGCCTGCTCCAGGGCACGCTCACCCCGCTCCAGCACCTGCTCGAGAGTGCGGTCCTGGTGCTCAGCCTGGTTGGCGGCCAGGGCCCCCTGCATCGTGCCCGCCGGGTTCGGGTGGCGCTCCCAGCTGAAGGCCTTGTCGAGGTGGGCATGGGGCTCCACCAGTGGTGTGAGCGCCAGCGGCAGCAGGTCCCCGTCACGCCGCTGGTGAGTCTCGATCGCCGTGATCCGTCCATGCTGATGGCTCAGACGCACGGCCACCAGGCCGCTCGCATCCGCAGGGGGCAGGTCGAGCCGCCGGGGGTCGATCAGGGCGCGCGGCAGCAGCAGCGGCGGCAGGGACTCAGCCGCGCTCACCACGGTGCACGGTCGGCGCTGGCACTGTCAGAGTCGTTGTCGCTGGAGGTTTTCAGGATCCTGAAGTGCCCGGCAACCGCCACGGTGAGCACCCTGTAGAGAGGGAGTTCGAGAAACGGCAGCACCGAGGGGCCTCCGATCTGGGTGCGGTAGAGGCTGAACAGTCCGAAGTTCTGCCGCCGGGTGTTGCGACGGGCCAGCTCTCCGAGGACCCGGTTCTGGCTGCGGATCAGGTCAGGACAGTTCTGGATCGCCAGCTTCAGCGGCATCGGCAGGCGATTGACGCAGACCTCCTCCACCGCCAGTTCAGCCAGATGGTCACCGGCGAAGCTCTCGAACTCCTCCAGCCCAGGGTTGGTGAAGGCGAGGGCGACCCCGGTGACCCCACCGCCCAGGGCCAGAGCCGTGCACCAGCGGGCGTAGCAAGGGGAAGTGGCGGGCCGCAAGGTCAGGGTGCAGGGCTGCTTGATACATTGGCAAAGACCACGGCGGGCGTCGCCAAGTGGTTAAGGCAGCGGCTTGTGGCGCCGCTATTCGGGGGTTCGAGTCCCCTCGCTCGCCCTCAACGAGGCCAGCAGCCGATCGGCTGCTGGTTCATTTCTCACCGGGTCGGTGCAGGCAAGGCCCAGTTCATCACTGATGGCCGCACAGGCCCTGGCAGCGCTGGTCTCGGACAATCCGGCGGTGTTCAGCGCCACGACCCTCACCCGGGGTTGGGGTCCCGCGGGCCGGCCCAGAGCCGCCAGTCCCTCCAGGACATCGATCAGGTCCTTCAGAGGCGGGATGCCGACCTGGGGGTGCTTGTTCACATGGCTCTGGCCGGCCCGGTGGACCAAAACCAGTGCCGTGGGCTGGCAGCCCCGGATCAGCGGCAGGGTGGCCGAGGAGCCGGGGTGGCAGAGGGAGCCCTGGCCCTCCACGAACAGCAGGCTCTCTTCGGTGCAGGCCGGCTCTGAAGCCACCTCCAGCAGGACCCGCTCCACCGCGCCGGCGGCGTAATCGACGCGGACCGCATCCAGGGGGACCCCTCTGCCGCTGATCAGGATGCCGGCCTGGCCGGTGCCGACGAAACGGGCATCCAGCCCGGCGCGTCTGGCGGCCGAGGTGAGCTCCAGGCAGGCGCTCATCTTGCCCACGGCCATGTCGGTGCCGACCGCCAGAACGCGCCCGGCAGGCAGCGCCGCCGCCCGGGCCGCAGCCACCTCCAGACCTGGGGGCTCCTGGCGCAGATCCCAGATCCACTGCCCGGCACCCCGCAGGGCGGCCAGCTCCGGATCCGAGGCCAGGGGGGTGTGCAGACCGCTGGCCAGGTGCAGCCCGGCTCGCAGCGCCGCCGCCAGATCGGCCTTCAGCTCCGGAGGCAGCTGCCCGCCGGACGGAGCCAGCCCCACCACCGCCACCTCCGGCCGGTAAGCCAGCGCGGCGTTGAGATCGGCCACGATCGGCACCCGCCGGGAGATGCCGGTGATGGGCTCGAGTTCAGCGCCCGCATGGGCCGGATCCACCACGGCCACCACCGGACCCTGCCGGTAGCGCAACATCGCCAGGCCCGTCTTGCCCGACAGGTTGTCCAGGCCGCCGTGGAGCAGCAGCACCACGGGCGCATCGGCGCTCAGCACGGGTCACTCGCCGACCTGGGGCCGTCGACCTCGATCACCCCCAGCCCAGGATGGATGGAGGGCAGCAGGAGGTCCGCCCGGAGCTCCGGGCCTTCGAAGGGGTCATCGATCAGGTTCAGATGGCTGTCGAGGTCGGGCCAGCGCACCAGCGGCAGCAACTGGGAGGCCGCTCCATTGAGCAGGGCGCTGTCGGAGTAGCAGCCCAGCATCAGCTCGAGCCCGAGGCTGCGGGCGGTGCGGGCCATCAGCAGCGCCTCACTGAGCCCGCCGCTCTTGAGGAGCTTGATGTTCACCCCATCGACATGGGGGGCCAGGCGCAGCAGGTCGGCCAGAGTCCAGCAGCTCTCATCGGCCACCAGGGGAATCGGGCAGCTCAGATCGAGGGCCGCGAAGCCGGCCGTGTCGGCGTCGGGGTCGAGCTGGGCGGGCAGCGGCTGTTCCACCAGCACCACCCCCTGCTCCGCCAGCCAGGGAATCAGCTGCTGGGCCGTGGCCAGATCCCAGCCGCCGTTGGCATCCACCTGCAGCTCACTGACCCTGCCGGCGGCACCGGCCCGTTCCTGCAACCTCTGCACCACCGCCAGCACCAGGGCCCGGTCGTGATCCGGGCCATCAGGGCTGCCCAGCTTCAGCTTCAGCCGCCTGGGCCAGCAGCCCAGGCGGTCCTGCCAGAGATCCAGCCGGGCCAGCACCTGCTCAACCCCAGCCAGGCCGAGGGTGACGCTGGTGGGGCTGCAGGCGGCCCGATCCAGGCCCCAGAGACGCCAGAGGGGCTGACCCAGCTTCTGGCCCCACCAGTCATGCAGAGCCAGGTCGATGGCGCAGCGGGCCGGTGGCGACAGGGGGGCCAGCCAGGGCTCGAGCGCCTGAAAGGCCGGTAGTTCCGCGCTGAGACTCCGCCCTTCGGCGGAAGCGAAGCGTGCCAGCAGGGCCTCCAGTTCAGCGGCGACCGTTTCGGTGGCGTAGGCCCGCTGACCAGTGTCGAACCCCCCGGCTTCGCCACGCCCCACCAGCCCCTCGTGCGCCAGCTCGACCACCAGCCGCCGCACCGAAGCCGTGGTGCCCCGGCTGATCGCCAGGGGCACCGCCTTGGTGAGCGTGATCCAGCGAAGGCCTGCCTGCATCGCACAAGTTTCGGCCATGGTCGAAACTTGTGCGATGAGCGTGACCACCACAACAGCGAGTGCCACAGCAGCGGCACGACCCGGGACCGCACAGCCCGGCAGCTACTGGATCACCACCTTCGGCTGCCAGATGAACAAGGCCGATTCCGAGCGCATGGCCGGAATCCTCGAAGGCATGGGCTATCACCCCGGGAGCGATGAGCACAGTGCCGATCTGGTGCTCTACAACACCTGCACGATCCGCGACAACGCCGAGCAGAAGGTGTACAGCTACCTGGGCCGTCAGGCCCAGCGCAAGCGCAGCAACCCCCACCTCACGCTGGTGGTGGCCGGCTGCGTGGCCCAGCAGGAGGGCGAGTCGCTGCTGAGGCGGGTGCCGGAACTCGACCTGGTGATGGGCCCCCAGCACGCCAACAGGCTGGGCACTCTGCTGGAGCAGGTGGCCAGCGGCCAGCAGGTGGTGGCCACCGGCGAGCATCACATCCTCGAGGACATCACCACCGCCCGCCGCGATTCCCAGGTGTGCGCCTGGGTGAATGTGATCTACGGCTGCAACGAGCGCTGCACCTACTGCGTGGTGCCCTCGGTGCGCGGCAGGGAACAGAGCCGCAGCCCGGGGGCCATCCGCCTGGAGATGGAGGGGCTTGCGGAGCGGGGCTTCAAGGAGATCACCCTTCTGGGCCAGAACATCGATGCCTATGGCCGCGACCTGCCCGGCATCACCCCGGAAGGCCGCCGCGAGCACACGCTCACCGACCTGCTCCACCATGTCCACGACGTGGAGGGGATCGAGCGGATCCGCTTCGCCACCTCCCATCCCCGCTACTTCACCGAGCGTCTGATCGACGCCTGCGCTGAGCTGCCCAAGCTCTGTGATCACTTCCACATCCCTTTCCAGAGCGGTGATGACGACGTGCTGAAGGCGATGGCACGCGGCTACACGGTGGAGCGCTACCGCCGGATCCTCGAGCGGATCCGGGAGCGCATGCCCGATGCGGCGATCAGCGCCGATGTGATCGTGGCCTTCCCCGGCGAAACCGACGCCCAGTACCGCCGCACCCTGGCCTTGATCGAGGCGATCGGCTTCGACCAGGTGAACACCGCCGCCTACTCGCCCAGACCCAACACTCCCGCCGCCGACTGGCCCGGTCAACTGCCGGAGGCCGTGAAGGTGGAGCGGCTGCAGGAGCTCAATGCCCTGGTGGAGCGCACCGCACGGCAACGCAGCGAGCGCTACCGGGGACGCATCGAGCAGGTGCTGGTGGAGGGCACCAACCCCCGGGACCCCGCTCAGCGCATGGGCCGCACCCGCACCAACCGGCTGACCTTCTTCCCGGACCGCGCCCCATCCCCCGGCCACGGGGAGCGCGACGGCGCCGTCATTCAGCCGGGTGATCTGGTGAATGTGCGGATCGAGGAGGTGCGTGCCTTCTCCCTCACCGGGGTGGCGGTGGGCTGAGACGCGGGGCGCTGATACGTTTGGCGCCGATCCGGATCCAGCCGACCCCATGCCCAGCCCCCCCCGCTGCGTCGGCCTGGTGTTCGGGGGGGCTTCCGACGAGCACGCCGTCTCGATCCGCTCGGCCATCACCGTGGTGGGCGGCCTCAGGGGGGGGGAGAACCTTGTTCGCTACCGGGTTCGGCCGTTCTACATCGATCGTGACGGCCGCTGGTGGGGGCCCGAACTGGCGGAGGCCGTGCTCTCCAGCGGCGAGCCACCGCCTGATGGGCAGCTGATCGGGACGGCTGCAGATCCTTCGCTGACGGGTCCGGGCTTCCGGGGCCTTCCCCCGGGGGCTGCTGAGGTGGACGTGTGGTTTCCGGTGCTGCACGGGCCCAATGGTGAGGATGGCACCATCCAGGGTCTGTTCGCACTGATGCAGGTGCCCTTCGTGGGCTCGGGCGTGCTCGGCTCGGCCCTGGGTATGGACAAACAGGCCATGAAAGCCGCGTTCGCCGCCGCAGGCCTGCCCCAGGTGCCCTACGCGGCCGTCCAGGCGGCTGACCTCCGCCGTGACCCTGAAGGGCTTCTCGGGCGGCTGGAGCGCGATCTGGGTTACCCCTGCTTCGTCAAGCCGGCCAACATGGGCTCCTCGGTGGGCATCAGCAAGGCCAGCGACCGCAACGCTCTGCTGCAGGGGCTGAAACTGGCCGCTGCCCTGGATCCGCGGCTGGTGGTGGAGCAGGGGGTCACGGCCAGGGAACTGGAGTGCGCCGTACTCGGCCAGGGCATGGGAGGCCGGGGCGGCCTGCAGGCTTCGGTGGTGGGGGAGATCCGCTTCTCCGCCGACTGGTACGACTACGAGACGAAGTACACCGCAGGGCTGAGCTCCACGGTGATTCCCGCAGAGCTGCCCGAGCCCGTGAGCGAGAGCGTGCGCAGCATGGCTCTGCAGGCCTGCGCCGCCGTGGCGGCTGAGGGGCTGGCCCGGGTGGATTTCTTCTACGACGAGACCGCGCAGCGGCTCTGGCTGAACGAGATCAACACCCTGCCCGGCTTCACCAGCCAGAGCATGTATCCGATGCTCTGGGCAGCCAGCGGCGTACCCCTGGTGGATCTCGTGCACCAGCTGGTGGAGAGCGCGGGAGAATGGGACGGTGGATCATCTCGAGAGGACCCGGCGGAATGAGTCACGGCTTGGTCTGGCTGCCCCTGCTGGTGGTCTTCGTGTTGCTCACGGCCCTCGGCTGGCTCGAGCGGCGCCGTCAACGGCTGTTCCGTGACTGGGCGGCGGGCTCGGAACTCGCGAAGCTCGATGGCTGCGGAGCGGCACGGCTCGCTGATGGAGTCCTGACCTGGAGCACCTTCGAAGCCGGGGTGCTCAAACCCCAGGGATCCTTCGTCATCAGCAAGCTGGAATTGCTGGAGCTGATGTCCCTGGGATCGGGTGACGCTCCCCTCACCGACGAAAGTCAGGGCAGTTGCCGGGTGAGGCTGGTGGGTGATGGCCAGCAGAAGGATGTGCCGTTCTCCGATGCCGATCGTGCCCGGCGCTGGATGGACGAACTGATGGCCCGTTCCCGTTGTGAGCTGTGAGCCCCGCACCCCAGGCGCCAGGTGTTGAACGACGGCGACAGCTGAGGCTGCAGCGCCGTCAGGAGCGCCTGCGCAACTTCTGGCGGCTAGTGGTCTTCTCCGCGGCCGCCGCGGGCCTTGGTTACGGACTTCTGCGTCAGGGCTGGACCCTGAGCAGCCCATCCCAGGTGGACGTGAGCGGCAGCGAACGCGTCAGCCGTGAGCAGGCGATCGCCGCGGCCGAGCTTCGCTTTCCCATGCCCCTGCTGACTCTCGATCCCAGGCTGCTGCGCGCGGAACTGCTGGACGCCCTGCCCGTGGAGCAGGTGACGGTGCAGCGTCTGATCCTTCCGCCCCGGCTGCGCATCGAGCTGGTGGACCGCCAGGTGGTGGCTCGGGCGGAGCGCCGCACAGCCAAAGGGAATGAGCAGGGCTATGTCGACCGCCTGGGCAACTGGATCAGCAGCAGCCAGCAGGCCATGGGATCCAGCGGCAGCCAGCCCGAAACGGCGGTCCTGGTGCAGGGATGGCAGGCTCGCTTCAAGCCCACGATCGTGAAGCTGATCAGCCGCCGCAATGACCTGGGCAGCCCACTCAGGACCATCCGCTTCGAGCCCGATGGCACCATCTGGCTGACCACCGGCAGCCTCGGGGAGGTGAAGCTCGGCGGAGCTGACGGCGATCTCGCCCGCCGCCTCGATGTGTTGCGCTATCTGTCCGGGGAATTGCCGAAGCGAGTCCAGGGCCAGGGGGTGCGCTCGATCGACCTCAGCGACCCGGACCAACCCGAGCTGGGGCTGCCAGCTCCAGCCGTCGGTTCCGGCAATCCGAAACAGGCCGGGAACGGAGTGGATTGATGCCGTTCAGACCGCAGACTCGCCAATGGCTCGCAAACCCGCACAGGCCCATTGCGAGAATACGCATTTCACGCAAAGTTGCCGCATCGCACAGGATTTTTCCAGTCCGCCGCCGACATAATGCTTCCCGAGATGAGTGTGAACGGTTCCCCGGGCGACCACCCCATCGCACACCAGCACACCATCCCACCAGAAGCCTTACTCGGAACCCCTTTGACCTCCTCGCCCTCCAGTAACGGCATTGTTCCCAGCCAGAGCGCCAGGATCGAAGTGATCGGTGTTGGCGGTGGCGGCAGCAATGCCGTCAACCGGATGATCGCCTCCGATCTCGATGGAGTCGGCTACCGGGTACTCAACACCGACGCCCAGGCCTTGCTGCAGTCAGCTGCCCAGCGGCGGGTGCAGCTCGGCCAGAAGCTCACCCGGGGTCTCGGGGCTGGCGGCAACCCCATGATCGGTCAGAAGGCCGCCGAGGAATCCCGCAACGAGCTTCAGGAAGCTCTGGAGGGGGCCGACCTGGTGTTCATCGCTGCCGGCATGGGTGGCGGTACCGGCACCGGCGCTGCGCCCATCCTGGCCGAAGTCGCCAAGGAATGCGGGGCCCTCACCGTGGGCATCGTCACCAAGCCCTTCGGCTTCGAGGGCCGCAAGCGCATGAAGCAGGCGGAGGAGGGGATCGCCCGCCTGGCGGAGCACGTCGACACCCTGATCGTGATCCCCAACGACCGCCTGCGGGACGCCATCTCCGGCGCGCCCCTGCAGGAGGCGTTCCGAGCCGCCGACGATGTGCTACGTCAGGGCGTCAAGGGCATCAGCGACATCATCACCCGGCCTGGACTGGTCAACGTCGACTTCGCGGATGTGCGCTCGGTCATGACCCTGGCGGGCACGGCCCTTCTCGGTATCGGCGTGGGCTCCGGACGCTCACGGGCCGTGGAGGCCGCCCAGGCCGCCATCAGCAGCCCCCTGCTCGAAGCAGCCCGGATCGATGGAGCGAAGGGCTGCGTGATCAACATCAGTGGCGGCAAGGACATGACCCTCGAGGACATGACCACGGCCTCTGAAGTGATCTACGACGTGGTCGATCCCGACGCCAACATCATCGTGGGCGCGGTCGTCGACGAGAAGCTCGAGGGCGAGATCCACGTGACGGTGATCGCCACCGGCTTCGAGGCAGGCAGCTCCTACCGCACCGAGCGACCCCGCGCGACGTTCGCCACGAGCCCGGAACTCACCCACACCGAAGCCGAGGCCGACCAGCGCGGCGCCAAGATTCCACCGTTCCTGCTCAACCGCCAGAGCCGCTCCAGCGACAGCTGATTCAAGGGGGTGACCCGGAGTCCACGCCTGCCCGGAGCATCCCGTGTGGCTGCTCCCTTCCGGTCCTGACCAGATTTGGGCGTCCGGGCCGCGTGGGTCCGAGTCGGGTTGATGGTAGCAATGGAAGCTCTGGAGGTTCCTGCCCGTGCCCCTGCGACCCGGTGATCTCGTGGCCCGCAAGCAGGAGGGTCGGCCGATCCTGATGCTGACCGCCTGGGATGCGCTCTCGGCGGCGCTGGTGGAGGAGGCCGGAGCCGAAGTGGTGCTGGTGGGCGATTCCCTGGCGATGGTGGTGCTCGGCCATGCCACCACCCTGCCGGTGACCCTGACGGAGATGATCGGCCACACCCAGGCCGTGGCCCGGGGTCTGCGCCGGCCCGAGGGGCAGCAACCGCTGCTGATCTGCGATCTGCCCTTCCTGAGCTATCAGTGCGGCGGTGATCAGGCGGTGGCCGCCGCCGGCCGGGTGCTCAAGGAAAGCGCTGCGGCGGCCGTGAAGCTGGAGGGAGGGGAACCGGAAACCGTGGCTGTGGTCGACCGGCTGGTGCGCAGCGGGATCCCGGTGATGGGCCACCTCGGTCTGACCCCCCAGTCGGTGCACAGGCTGGGTTACCGCCGCCAGGCCAGGGATCCGATCAGCCAGGAGCGCCTGAGGCGCCAGGCCCTGAATCTGGAGGCCGCCGGCTGCTTCGCCCTGGTGCTGGAGCACGTGCCGGCGGATCTGGCCGGCAGCCTGCGCCGGCAGCTGGCCATTCCGGTGATCGGAATCGGCGCCGGCGACGACTGCGACGGCCAGGTGCGGGTCACCGCGGATCTGCTGGGCCTGACCCCGAGCCAACCTCCCTTCAGTACGCCACTGCTGGCCGGGCGCCAGCTCTGCGTGGAGGCCCTCAGGGGCTGGCTGCAATCGGCGACACCTCCGGGACCGGCGGCGTCTCGGCAGGCTGATGGGCGTCCCACCAGGCCAGCAGCTCCCTCAGCACCGCATTGCTGAGGGCCAGTCCCTGCGGATCCGCCAGACGCCAGCGTCGGCCCTCCACCAGCAGCAGCCCCCGCTCGCGCCAGGGGGCCATCCAGCCGTGCAGCGATGCGCGATCAGCCTCACTCAGGCCCGCTGCCTGGGCAAGCCGCTCCAGGTTTACCCCTTCGCGTCGGCGCAGACCCACCATCAGCCACTCATCGAACGGCGGCTGCCCCGCCGCCGGGACGGCCGACCTGGTCTGCAGCCAGGCGGCATAGGCCTCCCGGGTGCGGGGCCTGGCCTGACGCTGGCCGTAGGGAGCCGACGTGGCCCCCAGTCCGAAACCCCACCAGCCGGCCCCACTCCAGTAAACGCGGTTGTGGCGGGACGCGTGCCCGGGCAGGGCGTAGTTGGAGATCTCGTAGCGGCCGAAGCCGGCGCTCCGCAGCAGCTCGCCGGTGAGGTCCATCAGGTCGGCCCCCAGATCCGGATCCGGCAGGGGCAGCTCTCCGCGCTTCTGCAGGCGCTCGAACACGGTGCCCGGCTCCACGATCAGGTCGTAGACGGAAAGATGGGGAGGCCCCAGCTCGAGGGCCTGCTGCAGCTGCTGCCGCCAGTGGGGCAGATCCTGCTCGGGGAGACCCTGAATCAGATCCAGACTCCAGCTGACCAGGTCGCCGGCGGCCTGGGCCCGGCTCAGCCAGCCGGCGGCCTGGAGCAGATGCTGACGGCGATGGCGGCGGCCGAGACGCTCCAGCACGGCGTCATCGAAGCTCTGCCCCCCCAGGCTCACCCGGTTGATGCCCAGCGCCAGCATCCCCTCCAGCCTCGGGCGGTCGAAGCTGGCCGGATCCATCTCCAGGGTGATCTCAGCTCCAGGGGAGAAGCCGAAGCGCTGGCGCAGGCCATCCAGGAGCTTCCCCATCTGCTCGGGGGTCAGCAGCGACGGGGTGCCGCCACCGATGTAGACGGTGGAGAGAGGGGCCGGGTTCTCAGAAACGGCGATCTCAGCCTGCAGCAGTGGCAGGTAGGCGGCGATCGAGGCGGAATGGGCACCGTCGGCCTTGTCCCCCAGGGGCACCACCGCGAAGTCGCAGTAGAAGCAGCGGCGGTGGCAGAAGGGGATGTGGAGGTAGGCGGCGCGGGGTGCGTTCAAGACCTGGAATGGGGTTGGGCGCGGTCGCCTTCAGGATTCGCCACATGTCCATAGGCAAATGTACGGATACCTTTCCCGGTCAAACGGGGCGGGATCAGCCATGCTGCGGGTTCTGGCCCTGGGCAGCCACAACAGGCACATGGTGGACCCGCTCATCCTGCTGCTGTTCCTGATCTCCGGCGCAGCCACCGGCTGGCTGGGGGTGGATCTGCTGCCGGAGAACCTGCTGATCGAGGTGACGAACCTCGAGGGCCTGCGCTGGGTGCTGGGAGGCTTCGGGGCCTTCTTCGGGCTGCTGGCCGGATTCTTCTTTCAGCTGCTGCGGCGCCGTCTGATGCGCCAGGTGCGCTCGATGCCCACCGACCTCCTGGTGAGCCGCGCCGTGGGGCTGATCCTGGGCCTGCTGGTGGCCAACCTGCTGCTGGCCCCGATCCTGCTGCTTCCCCTGCCCTGGGAGGTGATTTTCGTGAAGCCGCTGGCGGCGGTGCTGAGCAACGTGTTCTTCGGGGTCCTGGGGTACAACCTCGCCGAGGTGCACGGGCGCACGCTGCTGCGGCTGTTCAACCCTGCCAGCACCGAGGCTCTGCTCGTGGCCGATGGGGTCCTGCAGCCAGCCACCGCCAAGATCCTCGACACCAGCGTGATCATCGACGGACGCATCCGTGGTCTGCTGGATTCGGGCCTGCTGGAGGGTCAGGTGATCGTGGCCCAGGCCGTGATCGATGAACTGCAGCAGCTGGCCGACTCGGGCAATGCCGAGAAGCGGGGCAAGGGCAGGCGCGGTCTCAACCTGCTGGCCGCCCTGCGCGAGACCTACGGCCGCCGCCTGGTGGTGAACAGCACCCGCTACGAGGGCAACGGCGCCGACGACAAGCTGCTCAAGCTGACCGCCGACACCGGCGGCACCCTGCTCACCGCCGACTACAACCTGGCCAAGGTGGCCGAGGTGCAGGATCTCCGAGTGATGAACCTGAGCGCCCTGGTGATCGCCCTGCGGCCCGAAGTGCAGCCAGGCGACGCCCTGCAGCTCAAGATCGTGCGCGAGGGCAAGGAGGCCAACCAGGGGGTTGGCTACCTGGAGGACGGCACGATGGTGGTGGTGGAATCCGCCCGGGCGCGCATCGGCCAGCGCCTGCCCGTGACGGTGACCGGAGCCCTGCAGACCCCAGCCGGACGCATGGTCTTCGCCCGCTGTGACCAGGATGGCCCGAAACAGCCCGCCACGGTCCAGCAGCCGACGGGCCCCCGCTAGGCTCCCATCCAGGCCCTGTAGAGCGTTTTCAGATGTCGGTGTCGGCCCCTTACTACGGCGATTCCGCCGTGATGCGCACACCGCCGCCCGATCTGCCGTCGCTGCTGCTGAAGGAGCGGATCGTCTACCTCGGCCTGCCCCTCTTCTCCGATGACGACGCCAAGCGTCAGATGGGGATCGATGTGACCCAGCTGATCATTGCCCAGCTTCTCTATCTCGAGTTCGACAATCCCGAGAAGCCGATCTTCTTCTACATCAACTCCACCGGCACCAGCTGGTACTCCGGGGATGCCATCGGCTTTGAAACCGAGGCTTTCGCCATCTGCGACACCATCCGCTACGTGAAGCCGCCGGTGCACACCATCTGCATCGGCCAGGCCATGGGCACCGCCGCGATGATTCTCTCGGCCGGCGCCAAGGGCCACCGGGCCGCCCTGCCCCACGCCTCGATCGTTCTGCACCAGCCACGCTCGGGTGCCCGCGGCCAGGCCAGCGACATCCAGATCCGCGCCCAGGAAGTGCTGCACAACAAGCACGTGATGCTGGAGATGCTCTCCCACAACACCGGCCGCAGCGTCGAGCAGCTCTCGAAGGATTCCGACCGCATGACCTACCTCACGCCGCGGGAGGCCCTGGAATACGGCCTGATCGACCGGATCCTCACCAGCCAGAAGCCGCTGCCGGTCCCCCTGGCCGGCTCGGTCTGACCCTGGACCGCTGAACTCGCTGATCTGAGCCGGCCCCCGCTCGTCCGTCACCCCGTCACCACCCCGTTCCGAACCCACCGCCATGCCCATCGGCACCCCCAGCGTTCCCTATCGCCTGCCCGGCAGCCAGTACGAGCGCTGGGTCGACATCTACACCCGCCTCGGCGTGGAGCGGATCCTCTTCCTTGGCCAGGAGGTCAATGACGGCATCGCCAACAGCCTGGTGGCCCAGATGCTGTACCTGGATTCCGAGGACAGCAGCAAGCCGATCTACCTCTACATCAATTCCCCGGGTGGATCGGTCACCGCCGGGCTGGCGATCTACGACACGATCCAGTACGTCAAATCGGACGTGGTGACCATCTGCGTGGGCCTCGCCGCCAGCATGGGTGCCTTCCTGCTGGCGGCGGGCACCAAGGGCAAGCGTCTGGCTCTGCCGCACGCCCGGATCATGATCCACCAGCCCCTGGGTGGCACCAGCCAGCGTCAGGCCAGCGACATCGAGATCGAGGCCCGCGAGATCCTGCGGATCAAGGACATGCTCAACCAGAGCCTGGCCGACATGTGCGGTCAGAGCCTCGAGAAGGTCACCAAGGACACCGACCGCGACTACTTCCTCAGTGCGGCCGAGGCCAAGGACTACGGCCTGATCGACCGGGTGATCTCCCACCCGAGTGAAGCCTGAGCGGCCAGGCGCGACCCTAAAGTCGCTGTTTGCCCTGCCCGATTCGCCGGATGGCCCAGCTCTTCTACGACTCCGACGCCGATCTGAGCCTGCTCGACGGCAAGACGGTGGCCATCATCGGCTACGGCTCCCAGGGCCACGCCCATGCCCTGAACCTCAAGGACAGCGGCGTGAATGTGGTGGTGGGCCTCTACGAAGGCAGCCGCTCGGCGGAGAAGGCCAGGGCCGATGGCCTCGAAGTGATGAGCGTGGCCGAGGCGGCCGAGCGCGCCGACTGGATCATGGTGCTTCTGCCCGATGAAACCCAGAAGGCCGTCTACGACGCTGAAATCGCGCCGCATCTCAAGCCCGGCAAGGTCCTCAGCTTCGCCCATGGCTTCAACATCCGCTTCGGGCTGATTCAGCCCCCCGCCGACGTCGATGTGGTGATGATCGCCCCCAAGGGACCTGGCCACACCGTGCGCTGGGAATACCAGAACGGCCAGGGGGTGCCTGCCCTGTTCGCCATCCATCAGGATGCCAGCGGCAAGGCCCGCGACCTGGCCATGGCCTATGCCAAGGCCATCGGGGGCACCCGCGCCGGCATCCTGGAAACCAACTTCAAGGAGGAAACCGAGACCGACCTCTTCGGTGAGCAGGCCGTGCTCTGCGGCGGCCTCAGCGAGCTGGTGAAGGCTGGCTTCGAAACCCTGGTGGATGCGGGTTACCAGCCCGAACTCGCCTACTTCGAATGCCTGCATGAAGTGAAGCTGATCGTGGATCTGATGGTGAAGGGCGGCCTCACCGCCATGCGCGATTCGATCTCCAACACAGCTGAGTACGGCGATTACGTAAGCGGTCCGCGTCTGATCACCGCCGACACCAAGGCCGAGATGAAGCGCATCCTTGCCGACATCCAGGACGGCACCTTCGCCCGCAACTTCGTGGCCGAATGCGAGGCCGGCAAGCCGGAGATGATCAAGGCTCGCCACCGCGACGCAGCCCATCCGGTCGAGCAGGTGGGCGTTGGCCTGCGGTCCATGTTCAGCTGGCTGAAGGCCTCCTGAAGCGGGATCTCCCCGGTGGCTCAGACCTGCGGTACAGGCTGAATCTGCCTGTGCTGGCCTGGGGTAGTGCCCAGGCCAGCACAAGTCTCACCCTGGCGTCAGCAGCCTGGATGGTGAGCGGACTGAGCGCCTCCCCCCTGGTGAACAGCCTGCTGCCGGGCCTGGTCACCCTGCCGGCGCTGCTGCCCCTGATCCGCCGTCCCCTGGCCGGGGTGATGCTCCAGCTGGTGGCGGTGCTCCTGTTGCTGGGCCTGGGGGTGAGCACCAGCTCGGCCGTTGGCTCCCCGGCAGCCGGAACCTCCAGTCCCGTGCTGCTGGCCATGGCCTCGGTGCTGGCCGTCGCGCTGGGAACGCGGATGACCGACCTGCCCCTGCAGAGGACCCTGCTGGCGAGGCACCAGCTGCCGATGGGTCAGCTGAGGCGGGCCGGGGAACTGGGTTCCCTGCTCGGCCATGGGCTCACGGCGCTGTTGTTCCCGATTGGCCGTGCCCTGCTCCAGTTCAGCCAGGCCCTGCTGCTGCTGCTGCCGGTGCTGCCCCTGGCCCGTCAGGCCGGGGGTGTCGCCCGGGGCGACCAGGCACCGGACGCAGGCACCGCGTCGGCGCCGTTGACGTTCAGCTGGCGCTGCTGCCTGCAGGGGATGCTGTTCGGCGGACTTTTCGGACTGCTGCCGCTGTGGGTGCGCCAGGTGGAAGCCGGCACCTGCCTGGATTTCGGCCTAGTGCTGACCGCCTATGGCCTGGGACGCAGCCTGGGCGGGACCTGGGGACTGGGTTGGTGGCCGGCTGCCCGGTCACTGGTGGGGACACGCCGGGAAGGAGCGTTCCGCTTCCTGGCCATGGCCCTGGTGCTGATCGCGACCCGCTGGCTGCCGGGCTGGGGGTCCCTGCTGATTTTCCTCCCCCTGGGCGGGCTGGCTCAGGCCAGCGACCTGGCCCAGGTCAGGGGCCTGTCTCAGCTGGGCGATGAGCCCCTGCGCTGGCAGATCCTGGCGCGCTCCGGGGCCATCGGCGGCCTGCTTGGCAGCCTGGCCATGGGCCTGATGGCGCAGCTGCTCGGGCTGTCCGTGGCCCTGCCCGTGCAGATCGGCCTGTTCCTGGCGGCGGCCCTGCTGCTGTCGCCGCGACGGCAGTGATCAGCGTGGCGGCCTCGCTCCAGCTCTGGCTGCTGCTGCTGCTGGCCGGCGCCCTGGATCGCCTGGTGGGTGATCCGATCAGCTGGCCCCATCCCGTTCAGGCAATGGGCTGGGCGATCCAGCGGCTGCGCGCCCCCGGGGAGCGCTGGGCCGGAGATCATCCCCTCCGGCTGCGCCTGGTGGGGATGGCGCTCACCGCCCTGGTGGTGAGCGTCAGTGGCCTGGCCGGCTGGAGCCTGGAACGGCTGGCGCTTGGCTCCGCTCCAGCTCTCCCCATGCCGTCCCCGCTGGCCTGGCTCGGCTTGCCCGTGCTGATGGTGGCTCTGGCCAGCGCCCTGGCCGCCGGCAGCCTCGAGACGGCCGTGAGGGCCGTCCTGGCACCGATCAGCGCCCCGCCGTGTCCAGAGGCCGACGAGGAGGAGGCCGGGCTGGAAGCGGGGCGCCGGCAGCTGGCCCTGATCGTGGGCCGGGATGTGCAGGGGCTCAGCCGGGAGGAGGTGATGCGCGGAGTGGCCGAAACCGCCGCGGAGAACGCCGTCGATGGCCTCTTCGGCCCATTGTTCTGGATGCTGACCGGCGCCGGGCTCTGGTCGGCCCTGGGGGTCGCTGATGGTGTTCCTGGCCCCCTGAGCCTGGCCTGGATGTACAAGGCCGCCAGCACTCTGGATTCGATGCTCGGCTACAGGCGGGGCCGCCTGCGCTGGCTTGGCACCGCCGGGGCCCGGCTCGATGACCTGCTCACCTGGCTGCCTGCCCGACTGGTGGCGTTCAGCCTGCCGGCTGCGGCCGGCAGAGTCGGTGAGAGTCTTCGCCTGGGGAGGGAGGCCCTGCGCCAGGGGCGAGCCGATCCATCCCCCAACGCCGGGGTGTCGATGGCGGCCTTCGCCCTGGCGGCCGGGGTTCAGCTGGGCGGCGTGAACCACTACGGCGGAGTGGCCAGGGCCAAACCGATCCTCGGCCGGGGGTACCCATCAGCCGATCCCGCCGCCATCGCCCGGATTCTGAGGTTGACCGCCCGGCTCGAGGCCCTCTGGCTGGCCCTGACTCTGCCCCTGCTGCTCAGTCTGAGTCAGGTTCAGTAGGCACCGCGATCTCGCGGGTAGAGGATCACTCCCACCGTGCGCAGGATGATCGCCAGATCCAGCAGGACCGTGCGGCGGCGCACGTAGCTGACATCGAGCCGGACACGGGCGTCGTAGCTGAGGTTGTTGCGCCCCGACACCTGCCAGAGCCCGGTGAGGCCCGGTCGCACCGCAAGCACCTCATCCATCTGACGGCCGTAGCGGTCCAGTTCGTCCCAGACGATCGGCCGCGGGCCGACCACGCTCATCTGGCCCTTGAGCACATTGATGAACTGGGGCAGCTCGTCGAGGCTGGAGCGCCGCAGGAATCCACCGATCGGGGTGATGCGCGGGTCGGCCTTGAGCTTGAAGTCCTTCTTGAATTCCGCCTTGAGTTCAGGCGACTGCTCCAGCAGGGTCTTGAGGATGCGGTCGGCATCCTTGCGCATCGTGCGGAACTTGATGCAACCGAAGCCCTTGTAGCCGCGGCCGATCCGACGCTGCACGTAGAAGACCGGCCCGGGCGAGCTCAGTTTCACCAGCACCGCCAGCAGCAGCAGCAGGGGACTGCCCAGGGCCAGCACCGCCAGGGAGAACACGATGTCGCCGCTGCGCTTGAGCACGCGGGATCGCTTCGACTGCGCCTGGATCAGCTGCTCGGCCGTGGGCACCGCGGTGATCATCGAATCAGCGACCACGAGCGGGGGGACCAAGTGCAGAGGCCGGGCAACGGAGCCGGCGGCCTCACAGGCGCTGAGCAACGTTCCGGACATCAACGCCCCCAAGGTGAGCGAACTCTAAAAATCGATTGGTCAACTCACCAGCTCTCGCGGTCACTCACCCCAGAGGCACAGCGCCGCAGTCGCTGCTGATGCCCCTGCCAGCGGCGCTCCAGAACCGCCTGCAGCCGCTGGCGGAAGCGCTCCGGCGAGAAACGCTCGGCCCACTGGCGCTGGCGCTCCGCGGGCAGGCAGTGCCACAACTGTCCCTGCTCGAAATGCTCCAGCGCCTGAACCAGGGCCGTGGCGGTCTGCTGCTCGAACAGAAGGCCGGTGGGATGGGGGGCCTCGGCGGTCAGGCAGCGGACCGTGTCGAGCAGCCCCCCCTGGCCGAGGCCGATCACAGGAGCACCCGCGGCCATGGCCTCCACAGGGGCGATGCCGAAATCCTCCAGACCGGCGTAGAGGTAGGCCCGGCAGCGGCCCATCAGATGAGTCACCCGCTCGGCGGAACAGGCCCCCAGCAGCGTCACGGTGGGGCCGGCCAGGGCCTGCAGGCGGGCCCGCTCCGGCCCGTCGCCCACCACCAGCAGGGGCAGGCCCAGGCGATTGCAGGCCTCGATCACCAGATCCACCCGCTTGTAGGGCACCAGGCGGCAAAGGCTCAGGTAGAAGTCGCCCCGGGGCAGGTCCCAGCGAAAACGGTCGACCGCCACAGGCGGATGCAGCACCTGGCTGAAGCGGCGCCAGCAGCGCCAGATCCGCCGTGCCGTGAAGCGCGAGTTGGCCAGCAGATGGTCGACCCGTGTGCTGCTGCTCACATCCCACTGGCGCAGCTGATGCAGCTGCCAGCGCACCCAGGGGCCCAGGGGGCCTCGGGCGATGGCAGACCCGGCCAGGTAGGCCTGCATCTGGTCCCAGGCGTAGCGGACCGGTGTGTGCACATAACTGATGTGGAGCTGATCGGGGCCGGTGAGCACCCCCTTGGCCACCAGGTGGTTGCTGCTGAGCACCAGGGGATAGCCCCCGAGATCGAGCTGCTCGATCGCCAGCGGCAGCAACGGCAGGTACTGCTGCACATGGCTCACCCCCCAGGGCAGGCGCTGGATGAAACTCGTCCGGATGTGCCGGCCCTCCAGCCAGCTGCCCGGCCGGGCACTCTCGCCATCCACCAGAGCGAAGAGGCTGGCGGCGGGACGGCCCTCGCCGAGAAGCCGATCGATCTGCTGCACCACCAGTTCGGCCCCACCGACCGAGCGCGGCGTGAACCACTCGTGCACGAGGGCGATCCGGCTGGGAAGTCCTGACATGCCGGCACGGTAGGGCCCGCGCCTGTGCGATCACATCACGAAAACTCTCAGCTGATTGCGTGCCCAGGCCTGGATCTGGATGCTGAACTGAGCTCAGCCAGCCATGCCCATCCGCGACCTGCTTGAAGATGCCCTCGAGGAACCCTCGATCGGGCTCACCCCATGCTTCAGCTGGCATGCCACCCCCGTGGGAATCGCTGCCCTCTGGCGTGCTGGAGCGGCTCCAGCCATCCCTCCGTACGAGACCGCCCTCAAGGAAGGGCTCGACGTCGGGCTGGATCTCAGCCGCGAAGAACGGGAGTTCCACCAGGTGCGCATGGGGCTGGTGCTTCTGTTCCATTCCTGATGCAGCCGAACCGATGAGTGAGCCCCCCGGCAACTCCACTCCAGCGCGGGGGGCGGTATCGATCTGGCAGCTCAAGCCCTGGTGGTGCCAGCCCTGGTCCATCCTGCTCACCGGGGTGCTCCTGATCGCCGGCAGCTGGTTCTGGCTGGGCCGCTGGTGGCTTACCGTTCCTCTCTCCACAGGCGTGCTGCTGTGGTGGTGGCTGTTCCTCGTGCTGATGCCCCGTCAGCTGAGCAGCCTGTCAGGACCGGAGGACATCGGTTGAAATGCAACCGATCCGACAGCGTCAGCTCCAGCCTTTCCGTTGGATGGTGATGACGGCACGATCCAGAGGGCGTACGCCATTCCGTTCCTTCCCAACCACGAGTCGCCATGAGTTACGAACCCGGTACCAGTGAATGCCGGCTGCTGATCGACAGCAAGGACCAGATCGAAGCAGTCCTGGCCAACCTCGCCAAGCTCGAGAACACCGATCACATCCGCATGCAGTTGCTGGCGGTCTACAACCAGCTGGAAGGTCTCCACGACCTCAGGCGGAGCAAGCCAGCCGCGGCGATCCCAGGCAGGGATGGAAGCGCCTGAGGAATGCATCCAGCTCGATCGGTCCGCAGCGCCGCCGCCAGCCCTGCTCGGCGATGGGGTGCCTCCAGGCGGTGATCCGAAGCGGCAGGCGTCCCTGAGGTCTGTACACGATCAGATAGCGGTAACGGCAATCGCGGCGAAACTCCGGCGACCCCAGGGGTTCGGCATGGAGATGGCAGCGCAGGAAGCCGGCCACCAGACCGCCTGGACCGTGCCCATCGGTCCGGCAGGTCTCGAGGGCAGTACCCAGCCTCAGGGCCGCCCCGGCTGGATCCCCCTGACGGGGGAAGTAGAGATGAACAGGTCCCCAGCCGGGAAAGCCCAGGAAGGAGTACACCGCGGGGATGTCCATGGCAACGGCTCAAGAAGGTCCGCTTCCTCAATGCCCCGGCTGTCCCAGTGGTCGCTGGGGTCGCCGCTCCCTGGGGTCCCTGCTGCTGCTGGGCCTGATGGTCTGTGCCGGAATGGCCCTGGCCCAGCAGCACCATGGCGACACCGCCAGCCTGGCTTCCCTCCTGCGGGTGGGTGAACCGATCGTCACGGCCGACCAACGCCTGTTGCAGCTGGGCTGGCGGCCCGCAGCGGCCGCCGGCGCCGATGCCCTCGACCGGGAGCGCTCCGGCAGCCGCCTGGCCAGCCTCAGTGGCTGCGCCGGCACGGGACCGGGCTACTGCCGCTTCGATTACCGCAGGGGAAGGGCCAGGCTGGCGGTGATCACGCTGCCGTCCGTGTCGGACCATCGGGACGGGCCCCAGGTGCTGCGCTGGATCGATGAAGCCAGCGGTCAGCGCTGGGGTCTCTGTCAGGACGACCCCTCCGGTGAGCTGGCCCCCTGCAGCCCCGAGAGGCGCCAGGACTGAGCCGGGTGCCCATGGCAGGCGAGCCGATAGGTTTGGGCCGTTGCCGCTGCCGCAGGCCGATGGGTTTGGAGAACAAGCAACGCCCCCCCTGGCTGAACTGGCTGTTCCTGCTGATCTTTCTCTGGAGCAGCTGGCAGTTGGCGGGGTTCTGGTTCGAGCGGCTGCAGTGATGGCGTCGCCCTACTGATCGTCGAGGGCCTGCCTGAGGCGCGACAGCAGCGTGCGGCGGGCCACCTCCGGGCTCAGGCCCTGGTCGCTCGCTTCCTTCACCCACTCCTGGGCGGCCTGGATGAGGGCCTCCAGACCCGGCGCTCCCGAACGCAGGGCCTGAAAGGAGGCCATCAGGTCCTGGTCCAGGGCCTGGGAAGGATCTCCGCAGACGATGTACTGGCGGCCATCACTGCCTGTGTAGAGCAGGCTGCCCTCGGGTCCCCGCAGGGGAGCGGTGGCGGGAACGGTCAGAGAGGAGTCGGGACCCAGAGACGGGTCGTCGTCGGAGCGGGTCATGGCGAGGGGGCAATGGGGCGGATGCAGCTGCGGATTCAGGGATAGGCGTTGGGAACGAAGAACTGCTCATTCATCGGCGGACGGTGGTAATCACCGACGGTCTTACGAGGAGGCAGTTCGATCGGAGCGGGCGTCATGTCCTCGTAGGGGATCTTGGAGAGCAGATGACGGATGCAGTTGAGCCGGGCCCGGCGCTTGTCATCGGCCTCAACGGTGAACCACGGTGCCTCGGGGATGTTGGTGTGGGCGAACATCTGGTCCTTGGCCTTCGAGAACTCCACCCAGCGGTCGCGCGACTCCAGATCCATCGGCGAGAGCTTCCAGCGGCGGGCTGGATCATCCAGCCGGGAGCGGAAGCGGACTTCCTGCTCCTCGTCGCTGACCGAAAACCAGTACTTGAGCAGAACGATGCCGGAGCGCACCAGCATGCGCTCGAACTGAGGGGCCGATTGCATGAACTCCTCCACCTGCTCGTCGGTGCAGAAGCCCATCACCCGTTCCACGCCGGCACGGTTGTACCAGCTGCGATCGAACATCACGATCTCACCGGCAGCCGGGAAGTGCTCCACATAGCGCTGGAAATACCACTGGGTGCGCTGCTGATCCGAGGGCGTGCCGAGCGCGACGACATTGCAACCCCGAGGGTTGAGTGGTTCGGTGATGCGCTTGATGGCCCCTCCTTTGCCCGCTGCATCACGACCCTCGAAAAGAATGATCAGGCGAAAGCCGACATGCTTGATCCAGTACTGCATCTTCACCAGTTCGACCTGGAGTTTCTCCAGCTCTTTCTCGTAAAATTTGCGGCTGAGTTTGACCTGTTTATCTTCAGGTGGCGCTCCCAGATCGTCTTCACTTTCCCCCAGCAGATGGGAGGGGTGGTAGCGGTCCTGCTGACCGTTGGGGGCATAAGGAGAATGGGACCCGGGCAGGAAAGACTCCGGACCGGTGTCTCCGTGGCGGTCCTTCCTGGGCTTGGTCTTGGCGGAGCCCTGCTGGCCGGGGGTGGCCTTTTTGCCCTCACTCTTGCCTTTGCCTTTACCCATCAAGCTCTGCTCCGAACCCCCGACGATCCCTCCTGTCTAGAGGCATCCCCGTGAACAGAGTGTGAGTCAAGGGCAGATTGTTGAGGCCCTGACACGGCCATCGGCAAGGGAATGGCCACTGAGGCTCACGCAGAACGTCCCGGGGGACTCCTGGGGTGAGAGGTCCACCAGGGGCTCCACCCCCAGCCGCAATTCACCGCCATGGGTGCGGGCCACCCTCTGGGCGATCGCCAGACCCAGACCACAGTGACCGTGACCGCTGCGGGCCTCATCAAGCCGCTGGAAAGGCATCAGCGCCTGGGAACGCTGATCCTCGGCGATGCCCTCACCCTGATCCCAGACCTGCAGCTCGAAGCCGTCCCGTTGCCAGGCCCGCAGCACCAACCGCACGGGAGGCGTCCCATAGCTGAGGGCATTGTCGATCAGGTTGGCCACGGCGCGTCCCAGGGCGATCGGCTGAACCGTGGCGGTGACAGGGGCCAGATCGAGCTCCACCGGCTGGCCGTCGTACCGGGCCGCCAGCTCCGCCAGCAGCTCCGCCAGAGGCACGCTCACCGCCACCTCTCCTCCCCCGCCACCGGCAAAGAGCAGGAACTGGCCCGTGATCCGCTCGAGGTCGTCGAGATCGGCGCCGGCCCTGGCGCTGGCGGAGGCGTCCCCCAGCAGCGACAGACGTAGCCGCAGCCGCGTGAGCGGGGTCTTGATGTCGTGGGCGATGCCCGCGAGCATCGTCGCCCGCTCCCGCTCACTGTCCTCCAGGCGCTGGAGCATGGCGTTGAAGCGCTGGGCCAGGCGGCGCACCTCGGGAGCGCCGCGCTGGGGCATGGGCTCCGGTTGCGCATCGAGGCCCACCCGAGCCAGGGCCCGCTCCAGCTGCTGCAGCGGCCGCTGCACTTCCAGCAGCAGGAACAGGGCCCCGGCCATCACACTGCCGCTCACAAGCGAGAGCGTCACCAGCAACGGGTCGGGTGGCCAGCCGAAACGGGGCCGAATGGGGGCATAGAGCCAGACCGGCTCCAGGGGTGAGGCCAGCTCGATCCAGACACCTCGGGCCGCACCGTGATTCGGCACCACCTCGGGGCAGCGGGGGAGGCGGCGACACAGCTCGAGCTGCAGCTGATCGGCTTGCCGCTCGAGGCGTGCATCATCCCCCTGGCCGAGCAGACTCCAGCGGCGGGGGGATCGAGGCGGCTGACCCACGCCCAGCTGCAGGCCGCTGAGCTGGGAGACGGTGGCCGGCGGGAAGCGCTCCAGCGCCAGCTCCGAGAGCCTCAGGTTCAGGGCCACCTGGGGACCCATCTGGGCGATCTGAGCCTGGCCGATCCGAGTACCGAGCAGGGCCTGAAGCAACACCAGGCTGAGGGCCCACCCCCCCAGAAAGAACACCCCGAGGCGCAGCGAGAGGGCAGCGGAGCGCATCGAGGGGGCCATGGCTCAGCGGTTGCGGGGCTGGCCGTCGGGAACGAACACGTAGCCATAGCCCCAGACCGTCTGGAGGTAGCGCGGTCGGCTGGGATCGGGCTCCACCAGCCGCCTCACCCGCGAGACCTGCACGTCCATGCTGCGGGTGTCGGTGTCGCTGGCGGGACCTCGGGCCAGCTCGATCAGACGCTCCCGCGACAGGGGGCGGTGGGGATGCTGCACGAAGGCCGCCAGCAGGCTGAACTCACCGCTGGTGATCGTCACAGGTTGATTCTGCCGCTCCAGGGTGCGGGCGGAGAGATCCAGCACATTGTCGCCGAAGTGCACCAGCTCGCCATCGGCGAGCGGGGTGCCTGCGGGCAGGGTGCCGCGGCGGCGCAGCACGGCTTCGATGCGGGCCATCAGCTCCCGGGGCAGAAACGGCTTGGCCAGATAGTCATCGGCGCCCTGCTCCAGCCCGATGATCCGGTCGACCGCCTCGCCGCGGGCCGTGAGCATCACCACGGGCAGATCGTCGCTGGCATCCCGCAGGCGCCGCAGCAGGGTGAGGCCGTCGTCGCCTGGCAGCATCAGATCGAGCACCACCAGGTCGGGGCGCTGGAACTCCAGCCGGGCCATCAGCTGGCGGCCGTCGGTGAGGCAGCGCACCTCATAGCCCTGGTCGGTGAGATAAGTGCCCAGCAACTGGCGCAGTTCGGGGTCGTCATCGACCACCCAGATCGTGTGGGTTCGGCTCAAGGCGGAGGCCGCAGCTGGCCCGACTGTATGGAGTGGACGCCGTCACGCCCAGGGGGATCCAGCCGCGGGGCTTGCCAAAGGTGACTCCCCGGCTCTGCAGACAGGTCCGGTCATGGCTTGGCCCCGGCAACCGCTGCCGCAGGGGCTGACCGGGGCCGCCGACCTCCATAGGGTGAACGCCATGGCGACCACCACCAGCTCCAGAAGACGACCCGACCGCTCAGCCGGCCAAGGCCCGCTGTGGCTGGTGGTGGTGGCCGGCCTGCTGCTGAGCCTGGCGGGACCGGGGCTCGCCCAGGACACCCGGTCGCTGCAGCTCTACCACGAGCGGATGCAGGCCTGGTTCGAGCGCCTGGACCGCAACCGCGATGGCAGGCTGACTCCCCAGGAAAGCCGGGGCCAGCCCTACCTGGAAACGAATTTCCAGCGGCTGGATCAGGAGGGCCGGGGCTACCTTCTCCCCAGCGACCTGAGTCCCCGTCAGAAGGTCTTTCTGGGAGTGCGGCTGCGCACGGTGTTCGCCCAGTCCGACCGCAATGGCGATGGTCGGCTCAGCCGCCAGGAGGCACGGTCCTTCCCCTGGCTGGACCGTCGGTTCTCGGAAATCGACCTGAATCGAGATGGAGCCGTGACCCTGCAGGAGGTGTGGGAGTCGAGAAAGTCGCTGGCTCCTCGGCCCTGAGCGCGGGGGCTGCGCTCAGCGCTCAGGCCGGTCGGGCGGACGGATGCGCACCACTGACCACACCAGCCGGGCCACACCAGCCGGCAGTGCCAGCACCCCACCCAGCCCGGGCATCGCCAGGCGCAGCAGGCGGTACATCCCGTTGATCAGCAACAGCAGCGCAGCCACGGCCAGCCCCAGGACCAGCAGCACCCCGAACGCCTGCAGCAGGCCCACCAGCAGACGGATCAACCCCTGGCCGATCTCGCTGAGTCCGCTGATCAGGGCGCTGATCACCTTGCTGAGCACCAGCAGTGAATCCAGCCGGCTGGGGAGCTGCATCAGCAGCACCAGCACACCGATTCCAGCCGTCCCGTTCAGCAGGGCCATCCCCGCCTCCCGCCAGGAGGACCCTCTCCGCCGCTGGCGGGAGGAGAACACCTTGCGGGGCAACTGACTCTTGCGGCCCGGATCCGGCAGGTGGGGCTTCATGGCGGCGGCCTCTCAATCGAGCGTGTAGCCCGCACCTCGCATCCAGCGCTCGAATTCCAGCAGCACCAGTTCATTGGGGCAATCCACCAGGCTGAGACCCGCCACCGTGCAATCCCCCTGGCCGCCGTGGTGAAGCGAGAGGTGAAAGTCCTTGCCGCTGAGGCCGCAGACCTCGGGATCACTGCGCACAACCACATCGAGGGAGGCCCCCAGCCGATTCACCCGGCGGCGCAGTTCGGACCAGCTGCTGGTCATGGCTTTGTCGTCATCGCAGCAGGGCCATGGAGTTCAGCATCATCGGCAGGCCAACCGACCCAGTCGGACTTTCCCTCTGAGTGTGGCCACAGGTTCCTGTTCGTCAATGGGGCAGGCACCTAGCGGGGAGGGGTGAGCGGGGAGGTGGGGGTGACCGCGGGGCTGGCGGCCGGGGTGGCCGTGCGCCGCGGCAGGGGCACCATCAGGCCGAAGGCGGCGGTGATCGCCAGGGCCGCCAGACCGGCGGCGGGGGCGGCCAGGCGCTGGCGCAGAGGCACGCGCTCCAGGATTTCGCGGCGGTGCAGGGGGCGATCGGGGGGCAGGCTGAACCCCAGCTGAACACGGGGATCGAGGCGGAGCTGATCCAGACAGCGCACCAGATCCGCCAGCTCGGCATCATCGAAGCTGAGCTCAAGGGGCTGGGTTTCGGGCTGACTGCTGAGCAGGCGCAGGCGGTGGGCCTGACGGTTGCGCAGGCCGCCCCGGGACGAGGAGACCGGCTCCATCTGCACCGGATCCGTGGCCGCCCCCATCGGCCGCGGCACGGAACTCACGAGATGGCGTGCGTAGGGCAGAACCACGGCCAGCAGGGCCTGGAGGTGATCGCGTTTGCCCTCCAGGGTGGGATGACCAGCCAGATCGAGCTCCCAACCCGAGAGGATACCGATCACCTCCGGGCCGTGGCCGGCGGAGAGATCAGGGAGTCCGTCGATGCGCAGGCGACAGCTGGTCTGCTCGTAGCGGTAACTGAGTTTCATGCCACGGCATCCATCAGGCTGGCCTTGAGACGATCGAAACCGCCCCGGCCGGCGCCGAAGGCCAGCCCCTGAACCAGCTGACGCTGAAGCCGGAGCCCCTCCTGGGGATCCAGCAACTTCTGCACGCCGCCACGGCGGGGATTGAGACGTTCGCGCACAAGCTCATCGAGCCTGGAGCGGAACAGCTGCCAGCGCTGCTGGGTGACCGGTTCAGGTTCAGAGGCCGAGAGCAGCTGGCGCAGCATCGGGTAGAGCCGCTCGGCCATGGCACAGAGCAGGCTGATCAGGGCATCGGTTTCCGCTTCGCTGAGTTCGCCCCGGCGGCAGGCCAGCCTCAACGGGTTGTAGCAGCGCCGCTTCCACAGCTCCACACGGTTGGGAAAGAGCGAACCGAAACCGAGCTGGCTGGCCATCCAGACCATGGCTTCACCGCCATTGAGATCGAGGGCCTCGACACTGAGCAGCATCAGGTCGAGGCGCTCCAGCCCACGGCGCGAGAGTCGGGACGCAGGCCCTGGCGGTGGGGACTGCTCCACGGGGGCTTCCCCGGTTGGAGCGGTGATCGTGATGTCGGCCATGGCTGCGATGATGCCAGCGCCCGCGCCGATCCGTCACCCGATCGCTTCTCCATGGCCCTGAGCACCACACCCCCCGAGCTGGACGAGCCCATTGATCTGCGGGGACTGGTCAGGGATGTGCCCGATTTCCCCAAGCCCGGCATCCTCTTCCGCGACCTCACTCCGCTGATGCGTGACCCACGAGGCTGGAAGGAAGTGGTGCGCCTGTTGTCGGGGGTCTGCGCGCAGCTGCGCCCGGATCTGATCGTGGGCATCGAATCCCGCGGCTTCATCGTGGGCACCGCCCTGGCCACGGCTGTGGAGATCGGCTTCGTGCCGGTGCGCAAGCCCGGCAAGCTGCCCGGCCAGGTGCGCGCCGTGAACTACGCCCTAGAATACGGCCACGACCGCCTCGAGATCCAGCACGATGCCCTCGCGGGCGGGCCGCGGGTGCTGATCGTCGACGACCTGCTGGCCACCGGCGGCACTGCCGCGGCCTGCGCCCAACTGGTGACCGAAGCCGGTGGCGACCTCTGCGGCTATGGCTTCGTGGCGGAGCTGGCGGGCCTCGGCGGGCGGGCGCGCCTGCTGGGAGACCATCCGGTGGAATCCCTGATCGTCTACGCCTGACTTCAGATCTGCTGGTCCTGCCAGGCCAGCACCTGATCAAACTGATCGAGGCTGATCAGTCCGAAACGCCAGAGGATCACCGGCAGGGGAGCCTGCTCCTGATCGGCCTGGCGGATTCCCAGCGCCAGGGCGTTCTCGCTCAGTCCCTGCTCATAGCGCAGATAACGCACCAGGGCTGAGGAGGGAACCGGCTGGGGGGAGGTGCTGATCACCATCGGAATATCCAGAGCGCTCGGGCTCACCGGGGTCGTGGCCGTTCTGCCTTCACTCTGACCAGCGTGCCGCAAGGCGGCAAGGGCCCAGGGTCATGGCCTTGAGACTGAGGTGCCTCAGGGCACCGGAGCGGCGCATGAGACCCAGAGCCAGCCGGCGGA
Organism: Synechococcus sp. CBW1107; assembly: GCF_015841355.1. Lineage (NCBI taxonomy): Bacteria > Bacillati > Cyanobacteriota > Cyanophyceae > Synechococcales > Synechococcaceae > Synechococcus > Synechococcus sp. CBW1107. Next base: position 711,487 of record NZ_CP064908.1, read on the forward strand.
CCTTCAGCAGCAGAGGCTGCCGGTTGGAGAAGATCCGCACCAGCAGGTCGGTGCTGAGCAGGGTGAGCAGCACATCTGGCCAGCGGCGGTGTCCGTAGGCCCCCGCCACCGCGGCAGGTGAGAGCTGTCCTGCCGCCGCCCGCAGGGCCTGCCGCTGCAGTTCCTCCACATCCCGCCAGCAGAGATTCATCCCCTGGCCGCCCACGGGATGGCAGCGATGGGCCGCCTCACCCACCAGGGCGAGCGAGCCGCGGTGGAAGCGGCAGGCGAGCTCCAGGGCCACCGGGAAGGCCCGGGGCGTGTCGAGCAGTGCCTCGGGCTGCAGGCTGTCCGGAAGAGCGGCGGCGAGGGCATCGAGAAAGGCCACGGGATCGAGCCCTTCCAGCCGTCGCAGATGCTCAGCCGGTGCGCTCCACACCAGCTGGGCGGCACCGTCGCCAAGGGGAAGCACCGCGAAGGGACCCTGGCGGCGGAAGAGCTCCCAGGCCCGATCGGGGGCCGAGCCACGCAGACGCACCTGGGCGGTCAGACAGCCCTGGCCGTAAGGCCGACTCCAGCGGCTGATCCCCGCCGCCTCCCGGGTGGGCGAGGCGCTGCCGTCGGCGGCCACCACAAGGTCGGGCGGATCGAGGGAGTCGGGAAGAGGGGGTGGTGTCTCGCCCAGGCTCAGGCTGATGCCGGGATGGGCTTCAAGGTGCTCCAGCAACCGTTGCATCAGCGGCTGATGCTGCAGGATCCAGCCCACGGCGGCGCCGTGATCGCAGCGACCTGTGCCGAACCCGACGTCGACAGGGCCGAAGCCGATCGCTCGCCCCGCCTCCAGATCACAGAGGCCGAGCGAGCGGAACGGAACCGCCGCCTCCGCCAGCTGCGACCAGAGCCCCAGGCGCCGCAGAAACAGCCGACTGGAGTGGCTGAGGGCATAGGCGCGACGACGGGCCTGCAGCTGAACGCCGCTGAGCGGATCCACCAGCTGCACCCGCCAGCCCGCCTGGGCCAGGGCGAGGGCCGCCAGGGCACCGGTCGGGCCCCCACCGAGCACACGGGCCCGAAGCAGGGGCGACGGCCCAGTGATGCGAGGACAGGGTGGGGCCAGCACAGGGGCCGGGGCAAGGGCGCTCATGGACTCAGCGGCGGCCACAAGAAAGCCGCAACAGAAAGTCTGCTGCGGCCTGAAGATGAGTGCGTTGGCCGGGTTCAGCCGATGCCGAGCAGGCCGCGGGTGAAGGCCTCGCCACCCAGGGCGAATTCGGTGGCCAGCAGAGCGATGAAGCCCAGCATGGCCATGCGGCCGTTCAGCTTCTCGGCGCGCTCATGGAAACCCCAGCCGCTCTCGGGGCTCACCACTTCCATGCGGGGCTCGGTGGCGAAGGCATTGAGGCGGCCGCCGTCTTCGGTGGTGACGGTGGCGCCGCGGATGGTGGCCCGCTCGCTGGCGGTCACAGGGGCCGAGCTGGGGGCGGTGGCGGTGGATTGAGCCATGGAGGTCTCCGTTTCGATGAACTCAATGTAACACATTGTTGCGGAACGTAAACACCCGTTGGCGGAAGCGGGGCGCTTCAGCGCAGGCGCTTCAGGCACAGCTCCTCGAAAGCCGGCCGCAGCAGGTAGGGGTACTCGCCCACCCAGATCCTGAGCTGCGGGATCCAGGCGTCGCTCATGGCATCGATCCGGGAGAAGTCGGGACGCTCGCTGAGCACCAGACCGCGCACGACCATGCCGCGGCGGATGGTCTGGTGCTTCTTCTCCATCGGGAAGCGCACCGAGCCCAGGTAGCCGTCGTCGTCCTCCAGCTCCAGGGACAGCCAGGTGCGCCGGTTCTCCACGAGCTCCAGCCGACCGCGCTGATCCGCCTGCTCCTTGCGCTGCTCCACCAGCTCCTTGGTGAACAGATCGCCCACCCGCGCCTCGTAGAGCGCCGCGCGGGGATAGCGGCGCAGCGTGGCATTCCTGCGGCCAGCCTCCAGGATCGGGCCCCAGAGCACATAGAGCAGCAGGACGAAGCCCGCCACCAGCCAGACCGACGCGAAGCGGTAGGAGAACTGGCTCTGGGCGATCAGCAGCGAGATCACCCCGCCGATCACCGAGATCAGCACCCGTTGCAGGATCTTCTGAGGATTGCCGCTGCAGAAGCTGAACTGGGGTCCGCTGGCCACCGCCGGAATCAGCCGCTGCAGTTCACCGGGCTTGAGGGGAATCAGCATGGCGTCAGAGCAGGCGCTCGAGCCCGTAGACCAGGCCCTGCAACTGCCGCACCCGCCGCAGGGTGAGCAGCACGCCGGGCATGTAGGCGGAGCGTTCGATCGTGTCGTGACGCAGGGTGTAGGTCTCTCCGGGCGCGCCGAACATCACTTCCTGGTGGGCCACCAGCCCGGGCAGCCGCAGCGAGTGCAACCGCAGGCCGCTCGGCCGCTGACCGCCGCGGCAGCCCGCCAGGGTTTCGTGCTCCTCCACCTGGGGGACGTTGAAGGATTTGCCCAGCTCCTCGATCAGCTCGGCGGTCTTGAGACAGGTGCCGCTGGGGGCATCGGCCTTGCGGTTGTGGTGAAGCTCGGTGAGCTCGGCGAAGTCGTAGAAGCGGGCGGCGGCGGCGGCGGCCTGCTGCAGCAGCACCATGCCCACGGAGAAATTGGGAATCACGGCACCGCCGATGCCGGCCTTGTCGGCGAACACCGCCAGCTCAGCCAGTTGCTCGGGGCTCAGGCCGGTGGTGCCGATCACCGGATGGACGCCGTAGGCGATCGCGGCGCGGGTGTGCTCATGAACGACGGAGGGATGGGTGAAATCCACCAGCACCGCGCCGGCGCCGGGACCATCGCCCCGCACCAGCTGGCTGGCCTGGCAGAGGCAGCCTTCGAAGTCGGCGGTGATCGCCACCTCCAGTTCCCCCAGCCCCAGCTCCAGACCCACGTCGAGCCCCTCCTTGTCAGGGGTGGTGTCGATCGCGCCGAGCAGGCGGCAATCCTCCGCCGCAGTCACGGCTTTGACCACTTCGGCCCCCATGCGGCCCAGGGCACCGGCCACCACCACCGGAATCGAGGCGGGGCGCGCGTCGGTGGGGGTCATGGGCCGGACGTGATCGCTGCGTGGAGGGAGCCTATGGCGTCGATTCCCACCCCGGCGTCACTCCTGTAAAGCCTTGGGGAGCAAAGTCGCGGGGCTGGAGGAGCTTTCGTAGGCTCCTTCACATTGCTCAACTCCAGCGCCGATGTTCACGCAGGTCCGCTCCGCCAACCGCCGGGTCAGCCCCGGCAACGGCGAGGCCCCAGCCGGCAGTGAAGGTCGGGCGGTGATGCGTGCGGTCTACGTGGTGCTCGAGCCCCAGTACCAGAACGCGCTCACCCAGGCGGCCACCAGCCTCAACGCCACCAACCCCGCCCTGGCGGTCGATCTGAGCGGCTACCTGATCGAGGAGCTGCGTGATCCGGAGAACTACGCCGCCTTCTGCGCCGATGTGGCCGAAGCCGATGTCTTCATCGCCTCGCTGATCTTCATCGAGGATCTGGCCCAGAAGGTGGTGGAGGCCGTGGCGCCCCACCGCGATCGCCTCAAGGCTGCCGTGGTGTTCCCCTCCATGCCGGAGGTGATGCGGCTCAACAAGCTGGGCACGTTCTCGATGGCCCAGCTGGGCCAGAGCAAGAGCGCCATCGCCAGCTTCATGAAGAAGCGGAAGGAGGCCAATGGCGCCGGCTTCCAGGACGCGATGTTGAAACTGCTCAACACCCTGCCCACGGTTCTGAAGTATCTGCCGGTGGAGAAGGCGCAGGACGCCCGCTCCTTCATGCTCAGCTTCCAGTACTGGCTCGGGGGTACGCCGGACAACCTGCGCAACTTCCTGTTGATGCTGGCCGACAAATACGTGTTCCCCCGGGGCGACACCGGCCGGCCCGAGCTCGAGGTGGCCGAGCCGGTGGTGTTCCCGGACCTGGGTCTCTGGCACCCCCTGGCGCCGGGGATGTTCGAGGATCTCAAGGAATACCTGAACTGGAGCGACAGCCGAGCCGACCTGAGCGAGAAGGCCCGAGGCGGACCGGTGATCGGCCTGGTGCTGCAGCGCAGCCACATCGTCACCGGCGATGAGGCCCACTACGTGGCTGTGATCCAGGAACTGGAATACCGGGGCGCCACGGTGATCCCGGTGTTCTGCGGCGGGCTCGACTTCTCCAAGCCCGTGAAGGCGTTCTTCTACGACCCGCTCAATCCCGATCAGCCGATCGTGGATGGGGTGGTGAGTCTCACGGGCTTCGCTCTGATCGGCGGCCCGGCCCGCCAGGACCACCCCCGCGCCATCGAGGCGCTCTCGAAACTGAACCGGCCCTACATGGTCGCCCTGCCGCTGGTGTTCCAGACCACCCAGGAGTGGGAGGAGAGCGACCTGGGCCTGCACCCCGTGCAGGTGGCCCTGCAGATCGCCATCCCCGAACTCGATGGCGCCATTGAGCCGATCGTGCTCAGCGGCCGCGATGACGCCACCGGCAAGGCTCACACCCTCCAGGACCGGGTGGAAGCGATCGCCGAGCGGGTGATCCGCTGGGCCTCTCTGCGCACCAAGCCCCGCATCGACAAGAAGCTGGCGATCACGGTCTTCAGCTTCCCCCCTGACAAGGGCAACGTCGGCACCGCGGCCTACCTGGATGTCTTCGGCTCCATCCACCGGGTGCTGGAGGAGATGAAGCGCAAGGGCTACGACGTGCAGAACCTGCCACGGGATTCCAAGGCGCTGATGGAGGCGGTGATCAACGACCCCGAAGCACTCCAGGGTGCACCTGAGCTGGCGATCGCCCACCGAATGAGTGTCGAGGAGTATGAGCGGCTCACCCCCTATTCCGAACGTCTGGAGGAGAACTGGGGCAAGCCCCCGGGCAACCTCAACTCCGACGGCACCAACCTGCTGATCTACGGCCGCCACTTCGGCAACGTGTTCGTCGGCGTTCAGCCCACCTTCGGCTACGAAGGCGATCCGATGCGGCTGCTGTATTCCCGCAGTGCCAGCCCCCATCACGGCTTCGCCGCCTACTACACCTATCTCGAGAAGGTCTGGGGCGCCGATGCGGTCCTGCACTTCGGCACCCACGGTTCGCTGGAATTCATGCCCGGCAAACAGATGGGCATGAGCGAAACCTGCTACCCGGATTCACTGATCGGCGCCCTTCCGAATCTGTACTACTACGCAGCCAACAACCCCTCGGAAGCCACGATCGCCAAGCGGCGGGGTTATGCCGCCACGATCAGCTATCTCACCCCACCGGCCGAGAATGCCGGGCTCTACAAGGGGCTGAAGGAACTGGGCGAACTGGTGGGCTCCTACCAGCAGCTGCGCGAAAGCAGCCGTGGCGTGCAGATCGTCAACGCGATCGTGGAAACGGCCCGCCAGTGCAATCTCGACAAGGACGTGACCCTGCCGCAGGCGGATGCCGGCGAGCTCGACCTCGACGGCCGTGATCGCGTGGTGGGGGCGCTCTACAGCCAGCTGATGGAAATCGAGAGCCGGCTGCTGCCCTGCGGCCTGCACACGATCGGCAAGCCGCCCACCGCCGAGGAGGCGATCGCCACCCTGGTGAACATCGCCGCGCTGGAGCGGGAGGAGGAGGGTTACCGCAGCCTGCCGGCTCTGCTGGCCGAGAGCCTGGGCCGCACGATCGATGACGTGTACCGCGGCAATGACGCCGGGGTCCTGGCCGATGTGGAGCTGAACCAACGGATCACCGAGGCCTGCCGCGGGGCGGTGGCCTCGATGGTGCGCGCGGTCACCGGCAGCGATGGACGGGTGGATCTCAAGGGCCGCTTCGGCTGGTTCTTCGCCCTGCTGGAGCGCTTCGGCTATGAGCGGCCCAGCCCCTGGCTGAGCTCCTGCCGCGCCTCGGGTTTTGCGGCGGTCGAGCCCACGGAGCTCGACCGGCTCTTCGGCTACCTGCGCTTCTGCCTCGAGCAGATCTGCGCCGACATGGAGATGGAGAGCCTGCTGCGGGCTCTCGACGGCGAATACGTGATCCCCGGCCCTGGTGGTGATCCGATCCGCAACCCCGGCGTGCTGCCCAGCGGCAAGAACATCCATGCCCTCGACCCCCAGGCGATCCCCACCCGCGCCGCCATCGCCGCCGCCAAGGTGGTGGTGGATCGTCTGATCGAGCGCCAGAGGGCCGAACAGGGCACCTGGCCCGAAACGATCGCCTGCGTGCTCTGGGGTACCGACAACATCAAGACCTACGGCGAATCCCTCGCCCAGATCCTCTGGTTCATCGGCGTGCGCCCCGTGCCCGATTCCCTCGGCCGGGTCAACAAGCTGGAGCTGATCTCCCTGGAAGAGCTGGGCCGTCCGCGCATCGACGTGGTGGTGAACTGCAGCGGAGTGTTCCGCGATCTGTTCATCAACCAGATGGGCCTGATCGATCAGGGCGTGAAGATGGCCGCCGAGGCTGATGAGCCGCTGGAGCTGAACTTCGTTCGCAAGCACTCCCAGGACCAGGCGGCGGCCCAGGGCATCAGCCTGCGCGAGGCGGCCACGCGGGTGTTCTCCAATGCCAGCGGCAGCTATTCCTCCAATGTGAACCTGGCTGTCGAGAACAGCACCTGGGAAGAGGAGGGAGAACTGCAGGAGATGTACCTCTCTCGAAAAACCTTCGCCTTCAACGCCGACAACCCCGGCGAAATGAACCAGAACCGCGAAGTCTTCGAATCGGCGATGAAAACCGTCGACGTCACCTTCCAGAACCTCGATTCGGCTGAGATCTCTCTCACCGATGTGAGCCACTACTTCGACTCCGACCCCACCAAGTTGATCGCGGGGCTGCGCGACGATGGCAAAGCTCCGACAAGCTACATCGCCGACACCACCACCGCCAACGCCCAGGTGCGATCACTGAGCGAAACGATCCGACTCGATTCCCGCACCAAGCTGCTCAATCCCAAGTGGTATGAAGGCATGCTCAATTCCGGCTACGAAGGGGTGCGCGAAGTGGCCAAGCGGCTCAACTTCACCCTGGGCTGGAGCGCCACCAGTGGCGCGGTGGATAACTTCGTGTATGAAGAGGCCAATGACACCTTCATCAACGACGCCGAGATGCGCAAACGGCTGATGGAACTCAATCCCCACAGCTTCCGCCGCATCGTCGGCACCCTGCTGGAAGTGAACGGCCGAGGCTACTGGGACACCAGCGAGGAGAACATCGCCCAGCTCCAGGAGATCTATCAGGAGATCGAAGACCGGATCGAGGGAGTCACGGCCCCCTGAACGGCTACGGCCAGTCGATCACGGGACCAGCCGGCACCACCCCAGCAGGATTGATGCTGGGGTGGCTCTGGTAGTAATGACCCTTGATGTGCTGCATGTTCACAGTCTCAGCGACTCCCGGGAAGCAGTAGAGCTCGCGCACGTAGCGCCACAGGTTGGGGTAGTCGACGATCCGGCGCAGGTTGCACTTGAAATGCCCCACATACACCGCATCGAAGCGCACCAGGGTGGTGAACAGCCGCCAGTCGGCCTCGGTGAGCCGGCTGCCCAGCAGGTAGGGCTGATCCGCGAGGCGCTCCTCTAGCAGGTCGAGGGTGGCAAACAGGGGCTGGATCGCCTCATCGTAGGCCTCCTGACTGGTGGCAAAGCCGCAGCGGTACACGCCGTTGTTCACCGTGTCGTAGATCAGTTGATTAAGCCGGTCAATCTCATCCCATAGATTCTCTGGATAGTAATCACCGGGAGCCGCGCAAAGGCCATCGAAGGCGTTGTTGAACATGCGAATGATTTCCGAGGATTCGTTGTTCACAATCTGCTCCGTCGCCTTGTCCCAGAGCACAGGTACAGTCACTCGTCCGCTGTAGCTCGGATCTGAGTTCGTGTAGATCGTGTGCAGAACCCGGGCATGATGGATCGGGTCAGGGATCACCCCTTCACCCGGCTGAAACGTCCATCCCTCCTCACCCATCAACCAGTGCACCACCGACACCGAGACCATCGGGCCCAGACCCTTGATGCTGCGGAAGATGGCTGTGCGATGGGCCCATGGGCAGGCATGGGAGATGTAGAGGTGATAGCGGTCCGCCTCGGCGCAAAACCCCCCTGTGCCCGTGGGACCGGGCCGGCCGTCCGGCGTCACCCAGTGGCGGAACTGCGAGGCGGAGCGAATGAACCGGCCACCGCTGCTGCTGGTGTCGTACCACTGGTCGTGCCAGACCCCGTCAACGAGCAGTCCCACGCCTGAACTCCAGAGGCGACCACCGTAACCAGCGAGAGCGGGTAGGGTCGCCTCCTGAGCCTCTGCCACTCCTCTGTCATGGACGTGATCGACGCCATCTACGCCAGGCGGGCGGTGAAGCACTTCGACCCCAGCCACCGCCTGACGGCGGAAGAGGAAAGGCGCCTGCTGGAGGCCACCATCCAGGCACCCACCAGCTTCAACATTCAGCACTGGCGCTTTGTGATCCTGCGCGATCCGGCTCTGCGGGCCACGATCCGCCGGGACTATGGCAACGATCAGGCCCAGATCACCGATGCCTCCCTGCTGGTTCTCTTCACCGCCGACATGAAGGCCTGGAGCAAACAACCCGAGCGCTACTGGGTGAATGCTCCGCAGCCTGTCGCTGAACTGCTGGTGGGCTGGATGGGCCCCTTCCATGAGGGCAGGGAGTGGCTCCAGCGCGATGAGGCCCAGCGCTCCATCGGCCTGGCGATGCAGACCCTGATGCTGGCAGCCACCGGCATGGGCTACCAGAGCTGCCCGATGATCGGCTTCGAGATCGAAAAGCTGGCTGAGCTGATCCGCCTGCCGGCAGACCATGTGATGGGTCCGATGGTGGCGATCGGCAAAGGCACCCAGGACCCCTGGCCCAGACCGGGGCAGCTGGCGCTCGAGGACCTGGTGGTCGAGAACGGATTCTGACCCTGGCAGGAGTTGAGAGGATCGAAACGACTTCGCTTCGATGGCTCAGGAACCAGCACCGAAAAGAGCAGACGTCACATGTGATCTGGAGAGGCCGGGGATGAAGGATTTTCGACTCGATGGCCAGAGGGCGTTGATTTCCGGAGGTTCCAAGGGCCTGGGTGCGGCAATCGCTGAACGATTCTCCGAAGCCGGAGCAGACATCGGCGTGATCGGCAGGGACAGGGAGGGACTGAGAAGGATCCAAGAGATCGTCGAGAACAATCATCGCAACTGCTGGGTGATCGAAGAAGACGTGTCGTCGATCAAGGGAGCGGGACGAGCAGGTGAAAAAGCACTGGCTCTTTCCTCGCAATGGGATGTCCTTGTCAATAATGCCGGCATCGCCAGGGTCCAGTCGATCCTTGAAACCAGCCAGGACGACTGGAGTGATGTATTTTCAGTCAATCTTCGCTCGGTCTTGCTTCTTTCTCAGGCCATTGTTCCCCAGATGATCAAGAGGGGACACGGCAAGGTGGTCAACATCTCATCGATTGGAGCCTTCATCGGCACTCCTGGATTAGGCGCCTATGCGGCATCAAAGGCAGCCCTCAACCAACTGACCAGGACCATGGCCGTTGAATGGGGTCCACACAATATTCATGTCAACGCTCTCTGTCCAACGGTCATCCTGACCGAAATGGGCCATGACATCTGGGACAGTCCTTCCATGGAAAAACCCAGACGGGAGAAAGAGCAAAGAATACCCCTGCATCGCTTTGGAGAACCGTCAGAAGTAGCCAATGTGGCCCTGTTTCTGGCCAGTGCCGCATCGGATTTTGTCCAGGGAGTCTCTCTTCCTTTGGATGGAGGCTTGACCATCGCTCCTTAGAGCGCCTGCAGGCCGACCTCGGCGATGACCATGACCGGGGCTCGTCCCTGATCTGCAGCGACTCGGAGAGCCGACTACTCAGACAGCGAATCCCTGGGCGTCGAGCCACTCAGCCTGGCCCCTCAGCCGCTACGGATTGTGTTGGGCGCCTGCTCCCCCCGGCGGTGCTGCATACGGTCGAGAGGGGTGACTCCAGCCCACGTCGCTTGTCAGGAGACCGTCGATGACCGCCATCAGCCAGTGCCCGTTTGCTGGCCGCACCGGAGCACCCACCACGGCCGGGGATCAGTCGAACCGGCAGTGGTGGCCCAACCAGCTCAACCTGGGGATCCTGCACCAGCACGCGCCGGCCTCCAATCCGCTCGGGGCGGAGTTCAACTACGCCGAGGCCTTCAACGAACTGGATTTCGCCGCCGTGAAGCGGGATCTCCACGCCCTGATGACCGACTCCCAGGACTGGTGGCCCGCCGACTGGGGCCACTACGGCGGTCTGTTCATCCGCATGGCCTGGCACAGCGCCGGCACCTACCGCATCAGCGACGGCCGCGGCGGTGGCGGCACCGGCAACCAGCGCTTCGCCCCGATCAACAGCTGGCCCGACAACGGCAACCTCGACAAGGCCCGCCGCCTGCTCTGGCCGATCAAGCAGAAGTACGGCAACCGTCTCTCCTGGGCCGATCTGATCATCCTCACGGGCAACTGTGCCCTCGAGTCGATGGGCTTCCCCACCTTCGGCTTCGGGGGCGGCCGCGAGGACATCTGGCAGCCGGAAGAGGACATCTACTGGGGCAAGGAAACCACCTGGCTCGGCGATGAGCGCTACAGCGGCGATCGGGAGCTGGAGCAGCCCCTGGGGGCCGTGCAGATGGGCCTGATCTACGTGAATCCCGAAGGCCCCAACGGTGAACCGGACCCTGTGGCCTCCGGGCGGGACGTCCGCGAAACCTTCGACCGCATGGCCATGAACGACGAGGAGACCGTCGCCCTGGTGGCCGGTGGTCACACCTTCGGCAAGGCCCACGGCGCCGGATCCCCGGATCTGATGGGACCGGAACCGGAAGGGGCCCCGATCGAGGAGCAGGGGCTGGGCTGGCACAACCGGTTCGGCAGCGGCAAGGGGGCCGATGCCACCACCAGCGGCATCGAAGGGGCCTGGAAGCCCAACCCCACCACCTGGGACCGGGGCTATTTCGAGATGCTCTTCGGCTACGAGTGGGAACTGGAGAAAAGCCCGTACGGCGCCTGGCAGTGGCGGGCGAAGGATGTGCGCGAGGAGCACCTGATCCCGGACGCCCACGATCCATCGAAGCGGCACCGGCCGATGATGACCACGGCCGATCTGTCGCTGCGCTTCGATCCGATCTACGAGCCGATCGCCCGCCGCTTCCACCAGGACCAGCAGGCCTTCGCCGACACCTTCGCCCGCGCCTGGTTCAAGCTCACCCATCGCGACATGGGGCCCAAGGCGCTCTACCTCGGTCCTGAGGTGCCAGCCGACGATCTGATCTGGCAGGACCCGCTCCCCGCCGTCGACCATCCGCTGATCGGCCCCGCCGCCATCGCCGAGCTGAAGGCCCGGGTGCTGGCCTCCGGGCTCACGACGGCGGAGCTGGTGGCCACGGCCTGGGCCTCGGCCTCCACCTTCCGCGGCTCCGACAGGCGCGGCGGCGCCAACGGCGCCAGGATCCGCCTGGCCCCCCAGAACGGCTGGGAGGTGAACCAGCCCGAGCAGCTGACCCGGGTGCTGGGCGTGCTCGAAGGAATCCAGCGGAGCTTCAACACCGCCCAGACCGATGGCACCCGGGTGTCCCTGGCGGATCTGATCGTGCTGGCGGGATGTGCCGCCGTGGAAGCGGCGGCGCGAGCCGCAGGCCACGCGGTGGAGGTGCCCTTCAGCCCGGGCCGCACCGATGCCAGCCAGGAGCAGACCGATGCCGCCTCCTTCGCGGTGCTGGAGCCCCAGGCCGACGGCTTCCGCAACTACCAGAAGCAGGCCTTCAGGGTGCGGGCCGAGGAGCTCTTGATCGACCGGGCCCAGCTGCTCAGCCTGAGTGCGCCGGAGATGACGGTGCTGGTGGGTGGCCTGCGGGTTCTGGGGGCCAATGCCGGCGGCTCAGCCCATGGCGTGTTCACCCACCGCGTCGGCACCCTCAGCACCGACTTCTTCGTGAACCTGCTGGATATGGCCACGGTGTGGACGCCCAGTTCCGAAGCCGCGGACACCTTCGAGGGGCGCGATCGCCACAGCGGCGAACTGCGCTGGAGGGGCACCCGGGTGGATCTGGTGTTCGGCTCCAACTCCCAGCTGCGGGCCCTGGCGGAGGTCTATGCGCAGAACGACGCGCCGGCGAAGTTCGTGGCCGATTTCATCGCGACCTGGTGCAAGGTGATGAACCTGGATCGCTTCGACCTGCGCGCTGCCGGCCAGAGTGGATGAGCTGCCCTCCCAGGCCCTGCTGCTGAGCCGGATCCTGCCGGAACCCCCGGCCTCGGGGGAAGGATTGCGGCTGGCGCTCTGGCAGGGCGAGGGGCGGGCCGGCACTCAGGCGGCCGTGGAGGAGAACCTGCAGCGGCTCGAGCAGGTGTGCGCGACCGCCGCCGGCTGGGGTGCGCAGCTGCTGGCCTTCCCGGAGCTGTACCTCAGTGGCTACGCCAGCGATCCTGCTCGGGTACGGCAGCTGGCGGAACCCCTCGACGGCCCCAGCCTGGAGCGGGTGGCGGCCTGTGCCCGGCGCCAGGGGCTGGCCATCGCCTGCCCCTACGCCGAGCGGGCCCGGGTGGCGGGTGAGGAGCGCTTCTACGACGCCATCGCCCTGCTGGATGGCACCGGCAGCCTGCTGAAGAATTACCGAAAAACCCACCTCTGGGGCCCCGATGAGCGGAAGTTCTGGAGCGAGGGCTACCGCTTCGCGGAGGAGGGGGAGGCCTTCACCGTGCACGCCGTCAACGGGATCGGCGTGGGCCTGCTCAACTGCTACGAAGCCGAATTTCCCGAGCTCACCCGTCTGCTGGCGCTTCGTGGTGCCCGGCTGGTGCTGATTCCAACCGCCGCCGACACCTGGGTGCGGCTCAGTGACGGCCGGCGAACCTCGCCTCCCTACCCCGATGTCTCCCGCACCCTCCTGCCGGCCCACGCCTTCCAGAACTTCTGCTTCGTGGCCTACGCCAACCGCTGTGGCCTCGAAACCGTGGCCGGCGAGCCCTGGGCCCACTACCTCGGCAACAGCGTGATCTGCGCCCCGGACGGGTCCCTGCTGCTGGCGGCCGTCAACAGGCCCTGCCTGCTGCTGGCCGACCTGATGCCCGGCGAGTACCGCCATCCCCATCCGGAGGGGACCACCTACCTCGCCGATCGCCGCCCGGATCTCTACGGCGATCTCGTCAGCGGCTGAACCGGTGGTGTCCTGAAGCGATGGAATGAGGGGGGCGCGGTGTCTGCGGCCCCGCCCCCCATCCATCAGCGGGAGGCTTCGGCGTGGTTCACCAGCAGGTGCTCCACCTGCTCGAGCGCCTCACCGGCGAGGCTGCGCACCGGCTCGAACTGGCCATCGGCTTCATCGAGCATCGCCATGGCAACCCGATCCAGCAACTCCTCCCGTTGTTCACTGATCAGCACCAGCAGCTCCCGCTCGATCAGCTGCTGCAGCACCCGGGCCCGCAGCGACCCCCGTGATCCGGCCTCCGCCAGGGTGCCCTGCACGAGTTCGCGCACGAACAGGCGTTGCACCTCATGGCTGCGGAGGAAACTCTCCACGGCATTGATGGTCCCGTCCACCACCGTGCGTTCGGCTTCGGCATCCTCGGCCTGGAGGTGGAACTCCCAGTCGAGGTGGCGACGCTGCCAGCCGGGTTGATGGAGGTGGGGCGTGACACTTTCGCTGAAGCTGTCCACCGAGAGCTCATAGACCCGCTCAGCCAGCCGTTCGCACCAGTCGCGCCCGTGGCGCTGGAGGCTGTCATCCAGGTTCATGCGCTCCACGGTGTGACCGCCGTGAAAGCTGTGGCAGATGCCGTTAGGGCACTCGACCGCCGAGAGGCTCATGCTGAGAACAATTCAACGCCCCCAGAGCTAGCCACGTCGTGGCCCGACTCCCAACAGTTCCGGCCCATCAGCGCCAGAACGTTGCAGAACCGTCACGATGGCTCCCCAAGGGCGGGTCAGACGCGCCGGATCGCGTCCACCATCCGGGCCGTCTGCACGATCGGGCCCACATCGTGAACACGCAGCACATCCGCACCGGCGGCGATCGCTTCAGCGCATACAGCCGCTGTTCCCCAGAGCCGCGCCCTTGGTCTGGGTTCGTTGAGCACGGCACCGATGAAGCGCTTGCGCGAGGGACCCACCAACAGGGGAAAGCCCTCGCGGCGCATCACCGCCAATCCCCGCAGCAGCGCCAGGTTCTGTTCGGTGGTCTTGGCGAAGCCCAGGCCTGGATCCCAGATCAATTGCTGGGGGCGGACACCGGCCGCCATGGCGGCGTCGGTGGCACGGAGCAACTCCTCACACACCTCCGCCACCACATCCCCATAGCTGGCCAGATCATCCATGCTGCGGCTGTCACCGCGGCTGTGCATCAGCACATAGGGACAGCCGAAATCAGCCACCACCGAGAGGATGTCGGGATCGCGGCGTCCCGCGCTGACATCGTTGATCCAGTGAGCACCGGCGGCCAGGGCCGCTGCCGCCACCGGCGCACGAAAGGTGTCGATCGAGACCAGGGGGCTGCCGACATCGGCGCCGGTGGAGCGGATCAGGGCCAGGGCCGGCAGCACCCGCGCCTGTTCCGTTTCCGAGTCGATCTCCGCCGCGCCCGGCCGGGTGCTCTGGCCGCCGAGATCAAGCAGATCGGCCCCCTGGCGCAGCATCCGGCGGGCCTGGCGCAGCGCCGCTTCGGGGCCCACGAAGCGACCGCCATCGCTGAAGGAATCGGGCGTGACATTGATCACGCCCATCACATAGGTGCGCTCGCCCCAGCTCAGGGCCATCTCAGGCGGGGCCGGGAAGATCAGTGAGGTCGATCAGGATCTGCTGGAGGTCCTGGTCAGCGCTGGGGCTGGGGCGGGTCAGGAGCGCCAGGTGAAGGAGACGCATCCGCTGACGGATCTGCCCCACCTCGTGGCTCCTGAGCGCGCAGCCAAGATCATGGGCCGAGGCGATCAGGTGCTCATCGTTGCCGTCCTCGAGCCGTTGCCGCAACACCGGGTCCTGCTCCAGACGATGCATCAGAGCGTCCACCGCTGAGTCGGGAGCTGATCCCATGGCATCCAGGTTGGCTGCCAAGAACGTACAGCGATCCGCCCACGGCTCAGGAGCGCCGGCGGCGGCGGCCATGACGGAGGTTCCATGGGAAACTGTCAAGGCCGGAGGCCCTGTGGGCCGATGGCAGGCCCCTGGAGGGGTGGTCGAGTGGTTGATGGCTCCGGTCTTGAAAACCGGCGAAGGGAAACCTTCCGCGGGTTCGAATCCCGCCCCCTCCGTTCCCGGAATGCTCCCAGCGCGGTGGCTGGAGCGCCTCCGAAACCACCGCTAGGGTCGGGCCGCCTCTGATCGGACCGCCGCCATGAAACGAACGCGTTGGCTGCTGCCGGTTCTGATGCTTTGCAGCTTGCTGCTGGTCGTGGGGGTTCCCGCGCTGAACGCGCCGAGTGCCGCCCAGGGCGCCCGCAGCGAGATCCGGGGGGTCTGGATGACGACCAACGACATGACCACCATGCGCGATCGCACCAAGTTGCGAACGGCGATGGACCAGTTGAAGGACATGCACTTCAACACCGTCTATCCGGTAGTCTGGAATTCGGGCTACGCCATTCACACCAGTGAGGTGACCCGTTCGCGCAAGATTCAGTCGTTTTCCTACAAGGGACTGGAAGGCCAGGACATTGTCGCGGATGTGATCAGCGAGGGTCATGCCAAGGGCATGCTCGTGATCCCCTGGTTCGAATTCGGCTTCATGGCGCCACCGTTTTCGGAGCTGGCTCTGCAACACCCCACCTGGCTCACCCAGCGGCAGGACGGCAGCCGCACCTCGATCAGCGCTGCCGGAGAAGTGGTCTGGCTCAATCCATTCAGGCCGGAGGTGCAGCAATTCATCACCGATCTGGTGCTGGAGGTGGTGGGCAACTACGACGGGGATGGCATTCAGTTCGACGATCACATGAGCCTGCCCAACGAGTTCGGCTACGACAGCTACACCAAAGCGCTTTACGCCAAGGAGACCAAGCGTGCCGTGCCGAGCAACCCGATGGATCAGGCCTGGATCAAGTGGCGCGCCGACAAGATCACGGCCTTCATGGTCGAACTGCACAAGGCCGTGAACGCCAAAAAGCCCAAGGCAATCTTTTCCGTCTCCCCGAACTACTACGACTTCGCCTACAAGCTGCAACTGCAGGACTGGCTGGGCTGGCTGCGGCGCAACATCGTCGATGAGGTGATCGTGCAGCTCTACCGACCTGATGTGGCCAGCTTCGCCGCCGAAGTGGCGCGTCCCGAGCTCGCGGAAGCCCGCAAGAAGATCCCCACCGCGATCGGGGTGATGACAGGGCTGCGCACCAAGCCCGCTCCGATGCAGCTGATTCAGGCTCAGGTGCAGACGGCCCAGCAGAAGGGGATGGGTGTGGCGTTCTTCTATTTCGAATCCCTCTGGAATGCCACCGCCGAGGCGGAAGATCTGCGCCGCGAGGGCTTCCTCTCCCTGTTCCCCAGCCCCGCGCCGAGAACGCCGCTCTGAGGCCAATGGTGAAGCAACATCTCGGGTGATGACGGGCGTTTGCGGGCGATGACGAGGGCTTGCGAGCGCCGGCCGCCCCCTTGCCGCCGGCGCTGCCCAGGCCCAAGCTGATGGCATCGGGATTCGGAGGTTCCAGACCATGGACGACACCCCCCCTGAGCAGCCACCAGGAGTGCGCTGACGATCCGACCCCTGCTCCAACACTCTCGACGGATCACTGGTTTCCCTGGCGTGTGACGCCGTCGCCGTCCATTGCACCGCTCACGGCCCTGCCTCAGGTGCCCCGGACCCAACGGGAAACCCCACTGGACCCATGGCCCCAGGTGCCAACGTCAGCAGCTCCGCCCCCCTACCGATCCGCAGCCAGAGCCCGGTGCCCTCCTCACCGGGCTTCTTGCTGCCGGGCCTTCGGGGAGTCAACAGCCGGGCACCGACGCCTCCCGCAAACCCCGCACGGAACGCGTGGATTCCTTGTCACAATGACCCCAGGCATCCGGTGATCCGTGAGTTTCAGCACCAAAACGGAATACGGACTGGTGGCCCTGATCGAGCTGGCTGAGGTGTTCTCAGACGGTGGCGTGCTCCAGGCCGGTGAAATCGCCCGCCGCCAGGGGATCCCTGAGCGCTATCTCGAGCAGATGCTCACCAGCCTGCGCCGCAGTGGACTGGTGCGCAGCCTGCGCGGCCCCCGGGGCGGCTATCAGCTGGCCAGGTCAGCGGAGCTGATCACGGTGGCGGAGGTGCTCGCCTGTCTGGAGGGCAAGGCAGGTGGAGCGAGCCCCGATGGCAGGCGTTCCACCACGGCCTTCCTGGTGCTCACGGCCCTGGAGCAGAAACTGGAGCAGGCCCGCGCCAGGGTCCTGGCGGCCCTGACCCTGAAGCAGCTGCTGGACGACTGCAGGGCCAGGAGCCAGCCGACCCTGATGTATCACATCTGAGCGCGCGTCAGGGCGGTGGCTCCAGCTGCAGGGTGCTGTGGGCGATCCCGATCTGAGCCAGGCGGCGCTTGGCCTCATGCAGCAGTTCCATGTCATCCGCGGCACCAGGCTCTCGGATGACATGGGCGGTGAGGGCGTTCTGGGAGGTGCTCATCGCCCACACGTGCAGATGATGCACATCCACCACCTGGGGCAGGGAACGCAGGGCGCCATCCACCTGGGCGATGTCGATGCCGCGCGGCACCGCGTCGAGGGCCACGACCAGGGCTTCGCGCAGCAACTCCCAGCCACTCCAGGCCACCACCAGACCCACACCGACCGCGGTGAACGGATCCAGCCAGGGCCAGCCCGTGATCCCCACCAGCACGGCGCTGATCAGCACCGCCGCCGACACGGCGGCGTCCGTGAGCAGGTGCACCACCGCGGCACGGCGGTTGAGGTCATGGCTGTGGTCGTCGCCGAAGAGGCGCGCCGAGAGCAGGTTCACGACGATTCCGGCCGCCGCTGCCCAGGCCACCGGCGTGCTCACCACCGCCACCGGATGAAGAAGCCGCTGGAAGCCCTCAACGATCACCACCGCGGCCGCCATCAGAATCAGCACCGCATTCACCAGCGACGCCAGCTGGGTGCTGCGCCCGAAGCCATAGGTGAAGCGGGGCGTGGCCGGCCGGGAGCTCAACCGCTCGGCCCCCCAGCCGAACAGCAGCCCCGCCACGTCGCCGATGTTGTGCACGGCGTCCCCGATCAGCGCCAGGGAACCGAAGGCCACCCCGATCACCAGCTGCAGGCCTGAGAGAGCGCTGTTGAGGATCACGCTCCAGCGAAAGGCTGCGGCCGAGCCGGGCCGATGCTCATGCTGACGCCGGTGAGGCTGGCGCTGAATGCCAACGGCCGGGTGCTGGGACTCTCCGGAATCGGATGGGGCTGGAGGCATGGTCTGATCGAGGTCAGCGGCCACTGCCAGAGTGGCGCCGATCAGCGCTTTTGACGACGAACAGACTCCAGAATCCAGCACCAAGAGCGCCAAACCCAGCAGCTAGCTAGCGGGTCCGGGACGCGCGGGCCTCACGTAGGAGCTGGGAGGGCCTGACATGAAAGCGCTGTTGAAAATCGACGCTGAATAAGCTCTGGGTTCTGTAACCGCACTCGAAAGAAATACTCGCCACAGTCTCCCCAGGCGAAGGATTCTGCAGCCTCAGCCTGGCCATATCAAGACGCTGATTGCGGATCCATTGCAATGGCGTGCAGCCAAGCCTCTCACGAAATGTGTACTGCAGAGCTCGGCGTGAATAATGACTTTGCATCTCGAGTTGCGTCAGATTCAGAGGCTCAGCAAGATTCGACTTGATGAAATCGAGCAGCTCATCGAAGGAGTCACGCCCTGCCTCGATCATGTGGGTCAGGCGCTCAAATGAGGATTCCTCCCGCAGCTCCGGGAAGATCATGGCGGCAAGCAGCCGGTAGATCAGGTCATCCAGCTGCAGCCGGTCGAGCAGACTCTGACTCGAGCCAGCTTGCAGTTCGGCCATGACGATGGTCTGCCTCAGCATGTCCTGAAGCGCGGCCAGGCCGGGCTCCCTTGATGGTTCCCAGCCAGGCGTCTCATGCACCGATTTGACCCAGGCATCTGGCGTCTGGCTGAGGCCAGCCATGCCTGTGGCCGTTTGCAGGAGGCGTTGGCTATCGAGATGAAAGGCCAGACCACTGCACAGACTGGCCTCAATCGAGAGGGACTTACCAGGAAGAATCAGGCAGGTGTTGGAACGGCAAATCCAATGCCGTGAATCCTGTTGAATGACCTGCTCTCCTGCGTAGCCCAGAAAAACGGACAAGCCGTAGCGTTCCGCGACCACCATCTGCACCTGCGGAAGGATCCATGCCCCCAGGACGATGGAACCAAATCTCGAGGCAACGCCATAGTGCCACCAAGTCCTTTCAGGACCCATGGCCTTGAGCCGACTGACCGGCAGAACTCTGCGGAAGAGCTCTGCACTGGCATTGATGTCTCCAACAAGCCCTAAGCGACGCTTGAAAGGATTGGCCAGGGCAGCAGCCTCCTGATGAGCGTCAAACCCTTGACGAACATCAGCAGACGCGACAGAGAGAGACACTGAATTGCGCACTGGATGGACTCCGGATCAGATCAGGCTGATCCTCAGAACAGGGTTGACCGACTGGAGACATACAGGGGGCATGTGCTGGACTCGGCCAAGGATCTACACATTCAAGATCTAAACGTTCAAGATCAATGCATTCAACTACTCTCCTTGGCTCTACCACAGGCGTCCAGTCATGGACGATTGCGCCATTCTAGCCAAGCTGCGTCATGTTGTCGCATGGCCCAGAACCTTGAGTCGATTTAAGCCAATACCATCAAAACCCCTTAGCCATGAACAACACCTTTGAAATGAGTAGTCTTACTCACAAGAATCGGAACTATGGCCGGCGCTGGCCCTCACGGCAAACATGGCCTCGGGGGGAGCCAGGACGACTAGCTTTGGCCCAGGTGGCCAGAGAGGATCTGATTGGTACACGGATCAAGCGATCAGCAACCTGAGTCGTTGCCGGCCGAGCCCCAGGTTGAGAGCAGACCCGTCAACCCAGCCTCGGCAGGCGTCGACTATGTGGTGGGTATCGGCGCCTCGGCTGGAGGGCTGGAGGCCCTCCAGGAGTTGAGCAGGAATCTCACGAGTCTGGGCCGTGTGTCCTATGTGGTGGCCCAACACCTTTCCCCTGATCACCCCAGCCTCATTGTCGATCTTCTGGCCCATTCCACCAAGCTGAGCGTGGTGACAGCCGTTGATGGGGAACCGCTCCAAGCCGATGTGATCGCGATCGCACCTCCCAACCATGATGTGGTGGTTGAGGGGCATCAGCTGAGGCTCAGTGAACCAACTCCCCGGTTCGGCCCGAGTCCATGCATCGACCTGTTGTTTGAATCGATTGCCGAGCAGTGGGGTGATCACGGCCTGGCCATTGTGCTCTCGGGAACAGGAGCCGATGGGGCGCGGGGCGTGCGCGCGGTTCGAGCGGCCGCCGGCCTGACCATCGCTCAATCACCGCAGAGTGCCAAGTTCAGCGCCATGCCCAGTGCCGCCATCAGCCTGGGCTGCGCGGATCTGGTCCTGGAGGCGAGCGCCATCGGGCCGAAGATCGGCGAATGGATCGCCACCGGTGGCGGCAACTGGGTCAGTGGAGCCCTGCCGGCACCCGCACCTGCTTTGCTCAGCAGTGTGATTTCCCAGTTGAAGCATGCCACTGGAATCGACTTTTCCCAGTACAAGGAGTCGACCCTGATTCGGCAACTCCAGCGTCGCATGCTGAGCCTGGAGATCACTACCCTCGACGACTATCTTTCGCTGTTGACCGGGAATGCTGCAGAGGCTCATGCCCTTGTGCAGAACCTGTTGGTCACCGTGACCTCGTTTTTTCGCGACCGTGAGGCCTTCGCGGCCCTTGGCGAGCACTTGCAGGTGTATGTCAAGCAGCACAGCAGCACCGAACCATTGCGGGTGTGGGTGCCTGGATGTGCAACGGGGGAGGAAGTGTTCTCGATTGCCATGCTGCTCAGCCAGGTTCTGGGGCATCCAGCCCATCTGGCCTCCCACATCAAGATCTTCGGCACCGACCTTGATGACGTCAGCCTGTCGGTGTGTCGGCGTGGTGTTTATCCGATCTCAGAAGCCAAGGCCATCCCCGATGAGCTGCGCGAACGCTTCGTGATCGAGACGACGACGGAAATCGAGATGACGGAGGAGCTTCGTAGCTGCGCTGTCTTCGCCCGTCATGATGTTGGTGCCGACCCACCCTTTCCCAAGCTGGATCTGGTTTCGTGCCGCAACACGCTCATCTATTTCACCGCTCCAATGCAGGAGCGTGTGTTGAATCTGTTCCGCTTTGGTCTGGTCCCCGGAGGCCTGCTCTTTCTGGGATGCTCCGAGTCGCTGGCCAACCGCACGCCCGGCTTCAAGGTCGTCGATCCCGAGCAGCGGATTTTCCTGCGAACAGCGGAGGGGATGCTGAAACCACGTCAGGCCCTGGCCCTACCAGCGCCACGGGGTCCCATGGCCTACGCCCCTCTGGAGAGGGTGGCCGTCTTGCGGGAGTCGGTACCGGAGCAGCACGTGGCTCTGCTGGAGTCACTGATCCGCCTGATCAGCAAGCCCTGCCTGGTGCTGGATGAGAACCATGATCTCATTGAGGTGATCGGTGATGTCACACCATTTTGCCGCCTTCCTGAAGGTCGCATCAGCTCATCGGCCACTTCATTTCTCCTCCCGGAGCTTCAGTCGGAAGCTCGAGCGTTGTTCCTGTTGACACGGGCTGATGGCCAGGCGATCACCAGCCCGGCCTTACATCTTTCAGGCCACGACAAGCCCTTCCACATGGAAGTGAGGCCTTTAGATGTCGGTGATCGGAGGCTGTGGGTTCTCACATTTCTTGAGGATGACGAGGGTTCCACTGATGCCGCCAGGGTCGATCAGGAGGGCCTTCGTGATCATGTTTTCGATCGGGAAATCAAACGGCTGGAGCAGGAGCTGCTGAGCAGTCAGAACACCTTACGTCGATCCCTCAGCGAACTGGAGCAAGCCAACGAAGAGCTGGAAGCCTCATCGGAAGAGCTCCAGGCTTCATCGGAAGAACTGCAATCCTCCAATGAAGAGCTGGAAGCCTCGAACGAAGAGCTGCAGGCCACCAATGAGGAACTGGGCACCCTCAACCAACAGCTGCGATCGCGCAGTGATGAACTCGAAAACTTGAACACGGATCTGGAAAACATCCAGAACTCCCTGAGTCAGGGCATGGTCATCGTTGATCGCAATCTCTGCGTTCTCAGGTTCAGCCCCTTGGCCGTCAGGGTGTTCGGGCTCGTCCAGGCCGACCATGGCCAGCCACTGCTGGATGTGCCGACAACTCTCCCCCTTCCCGGCCTCCAGGAGGCGCTGATGGCGGTGATCAGGGGAGAGCTGCGTCAGACCATCGAGGCGAGCAGCGAAGAGGTGTCGTATCTGGTCCAGATCCTGCCCTATCGGGAACGAGATGGCCGGCGTCTGGGTGCCATTGTCACGCTTACGGACATCTCTGAACTTGTGGCGCTGCGCAGAGCGGCCGAGGCCTCACTCAATGAGTTCTCAACGCTGACTGATGCCCTTGAGCAGGCCGTCCTGAAATGGGATCCAACCATGCAGCACCTGCTCTACGCCAGCCAGAGGATTCAAGCCATCACAGGATGGAGCCCGGCTGAACTGTGCGACCAGCCCAAGTTACTGCAGGCGGCCATTCATCCCGACGATCGAGTTCATGTGAGGCTGGCCCGCGACCTCAACCAACCCCGCTGGTCCGTGCGCTACCGCCTGACCAGCCGCGATGGACGAAGCCTCTGGGTGGCCGAGACGTGCACGGTGGTGCATGACTCCGATGATGGATTCATCGTTGGCACACTATTGGATGTCAGCGGGATCGAGGTCCTTGAGAACAAGGCCAGGAACACCTCTGTCGTCTTCGAGACCGTCTTTGAAGCCCAGAGCATTGGTGTGGCGGTGCTGGATGACCGCCTCCGCATCATCAGAGCCAACGCCACGTTCTGCCGCATCGCAGGCCACAACCAGGACTCCATCCTTGGGGCACATGCCGATTGGCTCTCACGCCAGGACGATCCCCAGTCACTCAGTACCTTGGCCGCGGCCGCCCTGGCAGGTTCAGGCAGCACGGGGGTGCTCTCGGCACTGCGGCTGAAGCTGGCCGATGGATCCGGCCGTGATCTGGAGGCCGAGATCCGCACCACCAAGGATCCCGCTGTCGGGACGTTGGTCACGGTGATTGTGCCCGTGAGCCCAGGGGAGCACGAGCAGGCGATCAGCTCAGCTGGCCGCGGAACCTCGACACGCTGATGGCCATCAGCAGCGGTGCCATCACCAGCAGGGCGAGGGCATGGGGCCAGAGCGCCTCGAGGCCGACTCCCTTGAGCAGCAGCCCCCGCAGGATGGCGATGTAGTGGCGCAGGGGGTTGAGCAGGGAGAGCACCTGAAAGAAGGCCGGCATGCTCTCGATCGGCGCGATCGCCCCGGAGGTCTGCACCATCGGCAGGGTGATGAAGAAGGCCGTGAGCATCACCTGCTGCTGGGAGCGGCAGACCGTGGCCAGCATGATCCCCACCCCGATCCCGACGAACAGATAGAGGCCCGACAGGGTCAGCAGCAGCAGCGGATTCCCCCGGATCGGCACGCCGAACACCAGCCGGCCGAGCAGCAGGGCCAGCAGCACATCCCCCATCAGCAGCACGACCAGGGGCAGGATCTTCGCGAGCAGGATCTCCCAGGCGGCAGCCGGGGTCATCAGGAGCTGCTCGAGCGTGCCGGTGTCCTTCTCGCGCACCAGCGTCACCGCCGACAGCAGGGTGGCGATCAGGGTGAGCACCAGGCCGATCACCCCGGGCACGAAGAACCAGCTGCTGGTGAGGCCAGGGTTGTAGAGAAATCTCACCTGGGTGCGCACGGGCGGCGTGGGCGGCGAAGCCCCCGCGTCCGGACGGAACCGGCGCAGGATCTGCTGGATGTAGCCACTGGCAATCCCGGCGCTGTTGGCGTCGACCCCGTCGATGAACACCTGCACCTGGGCGGTGTCCCCGGCGGCCAGCCGCTTGTTGAAGTTGGGCGGGATCACCAGGCCGGCCGTGAGCTCACCGCGCTCCACCTGACGCGCCAGCTCCCGCTCGCTGCGGGGATAGGAGGAGGCCAGAAAGATCCGGTTGGCGGTGAGGGCCGACACCAGCTCCCGGCTGGCCGAAACCTGGGCGTAATCAACCACTCCCAGCCTGAGATCGTGCACCTCCGGGTTGAGGGCGAAGCCGTAGATCAGCAGCTGCAGGGTGGGAGGAATGATCAGCAGCTTGATCAGCTGCCGGTCGCGCAGGATCTGCTGGACCTCCTTGCGCACCAGGGCCCAGAGGCGGCTGACCGAGATCAGCCGCCACCAGTGACGCAGGATCCTCATGCCCCGCCCTCGCCGCCATCGGCCAGCTGCAGGGAGCCCAGCGAGCGCCAGGTGGCCCCAAACAGCAGCGCACCGAGGGCCAGGATCATCACCACATCCAGCCAGACACCGGCCCAGCCCGTTCCCCTCACGAAGGCATCGCGGCTGATCACGATGAAGTACCGCGCCGGGATCAGGGCCGACACCAGCGAGAGCGGCGGGGGAATGTTGCTCAGGGGATAGATGAAACCCGAGAGCAGCAGGGCCGAGAGAAAGCCCACCAGGGACACCCCCTGCACCGCCGCATTCTGATTGGCGCTGCGCACCCCCAGCAGCAGCCCGAACAGCACCGCCGCCGCCAGATACAGCGTGGTGCCCACCAGCAGAGGCGTCGGGTCGCCGGCGAAGCCGAGCCGGAAGATCAGCCCGCCCATCCCCATCACCACAACGGCCACGCTCTCCCCCACCAGCAGATAGGCCAGGGCCTTGCCCAGCAGCAGCTCCGGAGCGCGGATGCCCGAGGCATAGACCTGCAGGATCGTGCCCTTGTCCTTCTCCTTGACCATGGCGATGGCGGCCAGCAGGGAGGGAAAGATCCACAGCACCACGGCATAGACCCCGGGCACGATGTACAGCGACTCCTTGCGGCCGGGATTGAACCAGAGCCGCGTCAGCGCCTGCACAGGCGGCGGGTCGTTGAGCAGCTCCTGTCCGGCGAGGAAGAAGGCCGTGGTGCCCTGGATGCTGTTGCGGATCACCCGGGCATTGTTGGCATCGGTGCCATCCACCAGCACCTGAACCTCCACCGGCTGGCCGGCCTTGAGGCGGCGGCTGAATTCCGGAGGAATGATCACCGCCGCCTTGGCCAGGCCCCGATCGATCGCCCCGGCCACCGGGTCGCCGCTGCCCCGCCAGGGAGCAGGGCGGAACTGGTCGGTGGCGAACAGGCGGTCGGTGTAGGCGGCACTGAGGGGACTGCGGTCGAAGTCCTGCACCACGATCGGGATCACCTTGGTTTCGAGGCGGATGGCGAAACCGAAGATGAGCAGGGTCAGCAGCGGCAGCAGAAAGGCCAGGCCAAGCGTGAGCCGGTCGCGACGGAACTGCAGCAGCTCCTTGCGGCACTGGGCCAGGATTCGCCTCATCCGCCCCTCCCGTCCCGCGCCCGGGCCCGCTGCACGGTACCGATGAAGGCATCTTCGAGGGACTGAGGCAGCCGGCGCAGCCCCTCCAGGCTGAGCTGGGCCTGGGCCAGCAGCCGCCGCAGGCCCTCGACTTCCCGCTCGGGGTCATCCAGCACCAGATGGAGCCGGTCACCGAACCGGCTCACCCGCCAGGACGGCCAGTGGCGACGCAGCAGCAGGGTGGCGCTCTGCAGCTGATCAGGCGGCAGCAGCAGCTCGAGCACCTGGCCCGGCTGGGCGGCCTTGATCGCTCCGGGACTGCCTTCGATCACGTTCTCGCCGGCCACCATGAAGCAGAGCCGGTTGCACTGCTCGGCCTCCTCCAGGTAGTGGGTGGTCACCAGAATCGCAGTGCCCCGGCGGGCGAAGTCGTTGATCAGGCTCCAGAACTGTCGCCGCGCCAGGGGATCCACCCCTGAGGTGGGTTCATCGAGAAAGAGCACCTCGGGATCGTGGAGCACCGCCGCTCCGAAGGCCACCCGCTGCTTCCAGCCTCCGGGCAGCGTCGCGGTGAGCAGGTGCTCCTGACCCTGCAGGCCGCAGCTGGCGATCACCCAGTCGATGCGTGGCTGGCGCAGGGGACCGGCGATGCCGTAGACCCCGGCGTAGAACTCCAGGTTCTCGCGAATGGAGAGGTCGTCGTAGAGGGTGAATTTCTGACTCATGTAACCGATCCGCTTCAGCAGATCCGGCCCGCGCAGCTGCTCCGACTCCCCCGCCAGCACGATCCGGCCTAAGCTGGGGGCCAGCAGGCCGCAGAGCATCTTGATCGTGGTGGTCTTGCCGGCGCCGTTGGCCCCGAGCAGCCCGAAGATCTCGCCGTAGCGGATCTCCAGCGTCAGCTGGCTCACGGCCTCGAAGGCCCCGAAGCGGCGGCAGAGGTTGCGGGCGTCAATGGCGAGTTCGGAGCGCTGGCGGCGCACGGCCCGGGCCCGGGGGAAGGGCAGCAGCGGCAGCTCCCCGGCCTGGCGGCGCTGGCGGATCACCACCACGTTCTCGAGGGTGGGGCTGGTGTGCCGCAGCTCCAGCAGCGGCAGACCCTGACGCCGGAACAGATCCCGCACCTGGGCTTCCCCCGCGGCCGCATCGTTGACGATCACATCGAGCCGGTCACCGAAGGTCTGCACATCGACGATCGCGCCACCGCGCAGCAGCGGTTCAGCCGCCGCCGGGGCGGCGCCCTGCAGCTCCAGCCGGCTCAGACCCAGCTCCCGCTTGAGATCGGCCGGACTGCCCAGGCCCTCAAGGCGCCCCTGCTGCATCAGGGCGATGCGGTGGCAGCGCTCGGCCTCCACCAGATCGGGGGTGGCGACCACGATCGTGACCCCCTCCTCCGCCAGGGTGGTGAGCACATCCCAGAAGTCGCGGCGTGACACCGGATCCACGCCGGTGGTGGGTTCATCGAGCAGCAGCAACCGGGGTCTGTCGATCAGGGCGCAGCAGAGGGCCAGCTTCTGCTTCATGCCACCGGAGAGCTGACTGGCCAGACGATCAGCGAAGGGCTCCAGGCCCAGGCGCCGGAGCAGGGAACGGCGCCGCTCCCGCCAGAGCTCGGGAGGCACCAGCCGCAGTCCGGCCACGTAGCGCAGGTTCTCCTCGACGCTGAGGTCGGGGTACTGGGAAAACTGCTGCGTGAGGTAGCCGACCCGCTCCCGGGCCTCACGGGGAGGCTGGCCCAGCACCCGCACCTGGCCGCCACTGGGTTCGCTCACCCCGGCGAGGATGTGGAAGGTGGTGGTCTTGCCGGCGCCGTCGGGACCGATCAGACCGAAGATTTCCCCCTCCCGGACACTGAACTCCAGACCGGCCACGGCCGGACGGCTGCCATAGCGCTTGTGCAGCCCCTCCACGCTCACCACCACAGCGGCGGGGGCGGGATCAGGGGGTGAGGATCTCGGCATCGGCGGGCATGCCCGGTTTGGCGTCACCGGCCGGATTCTCGATGGCCAGCTTGAGGCCGAACACCTGGCGCACCCGGTCGCGCTGAAAATAGATGGTCTCGGGGGTGAAGGAGGCCTGGGCATCCACCTCCGCCACCCGCGCCGCCAGCGGCCGGCTGGGGTCGGAATCGAGGAAGATCCTGGCCCGCTGGCCCAGACGCACCCGGCCGATGTCCCCCTGAGGAATGAAACCACGCAGGTACACCGTGGCCGGATCGAGCAGGGTGAGCAGGGTTCGGCCACTGGCCACCACCGCGCCAGGCTCCACGCTGCGGGAGATCACCACCCCGGCCAGGGGCGAGCGGATGGTCAGGTAGGCGGCTTCCGCCTTCACCTGCTGCTCAGCCGCCTGGGCGCTGCGCACATCGCTCTCGGCACCCCGCACCCCGGCCAGGGCACGCTGGCGCTGCTCGCCCAGAGCCTCAAGCTGGGCCGAGCGGATGGAGGGATTCAGTCCCGTCGAGGCCGCCAGCGCCACAGCACCGCGGGCCGCCTCCACCTGGCGCCGCTGGGCGTTGACCACAGCCTCGGCGGTCTCCAGGGCCGTGCGGTCCTGATCGAGGGACTGGGGCGAGGCCGCACCCTCCCGCACCAGCGATTCGGTGCGGCCCAGGGTGACCTTCGCCAGCCGCTGCTGGGCCTCGGCCTGGGCCAGCTGGGCTTCGGCGCTGGCCAGATTGGCTCTGGCCTGCTCCACTCGCCCCAGGTTGTCCTGCTCGGCCTGGGCCACCGTCAGACGGGATTCGCGGATCTGGCTGTCGAGGACATCGACCTGAGAGCGGGCCTGGTTGAGCTGCTGACGGGCAGCGGCCAGCCGGGCCTGGGCGCCGCGCAGGCGGGCACGCACCTCATCGTCGTCGAGGCGGACCAGCAGCTGCCCGGGCTTGACCCGCTCGCCTTCCCGGACCGTGACCTCAGCCACACGGCCGCCGATCCTGGCGCCGAGATCGGTTTCGTAGCCCTCGATCCGACCGCTCAACCTCAGGGGGCCGGGGCTGGACCGCCCCAGCCACAGCCAGCCCGCCAGACCGGCGGCCGCCACGGCCACACCGGCTGCGGTCAACAGCTGCTGACGCCGGGACCAGGGCAGGGGCCGCAGCTTCAGGCGCACCCCGAGTGGTCCGCGGGCAGACGGGCTCCCTCCAGGCAGGCGCCGCCCAGATCGGTGCCACCCAGCTGACAGTCGCGCAGGTCACAGCCGCTGAGATCGGCACCGGTCAGGTCGGCGTCGCGCAGGTTGGCGCCATAGAGGCAGGCCCCGCGCAGGCTGGCGCCGCGCAGCTGGGCGCCCTGAAACTGGGCGTAGCTGAGATCGGCCCCCTCGAAGTCGGCGCCGCCCAGATCGGTGTGCTGATCAAGCCCGGAGCGGAAATCGGCCTCCACCAGCCGGGCCCCGCGCCAGCGACTGTTGGCGGCCACCACACCGCGCAGGCAGCAGCGGTGCATCAGGGCACAGCTGAAATCGGCCCGTTGCAGGCGGGATCCCGAGAGGTCGGACTCCTGCCAGCTGGAGCCCGCGGCCCGGAGACCGGAGAGATCGGCACCCCAGATCAGGGCCTGCTGCAAGCTGGCGCCTTCGACACAGGCCTCGCGCAGAGACGCATGGCCGAAGCGCGCCTCGCGGAAGCAGCCCAGGCTCAGGTCGCAGCCGGAGAGATCGAGATGGAGGCCGTCGGCATCGGGCAGACGCAGGCCGATGAAACTGCGCCGGCCGCTGGCGAGGGCCTGGCGCAGCTCCCCGATCGAAGCGGGCAGAGGCGGCGGCAGCGGGGCTGTTGCGGCCATCAGAAGATCGCCGCCAGATCGTCGAGCTGCTGGCGGCGGGCGGCCATCAGCAGTTTCTCGGCCTGGGCCATCAGCCGGAACACCCCCTTGTCGATCACTTCATAGAACACGAGGCTGCCCTCAGGGCGGCGGCGCACCACGCCGGCGATCATCAGCAGCTTGAGATGCTTCGAGACCAGAGCCTGGCTCAGACCGGTCTTCTCCACCACGGCAGTGACATTGAGAGCTCCGGAGCGCAGGGCCTCGAGCACCGTGAGGCGGTTGGGCTCGGAGAACACCTTGAAGTAGTCGGCGAGGGCTTCCATGGCGGTGGAATGACTCGGGAGCACAGGCTGCAATGAAACTTTAGCGCGCTGCCGCGGCAACACTTGAATGCAATCCCAAGGCTTCGCAGTATCATGCTGTCGTTATGCACTACGCGTCAGAGCGCACCCCGCCGATGACCACCGCCACTGCAGCCCCGGCCACCACCCCGCACCTGCGCGAGGACCTGCTCACGCCGCGCTTCTACACCACCGAGATCGAGAAGGCGGCCCGCACCGACCTCAACGGCCAGCGGCCGGCCTTCGAGGCGATGCTCAGCGAAATGGAGACCGACTACAACCGCGACCACTTCGATCGCAAGGCACCACTGGATCGGCTCAAGAACCTCAGCTCCGAGGAGAAGGAGGCCTACGAGAGCTACCTGGTCCGCTCCTGCGTCTCGGAGTTCTCCGGATTCCTGCTGTTCAAGGAACTCTCCAGGCGCCTGCTTCAGGCGGAACGTCCCGAGCTCGGACGGCTGTTCCAGCTGATGGCCCGCGATGAGGCCCGCCATGCCGGCTTCCTCAACCGGGCGCTGGTGGCTGAAGGCATCACGCTCGATCTGCCCAGGCTGAGCACCGGAAGGCCGATCACCTGGTTCCCGCTCAGCTGGGTGCTCTACAGCGTGTTTCTCTCCGAGAAGATCGGCTACTGGCGCTACATCCTGATCGACCGCCATCTCAAGGCGAATCCCGACAACGCCTTCGCGCCGCTGTTCGATTTCTTCGAGCCCTGGTGCCAGGACGAGAACCGCCACGGCGACATCTTCAACATGCTGATCCGCTGCTGGCCATCCCTGCGCCAGGGCCTGCGGGGACGGCTGCTCAGCCGCTTCTTCCTCTGGAGCGTGTTCCTGACCCACAGCCTGACGGTGTGTGAGCGGGGCGACTTCTACCGTCTGCTGGGCATGGATCCGGCGGCCTTCGATGCCGAGGTGATGCGCCAGACCAACCGCACCGCCCGTCGCGCCTTCCCCGCCGTGTTCGACCTGGAGAACGGTCACTTCCTGGAGCTGCGCGACCGCCTGGTGGCCTGCCACCGCGAATTCCAGGCCGGCAAGGCCGAGGGTGCCGGGCCCCTCCGGCAACTGGGAAGGCGGCTGCGTTTCGGCCGGTTGCTTCTCGAGCAGTTCCTGCAACCGATGGTTCCGGCCTCGGCAGGATGAGCGTCACGACAACGGCGCGACGCATGACGGCAGGCGTTCCTTCCAGGCGTGAGGGCATCCCGGTGCGGCCGGCGTCGCTGCACCCCCAGTGGTCGATCGTGCTGTTCATGGTGGCGATCCATGCCCTGGCCCTGGTGGCCCTGTTGCCGCGCTTCTGGAGCCCCACCGCCGTGGCGGTGCTGCTGCTGCTCTACTGGCTCACCGGTTGCGTGGGGGTGACCCTGGGCTACCACCGCCTTCTGAGCCACCGGGCCTTCCGGGTGCCGGGCTGGCTGGAGGCGGTGTTCACCACCTGCGGTGCCCTGAGCTGCCAGCAGGGACCGATCGACTGGGTGGGTCTGCACCGCCATCACCATCTCCATTCCGACGATCCCGCCGATCACCACAACAGCCATCTGGGTTTCTGGTGGAGCCACATGGGCTGGATGCTGCGGGAGGTTCCGGCGGCCCGCAGCGTCCCCCAGCTCACCCCCGACCTGCAGAGCAACCCCTACTACCAGTGGCTGAACCGCCGCTTTCTGCTGCTGCAGCTGCCCCTGGGCCTGCTCCTGTATGGGCTGGGCGCGTGGAGCGGCGCCGGCGGCTGGGCCCTGGTGCTCTGGGGCATCCCCCTGCGGCTGGTGCTCGTGTATCACGCCACCTGGCTGGTGAATTCCGCCACCCACCGCTGGGGCTACGTGAGCCACCCGAGCAACGACTGCTCGCGCAACACCTGGTGGGTGGCCCTGCTCACCTTCGGTGAGGGCTGGCACAACAACCACCACGCCGAGCCCAGCAGCGCCCGCATGGGCTGGGCGTGGTGGGAGTTCGATCTCACCTGGTGGCAGATCCAGCTGCTGCGCCGGCTGGGACTGGCCGACCGGATCCGGCTGGCCCGGTTCTGAGCGCAGCGACAGCGCTTCTCCTCTCGCCTTTCGACCGACAGGACCGACCGATGCCCTCCGATCCCCACGGCTGCCAGCCGGCGCGCGTGTTCATCGGCTACGACCCCCGCGAGGAGGTGGCCGTGAACGTGCTCACCGCCTCCTTCCAGGCCCACGCCACCATCCCGGTGCAGATCGCCCAGGTGCGGCTCGATCAGCTCGGGGGCGTGTACACCCGCGCCCATGACCCGAAGCAGAGCACCGCGTTCTCGTTCAGCCGCTTCCTGGTGCCCTGGCTGGCCGGCTACCGGGGCTGGGCCCTGTTCATCGACGCCGACATGCTCTGCCTGGGCGACATCGCCGAGCTCTGGGCGCAGCGTGACGAGCGCAGGGCGGTGCAGGTGGTGAAGCACCGGCACGAGTGCGAGCCGGGGCTGAAGTTCCAGGGCATGCCGCAGACGCCCTATGGCCGCAAGAACTGGTCGTCGGTGATGCTCTTCAACTGCGAGCGCTGCCGGGCCCTGACCCCGGAGTACGTGAACGCGGCCACGGGGCTGGAGCTGCACCAGTTCCGCTGGCTGGCGGATGAGGAGATCGGCGAACTCCCGCCCGAATGGAACGTGCTGGTGGGGGTGCAACCGGTGCCGGCTGAGCCGAAGATCCTGCATTACACCCTCGGCGGCCCCTGGTTCGACGACTGCCGCACCATGCCCGAATCCGGGCGCTGGCTCGAGGCCCGCGCGGCGATGAACCTGCCCCTGCCGGTGGAGCAGCCCCTCAGCCCAGCATCCCCTTCACATGGCTGATGATGCCGTCGGGATCGAGGCCCTGGTGGGGAAACTGCTCCCAGAGGCCGCCGCAGCCCTCCCGGTAGGTGCCCAGGTGGCTGTAGCGCGGCGTGAACCCCCGCTCCAGCAGCCAGGTGCCGTAGCGGCTGCCCAGTCCGGTGCGGCGGTTGAAGGATTCCACCACCAGCACGAAGGGTGAGGCGCCCGCTCTGGCGAGCATCGCTTCATCGACCACATTGAGGGTGGGTTTGTTGATCAGACCCACGTCGAGGCCCTCGGCCCGCAGCCGCTCAACCGCATCGAGGGCGCGGTAGAGACATTCCCCGAAGCTCACCACATAGCCGGCGCTGCCCTGGCGCACCAGCTCGTCCTTGCCGCTCTCGAAGACATAGCCCTCCCCGTGCAGCTCGCCGCCGTCGGCATCAAGCAGGTTGGGCACCTTCGAGCGGGTCGAGAAGATGAAGCGCAGACCCGGATCGTTGAACACGGCCTGCACGCAGGCCTTCATCTGGGCCGCATCGGCCGGGAAGTACAGGCGGGTCGTGCTGTCCTCCTCGAGGCCGTTGTCAGCGAAGAGGTTGTTGAGGCCGAAATGGCAGGTGTTGTCCGCCATGTCGTCGATGCCGGCATGGGAGAAGTGGCTCAGCACATTGGCGCCGTTGAGCCGCGCCATGGTGATTTCGGAGATGATCATCTCCAGGAAGGCGCTGAAGGTGGCGAAGATTCCCTGGCGGCCGGCCTCCATGCCGAAGCCGGCGGCCGCCGAGAAGTTGGCCCTCTCCATGATGCCGCCGCTCACGAAGATCTCCGGATGGGCCTTGCGGATCTGGGCCAGGCCGCAGGAGCCCTCCAGATCGCTGTCCACCACCAGCACGGTGTCCTTGCGGGTTTCGGGAGCCATCGCGCCGAGGATCTCCACCACCGCATCGCCGAACACGTTGCGGTTCGCCTCCAGCCGCTGGCCTGAGCCCAGGAAGGTGGCGGGATTGGCGGGCTTGACGATGCCCTTGAGATACGTGGCGGCCCCGTCCTGGCCGCGCTTCTCCAGGTAGGCGATCGCCAGGTCCACCGGGATCACGTCGTGGCCGTGGGTGGAACCCTCCAGCCCGTCGATTCCCACCGCCATCGGCCGCTTGTTGATCACCGCCACCGGGCCGTCGCTGGCCACCGCGCGGCAGAGGCGACCATGCAGATCATCGAGATCCTCGCCGTCGCCACTGAGGGTGGCCAGCCCATGGCCGGCCAGGGTGCGCTCCAGGTCGTAGCCGGGCTGGTACTGCGACGGATGGCCGGCGATGGTCACGTCGTTGTCGTCGATCACCAGCTTCACGTTCAGCCCATGGGCCACGGCGAAGCGGGCCGCCTCGGCGTTATCGCCCTCCTGCTGGGCGCCGTCGGAGCCGAGGCAGAACACGGTCTTGCCGGGGTTGGCCAGGGCCACGCCGTTCACGAACGGCCAGAGGTGCCCCAGGCGGCCGGAGCTGAACTGCACACCCGGCGTGAGGCCCAGCTCCGGGTGGCCCGGCAGCCGCGAATGGGCGGCCCTGTACTCCAGCAGCACCTCCGCCGGCAGCTGACCGCGCAGCACGCTGATCAGATACTGCGTGGCCACCCGGTGGCCCGCCTCGTCGAAGAACACCGGCAGAAAGCGATCGGGTGCCCCGCGGAAGAAGGCATCGAGGATCATCACTTCCGGCACGGTGTCGTAGGGACCGCCGCTGTGGCCGCCCACGCCCCGGGCCGCGCCGGTGGCCGTGAAGAAGATGATCGCGTCGCGGCAGAGCTGGATGTTGGCGCTGAGGGCCTCCCGCTCGCTGACGCTGAGGCTGGTCTGGGCGGGATCGAGGCTCAGCGGCCGGTAGGCACTCAGATCGATCGCAAACGGAGTCGTGGAGGCGGTCATGGGAGGAGAAGCCAGGCGCTGGACCCAGGATGCCTCCGCCGACCCGCCGGGGCGCGCTGAAGGCATGGATGAACACCCTTTCTCGCGGAGGGATTCAGCGCCCCTGGCCGACGGGCGGCAGAGGTTGATCGGCGAGGATCCGGCCGTCCTGGAGCTGGATGATCCGGCCACTGTTCCGGGCCACTGAAGGGTCGTGGGTGACCAGCACGATCGTGAGGCCACTGGCGTGGAGCCCCGAGATCAGCTCGATCACCTCCCCGCCGGTGCGGGTATCCAGCGCCCCAGTGGGTTCATCGGCCAGCAGCAGCTCGGGCTGGTTCACGAGCGCCCGGGCGATCGCCACCCGCTGCTGCTGCCCTCCGGAGAGTTGATTGGGGCGATTGGCCAGGCGATCGGCGAGCCCCACCTGCTCCAGCAGGGCTTCGGCTCTCTCGCGCCGCTCGGCCCTGGCGTAACCCGCATAGACCATCGGCAGCATCACGTTCTGGAGAGCGGTGAGGCGGGGCAGCAGATTGAACTGCTGGAAGACGAACCCGATCTGGATGTTGCGGATGTCGGTGCGTTCGTTGTCGCTCAGCCGCGTGATCTCGCGGGCATCGAAGTAGTACTGGCCACTGCTGGGCTGCTCCAGACAGCCGAGGATGTTCATCAAGGTGGATTTCCCCGAGCCGGAGGTTCCCACGATCGCCACGTACTCGCCGCGCAGCACCGTGAGATCGATGCCGTGCAGGATCGGCACGTCCACCTCGCCCATCCGATACACCTTGGTGATCCGGCGCAGTTGCAGCATGGTTCAGTCGCTGCGCAGCGCTGTCATCGGATCGAGCTGAGCGGCTCTGTTGGCCGGATAGGCCCCGAAGAACACCCCGATCAGCAGGCAGAAGGCCAGCGACCATCCCACCGCATCGACGGCGATGCCGCTGCTCCAGCCGAAAGCCGCGTTGATCGCCAGCGACGCCACCACCCCGAGCAGCACCCCCAGCAGTCCACCGGCCAACGAGAGCACGGTGGACTCGATCAGGAACTGGCGCAGGATGTCACTGCAGCGGGCACCGATGGCGCGGCGGATGCCGATCTCCCGGGTGCGCTCGGTGACCGACACCAGCATGATGTTCATGATCCCGATTCCTCCCACCAGCAGGGAAATGGCCGCGGATCCCCCCAGCAGAGCCGTGAACACATTGGCCACGGCGTTGGAGGCATTGACCAGATCCGCCTGGTTGCGGATGAAGAAGTCATCGTCCCGCGGCGGCACGATCCGGTGGCGCAGGCGCAGCAGATTGGTGATCTGATACTCGGCCGCTTCCATGCTCTCGGCCGAGCGCGCCGAGACGGCGATGCTGTCCACCGACACGCCCGCCGTGGTGTTCACCCCGACGATGCGTGACGCCATCGTGGTGAGTGGGATCAGCACCTGATCGTCCTGATCGCGGAAGCCGGTGCTGCCTTTGTATTCCAGCGTTCCGATCACCGTGAAGGTCTCGCCGCGGATGCGGATCATGCGATCGAGGGCGCTCTGGGCCGTCAGGCCCAGACTGTCCACGACCGTCTGCCCAAGCACGGCCACCCTGGCGGCCTGATTGAGTTCGGCCTCGTTGAAGAAGCGACCGCTCAGGGGCAGGAAATCCCTGACGGCCTCGTAGGCCGGGGTGGTGCCCACGATGGTGGTGCTGGTGTTGCGCTCGCCCAGCACCACCTGGCTGCGCCGGGAGAGGTTCGGGGCCACGTCGGCCACGGCGGCACAGGAGGCGGCGATCGCCCTGGCATCGTCCCAGATCAGGGTGGTGGCCGAGCCCGCGCCGCGCGAGACAGGGCCTCCTCCGGCCGCGACGCCGCTCTGCACGAAGAGCAGGTTCGAACCCAGTGATTTCAGCTGGTTCTCGGTCTGGAGCTGGGCGCCACGCCCGATCGTGACCATGCTGATCACGGCGCCGATGCCGATGATCACCCCCAGCATCGTCAGGGCCGAGCGCATCCGGTTGGCCAGCAGCGACGACCAGGCCAGGGCGACCGTTTCGGCCAGATCGCCGCGTTGCCGCCGGCGCGGACGACCCGGGAGAGAGGGACCCATCAGCGCGGCATCCGGCCCTGGCCGCGCGGCTGCTGGAAGGGCGAGGCACCCGTGACCGGCCGGCTGTTGGGGCGGCGCCGTCCCGGTGCCGACACATAGACCCGATCCCCGTCCTGCAGGCCGCTCACCACGACCGTGCTGGCGCCGATCGTGGCGCCCACCTGCACGGGGCGGAACTGGGGCCGCTGGCCGGCGCCCGGCACCATCACGCCGGTGCCGCCCCGCTCGCTGACGATCGCCGGGGTGGGGATCAGCAGGGCATCCGGCTGCCGGCCCACGAGCACGCTGGCCGTGAGGTTCATGCCGGAGCGGAGCCTGGCGCGTGCCTGCTCACCCAGGGCGATCCTGACCTGGAAGCTGGTCACGTTGTCCTCCACCACCGCTTCCGGAGCCACCAGCCGCACCGTTCCCCGGAACACCTGGCGGGGGAAGGCATCCACCTGAAGATCCACCGCCTGGCCAGGTCTGATCGCCCCCACATCCACCTCCGCCACGTTGGCCACCGCCTCCAGCTGACTGGCCAGCGCCAGGATCGACGAGGAAGTGGCCGAACTGGTGGCGCTGGCCGAGGTGGTGGGCGTCACGAAGGCGCCCACATCGGCGTACTTCTGGGTGATCACCCCAGCGAAGGGGGCACGGATCACGGTGTCCTCCACCTGGGCCTGGATCGTGGCGAGATCACCCCGTGCCTGCTGCAGCTGGGCACGGGCCGCCGCGATGTCCTCGGCGCGGCTGCCGGCCCGGACGAGATCCAGGTGTGCCCGCAGGGCGCTCACCCGTGCCTCGCTGGCGAGAAACGCCGAGCGGCTGGCGTCGAAGGCCACACGGGCGATCGCTCCGGAGCCATAGAGCTGGAGATTGCTGCGATAGGTGGAGCCCACGGCGATCTGCTCGGCCACGGCCGCCTGCAGAGTGCGCCGGGCCTCCTCGATCTCCTGGGGCCGGTTGCCGGCCTGGAGCTTCTCGAGGTTCGCCAGCGCCGCCGCCACCGTTCCCTGGGCCCTGAGCAGGCTGCCCAGCAGGTTGCTGTCGTCCATCCGCGCCAGGACCTGTCCGGCGCTGACCCGATCCCCCTGATCCACGCTCAGCGCCGTGACCCGGCCGGGTTGCTTCGGACTGATGTTCACCGGCGTCGTGGGACGGATCGAGCCGGCGGCCGTGACCTTCAGGATCACGTCACGGCGCTCCACCGGCGCGGTCCGGGCGGCCAGGTCTGCCCGCCTGGCCCGGATCTGCCGCTGGTGCCAGACCAGCCAGCCACCGCCGGCCAGCCCCAGCGCCAGCAGCGCTGCCGCAGCGATCAGCCGGCGTGGGGGCGGCCAGCGCCACGCTGGCCGTTGGAGCTGATCAGCATCCGTAGCCGCGGAGGATCCCGGTACCGGCCATCGGCGCAGGCTGGTCGGCAGCATTCCGGAAGGCTTCGCGGCGGGTGAGAGCGACTCTGTCCCAACCATGGCTCCGATCTGCGCCTGTGGGATGACGCCGGCGTGTTCAGCTGTGAGCAGGTGTGAGTGGCCCCGCCGACTGCAGGGTCCATGGGGATCCTGCGGGGTGGTCGATCAGAGATAGAACCCCACCGTCGTCACCACCCGGGTCCCCTCCCGGCGCAGGGCATGGCGCAGGACGTAGGTGGACTGGTTGTGCAGCAGGTTCTCCCACCCGTGCCGGGTCACGAACACCGGCAGCACCACGGTGCAGAACTGGTCACCTCCGTTGCCGTGCTCGATCTCGAACTGGTGGATGAACGCTCTGACCGGATCGATCAGGGAGCGGTAGGGGGAGGGCAGGATCACCAGCTCCACGTCCGGCAGCTGGCGCTGCCATTGCTCCCGGAAAGACTCGGCGCGGCCGTCTCCGAGATCCACATGGACCGCCACCAGGCTGTCGGCGATGGTGCGCGCATAGCGCAGAGCCTCGAAGCTGCCGCGGTGCAACTGCCCCACCAGCAGCACCACCGGCGAGCCGCCCTCCCGGAGGGGTTCCGGCAGGTGGAGGCGCACCTCGGGAGCCAGGCGCAGGCGTCGTGCCACCTGGCGGTAGTGGGCCTTGATCGTGAGCAGCAGGGTCACCAGCAGCGGCACCGCCACCACGATCACCCAGGCGCCGAGGCGGAATTTGCTGTACAGCAGCACCGCGCAGACCACCCCCGTGACCAGAGAACCGAATCCATTGACCAGAGCCTTGCCGAGCCAGCCCTTCTGCCGCTCCTTCCACCAGTGCGCCACCATGCCCGCCTGGGAGAGGGTGAAGCTGGTGAACACCCCCACGGCATAGAGCGGGAGGAGGCGCGTGACGCTGCCCTCGAACACCAGCAGCAGCACCGTGGCGAATCCGCTCAGCAGGACGATGCCGTTGCTGAACACCAGACGGTCACCCAGGGAGGCCAGCTGCCGGGGCATGTAGCCGTCCTGGGCCAGGAAGGCCGAGAGGCGGGGGAAATCGGCATAGGCGGTGTTGGCCGCCAGCAGCAGGATCAGCAGGGTGCTCAGCTGCAGCACCGAGAGCAGCAGTCCATTCGCGAAGATGCGTTCCCCCAGCTGGTAGAGCAGCGTGGGACCGTTCTCCACATACACCAGGCCCAGCTGACTGGCCAGCACGCTGATGCCGCTGAACATCACCGCCAGCACGATCACCATGCCGGTGAGCACCCGGCGCGCATTGCGCCATTCCACCGGCTTGAACACCATCACGCTGTCGCTGATGGCCTCGATGCCCGTGAGGGCCGCGCAACCGGAACTGAAGGCACGCATCAGCAGCACCGGCCCCAGAACCGCCAGCTCACCCCCCTGAATCCGCGCCAGCTGCCCGGCCTGATCAGGCACGTCGAGAGGCGGCAGCAGGCCGAGCCGGAGCTTCACCAGCCCCAGCACCACAAGGGTGAGCACGAGGCCCATGAACAGGAAGGTGGGCAGGCTGAGCAGGCGCGCACTGGAGCGCACCCCGCGCAGATTCACGAGCATCAGCAGCGCCACCGCCAGCAGGCAGAGGGGAATCCGCTCCACAGCCAGCTGCGGCAGAAGGGAGGTGATCGCGGCGATGCCGGCCGCCACGCTCACCGACACGGTCAGCACGTAGTCGATGGCCAGGGAGGCCCCGGCCACCAGACCCGGCACCACCCCCAGGTTGTCGTGGGAGACCCGGTAGGAGCCTCCCCCATGGGGATAGGCCTTGATCGTCTGGCGGTAGCTGACCGCCACCACCAGCATCAGCGCCACGATCAGGCCGGTGATCGGCACGGTGAGGCTGAGGGCGGCGGCACCGGCCAGGCTCAGCACCAGCAGGATCTCCTGGCTGGCATAGGCCACCGAGGAGAGAGCGTCGGAGCTCAGGATCGCCAGGGCTTCGCCGTTACTGAGGCGCTCCTCGGCATGGGCGCTGGTGGGCAGGGGCTCACCGATCAACCAGCGGTGCAGACCTGAACGGCCCGTGCCGCCCGCGGATCCAGGGAACAAGGCCGGAGGAACCAGGTGAGGGAGTCAACCTAGGCAGCGATCCAGCGCAACTCCAACCGAGGGAAGAGGACCAGGGAATTCGCAGGTAGCGATGGTCCGACTAGAGATCGTTGATCACCACGGCCACCGCCACATCGCTCACATCCCCCTGAATCAGGTCGCTGATCGTGTTGGCGATCGGAGAGGGTCACCATCGGGGGGAGAGCCTGCTGGGCCGCCGTGATCGGGGCGTGGGGGTGGTCATGGAGCGGGAGCGGGGGATCCGGCCGGAATCGCCCCGGCCACCACCCGCCATTCGTGGAGCACCCAGCTGACACAACCGGAGCGGATGAGGGGATCGCCGCGCACGATCTCCTCGGCCTCCTGCCAGTCGTAGGCCTGGAACAGGAGCATGCCACCGGCACCGGCGCCGTTCATGCCCTTGCGATCCCGCCAGTACCCGCTGCTGGGCTGATGCCCGCGCCGTGCGAGATCGGCCACCCAATCGAGATGATCCTGAAGGTGACGGTCGAAATGGTCACGGTCCACCAGACCCTGCTCGAGCTTCACGAACCAGGCCATGGGCTCCAGGCCATGGGACACCTTCCAGGAAGGATCTCCAACCTAGGCCGACAGTCCAGGCGGGGACAGCCGCCCAGGGGGGCGAACCCGAGCAGAAATACTCCTTAGGGAAATCCACGCAGAACCCGCCGGAGCTGTTACATTTCGTTAGACGTTCCGAGGGCGGGCTGTGGTAGGCCCTCCTCTTTTTTTTGGCCCTTCTCCAGTCCATGCCGGGTGGTGAACACCTGGGACGGACATCGTCAATCGGGGCGGCCTTGGCATCGAGGGGATGCACGAGCGCCACATGCACAACTTCACGCTCAATCTCGCCAGCGGCGCCACCACGCCGGTGGCACTCACGGCCCCATCATCCGCGTCTGGGATCGAGGCCATCGGTTCGTCGGCCTTTGACACCGACCCAGCCGCTCCCTTCCACCCCTCTGGCATCCCTGGCGGCTGGGCTTTCGACTTCAGGCCGGACGACCTGCGCGGGCTGGCGGCGTGCGCGGGCCGCCTGGACTCAGATGGCCTGCAGCTGATGCAGCTGATCCTCCAGACGCTTGCGCAGCCGGCCCTGCACGAGATTGCAGAGTTCATGGACCAGAGGATCCGCGACCTCATAGATCAGTCGTGTACCCTCACGCTCCGCCCGCACCAGGCCAGCGCGCTGCAACTGGCCGAGCTGTCGGCTGATGTGGGACTGACTGAAGCCCGTGACTTCGATCAGCGACGCCACATCCATGGGGCCGGCCCGTCTTCAGCTGGCAGAGCAGCTGAAGACGGGCCGGCTCACTCAGCAGACGAAAGAAATGACTGAGCTCTTCGAGAAGCCGGGGACTCGGCATGGTCCCGCCGGAGGGGACAGCCATGGCACTTGTTTATGTCTCTAGAGACATTATGCACCCTGTCCAGGCGCGGTGGATGGATCCAGCTCACGGCTATGTGGCTATGCTCATAGCAGCCAAGTCAGTCCTCCACCCCCGGGAGCCCATGGCCCAGTCTCTCTCCACCGATCCTCGCTCCGCCCCGGAGGCGGCCGCCATGCTCGCGGCCGCCTCCGGCGGATCCACTCTGCTTCTCCGGCAGCTGTTCGATGCCGACACCGGCACCTTCACGTATCTGCTCGCCGATGTGGCGAGCAGACAGGGTGTGCTGATCGACGCGGTCTTCGAGCAGCACGAGCGTGACCTCTCCCTGATCCAGGAGCTGGGGATCAAGCTGGTGGCCTGCCTCGACACCCATGCCCACGCCGATCACGTCACCGGCAGCTGGCTGATGCACGACGCCACCGGCTGCGCCATCGGCCTGGCGGCCGCCGCCCGCGCCGAGAACGTCACCCTGCCGCTCCACCACGGCGATCGGGTGCCATTCGGCGGACGCCACCTGGAGGTGCGTGCCACCCCGGGCCACACCAACGGCTGCCTCACTTTCGTGCTCGACGACCAGACGATGGCCTTCACCGGCGACGCGCTGCTGGTGCGGGGCTGCGGACGCTGCGACTTCCAGGACGGCAACCCCCACACCCTCTACCGCTCGATCACCGGGCAGATCTTCTCCCTGCCCGAAACCTGTCGGCTCTACCCCGGCCACGACTACAACGGGCGCACCGTGAGCTCGGTCGCGGAGGAGAAGGCCTACAACGCCCGCCTCGGCGGCGAGGCCGACGAGCGCGACTTCGTGGGCTACATGGAGAATCTCCAGCTCCCCCACCCCCGCAGGCTGGCCGAGGCCCTGCCCGCCAACCTGCGCAGCGGCAGGCCCCGGGGGGACACGGCCCCCGGCCCGGACGACTGGGCCCCGATCCAGCGCAGTTATGCCGGCCTGCCCCAGCTCGGGCCCCGCTGGGTGCGCGAGCACCAGGCTGATCTCACCCTCCTGGACGTGCGCTCGGCCGAGGAATTCAACGGACCTGACGGGCACATCCCCGGCAGCCTGCTGATTCCCCTGCCGGAGCTGGAGCAGCGGCAGGGCGAAATCCCCTCCGGCCGGCCGCTGGTGGTGCTCTGCCATTCCGGCAGCCGCTCGGCCCTGGCCACCCTGGAGCTGCTCAAGGCCGGTCGCCCGCATGTGGCCAATCTGCAGGGGGGTCTGCGCGCCTGGCAGCGGGACGGCCTGCCGCTGGACCACCCCACACCCACCCACTCCTGAGCTGTGCTCACCACAGGCACCCTGGCGCTGCTGGCCGCGGGAGGCGGCCTGATCGGCTTTCTGCTGGCGGTGCTCGGCGCCGGAGGATCGATCCTGCTGATGCCCCTGCTGATCAGCGGCGTGGCCCTGCCCACCCGGGAGGCGGTGCCCCTGTCGCTGCTGGTGGTTACCCTGCTGGCCCTGGGCAACGTGGGGCCTTACCTCCGTCGCCGCCAGGTGGCCTGGCGGCCGGCCCTGATCCTGGGTGTGCCGGCCCTGGCCGGCAGCTGGATCGGCGGAAGCCTGGTGAAGGCCGGCCTGATCCCTGAACCCGTCCAGCTGGCGGTGTTCGCCCTGGCGGCGCTGGTGGCCTCCTGGCTGCTGACCCGCCGCTCGACGCCGCGGGAGCCCCTGCCCCGGGCCGGCAGTGCAGGAGCGCCGATCAGCACCACGGTCTCCCTGGCCCTGCAGGGGGTGGTGGTGGGTCTGCTCACCGGCATCGCCGGCGTGGGAGGCGGGTTCGCGATCGTGCCGGCCCTGGTGCTGCTGGCCGGCCTGCCCATGCCCCTGGCCAGCGGCACCAGCCTGCTGCTGATCGCGGCCAACAGCCTGGTGGCCCTGACGGCGCAGGGCCACTGGCCTGCGACCAGCCTGCCGATGATGCTGCCGCTGCTGGCCGGCGGAGCCCTGGGGGGCCTGGTGGGTCAGTGGCTGGCACCGCATCTGCCGGAACGGCAGCTGCGGCGTGGCTTTGCGGCCCTGCTGATCGGCTCGGCCCTTCTCACCGGCGCGGAAGCCTGGAAGCGGCAGACGCCACCGGGAACGATGAAGCAGGCGGAGTCGGCACAACCCCCATCGCCGGCCATGTCGGTGCGCCACGACGCCGCATCAAGGCCTTGATCCGGCATGGACTTCAGATCCCGCTGGGCCGTCCCTGCAGACCCAGCAGCTGCCGGCGGGGATCAAAGAGCTCGTAGGCCAGGATCTTCACGCGGTCATTGAAGACGAAGAAGATCAGGCTGTACCCCCAGACGGCCAGGGCCAGGGGCCAGCCCAGGGGAGTCATGACCACGCCGTACACCGCCAGCAGCGTGGCGGCGACCTGGGTCACGAGCACCGCCGTGGTCAGGATCGTGGCCGGCCGCGACTGCCAGAAGGGTCCGCGGGTCCGCGCCACGAACACCGTCAGATGCCCGGCCACGGACAGCTTGAGGTACAGCAGGGTCTGGACCGTGTCCCGGCCGAGCTCGAGAAGATGCTCCGCGACATAGAGGAGGCCGAAGGACTCAGCCACCCCCA
This sequence comes from Synechococcus sp. CBW1107, assembly GCF_015841355.1. Lineage (NCBI taxonomy): Bacteria > Bacillati > Cyanobacteriota > Cyanophyceae > Synechococcales > Synechococcaceae > Synechococcus > Synechococcus sp. CBW1107. The sequence goes on from NZ_CP064908.1 coordinate 755,292, forward strand.
GAACCCCCAGCACGCTGGCCACGCCGAGGACCACCGGCATGTTCCAGCGCTCGGGCCGGAGGGAGAAGGATGCACGGTCATAGGCGATCGAGAGGATGGCGCCATCGTTGAGCAGGGCCAGCAGCACGATCATCACCGCCGTCACTGGATAGAAGTCGAAGACAAGAATCGACAGTGTCGTGAACAGCAGCACCCGGATCGTTTCCGCGATTCTGTAGATCGCATAGTGGTTCATTCGCTGAAAGATGCGGCGGCTTTCGCGCACCGCCTCGGCCACGATCGAGAGGCCTGGAGTCAGGAGCACGATGTCGGCCGCGGCCCGGGCGGCATCGGTCGCATTCGACACGGCGATGCCCGCATCCGCCTTCCTGAGCGCAGGGGCGTCATTGACCCCATCACCAGTCATGCCCACGAAATGTCCGCGCTGCTGGAGCACATCGACGATGTGATATTTGTTCTCTGGAAAGACCTGAGCAAAGCCATCCGCCTGCTCGATCGCCTCGCTCAGCTGGCCGCTGTGATGGGGCGGTGAGTCGAGCAACAGAGCCGAGTCCAGGATTCGCTGGCCCAGACCCAGCTGCCTGGCCATTTCCAGGGCGATGGCGTGCTGATCGCCGGTGATCATCTTCACCGACACTCCCAGCTGCTGGAGCTCGGCAATGGTGGTGGCGGAATCCGGCCGCGGTGGATCCAGCAGCGGCAGGATTCCCAGATAGTTCCAGTGTCCCGTGGCATCGGTACGCGCCACCCCGAGCGAGCGGAAACCGCGCCCGGCGAAGCTGAGGCTCACCGCCTCCACCTGCGCAGCCAGGGCAGGGTCACCCCCCACCAGGGCGAGGATCACCTGAGGGGCTCCCTTGCTGACCCGGAAGCACTCACCGGCGGCTGTTCTCAGGCTGGCTTCGGTGCGTTTGCCGACGGGATCGAAGGGGATGAACCGCTCGAGCGTGGCCTCTGGATTCAAGCCCTGCTCGGCAGCGGAGTTGAGGATCACCAGATCGATCGGATCCTGACTCTCCCAGCGGGAGGCCAGGGCAGCGGCTTCCAGGATCTGCGCGGCCGTGGAGGATCCGAAGCAGAACGGGGGACCCGTGCTGAGCTGGTTGCGGGTGAGGGTGCCGGTCTTGTCGGAGCAGAGCACATCGATGCCCGCCAGCTCCTCGATCGCGGCGAGCTTGCTGACGATCGCCTGCTTCCTGGCGAGCCTCTCCGCCCCCACGGCCATGGTGACCGAGAGCACGGCGGGCATGGCCACCGGGATGGAGGCCACGGTGAGCACGAGCGAGAACGTCAGGATCGTGATCAGGCTCTGATGCCGGAAGATCCCCACCATCAGGATCACCAGAACGAGGACCAGAGCCAGGGCGATCAGGTAATCGCCGATGTTCAGGACGGCCTGCTGAAAGTGGCTGACCGAACGGGTTCCCTGCACCAGCCGGGCCGTTGTGGCGAAGGAGGTGGCGGCACCGGTGGCATGGACCAGAGCGTCGGTTTCACCCCGTTTGACGATGGAGCCGGAGTAGAGGATGGATTCCGCCTGCTTCGCCACGGGCAACGATTCCCCGGTCAGGGCCGACTGGTCGACCTCGATCGCCTCAGCGCCGACCTGGAGCGCATCGGCGGGAACGATGTCACCGGAGCGCAGATGCAGGAGATCACCGGGCACCAGGTCCCGGGCGGGGATGGTGCTCCAGCGGCCATCCCGCTTCACCCGGGCCAGCAGGGCCAGCTGCGAGCGCAGGGCCTCGATGGCATGGCCGGCCTGGTGTTCCTCCCAGAAGCCCACCAGCGCATTCACCGCCAGAAGGGTGATGATGATGCCGAAATCGGTCCAGTCGCCCACGAGCGCCGAGAGCAGCGCCGCTGATTCGATCATCCAGGGGATGGGCCCCCAGAGGTGCTCCAGCAGCTGACTCCAGACGCTTCGAGCCGTTTCGGGGAGGGTGTTGGGTCCGTGGCGCTCGAGCCGCTGCCGGGCCTCCTCGCCGCTCAGTCCCTCCAGATCTGTCTGCAGACGCTGCTGCGCTTCAGCGAGGGTGGTCGGGGTGACGGCCATGGGCGTGCACCGGAGGCTCCCTCATGGATAGCCCTGGCGGGACGGCGGCGCTTCGGCACTCAGCAACGGTCCGCCGGCGAGGCGGCGAATCGCCACGATGCCGGGCCTCGGCGGGCGACCGGGAACGCCGGAGGGCCAGTTGGAGCCCAGGGGCACCCAGCGCCGCTGCTCGAACGCGCGGCCGTCACGGTCCACCAGTCGGTGAACCTGCCAGTCCCCGGCACTCCCCTGGCGGGTGCCATGGCGTTCGCCGGGATGCTGGACCGAGAGGAACAGGGTGTTGTCACCGGCATCGAAGCAGGGGCCGGTGAGCTCGCACTCGACCGGTCCGGTGGCGAAGCAGAAGGCTCCTCCAGCAGCGGCCCCCTGGCTGGGGAGCACCCAGCAGCTGTTGTTGCCGAAGACCTCGAGGTCGGCCGATCCACCGCCGCGGTCGGTCACCATCCAGAGGTTGCCCGAGCGGTCGACGGCCAGGTTGTCGGGACCCGAAAACCCCTGGCCCCCCTGCCAGGGGGCGCCGCCGGTGGCCAGCATCCGCCAACGGAAGGTCGTCGCGGCGGAGCCGTTTTCGTGCAGGACCATGATCCAGCCGTGGGGCCAGGCGGTCTCGCCGTTGGGGCCGTGAAACACCGCCGGATCGGCGCGGCCGCCGTCATCGGAGCCCGCGGCGGTGAAGGCCACCAGCAGATCGCCGCTGAGGGGATCGATCACCGTGTCTTCCGGTCTGGCGGCGGCGGTGGCGCCGATGGCGCTGGCGGCCAGGTGGGCATCGATCAGGATGGCGCCCAGGCGCTCCTCGCCCTCGCCGGGGTAGAGGTCGGCCAGGGTGGCGTAACGCCGGCAGTAGGCCTCCACCGCCTCGTCGCTGGCCAGGGCTTCGGCGCCTGGCTGGCCGCGGTCACCGTGGGGGAGCAGAGAGGGCTGCTGAAAGGCATAGGCCGCGTAGTGACTGGGCCGCTGCGGCTTCACGGGGGTGCTGGGATCGAGCGGAAGCCAGCGGCCTGTGCCATCGGGCTCGAAGCGGGCCGCCTCCAGGCGTCCGGCCTCGAGCAGGGCCGAATTGGCCGGATCGGCGGGATCAGCGATCAGCGCCTCGCTCACGAAGCGGTAGAGGTGTCCGCCGTGGCGATCGCAGCCGGAATAGACCACGAGCGGCTGACCCGCCTTGGCCCTCACGGCCACCGCCTCGTGACGGAAGCGGCCGAGGGCGGAATGTTTCACGGCGGGCCGCCCTGGCTGACGGGGATCGACCTCCACCATCCAGCCGTACTTGTTGCCCGACAGCGCGAAGGGATTGCCGAGCCCGTCCAGCTTCCTGCCATCGCAGCGAAACGGCTGCGTCGCGGGAGACGGAGACGTGCCATCGGCGTACACCGCCTCCACCACGTGGAACTGGATGTTTTCCTCGGCCGAGAGCACCGTGCCCCAGGGGGTCACCCCACCTGCGCAGTTGGCGAAGGTGCCGATGCTGCGATCAGCCAGTCCGTCGTCGTGGCCCAGGCGCTTCCCCAGGCGGAAGACGGCGGCGGCCGGTCCGCTGATGCGCAGCCGGCGGGATGGATCCTCCAACCCCTCAAGCCCCGTGAGGCGGCGGTCGTACGGTCCGATCCGGCGACGCCAGAGCCCCCCCGCCTCCTGCCGGAGCTCGATCACACCGATGCCCTGATCCTCGAGAGCGGCTCTCGCCACCGCACGCACCAGCTGAAGCAGAGGGTCATCCGGCGCCAGGGACGTCGCATCCACCGAGCCGCCGTGCGGTCTGAGCCCCTCGATCAGCTCCGCCCAGGGCAGGGCCATGCCGGTGGCCTCGCCATACCCCTCGCTCCAGCCCCTTGGACTGATGTACTCGAAATTGACCGTGAGCAACGCCCGCCCCTCTCCCAGCGGGGTGAACGCCAGGTGGTCATTGTTGAAGCCGAAGCGGCCATCGCCGAGCGGATCACCCCAGGCGGCCAGCAGATCGGCGCGGTAGCCGCGCGGCACCACCAGGCGATCTTCGAGCGAAACGCGCCGCAACTGACGCTGCTGCTCGGCAGCCGAGCGACCATCGCCCCACAGGGGCAGGGGCAACGGGACGGGCTCGAAAGGGATCTGTGCAGGGGAAGGCTGGAGCGCCGAGGCCGCGACGCGTGATTCCACCCGCGTGGCGAGGGATGCACCGGCGGCAAGACCGAGGAGGACGAACAGATCACGGCGGTGCATGGCTGGAGCCCGACCCGCAGCAGAGGTGACGAAGGCCAGGCCCCCACAGCTCTCACAGCAAGGGGGTGAGCGGCGGTGGCCCAGGACACCTCAGTGGCCGCAGCGCGCCGAATGATTCACCTGCGACTGGACGGAGCACACCAGGGTGGCCACCGCACCGGCCGGGAAGGGCACGGCATCGCCGGACTGGGTGCTGCTGGGAAGGGCATGGAGCCATTCCCGGCAGCAGGCCAGGGCTTCAAGCACGGCATTCTCCTGCTGAAGGGCATCCTGATCGCACCAGTGCGTGAGGCGGTCAGCGATGCTTCCCGCCTCGATGGGGCAGGACACAGTCAATTCCTCACACCCGGATGGGGAGGGCGCGAGGGACGACGGGCGAGTTGGTGGAGTGACCATGGCTCAACGGCAACGGAACCGTGGCGGACAACCGCCTCAAGACGCGATCAGTCGCGTGTGATCAGCCCCGCCAGGTGGGCAACCCATGGCGACCACGGTTGCGCCAGAGGGATTCAGCACTCACGTGCAGGCCATGACGGGCCGCCAGGCTGGCGGCGGCATGGGTGGAACCGGTGTTCTTCAGCGCCTGGGCAAAGACCGGATCGTGGCTGGCCAGCCTCTGCAGGGCGTGGAGGTCATCGAGGCTCGTGTGAACGGTTCGCTCCGGAGCCATCAGGCCTGGAGCGGACGGAACAGCTTGCATCATCTCATCAATCTCCCGATCTCTTCCCCAAGCCTAAGCAGATAGCCACGGGCATTGATCAGTATTCGTACCTATCTTTACTTAAGCCGAATTCGCCTGACAGCCCGACAATCACGCACTTATTTTATCACAGTCATGACTCCTTTTTGAGCAAGCCGTTCATTCCTGATTGGCGAGATCCAACTCTCGAGATCAGATCCTCCAAGCCTCGGCGCACCAATCCCCGAGGCTCCGGTCGTCCTCGATGCCTTGGCAGTGGCCATGGATCTGGAGCATGCTGGAACCAGTGGTGCCGTTCCCTGAGATGACACGCGAGCGCGACCCTTTCCGAATTCCCAGAGCCGGCTGGGAGGCCGCCCCGCTGGCGGGGCTGGCGTCGATCGACCTCAACCAGAACGGCGGGGCCTTCACGGGACGGGAATTCTTCTCCGAGTCGACCGTGGGGGGCGTCCTCTGCTTTGCCGCCTATCAGGCCCTGCTCACGGCCCTGCGCACCGAAGCCCTGCGCAAGCGTGGTGAACTCGACCGCTTCACCCAGGTTCGTCTGGTGCTGAGCACGAGCCTGGAATCCGCGAAAACCGGCGTGGCCGTGGGCGCCGTGCTCTCCGTGGTGCTGCTGGTCTTTCCCTGGCTCACGGTTCCCCTCTCGCTACTGGGGGTGGTGGGCACGGCCAAGGCCTCCCTCGATCTCTTCCATGCCTTCTGGGACGGCCTCGACGACCAGCAGAAGCTGCAGGTCACCGTGGCCGCCCACGAGGCCGGCGTCAGCCTGAGCGATTTCTTCCGCAACGACGGCGAGGGCCTGGGTCGGACAGCTCTCGGGTGAGCGCAGAGTCACCCATGCCCTCTCGGACCGATGCGGTGCCGGGCGCCTGAGTGCAGACAGCCCGGATGTTCAGTCGTGCCTGACTGGCCCGGCGACTAGCGATACCGCCAGAGATAAGGAGAGTTGCGGTTGGGGGTTCGATAGTCGAAACGGATTCCTTTTTCCACGTTCGCAATCGCGTTATCGACATCGATCAAGGCCTGCTTTCGATAGCCACCTTTGTCGGGTGTGGCTCTGAGCAGCTGGGTTCTCGCCTCGCGAAGGCTCTCAAGCGCGGCCTGCATCATGGGCTGTTGCTGAGCAAGGCTCTGGGTGGAGAAACCGATGACGGTTCCCAGCAACAGGGCTGAACCGGCCAGACCCATTCGGCTGATCGCGGTTGTGGGGTTGCTCTTGAACATGGTTCTCGGAAAATTCGTGTACTGGAACCCCATCAGCATCACCAGGCGATGTGACTGAACGATGAGATGTCGAACCGTCAGACGTTATCAGCTATTACTGAGCCTGGCTGGCCTCAGAACGGCCGGGAAAGGAACGGCTGAATTCGAGTGATTTCATGCCGACACTGATGAGTCCAGTCAGCCGGATGTGCGCCATCCCTGGACCAGACCTGTGGTCCCGCGAGGTGAGACAGGAGAGAACTGCTGTCCGGGAGGATCGGCCCGCCGGTGATCCGGATGGCCCACACGCTTGAGGTGCGACGACTGCCCTGCCTCGCCATGGACCACGGGACCCGACCCCTTGCCTTTTTGGCTTTTATGTGGCTATGGTCATAACAGCACCAAAGGCCCTTCTGCGCCATGACGACCACCACCACTGCGATGGCCACTCCCTCCCGAATCACCGCCAAGGACCTGGCCAAGCAACTGGCGGCCCGCGAGGTCACCTTGATCGACGTGCGCGAACCGATGGAGTACGCCAGCGGGCACATCAGCGGCAGTCTCAATGTCCCCCTCTCCCGCATCACCGAGACCGACCTGCCCAGCGGTCCGCTCGTGCTGGTGTGCCAGAGCGGCAAGCGCAGCACCAAGGCCCTCACCCAGCTGCTGCAGCAGGGCCATCCCCATCCGCTGGCGGATCTTGAGGGGGGAGTGCCCGCCTGGCAGCAGGCTGGCCGCCCGCTGCGGAAACTGAAGGGGGCCCCCCTGCCGCTCATGCGCCAGGTGCAGATCGCCGCAGGCTCCCTGGTGCTGCTCGGACTGATTCTGAGCAACACCGTGGCCCCTGCCTGGATCCTGCTCACCTGGTTCGTGGGGGCGGGTCTCACCTTCGCCGGCATCACCGGCTTCTGCGGCATGGCCAGGCTGCTGGCTGCCATGCCCTGGAACAAGGTGACGTTGTGAGGGCCTCTTGCAATGGCTGAACGCCTCTTCCAGTTCCGGCTGCACAGCAGCCACCATGGTCCGGATCGCCAGAGCGAGGATGTGGTGGTGGAGTTCCTCACCGATGCCGGTGAGTGGCAATCCCAGGAGCTCAGCCTCACCATGCCGGGCTTCAGGCTCTACCTGATCTCGCTGCTGCTCTGCCAGCACGTCTATCTGGTGGCCAATGCCAGGGAAAGGGGCCTCCCGCTGCAAGCGGTGGACGCTGATTTCAAGGTCACCACCAGCAGCGACTGGATCCTCAAGCGTGTGGAGGGTGACTTCCGTCTGCGCCTGGATCCTGCCGCCGCTGACCAGGAGAGAGGCCGCGTCGATGCCGAGGCCATGGCTCACCTGCAGGAGCGCATGACGCTCTGCCCCGTCTCCCGCAACCTCCCAGGCGGGGTGCACAAGCGCATCGACCTCCGCCTGCTTGGCTGAACGCTGGAGCGATGCCGTCGATCGGAGCGCCATGGACCCGCCAGCCCAGACCGACATCGCCCAGCTGCGCCAGACCTACCGCCGCGGAGGCCTGCGTCGCGCCGATCTTCACCCCGACCCTGTGGAGCAGTTTCGCTGCTGGTTCGCTCAGGCCACCGCGGCGGAGCTGCTGGAGCCCAACGCGATGGTGCTAGCCACCAGCGATGGTGTTCGCCCCAGCTCACGCACCGTGCTGCTGAAGGCCTTCGACCGGCGAGGGTTCGTCTTCTTCACCAACTACGAGAGCCGCAAGGCCCGCGAGATCGCCACCGTCCCGCAGGTGAGCCTGCTGTTTCCCTGGTACGCCCTGGAGCGTCAGGTGGGAATCCTGGGCCGGGCCGAGCGGATCTCCACAGCCGAGTCGCTGGCCTACTTCGCCTCCCGGCCCCTCGGCAGTCGCCTGGGGGCCTGGGTGTCGCAGCAGAGCTCGGTGATCAGCTCCCGGCAGATCCTGGAGATGCAATGGGAGGAGATGCAACGGCGCTTCGCCGCCGGTGAGGTGCCGCTGCCCTCCTCCTGGGGCGGCATCCGGGTGGTGCCGTTCGAAGTCGAGTTCTGGCAGGGCCGCGAGAACCGCCTGCATGATCGCTTTCGTTACCGGAACGCCGACGCTGAAGGCTGGATCCTCGAGCGCCTGGCTCCCTGAACCGGCGTGGGGGTGCCGCCGGCTCAGGAGCGGGCGTCGGGCCCGCCCTGGGCTGAAGCCTGCTGGCTTTCCAGAAGGCAGAGCGCGCGGAAGCGCAGCGCCGCCACTTCCTCGAACAGAGGGTTGATCTTGCACAGAGGCGGGATGTGCAGGATCTTGCGGCCGGCGATCACCACGTCGCGCTCGAAGGGGCAGCGGGCCGGGATCAACCACACCAGCAGGCGGGCGACGGAGGCGCGACGCGGGCCGATGCCATCGAGCCAGCGCCGGAGCCGATCGAGCAGGGCCCCATGAAGGGGGCCCCTGAGAGGGCTGAGGGTCATGGCGTGAGTTCCCTGGACGACAGGGGAGCGACAGACAAGACGGTTGGAGACTGGCGATGGGCGGGCTCAGATCACCCGGATGGTTCATGCTCCACCCTCATTGTGAAGTGCTCAAGGGGGCGTGCTGTCGTGCCGGACACCTCTGTGCGGCAGCCCTGACGCCCCGACTCCTGGCCACCTCGAGCGCCAGCGGCGCCAGCAACAGAGGCAGAACTCCGGGCTTGGGGGCTCACAGGGCTGGAAGGGGACGGCGGCCATGGTCATGGGCGATGCAACGAATCCGCAACGCGAGAACTACGACATAACGCTAGCGCGATAACGTGCCACAGTTGACCCGGCTGGACCGGTTGGCCCGACTGGACCGACAGGCCGCCCACGCTCGCTCGCGATCGTCATGACCACCACGCTCCCCGCCCCGATCTCCGACCACGCCAGCAGCGCCGATGTGGCCGCCCGCAAGGGTTTCGGCCCGCGGGTGCGGCGCCTGCACGCCCGCATCGGCGCCGCCCACCACCAGGCCGAGGGCATGGCCTTCTCCCGCGCCCTGCTCGACGGCCAGGCCAGTCCGCTGCAGCTGGCGGCCCTGATCCGCGCCCTGGGTCCGGGCTACGCCCTGATCGAGCAGCGGGGCCCGGAGCTGGCCGCCGCCCTGGGCGCCGCCGATCTCCCCTGGGCCCAGCTGGCCCGGGGTGCCGCCCTGGCCGCCGACGCGGCCGCCCTGGAGGTGGCCCCGCCCACACCGCCCTCCGCCGCCGCGGCCCTGTGGCTGGAGCACCTGCGCAGCCTGGCCCGGCAGGCGCCCCATCGCTTCCTGGCCCATGTGTACGTGCGCTACGGCGGCGACCTCTCCGGCGGCCAGCAGCTGGCGGTGCAGGCCAACGCGATCCTGGCCGCCCACGGCCTGCCGGGAGTGAGCTTCTGGAGCTTCGATCGGCCGATTCCCGAGCTCAAGGCCGCCCTGCACGCCGGGTTCGAGCAGCTCGAGCTCAGCGCGGCGGAAGAGGCCGAGCTGCTCGAGGAGGCCGTGATCGCCTTTCACGACACCCAGCGCCTGCTGGCCGAACTGGGTGAGCTGGGCAGCCTGGCCGAAGCCTGACACCCCAGAAATCCACAGCCCATCCCCCTGCGTCCAAGCCGTCGACCCGGCCTCCCACCCGATCGCCTCCATGCCCACCACCGCACCCGTTCGCCTCGATCCGCTGCAGCTGCTGCTCAAGCACGACAAGCCGGTCCCCCGCTACACCAGCTACCCCACCGCCGCGAGCTTCCACACCGGAGTGGGGGCCAGCGAGCTGGCGGCCGAGCTGGCGCGCCCCAGCGATGAGGATCTCTCCCTCTACGTGCACATCCCCTTCTGCCGCCATGCCTGCTGGTACTGCGGCTGCAACCGCATCACCACCCAGGCCGGATCCAAGGTGGTGGGGCCCTACCTGCGGGCCCTGGCCCGGGAGCTGGAGCTGATCCAGCAGGCCTCCACTCAGCGCCGGAGGCTCGGACAGCTGCACTGGGGCGGCGGCACCCCCAACTACCTGAGCGTCGACGAGCAGGCGGATCTGTGGGCGCTGATCGACCACCACTTCGATCTGGCCCCCGACCTGGAGGCCTCGATCGAGGTGAACCCGGAGTTCCTCACCCGCGAAGAGGTGCTGGGCCTGCGCCGGCTGGGCTTCAACCGCATCAGCTTCGGCATCCAGGATGCCGATCCCGAGGTGCAGGCGGCAGTGAACCGGATCGTGCCGGTGGATCAGCTGCGGCGGGCGATGGCCTGGATGCGGGAGGCGGGATTCGAGAGCGTGAACGTGGATCTGATCTGCGGGCTTCCCCTGCAGACCCCCGGACGCTTCGCCACCACGATCGCCCTGGTGGAGGAGCTGCGTCCGGATCGGGTGTCGCTGTTCAGCTTCGCCTACCTCCCCCGTCAGCTGCCCTTGCAGCGCCGCATCGCCGCCGACGATCTGCCCAGCCAACGGGAGCGGCTGCAGATGCTTCAGGCCGCCTACGACGCCTTCACCCGCTGCAAGTACGACGCCATCGGCATGGATCACTTCGCCCTGGCCGGCGACAGCCTGGCGGTGGCGGCGCGGGAGGGCCGGCTGCACCGCAATTTTCAGGGCTACACCACCGGCGGCGAGCTGGATCTGATGGCCATCGGCGTCACAGCGATCAGCCAGTACCCCACCCTGTTCAGCCAGAACCTGCGGGATCTCAGGGCCTACTACGCCAGCCTCGAGGCCGGCGTGCTGCCGGTGGAGCGGGGGCTGGTGGTGAACGACCCGGAGGTACTGCTGCGGCGCCGGATCATCCAGCAGCTGATGGCCAACTTCCGGATCGACTTCGACGACCTCGAAGGCGAGGCCGCCCTGGATGGACCCCGATGCTTCGCGGGGGAATGGCGCGAGCTGGAGGCTCTGGCGGCCGACGGCCTGCTCCGCCTGGAGCGCAACGGATTCAGCGTGACGATGGAGGGGCGCTGGCTGATCCGCCTGATCGCGGCGGTGTTCGACCCCCAGCAACGGCAGTGCCCCAGCGGCTCCCGGCTGATCTGACCCAGGGCCGGGCTGGTGCAGCAGGACCTTCAGGCCGAGCGCCAGTCGAGCCAGGGAAGGAAGGGAACGATCGCCGCGGTGGAGGTCCGGTAGGCCGCGTAGTCGGGATGGGCCTCGCAGAGCCGGGCTTCCTCCCGCCGCGCCTTGTGGCCAAGAACCGCCGCGAGGGCCAGAAGCAGCCCGAGGTGCAGCAGGCTGCCCAGCGCCATGGCCACACCGAGGGAGCAGATCAGTAACGCCTGGTAGAGCGGATGGCGACAGCGCCCGTAGGCCCCCTCCGTCACCAGAGCGGCGCCGGGGATCGGTTCCGGCAGGGGGCTGAGGCTGGCCCCCAGATTGCGTGCCCCCTGCGCGCCAAGGACCAGACCCACCAGCAGGGTGGTCGCTCCGATCAGGCGCATGGCCAGGGGCCAGTGAATCCCCAGGGAGGCCGGGGGAGGCGTGGGCGGCAGCCAGTGGGCGGCGATCAGCAGCATCTGCGCCAGGAGCCACCACTCCCCATGGCGGTTGTCGCGCAGGCCCTCCCAGGAAAAGCCCAAGTCCTGAAGCCGGTCACTCAGCTGACGCCACATGATCAGGTCTCCGCAGGCGAATCAAGCAGAGCGCTCGGCGCCATGACCCCAACCTGGTTCAGCTGTTCGCAGCATGCCAGTCCTGGCATGGAGGAAGTCCCGAACCCATCCACCTCCAACCGACCCACCTCTGCCGCCATCAGCCCCGGCCGGCAGCGGAACGGGTTGTACGGGAACAGGTACTCCGTGAGGCGTTCTCCGACTGCCGGAAGGCGTAACTTGAAGTTGAGGGGAGGCCTGGGAGCCAACCCGGCCTTTCCCTCCAGAAGAGTCCGGCCAGGGGTTCGCCAGAGCCGGTGTACGCCAAGGAGGTGCAGTTGCTGTTGAACGTCGCCTCGGTGGCGCGGCGAGTACGCCACCCCGTAGGTGTTGAGCCACATGCCATGTCCGGTTCCCGTCCATTGCAATCCCGGGCTGCATAACCCGGGCAACGGTCACAACTGCGGAGGTCAAGCCCCGAGCATCTCTCCCCAGAGGCGTGACCGGATCCTTACCTGCCAGGCTCAGGACAGGCTGACCGCTGGAACCCAGACACCCGACCGGGTGCACCCCAACTGCCAGGGTGATCACCCGCAACCCGTGCAAAGGCGCCCCCCCATGGGGCGCCTTCTCATGATCCCTCTCCATCGACTGAGCTGATCCCACCAACCCCAGTGGATTTGCTCGAGACAGGCGCAGCCGGCTGCGCAGAGCCTCCGGCGCCGGTTGCGCAATGATCACGTCATTCGTTCTGCGTCCCACGATGGTCCGTGCTCTCTGGATGCCTGGCAGGACTCTCCACCCAGGCCTGGTTGCCGGGGGGTCGATGCTGATCCTGGCCACCACTCTTCTGATCGGTGCTGACAGGGCTGAGGCCCAGCAACAGCAACGGTTCTCCCAGCAGCAGTCCAGGCTGCTCGAGATCAATGCCTCGACCCGCTCGTGCCTCCAGGCGGCCAGGGCGCAAGCCGATCTCCGGACTTGCATGAAGACGGAACGGGACGCCATCCGCAGCCTGCGTCAGAAGCGGACAGCCCAGAGCTGAGTCCCGCAGGTCGAGTGCGTCCGCGCAGGCAGGCCTGCATCAGCGGCCGGCCCCGAAGCCGGTCTGCAGGCTGGCGTTCTGCCAGAGCGCCAGTGGTGCAGGCTGGCGCGACCAGAACAGATCCCGGCAGGCGCTGCGCCTGATCTTTCCACTGGACGTGAGGGGAATCGTGCCTGGCCGCACCGCCAGGATGGCTCCGGCGGAGAGGCCATGGCCTTGCATGATCGCCATCTGGATCGAGCCGATGAAGGCGTCCAGATCCGGCCGGCGGCCCAGCGCCACCTCCTGCATCACCACCAGGTGCTCCTGACGATCCGATTCCACGCTGAAGGCCGCGCAGTGGCCAGGCCTGATATCGGGATGACAGGTTTCGATACTACGCTCAATGTCCTGAGGGTAGAAATTACGACCGGCAATGATCAGCAGATCTTTCAATCTGCCGGTAATGAAAACCTGGCCATCATGCATGAATCCCAGATCACCCGTGCGCAGGTATGGCCCCTGATTCGTGTCAGCGAGATAGGCATCAAAGGCCTGCTGAGAGTTCCTCTGGTTCCGCCAGTAGCCCTGCGCCACACTGGGGCCGGAAACCCATACTTCCCCGACACGATCAGGCTGACACTGCAGAAGAGTGTCCGGGTCAACGATGAGGACGTGATGGTTGCGAACGACTCTGCCGCAGCCGACCAGCGTGGTGCCTGGCTCCTCGCCCCTCACGGGCACGACGCGATGCTCACGAAGCTGCCTGGTATCAAGATGGAGCAGAGTAGGCTCCGTCTGTTCGATCGTTCCCGAGACCCAGAGTGTGTTCTCGGCCAGGCCATAACAGGGCACGAACGCACTGGACCGGAACCCTGAGACGGCGAAGGCCTCGGCAAACTCCCTGAGGGTGTCGGCATAGACAGGCTCGGCTCCCACCAGGGCAGACTCCCAGCAGGAGAGGTCGAGGTGGAGCCGGTCCTCGGGGGGGATGGATCGGATGCAGCGTTGGTAGGCAAAGTTGGGCCCGCCACTGAAGGTTGCTCTGGTCCGGCTGATCGCCTCGAGCCAGCGCAGCGGACGCTCCAGGAACGAGAGCGGATCCATGAACGTGCAAGGTGTTCCTGAATAGAGTGCATGCAGAAGAAAACCGATCAGGCCCCAGTCATGGAAGGCCGGTAACCAGCACACCAGCCTGTGGCTGTTGCCGGAAACGCGGGCAGAGGCAATCAGACTGATATTGGAGATCAGGTTCTCATGCGACAGGACGACACCTTTGGGCTCACCTGTCGACCCGGAGGTGTACTGAATGAAGGCAATCCTGGTGTTGTTGGTCACGGGAGACCAGCCGGAGCCTGCCACCTCAAGGCTTTCGATCGTCAGCCAGTGAGGTTGATCCACCAGGCCGTCCAGAAGTTCTCTCCGGCGGTTCAACGTGGCCTGAGTCGTGAGCAGATGCCGCGCCCCACTGTCCGTCAGCACACGGCTGAGCCTGGGAAGGCTGCGCCTGTGGTGAGGGGTCACGACAGGCACGGCGATCACTCCGGCATAGAAACAGGCCAGGAGGGCGTGCAGAAAGCTCGTTCCAGCCGGGAACATCAGGACGATCCGTTCGCCTGGAGGCAGAAGCGCCTTCAGGCCTTCACCACTGGAGACGACGCGGGAGTGAAGCTGGGCGTAGGTGATCGTGTCCGCTGCCGCCTCTCCGTGAGAGGGGAGAAAGTCGAACGCCATGGCATCCGGCCGTGACTCAGCCCAGTGCTGCAGGCAGGTCACCAGGGTCGTCGGGGTGGCCTGGCCATGGCTCGAGATCTGGTTCATCGCTTGCCGATCTGACGTTGACGCGATGCGAGATCACCCCGCTGGAACATGGCCTTGGCTTCGGCCCGTCTTGGCTTGCCGCTGGTCGTGATCGGCAGAGCCTGGCGATCAACCAGATGAATCTCGTCGACCTCATAGCCGCAGGCAATCAGATCGGACCTGATCGCAAGCCGTACCTTGTCTCTGGACTGAGCGGAAGACTCCTTGAACTCGACGAGCAGAATCAGGCGTTCGCTGGAGAGATCGGAGTCGTAGATGCCCAATGCGATGGCCCGTCGGACTCCAGCCTGCAGCAGGGCAATCTGTTCAATGGTGTCTGGATAAAGATTCCTGCCATGTTTGATGATGATATCTTTTTCTCTGCCGATGATGTACAGCTGCCCTGAGCTGATATAGGCACGATCCCCCGTATCCAGCCACTCCCCAGCGTGGGCCACAAAGCCCTCCTGGTTGTAAAGACCACTCATCAGGGATGGACTCCTGATCCATACATTCCCGACGGTGCGATCCGGCAGGATCTGTCCGGCCGCATCGCGGATCGTGATCTCCTGGCCCTGGACGGCCGGGCCTGTCGAAACGACGGCAAAGCGGTTGCCCGCTGCAGGGTCTGATCGTCTGGCGATCCCAGCGGACATCAGAACATCCGGATCGATCCAGTCGATCAGCGGCTTCTTCTGATCGTGGGGAATTGTGACGGCCAGGGTTGATTCAGCCAGACCATAGACGGGTTTCAGTGCTTCGGGCCTGGCTGAATGCTGCTGGACCAGGACCTCATTGTAGGCCTCGATCAGCTGATGGGACACCAGTTCAGCTCCCACCACGAATCGAACCAGTGAACTCAGGTCCAGGGACAGATCCCTGCTGCGCTTCAGCAATCGGATGACCGCCAGAAGGGCCGAGGGAGGGGCCACCGAGAGGGTGGACTGGGCTTCGGAAAGGATCCGCATCCAGCGCAGGGGATTTCGCCTGAACTGAGCCGAATCCATCAGATGGCAGGAACCACCGACATAGAGCGGAAGAAGCAGTCCACCGAACAGACCCATGTCGTGATACATAGGAAGCCACGAACAACTTCTTGCCAGGCTCTCAGGCGAGAGTCTATCGGCCATGCTCTGAAGATTACTGGTGATGGCCGACCATTCCAAGGCTATTCCTTTGGCGCTGCCTGTTGAACCTGAGCTGAATTGGATGTAGGCATGCCCATCGAAAACAGCCGGCTCAGAGGCCTGGTCATCGACGCCGCTGAAGACACTCGAAGGAAGAACCAACAGGTCTGGAATCTCAACGCTCAGGTCAGTGACGACAGCACGAGTATTCAGGATCGCCAGGCGCTGACTGCACTGAGATTGAAAATCCTTCTGCAGTGGAGCCATGATCGTCGGTGTGACACCTCCCCAGAACGCCCCCAGGAGTGCTGTGATCAACTCCCTGCCCGTGGGCAGGCTGAGGATGATCCGATCTCCAGTCCTGATGCCACTGTTCTGCAGACGAGCCCAGCCGAGTTGAGCACACCCGAGCAGATCGGCATAGCTGAGGATCGTGTAGGGCTCCTTGGGCTCTCCGATGATCTGGAGGGCTATGTCGGAGGGTTGGTACTCAGCTCGATACCTGATGATGGAGTTGAGATCACCGCTCATGCTCACAACGTTCAGCGTTTCGATGCTGTGATCTGATAGCAGACGGTGCCACCCTCTCGGTACGTGTTGAGTGCGATCATCAGGTAGCGGCGCAGCATCAGATAGGCATCCCGGGAAAGCTCCATCATCGGCTCGGCGTGCCGATCGATGTTCTGCAACCACAGCGACAGGGTCCTGACGTAGTCCATGCTGATGTCCTGCAGAGCCAATGGAATCAACTCGGCAGATTCCAGGAGGCAAAGCATCTCTCCTCCGGTCACCATGTCCATGGTGTTTCCAAACGAACGATCGACTTCCGTAGCACCTCGATCACTCAGATAACGCCCACGCATGGACGCCCGATCATAATGACTTTCCTGGATGAAGATCTTCCCGCCCGGCCTCAGCAGATCATGGCAGCTCCTGAATATGGCTTCCTTTTCAGGCATATGGATAATACTTTCCAGAAACATGATGCTGTCAAATGATGCTGCTGGATAGTCAAGGTCCAGAACATTCTTGACCTCAATCTGAACTCGGCCATCAACCCCATGTTGGGCAGCACGGTTGAGACCGTAAGCTCGCTGGGCAGCACTGAGGTTCACCCCTGTGATATGGCAGCCATAGTGTTCCGCGAAGTAGACAGCCGGCCCACTCCAACCGCAGCCCACATCAAGAATTCTCTGGCCCTCCTTGATGCCTAGTGAGGCAGCTATGCCTTGCATCTTATTGATCTGAGCCTGATCCAGAGTCTCATCGTCGGCACAAAATACCCCTGAGGAGTAGTTGAGATTCGAGTCCAGAAACAGCTCAAACAGTCTCGGATCGTTGTTGTAGTGAACCCCGCTGTCACGGACCGGTGTTGACTCAAGCATTGACTGGTTCCACTGAAACTTGCTTCTGACCAGCACGAATGAATCTAGCCAGCTGAGGCAAGGATTCCAGCTTCGTCCCCGTCATGTCGGAGAGGACAGAGAGGATCCCGTCGCTGAGCCTCTGTTCATCTTCTGGAGAGATCGTCTCAATAATCATTCTTTCGAATTTCTCATGATTGGGGATCAGATCCTTAACAGAATCCGTATCAGGGCCGTTCAGGCGCAGCGTTGTTGGATGTTTATCACCTGTAGGATTGTAGATCATCCATTTTGACATCTGCAGGAAGTCGGTCAATACAGCAGGCTCTCGTTTAACAGCTTCAAGCATGAACAGCTTGTAGCAGTTTGCGTGCCGATACTCATCCTGACTGATGAGATGATAAACCTGCTTGAGGATCGGCTCCCTGAAGACTCCACTCCAGCGTTCGTACCACATCCCCAGCCTCAGTTCACCGCAGAAGTGCATGGCCAGGGTGCTCGTCCATGGCGCCGGCGCCAGCTCGACATCAAGCTGCTTGATGTCGTCTTCGGACGGCTCGGAGCCGAACTGTTTGAGGTACTCACGCAGCACCAGATAGTGCTTCATCTCTTCGTAATACCAAACACTCATGAACTGACAGAAGTCAGGCATGTGCTTGAAATCGCGGAGAAACATCCGCGTGGCGTAAAGAGATGACAGCTCATAGCAGCAGTTGACCCTGACATGCTCGATCTCTGCCTCATTGATGAGAGAGTGATCGATTGCGTCAAAGGCGATACTCTTCAATGTCCACCTGACGGGCTCAAGCTGCTTGAAGATCTTGTCGTAGAGGGCATCGTTCGTCATGGGCAGCATTCCCCCTAAGCGATCACCGCGCTGGGAACCCGGAACTGTTTGAAGTAATGAGTGAGGTCGATCGCCATCTTCGATCTCCACTTCGGCTCCCAGAAGCTGATGTAGAGGTCGGTGGCATATCCTTTTTCTTCAAACATCTCAATGTGCTCCTGAGGCATTGAGAAATTGTTCCAGATGGCTTTGAACTGAGGCCAGATGCAAGCCGTTTCTTCTGGGCTGGCCGTTTTGACGTACTCCTTGAGAGCGATCTGAAAGAAGCTGCAGTGACGCATCTCGTCGTTGGCCATGCGCCGTAGGATATCGGCAAGCCGCGGATCTTCGACAGCTTCGCTTACACTGTTGTAAGCAACATAAGCCGAGTATTCTTGTAAGACATTGTACACCATCTGCTGCACGTGCCGACTGATGTGAGGGCTGACCTGCATCTCATCCAGATACTGCTCGCTGTTGCCTTCATAGCTGCCCTTCTCCAGCCCGATGTATTCATCAGTGGTGATGTCCGCATCCAGCGCCTTGAGGCACTGCCTCAGCACCAGATAGTGCAGGTACTCCTCGCCGCCCCACAGGGTGGCCCATACGGACATCCTGTAGTTGTCTCCGTAGGAACGGTAGTAAGCCTTCACATAGTGCGCAATCCCGTATTCATTCATGCACGTACTGCGCATGAATGAAATCACCTTGTCAGGAACCTTGCTTTTATCCAGAGCCAGTCCTTTCTTGATCTCTTTGAGATCAGGCCAGAGGCTTCTGCCGATCGTAAAGAAGTGCTCCAGAGTCTCGTTGTCTTCCAGCACCATCTGGTCGTTATTGTTCATTTTTGCTCCGTACTGAGTTCCATGATGAGCTTGACAGCATCGCCGAGGGTCTGAAGGTCTGCAGGGTTGACGGTCGAAGGGAAGCGCACCGCAAAGTTCTCCTCGACCACCACAATGAAATCAACAAAACCCAGGGAGTCGATACCCAGGTCTTCTTTGAGACGGGAGTTCTCGGTGATTTCCTCTGTTCCTTCCAGTTGCAGAAGATCCTCAATGATGAGCTTCATTTTATCAAGAACTTGCTCGTCAAGCACGACTGACGAATTGGCCACATTCATATTCGGATCAAAACTCACCACGCAGATTATCACTATCTGCGCCAATTTCTTCTTCTGCCAAGCAGCGCAAAGAATCTTATTGTCATTCGCTCATTTCTGTTGCGAAGCGCTCACCATCCGGCGATCTTCAACGTGATCGTTATATGATGGGCAACTGGACAGCCGGTTAAGTGGCTCAATATCTGGTAGTCCTGACTACACCTGCAGGCGTCGTATCCGCATGGCCCTGCTGATCCGTGTGTTCATCGTTCATGCTCACGAACGGTGCGCTCACGGATTCGTTCGGGAACAGACGCGGACCTGGCCCCATGCGTCATGGCCACCTCTCAGACGCGCCGTTCGTTCCCCTCTGCGCTCCGCAGGCGCCCCAGCAGGCAGCGACAGATCCCGATTCGATCAGTGATCGCGTGGTGTTGACGGACCTCGGAAAACGCCGCTGCGTTCGCCAGGGTTCATCAAACGTCTCAGGCTCGCGCTCCAGTCGACGTTGTTCAGCCGCGAGCGCTGCACCGGACCTGTTCATGGCCTCAGGGCCGCCCGGGATCCACAGCGAGCTTTACAGTCTGTTACAGTTAGCGAAACAATCCGAAACACGCATGACTGACTCCGCTTCCCGCTTCGGGTTCGTCGCCTTCGCCGAAACCTGGAATGGCCGACTCGCCATGCTCGGCTTCGTGATCGGCCTCGGCACCGAGCTGCTCACCGGTCAGGGCATCCTCTCCCAGATCGGACTGGGCTGAACACCATGAGCACCGACTACACCGCAGCCACAGCCGCCGTCATCGCCCTTGTGGTTGTTCTGACCGGCATGGTGACCTACCTGCTCAGTCGTCCCAGCGACCTGGCTCAGTAGACACGATGATCGCCACTCTCACTGTCGTCCTTCTGAGCGCATGGCTGGCCGGAGCCCTGCTTCAACCCGATCTCGCGGACTGACCCCTCAACCCCACTCACCCACATCTGGAGACCCATGACCAACACGCCAGCCGACGGGACGCGCTTCCAGGAGCCCACCGAACGGCAGATCCATCTGGATCAGCTCAAGCACGCCGAGCTCTTCAATGGCCGCGCCGCCATGCTGGGCCTGGTGATCGGGGTGGTGGTCGAGGGCCTCACAGGCTTCGGCATCGCCCACCAGATCGGCCTCGGACCCCTTGTGGACGGGTACGTCGCCTGCCGCACCAAGTTTCTGCCGTTCTGTTTCTGACCTTCCGCGCCCAGGCGCCAGCCACCGCGAACCCCCGGGCCCTGCCTGGGGGTCTTGTTGTGTACACCCACCATCGCGTCCACCTCAGCGCTGCAGCAACCAGCGCAGCAGCGACAGGCCGATGATCAGTCCGACTCCGGTGTTCCACAGCATCGAGGGCCGCTGCGAGAGACTCCGCAGCCAGGGGGGCAGACCATCGCCCCACCGCTCCAGCGCAAGAATCGCCAGCAGCAGCAGGGCCAGGGGGAGTCCGATGGCCAGCACCAGCTCGCCGAGCATCGATTTCGCCTGTCTCTGCTGCAACCGTATCCAGCTGAGCCCGCGGCTTAGCGTGAGTTGGATCGTGAAACCAGCCAACGCCGGTACGGCGCTGCAGATCGGCACCGGATCGGGGTCCACGCCATGCCTCTGCTCACCGCTGCCAGGGTTGGAGTGACGACATGACGCGCCGGCGGGGCTGGTGCCTGGAGGTGAGATGAGCAGCCGGCGAACGGTGGTGGGTGTGATGGGTGCCGGAGAGGGAGCCTCGGCAGCCGCCATGGGTCTGGCCGAGGAGCTGGGAGCGTGCATCAGCGCCCGGGGGTGGGTGCTGCTCACGGGTGGCCGGCCGGCGGGGGTGATGGCGGCCGCCAGCCGCGGCGCGGCTCGGGTGGAGGGGCACCTGGTGTTGGGGGTGTTGCCCGGTGAAGGGACCGACAACGACAGGCAAAACACGGCGGACCTGGATCTGGCCGTCTTCACCGGCATGGGCAAGGCCCGCAACGTGATCAACGTGCTCAGCGCCGATGTGGTGGTGGTCTGCGGGGGCGGTGGCCCCGGCACGGCCTCGGAAGCCGCCCATGCGCTCAACGGTGGCAGGCCGCTGATTCTGCTGGCAGTGCCGGAGCTGTGGCGGGAGTTCTTCTGCTCGCTCGGTGAGGGGGTGGAGAGCGCGAGCGCCGTGCAGGAGTGCTGCCGCCTGATCGAGGCACGACTCAGAGAGGCATGAGAGCCGGCCATCAGCTCAGGTCCCCTGACCCCACAGGAGAGCTGGAGACCCACTCAGCCCCGGCGGTGAGGCGATGGCCCAGGAGTGAGGTTTGCCGTACTGACACCACGGCCAGACGGTTCTATTAATGAATCAGAGGCCACGACCAGGGCAGCGCGAGCCGAGACCCTGCAACCGGCCCAAGGGCGCTCGACACGGGGCGCCCTTTCAATGAGGCCGTGAGGGGATCAAACGGGGTCTCACCGCTCTGATCTCTGATCTGTCAACGGAGAGGGTGTCCGTGCACATCGGACGGGATCGACTGCTGTAGGAAGGCTTGGGACGGTAAGCGGTTCTATCTATACCGTCTTTTATACCGCCATTCACGGTCTGTGATGGATGGACGGAGTTGGAGACTCCAGATCCCTGTCGTTCCGGCACTGGCAGCGGCGGCATGAGCGCTGTGGCACCAGCTTGAGGCGCGGTCCAGCGGGTACAGGAGAGGCTGCTGATGGGAGCAGGTTGGGGCTGATATCTGTTCCGCAGCCAGACTGAGAAGCGACATCGCCGGATCACCCGATGCAGCGAGATCACGCGACAGCAAGGGGCTGAGCAGAACCCGGTCATGGGCCACCGATTGATCGTTTCTGACAACCGTGACGACCCGGGCAACCCGCTGGTGCTCGATGGCGAGGCCATTGACGCAGCGACGCAGGACCCACTGGCGATCGGGAAGCTGATGGTCGATCAGGTCTGGGCAGAGGGGACGGACCCCACCAGCGGGGGCCTGTACTACGAACGCAACAGCAACCAGCACCGGCGGCTGCAGGCCTTTGAGACAGGCAGCGAGGACTTCATGACCGGCGGCTGGGTGCGGGTGCTGGCCACCGCCGAGCAGGTGCGCAAGGAACGTCCCGGTATGGAACGTGCTGCCAAGGCAGGGCTAGTGAGAATCCTTGGCACCCACCGGGGCGTGCTGCTGGTGGAGTTCCTGGACGTTCCCTGGGGCTGAGCAGACACCGCAGGGCTCCGGTCGGCGACGGCCGTCCTTCAGCGTGCCACGGCTGCGCCGTGGCGTGCATCGGCCAGCCGCCGCCCTCCGCTCCGGGGCCGATGTGGGGGTGGTGGGCAGGGCCGCTCTCCCGCGGCTGCGGTGGCCGGGCATTCGCCCGCGTTGATGGGGCTGGAATGAGGCCCCAAGTCTCCTCGCGCGACTGCGCGGCCAGCTGGGCAGTCAGTACTGAATCTGGTGGTCTTGCTTATCAGCTTTCAAGTTCGCCTGCGCATGGCTTTGCTTTGCGCAGATCCGCTGCCCCGTAGTCGTTCTACCTGCTGAGCAGTGCGTTTGTACTGGTAGAATAAGGACTGCGCCAAAGGCCACGAGCCCATCGCCTGCGGCAACGAAATCCTCGGACAACTTGCCCCGTTCGTTTGCTCTGAAGCCAATGAGCTTGTCCTCTGCTGCAGTGGCCCAGGCCGCTGCATTGCCTCTCCCTGGCCTGTTGCCGCCGCCGGTGCTGGCGCCTCGAGCTGTCGTCATCGTCGCTGCCGGTGGCCGTGATCTCGTCTGGCCCCAGGAGCTCATCGCCTCCGCCTTGCTCCAGCGCAGCGGTGGCCGGCCTGTCCATCTGCTGCTCCATGGCGGAGCCCGTGGCGCTGATCGCGCCATCGGCCGCGCTGCCCATCAGCTCGGCTGGCGGGTCCAGTCCCTCGCTGCTGATTGGCGCCGCTATGGCCGCAGTGCCGGCCCCATCCGCAATCGCCTTCTGCTTGAGCAGGCCCTGGTGGAAGCCCAGGCCCTCACCTCCCCAGCATCCAGCGCCTCGGTGCTGGTGATCGCCTTCCCCGGCGGGCCTGGCACGGCCTCGCTGGTTCAGCAGGCCCGCCGCTGCTCCTTCCGTTCGCCGGTGCCGGTGGTGGTGATGGAAGTGCAGCCGCCGTTCTCTCCGGAGCCCCTGGCCGCCTGAGCGGCAATCGCCGCCTCCGTTCTTCTTGTCCCTCATCCCCATTCACCACCCCATGGCCGTTCTCACTGCCCCCGCCGCTCCTCTCTCCCCAGCTCTCCCCCAGGCCGCCGGGCCGGCCTGCACCCTGCATCGTTCCGGTTCCCTCTGGCAGCTGGGCATCGAGGCCCAGGAGCTCACCACCGCCATCAGCCAGCTGGCCCAACAGCTGGAAGCCGACGACGACAACTCCCGTGCCCAGGCCCTCTCTGATCTGGAGGCCGCCCTGCTGGCCGAGGAGGGCAACAAACAGGCCCTCGCCGCCAAGGCCGATGCCACCTGCTGGGTGATCAAGCACCTGCGCGGCCAGGCTGCCTACCGCCAGCAGCAGGCCAAGCGGCTCACCGAGCTGTCGCGCTCCGATGGGAGCCGGGCTGATGCCCTGGAGGAATCGCTGGTGCTGGTGCTCACCCGCCTGCAGCCCTCGGCCACCCGCTTCTTGTTCCCGAATCACGAGCTCAGCAGCCGCAAGTCCCAGGCCGTTGAGATCGAGGACGAGCAGGCCCTGGCTCCCGAGTGGTTGACGGTGAAAACCACCACCCAGCCCGATAAGGCCGCCATCAAGGAAGCCCTCAAGGCCGGCCAGCAGATCCCTGGCGCCCAGCTCCTCTCCCGCCGCTCCTGGCGCATCCACTGAGGGGGCAGTGCCCC
Organism: Synechococcus sp. CBW1107; assembly: GCF_015841355.1. Classification (NCBI taxonomy): domain Bacteria; kingdom Bacillati; phylum Cyanobacteriota; class Cyanophyceae; order Synechococcales; family Synechococcaceae; genus Synechococcus; species Synechococcus sp. CBW1107. The sequence continues at coordinate 779,075 of NZ_CP064908.1, forward strand.
CTCGTTATGGGCCTGCTGCAGGGGCGGGCCCAGGTCATCCATTCAGAGCCATCACCAGATCACCAGAACCCATGAATCTCTCCACCTACGGCAGCGCCAGCTCCAGCTCCACCACCACACCCACCAGCCCACGGCCCAGGGGCCACATCTGGTCCACACGGCTGAGCAGCTGGGTGGTGCCGATCACCCGTAAGCCGGGCCGCAGGCCCTCGCCGGATCACTTCCACTGCAGCGAGCCGCCCTGCTGGGTACTGATCGAGCCACTGCCGCCTGAAACCTCCGCCCACTAATTCCGGTCCCCGTTCCCACTAACCCCTCGAAGCCATGACGTGCACCTTCTCCACCGAACAGATCGCCTGCCTCTCCGCCCCCCTCGATCGCGCCAAGGTGCGCCAACGCGAGCAGGGTCGCTCCAAGGTCAGCTACCTGGAGGGGTGGCAGGTGATCGCGGAAGCCAATCGGATCTTCGGGTTCGATGGCTGGCAGCGGGAAACCATCGAGGTCCGCTGCGTGAACCAGTCCGAGCGCCCCATCGGTGCCAGGGGCACGGGCCGTGAGGCCAGGCCTGGCTGGGGTGTCACCTACACCGCCCGGGTCCGCATCACCGTCGGTGAGGGGCCAGGGGCCCAAGTGATCCGTGAGGGCAGCGGTGCCGGCCACGGCATCGACACCGATCTGGGCCAGGCCCATGAATCGGCCCTCAAGGAGGCCGAAACCGATGCCATGAAGCGGGCGCTGATGACCTTCGGGAACCCGTTCGGCCTGGCGCTCTACGACAAATAGCAGCGGCAGGTCACCCACTCGGCAGGGGACAACGGCGCTCCTCCGCCTGCCACTGCCAGCAACGGCGCACGATCGATCCAGCGCAGCCCGTCCCCAGTGACCCCAGCCGCCGCAGCGGAAGCCAGCCACGACCCCAGCCTCATCCCCCTCGACCCGGCGACCACCCGCCAGATCCTCGCCACCCTGCGCGGACTGCCCCGGCCGGTGCTCGAAGGTTTCACCAAGGCCTTCCGCAAGCGGTTTCAGGTGCCGGAGGAGGCCACCTCCATCGCGGATCGGATCCTCCAGAAGCGCCATCACGACTGGATTGAGGCCTACCTGGTTCAGCACCAGCAGGTGGCGGCCTAGCCGTAGGTCTCCCGGCCTCCGGGGGGAGAAAAACCGGCGGGGTGGCGATACTCCAAGGAGAGTGGACACCACCGATGCTGCGGATGCTCCTGGGCGGTGCCGTCCTCTCGCTCGGCTGGCTGACCTGTGGTCTCGTGATGATCGGCCGCGCCGAAGGCTGGAAGGCCTGCGCGTTCAACGACCAGCCGATCGGCTGCCGCGATACCCACTCCCCGGATGGCACGGTGCGCATCGTCTGGCAGGACGGCAAGGCGATGACCTACCGCCTCGAGAAACAGGGCTTCCCGTTCTCCACTCTCCGGGATTCGCTCGGTGGGATCTGGGAGCGGCAGATCTTCGTCCAGGGCAATGCCGTGTTCACCAACAAGGCGAACGGCAATCGGATCTTTGTGCCCTTGCGTCCTGAAGCAAACCGGCCATGAATGACCTCAACGGGTTCCTCCGCTGGAACTCCGGCCACCTGCTGGAGAACCGCACCCGCGGTGCCTATGCCGAGTGGCTTGTGCACCGGGCCCTGGGGCTCGATCCCGGCGAGCACCGCATCGAGTGGGCCGAGGTGGACGTGACCGATGGCGCGATCAGCCTGGAGGTGAAGTCGGCGGCCTATGTGCAGTCCTGGCCGCAGGAGGGGCGAAGCGTGATCAGCTTCCCGATCGAGCAGCGGGTCGCCACCGCCTACGTCTTCTGCCTGTTGGCGGAGCAGGACCCCGAGCTGGTGGATCCGCAGAACCTCAGCCAGTGGCGGTTTTGGGTGGTGCCCACCGCAAGGCTGCATGCCGAACGCAAATCGATCGGCATGCAACCGCTGATTCGGGCCTACGGGGAAGGCATCAGCTACGAAGAGCTGCCGGTCCGCATCGAGGCGCTGCGCCCATCAGCGCTGCGGCCGTCAGAGCAAACGTGCTAGTACAGGTGTACGCATGGGTACAGGGGTATGGGTGTCCGTCTGCGCCGCTCCCTCGCGGAAGATGCCGGGTTCATGGAGTCCTCCATCGAGGAGTGGTCATATCTCGATGCGGAGGTGCTGCGCCACAGCCGTAGTCGCAAGGTCTGCATGACCTGCCACTGGTTTCGCCATCACGCCGGCCCTAACTGCATCCCACTGCTCACCTGCCAGCTGCACCAGGGACTGCTGGCCCACGGGGAGCACCTCACTCACCGCTGTCAGGGTTGGACCGATGACATGACGCGCCAGCGGGGCTGGGCACCGGAGGTGGCATGAGCAACCGGCGAACGGTGGTGGGCGTGATGGGTGCGGGGGAAGGTGCCTCGGCTGCAGCCATGCGTCTGGCCGAGGAGCTGGGGGAATGCATCAGCGCCCGGGGGTGGGTTCTGCTCACCGGTGGCCGGCCGGCGGGGGTGATGGCAGCGGCCAGTCGCGGCGCGGCTCGGGTGGAGGGGCACCTGGTGGTGGGGGTGTTGCCCGGTGAAGGGAACGGTGATGACAGGCAAAAAACGGCGGACCTTGATCTGGCCGTGTTCACCGGCATGGGCAAGGCCCGCAACGTGATCAACGTGCTCAGCGCCGATGTGGTGGTGGTCTGCGGGGGAGGTGGCCCCGGCACGGCCTCGGAAGCCGCCCACGCGCTCAACGGCGGCAGGCCGCTGATCCTGCTGGCGGTGCCGGTGCTGTGGCGGGAGTTTTTCTGCTCGCTCGACAAGGGAGTACAGAACGCAAACGACGTGCAGGAGTGCTGCCGGTTGATCGAGGCCCGCCTCAAGGAGGCATGAGCCGGCCATCACCTCGAGTCCCCCTGACCCCGCAGGAAGGCTGGATCAGCGACGGGCGCCAGGTGCTGCGCTTTCGCCCGACCCGCTGGGAGCGCCAGGTGCAACGGCTTGAGATCACCACCGGCGAGTTGCTTCCCGATCAGGAGATCCCCATGCTGAAATCACGCCGGGAGCTGAGCCGGGCTGAGGCCCTCAAGCTCTGGGAGGAGAAACGCAAGGCGGGCTGGACCCCTTGCAGTCCCCAATGGTGACCGCGACGACCGCCCAGAGCGATCCACCCCCCACCAAGCTGAGCTCTGAACCGATGCCCACCGCCTTGCCGATCATCAGCAGCCGTCAAGCTGGGGTGTGAGATCCGCGAGAAGGACTGGGGATTCAGTTCCCCACAGTGGTGACCAGCAGCGGTTTGCCGTACGGATGCAGGGGGAGAGGACCGATGGCGCGAAAGCCCAAGGCAATCAGGTCGCCAGGCTCGGTGGCAGCTCATGGAGCGCCTGCACCACTTCAGGTTGCAGCATGACCAAGGTCGTCCCCTGTTGATTGTCGGTCGGCACCTCCAGTTGCAGGGGCAGCACGTCGCTGGGCCTGGGATCCAGGGCATGGGCGTCGAACTGGGCCGAGGCCTCGGGGATCACCTCTTCCCCCTGTCGCACCAGTTCCTCACTGCGGTTCGGCAGATTCCAGGCACCGCCCAGGCCATCACTCAGGAGCAGCGGCCTTTGGTGATCCACCACCTGTCCTGGTGAGCGGGCCGTCAGGCGTAGGCGCCAGCCGGCTGGGTAGGCGGGATCAGGCTGCTCAAACAGGGTCATGCCCCAGGAATGACCCGAGGAATCCGTGAGGGTCCAGCGCTGTGGATCGATTGCTGCCTGGGCCTGGAGCGGCAGAACCATCAGGGTCAGGGCAAGCAGAACAGCGGCGAAGACGGGTCGCCAGTTGGGTCGATGCAACCGGTGAGGAGCAGGGCGGCAACCCGCACCAGCACCTTGAGAAGAAATGCTCATAACGCCTATCGCGTCATAGAAGGTTTCAACGCTACTGTTTTATCGGGAAGAGTCGGCGTCCAGCTGGTCGTCCACCACTGTGGGCCGCCCGCGCCTTCACAGCTCTCCCCAGCCCCGTCTTCATTCCTGGCCATGACGACAACCATCCTCAAGCGTTCCTGGGGCAATCCATGGAACAGTTTCAAGGACTGGGTGACCAGCACCGAGAACCGCCTCTACGTGGGCTGGTTCGGTGTGCTGATGATCCCCACCCTGCTCGCCGCCACCTGCTGCTTCCTGATCGCCTTCATCGGCGCTCCACCCGTCGACATCGACGGCATCCGCGAGCCGGTCTCCGGGGGACTTCTCTACGGCAATAACATCATCACCGCCGCGGTGGTCCCCTCCAGCAACGCCATCGGCCTGCACTTCTACCCGATCTGGGCCGCCTCCAGCCTCGACGAATGGCTCTACAACGGCGGCCCCTACCAGCTGATCATCTTTCACTTCCTCATCGGCATCTTCTGCTGGATGGGCCGCGAGTGGGAACTCAGCTACCGCCTCGGCATGCGCCCCTGGATCGCCGTGGCCTATTCCGCACCGGTGGCCGCCGCCACGGCCGTTCTGCTGATCTACTCGATCGGGCAGGGTTCCTTCTCCGACGGCATGCCTCTGGGCATCTCCGGCACCTTCAACTTCATGCTGGTGCTCCAGGCCGAGCACAACGTGCTCATGCACCCCTTTCACATGCTCGGCGTGGCCGGCGTGTTCGGCGGCAGCCTGTTCTCGGCCATGCACGGCTCGCTCGTCACCAGCTCACTGGTGCGGGAGACCACGGAAACCGAGAGCCAGAACCGCGGTTACAAATTCGGCCAGGAGGAGGAGACCTACAACATCGTGGCGGCCCACGGTTACTTCGGCCGGCTGATCTTCCAGTACGCCTCCTTCAACAACAGCCGCAGCCTGCACTTTGTCCTGGCGGCCTGGCCCGTGGTGGGCATCTGGTTCGCGGCCCTGTCCGTGGCCAGCTTCTCGTTCAACCTCAACGGCCTGAATTTCAACCATTCGATCGTGGATCACCAGGGCCGGGTGGTGAACACCTGGGCCGACATCCTCAATCGGGGCGGTCTGGGCATCGAGGCGATGCATGAGCGCAACGTGCACAACTTCCCCCTCGATCTGGCCACGACCGCCAGCACCCCCGTGGTGCTCAGCGCGCCGGCGATCGGTTAGCGGGACTTTGACCCCCGCCCAGTCGATCCCTCTTCGCTCAACGGTCTGAGCATCGAACCGGGGCCTGGAGTGATCCGGGCCCTTGTCGATCTCCAGGATCCCTGCCGATCACCCGTGGGCCTCCTGTCCAGACTTCAGATGATGCCGCCGACGCGGACCAGTTCCCTTGCCCTGGCACCATGCCCTTCGCCCTGAATTTCGTCCATCCAGTGCTCATGTGGGTGCTGCTTGGCCTGATGCTCTACTCGGGCTACCTCGGCTTCAAGGCCAGCCTGATCCGCAAGGTGAGCGCCGAGGAACGCAAGACGATGGTTCCCCTGCGTTTTGGCCAGCGTCACGCCCAGCTCGGTGCGGTGATCCTGGGCCTCACCCTGCCCCCTGCGTCAGGAAAGTTGTCCGCTCGGTCTGACCCATCCACCAGGGGGCCAAACCGACGACCATGAAACCGACCTATGACACCGCTGTGCGGGACCAAGTCCGCCAGCGCATGAGCCCGCCAAACCGGGAGAGCGTGGCCGAGATCGCCCGCTCTACCGGGATCACGACCCAGACCCTCTACAACTGGCGCAGCCAGTGGCAGAAGCAGGGTCAGCTCGTGCCAGCCACCACCAAGCCGCCAGAGCAGTGGAGCGCTCTCGACAAGCTGGCCGCTGTGATCCAGGCGGCCGGCCTGAGTGGCCCTGATCTCGGGGCCTTCTGCCGTGAGCGGGGCCTCTACCCCAAACAGCTTGCCCGCTGGCGGCAGGCCGCCGAGGATGCCAATGGCCCCAGCGCTCCGAGCATGGCTGATCAGCGAGAACTTCAGCGTAAGAATCAGGAGCTGATTCGCCAGAATCGCCGCTTACAACGCGAATTGGAGAAGAAGGAGAAGGCTCTCTCGGAGGCGGCAACACTGCTGATGCTCTCAAAAAAGCTCGATCAGCTGTGGCCACGGGACGAGGAACAATGATCCCGCCAGAGGATAGAAGTCAGCTGATGGAATTGTTCCGAGAAGGTCTCAAAGAAGGGGCTTCTGCCACGGCGATTGCAGATCTGATCGGTATCTGCTCACGCACGTTACGGCGCTGGGGCATTGCGTTCCAGACACATGGATTCAGCCAGGATCGCCGCAAAGGCTCTCCACGGAATGTGGCGCACCGATTCACACCAGAAGAGCGGCAGCGCTTAATTCACATCGTCAACGATCCGCGATTCGCGGACCTCACTCCCGCCCAGATCGTGGCCATCCTTGCCGAGGAGCGAATCTATGTGGGTTCAGAGTCCACGATTTACCGCATCATGCGGCAAGAGGGTCTGCTGAACCACCGTGGCAGAACCCGCCTGCCGCGTGAGCCCAGGGAGGTTCCGGTGTTGGAAGCAACGGGCATCCATCAAGTACTGGCCTGGGATATCACCCTCCTCCCCGGCCCCGTGAAGGGGCAGTTCTATTACCTCTACATGGTGATGGATGTATGGAGCCGGCGCATCCTCGGCGCAGAGGTGCATGAGCATGAATGTAGCGAGTTGGCCAGCGCATTCTTTGATCGTGTCTGCCGCGATGAAGGGATCAGCAAGGAGACTGCTGCGGTCCTGCACTCGGACAATGGCGCCCCCATGCGCTCATTCACTCTGGCGGCCAAGATGGCGGAGCTGGGGGTGTCGCTTTCGTTCTCGAGGCCACGCGTCAGCAATGACAACGCCTATGCCGAGTCGTGGTTCCGCACGATGAAATACCACCAGAGTTATCCGCTCAGGCGATTCCGGGATCTGCTTTCGGTGAAAGCCTGGGTGGATGGCTTTGTCGAGTGGTACAACGCTGAGCACCGGCACAGCGGCATCAAGTACGTGACGCCCAATCAGCGCCATTACGGCCAGGCTGACGCGATCTGCGCCATCCGCCAACAGACCTATGAGGAAGCTCGGCAGAGGCATCCTCAGCGCTGGAGCCGGCCACCCCGCAACTGGTTACAGCCACAGGTTGTGAGCATCAACCATCCGCGACCGCAGAAACCTGTGGCTGCTTGACCCTCAACAATCCAGGCCCCCGTGGCTGTCCGATGGCGCCCCTCCAAGGGCGCGATCGGCAACAGCCGCGATCAGGGGCCGGACGCCCCAACCCCGACCGAAGACAGCCATCGATGACAACAACACCCCGGCCGTGCGGCCCCTGAACCTCAACTCGCAGTACAGTCCATCTCGGTGCTCAGCTCAGCACCCCGAGCGGACAACTTCCCTGATAGGTCCCGCTGCTGGGAGCTGCCGGGGGGATGGCTGCCACCTTCCTCAAGAACGGCAAGCTGATCATCGGCCCCCACCTGTTCGTGGGGCTGACCGTTGTCGTGCTGGTGATCGCGACGGCCTCCCTGGGCCCTTCCCTCCAGAAGGGCAAGGACTGGGCTCGGGGCCTGCACGTAGCCATCAATGGGGGGGTGCTGCTGCTGTTCGGCTGGCAGGCCATCAGCGGCATCGCCATCGTCCAGAAGCTGCTGAGTTCAGCGGCAGCACCAACGTCCCTTGGCACCTGATCCGATGACCTCCACCACTCTTCTCCAGCGGCTGGCACGGCGGGCCCTCTCCACCCTGCTGCTGATGCTTGTCGGCGTTGGGCTGTTGACAGCCCTGCCGAGCACCACCCTGGCTGCCGAGGCCACGCCACCGGTCGACTCGGCAGCCCTCGCCAAGGCCGTGGTGGCGATGGAGCAGCTCGATCAGATGCGCATCTCCCTGGCCTCCACGCTCGAGGGCCGCACCGAGGAGCCCACCATCGAAACAATGAAGGAGGTGTGCAAACCGGTGGGCATGCGGGCCATCGCCATCGGTAAGGAGAACGGCTGGCAGGTGCGTCAGGTGGCCGGCAAGTACCGCAACCCCGACCACGCCCCCGCCAACCCTCAGGAGAGTCAGGTGATCGATCTGTTCACCAGACATCCTGAGATCAACGGGCTCTGGGAACCGGCCATGGCAGAACAAGGTACCGGCCTGAACTACTACCGCCGCATCAACGTGCAGCCGAGTTGCCTGGCCTGCCACGGCACCAAGGCCAGTCGGCCGGCATTCATCAAGGACAACTACCCCGACGACAAGGCCTTCGACTTCAAGGTGGGTGACCTGCGCGGCATGTATGCCGTGCACCTGCCGGAGGTTCAGGCGGCTCTCGCCGCCGCCGCGGGCTGAGCCACGCCAGCCCAAGGATTTCTCTGCTTTATGTGTATCTCGTCATAGGCCGAACTGGAAGTCCAGGGTCATGGCCCTCATTCCCTCACGACCGTCCAGCAGCGAGGCCCCCAACCTGGGCCGTCGTCAGTTCATGAACCTGCTCACCTTCGGTGCCGTCACCGGGGTGGCGCTCGGCGCCCTCTATCCGGTGGTGCGCTACTTCATCCCTCCACGGGAGGCTGGCTTATCGGGTGGTGCCCTTGCCCTGGATGAACTCGGCAATCCGATCGCGGCCAACGGCTGGCTGGCCAGCCACCCGGAAGGCGACCGCAGCCTGGTGCAGGGCCTCAAGGGCGATCCCACCTGTCTGATCGTCGAAGGGCAGGGTGCCATCGGTGCCATCGGCATCCATGCCATCTGCACCCATCTGGGTTGCGTGGTCCCCTGGAACAGCGGCGAGAACAAGTTCATCTGCCCCTGCCACGGCAGCCAGTACGACCCTGAGGGGGCTGTGGTCCGCGGTCCCGCCCCGCTCCCCCGGGCCATGGCCCATGTGGCGGTGGCTGGCGAACGGGTGCAGCTCAACCCCTGGAGCGAAATCGATCCCCGCGCCGGGGGGAAGCCGTGGTGGAGCTGAGCTTGGTGTGAGGGATCTGGCTCCAGCTGGTCAGGACGGCTCTACGGAGGGACAGATCGAGGTCCGGTTGAAATTGGCGAAGTCGAAGCTTTGGCCCTCGCCATCCTGCTCCTCCATCATGTCCACGAAGCGCTCACCGAAGAGCACCTGGGCAATTGGGTAGTTGTGATGGGCGTGGATCGGCCGCTCCAGAGTTTCGTCAATGCCACTGAACGAAATCACGATGTCGGCTTGGCTTGCGGTCAGCTCCTGGGGAGTAAGTCTATGCAAGGGGCTGTGCTGATCGATCGCATGCATCACTGTCCAGGTGAGCAGGAAGAGAGGCGCACAATCGCGGTTCAACGTCATCGGGTGCAGACGTCGCATCCGGTGACCTTCCGAAGTGCGCTCATCGATGGCGAGATAGGTCCGAATCTTGGCATCGAGAATGGTCTTGCGCCGTTCATTGGCCACACGGAACATCAAGGTGGGCAGTCCGTTATAGGCATGTACGGTAGCCACATCCGAGAACAGGATCCGCGCTGTGGACCTCGAGAAACGGCTGAAGGTCGATCCTGTGATCAGGGCAATTAAAATCAACCCCACCAATGACTCGATGGTGACAATCAGATTCGTGAAGAGACTGCTGGGATAGAGCGCTCCATAGCCGATCGCCCCCAGGGTGTGCACGCTGAAGAAGAATGCTTCCAGGAAACTTGTTGCAGGGCCAGCCACGCCCGAGATCCCATGGGGATCCAGCCAATAAAGGGCGGCGAACACCAGGTGGAGAAGCACGTATCCCACGGCGATCAACGCAAAGAAGACCGGCCACGGAACGGCCAGCATCAGGTGATTGGGATAGCGCCACTGGCGCATCCAGTCGGCTGGATTCACCGACGAGAAGATGCCGCCATGCTTCTGGAGCCGCACCGGAGGCACTCGGTCGCCCTCAGCTGAAGCCTGTTGCCATGGCGCCATCGAACGCACCGTCATCACGCCAACAGACTTTATCCTCCTATGCGCTTGCAAGCATGTATTTATGTATGGGATGCCACCGTTTCACCAGGGCCTGACTAGACAGAGGAAGGCTCAGAGGTGATCGATGGCCGCATACGGCACCATGGGCCACCGCCACCATCAGGTGTTGATCGTGGGCGGTGGCTCTGGCGGCGTCACCGTGGCCAGCCAGCTCCTGCGGACCCGCCCCGGCCTCGATGTGGCGATCCTGGAACCCTCCTGCGTTCACGAGTACCAGTCGGGCTGGATCCTGGCCGGCGCCGGTCTGCTCCCCTACGAAGCAACCCACCGCCCTGAGGCCGCTGTGATCCCGGCGGGTGCCGTCTGGATCCAGGGCAGCGCGGCAACCTTCGAGCCGGAGGCCCACCGGGTGATCACCGCAGCCGGTGAATCCCTCGGCTACGACGTGCTCGTGGTGGCCATGGGCCTCCAGCTCAACTGGAGCGCCATCAAGGGCCTGCCGGAGGGCCTCGGCCACCACGGCATCGTCAGCAACTATTCCCACGCCCACATCGCCGCCACCTGGGAGACGATCCGCGGCTTCCAGGGGGGAACCGCCCTGTTCACCCATCCGGCCACGCCGATCAAGTGCGGCGGCGCCCCCCAGAAGGTGATGTACCTGGCCGACGACGTGTTCAAGGCCACCAGCGGCGTGGGGGTGAACACCCGGGTGATCTTCTGCACCGCCATGGCGCAGCTGTATCCGGTCAAGGCCTACAACGCCACTGTCGAGCGCGTCGTGGCGCGGCGGGGGATCGAAACTCGTCTGCTGCACAACCTGATCGAGGTGCGCGCCGAGGAGCAGGTGGCGGTGTTCGAGGTCAGGGTGGAAGGCCGTGAACCTTCCCTTGAGGAGATTCACTTCGACCTTCTTCATGTGGTGCCACCGATGGCTGCTCCGGACGTGGTGGCCCGTAGCCCCCTGGCGATCGAGGGTCCGGGCGGCTGGGTGGAGGTGAACAAACTCACCTGCCAGCACAAGCGATTTGCCGATGTGTTCGCTCTCGGAGATGTGAGCTCTCTCCCCACCTCGAAAAGCCTGGCCGCCATCCGTGGTCAGGCGCCGGTGCTGGTGGCCAACCTGCTGGCTCAGGTCGATGGACGCCCGCTTGCGGCCTACTACGACGGCTACACCGCCTGCCCGTTGATCACCAGCTTCCACAGCGTGGTGATGGCGGAGTTCGACTATGACCTCCAGCCCGTCAGCTCCTTCCTGGTGGATCCCACCCAGGAGCGCTGGAGCATGTTTCTGGTGGAAACGCGGGTGTTCCCGTGGGTGTACTGGCACCGGGTGCTCAAGGGCCGTCTGCACGAGAGCCGCTTCCTGAAGCCGCTGGCGCCGTTGGTGCGTGCGTTGGGGCTGGCGTTCAAGCAGCCGTGATCACACCGCCTGCAGTTGGCTGAGCTGCTGCTCCAACCGCTGCTTGAGCCGACGTTGCACCAGGTTGCAGAGGTCCTCCACCAGGGGGTCGGCCACCGCGTAGATCAGCCGCGTGCCATCCCGCACACAACTCACCAGGCCAGCCCTCTGGAGCTGCCCCAGCTGGCGGCTGATGTGGGACTGGCTGAATCCGGTGGCCTCGATCAGGGAGGCCACATCCATGGCGCCGCCGTGCTTGAGCTGACAGAGCAACTGCAGGCGGGCCGGCTCGCTCAGCAGGCGGAAGAAGGCGCTGAGTTCATCGAGGAGCTGGGGACTGGGCAGTGACGGGGGCGGGGTCCGGCGCATGGACGGGCTTATGTCGATACACGCATTATGCACGAAGCGCGCATGGCGGGGGCCTGAGGAGCGCCGCGGCCCGGACGACCGAAATCGCCTTAACGCCCATAATGCGGCTACACTCATACAAGTTCGTGATCGATCACCCATGGCCGTCGCTCCCGCGCTCGCCCTGTCCCTCTCTGCCGCCGCCGGCGGTGGTTCCCTGCTCTTCCGCCAGCTGTTCGACGGCGACACCGGCACCTTCACCTACCTGCTGGCCGACGTGCCCAGCCGCAAGGGGGTGATCATCGACACGGTCTACGAGCAGCATGGCCGCGACCTCTCCCTGATTCGCGAGCTGGGCATCGAGTTGGTGGCGTCAATCGACACCCATGCCCATGCCGACCATGTGACAGGGAGCTGGCTGATGCACGAGGCCACTGGCTGTGCCATCGGCCTGGCCGCCGCCGCCCGTGCCGAGAACGTCACCCTGCCGCTGCGACACGGCGATCGAGTGGCCTTCGGCGGTCGCTCCCTGGAGGTGCGCGCCACCCCAGGCCACACCGACGGCTGCATCAGCTTCGTGCTCGATGACCAGTCGATGGCCTTCACCGGCGATGCGCTACTGGTTCGCGGCTGCGGCCGCTGCGACTTCCAGCAGGGCAATGCCCACACCCTCTGGACCTCGATCAACGAGCAGATCCTCTCGCTGCCCGAGCGCTGCCTGCTCTATCCCGGCCACGACTACACCGGCCGCGCCGTCACCTCGGTGGCCGAAGAGAAGGCCTTCAACGCCCGGTGTGGCTAGTACGCAAGGGGCAGCACTAGGCATCCCTAGGCAGCCAGCTCAGCCAGCACAGCCGATCGGCAGGGGCCGCGGCGATCAGCACTAGGCACAACTAGGCAAAACACCAGGCATCCCTAGGCAGCTGCACTAGGCATCTCCAGGCATCCCTAGGCCTGCTCCCACATCCAGCGGGCCGGGCCTCCTGTATCAAGGGCGGACTTGCCAACCAGCCGCCAGCTCCCGGCCTGGGGGTGGTGGCGCACATCGCCGGGGGTGGCCTTGGTGGCCCATGTATTCCAGGCGCCCCGGTTGGCGCCGGTTCGCTCAGCCAGCTCGGCGGTGGTGATTGCCCCGGTCGGGGGATCAGGAATCACCCGATTAGGGGTCACCGGCTCATCCGTTCGGGGCGCCGGGGCCACCCGTTTAGGGGTTGCGTTGCGCAGCTGGGCCAGCTCTGCCTCCAGCCACCCCACCCGGGCGGCCAGATCGGCCAGATCAGGGCCAGCAGGGGCGGCCGGCTGCTCGAGCGCACCACTCAGCCCAGCCTCCAGCCAGCGGCGCACCAGGGCAGCCAGGGGGCGGCCATCAGCTGCAGCTCGGGCCCGCAGGCGCTCCAGCAGCTGGGGCTCCACCTCCAGGTTCAGCTGGGCTCCCTTGCGATCGCGGGCCATGGCAGCACTAGGCATCCCTAGGCAGCAGGAAACCACCTCCCGCAGGCGCCCACCAGTGGCCGGTGATGGTCTTCACTTTTCGAGCTTTTGCAGGTCATCTAGGGGGCGCTTTTGGCACTTCTGGCAGTTATGCAGCGACTAGGGGTGCTGCTCGAGGGGGCGATGGCCAGGGAATTGCCACCGCTCGGGCCTGCAGATGCAGGGTGGCGATCAGGCGGGGGACGGGGCCGGGGACAGCAAGCTCCTAATGACTTGACATAACAGCTATTGCGACTGGCAATCAAGCAAATGTGCCAACTCCTGCGGCGTTAACAGTAAGAGTCCCATTTTGGAAGTCGAAGTGCCCGCCATTGGCGCCTCCAATTTTCTCAAACTCAAAAACTTTCATTGTCTCGCCATCGGATACGACAGTGGATCCACTAATTACGTAGGTGCCTTCGCCAAAAAATAACTTGTCTGTGCCAGCGCCGCCATAAAAATTACCAGTACCAAATCCTTTTAGGGTGTCATTGCCAGCATCAAGATATGTTGTTCCATCTCCATCGAATCCACCTTCAAGTGCATCGACGATGTCATTGCCATCGCCGGTATTGATTGTGCCGTAGTTGGAGATGCCGGAGCCGGTGCCGCCGGTGCCTGTAATCCTGTCATTGCCATCGCCGGTATTGATTGTGCCGTAGTTGGAGATGCCGGAGCCGGTGCCGGTGCCTTTAATGATGTCATTGCCATCGCCGGTTTTGATTGTGCCGTCGTTCTCGATGCCGTCGAAGTCGCCGGTGCCGCCGGTGCCGGTGCCTTTAATGATGTCATTGCCATTGCCGGTAATGATTGTGCCGTAGTTGAAGATGCCGTAGAAGTCGCCGCCGGTGCCTGTAATCCTGTCATTGCCATCGCCGGTATTGATTGTGCCGTAGTTGAGGATGCCGGAGCCGGTGCCGGTGCCTTTAATGATGTCATCGCCATCGCCGGTATTGATTGTGCCGTCGTCGTTGTAGATACCGGTGCCGCCGGTGCCTGTAATCCTGTCATTGCCATCGCCGGTATTGATTGTGCCGTAGTTGGAGATGCCGGAGTAGGTGCTGGTGCCTTTAATGATGTCATTGCCAGCAAGTGCATTTATAACAACACCCTCGGGGGCCTCCCAGCCTGTCACTGAAATCGCTGTGTCTGCTTTGTTAGTGAACTTAAAGCTCTTAAGATTATTAGCCATAATAGTTAGGCCTTGACTTTTCTCAAATCATATCCTGATTCTCGGCAAATCACAACAGAGAGAAGGCGGCTAGGAGCCTGTCGCGCATAGATCGTCGCCCGCACTCTCCACAGACGCCCCTGAATCTGCCCAGATCCCAGTGACTGCAATGGATCTGCTCGATAAAATGGGGCATGCAAAAGCCCAAAACCTTCCGCCCCTGGGTTCCGGGACAGACCTCCTTGCTGCCGGCCTCACCGAGTGAATGGCTGTCGGATGACCATCAGGTGTATTTCCTGCTGGATGCTGGCGTCCCCGGCAGTGGTGTAAATCCCCAGGGCCTCAGCCCGGCGTAGCCGGGCTGAGCGTCCGCACCTCAGGCGATCGGCTCCACGGCTGACGTTGCAAGGGGTGGGCAGGCCCGTTTCCCTGGTTTGAGAACCACCTCAACCAGACAGACCATGCCCAAGACCCATGCTGCCGTACCTGAGCTGGCCTCGCTACTCGATGGCAGCAGTGCCGGGGAGCTGATCCCTGAACTGGCACGCCACGGCCTGCAGCAGCTGATCGAGCTGGAGCTCGCTGCCTTCCTCGGTGCGGACTGGCACGAGCGCACCGAGGAGCGGCTCGGCCACCGCAACGGCTACCGGCCTCGCACCCTGACCACCCAGGTGGGGGATCTGGCACTGCAGATCCCGAAACTGCGCGCGGGCAGCTTCCTCCCCTCGATCCTCGAACCCCGCCGCCGGGTTGATCAGGCCCTGTACGCGGTGATCATGGAGGCTTACATCGGTGGGGTCTCGACCCGCAAGGTCGATGCCCTGGTGGCGGCGCTCGGCTCCCAGAGCGGCATCTCCAAGTCGCAGGTGAGTCGCATCTGTCAGGAGATCGACCAGCAGGTGCAGGCGTTTCTGAGCCGGCCCCTGGAGAGCAGCGGCTACGCCTACGTCTACCTCGATGCCACCTACCTCAAGGGGCGGCTGGGCAAGGCTCAGCAGGTCTGCTCCCGCGCTGTCGTCGTCGCCATGGGGGTGAACGAGGATGGTCGCCGGGAGTTGCTGGGCCTCAAGGTCGGCGACAGCGAGACCGAGAGCTTCTGGGCGGAGTTCATCGCCCATCTCAAAGAACGGGGCCTGGGTGGCGTCAGGCTGGTGATCTCTGACGCCCACACCGGCCTCACCAAGGCGATCCGCCGCCAGCTGCAGGGAAGCGTCTGGCAGCGCTGCCGCGTCCATTTCGCCCGCAACCTGCTGCAGTGCGTCCCCAAGGCTCACCAGGGCATGGTCACCGCCGCCCTGCGCAGCGTGTTCGCCCAGGAGAGCGCTGAGGAGATCGCGTCACGCTGGGACGATCTGGCCGCCTCGCTGGCGGAGCGCTTCCCCAAGGCCGCTGCGCTGATGCATGAGGCCAAGGAGGACGTGCTGGCTTTCCGGCCCTTCCCCAGGGACCACTGGCGCAAGATCTGGAGCACCAACCTGCTGGAGCGGGTCAACGAGGAAATCAAACGCCGCACCAGGGTCGTCGGCATCTTCCCCAACGACGCGTCGATCACCCGCCTGGTGGGCGCGGTACTGCTGGAGCAGCACGAGCACTGGCAGCTGGAGGGCCGGCGCATGTTCTCAGCCGAGAGCATGGCGACCATCCCGGAGCTGGATGCCATCCCTGCTCTCCAGGCCCTCAGCACCTGAGAGAGGCAGGACGCAGGCCCCAGGTGATCGAGGCTGCAGCGCCCCCAGAGGGCGCAGCGGCCTTGATCGCAGCCCGGGGGCCGGCCGCTGCCACCTCCAGGCCGCAGAAGTCACTCCAACTCACAACACATCCGCAAGCTGACGAAAGACTTGACAAGTCATTCGTCCTGATTCATCGTGATTGAACGAGGCGCATCTGCACCTCCGGAATGACAGCCCGTCATTCCACCCTGTTCACCCTCTGACTAGGGCATTCGGGCCTCGGGTTTTACACCACGCAAAGGGACGCGGCCTGCTGGATCTGGTGGATGAGCTGGATCTCTCACAGGTCCTGATTCCCGCTCAGGCCAAGGATCCCCGCGGGGAGAAAGGGTTTGATCCGCGGATGATGACGATGCTTTTGCTCTACGCCTACTGCGTCGGCACCGTCTCCTCCCGCAAGATCGAGCGTGCCTGCTACGAGGACCTGGCGTTCCGGGTGCTGACTGGTAATCAGCAACCTGATCACAGCCGCATCAGTGAATTCCGGCGCCGCAACCTTGATGCCCTCAAAGGCCTGTTCATTCAGATCCTGCGGCTCTGCCAGAAGGCCGGCATGGTGAGCCTGGGCCATGTAGCCCTCGATGGCACCAAGGTGCAGGCCAGTGCCTCCAAACACAAAGCCATGAGCCACGAGCGGATGCTCAGGGCTGAGAAGGAACTGGAGAAAGAGATCAACGCCTTGATGCGCAAGGCCGAGATCCTGGATGCCCAGGAGGATCGCCGGTACGGCAAGGGCAAACGCGGCAGCGAGCTGCCCGATGCGTTGCGGCACAAGCAGAGCCGCCTGGCCAGGATCCGCCAGGCGCGCAAGGAGATGGAGGCGGAAACCGCTGCAGCAGCAGCGCGGCAGCGATGGGAGGAAGCAGAGGAATCCAGCGCCAAAGCGGCGGCTGCGCGCGAGGCCGATGCACCAGCAGCGGAACAGGCCGAGCTGACCAGAAAAGCTGAGGCTGCAGCTGCCAAAGCTCAAGCTGCGAGGGAGCAGGCCATCGAGAC
The DNA here is from genome assembly GCF_015841355.1 of Synechococcus sp. CBW1107. Lineage (NCBI taxonomy): Bacteria > Bacillati > Cyanobacteriota > Cyanophyceae > Synechococcales > Synechococcaceae > Synechococcus > Synechococcus sp. CBW1107. The sequence goes on from NZ_CP064908.1 coordinate 795,996, forward strand.
CGCCGAAAACGCCGGCCAGGAGCTGCCGGATCTGCAGCCGCTTACGGCTGATGCGATGCCCAGGCGTGGCCTGGCCAGGAGGGTCGACGGCACACCAACCAAGAAGACCCAGCGCAATTTCACTGACCCCGAGAGCCATCTGATGCAGTCAGGCGGCTCCTATCTGCAGGGCTACAACTGTCAGCTGGCGGTCGACAGCGACCACCAGGTGATCGTGGCGGTGGGTGTGAGCAACCAGCCCCCAGATGTCGAGCACCTGACTCCCATGCTGGGGCGCATCGCTGACAGCGCTGGCGCACTGCCGGATGTGATGACGATGGACGCGGGCTACTGGAGCGAGACCAACGCCAAGGTCTGCGCTGATCAGGGCGTTGACGCCTACATCGCCACCGGTCGCCTCCCCCACGGCCAGCCGCTACCGCCGAAACGCGGGCCGATGCCCAAGGATGCCGACGCCAAGGCCCGCATGGTCCGAAAGATCAGAAGCAAGAAGGGCTCCAAGATCTACGCCCAGCGCAAGGCGATCGTGGAGCCGGTGAATGGCCAGATCAAGGAAGCAAGGGGCCTGCGGCGCTTTTTGCTGCGGGGTCTGAAGAAGGTCGATGGTGAATGGCACCTGATCGCTGCCACACACAACCTGCTCAAGTTGTTCCGGTTCAGGCGATCACAGCAGCTGGCGCTGGCGGCAACGACGGGATGAGGGGCAACGGCCTTGGCAAGCACGGCCAGGGCTGACTCAAACCCGCCTGAATGAACCTGCTCAGCAGACGAACAATGCTGCTGGAGTTCACCTCAGCCACGGTTCGTCGTGGCCAGGGGCCCGCTGCTCTATTGGCGACAAACTCCTAGGGCGGTGCAATGGACGGCGACGGCGTCACACGCCAGGGAAGCCAGTGATCCGTTGAGGGTGTTGAAGCAGGGGCCGGATCGTCAGCGCGCTCCTTGCTGCTGCTCAGGGGGGGTGTCGTCCATCGATGGAGCCTCCGAATCCCGTTGCTGCCACGATGGGCCAGCCCACGGGAGCCAGCAACGGGCACCCCCACAGTCGACACCGCTCGTCACGCGGAGCCATGGGTCTTCATGAAGGCGCCTTCACGGGCCGGGCCAAGGACTTCGTCGCCGGCAGCACGCCCAAGGCCCGCAGGCTGGCACGGCGGCATGTAGATGCAAGCCGCGCAGGCAGTGGGATGGGATGAATGACGGCCAGCGAGAGCATCGCCCTGTGGATCCAGCCGCGCAGCCGTCGCAACGAGGTGGTGGGGCTGAGAGATGACGCGGTGGTGATCCGCCTGACGGCCCAGCCGGTTGAGGGTGCTGCCAATGAGGCCTTGCAGCGGTTCATTGCCGAGCGTCTTGGCGTCGCTGCCAGCAGGGTGGCCCTGGTGCGTGGCCAGAGCAGCCGGCGCAAATGGATCGCCGTGGAAGGGTTCTCGGTGGACGAGGTGCGGTGTGCCCTGCTTGGGTTGAGGGGCCGCCAGAAATGAGCAGAGCCTCTCTGGAGCTGATGCCCTGCGGCTTTGCTCGATCGGAGCAGGTCGGCAACTGGGTTCTGATTGTCAACTGCGACTGCCTACCTGCTACAGCCTGGGGGCGATTCCCTCGACCGCTCAGGCTCCATGGATCCCGTGGCCAAAATCAAGGAGACCATCGCCACCTATGCGGCCCAGAGCGTGGAGCATCGCCGTGGCTGGTTCTCGCCGGCCGCCGCGGCGTATGCCGCCACCCGGCCCCGATATCCGCAGCAGTTGGTGGAGGCGGTGGTGGCGCGGGCTGGTTTGACGGCAACGTCGACGGTTCTTGAGGTGGGCTGTGGACCAGGCACGGCCACGGTGTCGTTCGCGGAGCTGGGTTGCGGGATCGTGGCCATTTAGCCCAACCCTGATTTCTGTCTGCTCGCCCAGGAGGCCTGTCAACGATTTCCGAACGTCGAGGTGGTCACCACCTCTCTGGAGGAATGGGAACCTCACCAGGAGCGGTTCGATGCGGTTGTGGCCGCCAGCTCGTTTCACTGGATCCCTCCGGAGATCGCCTATCCGAAAGCAGCCCAAGCCTTGCGGCAGAACGGCTGGTTGATCCTGCTGTGGAACAAGGAGTTGCAGCCACCGGTTCTGACCCATGAGGCACTGCGGACGATCTACCGCCGCCATGCGCCTGAGCTGGACCGCCCCTATGAAGATGCCGCCACGGTGGCGGGGATTCTCGCGGTTTTGGGGCAACCATTGCTGGAGTCTCCGCTCTATCAGGGAGCTCACGAGAATCGGTGTGTGGTGGAGAGCCGCCTGACAATCGACGACTACCTCACCCTTCTGACCACCTACTCGCCGTTTCTGGCCCTCGATCCGGCGGTGCGGGAAACTCTGCTGGCTGAGCTGAGACAGGCGCTGGAGCGGCTGCACGGGGAATCGGTGCCGCTGACCTACACGTCTGGATACCTCATGGCGCAACGGAGGAAGGCCGGCGATGCGATCGCAGACCTCCACCTGCAGCAGTGAGGGGGCACCCATTGCGGATCCCTACTTCTGTCTGGCCGACTCCTGAGCATGGCGGCTGGACAGGGAGCGGCTCTGCTGCTGGGCGCGTCCCTGGCCGCCCCGGCAGAACGTTGAGGCGATCAGTCAAGACTTGGTGATGTTGGACAGCGAAGGAATGCACTGGGAAAGACCTCTGAGCAGCGGCTCCTGCTCGGTAGGTGCCGTCTGCCACGCCCCTGCCATGAAAAGGATCCATGACCTCGCTTTTCTGGCCGTCTGTGGTGTGGCCCTCTTCCTGGCCGCCGGCAGTGTCTGTCTGGCTCGGCCGAACCCCGGGGGGATCGGGGGCCCGGCATCCGGGGCGGGTGTGGCTCCTGGTGCAGGGTTCGGAGCGGCAGGGCCTGGCCTCGATCGGGAACCTGGTGTAGGTGTCGGCGGTGTTGGTGGTCCTGCCTCCGGCGCAGGGGTCCTGCCTGGCGCCGGTGTGGGCGAACCAGGGCTGGGAGTGGAAGCACGGCCCATGGAAAATCCTGGCGGTGTCGGTGGGCCTGCTTCCGGAGCCGGGGTTCGCCCTGGAGCTGGTTTCGGGGCTCCTGGTGCAGGGATGTATCGACGTTGATGCAACCGGACCTGGAGATCTTGACCGCAAACAGTGACAGGACAGCCTGCGAGAGCCTCCGCTGAAGGCACCGCCAGCTGCATCAGGTTGTTGAGACCTCCACCAGCCTGGCGTAAGCTTGTATCTATCAACTCGTTGCATTCATGGCCCTCACCGGTGCTGACCTGCTCGCCAAGGTCAAGGAGTTGGGAGATGCCTCCAAGTCCGATCTGGTCCGTGCTGCCGGCTATGTGAGCACCAAGAAGGACGGCAGCGAGCGGCTGAACTTCACGGCCTTCTATGAGGCCCTGCTGGAGGCCAAGGGCGTCAATCTCGGACATGGAGACGGCACGGGGAAGGGACCCGGAGGCCGTTCGCTCAGCTACGTGGCCAGGGTGCAGGGCAACGGCAACCTGTTGGTGGGCAAGGCCTACACCGCCATGCTCGACCTCGAGCCCGGCGATGAGTTCGAGATCAAGATCGGCAGGAAGGCGATTCGTCTGGTCCCTGCCGGAGACGTTGATGAGGCGGCGTGAGGGTCAACCTCGCCACCAGCTGCGGTGGAGTTGATCTCAGTGGAGTTGCCGGCAGGAGACCAGAAACGCGCTGACGTAGTCCGGCCACTTCGCCACCACCAGGAGTTCACGGGGGGTGCGGGCAAAGCCCTTCTGGGAGAGGGCGGCAAATTCGACGAGGGTGTCGTGGGTGAGCAGGGCCGGGCTGGTTTCGGCGACCTCACAGGCCTCGAGGAAGTCCTGGCCTTGCTCCGCGAGGCACTGCTGGTAGGCCTCCTCGAACTCCATCCCCTCGTCCTGCAGCCTCAGGAAGGTATCGAGCTCCGGTCGGGTGTGCTCCAGGAATGATGAGAGTGCACTCACCGGGCCGATGGTGGCGCAACGCTTCTCGGTGTGCATCAGCACCATCGTGGCCTCCAGGCTCCAGCTGGGTTGGTCCAGCAGCCTCCCCATCGCGATTGCCAGGGCATCCCGGTAGTTCTCGGCCAGGGTCCTGAGGGTATGTCTGAGATCCATCAAGGTGCAGTGGTTGAGGTTCATGAACCGCCCCGATGACAGGAACGCCGGTGGAGCGTTTCAGAGCAGGGGCAGGTCATCCGTCACAGGGCCTCCCAACCCCGATGACACGACCCTGGAATGGGCTGGTCGAGGGGTGCAATAGGGGTTTATGCCGACAGCCCACTGGTTGCAGCCGCTGAGGGGCAAGCCGTCAGGCCGTGAACTCCACGTCAGCCGGTATGAGAAAGCTCCCCGATCCTGTGGCTGTGGGGAGCTGGTTCCAGCTCTGATTGGATCCATCTTATGACGATCTTTTCGAACTTTCTGATTCTGTGGTCACCGCCTGTGCCGTCATCAGCTCGAGCGTGATGGCTGGCTCATCGGGTGAGAATGAACCTCCAGGCGCTGCCCGGGGGGTGTTCCTAACCCCGGAGACACCGATGACATTAAGGTATGACGCCAAGGAAGATCCCTGGCAAGATGATGACGACGTCAATCACGAAAGGCCCGTCACTCTGGCCCGCATGGGTGATGGCCCTGACACCGAAGCGATCTGGACTGCCGTCCGCGGGGCCTGGCAACCCTTCCCCGATCTCTGGGGCCGCCTGATCGGTGGCGACTGGTGGGACCGGATCCACGAGGAGCGGGCCCGCTGCTACTTCGACGCCGAAGCCTTTGATGGCGGCGAGATCCAGGAGCCCCTCCCGGAAGCCGAAATGGACCTGCTCTGTGAGGCCTGTGAGGCCCGCAAAGTGCGAGAAACGGAGGCCAAAGCCAAACCATGAACCCCCAGCAGATGAAGCCGATGACAAACAAACCCCCCACCCACAGCGAGCGCTACGACGAGGCCCTCCTCTGGGCCGCCCAGCTGCACCGCAATCAGACCCGCAAGGGCAAGCCCGTGCCCTACATCTCCCACCTGATCGCCGTGAGCGGCCTGGTCTGGGAGGACGGCGGCAGCGAGAACGAGGCGATCGCCGGCCTGCTGCACGATGCGATTGAAGACGCTGACCAGAGCCACGACTCGATCGCCCAGTGCTTTGGGCCGGAGGTGGCCGGCATCGTGCGCGACTGCACCGACACCGCCGACGGCCTGTCCGGTGCAGGCAAGGAACCCTGGCTGCTGCGCAAGACCCGATACGTGGCCTCGCTTGAGCACAAGAGTGTGGGCTCCTTGCGTGTCACGGCAGCCGACAAGGCCCACAACGCCCGCGACATGGTGCTCGATGCCCGCCGGGACCCCAGCAGCTGGGAGCGGTTCAATGCGGGGATCGATGGCACCGCCTGGTACCTGCTGCGGATCCACCAGACCCTCAGCCACCGGCTGCCCGGCAGCCGCTCCACCGAGCTGCTCGGACAATCCGTGAAGGAGATCCTCACCAGCGAGGTCTACGGGAGATTGGTACCCGCAGGCCTGGCCCCGGCGGTGTGGGCGGCGGGGTACCTGGAGCGACCGGAGACGCACCGGAGCAGATCAGCCCATGACGGCTGAGGCCACCACCACCGCGCCGCGGTTGATCGATGGACCTGAGGTCGCGCCGGCAAGCGTGCTGCTGGCCCATGGAGCTGGAGCGCCGATGGACAGCCCGTTCATGGCGGCCATCGCCAGCGGACTGGCCGAGTCGGGCTGGCGGGTGGTGCGCTTCGAGTTTCCGTACATGGCCCGGCAGCGAATACTGGAGCGCCGCCAGGGGCCTGATCGGATGCCGGTGCTGCAAGAGGCGTTCCGCCAGCAGGTGCAGCTGGAGAAGACGGAGCGACCGGGCCGGCCGCTGTTCATCGGTGGCAAGTCGATGGGCGGCCGGGTGGCCAGCCTGCTGGCCGATGAGCTGGCCGCCAGTGATGGCGTGCGCGGCTGCCTGTGCCTGGGCTATCCCTTCCACCCGCCCGGCAAGCCGCTGAAGCTGCGCACCGAGCACCTGGCCGACCTGCACATTCCAACCCTGATCCTGCAAGGGGAGCGGGACAGCTTCGGGCGCCGCGAGGAGGTGGAGACCTACAGCCTGTCGCCGCAGGTGCAGCTGCGCTGGATCCCCAGCGGTGACCACAGCTTCAAGCCCACCCGCAGCTCCGGCCTCAGCGAAGCGGAGAACTGGGCCACGGCGGTGGCCTTGAGCGATCGGTTCCTGCGGCAGCTGCTCAACTGCTGAGCCCCTCTGCTGCCTTCGCCTACAGCCATCCCCGACCTTGGGCCAAGCGGACTGCTTCCTGGGCTGCCTCGATGCAGCGATGGGCACGGCGTTTGAGATCGTCCTGGCCCTGGGCCCGCAGCAGATAGTCCTCCATCGCTTCTGGTGTTTCGATCACGGCCAGAAGGCCTGTGGTTCGGGCGCCGATTGCAGGATCGACCAGCAGGCGGCTCACCAGGCCCAGCTCCCAGAGCTGCTGGGTGCTGCTGCCGGGATGCAGAAGCTGCTCACGCAGCATGGTCAGGCAGCTCTGCTTGAGCGCATCGAGCTGACCGGGCTTGAGACGACGGCTGTTGGGCAGACCTGCGGCAGACCCGGCTGGGATCGCTGCTGGCCGGGTGATTGGTTCCCCGCTGTGCTCGACGCTCCAGCTCAGACCGGTGCCAGGTAACCCCACCGTGGTGCGGGGGCCACCGGACCTGGCCACCGGGATGTTGAACGACGCGCCGCGGCCACCGACGGAGATCGAGCTGAGCCCACCCTTGGCGAAGTTGAAGCGCAAGGGGCCGAGGTGGGTGGAGCGGCGGAAGCGGAAGCCCATGGTTCAGCGGTACGCCCCCCCGGGCCAAATCACCAGGCTGCCTTCTGTACTGGCTGGCGGCAAATTCATGCACCCAGCGCATCGAATTGGCAGCGATGCAGACTCCAGCCATGGCATCGCGCTGGCTGACCCTGCTGCTGGCCCTCGTGGTCACCTTGCCGGCTGCCGGATCGGCCCAGACCAGGCAGGCGGAGGTGCTCTCCATCGGCGACGGCGACACGATGCGCGTCCGCCAGGGCGGCCGGCCGGTCACTATTCGGCTGGCCTGCATCGATGCTCCAGAGACAGCCCAGAACCCCTATGGCCAGCAGGCCCGCCGCTATCTGCAGCAGCGTTTGCCGATCGGCCGCGTCGTAGCGCTCGGCGTCAAGACCACGGATCGCTATGGCCGCCTGGTGGCTGAGGTGATCGCAGACATCAACATCGGTCTGGCGATGGTGGAAGACGGCCAGGCGTTCACCTATCGCCGCTACCTGAGCGGCTGTGATGCCAAGGAGTATCTCGATGCCGAGTTCCGGGCCAGCCGGCGCCGCTACGGGGTCTGGCAGGTGGAGGGCGGCATCACCCGCCCCTGGGACTTCCGCCGGGGCCGCAGTGCCGCGGAGATCCCCGATGGCACCACTCCCGGTGGGCGGCGATACCGCTGCAGCGAGATCGGCTCCTACGACCGTGCTCAGGAGCTGCTGCGCCAGGGACACACCTATCTCGACAGCAACGGCGATGGGCAAGCCTGTGAATCGTTGCGATGACTGGTTTTTAGGGGGTACGGGAACAGGTACTCCAACAGACCCCCACAGCCGCACAGAAGGCGTACTTTGAAGTTGAGGGGAGGCCCGGTAGCCAACCCGACCCTCACCCTCCAAGAGAGTCCGGCCAGGGATCACCCGAGCCGGTGCGCAAAACGGAGGAACGCCCAACATGCGAGGCATCAACTGTGAACTTGATGGCGCAGCGCGAACGCCATCCCGTAGCCGCACAGAGCAATACGCCAGTTCCGTTTCCCGCGTGTTCAAATCCCGGGCTGCATAACCCGGGCCCGGATCACAGCCGAGAAGGTCAAGCCCCGAGCATCTCTTCCCGGAGACGTGATCCCATCCCTTCCCTGCCAGGCCCCAGACAGGTCATGCGTGAACCCACAGACACCCGATCGGCCGTCCTTGGTGTGAGGAGGTGACCGCCGCAACTGGTGCTAAGGCGCCCCCACATGGGGCGCCTTCCGTTATGGGGTGATCAGGCGGCCAGCACCGTGACCACCAACGAGCGCTGCTGGCGCGGGCCATCGAACTCGCAGAAGAAGATGTTCTGCCAGCGCGAGAGGCCCAGGTGCCCGTCGATCAGCGGGATGGTTTCCGACGGCCCCACCAGACCGGCTTTGAGGTGGGCATCACCGTTGCCGTCCTGGGCGTCATGCTTCCAGACACCTTTCGGGATCTGCTGGCGCAGGAAATCGATCACGTCCTCCTGAACGCTCTCATCCCAGTTCTCCTGAATCATCACAGCCGCGGTAGCGCCCTGGGCGTAGACATGCACCAGCCCGTTGGCGATGCCGCTGCGCCGCACCACCGCGGTCACGGCCTCAGTGATGTCCACCAGCTCCTGGGCCCGATGGGTGGCGAAGTGCAGCAGCTCACGCATGGCGGCATCAAAGGGCGAGACAATCACAGCCTTGATGATCGGCATCGCCGGCGCCGGTGGCATCCCCGCTGCAGATCCGCCCGTTTGAGCCCCTCGACTGGCGTGGAGTGTGGCGGCTGCTGGAGCCAGTGTTCCGCGCTGGCGAGACCTTCCCCCACGACCCGGCGATCACGGAGGCCGAGGCCCAGGTGGCCTGGGTGGAGCAGAACCAGGCGGTGATGGTGGCTGTGGATGCCGCCGGGGCCGTGGTGGGCACGTATTACCTGAGGCCCAACTCCCTGCGCCTCGGCGCCCATGTCGCCAACGCGGGCTACGTGGTGGCCGAGCACTGCCGGCGCCAGGGAATCGGCAGCCGCCTCTGCCAGCACTCCCTGCAGGCGGCTCGGCGGCTGGGGTTCCGGGCGATGCAGTTCAACCTGGTGGTGAGCACGAACACCGCTGGCATCCGTTGCTGGCAGCACAACGGCTTTCAGATCGTCGGCACCCTGCCGGGGGCCTTTCGCCACAAGCAGTTGGGCTATGTCGATGCCCTGGTGATGTTCAAGGGTCTGGTGGAGGGGCCAAGCGCATGAAGGCGATTCCGCTGCGGCTGAAGACCGGGGATGACCTCCGCAGGGCGTTCGAGGCCTGGGTGAGACAGCAGAATGAACATGCCGGCTACGGATCAGTTCTCGGGCGCCTGGGTCACAGGAGGAAGCCGCCGCTCCACCTGCAGAAACACCAGCCAGGCCACCCCCGCAGTGATGCCACCGGTCCAGTCGCTGCGCAGCAGCTCCACGATCGAGATCGTGCTGGCACCGATGCGCAGGCCACGCAGCAGAAAGCGACCCAGCTTCTCAAGGTTCGAGGGCATGGGCAGAGCTTGAGCTTCAGCTTGGCGGGAGGGTAGATCCCGCCAGCAGCTGGGCGATCGCCTGGGGAGGGACGCCCACCTGCTGGGCGATCAGCACCACCAACTGCTCCAGGCGATCAAGGCGATGTTCCAGATGCTGCAGCTCAGGGCCGCTGGCCGTGCTGCCTGCCTTGCGGTCGCTCCTGCCGCTGGCTGCCAACTTGCCACTGGCTCTGCCGCCCTTGGCGGCCTTGACGGGAAGGGCGCTGCGCAAGGGGGGACCGTCGGGATGGCTGAGCAGGGCGTCCGCCTGCTTCTCCACCGGGCCTTTGCTGAGGCCCTTGATGCCGCGGCCCTTGCAGAGAGTCCAGAGAGCAGCGATCGACAGGCCCTCCAGGTCTTCCCGACTGGCAGGGGCATCGCCCTCCAGCACCGGTGGTGGCTTGCTGGTGGCCTGGGGCGTGTCGCCCAGCTCCTCCTGCAAACCGCGGTAGAGCCTGGCGTCGGACTGGGCCAGGTCCCGCAGCGTGGCCCGCAGGCTGTCAGTGATCTGGCCCATGGGCCTCCGTCTGCTCGGCCTGTGGATCCGCCGAGCTGTCGACTGTCTCCACCGTCGCTGGCACGACCGGTTCTGACAGGCTCACGGAACCCTTGTGGCCATTGCCCCCCAAGGTGAGCGGCGGCAGCTCCTTGGTCTTCTCGATGAACTCCTGGCGCTTTTGATCCAGCTCCACCACCTTCTCTTTGGTGCGGGTCCAGCGATTGATGAAGCGGATCACCGCTTGAACCAGGCCGCCAAGAAAGGAGCCGCCCTGATAGGTCCTACGGCCGAGCTTGTAGCGGCCGAATTCATTCACAATGTCATCGCCCGCATCCTCCAGATCCCCGGCAATCGCGGTGACGATCTCCAGCATCTGGTAGATGTCTGTGCGAACGCTGGCTTCCCGCGCTGCCAGATCCAGCAGGTTCTGCCGGAGGGTGGCGGTTTCATCACGCGCCTTGATCGAGCGGCTTCTGTACTGCCCGCGGCTGATCATCGAGCTCTTGTAGCAGTTGCGCAGCTCGAGGTAGACGCTGTTGAGATCTTCCCGGCTCAGGGGCTCGGGATCAGGCGGAAAATCCGAGGTGGGCGGTAGAAAAACCATGCGGCTGGCTACTCAGGGTCAATCCTGCCTCGTACAGCACCCAGCCCCAGGCCACATCGGGTCAGAGAACAATGCAGAAGTTGCATACGCCTGCGGCGATGCCCTGCAGCACTGGGGTTTTGGCGCTGACGCCGGGAGCTGCGACGGCCAGCGGAGGTTCACAGACCCTCACAGCAACAACACCAGCCCATACCGAATCCGCCTTGGTCCAGCCCGGTCGTGGCCCAGTGCACCTGGCGGCCGCTGCCGATAGGTGCATCCTCCACCAGCCAGTCCCTCCTGTAGAGCTGATCCACCCGGAAGCGAAACGGGGAGGCGCCCCTGAGGTCTAGCGATCACGCCACCCGGCATGCCCCGGCTTGCGCACCACGCAAAGGCTGACGCGAGTCGCTGCGCTGCGCTGCGCGACCCTTGCGCGGCGCAGGCGGTGCCGGGGCTTGACGGCGGTGTCGTTCGCCAGCACAGCAATGGCCGCCACTCCTCTCAGCCGCACCTGCCCGATTCGCATCATCTCGGTGCATCTGCTCGGGGCTGCCGGTGAGCTCCTGAGGGTGCTCTTCCTCGATCGCGAGGGGCACATCAGCGCCCAGCCGCACTTTGTTCCCCGCGAGGAAGCGCTGATCCTTGCTGCCAATCAGCAGCGGGTCCTCGGGGCACAGGCCAGGGTGCAGGTGCTCTGAGGGTGGTTGCCCGGCAGCATCCCCGCCGGGTTTTCTCCTTTGGAGGTGTGGGTCGCGGCCGGGTCAATGTGCTCAGCTCAGTCCCACGTACACCGGCTGAAACCACTGCATCCGGCGGCTCTGGCGCTTCTCGTCGTGCAGCACGGTTGTGCCAATGGCCTCGGCGCCAGTGGGGCCGGCGGGACGAGCTGCTGCTGCTTCCAGCCGGGGTCCCTTCTGATGGGGCCCGGGGGGTGCGATCGAGGCGGAAGTCCTTGCCGATCCACACCGGGCCCTGGGGCCTCACGGCGCCGGTGTCGTCAGCACAGCCAGCGGAGAAGCCCTTGCCGCTGGGCACCTTGGCCGCCGGGCCTGTGGTGAGCAGCTCCGGCTGGTAGAGCTGCACCAGCAGGGCATTGATCGCCAGGCCCTCCATCCGCTGGTTGGTGCTTTGCACCGCCTGCTCGTCCCACTGCCAGGCCGGATGGCTGAGGTCATCGACCGTGGGGTTCCGCTCGCCGATCTGCTGGAAGGAATGGCGGGTGAGGTAGCTGGTGCCATCGAGGGCAATCGCCCGCAGGTCGGCCACGATCACTACCGGGATCGGCACCCCGTCTTCTGTGAATAGGGCGCCATCGGGAAGCATCAGCCGGAAGCATGGCAGTACCTGCGGCAGCTCGTCATCCAGGCGGGGTGAGGGAGTGCGGAGGAAGGCCTCGGCCAGCTCCGGCGCCAGGAAGCGGGGCGGGGCCTCAACGATCTGGGCCCAGCGGCAGGTGGTGGCAGCCCAGAAGCCGATCGTGTCAGCCAGCTCGTTCATCACCCCCGCGCCGGCCTCAATGCTGGCGGGCAGTTGCTGCGTGAGGACGAAGCGGCCCGCGAGGCGTTGCGCTGCTGGGGGATGTTGAGGGGGCGAACCTGATCCGGCCGTTCAGCCGCGAGCAGGAGCAGTTTCTCAGCGCTCAACGGGAGTTGCTGCGGCTCTGAACTCCACTCAGCCGGGAATGCCTCCGGGCAGGAAGCGATGGATGAACACCGCGAGCGCCATTGGCCCGCAGCGGGGAATCCAACAAATGCCGCCAGGAATCCGCCGCCAGCCCTGCACCTGCAGCTGGGGAACGGGGCCAGGGAGCAACTGCAGCAGGTAGCGGTACTCGGCATCGGCAGCCTGCTCGGGGTTCTCGATCGGCTCCGCCCTGGGCTGGGATCTCAGGAACGTGGTCAGGAAGGAAGCGGGTTCTGGGGACTCGCGCAAGGTCTCCGCGAAACGCCAGGCGGCGCCGCTGGGGTAGCCGTCGTGGTGGAGGTAGAGGTGTTGCTCCAGGAAGCCGGGAAAGCCGGTGAACGAGTAGACGGCACGGGTGGCCATGGGGCTGGGGCGGCTGCAATGGCAGGTGCCACCGGTGTCTCCTGATTGCCCGGGTGCGGCTTGCGGCCTCTCGCCCGGCTCACTCGCTTGCCTTGTGCACAGGGAATCTTGTGCGGATGAACTCCTGGGCGCTCTCCGGCGGGAGCTTCACCGTTCCAGGACCACTGCGCACGAAGAAATCTCCTTCCGGCGAGGCCTCCACCCCCTTCCACTGCAGGAACACCGGCTCCGGACTGCGCTGACAGCTCACCACGCACACGGTCTTGCCGTCGATGGTCTGGCTGTGTGGGTCGATACAGGTGCCGGCGCGATCGCCGAGGCCGTTGCGCACCACTTGGGCCAGGTGACGCAAGAACTTGTCGTCGCTTTCGAGCTGGTCGAGCTCAGTGCCCACAATCGAACCATCGTCGGCGACGCCGATCAGCAGATCGCCTCCTTCGGTGTTAAGGAAGGCGGCGATGGATTTCAGGGCGGCGTGGGTGACGCCCTTGTCGTCCTTGCGGTTCTCCTTGAGGCTCCAGCGCAGGGTGGACTTGAATTCGAGGGTTTTGGATTCACCGCGCTGGATCAGGGCTTCGGCATTGCGATGGCCGCGCAGGTATTGATCAAAGAGAAAGTTTTTGGTATGCGTTCAGGGGTCGGGACGCCCCACCGCACGAATGCAAGCCTGATCGCTCACCGCTGAGCGATCAGAGACTCTTCCTTGTCCTTTCTTCTGCCTTCAGGGATCGCTCAGCAGTGACGGCATCACCCCATCGCGGTGATGGGCGATCCAGGCCTGCTCCAGGAACTCCCAGACATCCCGCCCCTGTTGCCTGAGGGTAGTGGTGACCGTGAGCAGGCGGCTCCGGCAGATCGCACCTTGGCGGGATTGGACTCCTTGACTGATCTTGCGCTGAATCACCGATTGGCGCAGGGCACGTTCTGCGGCGTTGTTGGTGGGCTCTATTCCCTCGTTCTCCAGGAAGGTCCACAACCCACCTGTCACCTTCTGGAGCTGCTGGCACGTGCGCACTGTGCTGGCCCAAGGCGTTCGCTCGCCGCGCTGGTAGCCGAGCTCTACTACCCGCTGCAGCGTGGTCTCAAAGGTCTGGCGGATCGGCCGGCAGCTTTGCTGCAAGGCGGGCCAGTCAATCTTTCCCTCCTTGTAGCGGTGCCAGTGGCCAAACAGCTGCTGCTGCAGGCCCAGCAGCTGGGCTCCGAATTCAGCGCTGGCGCCCGGGCGTTCGGCGATGGCCGTCAGGTCGCGGATCAGGTGCGCCCAGCACAGCTGGCGCTGCTTGGTGGGCAGGTGGTTGTAGGCCGAGAAGCGATCGCTCACCACAATCCCGCCAAAGGCGTTCCCCAGCAGCTCGATGGCAGCGGTCGTCGATCGACTCAGCCCTTGCACAAATACCGTCACCACGGCGGTGACCATGACCCACTGCCAGCCCCGCTTTCCAGTGGGATTGTTGCCGTCGGCATTGCCGGTGGGGGCGCCAGTTTCATCTACGTAGGCCACCGGCTGCACGCGGGCAAAAGCAAGGGCCTCCTGCATGGGCTGCTCCAGTGCTGCACTCAAGCGCTGGCGGACCCGTCCAATCGCGCCGCGGCTCATCTCCACTCCTACCAGCTGCTGGAGCAGGGCCTGGGTCTTGCTGAAACTCAACGGAAAGGCACTGCCCAGCAGGCCCACCAGTGCACTGAGCCTTGGGCCGTAGTGACTGGCCTCCACATCCGCCGGCAACGAGGCGCAGGTGCTGGTGGAACAGCAGGGGCAGACCAGGCGATGCAGCCGGTGCTCGATCACCAGCGGGGTAATCGGCGGGATCTCGATCACCTGATGGCGCAGGGGATCGAGATCCTCTCCCTGGAGCAAGGTGCCACAGCGGCGGCAGGCATCAGGGTGGTGATCCACCACCTGATCCACCCGCTCGATCGACAGCAGCTCTGGTCCGGATCCGGGATGGCCCTGCTGGCCGCCCCGCTTGCGGCCACTGCCCTTGCGCCGTTCTGGCGGCTTAAAACCCAGACCATCACTGGAGGGAGGTTTGGATGAGTTGCGAGAGCTGCGTCCGATCCGCTCACGCAGGTTTGCCAACTCGGTGGCCAAGGAGGTGAGTTGGCCGCGCAACAGCTCGATCTCCTGCTGCTGGGCGTTGATCAGCGCTCTGACGCTGGCGGGAGTTTCCAGCCAGTCGGCTTCTGGAATTCCAGCCGGATGTGCGGTCATCACAGGCGGGTCTCTACCTGAGATGCAACCGGAAATCAAGCTGTCGTCAAGGGTTCAGCAGGGCCGATGTTCGCCGCGAGCTGTCACGCCCCCTGAACGGATACAGTTTTTGACGGTTTCACCGAAGGCCGCGTCGTCGGTGATGCGCTTGTAGAGATCGAAGTTGGAATCAACGATGTCTTGGATCACATTCTCCACCTTCTGATCAAAGGTGAGTCGGACGTTCTCGCGGGTGTTGACGCGCGCTGCGGCATCGAGGGCCACATCATCGGCCAGGCGATCCATCATCTGGCTGAGGGTGAGGCGGTGCTCGGTCCCGAGGTTCAGCCCGAAGCGCTCGTTGAGCTCGGCCACGATGCGCGAGAGCGTCTCCAGCTCTTCCGGTGCGGCGGTGTGTCCGCCTTTCGTGCCTACTGGCTTCAGCGCGCCATTGCCCCGCTCCAAGGGGATGCCACCACTGCTGGTTTCCTGGATGCGGTACGACTCCATGTCGATGTTCTGCTGCACCTCACGCGGCAGTTCCGGTTGATCAGCTGGGAGCAGCCGGCGCAGGTAGCGGGCGAACTGGTAGAGCTTTTCGAGATCGGCATCAGAGAAGGGCAGCACCTGAGCGAGGAAGGCATAGAGGCGTACGTAGTCGGTGAGCTGTCCGCGGAATTCGTGCCTCTCGTCGACGCCGAGGGCTTCGAAACGATCCACCAGCGGCAGCAACACCTGGTAGATGCCGTCTTGGGTGCCCTTCGGGCTGAAGAACACCTGGGCGAAGGCGTTGATATCGGCTGGGGTGTAGACGGGGAAGGCCGAGAGGCGCGTTTCGATTTCGTAGAGGATGTTGGGATCGGTGGCTTCCGAGAGCAGGGTCGCTTCGTAATAGGGTTCGAACGCCTTCTTGATCGTGTCTGCGTCATTGGCGAAGTCCACTACCAGCGTTCCAGTCTTCTTGGGATGGGTGCGGTTCAGACGTGAGAGGGTCTGCACCGCACCCACACCCCCGAGCTTCTTGTCCACATACATGGTGTGGAGCAGGGGCTGATCGAAGCCGGTCTGAAACTTGTTGGCCACGATCAGGAAACGGACCTCAGCCTGCTCGAAGGTGCTGGCGGTCTGCGCTTCTGGGATCCCGTTCATGCCGGATTCGGTGTAGCTCTTGCCGCCGTCCTGCACGGTGCCGGAGAAGGCCACCAGCGCCTTGAAGGGATAGCCGTGCTCGGCGAGATAGCGATTGATGGCCAGCTTGTAGCGAACGGCATGGAGGCGTGAGCGCGTCACCACCATCGCTTTGGCCAGGCGATCGATCTGATCCTGCGTATTGGCGGCGAAATGCTCCACGCAGATCCGCACCTTCTCACCGATGGCGTGGGGATGGAGTTCCACGAAGGATTTGAGCAGGTATTCCGCCTTGCGCTTGTCGTAGCGGGGGTCATCCTCAACCTTCTTGAGCAGGCGCCAGAAGGCCTGATAGGTGGTGTAGTTGGCGAGCACATCGAGGATGAAGCCCTCCTCGATCGCCTGGCGCATGCTGTACAGGTGAAACGGCGCAAAGGTTCCATCGGGCCGGCGCACGCCAAAGAGCTCGAGAGTCTTGGGCTTGGGGGTAGCGGTGAAGGCGAAGGTGGACATGTTGGGCTGCTGGCCACGCTTCTCCATCTCGGCCAGGATCGTGCCTTCGAGTTCCTCCTCTAGGGAAGTGGCGGTTTCTTCCTCGCTTTCGGCAGCCGCCAAGGAGGGGGCACTGAGCACGGCCTTGAGGCTCTTGGTGCTTTCGCCCGACTGGGAGGAGTGGGCCTCATCCACGATCACGGCGAAGCGCTTGCCTGGCAGTTCCCCGATCTGCTGGGCAATCACCGGGAACTTCTGGAGGGTGGTGACGATGATCGTCTTGCCGGATTCGAGCGCGTCCTTCAGTTGGCGGGAGGTGGTGTCGATGGTTTCGACCACGCCGAGAGTCTGCTCGAACTGGCGGATGGTGCTCTGCAACTGGCGATCGAGGATGCGGCGATCGGTGATCACCACGATCGAATCGAACACCCGCTCATCGGAGGCGTTGTGGAGGGTGCTGAGCTGGTGGGCGAGCCAGGCGATCGTGAAGCTCTTACCGCTGCCGGCCGAGTGCTGGATCAGGTAGCGCTGGCCGGGGCCACGGCTGCGCGCATCGGCCACCAGGCGGCGCACGGCGTCGAGCTGCTGGTAGCGAGGAAAGATCAGAAAGCGTTTGCCGGTCTTGCGGCCCTTGTCGTCTTCCTCTTCCACCTCGTGGATGAACTGCCGCACCAGATCCAGCACGCTGGAGGGCGCCCAGATCTGCTCCCAGAGGTAGGCGGTGGCGTAACCGGAACGGGTGGGTGGAACAGGAGGGTTGCCGGCACCGCCGAAACGCCCCTGGTTGAAGGGAAGGAAGCGGGTTTTCTCCTTCGCCAGCTGGGAGGCCACATAGACCAGTTCGGAATCCACTGCGAAGTGGCCCAGACAGCGTCCGTAGGAGAACAGTGGTTCGCGGGGATCGCGGGTGGCCTTGTACTGGTGAATCGCGTCTTCGACGTTCTGGCCCGAGAGGGGGTTCTTCAGTTCGGCGGTGAACAGGGGGATGCCATTGAGGAACAGCACCAGATCGAGGCTGTTCTCATTGCGGGTGCTGTAGCGGAGCTGGCGCACCACGGAGAAGAGATTGGCGCCATGGAGCCTGCGGGTTTCCTCGTTCAGGCCGCTGGCGGGTTGGAAGTAGGCAAGCCGGAACTTGCAGCCGGAATCCTTGACGCCCTGGCGCAACACATCGAGTGTGCCGCGGCGCTCGATCTCGGCTGCAACACGGCGCAGGAACTGCTCGCGCACGGCGGCGCCATGGTGCTGGGTGAGCTGCTTCCATGGCTTCGGCTGGGTGGCGAGCACGAAGTCGAGCAGGTCCTGTGAGAGCAGGCAGAGGCTGCGGTCGTACTGCTCAGGGGTGCGTTTGTGGTAACGACTGTTGAGCAGGGATGCTTCGATCGCGTCTTCAAGAACACGTTCGGAGATGTCAGGTGTCATGGTGGGCCTCCAGTCCCCAATACAAAGCAAGCACGTTCATTGCGGAGCATCTCGTAGGGAGTGATGCATCGAATGCCCAGGCCTATACAGGCATCAGGGATCTTAATTATCTTGATGGAGGCACGCGGCTTCTCATGGGTAACAACCGTGTGCGAACCTGCGTGAGCCTGGGAAACCAGATAATAATCAGCGATGCTCAGAAACGTGCTCACTGCCGCCGGGTCGTAGCTCTGCGCAGTGGCCCAAGCACTGACAGCCGCCAGCGATGGCACTACGCCAGGGCTAAGTGGCAAGAAGAAACGCGCTCCTCTCGCAGCTGCCCAAGTGGACAGATCATCGGCCCCTGCCTGCACTTCATCTCCAACCTTCTCGACACTGAAGACCGTTCCATCCGCGTTGCAATCGTCCAGCCATTGCCAGAATGCCGGGCAGAAATCGAACCCATAGTGAAGGTTCTTGGCTGAGATGAAGACATTGGCATCCAGCAGGTAGGCCATCAGAACGCAACTCCAAGGCCGTTGCTGAGCTCTTTGAATGTGTTCATCTTCTTGAATCCCAACAGCCGGAATGCCTCTGTGAAGGAAGAGCGCCCCTCCAGGGTGCTGCTCACCACCGCTCGGGCGAATCGCTTGCTGACCCTTGCCCCCAGGGTGAGATAGAAGTTTCCACCACTGCCACCGGGAAGCTCTTGAAGCCGCTCAACTTCGTCGTTGAATGCCCGCCAATAGGCATCCCCTGTCAAGCTGCCTGCATCGTGCATCCGCCGCAGCACCACCAACGTGCTGACCTTGAATCGCCTCGCCAGGCGATCGAGCTCACCGCGCAGATCAGCTTCGAGATCATGGACTGCCGAGAACACGCTGAGAGGTACGAGCATCTCGGCAGCCACCTTGTTGCACCACCGCTCCACGGCCTGGGTGGGGGCCTCTGCGGCACGGGCATCGGAGAGGGCACTTTCGCCCAGCCAGAGATGGGCCAGCTCATGGGCCAGGGTGAACATCTGCGCCGCCTTGGTATCGGCTCCATTGATGAACACGAGTGGCGCCACGGGATCGGCCAGGGCAAAGCCGCGGAACTCCTCAGGATCGAGCGGACGCCGGTTGTTGCTGCCCACGACTCCACTCACCATCACAAGAACGCCAAGCGCATCCGCTTTCTCAATGAAGGCGCGCAGGGCATTGGTCCATGTCGGCAGGCGGCTCTGAGCCTCCAGATCCAAGCCGAGGGCTGCACGAATGGAGGCGGCGCTGCGAATCACATCAGCACCAAGCGCAAGAGATCCCACGAAGGGCAACGGCTCAGCGCCTGCCTGCCGGGCATCATCCCGGTACCACTCCTGGCGCTGTTGGCACAGATACACCGTGTCCAGAAGGTCTGGGGTCGCGCGGCGGAGGGGTTGGTCCGCAACGGTGCGGAAATCAGGAATCGGTACAGGCTCTTCGGGGGGTTCGCGTAGGAACAGATAGCCGATCGGAACATGAACAGCTTTGGCAAAAGCCTCCAGCTGCTTCAGGGTGGGCTGCACTTCTCCGTGCTCCCATTCCGCGAGGCGGGAAAATTTGGGCGTGAGACTTTCTCTGGTTCTCCCAGCGCGCTCGCGCGCCCACGAGAGCATGGTGCCCTCGACTGCCACGCGGGTCATACAACCTCCTCCCGCACATCGATCTTGCCGGTGACGGCGGCGGAGATCACGGCTGTTCGGAGCTCTTGGAGTCGGGCAATCGCAATCCGAAGTTTCTGGGTTAAATCAGCCAGCCTCTGTTCTTCCTCACGAACTCTGCGGACCAATGCTTGCTGGGTCGCCAAGGGCGGCAGAGGGATGAGCTCGTCGAGAAATTGATTGAGCCGAATGGTCTTATTCCTGCCGGCCGCCCCAGGAGAATTCACCTCCATAAGCCAACGACCCTGACCCACTTGAAAAACCATCAGAAGATAATCAGGATCAACTTCCTCGGAGACAAGAAATGTCGGGAAGCGGTGAGAACCAATCATTCCACGCTCTTGTTCGCTGGCAATAGCAACAGCCCCTTCCCATGCAAAGACTATATTGAGAACAAAATCGCCTGGTTGTATTCTGTACACGCTTTTCTCCTCCAGCAAGGCCCCCTTCAGGGGTTCCTTGTGAAAGATTCCTCGACCCCACGAGCGGATTCCGATTTCCTGATAATCGGAATCCTGCTGAACCTCAACAGGCCGCTTCTTCTGAGTAAGGATCCGGCGCAATTTACGAATTTTCCAGCCCAAGGGGAGTAAAGGGAAAATTTCAGTGCCAGCTATATAGGCATCGGATCTTGCATCTAGACCCGTAGTGACGGCGCGGGTGATGAGGGCGGTGCGCTGCTCCTGGAGCAGCTCGATCAGCCTCTGCTTCTTCGCCACCAGCGCATCGATCCGTGCGGTCTCGCGGTCGAGGAAGGCTGCAATGGAGCGTTGCTCGGGCTCGGGGGGAAGGCCAAGGCGGATCTTATGGACATCATTCGAAGACAAGTGCTTAACCGTCGTCGAGTAGGTCAGGTCGTTGATGACCTTCAGCGGGGCAGGAAGAAGGTACGAGGCGAAGCCCGAATCTGTACTGGAGCGCGCACGGAGGCAGCACATGCGCTGGTTGAGTAGCGCTCTCGGTCCACGCCAACGACCCACATTGAAGTCACCATCCATTCCGATAATGATGTCTCCCGTCTCGATCCATGCCTCGTCGATTACAGGCCCGGTATAGTTCACCTCGGTCTCAGTCGAACCCAAGTCACGGATTCGCACCAGCGGCACGCCTTCCCCTCGCAAAAAGAACTCGGAATCGAATGGATAGCCGTTAACGAGCTTCATGAGATCCCCAACGCGCGCGATCTCCCAATGTGTCGGAATTTCGCCAAGCCAATCCACCCCCGAATCCTTGTATGCGGGGTAAGGCCGATACCGCTGCAGCGCCTCCTCCTGGATGGCCGTTTCCATCGCTGTCACGGTGACTCCTCCTTGCTCAGAGCCAACCATGGTCCACCAGGCTCCCAGTTCCGGTCAAAGGGTCCCTCCTCCACCAGGCTCTTCCGCACAGGCCCGACAAAGGCCACGACCACCTCTCCGATCTCCTCGAACCGATTCGGCGGCGGCACCAGCACGGCCTCGCGGGCGAGATAACCCGCCCATCGTGCCGCTAACTCCGGCCGTTGGTAAAAGCCGGGGGTCAGCGGGGTGGGGATCTCCTCAGCCCAAGGGGTACCGCGCCTCTGGAAACAGGCCTCCACCGCCGCCCGCAGAAGCGGCCCTTCAAAGCGGAAGGTGCTGGCCAGGGCCCAGAGGTCATGGAAGTCCTTCATGCGGCTGTTGCTCAGGTCGAGCTTCACCATCGCTTCGAACTTCTCCGCCACCGCCGCCTCCCGCGGATAGGCCAGCAGCTCCGGCGCCGGCAGATCGTTCAGGAGGGTGGGGTAGGTGATGTCGGCGGGCTCCGGTACCACAGCATCACCGAAGCCCAGATCCAGCTGCACGCGGATCCTGGTGGTGCCCAGCAGGGCGTGGAAGCGGGCCCGCTTGCCGGAGTATTCCTCCTCGGGGCGGATCGTCTCCAGACGGAGGGAGCTGAGATCAAAGATCAGGCCATCCTCCGGGCAAGGCACCGTGCAGACGCTTTCGAGCAAAGCCCGCAGGCCTTCATCGCTGGGATCGCCGGATGCCAGCAGGTCCACATCCTTGGTGCCGCGGTAGGGATCGGGCATCCACACCGTGAGCAGGCTCGCCCCCTTGAGGGCGAAACGCTCCCGCACCGCCGAAGCACCGAGCCGAAAGAGCCACCGCTCAGCTGCATAGCGCGTGAGGGTGCGCTGGAAATCCTCACCACCGGCGAGCGCCAGCAGGCGTGCCTTCACCGACGCGGCCGGGTTCGCCTTCATCGCTGTAGCACCGCCAGGGCCGCACGCAGCCGCCGCGACGGCAGCACCTCCAGCACCCGCTCCAGTTCCGCCACGCTCACCTTGTGTTGCCGCAGGCCTTCGTCGAGAGCCTCGATCGCCGCCTCGGCGCCCACCAGCCGCTCGAAGCGGAAGCAATCGGCAATCGTGCGCGCCGGCGAGGTGATCCGGGCAGGCACACCCTCGAACGTGGTGTCGCTCACGCCGTAGGTCCAGGCCGGGCCGCTGAAGCGCACGATCCGCAGCTTGGGAGCCTGCAGTCGCGGCAGCCGGGCCTTGTGGGGGATGCCTAGCCAGATGGCCGATGGGGACTGGGTGCCGATGTCATGCACCTGCAGGGCCGTGAGCAGGCACACGACGCTCTGGGGCACGGCGGCGCAGGCCATCGCCAGGGAATAGAGCTCGCTGGGTTCAGCGTCGGTGCGGCGGTAGAGGCCACGGCCGAGTCGCTCCACCGCCCCGGAGCGCAGCAGGCTGGGTAGCTGGTGGCGGCTGAGGCCAGCCGCATCCAGATCACTTGAGCGGAAGAAGGCGCCGAGGCCGGCCTCCTGGCGCGAAATGTCGGCAGATGGAGCAGCCATGCCGACAATCTGAGCGAGTTCGGGGCCGCTGTCAACGCGAGTTGTCGGCATCCTGTGGCAAGGTGCCGGCATCTTGCGTCAGGCCCTGCCGGCGGCCGTCACCTCCGCCAGCATCCTCAGGATGTCGTCTTCGATCGTGCGGATGTCGGCCTCGATCTCCTCGATCGGCCGAGGCGGAGTGTAGCGATAGAAGTAGCGGTTGAAGTTGATCTCGTAGCCCACCAGCCCCACCAGGCCGTCAAGTTCGTCGCGCTTGCCGGTGTTGATCCAGGCATCCGGCGCATGGGGAAGCACCTCGCGCTCGAAGAACGCCTGCACGCTCGCCGGAATCCCCTCGGCATCCACCGGGTCTGGTCCTGATGGCAGCTGGACGCTCTCGGCATCTCGCAGTTCGGGGTCGGCCTCAGGCGTGCCGCTGCTGTTGGTGCAGATCTCCGCGTTCTCATCCCGTTCACCCAGGGCGGCGAGGATCGCTTTGCGGGCTGGCGCGGTGAGCTTCACACCCGCGTGCTTGGCGGCGAGAGTGATCAGCCTCTCAAACTCCTCGCGATCCGAGAACGGCTCCTCCGGCAGATCATTCACCAGGGCGCGGATCTGCTCCTGCAGGGCGCGGCCAGCGGCCATCTCCTTAGCCGCTGCCTCTCCCTTCTTCTTGCTGGTGGCCAGCGCCTGGAAGCCCTTCTCCTGCTCCAGCCGCGCGATCCGCTCGGGACTGGCCTGGAAGCTGAGGCGCAGGGGCCGCTCCACCGTGATCTTGCGGAAGCCGAAGTGGGTGGTGGGGAAGATGCGGCTCACCACGATCTCCTCGCTCTTGCCGTCCTTCGTCACAGTGCAGGTTTCGCCGTCCCTGTAGTCCGCCAGGAGCTGGAGGATGTCCTGGGCTTGCTCCTGCGAGATCTCGCGGCGCTTGTCGCCCAGGCTCTTGCGCATCGGCACCCAGAAGCTGGTGGCATCGATCAGCTGCACCTTCCCCTGGCGCTGTGGGGCCTTGCGGTTCGTCACCACCCACACATACGTGGCGATGCCGGTGTTGTAGAAGAGCTGCTCGGGCAGGGCAATCAGCGCTTCCAGCAGATCGTTCTCGAGGATGAAGCGGCGGATCTCGCTTTCGCCGCTGCCGGCGTCGCCGGTGAACAGGGGTGATCCGTTCATGATGATGGCGATGCGGGAACCGCCTTCGGCGGTATCCTTCACGTGGGCCAGCATGTGCAGCAGAAAGAGCAGCTGACCGTCGCTGATGCGGGGCAGGCCGGGCTGGAAGCGTCCGGCGGCGCCCCGTTCGTGTTCGGCGCGCACATCTTTCTCGTCCCGCTTCCAGTCCTTGCCGTAGGGAGGATTGGCGATCAGATAATCAAACGTCTTGCCGCTGAGTTTGTCGGCCGAGAGCGTGCTGCCAAACACGAGGTTGTCGGCATCGCGACCGCTGGGATCCTTCATGAATAGGTCCGACTTGGACACGGCCCAGGTTTCAGGGTTCACCTCCTGCCCGAACAGATGAATCTCGGCCTGTTCGTTGATCGCCGGGCGCAGCAGCTCTCCGTTCTTGCGCAGGCCGGCTGTGATGTGTTCCTTGGTGATCATCAGCATCCCGCCCGATCCGCAGCAGGGGTCGTACACGGTGGCCACCACGCCTGGCCGGCGGATGCGCTCTTCATCGCCGGCCAGCATCAGATCCACCATCAGGTGCACCACATCGCGCGGGGTGAAGTGCTCCCCTGGGTTCTCGTTGAGCGCCTCGTTGAACTTGCGGATCAGCTCCTCGAAGATCGTGCCCATGGTGGCGTTGTCGATCTTGCCGGGGTGGAGATCCACCTTCTTGAACCGCTCCAGCACCTGGAAGAGGAGCCCGGCCTCATCGAGCTTGCTGATCGTGTTATCGAAATCGAACTTCTCGATCACCTCGCGCATGTTGGGGCTGAAACCCGCGATGTAGTTGCGGAGGTTCTTGGCCAGATCGGGCGCATCGGCCAGCAGCTTCTCGAAGTCGTAGCGGGAGGTGTTGTAGAACGCAAAGCCGGCCGCCTTGCGCAGCTGGGGATCGAGATTCTCCAGCTTCTTTTCGCGCAGTTCGGCCTGCTTTGCCAGCACCTGCTGCTTGGTTTCAGCGAGCACGCAATCGAGCCGCCTCAGCACCGTGAGCGGCAGGATCACGTCCTGATATTTTCCGCGCTTGAAGGTGTCCCGGATCAGGTCGGCGACACCCCACAGGAAGCTGACGATCTCATTGTGGTTCATAGAGGCCGGTCGCCATTAGAAGGCAGTGTAGCAATGCATTGCTGATGTTCACAAAGAAGGCGAATGTTCACTTTATTGGCAATTCTTAAGGCAAGAAAGCTGCTGCCATGAGGCTGCAGGAAGGCTGCCGGTAAAGTATCCATGCAAACTCACTCTGGCTTAAAAACTCTGCGCCGCTGTCGCATTTTTAGGCCATCTGCGGAATAAACTACGAGTTCCGAGTCGGTGATCTCAAAGAATCCCCGTTGTCGGAACAGCCTACATAGTTCGGCGGCTTCTTCCCTCGGCATTCCATGAATAGCAACGCTCTCCTCAGTCCAGCGGCCACAACGTGAGCGGCCTTCCACAGGAATCGACTCGTAGCCCCTCTGTTTGATGAGATTCACAAGCTCATGGTTTCGCGCTCGATTCTCAGCTTTGCCGAGCACTTCTTCATGCGGATTTGACGCAGTAAGAATGATCCACGGTCCACCCTCGGGGAGATCTCCTGCGTCAACGCCTGCCCAGATCTCTTCGATCACGACACGATGAATGATCTGCGTCGAAGCATAGGCCTCCCATGCCTGGGTCGAATGCTCTGTGAGTGTTCTCATTGTCCCGAGTAGAGCATCCAGCTCTTTCAGCCGGCTACTGTAGCTTTCAGACTTTTCACTGATCGCAAGGATGCTCCTGCCATGGGCGATATGGTTCCGCAGTCTATTGATAAACTTTGTCAGTTCATCGAATCTGCCACTTGAGCCCTTTCCTGAATATCCAAGATCTTTTAGGAGTGCCTTATTCTGCTTTGCCTTGAGAATCACTTCTCGAAGAAATCTTGGCCCAGGAGTCTCATCATCCTCGTCTGGGGGCGAATCGGGGATGGGTGTCGTGTCGTACGTGCCAGCGAGCCGACGAAGGCCTGTTTCAAAGGCAATCGTCTTGGCGAATAGATACAGGGAAACGGCTGGCTTACCAAGGTCTTCACGTGTGGCAATGCCAACTAGCGTTCCATTCTCTTCGAGGAAGAACCACCCGTTCTCTGCAAGTTGAAAGAGCGCGTCCTCGAGGGGAAGCAATGGTGTGAAGATCAGAGCTTCGTCAAGTGGTTGAATTATATCTCTGATGCGAGATTGCCGGTCGATTTCCCGAAGGGCTTCTTTGCGTATAAATCCGCGATCGACATTGCCTCTAACTGGCACAATATCAAAGTCGTTCCCGGTCATCCATGCCAGAACTTCCCCAGCAATGTCATCGGGCTTTGCAAATAGCAAGTCAGATGTGGCGAAATGTTCAGCTCGAATGGCTTCTTTTGCGAGGATCTCGACGCCTGCATAGTCCTTGAACATCAAGCCCCGTCCGCTTAACCGAGGTTATCCATGACTATCTGTCATGGCAGCACATTGCTAAGCCGCTTATCGCATCATTCATGGCCGCACGCCTCGCGGCGCCTCGTCTCGTCACCGAACAGCTCGACTCAGCCACCCCCGCTGAAGAGCGCCGCGAAGCCCTGCGCCGCCTCCACACCGGCGAGCTGCAGATCCTCTTCGCCGTCGACCTGTTCAACGAAGGCCTCGACATCCCCTCGATCGACACCGTGCTGCTGCTGCGTCCCACCGAGAGCGCGGTGGTGTTCCCGCAGCAGCTGGGCCGGGGCCTGCGGTTGTCGCCTGAAACCGGCAAGAGCTGCCTCACAGTGTTGGATTTCATCGGCCAGCCGGTGTTTCCAGTGCCGGTTCGCCCCTCGATCTCGCCGTTCTTGTGGGCCACGCCGCAGTGCTGCGGGTGGCGATCACGCCCAGGTGGGTGCAGAGTTCGAGGTAGCAGCTCGTGTGGTCACCGGTGTAGCTCCCGCCTCAGTTACCGAAGAAGGCGCTGAGGCTGTCGGTGCGGTGCTCGGCCGAAATGAGCCGCCGCTGGATCTTGAGCTGGAGGCGCTGCCGCCATAGTGGGGGCGGAGGGCCCTCTCTCAGCGGAGATCTCCAGCATTCAGGCCCAGGACTTTCTGACCATGAGCCAGGAAGACTGCGGATGGTGCTGCTGCTCATGCGTGGGGGAGTGAGTTGCCACCGGGCCAGAGCACACCCGCCGCATCCCTCGGCCGGTCCTCACGCCGCGTCAAGGATCGGGCCAGGCGCCCCCAGGGGGGCGTCCTTGTCTCGCCGTTGCGGCCGGCCGGTGGGGGTGGGGTTCTCCGCCGTCTCCCAGATGGCTTCCTCCGCTTCCCCCCGCCGCCGCCAGCAGCAGTCCCAGCCTCTCGGCCGTTCTGCCCTGCGGGCCCGCGATGCTCTGGTGCTGGAGCACCTGCCTCTGGCTGATGCCATTGCCTCGGCCGCCGCCAGGCTCCTGTTCCCGCTGGTGGAGCGGGAGGATCTGATCCAGGTGGCCCGTGAAGCCCTGGTTCGCTCCGCTCCCCGCTGCAGAGCAGGCGAGCCCGCTGGGCCCTATCTGCGTCGCTGCATCACCGGGGCCCTGCAGCACCACCTCCGCGATCGTGTCCGCCTCGTGCGCATCTCCCGCCGAGAGCATGAGAAGGGCACCTGCCCGCTGGGGCACATCAGCCTCGATGCCACATCCGATGGCGAGCCCTGCATGCTCGATCAGCTGGCAGCGCCTGATGCCGAGCCGGCCTGGGGCGAGGCCGTGAATGGCCTGGCGCTGGAGCAGCTGGTCGATCAGCTGCCGGCGGCCCCGGCCACGGCCCTGCGGCTCACCGTCCTCGAGGGGCTGTCCCTGCGAGCCGCTGCGGCGCAGCTTCAGATCAGCCCGATGGCCGTGCAGCGGGCCCAGAAGAAGGCCCTCGCCGCCCTGCGCCATCAGCTGGTGGGGGCGGGCTGAGGCCGCTCGGCTCAGGCCTGCTCAAACACCAACGTGGAGAGCGGCCACCAACCGCTGCTGCCCTCGTCGTAGGCCAGCTCCACCATCGGATCGTCCTCGGGCGTCTCGGCTGCAAGGCTGAGCACAGTGGCGCCGGTCTCTGAGCTGATCTGGTCGCGCCAGCAACGCGAGCCAATCGCCGGCAGGGGTGTCGTGGTGTCAGGCATGGGTCAAGGACTCACCATCACCCGGTTGCCAGAGCCGCTGTTGCTCACCGCCGCAAACTGCCTGTGCTGGGGCGACCAGCAAAGCGAGCGCCAGCCCAGATCAGCCGGGGAGCTGCGCACCGTCCAGTTGAGACCATCGACGCTGGTCATGATCCGGTTGCCGGTGCCGCTGCTGCTCACCGCCACCAACAGCTCCCGCTCCGGCGCCGAGCAGAGGGAGGTCCAGGCGTTGTCGGCCGCCGAGCTGCGGCTGCTCCAGCTGATGCCATCCGGGGA
Source organism: Synechococcus sp. CBW1107 (assembly GCF_015841355.1). Classification (NCBI taxonomy): domain Bacteria; kingdom Bacillati; phylum Cyanobacteriota; class Cyanophyceae; order Synechococcales; family Synechococcaceae; genus Synechococcus; species Synechococcus sp. CBW1107. The sequence goes on from NZ_CP064908.1 coordinate 823,695, forward strand.
GGTCATCACCCGGTTCCCCTTGCCACTGCTGCTCACCGCCACCAGCAGGCCCAACTCCGTCGCCCAGCAGAGCGCCATCCAGTTCACGTCTGCTGGGGTGCTGCGCAGGCTCCAGCTGCGGCCATCGCTGGAGGTCATCACCCGCTGCCCGGCGCCCGTGCTGCTCACCGCTACAAACAGCCCCAGTTGGGGCGCCCAGCAGACCGATCGCCACTCCTGATCGGCGGCAGCCGGGCCGGCTGTCCAGGTGAGGCCATCGCTGCTGGTCATCACCCGGTTGCCCGTACCACTGCTGGCGACCGCCACCAACAGGCCCAGCTCTGGTGCCCAGCAGATCGAAGTCCAGGTGTTGTTGGCAGGCGTCTGGCGCATGGTCCAGCTGCTGCCATCCGGTGAGGTCATTACCCGCTGGCCAGTGCCGCTGTCGCTGACGGCGACAAACAGCCCCAGCTCCGCGGCCCAGCAGAGCGCCACCCAGTTCTGATCGGCGGCAGCCGGTTGGGTGCTCCAACGGATGCCATCGCTTGAGGTCATTACCCGGTTGCCGCTGCCGCTACCCGCTACGCCGGCGTAGAGCCCCAGCTCCGGCGACCAGCAGATCGCCTGCCAGCTGTTGTCCGCAGGCGAGCGCACGGTCGACCAGAGCACGCCGCTGATTCCCAGCACCGGCGGCGGGCTCAGGAGGTCTGCCATCGCCGCTGCCGGCAGCTGGTAGGTGCCGGCCTGGGGCCCAGCGGGGCGGGTGATCGCCAGCAGGTCGCCTGGTTGGAGGGTCATCAGCTGCGGCGATCAGGGCAGGGCCGGCAGGGTGCTCAGGTCCAGCGGCATGTAGTCGCCGGCCGGCTGGGCGGTGGCCATCGCTGCCTGCAGCTGGGCCGCATCCACCACCCGCCCGGGCGTGCCGTCTGCCAGCGCCAATGGGTCGGCCAGCTGCACAACGCCGGCAGTATCAGAGGTGGCCAGGGCAACGCTCAGCAGCGGCTGGGCGGGATCGCTCTCATCGACGGCCAGCGGTGCGACCACCTGGATGCGGATCACGCCGGCGCCATCGGGCCCCAGGGCGGCGTTGGCGCTCCAGTTGCTGCCGTCAAACAGCAGCAGATCCCCCTGGGCGATGTCCTGGCCGGCGATGCCGCTCCAGCTGGCCAGGGCAGGGCCACCGCTGCTGGCGAGGTACACATCCCCCGCCTCAGCCCCAGCCGGGGCCTCGGTGGTGGTGGGGTCGATCGCGCCCCTGTAGGTGAGCGCGCCAGGGATGGCGGCATGGAGGGTGCCGTCGCCATCCACCGAGAGGTTGGTGCCGGGCTTGATCGCACCGATCGCCGCCGCGGTGGCCGGGGTGAGCATGAACGCCTTGACCTCCTCGGCAGTGGCCCGGTAGGGCGTGCTGCCGCGCTGCATCAGCAGCAGGTCGGTGGGCTGGGGCAGGGAACGGCCGGCGGTGCGGCTCTCGGTGGTGGTGGCCATGGCGATCAGTACAGAAGGGGAAGGCGGTTGAGCGGAACGATCAAGGCGGCAGGGGATTGAGCAGGCGCAGGTCCAGCGCGATCACCACCACTCCCTCGCCAGCAGTGGCACTGAGCAGCGGCGCCAGTGCCTGCAGTGCCGTGATACCACCGGTGGGCGGCGGTTCAGGGGTGCCGCCGTCCTGCAGCTGGGCCTGTCCCAGGAAAATCACCCCCTGCGGCCGACTGCTGCTGCGGCACTGGGCCGTCAGCTCGGCCAGCACAGCCGGATCGGGAGTGGCCATCGGCGCCAGGGCAGTGCTGCTGAGCTGTTGCCAGCCCCCAGCCAGGAATGCGCTGGCCGGGGCAGCGCTGGCTGCTGGGATCAGAGCAGGGCACTCCCCAGCTCCAGGGCCGCGAGATCGGCGGCATCGTTGATGCCCTCGTTGCTGCCGCTGGCAGTGCCCGATGCACTGGCCTGGGCTTCCATCGCCATGGCCTGCTCCACCAGCTCGGCCTTGGTCTGGCTGCCATCGAGCTCCACGCCGTAGACGGTGGAGCAGAACTCCACGATCTGGGCCTTGGTCATCGCCTGGAAGTCGGTGCGCTCGCTCACCAGCAGGGCCTCGCCACCATCGGTGGTGGTCTCCAGCGGGTCGTCGGCAGAAGTGGGCTCATCTGGTGCCGGGGCGGTCTCCGTCGCTGCCGGTTGCTCCGGCTCGAGGTCGAGCGAGTCCACCAGCTCCGGTTCCGGCGTGTTGTCGCCGATATCCACCGGGCCCGGCTCATCGCCGCCACTGGCGGGGCTGAGCAACTGCCAGCCCAGGGCCTGCCAGCCGGCCAGGTGCACCGGCCAGATCGAGCGGGTCACGCCGTCCTTGCCGATCAGCAGCTGGCTGGGAGGCAACAGCGATGCATCGCCCACACCCGGATCCGGGGTGACGGTGAGCCGCTGCTCCGGGCCCGAGAGGCGAACAGGCGTGGAGGAGGGGTTGTTGCTGTCGAGGGGCTGCAGCAGCTCCAGCGGCAGGGCCTCAGCCTCCGCCGCCACATTGAGGGTGTCGAGTGGGTTGCTCATGGCGCTCACCTCACAGCCCCTGGTTGGCGGTGAGCGCCACGGTCATCCCCACCGGCGTGGCGGGAGAGACCGTCGCCCGCGCCAATCGCAGGCAGGGCGGGGTGATCAGCGCGCTGTCGGCCGGGTTGATCAGCAGGGCGGCGCCGCTGATGATCGCCTCCACCTTGCCGCCAGCGGCGGGGATGGCGACGGCCGCGGCGGTGATCCAGCTGCCGGCGTTGCCATCGGCCAGCAGCGGCGCCAGCTCCAGCGTCACGGTCACGGCCTCGCTGTGGCCGGGGTGGGAGGCCACCAGCACAAAGGAGCTGGTGGCATCGAGATCGGTGCCGAGGTTGACGACATCACCGCTGCTGCGGGTGTGTTCGTAGCAGTCGGTGGCGGAGTGGTTGATCCAGCCGACGAGCACCGTCTGGGCATCGAGCAGCCGGGTGGCTTGAGAGGTCATGGAAGGGTCTCCGGAAGGGATGGGATGAAGGGTTCAGGGCAGCACCAGCGGCATGGGGGCGACGTTGAACAGGCGGGCCGCCGCCTTGCGGTTGCACACGGCAAAACCCACGTACCAATCCACCCGCGTGCGGAACACCGGCGCGTCGTGCACCTCCCCGAAGTCCCGCACCGAGATGCCGTAGCGACCCTCGAACGGGCCCTGCAGACCGCAGACGGCGGCATCACCGAGAACGCAGCAGTAGATCGAGGTGGTGTCCCCCGGTTCGTCGTAGCCGAGCACGGCGTTGCCCTCGGCGTCCTCCTCCACCAGCAGGATCTCGATCCCCTCGAAATAGTGGCGACCGTCGATCACCTCGTAGAGGTCGCCGCCGGCCTGGCGGGAGGCAGTGCTGATCTGGCGGCGGGCCGCCTTGCTGCCGATCAGCACCTTGTCGCCGCCGTAGCCGATGACGCTGTCGGTCAACGCCTCCAGCGCCAGCAGGTTGAGCGTGCTGCCGCCGTTGTCGATCGTTTGGTCCTCGCCGGGCACCAGGCGCTTGCTCAGCCCGTTGAAGGCCCGCGGGTCAAAGGTGTCGTCGCCATTGATGATCGCCGCCTCCAGGGTGAGGCGCATGGAGCGCACCTTCATCTCGGTCTGGGCAGCGCGGGCCTCGGGGCCCTGCAGGTCCACGATCGAGCGGTCCACATCCAGGTCGCCGCCGAACAGGTGCACGAACTCCGAATCGGAGTTGATCACCCCATAGCTCTGGCGGTAGCCCTCGTTGACGGCCCGAAAACCCACGCGGGGCAACTTGGTTTCCGCCGGGAAGCTCAGGGAGCCACCGACGAGGTTGCGGAAGGGCAGGCGGCGCAGCAGCTCCCCCTCCGCAAAGGTCTTGAGCACCGCCAGCTGTTCGGCGCGGCGGGCGTATTTCTGCGCCTCGATCAAGGTCAGGCCCAAGGGCACGCTCCCGGGGCCTCGCCCCAGTGACAACAGCAGCTGTTGCCAGGTCGTTGCCCTGGTGGCGTGATCAGCAGCCAAAGAAGCCGCTTAGCCTGAACCCATGGCGCCATCCCGTATCACCCACAACCCGGAGCAGTGCGGCGGTAAGCCCTGCATCCGCGGCATGCGCATTCGCGTGCGGGATGTCCTGGAGCTCTATGCCGCTGGGCTGAGCAGCGAGCAGATCCTTGCCGACTACCCGGATCTGGAGCCGGAGGATCTCAGTGCGGCACTGGATTACGCAGCCCGGGAGATCGACCATCCAGTGTTGGTGGGATGAGGCTCTGGCTGGATGCCCAGCTGCCGCCAGCCCTGGCCCTCTGGATCGGTGCGCAGCCATGGGGAGTGGATGCCGTCCCTGTGCGGGAGATCGGGTTGCGGGATGCCAGCGATCCGGAGATCTTTCGCCAGGCACGGGCCGCTGAGGCGGTGGTGATGACCAAAGACCGGGACTTCATCCGCCTGCTGGATGAGCAGAGCCCTCCTCCCCAGGTGATCTGGCTGCGGCTGGGGAACAGCAGCAATGCCGCACTGCAGCAGGTGTTGAGCACGACCCTGCTGCCAGCGCTGGAGCTGTTGCGCACCGGTGAACCCTGGGTGGAGATCCGGCCGCAGGCCAACGCAGAGGCCTGATCCCGGCAGCACCGAGGCGGAGTGGTCGCGTCCTGCCTGCCCGATCCGCCTTGTCCGTTTCCGCAGCTCTGATCTGCGCCTCCCTTTTGCTGAGCTTGCGCTCCCTGGAGCTGCTCCCGGCTTACGCGCCATCTCCTGGTGAGGGCCCGCCTGGCCAATGGAGGCGATAGGCGCGGCTGCGGCCTTCGCCGATCGGCTCGATTGCTTGTTGCTCCACCAGCTCGGCCAGATCGCGCCAGGCCGTGGCGCGGCTCACCTTGGTGAGGCCGATGGCCTTGCGCAGTGTCATGCCGCCCGTGAACCCCTCCGGTTCGGCATCCAGCAAGCGATTGAGCAGTTTCTGCTGGCGGCTGTTGAAGCCGCTGTGCCGGTGGCTCCACCAGAAGGCCGCCTTGCGCCGCACCGCATCGATCACGGCGCCATTGGTGGCCGCCGCTGCCGTGAGTTGCTCCAGGAACCAGCTCAGCCAGCTCGTGACATCCAAATCTCCCCGCTGGCAGCGCTCCAGTGCCGTGTAATAGCCCTCCCGCTCCCGCAGGATCTGGGCGGAGATGCAAAGGGCGCAGGCAGCTAACGCCTGTTGGCTCTGGGCTCTGCAGTCCTGGGCCAGCAGCCGATCGGTGATGGCACGGGCGAGGCGGCCGTTGCCGTCTTGGTAGGGGTGGAGGGTGAGAAACCAGAGGTGGGCCAGGCCGGCGCGCAACAGCCCGTCCAGCTGCGCAGGGGGGGAGGCGACCCAATCCAGGAAGGCCTCCAGCTGCTCCTCGAGCTGGTCTCGGGGCGGCGCCTCAAAGTGCAGGCGATCACGGCCAATGGCGCCGGAGAGCACCTGCATCGGGGCCTCATCGCGCAGCCCACCGATCCGAATGGCGCGCAGTCCATCGGGGCCAGCGGCGAACAGGCGCTGGTGCCAGTGGTTCAGCGTGGCCAGGGTGAGGGGCGCCTCCAGGGTGCTGGTGGCCTCCAGCAACACATCCAGCAGGCCCTCCACCTGGGCGCTGGCGGCCGGCTGCCCCTCGGCCAGGGGAAGGTGCAGCCGGCGCGCGATCGAGGAGCGCACCTGGCCGGGATCCAGCAGCTCGCCTTCGATGGCGGCCGTGCCCAGGCTCTCCCGACCCAGCAAGGCGGAGATCGCTTCCCGATCGAGCGGGGGCTCCAGCGTCTCCAGCCGGCTCAGCAGCTCCTGGCGTGCAGAGCGGGCCTGCTCCAGCAGAGGATCCAGAGCGGAGCTCTTCCAGCGGAACTGGGGCCAGTCGGGCTGCTGCCAGATCCAGGATGAAGCCATCACCGCAGCCTAATCGCTTCATCCGATGAAGCGGTTAGTGACAGGTATTCGCTTCATGGCCGCCGCCGCGGCTGGGGCATGCGCTCGAATCGTCAGGCAGGCTGCGGCTCTTCCCCACCGGCGCTCAGTGGATCGGCTAAGCGCAGCCCTCCTCATGGTCCGGGCGGCCTCAAGGGCTGCGCGAGTCAGCCGGACTGGTGCGTTGGCTGCGCTGCGCTCCGCATTGCAGCGGTGGCTGCCCCTTGACCCCGCCCGGCCTGCTTCGGGGTCTTCGCTACGCCTGCCATGGCTTCCGCATCCCGGATCCGCACCTTCCAGCTCCTGAGCTCCCGCACCCTGGAGTTCCTGTGCGAGGAGGCCTCGGCCCACCGCCCTGCTCCTCTGGAGCGGCTCGAGCGGCTCTGCGCTGATCTGCTCTTCGATCGCCAGCTCCTCAATCCTCACCGGGTGAGCTCCTTCCCCGAAAGCGAGCTGCCCTTCTGAAGGGGCGGCCCCGGCTGCGGCTGGGGCGCTCTCTTGTTGCCCGCAGCCGGCGCTCCGAAGCGACCACTGGCAACAGGGCTCAGCAGCACCACGCCCATGGCCAGCCCCATGACACCCGAGCGGTTCCAGGACCGCTTTGAAGCGTTCCTCGGTGAACCCCAGCAGGTTTCCGGCGTCTGGACCCTCCATGCCGTGATCGCTGGCCTGCCTGGCAGCGAGGCCGTCCTCGATGAGCAGGCCCCCTGGGCGCTCACCTTCAGCCAAAAACCCGCTGCGCCCCCGGTCCCAGCAGCTCCTGCCGGTGGTCTGGATCCCCGCGGTTCAGAGGAGGCCGGCATGGCCGGCCCGCAGCTGGCAGCACCCGTCCAGCCCGGGGATTCCTATCTGCTGGTGAACGACCGGGACGAGGACATGGAGGCCTACGACTACACCGGGGCCTTCCTCTGGAAGATCCCCTGCCTGGCCCGCGGCCAGGGGAGCGACACCGACTGGACCCAGAACAGCACCGACACCCCGCCTGGGCTCTACCGACTGGGGCAGCTGTATGCCGACTACGAGCAGTACCCCAACCCGCCCTGCAGCGACACCGCCATGGGCTACGGCTGGTATTCCTTCGACATGGAAGAGCTGGAGGGCCAGGAGGTGGCCCATGGTCGGGCCGGGATCATGCTCCACGGCGGCGGCTCGGCCTGTGGCTGGCCCGGCGCCTGGGCACCGCAGCAACCCCTGCACCCCACCCTCGGTTGCATCCGGCTCCATAACGCCGATCTGCGCGACAAGGTGCTGCCCCTCTGTCGGCAGGGCACCGTCTATGTGGGGGTGTTCCAGGAAAAAAAGTGACGGCGGCTCTGGTGCTTCCACCGGCTGGGGCCTGATCGCGAGGGAAGAGCAGCAATGGACTCAGGCCCACTGGCCCGACCGCCCAAGCCGCCGTTCGACCGCGAACGGTTCGTCTTCAAGATCCTGGCGGTGGTGATCGGCACCCAGCTGCTGATCAATTCCCTCGCCGCTGGGGTCTGCGGCCAGCGGGCGCTGGAGGGGCGATCGATCGGGCAGATCTGCCCCGGCACGTTGGAGCAGCTGCAGGGCGGCTTTGATTCCACCCTCAAGCTGCTGCTGGCGCTGCTGGGCGGAGCAGCGCTGACGCGTATGGATCGGTAACGCCTGGGAGCGGGAGGAGGGCTTGCTCCGGGCCTCTCCAGTCTGAGGCCCGTCCTGCGGCCGCGCCTCCGCTGGGATCGGTCCCGTCGCTGCGCCGTTTGGGCGCCGATCGTCATGGCCACGCTCTCTGCAGGCAGTGCCGCTGCCACCTCCCCGTTCTGCAGGCCAGAAGAGGATCCGTTCCTGCTGCTCGAATCAACGCTGCGCTCGGTGGAGGAGATCCTGCTGCGTCGTCGTGGGCTGCCGCTGCGCCGCACCTGGATCGAGCAGCCCTATGGAGAAGAAGAGATCACCCTGCTGGAGGAGGAGGTGATTCCGGCGATCCAGCAGTGTCTGGCACGGGTGGATGAGCTGGATGAGCGGCTCCTGGCCCAGCAGGAGCTGCTGCAGCGCTGTGAGCTCGAGCTGCAGCGCCAGCCACTGTCTGTGCAGAAGCTGCAGATGGCCTGAGCGCCATGGATTGGGGGCTGCAGCTGCGGCCCCCTTGCCTGTCTCTCGATCCCAGGGTTGGCGCAGCAGCTCCACGGCTCGGGCGCGGTGGGCGTTCAGCACGGAGTTGCATCCATGCCCGTGGGACGTGCCTGGCTGGGCGGAGCAAAACCCCTCCGCAGCATGCCCCTCCGGCTTGCGCTGGCCAGGGCTGACGCGGGCTCGCTGGGCTCGCCCCTGGCCAGCACTGCGCCTGCGGGGCGTCTGGTCGGTGTTCTCCGCTCCACCCCAGCCATGGCCACTCCCCAAGGCCCCGTCTGCGAAGTCCGCCTGCTTGTGGTTCACCGCTATCAGCCAGGAGTCCAGAAGCTCGGCACCACCCCCTGTGAGGTCGAGTTCTTGGGCCGCCGCGGCAAGCCCGTCAAGAAGATGCGGCTGATCCCTGCTGAGAAGGCGTTCGCCTTTGCCCGCAAGCTGCAGGGCACCCCCGGCTGCACAGTCTCGGTCTGCTGAGCCAGGGGGGTCAGGCCCGGCTGCCGGTTGGTGGCCGGGCCTTTGCAGCAGGGCTGGCAAGAGCCGCAGTAAGCCCAGCGAGGCCATGGCCACCAGAACCAGCCGCCGCCCGCGCAAGTGCAGCACCGGCAAAACCAGCACCGCCAGAACCCGGCGCAGCGCAAGCCGCAGCACCGACTCCGTGCCCGAGTTGCCGGGAATCAGCACTGTCAGACAGTGCTCTCAACTTCACCTGGCTGGTGTGGACACGGGAACCCAGGCGGCAATACAAGATTGTGAGTGACCTCAACTTCCGCATCGAGCCGCTGCTCCACGAGCGGGGGACTCCCAGCGAGAGGACCCTGGATGAGGTCAGCCGTCAGTCCAGCACTCGTTAGGAGTTGAACCACGGCAGTTTCAGACCAAGGGCTTCGATTGGATCCATCACGAGCTTGTTGAGAGCACGGCCTAGAACGACTTGTGGCTCGTCTGCCCGAATAGGGAGAACGGGATGCGACTGATCGGCACCGTTGACAATCTTGCGCCTGATCAGCGAGTTCCCTGCCTCCAGCCCGCACACATAGGCTCGTTCCTGACACAGGCCCTTGGCTCCATGTTCTTTGTCGCCCATCCGCACCCAGTCGCCAGCGCAGACGATCGACTCCACTGAGGTTTCCAAGGGTGGCCGTTTTCTAAAGCTGCCCGGAGAAAAGAGCGACACCGAGCCTGGATAGCGCCGTACCTCGGAATCAACCACCCTGGCATTGGTGAATTCTGGATGAGCGATGGGAAGCAGGTCGCGCGTGAGCCGATCGATGATCTCCTGATCGCTCATCGCTGCGATAGCCGATGCGTTGTAAAAGTCGCTGGCGACCACGGAGCCCTGGGGCCGCTCATCACCCCAGAGAGTCTGTTGAGCATCCTTGTGCAGCTGATCCAGCATGAAAAAAGTGCCCCCAGAGCCCTTCAGTGATTCGAAGCGGGAGAACACGTTGACTGGGTAAGCGATTGGAACATAACGATCCAGCCATAGACGTGCTGACACGACATCGATGGAACCAAGCGAAGCAGCGCCAACAAGCTGTGGTGCTGCCTTGCTGAGTTCTGGAGATTGAGCCATCAGAGACTTGAGCCCTTTTGCACCAACGGCCAAGACCAGAGCATCCACCTCGTCAATCACCTGAACTGCATTGGTAGCCACGTTCTTCACCTCAACCGAGCTGACCCGCCGCGAGTCAGACGACACATTCACCCGTCTCACCAACGTTCCCCCAAGAACCTGCAGATGATGGCGGGAGATCAGCCTTCGACTCAGAGGCGAAAACAGATGTTCAGCGATGCTTTTCGACTTGATCCAACGGACATCAAAAGAGTCTTGGTGGGCCAGGGCGTAGTAATAGAGGAGCTCCATGGTGACCGCGGCCGAAAGCTCTTCGGGCGGCTTGAACAAGCCAACCAGCAAGGTGGGGCGCAGGAACTCATTGATGAGCCGATCGCTGATGCCGAGCTTGACAAAGAGTGATTGCGCATCGAGATCGTCGTACCTCTGGAAAGTCTTGTCGCTGCGATAGAGGTCAAGCATCGCATAGAGAAGCCCTGCAATGCTGAGCCGGTCTTGAATGGGTAGTCGTGTGAAGTTGGTGATTGTCGCCACCATCTGGCCAAGGGGACTTGGCCATTGGGGTGCCTCTCCAAAGACAGGCGCTGTTGCTTCTAACCCATCGGGAGACCAGAAGGCACTGGTTGTGAAGTCAGTGAAGATATCACCAGCGCCGAGTTCATCGGTTAGGGCATTGATGTTGGGATAGTCTTTCCAAAAACCTCTGGTGCCTGCTTCGAAAGGTTTGCCGCTTTTGGTTGTGATTGGTGTACTGCCTGTTGGATCGGGCATCCCATCAATCAAGGTGACACGAATACCGGCTTCACAGAGTGCCTTGGCTGCGCCCCAACCAGCCCATCCGGCTCCGATGACGACGACATGGGATGGCCTTCCGCCGGGCATGGTCTCGTCTGGCATGGCTGCTACGAACGTCGGCTCATCTTCTGCAAGTTACTCAGAGAGTGATGGAGCTCGCCGTTCCGTCGTACCGCTTCTGATCTGGAGCGTTGGGAGAGGCGCGACGGATGCCATGAATGCTGCAGCGTGACTGTCTCAGGTGAATAATTCAATCTCCAGAATTTGGGAGATTTCGCAAGCACGTTGGCTACGTTTCAGCGAGTTCACCCTATATACCGCCTTGTTGAATACAATTTGATTGTTCTTTTGTTCGATTGATTTCGCTGGGTTCGGGTGGGCTCGACTGACAGCTGACTGCGAAGCATGCAACCGGTAGCCCTCCAGCAGCCAGGGGAACGACCGCCCGCTGCGCTCGCTTCTCCAGCCGCAGTGCCCGCTCCGCTGGTGGATGGCGCGGGTAGGGACGGTCGCCCACGGTCGCCCGTGCGGCTGGCCTACAGCCGGGGCTTGCAGCCGTGAGCTACAGCCAGGAGCGGTAGCGGCTGCGGTGGCGCCGTGCTGCAGTCCTATGGCCGCTGCTGCTGAACTGAGGGCTGGAGCCATCTCGCCGCCGCCGCACCCAGACGCCGCGGCGAATCAGACGAGAGTCCTCTGAATTGGCGCGGCGTGCAGCCACGATCGACCCATAGCCCTTCTTGTGTCGGCGCTGGGCACGGGTGTCAGGCGACAGCGAAAACTGGCCCAGATGCGACACGAAATCTGGCCCCCCTCCGCGAGCCACTGATCAGGGCCAGTGCGCAGCCTGCGGTGCTGTCACCTCTGGAGCAGAGCTCCCGGGATGCGGCGTTGGAAACCCCAGAGGATGTCCAGGCGATCCTTGGCCTCACCGCAGCTGGCTGGGGCCGGCGGCGGATCGCCAGGGAACTGGGCTGCTCGCCTGAGACCGTCCGCAAGTACCGGCGGCAGGGCGGCTGGGAGGCCTACGGCAAACCCCGACGGATCGGCGTTCTCGATGGTCAGTACGACTGGCTCAAGGAGCGGTTCCTGGCCCACAACGGCAATGCCGATGTGGTGCGCCAGGAGCTGGCCAGCGAGAAAGGCATCGCCGTGTCACTGCGCACCGTGGAGCGGGCGGTGGAGCCCTGGCGGCAGGAGCTGCGGGCCGCTGCCCTGGCAACGGTGCGGTTTGAGACGCCGCCGGGCAAGCAACTGCAGGCCGATTTCGGTGAGACCTACGCCCGCATCGCCGGCGAGAGGGCCAAGGTGCACCTGTGCGTGCTGACCCTGGGGTACTCGCGGCGGCTGGTGGTGCGGGCCTACCGGCACGAGCGCCAGGTCAACTGGCTGTTGGCGATGGAGGAGGCCTTCCGCCACTGGCGGGGGGTGCCGGCCGAGGTGCTGTTCGATAACGCCCGTGCCCTGGTCAAGGAGCACGATCCGGCTCGCCAGGTGCTGGTGTTCAACGAACGGCTCGATGCCTTTGCCCGCTACTGGGGGTTCCTCCCCAAAGCCTGCCGGCCCTACCGGGCCAGGACCAAGGGAAAGGACGAGCGCGGCGTCGGTTACGTCAAGACCAATGCGGTGGCCGGCCGTGAGTTCGCCAGCTGGGAGGCGCTGGAAGCGCACCTGGAGCGCTGGAGCCGGGAGGTGGCCGATGTTCGCATCCACGGAACGACCGGCGAACAACCGCTCCTGCGATTCCAGCGGGAGGAGGCCGCTGCCCTGCAGCCGTTACCCCATAAGCCGTCGTTCCTGGCGGAACGGGAGCTGGTGCGGGTGGTCCACAACGACGCCTGCGTCGAGGTGGAGGGCAACTGGTACAGCGTGCCCTGGGCGCTGCTCAAGCAGCGGGTGAGCGTGCTGGTGGGGGATCAGCAGGTGCAGATCCGCCATGGCGGCCGGGTTGTTGCCCGGCATGGGCGCGTGGCGGCCAATCGTCGTCATCGCTCCGTGCTGCGGGGGCATTGGGACGGGCTGGTTCCAGCGCCGCAGCAGGACTTGGCCGAACGGTCACTGCCGTCAGCCGATGGCGCGCTCTGCGTTGGGCCCGCCTCCACCACGTCCCCGCCCTGTGGGGGCGGAACGCGGCGGCGGGCACCGGTGGTGCGCAGCTCAGAACTGGCCCGCTCCCTGGCGGTCTATGCCGCCGAGGTGGGCGAGGAGGTGGCGGCATGAGTCCCGCCAAAACCGGTCAACCAGATCGTCGTCAGGAGCTGATGGTCACGACACCGCCGGTCTCCGCCCTGGAGCTCGATGACATGCTCACCCGCCTGCGATTGACCGCGATCCGGGACCAGCTCGACAACCTGCTCGAGGAGGCGGCCCGCAAGGAGCTGAACCTGCGCGAGGCGTTGGCCTGGCTGTGCGCGGCGGAGATCGCCCGCAAGGACCAGCGGCGAATCGCGATGGCGATGAGCATTGCCAAATTCCCGTTCGTGCGGACGCTGGAGGGGTTTGAGTACGAGGCCCAGCCCTCGCTCGATCCAGGCCAGATCCGGGAACTCGCCACCTGCCGCTGGGTCGCCAACGGCGACACCCTGCTGCTGCTGGGTCCGCCGGGGGTGGGCAAGACCCACCTGGCCGTCGCCCTGGGGCGTGAGGCGGTGAGCAAGGGCTACACCGTGCAGTACGTCTCGGCGATGGAGCTGATCTCCACCCTGGCCCGGGCCCACAACCAGACGGCGCTGAAGAGCCGGCTGAGCCAGTACGGCAAGAGCAAGCTGCTGATCATTGACGAGCTGGGCTACCTGCCGCTGGAGCCCGATGCGGCCCACCTGTTCTTCCAGCTGATCTCCCGTCGCTACGAGCGCGGCAGCGTGCTGATCACCTCCAACCGCCCCGTCATGGAGTGGGGCGAGGTGTTCGGTGATCAGGTCGTCGCCACCGCGATCCTCGATCGGCTGCTGCACCACAGCCATGTGCTGACCGTGCGGGGCGACAGCTACCGCCTGCGTGAGAAACGCCGCTCCGGTCTGATCAAGAGCAGCAGTGCGGTGAGGACCATCCCCGCCACCGGGGAGGAAGGGAGCCCATGAGCATCCCGCCCCTCCCCCTCCACCCCCATTCCCAACGACTGATGAGCAAGACCAACCGACGCCGGCCACGGCGTCAACAAGCCGGTGCTACAGCCTCACAGAGTGGGCCAGATTTCGTGTCGCCGGAGGACCAATTCCGGATGTCGCTTGACAACGGGAGCGGGCCTGGCTGGCGCTGGCGGCCGGCACCACCGTGGCGGTGGATCGGTTGCGCCAGAACACCAGATACCAGGCCATCGCGCTACCGGCAGGGTGATCAGCGCCGCGGTGCAGCAGCCCTGGGCGTGGTGCCCTTGACGGCCTCCAGATAGAGCTCGGCCGTACTCAGGGTCTGCAGGTTCACCGCTCCGCCGTGCTCATGGCCCGTTTCAGGCACCGCAGCGGAGTAGAGGCCGCTGCGTTGCTGGAACAGGAAGCTGTACACCGGGTGGCGGCGCAGCTCCTCCATGTAGTCCCCGTCGCTGAGGGCCACGCCATCGGCGGTGAGGGGTTGGCCCTTGCCATCCACCGGCAGCAGCCGCTCGCGGCCGTCCACCTCGCCGAGCTGGAAGTGGCCACCGCACAGCGTCACGAAGGTGTCAAAGAACGTGCCCCGCTCATCGCCGCCGACGCGGCCCTCGGCCTCGGAGAACAGGCGCTCCATCAAGCGCTCCTTGCGCAGGTTCTGCACCTGGGAGCGGGCCTCGTCGCGTTCTTTTTCCACACTGCGCACCCGGCGCAGGTTGGCCTCATTGAGCTGGCGTTCGCGCTCGCCCACCTGGCGTTCGAACTCCTCGCGCTTGCGCTCGGCGTCCTGCAGGCGGGCGTACTCATCCGGGTTGATCTCGGAGAAACGCGAGAGCTGGGCGCGGGCTTTGCGCAGCTCCTTCTCGAGCTGGTTGCTGCGGCGGCGCTCGGCGCGCAGGGGATCAGCACTGCTGGGAGCAGCGGCAGGGGGGTCGTCGTTGTCGCTGGGGCTGGAGTCCTGTGGCAGGGAGAGGTCGAGGGTGTCGTCGCCGTCGGCAGCATCCAGACCAGCGTCAGCAGCGCCGTCGCTGTCGAGCAGGTCAGGGTCGGTGGCAGGTGGAGCTGAGCCCGTAGGGCCCTGGTTGGGTTGCTGCTGCTGTTGGCGGTAGGTCTGCCATCGGCCAGGAGGGACCATGGGACCTGGAGCAGCGCCGCTGTTGGCGACGCTGGAATCAGAGGAGAAGAAGGAGGAGGGCATCACCCATCACGGCTGTGGTGCTGCGGGCGCCCCGTCCGGGCTGCGCTCGCTCTTCCTGTTGCCAGCCGGCCCGATCCCGGATGTGTATAGCCGCCCTACGCTTTACACATCGCCCATGGGTCCCATGCGCACCAACATCGTCATCGACGACGCCCTGATGAAGCAGGCCATGCAGGCCAGCGGTGCCCGCAGCAAGCGAGAAGCGGTGGAGCTCGGTCTGCGCACGCTGGTCAAGCTGCAGCAGCAGGCCCAGATCCGTTCCTTCCGCGGCCGCTTGGCCTGGGATGGCGATCTGGACGCCCAACGGCTCGATGCCGGGATGGAGACGGCCGAGCATCAGCCGTGATCGTGGTCGATTCCTCGGTCTGGATCGACTTCTTCAATGGGGTGAGCACCCCCGAGGTGGAGCGGCTGGATGGATGGCTCGGGGTGACACCGCTGGCGATCGGCGATCTGATCCTGGTGGAGGTGATGCAGGGCTTCCGCAGCGAGCGCGACGTGGCCACCGCCCGGCAACTGTTCCGCTCCTTGGCTCTGCTGCCGATGCTTGGTGGCAGCAACGCCTGGAAGGCAGCAGAGAATTACAGAACGCTGCGCCGCCAGGGAATCACGGTGCGCAAGACGATCGACGGGATCATCGCCACCGCCTGCATTGAGGCCAACCTGCCGCTGCTGTTCAGCGACCGCGACTTTCAGCCCTACGTCGATCATCTGGGTCTGGAAGCGGCATGAGCCGCACCGTGCTGGGCATCGATGCCGCCTGGACGGCCCATCAGCCCAGCGGGGTGGCGCTGGTGCAGGAGCAGGGTCAGCGCTGGCATTGCCTGGCGGTGGCACCCAGTTACGCCAGCTTTCTGGCCTGCGCCGAGGGCCACCCGGTGGATTGGGAGGCACGCCACCGCGGCAGCACACCCGAGATGGGGACACTGCTGCGTGCCAGCGCCCGCCTGGCGGGCCGGCCGGTGGATCTGATCGCCATCGACATGCCCCTCTCCACCGAGCCCATCGGCGGCCGCCGCAATGCCGATCAGCAGGTCTCCATCCAGTACGGCAGCCGGGGCTGCGCGGTGCACAGCCCCACCACCGCCAGACCCGGGGCCCTGGCGGATGGGCTGCGCTCAGAGCTGGAGCAGCTGGGCCACCCCCTGCAAACCACGGCAACGCCTCGCCATGGCTCTGGTGGGGTGCTGGAGGTCTATCCCCATGTGGCCCTGCTCGCCCTGCTGGGTCTCGACTACCGACTGGAGTACAAGGTCAGCCGCTCCTCTCGCTACTGGCCTGCTGCCTCAATCCGGCAGCGGATCGAGAAGCTCCTGGCCAACTTCCAGCGCATTCAAAACGCGCTGCAGCAGCAGATCGGGGCCATCAACCAGCCCCTGCCGCAGCCCGCAGCGGTGGCGACGCTGACGGAGCTCAAACCCCTGGAAGACAGCCTCGATGCCCTGGTCTGCGCCTGGGTGGCGATGGAGCATCTCCGCGGCCGCACGTGCGCCCTGGGCGACAGCACGGCCGCGATCTGGTGTCCGCACTAACCGTCAGCTGCAGTCAGGCCCCTGCCGATGGCAGATCGGCAAGGTCATCCGCCACGCCCCCTGAGCGCCGGGCTGGCAGGTAGATCCACTCCCCAGCAGGTAAGGGCGTGGAGGGCAGATAACCCGGCACCAGCAGTTGCATCCCTGCCGGGATCGGCGTAGTGGAGCGATAGATGGGCAGCAGCAGGGTGCTGCCAGTCGGCAACGGTTCCTCGCTGGGCCAGCTGCTCAGCTCTGGGTTGAACTGGCGCAGCAGGGTCAGGCTCAGCTGCTGCTCACTCGCCACGCTGCTCAACGTGTCTCCTTCTGCGGTGACATAGGGCTCGCTCTGCTGCAGCACCGGGTTGAGGCTGCGCAGGGCCGCGTCCCTTTGCGTGGTGTAAAACCCGAGGCCCGAATGCCCTAGTCAGAGGGTGAACAGGGTGGAATGACGGGCTGTCATTCCGGAGGTGCAGATGCGCCTCGTTCAATCACGATGAATCAGGACGAATGACTTGTCAAGTCTTTCGTCAGCTTGCGGATGTGTTGTGAGTTGGAGTGACTTCTGCGGCCTGGAGGTGGCAGCGGCCGGCCCCCGGGCTGCGATCAAGGCCGCTGCGCCCTCTGGGGGCGCTGCAGCCTCGATCACCTGGGGCCTGCGTCCTGCCTCTCTCAGGTGCTGAGGGCCTGGAGAGCAGGGATGGCATCCAGCTCCGGGATGGTCGCCATGCTCTCGGCTGAGAACATGCGCCGGCCCTCCAGCTGCCAGTGCTCGTGCTGCTCCAGCAGTACCGCGCCCACCAGGCGGGTGATCGACGCGTCGTTGGGGAAGATGCCGACGACCCTGGTGCGGCGTTTGATTTCCTCGTTGACCCGCTCGAGCAGGTTGGTGCTCCAGATCTTGCGCCAGTGGTCCTTGGGGAAGTGGCGGAACGCCAGCACGTCCTCCTTGGCCTCATGCATCAGCGCAGCGGCCTTGGGGAAGCGCTCCGCCAGCGAGGCCGCCAGATCATCCCAGCGGGACTCGATCTCTTCCGCGCTCTCCTGAGCGAACACGCTGCGCAGGGCGGCGGTGACCATGCCCTGGTGAGCCTTGGGAACGCACTGCAGCAGGTTGCGGGCAAAGTGGACCCGGCAGCGCTGCCAGACGCTGCCCTGCAGCTGCCGTCGGATGGCCTTGGTGAGTCCGCTGTGGGCGTCAGAGATCACCAGCTTGACGCCAGCGAGGCCTCGCTCCTTGAGGTGGGCGATGAACTCCGCCCAGAAGGGCTCGCTCTCGCTGTCGCCCACCTTGAGGCCCAGCAACTCCCGGCGCCCGTCCTCGTTCACCCCCATGGCGACGACGACGGCGCGGGAGCAGACCTGCTGAGCCTTGCCCAGCCGCCCCTTGAGGTAGGTGGCATCGAGGTAGACGTAGGCGTAGCCGCTGCTCTCCAGCGGCCGGCCCAGGAACGCCTGCACCTGCTGGTCGATCTCCTGACAGATGCGACTCACCTGCGACTTGGAGATGCCGCTCTGGGAGCCGAGCGCCGCCACCAGGGCATCGACCTTGCGGGTCGAGACCCCACCGATGTAAGCCTCCATGATCACCGCGTACAGGGCCTGATCAACCCGGCGGCGGGGTTCGAGGATCGAGGGGAGGAAGCTGCCCGCGCGCAGTTTCGGGATCTGCAGTGCCAGATCCCCCACCTGGGTGGTCAGGGTGCGAGGCCGGTAGCCGTTGCGGTGGCCGAGCCGCTCCTCGGTGCGCTCGTGCCAGTCCGCACCGAGGAAGGCAGCGAGCTCCAGCTCGATCAGCTGCTGCAGGCCGTGGCGTGCCAGTTCAGGGATCAGCTCCCCGGCACTGCTGCCATCGAGTAGCGAGGCCAGCTCAGGTACGGCAGCATGGGTCTTGGGCATGGTCTGTCTGGTTGAGGTGGTTCTCAAACCAGGGAAACGGGCCTGCCCACCCCTTGCAACGTCAGCCGTGGAGCCGATCGCCTGAGGTGCGGACGCTCAGCCCGGCTACGCCGGGCTGAGGCCCTGGGGATTTACACCACTGCCGGGGACGCCAGCCTGCGCAGCTTGGTTTCCGTGGTGCCATGGCGGCCAGCCAGCACCGCCAGGGAATCCCCCTCGACGACAATGATCGTCTGGGTGCTCTCCAGCTGGGGGTTGATCCGCCGCAAAGTGGCCACCGTGGTGCCGTAGCGCTCAGCGATCAGGTTCAGCGTGTCGCCATCCCGCAGCACCAGCACGCTGTGGGGTCTGAGCACCAGCTGGATCGCTTCCCCCAGCAGCGGCTGCAGCAGCAGGCCGATGCCGCCCGGGCCGTAGTCCGCCCCGAAGTGCATCACCTGGCAGCCCGCGAACTGGGCCCGGCCGCCGGATGGCAGACCGCCCTGAGGGTGGAGCAGGGCCAGGTCTCCCAGCCACATCACCCCCTGACAGGGGGCCTGCACCGTGGTGCCCAGCAGTTCTGGATCCCAGGGCAATGGCGCCTCATCGCGGAACCCTGGGATGGCCCAGTCCAGCTCGGCCGCCAGCCAATCGAAGGTGTTGCTGGTGCTCACCGGCAGGATCGCCGCCCGGCAGAGGTAGCCGCGCAGCAGCACATCGCCCGGGTCGGTGAGGGCGGTGTCGTTGTAGCCGCTGACGATGCCGCTCTGCTCCAGGAAGCAGTCGATCACGTGTCGGCGGATCGGAATGGGGTTGCGGCTCTCGGGCCGGTCCACCTCAAATAAGCAGAGGCGAGCGTTGGCGTAGGGCTGCAGCGCCAGCCAAAGAGGCATAGCCCCAGGGGGCGCAGACGCGGGCTGGGCCACCCGGCTGTCGATCCCCGGGGTAGCTGCCGGCAGAGACACCAGCTGGCCCCAGAGCGGCCCACCCCGCAGGGGGTTGAGGCCCTGGTTGAGTGGCGAGAGGGGTTGCTCCATCGCTCAGCCCCGCACCAGCGATCCCCGGAAGGGGTCCGGGTTGCACTGGCGCCAGTTCTGCAGCCTTGGCAGCAGCAGCGCCAGCTGGCCGATGTGCTGGCTGCGCTGCTTCCCCAGCACCACCGCCGGTGAAGGGGCCGCGGGGTCCCACTCGCTCTCGGTTTCCTCGAGCAGCAGCTCGGTGGCGTACTCCACCACCGCCAACTTGCTCAGCGGCAGCGGGTTGGGCACGACGCCACCGGCCACGCCCTTGCGTCTGCTGCGCACCGGGCTGTTCACCTCCGCCGGGGTCAGCGCCGCCAGCTGCTCATTCAGCGCCGCGATGGAATCGAGGTGGCCCTGGGCGGTGCAAACCCCCGTGGGGTAGTGGGTCTGCAGCTGCGCCATCTCCCGGTTCAGGGCCGCCAGGGCAGCACTGGTCACCGGGATGGAGAGGGCGACGCGTAGAGCCTCGGTATCGCCGGAGCGCCAGGTGCAGGTGGGTGGGGAAGGTTGGGTCATGCCCTCCGTTGCCAGCTCAGCCGCCTTTGGTCCCGTTGGGCTCGCCCAGCCCCAGCTGCTGACGCAGCTCAGCCCCGTCGATCACCCCCCGCTCATGCAACACCAGCCACTCCTGCACCGAGGGCTGGGGTTTCCGCGGCGGCTGCGGCGGTACCAGTGGGCAGATCTCCACGCTGCAGGCGGGTACATCCGCCAGCTTTTCGCCAGTGAGGCGAGTCCACTGGCGCAGCAGGGTGCTGAGCATTGAGGCCTTCTGGCCTGCCAGCGATTGCAGCACCGCAAAGCTCTGGCCGGCGGTGAGCGAGACCTCCAGCTCGGTGCGGGCCGGGCCCTGGCCGCCGGCCGGGATCAGCGCATCGCGGCGCATGGCTTCTTCCAGCTGCTGCAGGTAGGCCCGGTGCTCCGCCAGCGAACGCGCCTCGATTTCGACCCACTGGAACGTGGCCCCCTCGGGCAGGTCCATGAAGGAGGAGGTGGAGAGCACCAGGCGTTGCGGGCGCTGGCCTCCTGCGCCGCCGGTGGCTGCACCCGACCCAAGGGCGCCGTCGCTGCGGCAGAAGCCGTAGGCATCCACCAGGCCCGTGCGCACCCCCACCGGCAGGGCGGTGCGGGAGAGCAGGTCTTCGTAGTCGCTGCGGCAGCGGTAGTGGTTGAGGTACTGGTGCGCCAGGCCCAGGTGGGGCAGATCGCCCTCGCCAAAGGCGGTGCCATCCACCGAGTACCAGAGGGCCGGCAGGTCAAAACGTTGGGGCATCCGCTCCGGCTCACCCAACGGCACCACGTCGTAGCCATCGACCGCGCCGGGGTTGGGGTTGGCCTGCCAGCTGCGCAGCACCAGGCCGTCATCCGTCACCGACAGGCTGCGATAGAGCCAGGCCTGCGGATCGGGCACCAAACCGCCGTGGGCGTCGATCACGACCGTGGGCACTGCCGCATTGCCGCTGGCGAACCGGGGCGGCAGGGCCTGTCTGCGTGGCTCCCGCCAGACGATCTCCACCGGCCCCGATGCCGGAGCGCCTGTGGCGCCATCGGTGGGCAGGCGCCAGTTGAGCAGGTCGCCCCGGGGCACCAGCTGCAGGCGGGGCAGGGAGAGCCGGTCGCCTTTGGCGAGTGCCTCCAGCCGGTCCCCTTCTGAGGGCCAGCGGTGGTGGGGCGGCAGCTGCAAGATCAGGCAGCCGCCATCCCGCAGGGTGAGCAGGTCGGCCAGGAACAGGAACACCCCCAGGTCGGTGCCCTGGCCGTCCACATCGGTGGCCACCCGGGTCAGGGAGTCGGGCAACTCGTGCCAGGCCAACCTCGACAGCATCCCCGCGTAGGTACGCAGGGCATCGCGGTAAAAGCCCGTTGGCCGGGCCGCTTCCAGTCGCTTGAAGTAGCAGGTCTCGGGCTCCTCGATGCCGCGGGGGAGATAAACCGGCCGGCGACTGGTGCCGTCAGGCAGCTCCAGCAGGGTCCAGCAGTCGTAGACCAGCTGCAGGCGCTCCCGCAGGCCAAAGAGGGTGGGGTGCTCCAGCCAGGGGGGCTCAGCCAGTGCTTGGGGCTGCAGCGCAGGTGGGGAGGAGGGGCTGCTGGAGGTAGTTGTCCTGCGGCGGCGGGTGGTGGGCACTGGCTGTTGGTGGGGTCACAGCTCTTGCCAGCGGCAGCAATGAGCAGCAGGCGGGACCTATCAGGGAAGTTGTCCGCTCGGGGTGCTGAGCTGAGCACCGAGATGGACTGTACTGCGAGTTGAGGTTCAGGGGCCGCACGGCCGGGGTGTTGTTGTCATCGATGGCTGTCTTCGGTCGGGGTTGGGGCGTCCGGCCCCTGATCGCGGCTGTTGCCGATCGCGCCCTTGGAGGGGCGCCATCGGACAGCCACGGGGGCCTGGATTGTTGAGGGTCAAGCAGCCACAGGTTTCTGCGGTCGCGGATGGTTGATGCTCACAACCTGTGGCTGTAACCAGTTGCGGGGTGGCCGGCTCCAGCGCTGAGGATGCCTCTGCCGAGCTTCCTCATAGGTCTGTTGGCGGATGGCGCAGATCGCGTCAGCCTGGCCGTAATGGCGCTGATTGGGCGTCACGTACTTGATGCCGCTGTGCCGGTGCTCAGCGTTGTACCACTCGACAAAGCCATCCACCCAGGCTTTCACCGAAAGCAGATCCCGGAATCGCCTGAGCGGATAACTCTGGTGGTATTTCATCGTGCGGAACCACGACTCGGCATAGGCGTTGTCATTGCTGACGCGTGGCCTCGAGAACGAAAGCGACACCCCCAGCTCCGCCATCTTGGCCGCCAGAGTGAATGAGCGCATGGGGGCGCCATTGTCCGAGTGCAGGACCGCAGCAGTCTCCTTGCTGATCCCTTCATCGCGGCAGACACGATCAAAGAATGCGCTGGCCAACTCGCTACATTCATGCTCATGCACCTCTGCGCCGAGGATGCGCCGGCTCCATACATCCATCACCATGTAGAGGTAATAGAACTGCCCCTTCACGGGGCCGGGGAGGAGGGTGATATCCCAGGCCAGTACTTGATGGATGCCCGTTGCTTCCAACACCGGAACCTCCCTGGGCTCACGCGGCAGGCGGGTTCTGCCACGGTGGTTCAGCAGACCCTCTTGCCGCATGATGCGGTAAATCGTGGACTCTGAACCCACATAGATTCGCTCCTCGGCAAGGATGGCCACGATCTGGGCGGGAGTGAGGTCCGCGAATCGCGGATCATTGACGATGTGAATTAAGCGCTGCCGCTCTTCTGGTGTGAATCGGTGCGCCACATTCCGTGGAGATCCTTTGCGGCGATCCTGGCTGAATCCATGTGTCTGGAACGCAATGCCCCAGCGCCGTAGCGTGCGTGAGCAGATACCGATCAGATCTGCAATCGCCGTGGCAGAAGCCCCTTCTTTGAGACCTTCTCGGAACAATTCCATCAGCTGGCTTCTATCCTCTGGCGGGATCATTGTTCCTCGTCCCGTGGCCACAGCTGATCGAGCTTTTTTGAGAGCATCAGCAGTGTTGCCGCCTCCGAGAGAGCCTTCTCCTTCTTCTCCAATTCGCGTTGTAAGCGGCGATTCTGGCGAATCAGCTCCTGATTCTTACGCTGAAGTTCTCGCTGATCAGCCATGCTCGGAGCGCTGGGGCCATTGGCATCCTCGGCGGCCTGCCGCCAGCGGGCAAGCTGTTTGGGGTAGAGGCCCCGCTCACGGCAGAAGGCCCCGAGATCAGGGCCACTCAGGCCGGCCGCCTGGATCACAGCGGCCAGCTTGTCGAGAGCGCTCCACTGCTCCGGCGGCTTGGTGGTGGCTGGCACGAGCTGACCCTGCTTCTGCCACTGGCTGCGCCAGTTGTAGAGGGTCTGGGTCGTGATCCCGGTGGAGCGGGCGATCTCGGCCACGCTCTCCCGGTTTGGCGGGCTCATGCGCTGGCGGACTTGGTCCCGCACAGCGGTGTCATAGGTCGGTTTCATGGTCGTCGGTTTGGCCCCCTGGTGGATGGGTCAGACCGAGCGGACAACTTTCCTGACGCAGGGGGAGGAGAAGCTATGCAGGATCTGCATTGGCTTCTTATATGGACAACGAAGGGCCCGGCTACCTCTTAGCGAGGGTCCGCCCATTTAGCGTTAGGCGCAACAACACGTTCTACCCTCTCTTCAGCCTCTTGTGAATCGAACCATCTTTCTGATCGACGGTGGAGAGCAGCTGGTGGAGCTCCGTGAGGAGTTGTACGACTCCGAGGATCTACTCCAGCGTCTGCTTGCAACGCACCCGAGCTTGCTCGCAGGTGACCAGATAGATCGGTCCTCCCCCCGGCGCTGGCTTCTTATTGCGCGCGAAGCGGGCATTCCGGGGGAGGAAGGGGGTGTTGGGCGTTGGTCCATTGACCATCTCTTCCTGGACCAGGATGCGATCCCGACGCTTGTTGAGGTGAAGCGAAGCACCGATTCCCGGATTCGTCGCGAGGTGGTGAGCCAGATGCTCGACTACGCAGCCAACGCCGTGGTGTACTGGCCCGTCGAGCATCTTCGGGCGCAGTTCGAATCAACATGTACCGCCCGCAGTCTCGATCCTGAGCAAGAACTGGCAAGCTTCCTCGGCCCAGAAGATGAGCCAAGCACCTTCTGGCAGCAGGCAAAGACTAATCTCCAGGCAGGAAAGGTTCGGCTCGTCTTTGTAGCCGATGAGATCCCCTCAGAGCTGCGAAGGATTGTGGAGTTCCTCAATCAGCAGATGGATCCAGCGGAAGTGCTGGCCGTGGAGATCAAACAGTACACCGGAGAGGGTCTGCGCACGCTTGTCCCGACGCTCATCGGCCAAACTGCAGAGGCTCAGCAGCGTAAAGGTACGCCCACTGCCGAGAAGCGTCAGTGGGACGAGCCGAGCTTCTTCCACCACTTGGCTGATAGATGCTCGGAAGTAGAAGTATCTGTGGCACGTCGCATTCTGGAGTGGGCACGCCCACGCACGGAGTACGTGTGGTGGGGCAAAGGGCAGCGCCTTGGCTCCTTCATCCCCGTCTACCAGCATGATGGGGCTCACCACCCGATGTTTGCCGTATGGACAGCAGGTAGCATCGAGATCTACTTTTATTGGTATGCGAGGAAGCCACCATTCGATGATGAGGTGAAGCGCTTGGAGTTACTCCAGCAGTTGAATGCCATTGCGGGCGTATCGCTGCCGAAGAATTCCATCAATAGGCGTCCATCAATCCCTCTCAAGGTTTTCGCCGAGGAGCAGAATCTGAAGCAACTGTTCGGCGTCTTCGAGGGATTTATCGATACGGTTCAGAAACAGTAGCTGCGTGGGCACATATCGTAAGCATGGAATGGGCGAAGGGCTGTGTATATTCTCAAGTGTTGATGACTAAAGAATCTGGCTTCTGTTCGCCTGCTATGATGTGCTCCCTGCGCCACTTATACGAGGCGCTAGGCCTATGCTGCACACGTGACATCAGCAACTATCAAGCTCTTCCTCCCGCACGGAGACGCGAAAGCGCTTCGCACGGCGGAGATCTCAAACTGGACTGGCAAGGCCCTCGCCGCACCTCGTACTGAGCTGGACGGTCTAGTTGCCCGTGAAGAGTGTGAGAAGGCTGGCGTCTATATCCTTACAGGCACCAACCCGGCTACAAACGGGCCGCACGCCTACATTGGCGAGGCAGAGGTCATTCGTGACAGGCTAAAGCAGCACAAGGGGAAGGAGTTCTGGGTCTCGGCGATTGTGTTCATCAGCAAGGACGAGAATCTTACGAAGGCTCATGTTCGGTACCTAGAGAGTCGCCTGTTGGCCGAAGCCATTCAGGTCGGCCGCTTCTCCATTGAGCAGAATCAGGCCGGAGGCTCGAAGCTGCCGGAGTCCGATCGCGAAGACATGGAGGTCTTCCTTGGTCGTATTCGTCAACTACTGCCCGTCCTCGGATCCGACCTTCTCACACCGATCACGAAGGCGCACGCCAAGGGCCAGTCCGGGGGCCAACTCATCTGTCGCATCAAGGGTGCAGAGGCTCGGGGACAGCGCACTCCTGACGGGTTCGTCGTGTTCAGTGGATCGACAGCCGTGCTGAAAGACCGGCCGTCTGCACAACAGCAGCACCCGTTCGTGGTCACGCTTCGCAAGAAGCTCATCGCAGACGGAGTCCTTGTTGAGAAGGGCGGCTACTTGACCTTCACCAGGGACGCTGAGTTCTCCAGCCCGAGCGCTGCAGCAGCCACTGTGCATGGAGGCGGCGCAAATGGACTTACGGAATGGAAGACCAAGGATGGGATCACACTTAAAGAGCTCGATGAAAAGGCCTAACAACAGCATCCAGCCGACGGCGCTGCGCGCCGCCGCTGATGCTGAGCGTTATCTATTGGCCTGAAAATTGCTCCAAAGCGCCGCCGCTAGCCAGTATTTCATCAATAAGTTCTTGGTCGAGCTGTAAGTCGATATCAAACACCTCTTTCTGAATTGGGGCTCCAATCCTCATTGCAGCAATCAGAATCGACCTAATCGCCAAGATAGAGAGATAGAGCGCGTAGGGTTGCTTATGCCACGAAGGACCTAGTCTGAATGCCATTGATCCATTTTTCATGCAAAGGTAGTTTTTGACCATTCGCGCTTCGCCATGCGCAAAGACGCAAAGCGATTTATAAAGACTATAAAGGTTGATTCCGTCGTTAATCGTCGCGCGACCAATCTGCTCTCGGTGCTTCCTGTCCTGAATAGTCCATGAGCCACCCGGGACCTTACGGATTTCCTTTCCTTCTATATGCGATAACAGCTCATAGAATCTGATACTTCTCTCATGCAAGCCATCAAGTCTATCCAATACTTGCTGAGGGAGCGTCACACCTTGATCCCTTATTTCAACACCATCTCTAAGCAGGGAGATGCCTTCGTGCTCCACATAGAGGGATGAAAGCTGCAGCGGGTTTGTAGCAATGTATCTCAAGTCAATTGCCATTTCTACGAGAGATCTGACAATGACAAGCGCTTGAACCACCATGCCACTAGAGGCCAGATGTTTAACAGCATGTAGATCGTGATATGCTCTTAGCAAAAAAGATATCACGACCCTTACCTTCTGATCTTGTTCGGATTCGTCCTTGGAACCTGGTAATCTCCATTCACTAGTTTCGACTCTTGAATCAAGCCAGGAGCCAAGCCTATCAAGGATTGCGGCTACTGCAGAGTCAAGCTCGTGCGACACTTGAGCTCGGTCCATAAATCACAACCGCAGATTGTTTATTCTATACTCTAACCTTTATATCATCGTCACAATCAGCCAGCCCAACAAACCCCTCGAGTGGTCAGGCCACCGATAATCTCTGCTGCGCCACCGCAGGCTGCCTGTCTACCACTCAGGGGCAGCGTTGAAGGGCTGACAGACCGAAGCCAGAACGGTTGGCTCCTCCGTACTGGTGAGGCAGCATGGGGGAGAAATATGAATTAGTAGAAGGCATTCATCCACTCACGACCGTATCTAACAGGCTTAAGAGACTCCTCGATTCGTATGGAGATAGAAACCAGAATATCCAGAGTCTCTAATGCCAAGTCACGATCTGCTAATGTCTCAGAGTTCCAGAATGGAGCATGAAAAACGGCATTCCATTCACCATCTTGCTTTTTAGAGGCAGAAGGTAGTGGCAATATCTTTCTCAGCTCAAAAGCATTAATGCCAAGGACTCCGGCAATAGCAACTGTCTCCAAGGGCTTAATGGAGTTCTGAACTATATCCTTGATGCCCTGATCATGACCAGTGCTTCCAGTCCGTGGAGGCTTCAATAGTTTGGCATGCCGTGCAAAGATAATTGTCTTCGCCGCGCATAGGTGCACCAGGCAGCCAGAAAGATCTTGTGAATTCAGATTATCTTCGGCTTGGCTTAAAATAGATCTAAGCTCGTCGTCCTCGATGAGACTGCAAAGCGAGACTTGTTCAATTTCTAAGTCAAAGCACTGCAACAGAAATTGATTCAGAAAAGCCTTTGTAGCCTCCTCAAATCTTAAGGCCTCTGACGGATCAGGGCATACTCCATAATGCTTAAACTGAATCCGAGTATTGTTGATCTGGCGTATTCGCTGCTTAAACGGGACTTCGATGTCTTCTTTCTCTAGAAGCTCGATGTACCTATTCAAGTCGCAAGTGCGCTTTCCCGGATCAATGTCATTCTTGTTGATTGCGGCCAAGAGGCCAACTCTATTGAGTCTTGGAATAGCGAGATTGCGATGCCCGATAACAACTTATTGTTTGAACACGCATGCTCGACACCCTGTATAAACATTCGCTTGGCAACCATAAGCTGAAGAGATGCCTCTCTTTTCATGCCGGTTTTGCGATGGGGTTCATCATAGCCTTGCTCAATTGTAGTCAAGGAGACTGCGAGAGCGCGCCCTAGTCGGATTGCTAGATTTTTCGACTATTGCTGCAAATTATCAGGCTGTCTGATTGCTCCTTAAGAAGCATGGGGACAACCGTGGTTTCACCTTACATGCGCATGACTTGGGAAGCAGGGGGCTTATCGAGAACATTGTCTCAACGGGTGAATGTCTGATTGAGATCGGATTGTAATTTATCTATTGCAAGCATCGAGGCATGGGCATTATGCAGCCAGATTGACCTGGCCTTCGCGCACTGTCTCCCATTGGTGGACCGCATTGCATATTTAACTTTAGTTGTTAATCCTTTGCTGTCCACTCCCCAGGAACAGGGATCATTCGACTGGAGGGCACCTCGAAAAACTCGGTATCTGCGGGATCCGGCAATTGAGACTCATTGCCCCGACAGGCCAAGCTTGAGTGCTCCGTCTTGGTAGAGGCTATTTTTCGAGGTGCCCTGGAAAAGCAACCACCCGTACTGAGCAAGCATCAACGATCTGAATCCACTGCACGCGGCTGATCCCTATTCGCTCCAGCATATCGCACACGCCTACTCCTGAGGTCAACAACCGCTGTCCCCGAGCATGAATTTCCCGCCATGTCGGTGGAACCTTCAGCAGGAACCCGTAGCGGCGTCCCAGCAAGTGGTGTAACTCAGGAGGATCAGCCCCGGCGTAGCCGGGGCTGACGGCTCACCTCCCTCAGATTTCAGCTGTGGCAATGGGTGGGCCGGTCTGTGACCCTGTTCGGAGAACTACCACCAAACCGAACACAGACCATGACCCTCACCCATAGTGGCGCCTCCGAGCTGAGCCAGCTCATGGAGGGCACCACCGCTGGCGCCCTGATCCCAGAGATCGTGCGCCGGGGTTTCCAGGACCTGCTGGAAGCCGAGGTTTCTGCCCTCACGGGCGCTCAACTCCATGAGCGCTGCCCCGATCAGCGCTCCACCCATCGCAACGGCTACCGGGAGCGGCTGCTCACCACCCAGGTGGGCGACCTCAGCCTGGCCATTCCCAGGTTGCGGCAGGGCAGCTTCTTTCCCAGCTGGCTGGAGCCACGCCGCCGGGTGGACAAGGCGCTCTACGCCGTGGTGATGGAGGCCTACACCGGCGGGATCTCCACCCGCAAGGTCGACGCCCTGGTGGAGGCGCTGGGCGGGGCCAGCGGCATCTCCAAATCGGAGGTGAGCCGCATCTGCCAGGGGCTCGATGAGCAGGTGAAAGCCTTTCTGGGCCGGCCGCTTGACCATGCCCGCTTTCCCTACGTCTACCTCGACGCCACCTACCTCCACGGCCGCCTGGGCCGAAATATGCAGGTGGTGTCGCGGGCGGTGGTGGTGGCGATCGGCATCAATGCCCTCGGCTACCGCGAAGTTCTCGGCATTGCCGTGGGCGACAGCGAGGCGGAGGGCTTCTGGCGTCAGTTCCTGGGCTCACTCAAGGAGCGTGGCCTCGACGGCACCCGCCTGGTGATCTCGGATGCCCACCTGGGCCTGACGGCAGCGATCAAGCGGATGTTCCAGGGCAGTAGCTGGCAGAGGTGCCGGGTGCACTTCCTGCGCAACCTGCTGAGCCATGTGCCCAAGGCCGGCCAGGACATGGTGGCCGCTGCCATGAAAGCGGTGTTCGTGATCCAGGCTCCAGATCAGGTGCGCGCCCACTGGCAGCGGGTCACCGAGATGCTGCGCAAGCAGTTCCCCGGCGCCGTGCCCGTGATGGAAGCCGCCCGGGACGACGTGCTGGCCTTCCTGCACTTCCCCCAGGAGCACTGGCGCAAGGTCTGGAGCACCAACCCGCTCGAGCGCCTCAACAAGGAGATCAAACGCCGCACCAACGTGGTCGGCATCTTCCCCAATGATCCAGCGATCGTGCGCCTGGTGGGCAGCCAGCTGCTGGAGCAGCAGGAGGAATGGCAGCTGGAGCGTCGCCGCTTCTTCTCTGAGGCCACCATGGCCAAGATCCCAGAGCCAGAAGAGCCCTTGGAGCTCACCGATGCAGATCCGAACGCCCAGCCGGCTGCAACCATCAGCTGAAGCGCACCAGCTTCTACCTCGATCTACACAGAACACATCGATCGCTGAGTTGCCAATTCAGCGATCAGGGTTCATAATGGATCAATGGAGCTGCGCAATCAGCTTCCAAGCAGTCAT
Organism: Synechococcus sp. CBW1107; assembly: GCF_015841355.1. NCBI lineage: Bacteria > Bacillati > Cyanobacteriota > Cyanophyceae > Synechococcales > Synechococcaceae > Synechococcus > Synechococcus sp. CBW1107. The sequence goes on from NZ_CP064908.1 coordinate 853,235, forward strand.
CCCCTGACTGCTCCTGTTCACCCTCCGGAGAGGGTCACAGGACCTCCTGAGTTACACCACTCGGAGGGGCGCTACCTAGCGGCGCGCTGCCTTGATCAGCCCGATCATCGCGAGCTGCAGCAAGTCCTCCTTGGGATGGACGGTGCGGCGAGCGAAGTTGCCGGCGATCTTCTCGGCCAGATCCATGTGCTCCAGCGCCAGGGCATCGACAGCGGCATGGGGCCGCACCGGGCGCTGGCGACGGGGTCTGCAGCGCTGAGGCCGCTGACCCTGGCCTCTGGGCGGGTGACGTGCCGGTGTCTGCAGGTTGATCTCCAGCTGCTGTGCTCGGGCATGGCACGCCGGCCGGTGGTAGCGCCGTTGCCGCAGCATCCGCTCTGCGCCAGCGGCATCGCCCACCAGCACCACCGTGATCGGCAGCACCAGCTGCACCACATCCGGTGCCAACACGGCAGCCCCTGGACTCGCCGGTAGGTATGGCGTGGGAAGTTCCCGCACCGCGGACACCATCGGCTCGCTCACCATCCCCCTCACCGACTCACCAGCAGCGGCGTCACCACCGGCTGGATGCCCTGGGCCTTCCAGTAGCGGCCCTCCAGCCACAGGGCTCCTTGGCAGAAGGCATCCACCAGGTCCTTGCTGCCCTTGGGGAAGCGGATCGCTTCCTCCACCAGGGGCTGGGCGCGGTGGTGGAAACGGATCTGCCCCGCCTCCACCAGGGGGGCGACGGCATGGGCGCGGGTTTCCTTGCTGCCGCGAGCGGTGATAGGCAGCATCCCCGGCACGCGGCGCCTGAGGATCTGCAGCACCGCCGGGCCATTGGCGGCGTCTTCGATCAGAACCGCATTGGGCCTCAAGCCCTGCTGCTCCAATGCCTCCAGGCAGCCGAGCAGGAAGCGGATTACCTCCGGCAGGCCAAAGCGATGCCGCGCTGCCCACAGCACTTCCATCTCCAAGGCGTTGCACTGCAGCTGCCCCTCGGGTTCACCGCTGCGCGGGTTGATCGACCTGGGCGGTGGTGCCAGCAGGCCGGCCAGGCAGAAGCCGCAATAGTCGCTCTCCGCCTCCCCCTTGAAACTCAGGTCGCAGGAGAGGGCCAGCAGCGCGTACTGCCGCTGCCGGCCAGCGGCCGTTCCTGTCCCCTCGCGGGGGAAGGGCGGCCTGATCCACTGGCGCAGGAAAATCGAGCCCGACGCCGGGCTGGGCCGCTGCTGGTACAACGCCGCCCACCAGTAGGCACCGAGGCGGGCTCTGATCTTGAGCAGTTCCGGCAGGGGGAACCGCTCTGGACACAGCGCCTCGCCTGGGTGGCGCCAGTCGGGGATAAGGGTGCAGGTGGGCGGCATCTGGGGGCGATCGGTCGGGTCCTCGGCGATGGCCGGCAGATCGAGCACGGTCCAGTGCTGGGGGGCCTCGCCCAGCTCCTGCTCGTACAGCCAGCCGATCACGTCTTGGTGGTCCCAGCGGGTGAGCACCACCACCTGGGCCGAAAGGTTCGGCTGCTCCCTGCCGTCCGGCCCCAACACAGAAGCCGGCTCGGCGCGGGTCAGCCACACCGAGCGCAACCAGTCGATCAGCTTCTGCCGCAGCGCAGGGCTGGCGGCATCACCGGGACCCTTGTAAGGGTCGTCAATGATTCCCAGGCTGTAGCCCTTGCCCGTGAACGGCCCATCCACACCGGCGGCGATGCAGCCGCCCCGCTGCCGCGTCAGCCAGTTGCCCACCGCCGCCGAATCGCGGGCCAGCAGGTGGCCGGTCACCCGGTAGAAGTGGCGGGCTTCTCGGGAGTGCGCGTAGGCCAGCTCGGCTGAGTACGAGGCGATCGCCGCAAAGAGATGCGGGTAGCGCTGCAGGAAGTAGGCCGGGAACAGCTTGGACACCAGGAGGCTCTTCCCCAGCCGGGGAGGACAGGTGACGATCAGCCTGCTCAGCTGGCCATCGGCCACTTGCTGGAGCAGGTCGATCAGCAGCTCAGCCCAGTGGTGGAAGCCGTAGCGGGGGTAGGCCTCGGCGATGAAGCTGCGCAGGCTCTGGGGTTCCGATGGCTCGGCAGCAGTGGCCGTGGGGAGGTACAGCAGGCCACCGTCGCCCCATGGGTCGAGCTCCGGCAACAGCAATCCGCCTTCTGCAGGGGCCTGTGGCGTGAACACCGGTGCAGGCATCGCGGTGATGGTGGTGCTCGCCGTCATGCCCGTGGCTCCGGCGGCTTGATCGGTGCCCGCAGCAATCCGCCGATCTCGGCAATCACCCGGAAGGCACCGACCGCCGCGTTGAACTGCTCGGCGTCCATCGCCCGCCTGGCGCATTCATTTAGGGCAAAGATCTGCTCAGCCTGGTGCCGGCGCCGATCGGTGAGCAGCTCCTCCACCATTCGCTGCCGCGCCAGGGCCAGGTAGCGGCTCACCGTTTTGATGTTGGTGATTCCCCAGTTCTGGGCAGCTTTTTCCCTGATTACGGCCAGTGGCAGCCGCTTCGCGACCCACAGCTGCGCCTCCGCGATGCGGGTCTCCACCTCCATGTGGGTGGCGCGGGGCTTGTGGGTTTTGCTGCGGCGCCCCCGCGGCGGGTTGCCCTTGCCCACCGGCCTGCTGGGGTCGGCGGCAGGCCAGATCGGGTTGCCGTCGTCGTCCTGCTGGGGCGGGGCAGTACGCAGCTCCTCCAGCGACTCAACGCCCGCGTCTGAGCAAGCGCCCGCTGTCGGTGGCTGCTCGGGGCTCATGCTCCACCTCCACTACTGGGCGGCAGATCAGGGAGCGCAGTCCCCTGGGGGGACTGCCGCAGGATCCAGGCCACATAGGCAGCCCACTGCTGGGGGGTGAGCACAACCCGCCAGGTGCCGCCACGGAACCGCACCAACGTCGCCGCGAACGGGACACCGGCATGCACGGACTGCAGCGCGGCCTCCTCGGGCTTGGTGCGGGCCGCGGCGGCGGTGTTAGCCCAGCTGGCCACCTGGATCACATGGCCGGGCACGCCATCGAGATCACCGGTGTCACCGCCAGCGCTGGTGGTCCGCCCTGCCCCCAGTCGGCGGCGCACCGTCATCCCCAGCAGCTCGCTCAAAAGCAGCGCTGCCTCCCGCTCCGCCGCATCCCCCTTGCGCTTCTGGGGATTGGCCATCGCTCAGCTCCGGCCCGGCTTGATCGTCCAGAACGCCTTGCCCTGCTTCTGGCTGGCCGTCCCGCTGGCGACCGCCAACCGCTGCGCCTGCTTCAGGGCCTGCTCCTGCTGTTGCAGCGGCTCGGGGTAGACGTAGCTGATCCGGCCAGCCGACCAGCAGAAGCTGCAGTCGTTGTGGGAGAAGTTCGCATCCAGCTCGCCGGCCTCCAGGGCGCCGCTGAGCTGCTCCAGCAGCGGTGTGAGTGCGGCCTCGATCGCTTTCTGCTCAACCTTGAGGACCGTGATGCGATCCAGCAGCGCATCGAGATCACCGGCGCCAGCGGCTGCAGGAGTGGTGGAGCTGGCAGCCATGGGCGAGAACAAGGGAAGCGTCGTGCGGCGCAGGAAGCAGGGCCTGCCATGCAGGATAGCGGCTCGATAGTCCGAATACAACGATTCGGATAGCGGGTCACCACGGCCGAAAGCGACTCACGTAGCCCGCCCATGCCGCTGCCCATGCCGCCAGGCACTCCTCGCGGGAATACAGCGGCGAGAAGCGGGTCTCACCCGGCCGCGCCCAGATCGTCTGGCCGGCGTCGTAGTGCACCCCCCAGGTCGCTTCCAGGGCCAAGTAGCCGCCCAGCTGGGCGCGGGTGCAGTAGCTGCTCGAGTGGCGCCCAGACAGGGTTTTCAGGTCCGCCAGCACCCGCAGGCCGCTGGTGTGCTGGATATAGCCGGTGTCGTAGGTGCCGGCCAGGTTGCGGATCAGGCAGCAGGTAGGCCGCTCAGAGGCGATCACCGTCACCTGCCGCCAGTGGGGGTGGGCCAGCAAGGGCTCGATCCAGTCCCGGTAGTCGCCAGAGCGGAGGTGCTGCAGCAGCTCGCTGGCCTGCTGGCGGGTCTGGTGCAGGGGATGAAAGCGGCTGTGCAGCAGGGCCTCCAGCGCCAGGTGCACGGTGTGGCCGCGCGGCTCCCAGAGGTGGCGGGTGGCCTCGATGCGGGCCATCGCCCAGTCGCTCTTGCTGGAGCCGACCACACCGGTGACGGACACGGCGAACAGGTGATCCCCCAGCCAGTAGCGGTGCTGCGGATCCGTGCGCCGCAAGCCTGGGATCGGCGCCAACCAGCCCGTGGATTCACTCAGGCGCTCTGAGCAGGGGGCCTTGGTGGAAAGCGCCATCACCAGAACCTCACGTGAAACACCAAATTGGTTGGATTCTTTGGATCCCGTTGCAGCGCAAGGGTTCTGGGCAGAAGATCGGACGTGGGATTCTTTGGCTGCTTTGGATTCTTTGGTGCCCAGGAGCTTTCGACCCCAGGGAAGGGGATGCCGCAAAGAATCCCAAGAATCCAGATCGGATCCATCCCCATTGGGGCGCCAAAGTGCCTGCGCTGGAGGCGGGTCCAAAGAAACCCAAGAATCCAGCTCCCGTTCCAGCCGTCGTGGGTCAGTGGCACGTGAGCGGCGGCGGACAGGGAGTGGCCAGCAAAGAATCCAAAGAATCCCGAAAGCGTCCGCTCACCTGGGGCCGTGAGATGGTCTGCGCTGGAGGGGGATCGAAAGAATCGCAAGAATCCACCTCTACAGATTGAACTCACGGGCCAGCCATTCCGCCCCGGCGTCACTGAGCCCGTAGCGCAGGTAGTAACTCTGGCCGCTGGTGCCCACACGGGTGGACGTCACCAGGCCATCCAGGCTGCCGAGGAATCGGCCCAGGCCCTTGTAAGTGGTCAGGGCTTCTCCCTCCAGGTCTCGCTTGAGCCGTGCCTCAGCCGGCGCCATGCCGATCGCCTGCAGCAGCTCCAGCAGACCGATTCCAGCCAGACCGCTGGCATGGAGGGCCTGGAGGTAACGCAGGGCCTCTTGCTGCTTCTCATTGGCCTTGCGCAGCCTCTGGCCGGCGCGATCGAGATCGCTCTCCTGCTCCTGCTGCTCCTGCAGGTCGTCGTAGGTGCCGAGCCGCGCGAAGGTCCCGCTGTTGCCGTCAATCGCCACCACCAGATCCGCCGGCGGCCCAGAGCGGGCCTCGCGCACCAGGCGTCGCTGGGGCGAGTCCTTGATCAGCCGGTTGCCCTTGGCCAGGTAGTGCAGGGTGAGGATCGTGTTGGCCGCTCCGGCGATGGCGTTGTGGCCCGAGAGGGCCTCGGTACCGGTGGTGTCGTTGGCCTTGTTGCAGTGGTGGATCAACAGCAACGTGCCGCCGGCATCGGTGATCTGGTGCTTGAGGTCGTAGATCAGCGAGCCCATCTCGGGGTCGTTTTCGCCAAAGCAGCAGCTGCGTGTGATTGAGCGCAGCGAATCGAGGATCACCACAGCCCCCGGGTGTGCGGCCAGGCAGGCCAGCAGGGCATCAAGGTTGGCCTCGGTGACCCGGAAGCGGCGCGACCAAAGCAGCAACGGGTGATCCCAGATCCCCAGCTGTTGCAGCATCTGGGCGGTGTCGCCGTCGCCCTGGTCGTCGGTCACCAGGATCACCGGCCTTGGCTCGTCCGGGGCCCCGAACCCGAGAAAGTCCTCGACGCAGAGCAGGCAGCGGGCGAGGGCATGCACCAGCCGCGTCTTGCCCACCTTGGCCCGGCCGCCCACGATCGAGAGGTCGCGGCGGGGGATGCAGCCGGGGATCTCCCAGGCCACCACGGGTTGCGGCATCGCCAGGCGCTCGGCCTGATCGAGGCCGCGAAAGCGGTTGCCGTTGCGCAGGTCGTGGGCCTCGAGGATTAGCTGGCCGATCTCCTGCAGCCGAAGGGCCGTTTTCAGTTGCAGGGCGGCGTGGGCCTCGCGGACGCGAGCGGAGCGGCGCAGGCTGTTGCGCTCTCGCCCCACCAGGGAACGGATGCAGTGTTCCAAGGCGTTGAGGCGGCGGTTGATCGGCAGATGCACCTTTCCCCAGCGCACCGGGGTGTCGGGTCTGGGGTAGAAGCGCTGCTGGCGGGTGCCGGCACCTTTGGTGCTGCTGCTGCGCTCGTTGCTCCTGCCACCGGGATGGCGCCCGCCGGTGTCGCCCTGGCTTCGGCGGCTGCCTGTGGCCTGCGCTCCGGGAGGCCTGGGGGTGTGGGCCGGCTCCGGCGGCAGCCAGCCGTGCTGACGGGCGTGGAACCAGAAGGTGGCGGCGCTGATCTGCTCGCCGCCGGAGCTGGCCACCTGGCGGATGTCCCAGCCGCAGCTGGCCGATGGGCTGTGGGCCTCCATCAGGGCGATCGCCAGCTCACGGTCGTGGCCGGCCTGCTCGCAGGCCTGGATCAGTCCCCAGAGGAGATTGCGGTAGTCGGCGTAGGTGTTGCTGCCCGCCACGCGGCGGGGGATGGCCGTCAGGGCAGCGCGGATCTGCTCCAGTGGCCGCGGCGGCCCGTAGTCCTCGTCGCCCAGCTCGGGCAGCGGAATGCCGCTGGATGAACCCTCGCAGGGCTGCTCCAAGGGGATGGCTTGCTGGGGCGACGGGTCTGCAGCGGATTCAGCGAACTCATCTGGCAGCAGCGCCAGGGCAATGTCCTCCGGCGTGTAGCGGTGGCCGCTCACGTGCACCAGCTCCACCAGAGCGGTGGGCTCACCGGAGGCATCCACGTACCAGCAGCCCGGCAGCCGCATCACCCGCGAGGCGTCCTTGCAGTGGGGGTCGCCGCCGGCATAGGCGATCAGCTCCGTCTGCAGCGGTGCCCACTCCTGCGGCGGGATGGGGCGGTGCAGCAGCCAGTAGCAGTGGGCTGACTTGCCGCCGCTGAGCACGATCAGCGACGGCTCCGGTAGTGCCAGCTCCCGCCAGGCGTTCAGCTGACAATCGATCGGCCGGTCGTCCCACTCCACGAACAGGGCACGGCAAGCGGTGATCTCGCTCTTGCGGTCACCGCCGTCGTTGATCACCAGGTAGATGCCGCGGCCTTCCCGCTGCCACTGGTCCGCCAGCTCCAGGTCAAAGGGGCCTTTGCGGGCGCCAATCACTTCCTTGGCGGGGTTGGCGCGGTGGGGGAAGGCGCGCAGCCGGGCGCTGGTGGGGTCCTTGCCCAGCAGGGAGAGGAACTGCTGGGCAGCGGCGTGGTCGATACAGGCCAGCGTGGGGGCGGAGGCTGGTTCAGCGCTGGCCATGAAGCCTCTGACGCTGCAGTGCCTGGGCGCTCAGCTGTTCCCGCTCCATCGCCTCGGCGACGATCAGGCGGATCACCGAGGAGCGCGACAGCAGACCGCCGCGGGTGCGCCGGTCCAGCCAGGCCTGCTGCTCGGGGGTGAACTGCACCGAGAGCGGGGTCATCAGCGGAGCCATGGGGGACTTCGATGGACCGAGCCAGCCTATCGGCACTAACTCGGGCTCGCTAGGCTGAACCGGTGAGTTGAATGGCGATGGACGCTGGAGCAGCGGCGCAGAAAGCGCTGGCCAAGGTCGAGAAGCTGGTGGCGATGAGCGCCTCGCCCCACCTGGAGGAAGCGCGCACCAGCGCCTTCCTGGCTTGTCGCCTGATTCGCGAGCACGGGCTGCAGATCGCAACCCATCGCCCTTCGCCCGCCAAGTCACCTGTGGCGACGGGCGTGGAGCAGGGGCAAGACCCGGCGGGCTTTCGCCGCATCCGCGTACGCCATCCCGGCCGCTGCCTGTGCTGCGCCAACCCGATCGCGCCGGGGGAGTGGGCGCTCTGGTGCCGTGGCATTGGCCTGCGTCACCCGCTCTGCGCCACCTGAGCCGTTGCTGCGCCGCCGAGATCCAGCATGCCTTGCTGGCCCTGCTGGCGGGAGAGGCCTTCCTGGCGGACAGGCCCTGGCACGAGATCTGGTGGGGGAGGATGCGCCTCGATCTGGCCAGCGGCTGGCAGCTGCAGATCGCGATCGAACGCGACCAGCTTGGAGCACTGCTCTGGGCCCGGGCCGCCGATGGCCGCGACTGGGAGTTCGGCTGTCAGCGCGACGACTGGACCCTGGGGCCCGACAGCCGCATCGTGGAGCCGGTGGCGTTGCTGGAGCTGAAGCACCGCCAACACCTGGAGCTGCGGCTGCGGGAGGCCATCTGCTGGCCAGCGCCTCTGCTCACGCCTGATCAAGCCATTTTCTGTGGCCTGGTGGAGCCTGAGGTTCGCCGCGGCAAGGGCCGGCACTGGCGACAGCGGGCCAGGCCCATGGCGTTCTGGCATCACGATGCTGCCAATTCCAATCGGCAGCAAAAGCCTTAGCCTTTCGCTAATGGCCAGAACCCAGTCCTGATGTCCTCTGAGTACCGGTACATCGAGGCCAAACAGCTCGAAGCCGGTCAGGAGTTCGGCCGGATGCTGAGGCGCTGGCGGGAGCTGAACAACTGGACCCAGTACACGGCCTACAAGTGGGCCAAGGAGGCCGGCTTTGAAGTGATGGCCCCCAGCACCTTGAGCGTGTTCGAGAACGGCAAGGCACCCAAGCCACGCCCGGAGAGCTTCTTTGCCCTGGCGGAGGTGAACCGCCGACTGGCCGCCAAAGACTTCAGCGGCGTGCGCACCCGAGCCCTCAAGGACCTGATCAGCCAGGCCAGGCCTCTGGTGGATGACGAGGGACGGGTGTGGGGGCCGGCGGAGTTCTGGAGCTGCCACCTGGGCCTGCTGCCGGTGCCGACCACCTACCAGGCGCCTGCGGTGCCGGCCCAGCCAGAGGTCGATGCCGCAGAAGCGGCGAAGCTGAGCGAGCAGTGGCGCAGCCAGCTGGTGCAGACCGCCAAGCAGCACGGCATCGGCGTGATGGAGGCCCTGAGTTCCGCCGCCAAGGCGGCGCCAGCCAAGCAGCGGCAGGCCTTTCAGGCGATGCTGGCCGGCTTTGAGCCGTACTCCGCCGAGCAGCTGCAGGGCATGTGGGACGGAGAGGCGTGGCTGCCGCAGCGCTGGCTGGAGGAATGGTCCATCAAGTCGGGTGCCAGCTGAGGGATGCACAAACAGGCTCGGAGCAGGTTCGGAGTACGCCATGCCTTGCGTTGCGCAAGATACAGATTCGGATTAGCGAGCCGCTAATATCCGAGGCAAGCGGGCGCCGGTCCCGCAGCGCCTTCGATGACCACCACCCCCTGCGGGCGGATGGAGCCGACGCCAGGTCCCACCTCCGCCTTTGATCTCAACCAGGCCCTGTTGCAGAGCCGCGAGCAGGCTCGCGCCCTGTGGGCCGAGGGCCTGGCCCAGTTCCAGTCCCAGATGGCCGCCATCGCCGAAACCTCCATGCAGGAGGTTGTTCAGGCGGCGGCGCCGGCCTTTGCCCTGGGCTTCTCGTTCAGCGCCCAGAAGCTGATCAACGAGGAGCACGAAGTGCTGCGGGTGACGTTGCGGCACCGCGGCGGCGCCGAGGAGTTCAGCGAAGCCCAGGCACCGCAGGAGGGGAGTGCGGCCTGGCATGCGCTCACCGCCTCCCTGCTGGCGGGCCTGCTGGGCATTCCCGTGGGCAGCGCTCCTCGGACTATCGAGCCGGAACAGACGCAGCCGTCGGTGGCGGACACCGCAGGCGCCGGCAGTGCAGCCGCCTCCCCCGCTGCGGACGACACTGAAGCCGCAGACGACGAGTGGGACACCGGCGCTCCGGATGGCCCCGAAGCCAGCGACTCCGGCCTGGAGCCCCTGACGGACGAGGAGATCGCCACCCTGCACAAGTTCCTGGCCGCGATGCCTCAGGAGGCGCGCAAGCGGTTCACGATCGAGTTCCGCCACCACTTCCAGGTGCCCAGGGAGGTGCGGACGATCAAGGACCGCATCACCCAGCGGCGCCACAAGGACTTCATCGACGTGTTCGAGCGCGAGCTGGCGGGGGGAACGCCATGAGCGTCTGCCGCCGCGCCTACGCCAGGCCCCAGCCGCGCTCACAGCACGGCCGTCACTACCTGTGCGTCTGCGTGCACAGCGATGTCTACCGGCAGGTGCGGCAACTGTCGGCCGAGCACCAGCTGAGCCTCTCCGGCGCCGCCCATCACCTGCTGCGGCTGGGCGCCGGCCTGGAGCCACTGCTTCCCCTGACCTCTTCCCCGTCCACTCTTTCGAGCAAGTCCCATGGCGATTGAACTCAACGACGGCAGCCGCATCGCGGCGCCGGTGATCCGTCAGCAGCGCCTCGGTGAGGTGGCCTATCTGGCGATCGTGCGCCCCGAGCCGGGACCTATCAGGGAAGTTGTCCGCTCGGGGTGCTGAGCTGAGCACCGAGATGGACTGTACTGCGAGTTGAGGTTCAGGGGCCGCACGGCCGGGGTGTTGTTGTCATCGATGGCTGTCTTCGGTCGGGGTTGGGGCGTCCGGTCCCTGATCGCGGCTGTTGCCGATCGCGCCCTTGGAGGGGCGCCATCGGACAGCCACGGGGGCCTGGATTGTTGAGGGTCAAGCAGCCACAGGTTTCTGCGGTCGCGGATGGTTGATGCTCACAACCTGTGGCTGTAACCAGTTGCGGGGTGGCCGGCTCCAGCGCTGAGGATGCCTCTGCCGAGCTTCCTCATAGGTCTGTTGGCGGATGGCGCAGATCGCGTCAGCCTGGCCGTAATGGCGCTGATTGGGCGTCACGTACTTGATGCCGCTGTGCCGGTGCTCAGCGTTGTACCACTCGACAAAGCCATCCACCCAGGCTTTCACCGAAAGCAGATCCCGGAATCGCCTGAGCGGATAACTCTGGTGGTATTTCATCGTGCGGAACCACGACTCGGCATAGGCGTTGTCATTGCTGACGCGTGGCCTCGAGAACGAAAGCGACACCCCCAGCTCCGCCATCTTGGCCGCCAGAGTGAATGAGCGCATGGGGGCGCCATTGTCCGAGTGCAGGACCGCAGCAGTCTCCTTGCTGATCCCTTCATCGCGGCAGACACGATCAAAGAATGCGCTGGCCAACTCGCTACATTCATGCTCATGCACCTCTGCGCCGAGGATGCGCCGGCTCCATACATCCATCACCATGTAGAGGTAATAGAACTGCCCCTTCACGGGGCCGGGGAGGAGGGTGATATCCCAGGCCAGTACTTGATGGATGCCCGTTGCTTCCAACACCGGAACCTCCCTGGGCTCACGCGGCAGGCGGGTTCTGCCACGGTGGTTCAGCAGACCCTCTTGCCGCATGATGCGGTAAATCGTGGACTCTGAACCCACATAGATTCGCTCCTCGGCAAGGATGGCCACGATCTGGGCGGGAGTGAGGTCCGCGAATCGCGGATCGTTGACGATGTGAATTAAGCGCTGCCGCTCTTCTGGTGTGAATCGGTGCGCCACATTCCGTGGAGAGCCTTTGCGGCGATCCTGGCTGAATCCATGTGTCTGGAACGCAATGCCCCAGCGCCGTAACGTGCGTGAGCAGATACCGATCAGATCTGCAATCGCCGTGGCAGAAGCCCCTTCTTTGAGACCTTCTCGGAACAATTCCATCAGCTGACTTCTATCCTCTGGCGGGATCATTGTTCCTCGTCCCGTGGCCACAGCTGATCGAGCTTTTTTTGAGAGCATCAGCAGTGTTGCCGCCTCCGAGAGAGCCTTCTCCTTCTTCTCCAATTCGCGTTGTAAGCGGCGATTCTGGCGAATCAGCTCCTGATTCTTACGCTGAAGTTCTCGCTGATCAGCCATGCTCGGAGCGCTGGGGCCATTGGCATCCTCGGCGGCCTGCCGCCAGCGGGCAAGCTGTTTGGGGTAGAGGCCCCGCTCACGGCAGAAGGCCCCGAGATCAGGGCCACTCAGGCCGGCCGCCTGGATCACAGCGGCCAGCTTGTCGAGAGCGCTCCACTGCTCTGGCGGCTTGGTGGTGGCTGGCACGAGCTGACCCTGCTTCTGCCACTGGCTGCGCCAGTTGTAGAGGGTCTGGGTCGTGATCCCGGTAGAGCGGGCGATCTCGGCCACGCTCTCCCGGTTTGGCGGGCTCATGCGCTGGCGGACTTGGTCCCGCACAGCGGTGTCATAGGTCGGTTTCATGGTCGTCGGTTTGGCCCCCTGGTGGATGGGTCAGACCGAGCGGACAACTTTCCTGACGCAGGGGGAGCAGCGCGACCGATTACGCAAGAAAGCGGCGTCCCAGCAAGTGGTGTAACTCAGGAGGATCAGCCCCGGCGTAGCCGGGGCTGACGGCTCACCTCCCTCAGATTTCAGCTGTGGCAATGGGTGGGCCGGTCTGTGACCCTGTTCGGAGAACTACCACCAAACCGAACACAGACCATGACCCTCACCCATAGTGGCGCCTCCGAGCTGAGCCAGCTCATGGAGGGCACCACCGCTGGCGCCCTGATCCCAGAGATCGTGCGCCGGGGTTTCCAGGACCTGCTGGAAGCCGAGGTTTCTGCCCTCACGGGCGCTCAACTCCATGAGCGCTGCCCCGATCAGCGCTCCACCCATCGCAACGGCTACCGGGAGCGGCTGCTCACCACCCAGGTGGGCGACCTCAGCCTGGCCATTCCCAGGTTGCGGCAGGGCAGCTTCTTTCCCAGCTGGCTGGAGCCACGCCGCCGGGTGGACAAGGCGCTCTACGCCGTGGTGATGGAGGCCTACACCGGCGGGATCTCCACCCGCAAGGTCGACGCCCTGGTGGAGGCGCTGGGCGGGGCCAGCGGCATCTCCAAATCGGAGGTGAGCCGCATCTGCCAGGGGCTCGATGAGCAGGTGAAAGCCTTTCTGGGCCGGCCGCTTGACCATGCCCGCTTTCCCTACGTCTACCTCGACGCCACCTACCTCCACGGCCGCCTGGGCCGAAATATGCAGGTGGTGTCGCGGGCGGTGGTGGTGGCGATCGGCATCAATGCCCTCGGCTACCGCGAAGTTCTCGGCATTGCCGTGGGCGACAGCGAGGCGGAGGGCTTCTGGCGTCAGTTCCTGGGCTCACTCAAGGAGCGTGGCCTCGACGGCACCCGCCTGGTGATCTCGGATGCCCACCTGGGCCTGACGGCAGCGATCAAGCGGATGTTCCAGGGCAGTAGCTGGCAGAGGTGCCGGGTGCACTTCCTGCGCAACCTGCTGAGCCATGTGCCCAAGGCCGGCCAGGACATGGTGGCCGCTGCCATGAAAGCGGTGTTCGTGATCCAGGCTCCAGATCAGGTGCGCGCCCACTGGCAGCGGGTCACCGAGATGCTGCGCAAGCAGTTCCCCGGCGCCGTGCCCGTGATGGAAGCCGCCCGGGACGACGTGCTGGCCTTCCTGCACTTCCCCCAGGAGCACTGGCGCAAGGTCTGGAGCACCAACCCGCTCGAGCGCCTCAACAAGGAGATCAAACGCCGCACCAACGTGGTCGGCATCTTCCCCAATGATCCAGCGATCGTGCGCCTGGTGGGCAGCCAGCTGCTGGAGCAGCAGGAGGAATGGCAGCTGGAGCGTCGCCGCTTCTTCTCTGAGGCCACCATGGCCAAGATCCCAGAGCCAGAAGAGCCCTTGGAGCTCACCGATGCAGATCCGAACGCCCAGCCGGCTGCAACCATCAGCTGAAGCGCACCAGCTTCTACCTCGATCTACACAGAACACATCGATCGCTGAGTTGCCAATTCAGCGATCAGGGTTCATAATGGATCAATGGAGCTGCGCAATCAGCTTCCAAGCAGTCATCCCCTGACTGCTCCTGTTCACCCTCCGGAGAGGGTCACAGGACCTCCTGAGTTACACCACTCGGAGGGGCGCTACCCGCAAGAACCTCACCAGCGGCGCGATGGAGCCGATCCCCAACGGCATTGACCGCCAGGGCCGGCCCAAGGTCAAGCAGGAGATGGTCGTCCATGCGATCGCCATGCCCGGCACGACGATGGAGGCTCGCATCGGTGATGAGGGCGGCGTTCCGGCACCGGGGGATCGGGTGCGGCTGATCCTCAAGGCCAAGGGTTTCGGCGAGTGGATCGAGGCACGGCGTCAGCATCGCCGCGGCCGGCTGAATGTGGGGGATGTGCTGGTGCTGGAGACCCGCTGGGCCCAGCAGTACGACCAGGACGGCAACCCCAAGGGCCCCAAGATCGAAGACCAGGCCGCGGCCGATGCGGTGCCGCGCAACGTCACGATCGGCTTCTACGGCCCGCTGAGCATCCGCGAGGGCGGCGATCCGGCCTGGATCGAGGCGGCGGAGCAGGCCTACCGCTCCGATGAAGCCGCTGCCCGCCAGCAGCAGGCGATCCCGCTGGCGGATGGGGAGGACTACGGCGATGAGTTCGCCGATGAGGAGGTGCCCTTCTGATGGCCCACCCCCAACACCCCGGCCGCACGCCGCGGCCTATGGCACAGCCACAGCTGCCGGCCTTCTGCCGCACGCGCCGGCCGATCACCACCACCGTGCGGCTGAGCAGCATGCGGCAGCTGCAGTGGCTGCTGTGGCTGGTGCTGGCCCTGCAGCTGAGCACGGTGCTGCTGGTCCTGGCGGGCCCGGTGCCGGCACCACTGGCCTCGGCCCCGGGGCGATTCACCCCTGCAGTGTTCGCGTCGCCGCATGGCACCTCTGTCCCCTCACCTTCCCAGCCATGAGCAACACGTCCGCTCTGGTGCCCTACGTGTTCGAGGGGCACCGCATCCGGGTGAGCACCGATCAACAGGGCGAGGCCTGGTTCGTCGTCGCCGATGTCTGCGACGCGCTACCTGTAAGCCCAATGGTCTGGGCCATGGCGATCCAGCGCGAGGAGGAGCACTGCCTCCATTCAGAAGAGGGTCCCGGCGCCGGTGGTTTCACGCTGGCGCTGATCAACGAGGCCGCGCTGCTGCGCAGGCTGCTGAACAGTGACAACCCCAGCGCACCCCGGATGAGGCGCTGGCTCACCCACGAGCTGCTGCCCGCCCTGCAGCGCCGTCACCAGGGCAGAGGGGATCTGCCGCGACACAACATCGAGGCGATCCGCAAGGAGACCGCAACAGAGGTGCTGCGCGGGGCAGACGAGATCATCCACCTCACCGGCGTGTCGCAGGCCGAGGCCCTGCTCAGCGTCCTGGAGGAGATCCAGGCCAGCAGAAGTACCGCCGGCGCTGAGGTGCAGCAACGCGTCTCGCACCGCGCAGGGGCGGCCTGGCTGACGGCCGATCAACTGGCGGACCGACTGGATGGCACGCTTCGCCACACCAACCAGCGGCTCGCTGCCGCCGAATTGCAGCAGCGCAACGAGGACGACGACTGGCAGCTCACAGAAGCCGGTCGCGACTGGGGCGTCGCCCTGCCGCTCTGCAGTCGGGGAGAGCGCCGCCAGCAGATCCTCTGGGATCCGGCAGTGGTGGCGTTGCTGCACCAGACCAACTGAAAGGCACCCAACCAATCCAAGACACGCACCTGAGACCCAGACCATCAGCCATGACATCCGCAACCGATCGACTGCTGCGGCTCCCGGAGGTGATCCACCGGGTCGGCCTTTCACGCACCACCATCTACAGCCTGATCGCCACAGGCGAGTTCCCTAGGCAAATCGTGATTGGCCCGCGGGCGGTGGCCTGGTCCCAGCAGGAGCTGGAGGACTGGATCACTTCGAAGCGTCAGGCGGCCTGCAGCGCTGATGGTTGACCAGCCATCTCTGCGCTCAGCTCTGAGACCGGCGCCAGAGCGGCAGCGACGGCCACCTGATCGAGCAGATCGGCCCAGCGCTGCAGCATGTCGGACCGCTCCTCGAGGTATTCGGCCCAGTCGTAGGCGCGGCTGACGCTGTTGCCATCGGCATGGGCCAGCTGCTTTTCGGTGACCACCCTGGGGATCTTGAGCTGCTCGATGCAGTTCGTCTGCCCAAACCCCCTGAAACCATGGGGTGTCTGCCGCCCCTGGAAGCCCATGCGCCGCAGCAGCATCGAGAGGCAGCCATTGCTCATCACCCGCAGTTCTCCATTGCCTCGGTGGTTGGGGGTGTGAAAGACCAGATCGGTGTGGCCACTGATCGGCCGCTGCAGGTCAAACAACAGCCGCGCCTGCGATGAGAGCGGCACGATGTGACGAACGCGCGTCTTCATGCGTTCAGCGGGAATGATCCACTGACGACCCTCGATATCAACTTCGCTCCAACGGGCTTCCCTGAGTTCACTGGGTCGCACCAGGGTGAGCATCATCAGGCGCAGCGCGATGATGCTGCTGCGCTCAGCCAGCCGCTGCCGCTCAAAGCGATCGATCACTGCCAGCAGCTCGGGAAGCTCCACCCAGCTGATGCGGGGGTAGTGGGTGACGCGGGTGGCGGCGATGACCTTGCGGGCTTTGACGGCGGGATTGTCCTGCCGAAGTTCGAGGTCAACGGCGTGCTCAATCACGCGACGGGTGACGTCGTTGCAGCGACGGGCCTGTTCATGGGCACCCCTGGCGAGGATGGGTGCGAGCAGCCGGGTTTCAATATCGCTGCGCGTGATCGCCTCGATATCCAGTTGACCCAGTACCGGGATCACGAAGTGATCAAGTTTCTCCCGCATATCTCTGCAGTAGCGGGGGCTCCAGCTGGCGCTGTGGTGCTCAAACCAGACCTGTGCGATCTGGGTGAACGGTCGGCGACTGTTCTGCACCTGCTTGCGCTGCTGGCCTGGGGCCTGGGTGCGTGGGTCGATGCCGGTTTTGATCCAGGTGTTCAGCTCCAGGGCCAGCTTGCGGGCATCGGCTAGCCGCACGGCCGGATAGGAGCCGATGGTGAAGGTGCGGCGTACTCCCTGCCAGCGGTAGTCCTTACGCCAGGTCTTGGAGCCGGAGCGCGCCACCCAGAGGTAGAGGCCGTCACGGTCGTGGTGCTTGGTGCCCGGGCGGTCCGGATCGGGCCGCAGGGCCTGGATCGCCTTGTCACTGAGCATGACGGACAGCGCCGGAACGCTGGCGCGGGAGGGGATGTCGGCGGTTCGGCAAGCCAGGTGACGGTATAGACCCGGACCCGGCTGGCTATACCGTCAAAAATACCGTCATCCGCAGCGGCTGTAGCGGGCTCTCAGCGGATCTGCCCGTACGACCTAAAAGCGCAGATCGACTGCCCCACAACGGTTTCAGAATTTCCGCGGATCCCTTCGGATCCTGTGAAAGCGGAGAGGGTGGGATTCGAACCCACGGAAGGTTTCCCTTCAAACGATTTCGAGTCGTTCGCTTTCGACCACTCAGCCACCTCTCCAGAGCCAACCGCCCGTGCCCGCGGACACCGGTGAATCGCCCAGGCGCCACTCTACGGAGCCGCCGTCCGGGGCCGAGGCCCGGAGGCCTGAAGGGCTCGGCATCGAGGCGATCACCGTCGATCCGTGCGGGACGACCTGACGGTTGCCGCTGGGTGTCTTGGAGAGGGCACCCACATCCCAGCTGTCGGCCGAGCGGGAACAAAGACTCCTCGGACACCACAGGAGAACGGGAAATAACTACATGAATCGTTATTACAATGAAACCGCCTGCGACGACAGGTCAATCTGCAGGGTGGAGCCGTGAACAGCCCCTACGGACAGGCACCCAGGCTCCCTGCCTGAACGCGTGGCTAGCCTTGAACTCAGAGAGGTGCCGCTGCAGATTCCATGACCATTCTCCCAACCAAGTTGATGGCCTCGCTGATGGCACTGGCCATCACGCTCGTCACCATGCTGATTCCATTGACTGGCTCAGCCATGGCCATGACGCCTCTCACTCACCCCATCGCATTCGCAACCATGTCAAACAAAATGGACGCCGCTGCCAAAGAGGCCGAAGGCAAACTGGAATCGGCCTACGGCGAACTCACAGGCGATACAGGCCACCAGATCAAAGGCAAGGCCAAGCAGGTCCAGGCTTCTGCCATGAACACAGCAGAGAACCTGAAGAAAGGCGCACAATCAGTCGCCAGAAATGTTCGTGATGCCGCCGGACAGGTGGCCGACGATCTCAGCTGAATCACGCGCCACAAGGGCCTGCTGATCAGCGCGCTGCTTGCCATCCAGGCACGCCTGATCAGCGGGCATCGGCTCTGAGCATTCGAAGAATCTGATTCTATGAATCCCTATTTCATCGTTGACACGGACAAATCGTTCGAGCAGGCCAGCAGCGATCTTCAGGCTGCTGTTGCCGCCCAGGGGTTCGGTGTTCTGACTGTGCTTGATCTTGGCGACAGCCTGCGCAGCAAGGGCATCACCTTCGCTGAGAACTGCCGGGTCTTCGAGGTCTGCAACCCCAGGCAGGCGGCCAAGGTGTTGATGAACGACATGAGGCTGACCATGGCTCTGCCCTGCCGGATCTCCATCTACACCGAGGCTGGCCAGACCCGGATCGGCATGATCCGGCCCGAGGGCATGTTGCTCAATCTGTCCTCGGAACCGGAGCTGGCGGAGGTGGCGCGAGAGGTCGAATCCTCCACCACAGCCATCATCCAGGCAGCAGCGTCCCACAGCACCTGAGGATGATGCCTGATCCATGCGTGGCCGAGCTGGCTTAGCTCCAGGGAAAGGACGATGAATCCAGCACATCAACGCCATGGCCACAATGAGTTGCTGGACGATCTGGACACCCAGCAACTGCAGGACAAGCTGAAGTCTTCTCCGGACGGGCTCAGCCAGGGTGAAGCTCTGCGCCGCTTGAAGCAGTACGGCAGCAACGAGCTTGCCGAAAAGAAGACGAATCAGATTCTGAAGTTTCTGACCTATTTCTGGGGACCAATTCCCTGGATGATTGAAGCAGCCGTGGTTCTTTCCGCGCTGGCCCAGCATTGGCCCGACTTCGCCATCATCCTGCTGCTGCTTCTTGCCAACGCTGGGATTGGCTTCTGGGAAGAGCACCAGGCCGGCAATGCCATCGCGGCACTGAAAGCCAAGCTGGCCATCAAGGCCCAGGTGAAACGCGATGGCCAGTGGACCTCCGTGGAGTCACGTGAACTGGTGCCGGGCGACGTCATCCATGTACGCCTCGGCGACATCGTGCCGGCGGATGCCCGCCTGCTGGATGGGGAGCCGCTGCAAGTCGATCAATCTGCCCTGACGGGAGAATCGTTGCCAGCCACGCGCCGATGCGGTGAAGCCGTGTTCTCGGGATCGATCATTCGCCGGGGTGAAATCGATGCGATGGTCTATGCCACAGGTGCGAACACCTACTTCGGCAAAACAGCGGAGTTGGTGCAGGCTGCTCACAGCGTCAGCCATTTCCAACAAGCCGTTCTGAAGATCGGAAATGTCCTGATCCTGCTGGCACTGGCTTTGGTCACGGTGATCATTGCCGTGGCGGTGTTGCGCGGCGACCCCCTACTCACCACCCTTCAGTTCGCCCTGGTGTTGACCGTTGCCGCGATCCCCGTGGCCATGCCCACGGTGCTCTCAGTGACCATGGCTGTGGGGGCGCGCCAGTTGACGATGAGAGGGGCGATCGTGACGCGGCTGGCGGCGATCGAGGAATTGGCTGGGGTGGATGTGCTCTGCTCGGACAAAACCGGCACGCTGACCAAGAACGCTCTGACCCTTGGCGATCCCTTCAGCGTGGATTCATCGGCCGTTGCCAGTGGGCCGGACCTGGTGATCTTCACCGCGGCCCTGGCGTCGCGAGCTGACAACAAGGATCCGATCGACCGGGCTGTGCTTGATGGACTCAGTGAGGGCCAGAGTCTGGAGGACTACCAGGTGGTTCATTTCCAGTCTTTCGACCCGGTGCATAAGCGAACTGAAGCCACCGTCAGGGGGCTGGATGGAGTGGCCTTCAAGGTCTCCAAGGGCGCCCCGCAGGTGATTCTGGCGTTGTCAGCCAATGCTGCCCAGGTGAAGACCGCCGTCGAGCGCGCAATCAACGGGTTTGCTGCACGGGGCTTCCGCTCACTGGGAGTGGCCCGCACGGATGCGGAAGACCAATGGCAGTTTCTCGGTGTCCTTCCCCTGTTTGATCCTCCTCGAGAGGAAGCCAAGGCGACCATCGCGACCGCGCTCCAGATGGGCGTGAAGACCAAGATGGTGACGGGTGATCAGTTACCGATCGCCCAAGAAACAGCCGAGAACCTGGGGATGGGCTCCCTGATCCTCGATGCCAGTGTTTTCGGAACCACGACGACCCAGCCATCGGAGCAGCTGGCGCAGTCGATCGAGAAGGCGGATGGCTTCGCCCAGGTGTTTCCTGAGCACAAGTTTCAGATTGTGGATGTCCTCCAGCGGCACGGCCACATCGTCGGCATGACCGGTGATGGGGTCAACGATGCACCCGCGCTGAAAAAGGCCGACTGCGGCATCGCCGTTGCGGATGCAACGGATGCGGCGCGCGGCGCGGCCTCCATCGTGCTGATGACACCGGGACTGTCCGTGATTGTCGAGGCCATCAAGACGAGCCGCAAAATCTTCCAGAGGATGAACAGCTATGCGATCTATCGCATCGCCGAAACACTGCGTGTGCTGTTCTTCATGACGCTTTCGATCCTGGCCTTTAATTTCTATCCTGTGACGGCCGTGATGATCGTGATGCTGGCCCTGCTCAACGACGGCGCCATCTTGTCAATTGCCTATGACAACGTTCATTACAGCAACGATCCAGAACGATGGAACATGCGCGTGGTGATGGGGGTCGCGACAATCCTGGGCCTTGTCGGAGTCGTCTCAGCCTTTGGCTTGTTTTATCTCGGAGAGCGCGTCTTTCAGCTGGATCGCTCTCATCTCCAGACTCTGATGTATCTGAAGCTCTCTGTGGCCGGTCATCTGACGATCTTCCTCACACGCACCCGCGGACCCTTCTGGTCGATCCGTCCCGCACGGGTTCTGCTGTGGGCAGTCTGCGGCACACAGCTGGTGGCGACGTTGATCGCGGTGTATGGATGGTTCATGACCCCCCTCGGCTGGGGCTGGGCCCTGCTGGTGTGGGGCTATGCCCTTGCCTGGTTCCTCGTCAACGACCGCTTGAAATTACTCACCTATCGGATCCTGATCCCACAGCCCCATCACCAGCGGCCAGGAGGCCTCAACCCAGCCGATTCAAGCCGGCAGATGCATGCCTAAAGCAGACTCGCCAGGGCTGCCTATGGGGCCATGTTCAACCACACGAGCACAGCCCACGCACCCAGGTCGATCATCCCCGCAGATCACCAATGGTTCAGACGGCTTGCCGTAGCCACCACAATTCATCCAAAGCTCAAGGAGATGATTGAGCAACAGAATTAGGACTGCTCTGGGCAACACGCCGTTGAGAACGGCACATGGTGATCAGCTCGGAGCCATCAGCCTGGAGCGCCCTGCAGGGATCCGCTCGCCCCGCTGGCACTCCAGCCCTGGGGCAACCCGGGGGCTTCGCCGCTGAGCCACACCTGCCGGGGACCAGCCGCGCTCAACTGCCGCTGCTGGCGGCGGCTGGGACGGAAGCCCAGCCACACCCCCGCCACCGGTTCGCCGCCGGCCGGGCCCTGATGGCTCCAGGCCTCGAGCGACTGGGGATCCGGCAGCAGCCACCAGCGGTGGCGGCCGATGCCGAGGGCCAGGGCCTGGCTGTCGCCGCTGAGGGGAGCCAGGCTGAGGCCGGGGCTCTCCAGGCGCTGACCCGGCTGCAGGCTGTTCTGGCCGGCGCTGCTGGAGACCAGCAGGGAGGTCTGGCCGCTCCAGCAGGCCGGATCGTCCGGGGCGACCGGATCCAGCAGGGTGATCCAGTCGTAGCGCTCCATGCCCAGGCCGCTCGCGAGCTTGCGGGCATCGGAGCAGCTGAGGCCATCGGCCTTGCCACTGACCAGGGCGCCGCGGCCCCGGTGGCGGGCCACCAGCAGATCGCCACTCCAGCGGTGCACCAGCAGCAGCGCATCGCCGCCGAGCAGGGCGAGATGCACCGCCAGCACCAGGGCCAGCCCCGCCGCCCCCAGCCGCCGCGGCCAGGCCCCCGCGCCCGGCAACAACCAGGGCAGCAGCGAGAGGCCGAAGAGCAGCACCAGCGCCGGGAGCGGACGACCCAGCTGCCACTGGGCCATCGGCAGGGCCGCGATGGCGCGGGTGATGGCCAGCAGCAGGCCGCTCAGTGGCAGAAGCGGCCAGGCCAGCAACGGCACCAGGGGCGGCAGCAGCACCGCCGAGAGGGCCAGGGCCATCGCGCCGAGGGTGAGCGGGCTGAGCAGGGGGGCCACCAGCAGGTTGGCCGGCACGGCGTACAACGGCACGATGCCGAAGTGGTGCAACTGCAGCGGCAGGGTCCAGAGCGAGGCGGCCACGGGCACCGCCAGCCCCGCCGCCGCCCAGGCCGGCAGACGCCCGGCCAGGGCCGTCTCCAGGGGGCGGGCGGTGAGGATCAGTCCGGCGGTGGCCGCCACCGAGAGCTGGAACCCCACGTCCTGCAGCCACCAGGGCTGCACCAGCAGCATCAGCAGCACGCTCAGCAGCAGCACCCCCAGGGGCCGGCTGCGGCCGCCGCTCTCCAGCACCGCAAAGGCCACCCCACCCATCAGCACCGCCCGCACCACCGAGGGCTGGGGGCCCGCCAGCAGCAGGAACAGCAGCATGGCCCCAAGGGCCAGGGCGCAGCGGGGGGGCCTCGGCAGCCGCCGTCCGAGAGCCATCACGGCGCCGAGCAGCACCGAGAGGTGGAAGCCGGAGGCCGCCAGGGCATGGGAGAGCCCGGCGGCGCGGAAGCTGGCGGCCACATCCGCCGGCAGAGGCACCACGGCGCTGCCCAGCCCGAGGGCCGCCAGAATCCCTCCCCGGCGTTCGCCGCCCTGCCGGATCAGGGTGGCGGCCATGCGGCGGCGCAGGTCGGCGATGGGGGTGGCCGGGCGCGCCAGCACCTTCAGATCCGTGCTGGCCCCCAGGCGCAGCTGGCTCCAGATGCCGCGGCGGGCCAGGCGCTCCGCCGGACCGCTCAGCAGCGGATGGGGCCCTGAGGCCGGCCGCCGCAGAATTCCATGGGCCTCCACCAGCCAGCCCTGACGCAGGGGCGGGCAGGGCTGGAGCTGCAGCTCGGTGCTGCCGCCCGCCAGCCGCAGCGGCACCGAGCAGCCCGCCGAATCGCCGCGCAGGCGGGGATCACTGCTGAGCTGGCCACGCAGCACCAGCTCACGGCCGTCCAGGCCCTGCAACAGCTGAACGGGATCGGCGGGACCAGGATGGGGCTGACGCCAGAGCGCCCAGAGCAGCAGCGACGGGGCGATCACCAGCAGGGCCAGCGCCGGCAGCGGCCGTGCCCCCAGCCGCCGCGCCCGCCACCAGCCGGCGGCGCCCAGCAGGAGCAGGAGGGCCAGCCGGGGTGCGGCGGCCAGGGGCACGGTGCCCAGGGCCAGCCCCGCGAGGGCGAGCGACACCACCAGAAAGGGCATGGGACCAACACCAGCCCCGCAAGGGTTCCCAGCCCAGGGGCCTCCGGTCGTCAGCCGGGCAGGCTGAGCATCAGTTCACAGAGCTGGCGGCTGGGCAGCTCCTGACCCAGCAGCGGAGCCACCAGGACCGCCAGGGGCCGCAGCCGGCAGGGCCAGATCGCCCGCTCCGTGAGCCGGCCCGCCTGGAAGCTCCCGGCGATCAGCACCACCGCCAGCAGGCTGCGTTTCATCGGAGTGCCCTCAGGCCAGAGCCGGTTCCGCTGCCAGGGCGCGGCGCTGGTCGTCGTTCAGCAGGGGGAAGCCCAGGGCGCGGCGCTCCTGCAGCCAGGCCTCGGCCACCTGGCGCGCCAGGTGACGGATGCGGCCGATGGTGGCGGTGCGCTCCGTGACCGAGATCACGCCGCGGGCCTCCAGCAGGTTGAAGGTGTGGCTGCACTTGAGCACGTAATCAAGGGCCGGGGCGGGCAGGCCCGCCGCCACCAGGTCGCCGGCTTCCGCCTCGTAGAGGGCGAACAGCTGCTGCAGGCGCTCGGGGTTGGAGGCCTCGAAGTTGTAGGTGCACTGGCCCTTCTCGGAGGCCAGCCAGAGATCGCCGTAGCTGCGCTGGCCGTTCCAGCTCAGATCCCAGATGCTCTCCACGTCCTGGAGGTACATGGCGAGACGCTCGAGTCCATAGGTGATCTCGATCGACACCGGCCGGCAGTCGAGGCCACCGCACTGCTGGAAATAGGTGAACTGGGTGACCTCCATGCCATCGAGCCACACCTCCCAGCCCACGCCCCAGGCGCCGAGGGTGGGCGACTCCCAGTTGTCCTCCACGAAGCGGATGTCGTGCTCGCGCTGGCGGATGCCGAGGGCCTCGAGCGAGGCCAGATAGGTCTCCTGGATGCCGTCCGGAGACGGTTTGATCAGCACCTGGTACTGGAAATAGTGCTGGGCGCGGTTGGGGTTGTCGCCGTAGCGGCCGTCGGTGGGACGGCGGCAGGGTTCCGGATAGGCCACGGCCCAGGGCTCGGGACCGATCGCCCGCAGCACCGTGTGGGGGCTCATCGTGCCGGCGCCTTTCTCGGTGTCGTAGGGCTGCAGCAGCAGGCAACCCTGATCGGCCCAGAAGCGGTTCAGGGTGCTGATGATGTCCTGGAAGTGCACGGAGCTGACCGGATCTGGGAGGGAGTCGTGGGCGGGGCAGACACCCGCTGGCAGGGATTCTGAAGGGAGACGGCGCCCAGGGGCCGGGGCTCACCACTGTGCTGCAGGGCGAGAAGCAACCCCACTGGTGGGTCCTGGGCCAGCCCAGGGCAGCACAAACCGCAGCTTTGACGACAACGGCTGACGGGCCCGAAGGCCTCACTACCCTGAGAATCCGCACGGACATCGCCCATGACGACACTCCAGGCCCTGGGGCTCAGCTGTTACGTGCTGGCGTCGCTGTCCATGCCCGTGATCGCGCCGGCCTCGGCGGCGGAGTGGCGCAACAGCGACTGCCGCTTCGACAGGGACGACGGCGGCAATGCCGTGAAGGTGTGCCGGGACCAGGAGTCGATCGGCATCTTCTGGGATGACGGCTCCTACGTGAATGGATGGTGTGACAGCCGCGACTACGACATCGAATTCGAGGGACTCAGCAAATCCGATGCTCTGTCCTGGGTGAAGGACTACTGCGGCTGAGGTCGCGACCCGGCGAGGCGTCAGGCCACCAGCTCCAGCAGGCCCATCAGCCCGGCGGCCAGGGCTCGGTGGCCGACCCCGGCGCGCCACCAGAGAACCGCCCGGGGATCAGCGGGATCCTCACTGGACTTGAGAAAGCTGACGTTATATTTCGGGCTCCGCAAGGATCAGCTCCCGGACGGATCATTCGACAGACCGGGGGAGGGCTCCTCGCAGGGGGCGGCTCAGGACCGGCTCCCCGACAACTCCCCCACCCGCCCACGCTGGTGACCGACGATGACCCAACCCAGCCTGGAGCTCGAGGTTCTGATCATCGGCTTCGGGTTCAGCTCGGTGCCGCTGATCCGTGAGCTGGAGCGCACCGGTACCGACTTCCGGGTGGTCTCCGCTGGAGAACTGAGCGTCTGGGATCGGCTCGAAGAGCGCGGCCGCCTGGATTTCGATCTGGTCTCGAGCTATCTGACCAGTTTCTACTCCTTCGATCTGGTTCAGGACTTCGAGACCGACTTCTACCCGACCGCCCAGCAGTTCTTCGCCATGCACAAGCGCTGGCGAGAGCAGCATCGCCGCCATCTCATCCGGGATGAGGTGCTCCGGATCGACAACTTCGAGACCCACAGCCTGGTGCACACCGCCTCAGGGCAGTTGCTGCGGGCCCGGAACGTGGTGGTGGCCACGGGCTATCAGCGCAAGGTGCTCTCGCATCTGCTCGACACCGACTACAGCGTGACCGGCCAGACGATCCTGTTCGACATGATCGGAGATTCGGTGAACCTGATGATCTCGAAACTGATCGCAGGCGGTAACCGGATCATCATCCGCTGCGGCGGCTTCAATCCCAGGGACAAGGTGGTGCCGATCGGGGACAGGGCCTTCACCCTCGATCAGCTCGAGTATCACAACCTCAGGTATGTGTCCCACGAGCTCTACTCGAGCTTCTACGAGGCCTCCTTCACCCCCGACAATCCGGCCCTGCTGGGCAGCCAGTTTCCAGCCATCGTTCGTGACAACCGCAAGGCCGGAGCGGCCGCCAGCCCCCACAGCGGCTCGGTGGCGATCAAGTACTGGCCGGTGGACGCCTACAGCGCCAGCTTCGGCCACCGGCTCGAGGAGGCGATCGAGGAGGGCTACCTGCTCAACGACATCGCCCTGTGGATCCACACCGGCCGCGTGGTGGTGGTGCCCCGTGAGACTCCGGTGGACCTGGAGGCCCGGGTCGTGCATCACGACGGCCTGGAGATTCCCTTCGATCACCGCTTCAGCGGGGATGCGGAGCAGCCGAGGCTGCCGCCGATCCTGATCGACGGCACCACCCCCTACACGTACCGCTACCGCGACAACTTCATGGGGGTGCTGCCCAAGGACCTGCAGCGCATCCAAGGACCTGCAGCGCATCCACTGTCTCGGGCTCACCCGGCCCTACACCGGCGGCCTGGCCAACATCGCCGAGATGCAGAGCCTGCTGGTGCACAAGCTGATCGTCAACGAGGCGTTCCGGCAGCGCATCACCGGCAATCTGGAGGAGCGGATCGCCGCC
The DNA here is from genome assembly GCF_015841355.1 of Synechococcus sp. CBW1107. Classification (NCBI taxonomy): domain Bacteria; kingdom Bacillati; phylum Cyanobacteriota; class Cyanophyceae; order Synechococcales; family Synechococcaceae; genus Synechococcus; species Synechococcus sp. CBW1107. The sequence goes on from NZ_CP064908.1 coordinate 879,584, forward strand.
TACAACCGCCATTACTACGGTGAGGCCCCTCCCACGGGCCACGACCACCTCGTCTATTACGGCTTTTACACCGACGACGTGGCCCGGCTGGTGGGCATCGATCACCGGCCGGAAGACTGCCGCACGCTGGCGGACCTGCTCTTCTATTACGCCTTCCCCAACAACGCCCTCAAGTACCGCCTGAAGGGGGAGTACGCGGTGGAGGGGGTGGCGCAGCTGATCGATCGGATCCATACCAATTTCGACCACTTCGTGCTCCCCTACGCCTTCGTGATCCGCGCCGGTCTGCGCGAGCCCGAGCAGCGCAGGGCCTGGATCAATTCCCCCTGGCGGGTGTTCTTCAACGACATGCGCCACAAGGACAGGTATCTGCCCTTCCTCGACACCTACCTGGCGGCCTACCGGCGAGTGCACGGGCTGGAGGAGCCCGCACCGGCCGGCGCGGACCCGAAGGACCTGGCCTGGCAGACCCTGGTGGAGCGCACGAGCCGGATCCGGGACACGGTGGCGGCCCGGATCGAGACGCCGGAGGCGTTCACCTACGGCGAGGAGCTGAACCAGGAGATCGGCGATCTGCTGGGCCGGATGCGGCGCGAGGCCACGGGAGAGGCGGGCCCGCTCGACGGACTCGATCCGGCCCGCCGCGAGCTGCTCGAAGCCATGTTCGCCCCGCCCGAGCACGACCTGGCCTTCCTCTCCCCCTGAGGCGGGGCCCAGGCCCGGGGGACCGCTCAGGCCAGCAGCTGCAGCAGGCCCATCTGGCCGCCGGCCAGGCTGCGGTGGCGGGCGGTTCTGAAGCCGGCGGCGCGGGCCAGCTCCACCTGGGCGGCGGCGCTGGGAAAGCGCTGCAGGCTCGCCTCCAGGTAGGCGTACTGCTCGGGCAGATCGAACAGCCGGGCGGTGGGCACCACGATCCGGCGCAGGTAGAGGCGCTGGAAAGCCGCCGCCGCGGCCCCGGCCGGGCTGCCGGGATCCGGACGGTTGAAATCCAGCACCGCCGCCCGTCCGCCCGGGCGCAGCAACCGACGCAGCTCGCTGAGGGCCGCGGCCGGATCGGCCAGGTTGCGCAGGCCGTAGGCCATCACCGCCCCATCGAAGGACTCGGAGGGCAGCCCGGTGGCGAGGGCATCCCCCTGACGCCACTGCAGCGGCAGCCAGGGCTGGCGCGCCGCCCGGGCGGCCGCCACCTGCAGGGGAGCGGCGGCGGCATCGAGACCGAGCACCTGCCCGCCGGGGCGCACCTTGCCGGCCAGCACCAGGGCCAGATCGCCGGTGCCGCAGCAGAGATCGATCAGGTGCTGGCCGGGCCCCGGGCGCAGCCAGAGAACCGCCTGGCGCTTCCAGAGGCGATGCAGCCCGAGGGAGAGCCAGTCGTTGAGCTGGTCGTAGCGGGGGGCGATGGCCTCGAAGAGCTCGCGCACCGCCTGGGGATCACCGGGCTTCAACGGCGGGAGAAGAGCGGGGGACGCTCAGGACGATCGCAGGTCGGGGCAGCGACTGGGCTCCAGCAGGCAATCGAGTGGGGCATCCCAGGGCAGGTTGACCGCATCGAGGCTGATCCCGGGCTCCTCAGTGGGCTGGGGAAAGCCGATGGCGCGGATCGCCAGCCGGTTGGGGCCGGTGAGGGTGAGCACCATCACGGTGGCGAGTCCCACGGCGGCGGAGCAGACCATGCAGCCGGCGAGCATCAGCGAGAAGTCGCGGCGGTCGTTGGCCGATTGCATCAGTTGCAGTGCCCACGCCACCAAGGCCACCACGAGCGCCACCATCAGCAGGCCGATGGCGGTGGAGATAGGCGGCTGCAGGGCCGGCACGGCGAGGGAATGCGGTGGAGAGCCTACGTAAAGGCGTGCAAATCAATGTAACGACAGCTTGCGGCCCGCCGTGGGGCCCTGGCCCGCAGCGGCCAGGGCCAGCGACTCCGCCTCCAGCGGCCGCAGCTCCAGCCCCCGCCCCAGCAGATCCGTCTTGATCTCCTGCACCGTGAGCACACCGTCGTGGAGCAGGGAGGCCAGCAGCGCCGCCGCCGCCCTGCCCTCAAGGAGGGCGGCGGCGATGTGATCGATGCTGCCGGCGCCGCCGGAGGCGATCACCGGCACCTCCACCGCCTCGGCCACGGCGCGGGTGAGCTCCAGGTCGTAGCCGGCCTGGGTGCCGTCGCCATCCATGGACGTGAGCAGGATCTCCCCGGAGCCGAGGGCCACCGCCCGCCGCGCCCAGGCCACGGCATCCAGGCCGGTGTTCTGGCGCCCTCCCTTGACGTAGACATCCCAGCCGGAGCCATCGGTGCGGCGGCGGGCATCGATCGCCACGACGATGCACTGGCAGCCGAAGCGACGGGCGCCCTCGCCGATCAGCTCCGGCCGCGCCACCGCCGAGGAGTTGAGGCTCACCTTGTCGGCCCCGGCGCGCAGCAGCTCGGTGATGCCCTCCACGGCACTGATGCCGCCGCCCACGGTGAAGGGGATGGTGACGGCCTCGGCGGTGCGGCGCACCAGATCCACCAGGGTGCGGCGGCCCTGGTGGCTGGCGGCGATGTCGAGGAAGACCAGCTCATCGGCGCCGGCGGCGTCGTAGCGGCAGGCGAGCTCCACGGGATCACCGGCATCGCGCAGGCCGACGAAATTGACGCCCTTGACCACCCGGCCGTCGGCCACGTCGAGGCAGGGAATGATGCGCCGGGCCACCATGGTCTCGCTGTTAAGGTTGCGCCACCCGATCCAGTCGCGCCGGTCATGTCCCAGGCTGCCACCTCAGGCCCCTCGAGTGCCGTGAAGATCGGTTCGAAGGTGCGGATCACGCGGGTGCGTGATCAGATCCCCGCCGAGCTGGTCGAAACCCTGCAGAGCGATGCCACCGGCACCGTCCGCGACTTCAAGATGACCGACGGCAGCGGCATCGGCGTGGTGGTGGAGCTGTCCAACGGCAGCACCGGCTGGTTCTTCGACGACGAAATCGCCGCGGTCTGACTTGAGCGACGCTCCAGAACCCAGCACCAACGGCGGCGGCGCCCGCCAGCTGCTCGGCATGAAGGGTGCCAGCGGCACCAGTTCCCTCTGGAAGCTGCGGCTGCAGCTGATGAAGCCCGTCACCTGGATCCCCCTGATCTGGGGTGTGATCTGCGGCGCGGCGGCTTCGGGCAACTTCCACTGGACACTGCCCGAGGTGAGCGCGTCACTGGCCTGCATGATGATGAGCGGCCCGCTGCTGGCCGGCTACACCCAGACGATCAACGACTACTACGACCGCGAGATCGACGCGATCAACGAGCCCTACCGGCCGATTCCCTCGGGCGCCATCAGCCTGCCCCAGGTGAAGCTTCAGATCTGGGTGCTGCTGATCGCGGGCCTGGCCGTGGCCTGGGGCCTGGATCTCTGGGCCGGCCATCGCACGCCGGTGCTGCTGCTCCTGGCCCTGGGGGGCTCCTTCGTGAGCTTCATCTACTCGGCGCCGCCGCTGAAGCTGAAGCAGAACGGCTGGCTGGGCAACTACGCCCTCGGCGCCAGCTACATCGCCCTGCCCTGGTGGGCGGGTCAGGCCCTCTTCGGCCGGCTCACCTGGACCACGGCCCTGCTCACCCTCGCCTACAGCCTGGCCGGCCTGGGCATCGCGGTGGTGAACGATTTCAAGAGCGTGGAGGGCGACCGGGCCCTGGGGCTGCAGAGCCTGCCGGTGGTGTTCGGCATCCAGCGGGCCAGCTGGATCAGCGCCGGCATGATCGACCTGTTCCAGCTGGCGATGGTGGCGGTGCTGATCGCCATCGGCCAGAACTTCGCGGCGGTACTGCTGGTGCTGCTGATCGTTCCCCAGATCACCTTCCAGGACATCTGGCTGCTGCGGGATCCGGTGGCCTTCGATGTGAAATATCAGGCGAGCGCCCAGCCCTTCCTGGTGCTGGGGATGCTGGTCACGGCTCTGGCGATCGGTCACAGCAACCTGACCGTGGTGATGTGAGGGAGCTGTGAGCAACCGCCGGCTGCGCTTGCTTCTGGTCGCGGCCTTCGCCGTGGCCGCGGGAGGCGCCACGGCTCTGGGGGTGTACACCCTGGTGAGGGGGGTGGACAGCCTGCTGCCCGACGCGCGCCGGATCAGCACCTTCAACCGACCGGGCACGGTGACGATCCTCTCGGCCGATGGGGAGGTGCTGCAGAAGCTGGGTCCGGCCACGCGCGACAAGGTGCCCAGCGGCCAGATGCCGGAGCTGGTGAAGGAGGCCTTCATCGCCGCCGAGGACCGCCGCTTCTACCAGCACGGCGGTGTCGACCCCACCGGCATCATGCGGGCGATGGTGCGCAACCTGAGCCGGGGCTCGGTGGAGGAGGGGGCGAGCACGATCACCCAGCAGCTGGCGCGAACGGTGTTCCTCAGCCAGGACCGCACCCTGATCCGCAAGCTGAAGGAAGCCGCCCTGGCCGGAAAGCTGGAGAGGCAGCTGAGCAAGCAGCAGATCCTCGAGCAGTACCTCAACTACGTGTATCTGGGCTCCAGCGCCTACGGCGTGGCCGATGCGGCCTGGATCTACTTCTCCAAGACCCCCGACCAGCTGACCCTGCCGGAGGCGGCGCTGATCGCGGGGCTGCCGCCGGCGCCCTCGGTGTATTCACCGCTGGTGAACCCTGAGCTGGCTCTGCAGCGCCGCGGCGTGGTGCTGGAGCGGATGGCCCAGGCCGGCTTCATCGACTCCGGGGAGCTGGCGGAGGCCAGGGCCACGCCGCTGGAGCTGAAGCCCGCCCTGCCGAAGTACTGGAACAGCCGCGCCCCGTTCTTCACCGGCTGGGTGGCCCAGGAGCTGCCCAAGGTGCTGAGCGCCGAGCAGCTGGAAGTGGGGGGTCTGACGATCCGCAGCAGCCTCAACCTGGCCTGGCAGGAGGAGGCCCAGAAGGTCATCGATGCCAGCGCCTACGGCGGCATGGAGGGGGCCCTGGTGACCGTGGAGCCCGGCACCGGCCTGGTGCGGGCGATGGTGGGCGGCAAGGACTTCAACAAGAGCCAGTTCAACCGCGCCACCCAGGCCCTGCGCTCACCCGGCTCCACCTTCAAGCTGTTTGTCTATCTGTCCGCCCTGAAGGCCGGCATGAAGCCGGAGGACACGGTGGTGGACGCCAAGCGCTGCTTCGCGGGGTACTGCCCCAAGAACTTCGGCGACCGCTACCTGGGACGGGTGTCGCTGGCCACGGCGCTGCAGAACTCGCTCAACACCGTGGCGGTGAGCCTGCTCCAGCAGGTGGGCTTCGACAAGGTGATCGCCACGGCCCAGAGCCTGGGCATCACGCGGGAGCTGGGGCGCTTCTACCCGATGGCCCTCGGCGCCTACGAGCAGACCGTGCTGGACATGACCACGGCCTACGCGGCGGTGATCAACCGGGGTGTGTTCGTGCCGGCGACACCGTTCGAGGAGATCAGCGGTCCCAACGGTGAGCTGCTCTGGAGCCGCCGGGTGGATGGCGACAAGGGTCGGCGGGCGGTGGACAGCACTTTCGCCGACGCCATGGTGTGGATGCTGCAGCGGGTGGTGACCGGCGGCACCGGCGGCGCCGCCTCCCTGCCCGGCCGCCCCGTGGCGGGCAAGACGGGCACCTCGGAGGGGGCCCGCGACCTCTGGTTCATCGGCGGCATCCCCCAGCTCACCACCGGCATCTGGCTGGGCTACGACAACAACCGCAAGACCGGCAGTGACAGCGGTTCGGCCGCCGCGGCCTGGGGCCGCTACATGGCGGTGGTGGTGAAGGACCTGCCGGTGCGGCAGTTCCCGCCCAAGCCGGTGCTGACCGGCACGTTCAAACCCACCAAACAGGCCAAGTCCACCTTCCAGCCGGGGCGGCCCAGCAACCTGCCCACCCCCGGCGAAGAGCGCGACCGGCAGGAGCCGTCCGCGGCGCCACCGCCGAGCGAGCCCGGCCGCGACCTGCCTCCCCTGCCCGAACTGCCGGAAGCACCGACCCCGAGCCAGCCGTCCAGGGGCTCCGGCCGCGACTCGGCTCCCGGCCCCGAGCCCACACCGGCCCGCCAGGCACCACCCCCGGTGCCGCCGCCGGTGAACCCCTCCTTCCCGGTGGCCCCGCCACCGGTGGCCCCACCGCCCGTGGCGCCACCACCGGTGCCGCCGCCGCCCGTTCCCTGACCCCGCGCCGCGCTCCCCCGGCTCAGCCCGGGGATTGCAGCACCGCCGCATAGAACCCGTCGCCAGCCTGGGGCGCCGGCCAGTGCTGCTGCTGGGAGAGCAGCCGCCAGCCGGCATGCTCCGCCAGGAAGCCAGCGATCAGGGCACTGTTCTCGCCGGGGTGCACGGTGCAGGTGGCGTACACCAGCCGGCCGGCGGGAGCCAGCAGCGGCAGCATCGCCTCCAGCAGGCTGCGCTGCAGGGCCACCAGCTCGCTGATGCCGGCCGGCGTCATGCGCCAGCGGGCATCGGGGTGGCGGGCCAGGGTGCCCAGGCCCGAGCAGGGGGCATCGAGCAGGATGCGATCGAAGGGCAGGCCGCCGATGGCTCCGGGAACGGCGGCATCGGCGGTGAGCGGCTCGATCGCGCTCAGGCCCAGACGGCGGGCGTTGTCGCGCAGGCGGCGCAGGCGGCCTTCGGAGCGGTCGACCGCCACCACGGTGCCGGCATCACCGATCAGCTCCGCCAGGTGGGTGCTCTTGCCGCCGGGGGCGGCGCAGGCATCGAGCAGCCGCTCCCCGGGCTGGGGATCGAGCAGGGGGGCGATCGTCTGGGCCGTGCGGTCCTGGACACTCCAGTGACCGTCGGCGTAGCCGGGCAGGGAGCGCAGATCACCGCTGCGGCCCCCGAGGCTGAGACCCCAGGGCAGGCCGGGCAGGGGTTCGGCGCTGACGCCGGCGGCGGCGAGGGCCTCGATCACCTGCTCGCGGCTGACGCGCAGGTGGTTCACGCGCAGATCCAGGGCGGGGGGCTGGTTGGCCGCCAGGGCGAAGGCCTCGGCCCCTTCCGGCGGCAGCCACTCCAGCAGCCCGGCGGCCAGCCAGGGGGGCAGGGAGCCGCGCAGGGCCAGGGAGGCGGCGGGATCAGCGGGAACAGGGAGGGGCTCCCAGGGGGCGGCGCCGGCGGCCAGGGGCTGCCGCCGGCGCAGGCAGGCCCGCAGCAGGCCGTTCACCACCGGCGCCAGCCGGGCCAGGCCATCACGCTTGGCGATCTCGACGGTGGTGCTCACCGCCGCCGAGGCCGGCACCCGGGCCGTGAACAGCAGCTGGTAGAGGCCGAGGTGCAGCAACCAGCGCAGCGGCGGCGGCTGACGCTCGGCGCTCACCTTGCCGAGGGCATCGATCCAGCCATCGAGCAGGGCCCGCTGGCGGATGGCGCCGCAGGCCAGCTCCGTGGCCAGGCCGCGATCGGCGGGCGCCAGGGGGGAACGGCGCAGCTCCCGTTCCAGGGCGAGGTCGGTGTAGGCGCCGGCCGCAACGGCCTGCAGCACGCGCCAGGCCACGCGCCGGGCCTCCAGCCCGATCGCGGCGGGGTCCGGGGACGGCGTGGCTGGGGCGGCTGAGGTGGCGCTCAAACGGCGGGGGGCGGCGGTCTCCAGAGATAGCGCCGCAGCGGCAGACGGCCCTGCTCATCCACCGGAATGCCCTCACCGATCAGCAGCTGCCGCTGCATCCAGTCGCTGCCTTCGCGGGAGGGGCTGAGGCTGATGCAGCCGCGGGCATTGACGATCCGGTGCCAGGGGACCTCCGAGGGCAGGGGCAGGCGACGCAGGGCCCAGCCCACCTGGCGGGCGCAGCCGTAGGCGCCGATCCACTCGGCGATCTGGCCGTAGGTGGCGAGCCGGCCGGCGGGAACAAGCATCACGGCCTCCCACACCCGCTGATCGAAGCCCGGAGTGCCATCAACCATGACAAGGGCTGACCGGAGGGAGCGGCGGGAAGATCCTGTCATCAGCCCTGGCGGACGGCCGATCGGAGCGGACCGATCACGGCCATAGAACGGAGTCACAACTCCCTTCGAGCCCCCTTCACGGGCCACCATGATGCACAGCAACAGCAGAATCAGCCGCAGCGCCTGGGGGCTGAAGCTGGGGGCCGCCGGCCTCGCCCTGACGCTCTCGGGCTGCGGCCTGGTGCGCGCCACCGCCGAGGCGCCGTCGGCGAGAGTCGCGGCCGCCACGCTGCCCGCACCGGCCGCCAGGGCGGAGGCGATCGAGCCCAGCTCCTGCGCCGCGGGCCGCCAGAGCGCCGAGGAGGTGTTCCGCTCGGCCCGGGACGGGGTGGCGGTGGTGTCAACGGGCAGCGGCCTGGGCAGCGCCTTCGTGGTGGCCCAGCAGAACGGCATGACCTATCTGGCCACCAATGCCCACGTGGTGGACGGCAGCGAGGTGGTGCGGCTGAAGTGGGTGGACGGCAGCAGCGACCGGGCCCGGGTGGTGGCGCGCGGATCGGGCGAGGCACCCACCAGCGACCTGGCGCTGCTGGCGGTGGAAGGCCAGCGCGGCAAGGTGCTGCGCATGCGCGATCAGTCGTCGGCGGTGGGCCAGGAGGTGTTCGTGATCGGTGCCCCGAAGGGCCTGGAGTTCAGCCTCAGCCGCGGTGTGGTGAGCAGCCTGCGCGGCAACGACCAGATCCTGCAGATCGATGCGGCGGTGAACCCGGGCAACTCCGGCGGGCCGGTGCTGGATGCGGGCAACTGCGTGGCCGGGATCGCCACCTTCAAGTTCGGCGACAGCGAGGGGCTGAACTTCGCGGTGTCGTCGCAGGTGGTGCGCGAGTTCCTGGCGCAGCTGCCGGCGAAGGGCCAATCAGAGACCGCCCGCGGGCCCGAGACCGCTCGTGGCCCTGAGACCGACAGCGACGACGACACGGTCTGCCTGTTCCGCGCCGCGGGCGGTGAGGAGGAGCAGATCCCCTGCCGCATCAACCGCGTGAGCGGCCGCAACGGCGGCACCCTCTACGACCTGGCCTGGGCCGATGGCTCCCGCAACGCCTATGCCTTCTTCCGCGACGGGCGCGTGGCGATCCGCGCCGAGGACGAGGGCGGCCGGGCTCGCAACGATGAGGGCACCTTCCGCCGCTTCGAGGGGGGTGTGGCGGTGCGCAGCAGCGGCGACAGCCTCGCCTTCATCCCCGGGCTGGATCCGGTGCTGAACTGAGCGCAGCCCGCACCGCGCCCATGCCCCTGCTGCCCCGCCGCTTCGAGCGGATCCGCGCCGTGCTCGACCGGCGCATGGCCGATCTCACGGTGGTGCTGGAGGCGGTGGACAAGCCTCACAACCTCTCGGCGATCCTGCGTAGCTGCGATGCGGTGGGGGTGCTGGAGGCCCATGTGGTGAGCCTCAAGGGCCGACCGCGCACCTTCAACAGCACCGCCCAGGGCAGCCAGAAGTGGGTGCCGCTGCGCCCCCACGAGCGGGTGGAGGAGGTGCTGGGCCAGCTGAAGCAGCGGGGCTTCCGGCTCTACGGCACCCAGCTGGGCACCGAGGCCGTGGACTACCGCCAGTGCGACTTCCGCGGCCCCACGGCCTTCCTGCTGGGGGCGGAGAAGTGGGGCCTGAGCGAAGCGGCGGCGGCGATGGTGGATCAGGCCCTGTTCATCCCCACCGGCGGCATGGTGCAGTCGCTGAATGTGTCGGTGGCGGCGGCGGTGCTGCTGTTCGAGGCGCTGCGGCAGCGGCAGGCGGCGGGTCTGGTGCCCGAGGCCGGTGAAGGGCTGCCGCCCGGGGCCCGCGACGGGCTGCTGTTCGAGTGGGCCTACCCGCAGGTGGCGGAGTGGTGCCGGCGCCAGGGGCGCCCCTATCCTGCGCTCACGGCCGAGGGGGAGATCAGCGAGGAGCTGCCCCGCAGCCTGAAGCTGCGCTGCTGAGGCCGGCGGCGGCGAACGTCTGGCGGCGGCTCAGAAGGGGATCAGCACGTCGTCGCGGCTGGCCAGCGGCACGGCCGCCTGGCCGTTGTAGGCCCGGGGCAGCCAGAGGGCGACGCCCACGCCAAGGATCTCCAGCGCCAGCGGCCGCGCCACCAGCAGCACCACCGCCAGCGCACCGAGGGCCAGCAGGCGCTCGAGCAGGCCGATGACGTCGTCGCCGTTGGCGCTGCCCAGCAGCCAGAGCAACACGGAGAACGCCAGCAGCAGGAGGGTGAGCCAGGGGGGCATCGAGGCAACGAAGACCACTCCCCTGTCTTACACGGCTGGAGGGTCCGGCGCAGCCGCTGAGTCCGAATACGGACAGGCCGAGCGAACCAACCCCAGGCCTAGGCCCCGCGCCCCCCATCGCCGCCACTCACCCAGGCCTCCAGCCCTTCCCCCAGGAATGAGAGCCCCAGCACCAGCACGAACATGGCCAGACCGGGGTAGAGGGCGGTCCACCAGATGCCGGTGGGCACGGCGGTGAGGGCCTGCTGGAGGTCGCCGCCCCACTCGGGGATGGTTTCCGGCAGGCCGAGGCCGAGGAAGCCGAGGCCCCCGAGCACCAGCACCGCATCGGCGGCGTTGAGGGTGAGCAGCACCGGCACCGAGGTGATCACGTTGCGGAAGAGATACCGGCGCAGGATCCAGAGCGGTCCGGCCCCGAGGGTGCGGGCGGCATCGATGTAGAGCTCGGCCTTCACCTGGGCGGTCTGGTTGCGCACCACCCGGAAGTACTGGGGGATGTACACCACGCAGAGGGCGGCGGCGGCATTGGGCAGGCCCCGGCCCAGCAGGAAGGCCAGCACCACCGAGAGCAGCAGCACCGGCAGGGTGTAGAGGGTGTCCATCAGCAGCACCAGCACCCGGTCGAACCAGCCGCCGAGGTAGCCGCTGAGCATCCCCAGGGGCACGCCGATCACCAGGGCCACCACCAGCGCCAGCAGCACCACCTGCAGCGCCACGCCGGCGCCGGAGAGGGTGCGCACGCAGACGTCGCGCCCGAGCCGGTCGGTGCCGCACCAGTGCTGCAGCGACGGGGTGGCGTAGATCGGATTCTCCAGGCCGCTGTTGGGGTCGGCCAGCAGGCCCAGGTGGATCAGCAGCGGCGTGAGCAGGGCGATCAGCCCGTAGACCAGCACGATCACGAGCCCCCAGCGGGCCATGCGACCGGAGAGGTCGGTGGGCCGCCAACGGCGCAGAAGCCCGGAGCTCGGCTGGGTGGTCATCGGCGGCGAGCCTCGGCGTGGCCAGTCTGGGGCAGCGGCTGCGGTCCTTAGGGTGAGCGCGGTGACGTCCCGCGAGAGCCGGCCCCTTGACGCGCTCCCCCCTCCAACCGGTGATCGCGGCGATCGGGGGTGTGCTGCTGGGCAAGGAGCGGGCGGTGAAGCTGGCGCTGGCCTGCCTGCTCGCCCGCGGCCATCTGCTGATCGAGGACCTGCCGGGGGTGGGCAAGAGCACGCTGGCGGAGGCGCTGGCCCGCAGCTTCGGTCTGGGCTTCAAGCGGGTGAGCTTCACCAGCGATCTGCTGCCGGCCGACCTCACCGGCATCAACGTGTTCGAGCCGGCCAGCGCCGGCTTCCGCTTCCACCCCGGCCCCCTGTTCAGCGAGGTGCTGCTGGCCGATGAGATCAACCGGGCCAGCCCCCGCACCCAGAGCGCCCTGCTGGAGGCGATGGCGGCAGGACGGGTGAGCGTGGACGGCACCAGCCACCCGCTGCCGGATCCGTTCCTGGTGATCGCCACCCAGAACGGTCTGGATCAGGGCGGCACGGCACCGCTGCCGGAATCGCAGCTCGACCGCTTCCTCATGCGCCTGAGCCTGGGGTTTCCGGAGCGGGCGGCGGAGCAGGCGCTGCTCACGGGAGCGGGCGGCCATCCCGACACGATCGCCACCGGCCTGGGACCGGCGGATCTGCTGGCCCTGCAGCGGCAGGCGGCCGGCCAGCACTGCAGCGAAGCCCTGATCGACTACGTGCTCGATCTGCTGGCCCGCAGCCGCGTCAGCGGGATGGGCGGGATGCCGCTGTCGCCGCGGGCGGGGCTGGGGCTGCTGGCGGCGGCCCGGGCCTGGTCGCTGCTGGAGGGCCGCGACCACGTGCTCCCCGACGACGTGCAGGCGGTGCTGACGCCGGTGTGCGAGCACCGGCTGGACGGGGGCCAGCCCCGCAACGAGCCGGGCGAACTGAGCCGGGAGCTGCGGCGCGGGGTGGATGGACTTCGGTGAGCCGCTGCGGGGGGAGCGGGTGCGGCTGGGGCTGCGCACGCTCTACATCGTGCCGACGCGCTTCGGCTGGCTGTGGCTGGCGGGGGCGGGACTGCTGCAGGTGGTGGGCATCCAGCTGCAGCGCAACGGTCCGCTGCTGCTGAGTTTCCTGATGCTGGCGCTGCTGCTGCTGGCGCTGCACCTCACCCACTTCAACCTGATGGGGCTGGAGCTGCGCTGCGGCCAGCCGGCACCGGGCTTCGCCGACGACCTGCTGGCCTACCCGCTCCAGCTGCGCTGCCGGGGCCGCTGTGAGGGGCTGGAGCTGCGCTTCGGGGAGGGGCCGATCAGCCGGCCCGGGGCCCTGACGGCGGGGGAACACGGGCTGAGCGTGCCATGGCGGGCCAGCCGGCGGGGGCGGCAGCAGCCGGGCCGGCTGGGGATCCGCACCACGGCGCCCCTGGGGCTGTTCGTCTGCTGGACCCGCTGGGATCCACCGGTGGCGCAGCTGGTGTGGCCGGCACGGGTGGCGGGCCCGGTGGCCGAGGTAGGGCGGCAGACGCCGGGGGCCGAGGCCACGGCGGTGGCCGCCGCCACGGGCAGCGCCGACTGGCACGACGTGCGGCCCCACCGGCCCGAGGACAGCCAGGGGCGGCTGGCCTGGAAGCTGCTGGCGGCCGGACGGGGCCGGCACACCAAGACCTTCCGCTCCGACGCAGAACCGGCCCCGTTGCTGACGGTGGCGGCGACGCTGCCGCTGGAGCAGGCGCTGGAACACCTGAGCGAGCGGATCTGGCGCTGCCAGCGCGAAGGCCAGGCCTGGGGGCTGGTGGCCGGCGGGCTAGTGCTGGCGGAAGGCCGGGGGATGGGGCACCGCGACCGCTGCCTGGAGGCGCTGGCCCTGTGGCGCTGAGGGGCGCCCGCCACTGGCGCCAGTGGCGCAGCTGGCAGGGTCTGGCGCTGGCGCTGCTGGCGGCGGGCCTGCCGGGACTGGAGGGGGGCAGCCTGGCCTGGATGACGGCGGCGATGCTGGGCCTGGCGGCCCTGAAGCTGCTGGAGGCCAGGAGCCTGGGCGAGCGGAGGCTGGTGGCGCTGCTGCAGCTGATCGTGGCTGGGCTGCTGGCGGCGCAGCGGCCGGAGCTGGGGCCGACGCTGCTGCAGGGGGCCGCCACGATCGCGGCGCTGGCGGGGCTGCTGGCGCTGGAGCTGGATGCGGGGCTGAACGCCCGGGCCCTGCTCAGCCGCAGCCTGCAGGTGGCCCTGGCGGCGCTGCCGATGGCACTGCTGCTGCTGGTGCTGGCGCCGCGGCTGGATCCGCTCGTTCCGCTGCCGGCGCCGGATGACCGGGTGGCCCAGACGGGTCTGAGCGCCGACCTGGATCCGGGCGGGATCGCGCGGCTGGCCACGAACGACGCGCCGGCGGCACGGCTGGCCTTCGCGGCGGGGGGTCCGCCGCCGCCGGCGGAGCGCTACTGGCGGGTGCTGGTGCACGAGCGCTTCGATGGCCGCAGCTGGCAACGGGGCGAGCGGCGGCTGGAGGGTGACACGATCCCGCTGCCGCCGGCCGCGGGGCCGGCCACGCAGCTGTGGCTGATGGAGCCGAGCCGGTTCACGGCGGTGCCGTGGGACGGAACCTCGCGGGCGCCGGCTGGCGGTGACGGGGCCCTGCGGCTGCACCGGAGCGGCGAGCTGCTGTTGCGGCAGGCGGCGGCCGAGCGGCGCACCTACCGCCTGGCGGGGAAGGAGATGACCGGCAGCTGGCGACAGCTGCCGCCCGCTCCGGTGGATCTGGCCTTCCCCGCGGGCCGGCAGCCGCGGCTGGAGACCCTGGGCCAGAGCTGGGCGGCGCTGCCGAGCGCCGAGGCGCGGCTGGCGGCGGCGGAGCGCTGGTTCCGCGGCCAGCCCTTCCGCTACACCCTCAACCCCGGAGCCCTGCCCGAAACCGCCGGCCTGGATGCGTTCCTGTTCGAGCGGCGGGAGGGCTTCTGCGGGCACTACGCCAGCGCCTACACGGCCCTGATGCGAGCGGCGGGGGTGCCGGCGCGGGCGGTGAGCGGCTACCTGGGCGGCACCTGGGTGGAGCCGCTGAGCGGCAGCCCGTTCCTCGATGTGCGCCAGAGCAACGCCCATGCCTGGAGCGAGGTGTGGCTGCCAGGGGAAGGCTGGCGGCGGGTGGATCCCACCACCTGGGCGGGGGGCGGCGGCGGTGCCGTGACGGCGGCCGCGGCGGCCCGCACCAGCTGGTGGACCTGGGGGCAGCGGCAGTGGTGGGGGCTGGATGTGGCCTGGAGCCGCTGGTGGCTGGGCTTCGATCGCGCCGAGCAGGAGACCTTGCTGCAGCGGCTGCTGGGCGAGCGGCGCGAGTGGCTGGGGCTGCTGCTGCTGCTGGCGGTGGGGCTGGCCCTGGCCGGCGGTCTGGCCCTGCTGGCGGCGCTGCAGCGGCATGGCGGCGACCCGGTGCGGCGACGACTGGAGTGGGCGCTGATGCCCCTGCGACGCGGCGGCCTGGAGCCGGAGGCGGGCGAAAGCCTGGAGCACTTCTGCCGGCGGGCCGGGGCAGAGCGCCCGGAGCTGGCGGCGGGACTGGCGGAGCTGGCGGCGAGCTACCAGAGCCTGCGCTTCGCACCGCCGGAGGCTGGGGGAAGCAACAGCCGGGCGCGGCTCGCACGGGCGGCGCGACGCCTTCGGCGCAGAACCACTCTCACCGTTCAGCCATGGAAGCAGATGGGCGCTGGCAGCAGCGGTTCTCGAACTATTGCAGGGCCCTGGAGCAGCTGGAAGGGTTTTTCGAACCGCCAGCCCTGAACGAACGTGAGGAGCAGGGCCTGATCAAGGCGTTCGAGACCACCCTCGAGCTGGGGTGGAACACCCTCCGTGATCTGCTGCGAAGTGAAGGCCTGGCCGATCAGCTGCGCACCACGCTCGAGAAGCGCCTGCCGTAACACAACCGGTGCCTGGGTTGCCCATGGAGGCGATCGATGATCTGCTGCTGCCCTGGCAGGTGGATCTTTCGCTGGAAGCCCACCTGAACGAGGATCTGCGCGCCCATGTGGAGCGGGTGGGACGGTGCCTGCTGAGCCGTGCGTCGAGACCAACCCCCTCGCCCCTGCCGCCAACGACATAGACGCCGAGGATCACGGATCCAGGGCGGCGGGTCCTGCCCGCTGATGGTCAGCCAGGCAGGAGCTGGATGGGGCACTCGGGGCCTGGGGCAGCAGCCAGACGACGATCGGCCGTGAGCAGTGGGCAGCCGAGGGCCTCGGCCAGCGACACATAGGTGGCGTCGCAGGCGCTGAGGTTGTGGCGCAACAGCCAGACCCTCGCCAGCAAGGGACGATGGCCACTGCGCCGGATGCCCATGGCCTGGAAGGCCGCAAGACAGTTCTCGACATCGCCCGCAGCCAGGGTGCCGGCCAGATTGAGGCGCCTGAGCACCGACACCACCTCCACATCCAGCAGATGGGGCGCGTGAATGACAGCCGTGGCCAGCACCCGCCGGGCCGGGCCCTCATGCACCAGCGCCGCCACCACGGCCGACGCATCAGCTACGATCACCGTTCCTGCCGCCCAGCCGCCAGGGCTTCGGTGATGGCCGAGGTGGGCACGGGCAGGTCGGGCAGAGCGTCGAGGAGGGAGGCGTTGTCGGCACGACGCGACGCCTCGATCAGCTCCCGCACGGCAAAGACACTTACCGGCAGGCCCGCCAGGGCGGCAAGGCGCTCCAGGCGCTGCACGGCGTCGTCGGGAACATTGCGAAGGTAAAGGGTTCGCATGGCGCCAATCGCTTGCTAGCCATAAGCAAGCCTAGAGCAAGCCGCTATCACGCTAGCAATCATCTGACCTGGCCACAAATAGCGTTGGGACATGGCTCCACCGGCCCCCGGCCTGGAGCGGCTCTGCCGTCGGCCGGGAATCAATAGGAAGAAGGGCCCCTTCCACCTCCGGTGCCGCGCGACCAACTGCTGTGTCAGATCGACGCGCTGAGGCAGGAGTGCCAGGCCGCGATCAAGGACTTTCGATCATCGCAAGATGTTCGGTACTGGCCTTGGGCACAAGATCCAAGCCGATGCGCTGATCAAAGCTCACGAATCGGCCGCCGTGCGTCACGGCAAGTGCCAGCAGATAACTGTCGGTGATCTGGCGGGGGCCCAGCAGTCGCTCCCAGCGGATCAGGCCGGGTTCCAACAGGCTGATCGTCTCGGGCCAGAATGCGTGGCTGGAATGGTTACACGCTTCCGCCAGGCGATCGGCCACCTGAGCGACAGGGCGATGATTGGGATAGGCAGGCTGCGACATGATCCGCACCACGCCGTTTTCAGTGATTGGGCAGGTGGCCCAGCCATGGCCGAGCTCTTGCTCCATCCAGCGTCGAGCGGCCCCGTGCATCACATGGCCACGGTCCAGAAGGGCGATGATCACGTTGATGTCAAGCAGGGCACGCATCAAGGAGTGCCAACATCAGAGGCCATCCTGATCACGCAGCTGGTCGATCTGATCGTTGGTGACCAGTTTCGGACTGGCCTCCTGGAATGGGCGGAACCCCGCCACCACAGTGGATCCAGCCTCCGCCTTCTCCATCCCGCCTGACAAGGCGGATCGCAAGAGCTGGGAGACGACCTTGCCGGCTGAGAGCCCTTGCCTCCGGGCCAACTCTTTGGCCGCGGCCAGCACGTCGTCCTCGATATCCAGCGTGGTGCGCATCAACGCACCATAGCATCAGCGCATCGATTGGCTCGTGTCCAGGTCAGGGGAGCACCTGAGCCGCAAGCCGCTGCAGGCGTTGATCCCCCGTGAGCAAGTCGGCGGCTTCCCGCCGTGCCAGGGCCAGGGCTTCCACCTGCAGATGGCGATCAGGCTCGATCTGGTCCACCAGATCGCGGGCATCGGTGAGCAGCAACTGCGGATCCAGCCCAGCCAGGCTGCCGGCGCGCTGAAGCCTCCTGAGGGCGTTGGCCACCTCGGTGAGCATCAGCTCCGGCGCCAGCACCAGGGGCGCTTCCTGCAGGCGCCGAGCCCAGGCGGCGCCCATCGGGTCATGGGTGATCACCCGCAGCACCGCTGAGGCATCCAGCACACAGGTGGCCGCCATCAGCGGACGCGATCGGCACGGATCAGATCTTCCGGCGCCTCGGGCCAGTGCAGGGCCGGGCGCTGCTGCCAGCGTTGTTCGATTCGCTCCAGGGCCTGCTGGCGGCGCTGCCGCGGGTCGCCACCGGCCAGCACCTCCAGATCCGCCAGGGCTTGCTGGCTGAGACTGCGCTTATGCAGGCGGGCTCGGCGCTGCAACAGGAGGTGCAAGGGCTCCGGCAGGTCGCGAATCTGCAGGGAGGGCATGGAGCCTGGCGCAGCGAATGATCAAAAACTACCTCTTGGTACATGCAGATTGCATGCACCATGAAGGCCTGTGCTGCCGCCACTCAGGCGCAATGGGGGGCCGATCAGGCTTCCATCAGCCGGCCCACCTCGGTCTCGGAAGCTGGGCTGAAGGCCGAGTCGAGGCCAGCGGGTTCGAGCTCTGAATGGGCGGCGGCCAGGGTTGGTTTCACACCAGGGGAGCACATCCCCCAGCAGCCGGCCGTTCTCGAACAGCAGCGCCGACACCTGCACGTTGGTGTCAAGAACAACGCGGATCACTCCTGGCGAGCCCAGGCCACGGCGTCTGCCACAGCTGATTCCGTGATCCCCAACTCCGCCAGGCGCCTCCGCACCATAGCGGCAGCCTCAGGGTGCACGGGTGTGAGCACGATGCGACCGTTCTCGCAGGCGACGTCGTAGTCGTCGGCAACACCGACAGCCTCCACCACAGCCTTGGGCAAGGTCAGCTGGTTCTTGCTGGTGCGCTTAGCCAGGACCAAGGCAGCAACCGGGCCATCCCCCGGAAACAAGGATTCCTTACTTAAGGCAGGGCTGGATCAGTCCGCCAGGCCCGAGCTGTGGATGTGGCTCCGCCACAGCTGACGTTGAATCATGGCTGGAGTGAGCGCGACGGCACCGTTGCCCTGGCAGGCAGCCAAGCCCCTGGATCTCTCGGTGGAGCTGGGTCCCGGGCTGGAGCCGGCCCGGTTGCAGGCCGGCCTGGAGAGGCTCTGCCGTGAGCCGGGAATCCGGGCGCTGGTGGCCTTCGGTTCGCGCGGGCGTGGTGAGGCGCGAGCGGATTCGGATCTGGATCTGGCCGTGATCTGTGCGGAAGCCAGCCTTACCCCGGAGCAGAAGCGTGTCTGCTGGCGGCGATGCCGGGACGCCCTCGGACTGCTGGGCCAGAATGTGGATCTGGTGGTGGTGGGCGCGGCGGATGCCGCTCATCTGGCGGGATCGCGCTGGCATGTGATGGGCGATGTGGCCCGCGAGGGGAAGGTGCTGTATGCCGCCGGCTGAAGACGCCGCACTGCTGCTGGCGATCGTGCAGCGCCATCTCAGGGCGCTGGAACTCAGCCTGGATCGTGCTGGCTGATGCCCGTCCGCCGCAGCGGCTTGATCTGACGGAACTCCCCGCCATGGCTGGCCTTTCACTGGATCCGGCGCTGCTGGACCTGCAGACCTTCGCGGTGGAAGCCCGTTACGCAGAAGGGCCCTTTCCACTGCCGGCGCCGCGGGAGTACCTTCTGCGTCAGATCGACGCCCTGAGACAGGAGTGCCAGGCCGCGATCAAGGCCGCCGAGTGAGCTCTGTGCTGGCCCTGGGCGGTCAAGATCCAGGCTGATGCACTGATCAAAGCTCACGAATCGGCGGCCGTGCGCAAGGGCCAGCGCCACCACAGTGGAGCCAGCCTCCGTCGTCTCCATCCAACCTGACAACGGCTGATCGCAAGAGCCGGGGGACAACCTTCCCGGCCGAGAGCCCTGGCCTTCGGGCAGAAGACACTCTTCGCGTCCTTATCCATAGCCCAACTGGGCTTCCATATCCATTAATCGCTCAAGGATGCCCAGCGGCGTCCCAGCAAGTGGTGTAACTCAGGAGGATCAGCCCCGGCGTAGCCGGGGCTGACGGCTCACCTCCCTCAGATTTCAGCTGTGGCAATGGGTGGGCCGGTCTGTGACCCTGTTCGGAGAACTACCACCAAACCGAACACAGACCATGACCCTCACCCATAGTGGCGCCTCCGAGCTGAGCCAGCTCATGGAGGGCACCACCGCTGGCGCCCTGATCCCAGAGATCGTGCGCCGGGGTTTCCAGGACCTGCTGGAAGCCGAGGTTTCTGCCCTCACGGGCGCTCAACTCCATGAGCGCTGCCCCGATCAGCGCTCCACCCATCGCAACGGCTACCGGGAGCGGCTGCTCACCACCCAGGTGGGCGACCTCAGCCTGGCCATTCCCAGGTTGCGGCAGGGCAGCTTCTTTCCCAGCTGGCTGGAGCCACGCCGCCGGGTGGACAAGGCGCTCTACGCCGTGGTGATGGAGGCCTACACCGGCGGGATCTCCACCCGCAAGGTCGACGCCCTGGTGGAGGCGCTGGGCGGGGCCAGCGGCATCTCCAAATCGGAGGTGAGCCGCATCTGCCAGGGGCTCGATGAGCAGGTGAAAGCCTTTCTGGGCCGGCCGCTTGACCATGCCCGCTTTCCCTACGTCTACCTCGACGCCACCTACCTCCACGGCCGCCTGGGCCGAAATATGCAGGTGGTGTCGCGGGCGGTGGTGGTGGCGATCGGCATCAATGCCCTCGGCTACCGCGAAGTTCTCGGCATTGCCGTGGGCGACAGCGAGGCGGAGGGCTTCTGGCGTCAGTTCCTGGGCTCACTCAAGGAGCGTGGCCTCGACGGCACCCGCCTGGTGATCTCGGATGCCCACCTGGGCCTGACGGCAGCGATCAAGCGGATGTTCCAGGGCAGTAGCTGGCAGAGGTGCCGGGTGCACTTCCTGCGCAACCTGCTGAGCCATGTGCCCAAGGCCGGCCAGGACATGGTGGCCGCTGCCATGAAAGCGGTGTTCGTGATCCAGGCTCCAGATCAGGTGCGCGCCCACTGGCAGCGGGTCACCGAGATGCTGCGCAAGCAGTTCCCCGGCGCCGTGCCCGTGATGGAAGCCGCCCGGGACGACGTGCTGGCCTTCCTGCACTTCCCCCAGGAGCACTGGCGCAAGGTCTGGAGCACCAACCCGCTCGAGCGCCTCAACAAGGAGATCAAACGCCGCACCAACGTGGTCGGCATCTTCCCCAATGATCCAGCGATCGTGCGCCTGGTGGGCAGCCAGCTGCTGGAGCAGCAGGAGGAATGGCAGCTGGAGCGTCGCCGCTTCTTCTCTGAGGCCACCATGGCCAAGATCCCAGAGCCAGAAGAGCCCTTGGAGCTCACCGATGCAGATCCGAACGCCCAGCCGGCTGCAACCATCAGCTGAAGCGCACCAGCTTCTACCTCGATCTACACAGAACACATCGATCGCTGAGTTGCCAATTCAGCGATCAGGGTTCATAATGGATCAATGGAGCTGCGCAATCAGCTTCCAAGCAGTCATCCCCTGACTGCTCCTGTTCACCCTCCGGAGAGGGTCACAGGACCTCCTGAGTTACACCACTCGGAGGGGCGCTACCGTAGCAGGTGGTGCTGCAGCGGCCAAATCATAAAAACTGACACCAGCACTCTTGAGAAAGCTGAAGCGAGGATCGCTATTAACGTGGTCGGCGCCATGAACCGATGGAAGCCACCCTTTGATATTCGCTTCATAAGCTAGTAGCCAGTTCTCGTCGTAGAGCGCTTCAGCAGTCATATAGCTGCTCCAAAGGGTAGAAACTATGCCTCCTGGTATGAGGCCTATGTCGTTTGCATGCAGTGTGAGAAGTGCAACAAACGAGTTGTCGCACTCAACAAGTGCCGTTGCTGAGGCGGAATCGATTTGGATTCTCAATGCGAGACAGGCCCAGAGCGACCATGCCACTTCGCTGGTGTGATCAAGGCGTGCGTGTTCCGTGATGATCGTGCAGAGTGCCTGCTCTAGGGCTGCATGGGGGCAGGGTTCACCATCATTCACGCGGCGAATGAGTGTCTGAAGTACATACGGAAGGCAGGCTGGCTCCGGAACTGCGCAGTTGAGGAGCAGAGTGCAAAAGATGTTCCAGTTGCTGGGATCGATTTTGATACCACTCACACGGGCAACTGCATACTGCAAGACTGGTTGGCTTGAATGAATATCCGCCAAGTAAAAAGCAAGAGTAAAATAGTCAATGAGTTCGGTTAGCTGGGATCTTGCCTTTGCAGAGTCGAGCGGATGTCGTCTCAATTGAGCCACCCAGGTCGAATCAAGAGGCGCCGGTAAATCAATTACCTTTGTCTTCCTTGGATTTAGGGCTAATTCATACTTTGCCAAGATGCTCTCTAGTCGATGAAACGCCTCATCGGCTTCCGTCCTACTTCTAAAGCCAAGTTCATAATCGTCAATATAGCGATGACCTCGCAGGCCTGGAATGGCATTTATCAATTCCTTGTCACAGGCCTGCATCAGTATTTCAGCAAGAACTAGAGATGTGTCAGGCCCAATTGGTATTCCGACTGTCTGTCCGTCTTGCGCGGATCGCACAAGCAGATCTAACCGGTTTCCCAATAGCGTGTTGTCTCTCACTCGCTTAGCAACCGCCTTAGTGTGCAGTGCCCAAGGAAGAGAATGGGTGTAGATTGAATGATAGAAACGACTAATATCTGTCTTTAGAATAAATCTGTTGTTGCGCCTTGACTCGACTGCGTCTAGCGCACGATGGCTTTGGGGCTTAGACGCTTGTATAGCCCCTTCCCGAGGATGCGTATACTGGATTTGTTGACGACATAATAGTACCACCAACAGCCGGAATTAAGTCGGTCCAGTTAGATACTATCTCAAGTGCCAGTGCATGTTGACTGACTGGATTTGGAACATCTAGGGCGCGGCGAAGAAGACCACCACGGGCCAAAGAGTAACGTGCCGGCTTTGTCGTCTCTAGTCGACCATTACGCTGGCTAGAGTCAAGCTGAAAACCTGAAGGCAGAGTGGCACCTGGTGCGGTACAGGTGCTAGCAAGCGTTTCAGTTGTGAACGGGTTCGGGAGTTCTCTGGGAAAGTAACCCCTCGCGAGAATGTCTTTCAGAATCACAATGCCACCAAGGTAAAAGAGTCAGTCCAACGCTTGCCATCACCTGGCCGCAAAGAGTGATGCGTACAGCTGATCACTTTGCGGTGGCGGCTCAGGTGAATGGCGGTGTTAGACAGTTGCCTTCGCCTCATCTGCAGGACTTGCATGCAACTGAAGACCTAGCGCAGAGATAACCTTTAAGATCGTACCGAACTCTGGATTTCCACCAGCTGACAAAGCCTTGTAGAGGCTCTCACGACCAAGGCCAGCGTCACGGGCGATCTGTGTCATTCCTTTGGCACGAGCAATATCACCCAACGCGGCAGCGATGACCTTGGGGTCGCCATCTTCGAGTGCTGCTTCAAGATAGGCAGCCTGGTCTTCGCTGCTTACAAGATGGTCTGCAGGATCCCAGCGAGTAGTAAACGTCTTAGTCATGAGTCTCTCCTAAAGGTTTCGCGCAAGACTTTTAGCTTGCTTAACATCCTGTGCTTGAGAGGATTTGTCTCCACCTGCTAGAAGCAGGATGAACTCCTCACCGTTCTGGATGAAATATATTCGGTAGCCTGGGCCGAATTGAATCCGAAGTTCGGAGACGCCTTCCCCGACTGGGCGTACATCCCCAGGATTACCAAGAGATAGACGCCTTACTCGAATGTCTATTC
This sequence comes from Synechococcus sp. CBW1107, assembly GCF_015841355.1. Lineage (NCBI taxonomy): Bacteria > Bacillati > Cyanobacteriota > Cyanophyceae > Synechococcales > Synechococcaceae > Synechococcus > Synechococcus sp. CBW1107. The sequence continues at coordinate 902,335 of NZ_CP064908.1, forward strand.
GCGCCTTGGCTGCGCGATCACGCAGGCCCCTAAACCAATTGGCATAAGCGGTAGTCTCCCGAACCTCCAGCATGGAAGCACTGTATCCCAAGAGATACGCAAGCGCAACCCACTCCTTTCGTCTGTCTAACGCTCCAGATCAGAAGCGGGGCAAATCTTTGGCATGGAAACATTCTTCGCCCCCCGTCTTCTGTATCTGGATGTTAGGAGGGATGCGAAAGATCGGCTGGCTTCTCATATCTTTTTAGAATACGGTCCATGTCCGAAAGAACGCTAGCTTTATCCCTCCTCTGAGCAACGACTTGTCTGCTACCAAAAAAGAATGATAAGCCTCCAGACAAGCTTGTCGCAGCGAATAGGCCCCAGCACAAATAGGCAGGTGTATAGTTAGCAACTTCCTGGACGCTACACGCTCCTGTGGCAGTCCTTCCGGCAATGCAGTCTTTTGGCGGCATCCAATGGAAAGCCAACGCCCCGAAGAATGCGGATCCGGCAATTCCAACCAGAATACCTCCTATTGTATGCCAGAGATTCGCATCATCTTCAATCTGATCAACTTTTTCCCTGAGATCATTCCACTCCTCAACCGGGAGGAAGAATGCCGCCTGCTCAACTGGCTGTAGAATCGTATACTTCCTAGATGTCGTAAATACTGATGGTTCAGTCATTGCTGCCACCTTCTTGAGCAACAACGCCAGCTACTATTGCATTTATCAAGACTGTATTTCCACAGTTTGAGCATGTGACCGGAAGTACTGGAACTATAGGTACAGGGCCAACCACTAAACCACCACCATGAAACTCCCTCAACTCGTAGATCTCCTCCGGTACATTCCAAGCAGACTCTCCACACATGGTGCAGTTCTTATTCGTCCATTTCTGCTCCAAATGCTGGACTAGCCGAGTTCGCTGAGTTTCTTCCATTGCTCAACTGTGATTTGAAGGTTTGCAATCATAGCTGCAAGGCTGGATTCGGCTCCTCCTAACGCTCCGGTTCAGCGGCGGCGCGCGGCGCCGTCCGCTGCAACCGGTTGTTAGGTGGATGCACCGTACGGAAGCCAAACAGGAGTGATTCCGTGATCCACAATCGATCTAGTAAACCGTTCACCGCGGTCGCTCGATCACCCTAGTGCGCGGACGTGCGTCAGCATCGGAATGACTTCCACGCTGACATTAGCTCGGCAGAAGGTCTTCTCTAGGATGTCATCTGAAATCGTGGCCGCCAACGTCTCCGGGATCTTGCCGCCGAAACGCCGCCGTAAAATGACGTCAACGAGCGCGTCCTTCTCCCCCAACAGCGTCACGTTGACCGTGCTCCCAATCGGAATGAAACCGGGAACATAATGGAGGGTCAGTGCAACGGTCTCGCGGATACTCTTCTTGAGCTCGAGGTGACGACGACGCACCCCGCGGATCACGAGGATTGTGATGCTGCCAACGAGGTCCAACGCAGTTACGTTGAGCACCAGCAGGCCAAATGCATTCCAGCTGTGCTCGGGGCTTCCGAGCGCCCATCCGATGCCGATTACCGCGGCTGGGGGAATGAGCGAGATAGCCACCTGGACCCCGATGACTGCGTCAATGACCTGTCCCCACAGCCGTTCTATGGTGCTGGGTTCTGTGATCAGCGCAAGCGAAGCGGCCGCGCCCGCTGAAACCGCAATAAGCACGCTCAAGGCCACGTCTCGTGATGTCGGCATCGCTCTAAGTGCGATCTCGGGCGTAATGTCGATGCCCGGAAAATACTGTCGCAGTGCAGACGTAATTAGAGCAGCTACACAGGCACCAATTACCAGCAGGCCGACGAACTGCTTGACGATTCCTCCAAAGAAGACAGCCCTGTTACGAAACAGCGCACCGATACAGACTGCACGTGAGGGCGCCATAAAAGGGGCGACACACATCGAACCGATGACGGCTGCCGCGCTGTTGAGCAACAGTCCAGCCGTGGCCATCACGGTCGCAGCCACCACCATCGAGAGGTACCCGCCAGTTATGGCCCCTCCAGCGACGGCACGCCGCTCTAATGTGGTGTGGTAGTTGGGGATGCCCCAAATGCCCACACCTTGAACAACTGAGTCGTCGCTGCGGAGTATTCCTGTGGGAGGCGGAGTTGTCATCGATACACTAGGTTTCCGGCAACAGAAGCGCGAGCAGGCTTATCCACCTAACGCTCCAGATCAGAAGCGAGCAGGAATCTCGGCATAGCAGGTCGCTATTGCTACCGCCTTCTGCATCTGGTTGTTCGAAGTGTCGTTTCCCCACAGGAAACGTCCGCAGTCCTCAGCTTCAGATGCAGTACGGATGAAGGGCGGGTGAACTCATCTGCTTGCTGATGTCCGCCAGGATAGCTTTGCGGCAACGCCGCCCATGTGATCGCTTGGGGCCTTGGGGTCAAAGTTACAGGCGACAACTTTCCTGACGGCGGGGGAAATTGAGCAATTCTTAGATATAAATGCGTGATCGTCCGGTTCCGCTAAGACGGTACGTGCCACCCCTTGGGCCTGTAAACCACTCGGATGGTCGGTTCATTTTCGCAATCTCATTCTTTTCCGCAAGGGTAAGATCAAGCTCTTCAACGGAGACCATCTCAGGCTCCCAACCCAAGCACTGGATTAAATAGTCCACTGCATCATCTGCCTCCTCTGGCGTACGACAGAGACCTCCATCAGCGCCGAATCCAGAACCCCAAACGACAACACGCCAGTACCTGCGTCTATCCATTCAAAGCTGCCTCTCTAATGCTGGAGATTGTAAAAGGGAAGAAGATTTCGTTTTGGCATTTGAGAGCTATCCCGGCCATTCGGTTTGACACTTACACTTTTGGAAGAACGCAGGCCTACTCGTGATCATAAGCCAACCAGGTGGATTCACGATCCTTCGAACGCTGAATGGGCGGATCCAGTGAATACCGCCATCTTGCCTCTCTTAGCAGCATACGAGCGGCTCGGCCTGAGAGCAACAGCGTGAAAACCTTGTCCTCGCGCTGAAGTAGCCGAGATCCCTCACACGTCACGGATTCTTAGGCGGATCCGCCTAAGGCCGTTTGTGCCGTTACAAAAGGTCGGCGGGGCTGCTCACGCCCAGAGGGCCTCGATTCAGCACATGCGTGTAGATCATCGTAGTCTTGACATCGCTGTGTCCCATCAATTCCTGGATCGTGCGGATATCCTGCCCTCGCTCCAGCAGGTGGGTGGCAAATGAATGGCGGAAGGTGTGAGGTGTCGCCGGCTTGTTGACACCTGCCGCCAGCACGGCTCGCCGCACACCCTTCTGGATCAGACTGGGATCCAGATGATGCCGACCCTGTTGGCCGGTGGCTGGATCAGTCCAGCGATGCGTCTGCGGAAACACCCACTGCCAGGACCACTCCACCGCGGAATTGGGGTATTTCCGTCCCAGCGCATGCGGCAGCTGCACCCGGCCATAGCCCTCGGCCAGGTCCGTCTGATGCAACCGACGGACCTTCTCCAGGTGCAGCCTCAGCTTCTCCCCGACACGGCTCGGCAACATGGTGCGGCGATCCTTGGACCCCTTGCCATCGCGCACGGTGAGCTGCTTCCGGCTGAAATCCAGGTCCTGCACCCGCAGCCGCAGGGCCTCCAGGAGCCGCAGCCCACTGCCGTAAAGCAGCCCCGCCACAAGTGCCTCCACGCCATCCATCCGCTCCAGCACCGCCCGCACCTCCTCCGGCGTCAGCACCACCGGCAGCCGCTTGCTCGTCCGCGCCCGCACCACACCGTCGAGCGCCACATCCCGCTCCAACAGCTCCCGGAACAGAAACAGCAGCGCACTCAGGGCCTGGTTCTGGGTTGAGGCACTCACCTGCAGGTCCACCGCCAGGTGGTTGAGGAAGGCATTCACCTCAGAACTGCCCATCTCGCGGGGATGCCGTCTCCCGTGAAAGCGCAGAAAGCGGCGCAGCCACTGCTCGTAGGTCGTCACGGTCCGTCGGGCGTAGTGCCGCACCTGCAGTTCCTCCCGGTAGCGCTGAATCAATCCGGGGGAGCGGGCTACAGGGACCATGAGCAGAGGTTGAGCAACCTGCGTGAAGTGTTCCCACGCCAGGGCGCCTACGCTCAGCGCACGATCGGCGGCAGACCGCAACGGCCGCCCGGCCTCAGGCATGGACTTCTTCGACCGCCAATGGAGCACCTACCGCCGGGTGGTCGACCACGACCTGATGGAGCATCAGGCGCTCTCAGCGGCCACCACCGCGGCGATCGAGGGCTGGCTGGCCCAGCGGCCCCCTGGATCGCCGCAGCCCCACATGGTGGACCTGGGCTGCGGGGACCTCGCCTTGCTGGCGCCGCTGCTGCGCCGCTTGCCCCTGGGCTCCTACCACGGGCTTGATCTCTCCGCCCCCGTGCTGCCCCGCGCCGCCGCGCAGCTGCAGGGGGTGCCCTACCCCTGCGCCTGGCGGGAGCAGGATCTGCTCTCCTGGGCCCTTGAAGGATCCGTCCCCGCTGATGCCGGTTCCGCCAGCACCGCTCCGGTGGACCTGATCCACAGTTCCTTCGCCGTGCATCACCTCAGCGACGAACAGAAGGGCCAGTTCCTCGCTGGAGCCCGCTCCCGCGTGGCCCCCGACGGGATGCTGCTCTGGGCCGACGTGTTCCGGGATCCCGGTGAAAGCCGCGACAGCTACCTGCAGCGCTACGTGCAGCGGATCCGCAAGGGCTGGACGTCAATCCCCGCCGAAGAAGGCCAGAGGGTGATCGATCACCTCAGCCAGTTCGATTTTCCAGCCGACGCCGCGGCCATTGAATCAATGGCCGAAGCCTGCGGCTGGGGCTGGCAGTGGCTCTGGCGCGGACAGCACCGAGCCGAAGCCCTGGCCAGGCTCACACCCCTCTGAATCCACTCAGGCCTGATCGGATTCCAGGATGATGATCGCCAGCACCCCCACCCCCATTCCCACATATTGCTGCTTGCTGATGCTCTCGCCGTAGATCAGCCTTGTTGCCAGAATCAGTGTGATCACATTGAAGACCACGCAGATGATCGATGCTGTAGCGATGTTTCTGTAGCGAAAGGCATGGGCAAGGATGGCCATGCCCACCATATAGATCATCATGCCCAGCCAGAAGGCTGGTCGATTCTCCTTGATGATCCAGATCTTGATGGCGAGATCACCGATGGTGAGAATCACTCCTCCAATCAGGAGCATCACCGTTGGATGAAAACCCATGCGTCTTAATTCAGTGATCGAAGACTGCCGTGACCGTGATAAAGCTGTGCACGAAATCCAGGCCGCACCCTATTAAACCAGCCTCCATCGAGTGATTGATGGCCTCAAGCGTGATGCCAACATTCCGCAAACTCAGAGTTCCCGCTCCAGCTGTGCTCCCGCGGGGGGGCTGAGCTCTGCTCAGGGCCGGATCTCCACCGGCGTGCCCACGGCGGTGCGCGGAAACAGCCAGCGGGCCGTGGCGCTCGTGGTGCGGATGCAACCGTGGCTGCGGGCCACGCCGAAGCACTCCCCGGCACGCTCCTGCCAGGGTGCCGGGTGGATGCACAGGCGATCAGGAGCCAGGCCGCCACCGCTGAGACACATCACGTTCGGCACGGCGGGGATGCGGTAATCGGGCCCCACCAGCGTCGTTTCGCTGTACTTGCTGCCGATCTGAAACTGCCCTGTGGGGGTCGGCGTCGCGGGGCGGCCCGTCGAGACCAGGGCGGCATAGAGCAGGCGCTGCCGATCGTCGTAGGCGTAGAGCTTCTGGTCGGAGAGATCGATCAGCAGCGCCGCCACCAGCTCCAGCATCAAGCAGCCCCTGCTCAGCCGTGTTCCCGCAGGAAGGACACACTGCTCGCCAGTTCCTCGGCAAAGCGATCGATCTCCTCGATTGTTGTGGTGAAACTGAGGCTGGCGCGCGCCGAACCGCTGATGCCGTAGTGGCGGTGCAGGGGCTGGGTGCAATGGTGGCCGCTGCGGATGCAGATGCCGCTGGCATCCAGCAGGGCGGCGATGTCGTTGGCGTGCAGCCCCTCCACCACAAAGGACGCCAGGGCGCCACGGTCGGGCTGCTGCTGGGGGGTGGGACCCAGCACCCGCAGCCCGTCGATCGCCTGCAGCCGCTGGAACAGGTGGGCGGTGAGCCTCTGCTCCCAGGCGTGGATGCGCTCGAGCCCGAGGGCCGTGAGGTAATCGATGGCGGCACCCATGCCCACGGCCTCACCGATCGCCGGCGTTCCCGCCTCGAACTTGTGGGGCAGCTCCGCCCAGGTGCTGTGATCCAGATACACGTCCTGGATCATCTCGCCGCCACCCAGGAACGGCGGCATCGCCTCCAGCAACGCTTCCCGCGCCCAGAGGAAACCCATGCCCGTGGGGCCGCAGAGCTTGTGGGACGACCCCACCAGGAAATCGGCTCCAAGGGTCTGCACGTTCACCGGCAGGTGCGGCAGGCTCTGGCACGCATCCACCAGCAGCAGCGCCCCGGCGGCATGGGCCAGCTGGGCGATCGCGCTGATCGGGTTGTGGGAGCCGAGGGTGTTGCTGATCTGCACCACGCTCACCAGCCGGGTGCGCTCGCTGATCTGCGCGCGCAGATCCTCCAGATCCAGCTCGCCGCTGGCGGTGAGACCGGCGTGGCGCAGGCGGGCACCGGTGCGCGCGGCCAGCTGCTGCCAGGGCACCAGGTTGCTGTGGTGCTCCATCACCGTGAGCACGATCTCATCGCCGGGCCGCAGGAAGGCATCCCCCCAGCTGCGGGCCACCAGGTTGATCGCCTCGCTGGCGTTGCGGGTGAACACGATCTCCCGCGGCGTGGCGGCGCCCACGAAGCGGGCCGTCTTGTCGCGGGCGCCTTCGAAGGCGTCGGTGGCGCGGGCGCTCAGCTGGTGGGCGCCCCGGTGCACGTTGGCGTTGTCGTGGCGGTAGTAGCGCTGCAGGGCATCGAGCACCGCCAGGGGCTTCTGGCTGGTGGCGGCGTGATCGAGGTAGATCAGGGGCTGCCCCAGGCAGGCCTGATCCGCCAGCAGCGGGAAATCGGCGCGGGTGACAGCCGCCAGATCCTCGGCGGCGGACTGCGTCGGGGCAGGAGGCTGGAGAGCGGGGGCGGAGGCGGTGAACGGCATCGTGATCAGTCCTCCCCAAGCAGTCGCTGCAGCGGCCTCCAGGCAGCCGCGGCGGCGGGGAGCGCCCGCAGCACCTCGTCGCAGAAGCCACGCTTGAGCAGGCCGGCGGCCACCGCCGCCGACAGGCCCCGACTCTGCAGGTAGAACAGTTCGTCGGTCTGAAGCCGGCTCACGGTGGCGCCATGGGCGCAGCGCACATCGTCGGCCACGATCTCCAGCTCGGGCTTGGTGTCGATCCGGGCCTGGTTGGAGAGCAACAGGTTGCGGCTGAGCTGTGAGGCATTGGTGCGCTGGGCCGCCCGGGGCACCTTCACCGCCCCGTTGAACACACTGCGGCCACGGTCGTCGGCGATGGCCTTGTGCAGTTGATCCAGCCGGCCTTCGGGTCCGCGGAATTCCACACGGCTGTGGGTGTCCGCCAGCTGCTGGCCATCGGCCAGTTGCAGGGCCTTGAGGCTGGTGGTGGCGTCGCCATCCACCTGGACCACCCGCGGCTCAAAGCGCGAGAGCGCCCAGCCGTGGCTGGCCGATGTGGACTCGAGCCGGCTGCGGGGCTCCTGCTCCACCGCCAGATGGCCGAAGAAGCAGGCCTGGCCCTCACCCAGGGCCAGCAGGCCGTGGCGCAGCGTGGACTCGCGGCCGAGTTGGGCTTCAATCACCAGGCTTGAGAGGCTGCCACCGGAACCGAGCTGCACCTGGAGCACCTCCAGGCTGGCCTTCTCCTCCAGGAGCAGCAACACCCGCACGGGGCGCAGCACCCCGTCGCCGGCGGCCTGGCTCACCAGCTCCAGGGTTGGCGCCACTGCACCACTCACGCGCAGGGCCAGCACCCGGGTGGCGCTGGCCTGGTTCAACTCCACGGGCCAGTGCTGCTCACAGCTGCAGGCGGCCAGGGTGTGCCCCAGGGCCAGCTGCACCTCCTCAGGGCTGAGCGGTGAAAGTCCGGCAGGCAGGTCCTGTCCAGCCAGAAGATCGCCAGGGGCATCGAGCCAGAGGCGCACCGCCGCAGCGCTGGGCTGCTCGGGCCACTCACCCGGCTCGCTGGCCGCCGCAGGGGCAGGGGCCAGGGCCGTGAGCGGGCCGAGGTCGGTGAAGCGCCAGTCCTCCTGGCGGCGGGAGGGCAGCGCCTGGCGGGAGAGCGCCTCCCGGCCGCGCCACTGCACCGCTTCGAGCGGACCGGCCGGGGCCGGCAAACGCTCCAGGAACGTGGTCACCCAGTTGGAGGCGTCCACAGCAGCGGAGTTGGACATCGCAGCCACCATCAGGCCACCTCCAGAACGGCCAGCTCCTGGTCGACCCAGTCGTAGCCGCGTTCCTCCAGCTCCAGGGCCAGCTCCTTGCCTCCGGTGCGCAGGATGCGACCACCGGCCATCACATGGACGTAGTCCGGGGTGATGACATCCAGCAGGCGCTGGTAATGGGTGATCAGCAGGGTGGCGTTGTCGGGGCTGGCCAGGTGGTTCACGCCACCCGCCACGATGCGCAGAGCGTCGATGTCAAGGCCGGAATCGGTTTCATCGAGGATCGCCACCAGGGGATCGAGCAGAGCCATCTGCAGAATCTCGTTGCGCTTCTTCTCGCCGCCCGAGAAACCTTCGTTCACGCTGCGCTCGAGGAAGGCGGGATCCATCTGCACCACCTCCAGCCGCTCGCGCACCAGGTCCTCGAAGGCGAAGGTGTCGAGCTCCTCCTCCCCCTTCTCCTGACGGCGGGCATTGGTGGACACCCTCAGGAACTCGAGGTTGCTCACCCCGGGGATCTCCACGGGATACTGGAAGCCCAGGAACAGCCCCGCCCGGGCCCGCTGCTCCGGTTCGAGATCGAGCAGGTCGGCGCCGCGATAGAGAACGTGGCCGCCCGTGACGGTGTAGGCGGGATGGCCGGCCAGCACCTTGGAGAGGGTGCTCTTGCCGCTGCCGTTGCGGCCCATCACCGCATGGATCTCTCCAGCCTTGATCGTGAGATTGACGCCCTTGAGGATCGGCTTGTCCTCCACCCGGGCCTGCAGGTCAACGATTTCGAGAAGCGTGTCGGCGTCGGGGCGAATCACAGCTGGCGGAACAAGGGAAACAACAGAGAAAGGAGCCATGCTCCGGGACAACAGCGCCTGAGGGATCAGCCCACAGACCCCTCCAGCTTGAGAGCCAGGAGCTTGTCGGCTTCAGCCGCGAATTCCATCGGCAGCTGGTTGAACACATCACGGCAGAAGCCGCTCACCATCATCGACACCGCTTCCTCGAAACCGATTCCCCGGCTCTGCAGATAGAAGAGCTGATCGGCGGAGATGCGGCAGGTGCTGGCCTCATGCTCCACGCTGGCCTCGGGTTGCTGCGAACGGATGTACGGATAGGTGTTGGCAGCCGCCTGATCACCGATCAGCATCGAATCGCACTGGCTGTAGTTGCGGGCACCCCAGGCCTTGGGCCCGATCTGGACCAGCCCCCTGTAACTGTTGGAGGAACGGCCGGCGCTGATGCCCTTGCTCACGATCGTGGAGCGGGTGTGGGGGCCCACATGCACCATCTTCGTGCCGGTATCGGCCTGCTGGAGATTGTTGGTGAGGGCCACGGAGTAGAACTCTCCGACCGAATGGGCTCCCTGCAGCACACAGCTGGGGTACTTCCAGGTGATCGCCGAGCCCGTTTCCACCTGGGTCCAGCTGATGTGGCTGCGGTCGCCGCGGCAGTGGCCTCGCTTGGTCACGAAGTTATAGATGCCACCCACGCCGTTCTCATCACCGGCATACCAGTTCTGAACGGTGGAGTACTTGATCGAGGCATCGTCGAGAGCCACCAGCTCCACCACCGCCGCATGCAGCTGGTTGGTGTCAAACATCGGGGCGGTGCAGCCCTCAAGATAACTCACCGAGGCACCTTCTTCGGCCACGATCAGAGTGCGCTCGAACTGTCCGGTGTCACCGGAGTTGATGCGGAAATAGGTGGAAAGCTCCATCGGACACTCCACGCCCTTCGGGATGAACACGAAGGAGCCGTCACTGAACACGGCGGAATTGAGGGCCGCGAAGAAGTTGTCGTTGCTGGGAACAACCGTTCCGAGATAGCGCTCGATCAGCTCGGGGTGATCCTTGACGGCCTCACTGATCGAGCAGAAGATCACCCCATGCTCCGCCAGCTTCTCGCGGTAGGTGGTGGCAATCGAGACGCTGTCGAACACAGCATCAACAGCCACATTGCTGAGACGCTTCTGTTCGCTCAGCGGAATACCGAGCTTGTCAAAAGTTTCCAGCAGCTTGGGGTCCACTTCATCCAGGCTCGCCTTCTTCTCCTGCTGGCGAGGCGCGGCGTAGTAGATCATCTCCTGATAATCGATCGCCGGATGCCCCAGGGCCGCCCAGTCGGGCTCCTCCATCCTCAGCCACTGCCGGTAGGCACGGAGACGGAAATCAAGCAGAAACTGGGGTTCCTCCTTCTTGGAGGAGATGAGCCGGACGACATCTTCACTGAGACCTTTGTCGATCTTGTCGGTTTCGATGTCTGTGACAAACCCGTATTTATAGGGTTGACTGACAAGATCGCCGACGCTGGTGGAGCTGCTCATGGCGTTCAGGCGGCAGGGGGCTGGATATGGGTCTTGATCTCCTCGAGACCGATGGTCTGCTGGTCTCCGCGGAAGGGATTGTCTTCCGTGAGGAAGAGCATGCAGTGGCACTCCTTGCGCTCCCTCATCGGCACACAGGGGCAGTTCCAGAAGGCCTGCTCGGCCTCGGCCTGCTTGTCCTCGTAGTGGCGGCAGGGGCAGAGAGCGGCGCCCAGCTGCTCCTTGTGCCGCGCCAGCCCTTCGAGAACCACCGCCGTCACCCCGGGATCGCTGCAGAAGTAGGTGTCGGTCCGCTTGGCGTAGGCCTCGGCGAAGCGCCGGATCAGCTCCAGGCTGTCGCTGCTGGGGGCGGCCGTGGCGGAGGGGGCGTCGGACATGAATTCAGAAGAACGAGAGAGTCACCGAGGCCGCAGCGGAGGACCCGGGCGGGGGATGGTGGAGGCGGAACCCGGCGGCTGCAGGGCGGGGAGGCTGCTGGAATTCCCGGGAAGAACCAACGGACCGGGGTGACGGCACCATTGAATTACGAAACCCGGTTGTTTCGTTACTGGCAACCTTAGGGCAGCCAAGCTGGCGATGGGGCCTGGCGCCATTGTGAACTGCCCGTTGCCACAACTGTTGAACAAGCGTGGCAATGTGTGCAGAAGGTTCGCGACCGGACGAACCGGGCTAAGTGTTCGATGAGCGCCTCCACCCAGGCCCCAACCCGAGAAGCAGCTCTGGCCCTCCTCCTGCGTCAGGGTGAGGCCACGGCTGCCCAGCTCGCTGAGCTCCTGGGAGTGTCGGTGCAGATCATGCGCCGCCATCTGCGCAGCCTCGAGGACGACGGTCTCGTGGCCAGCAGCTCCAGTGGAGAAGGCCCCGGCCGCCCCAGCAACCACTGGCACCTCACCGCCGAGGGCCACGACCAGTTCCCCAACGGCAGCGAGAATTTCGCCATCGGCCTGCTCACCTCCCTGGCCGACAGCCTGCCCGCCGACACCGTGCAGACCCTCCTGCGCCAGCAGGCCATCGCCAAGGCCCTCGACTACCGCCGCCGGATCGGCACGGGCACGCTGCTCGAGCGGCTGGAACGGCTGGTGGAACTGCGCTGCAGCGAGGGTTACGTCAGCGACTGCCACCCCGAGCCCGACGGACTCTCCTGGTGCATGAGCGAATTCCACTGCTCCGTCTCCCGCCTCGCTGAACAGTTCCCCGTGCTGTGTGACCAGGAACTGCAGCAGATGCGCCACACCTTTCCCGACTGCAGCGTGGAGCGTGTGCACTGGCGTCTCGAATCCGGCCACTCCTGCGGATTCCGCATCACCCCTCGAGGCGCTGAAGCCGCCCAGTTCTCTCAGGATGGCTGAGGCCCCTGCCGGTCCCCTCGCCAGCGGCGACCTGGCCCTCCTTGAGGCCACCCTGCTCCCCAGCCTCGAGCGCCATCACCTGCGTGTGCTGGCCCACTGCCTGCGCACCCTGCAGGAGGCAGCCGGCAGCCGCTGCGGTCCCCTGCCGACCCGCCCTGTCCTGCTCGCCTGGATGGCGCGTCACGGCACCCTGGCCGCCGATCCCGAGTTTCAGCAGGTGTTCCTCGCCCAGCTCGAACGCGGCGCTCTGCAGTTGCAGGAGCTGGCTGACAGCCGGGGACTGGACCCCCTCGCCCTCGACATCGGCGACCTGATCTCCTGGGCGGAGGCCGAGGCCAGAACCCGCCTCAGCCGCTCCAGCCAAGCCCCGCCACCAGGCTGACGCCGGCCAGGGCCAGCACCGCTGCCAGCAGCCCCGTGGGGCCTGGCCGGTCTCCTTCCAGCCCCGCCAGGGGCAGAGCCAGCACCGGAGCGGTGGCCAGCAGGGCCACGGCAAGCCCGACTGGCAGATGCTGGAGAGCCGTCTGCTGCAGCACGATGCCGGCGCTGGTGCCCAGCAGAGTGGCCAGGAGCACCAGGGGCCAGCGCCGCCTCAGGGGCCGCGGGCGCACGCCCGGGGGCGGCAGCCGCCACAGCAGCGGCAGCATCACGAGGGCCGCCGCCGCCAGGCGCAGGGTGGCCGACTGCAGCGGAGGCAGAGCCGAATCCCGCAGCGCCGCCCTCGAGAGCAGGGCGCCGCCACTGCCGCAGACCAGCGCGGCCAGGGCCAGCAGCAGGCCGAGGTGCTGCCCTCCCGAGGGCCGGGACGCCAGGTCGGGACCGCCGGCCGGGGGCTGCTGGCGGGCCACCAGGGCCACCGACAGGCAGATCAGCACCACCCCCACCCCCTGGGGCCAGCGGGGCCACTCGGCCAGGAACAGAGCCCCGCCCAGCAGCGACAGCGCCGGCCCACCCGCTTCGAGGGTGAGCGTCCGACGGGTCCCCAGCCGGCGCAGGGCCGCGAAGTAGAGGCTGTCACCCAGGGCGATGCCGAGCACACCGCTGGCCAGCAGCAGCAGCAGCGCAGGAAGCGGCACCAGCCAGCCCCCCAGCAGCAGCACCGGCACCTGAATCCCGACGGCCAGCAGGTTCTTGACCAGGTTGAGCTGGGCTGCGCTCAGGGAGGTGGGCAGACGGCGCCAGAGACTGCTGGAGACCGCCCAGCAGAGGGCTGCGGCCAGGGCCGCCACGACTCCCGTTGTGGCCACCGGGCTACGGCTGGGGTGAGGGAGTTGCGATCATCGCTGCAGCCGTGCTGTCCCCGTGAGCGTTCCGATCGCCGATGCCCTCAGTTTTTTCAGGCTCAGCTGCGGGCGCTGGCGCTCCCAGCGCACCAGCCACCACCTGCTGCACCGGCGCGCCGAGGCCGGCGGGTCAATGATCGAGGTCATGGAGGTGGAGGCCAGTGACCCGCGCCTCAGGGCGATCGCCGAGCTGCACGACCAGGACCCGGCGGGCCTGGTGGGGGGCTGCCAGGTGCGCTGGAGCGGCTCGATGGCCTGGGACAAAGCCGGCGAAGCCCATCAGGGGGAGTCGGTGTTCGGTCTGATCCCCACCGACTCCTCGGGACGCGAGGGACTGCTGTTGCGGGACCGCGGCTACGCGGAGACCGCACCTGTGGCGGGCCACTTCCGCATGGATGACCGGGATGGCCTGCTGCTGACGACGGCCTACGAAACGATGAGCAGCCTGGAGCGCTTCTGGTTTCCCAACACCAACCTGCGCCTGCGCACCAGCACCGTGGAAGGACTCTCCAACACCGCGTCGTTCTGCATGGAAAGCCGCTGCCCGCAGAACGGTGCTGACGGGGAGACCAGCGATTCAGGCGAAGGCGCCGCGGGCCTCGCCACCACCCCCCGCAGAACGCTGATCTCGGCCTTCGGCTGGTAGGGCGGTCTGACCCCGGCGGACGTGTCAAACGTTACGGACTGTGAGCCCTGCCGCCACGGGCGGGGTTCGATCGGGCCTGACTTCTACGATCCACAGCGACGGATGACGATGTTCGCGTGGCGATCCCGCTTCTGAAGTACGCACCCACCAGCCAGAACTCTCGAGTGAAGGCGTTTCGCGTGGGCTCCGACGAGGATCCGAAAGGCGTCTCGCTGGACAAGGCCTTTGATCGCAACGCCCAGAACGTGGTGATCGAAGCGGCCTACCGTCAGATCTTCTTCCACGCCTTCAAGGTCGACCGCGACACGATCCTGGAGTCGCAGCTGCGCGATGGCCAGATCACCGTGCGTGATTTCATCCGGGCCCTCTGCCTCTCGGATACCTTCACCCGCAGCTTCTACAACCTGAACAGCAACTACCGGGTGGCGCGTCACCTGGTGGAGAAACTGCTGGGCCGCCAGGTCTATGGCAAAGCCGAGGAGATCGCCTGGTCCGCGGTGATCATGACCAAGGGCGTGGCCGGCGCCGTCGATCAGATCCTCGACAGCGACGAGTATCTCGAGAATTTCGGCTACGACACCGTGCCTTACCACCGCAACCGGGTGGTGGGCTCCCGTGAAGTGGGAGAAACCCCCTTCAACATCACCTCGCCCCGCTACGAGGCCTACTACCGGGGCATCCTGGGCTTCCCCCAGATCGTCTACACCGGGACCGCCAAGTCGCTGCCCAAATGGGCGCGGCAACGCCGCGGTGGCTTCCCCGAGGACTACCTGCCCTGGGTGCGCTCCCTGCCTGCCCTGCGGACAGGTGCCGCGTCCTCGGGCAACACCGGCATGGACTACCTCTCCAAGGTTCCCTACCGCAGCGTCGGCCGCTGACACCAGCGGCTCTGCCCCAAGGTTTCCCTGAGAACGGCGGTTCACCCCGCCGTTTTTTTCATGGCCATCCAGCTGAGGCCCAGTCAGCTGTTGCTGACGGAGGGCGCCCGGAGGACTGAGATCGGCGGGTTTCATCGCAAACTGATCCCAAACGAAATCCGGAGAAACGGTGACTCAGGCTCTCTCGTCCTTGGCTCGCATGACCCTGCGTCAGCTCCGCCAGATCGCTAGTGACCTCGGCGTGAGCCTCTACAGCCGCAAATCCAAGGAGGAGTTGCTGAACGAAATCCACAGTGTCAAGGGCGAAGGAGAGTTCACCAGCTCCGAGCCATCCGCAGCACCCGGTTCCTCCTCTCCAAGCCTCGAGCGGCTGGAGGCCGGCTTCAGTCCGGCTCCGCGCCCGGAGGCCGAGACCAAGGTGGTGTTCCTGCCCCGGGACCCCCAGTGGGCCTACGTGTTCTGGGAGATCGCCGAAGCCGAGCGCACCAGGGCCATCGAGGCCGGAGCCGGCCAGCTCTGCCTTCGTGTCGCCGACGTGACCGGACTGCCCTCGGGCGCCGCTCACCCCCACACCCTCCAGGAGGTGCCCGTCGACAGCCATGCCACCGAGTGGTACCTGCCCGTACCCCTCAGTGACCGCGATTACCGCGTTGAACTGGGGTACCGCAAGCACGGTGGAGGCTGGCTCTCCATGGGCTTCTCGGCCGTGGCCCGGGTGCCTGCCCTGCATCCCAGCGAGCAGATCCTCGACCAGTTCGTGCCCTTCTCCCTGGAAGCGGCCCCCTCGGACATGACCGTGGCCACCGCCTATCCCCACAGCAACCCCAACCCGACCGGAGCGGACAGCGGCCTGCACGAGCGTCTCTACCAGACCGCCACGGTGCGCTGGAAGCATTTCGGCCGCGGTTCCGAAGCCTTCCACGAGCTCGAGGACTCCGACTCCGCTGCAGGCCGGCGCAGTCTTCATGATTCGGGCATCGGCCTCTGGGCCAGTGGTCGCAACGACTCGGGCATCGGTGGAGTGGCACCCCGCCAGCGTTCCTTCTGGCTCGTGGCCGACGCCGAGCTGATCGTCTACGGCGCCACCGATCCGGCCGCCAAACTCACCATCGGCGATGAAGAGGTGCCCCTCTCCCCCGATGGCACCTTCCGCGTGCAGGTGCCATTCCGCGACGGCCAGCAGCTCTATCCCATCCAGGCGGTGGCCGCCGATGGCGAGCAGAAACGCAGCATCACCCTGAAGTTCGAGCGCACCACCCCCGAAGACAACAGTAATCCATCCAGCCAGGCCGTGGCTGAGTGGTTCTGATGCGCACCTTCGTGGCCCTCACCCCGCTGGCCGGCACCCTCGCCCTGCCGTTCCTCGTGCCCATCCTGATGGTCAAAGTGGGCATCGGCACAGCCGTGGGCATGGCTGTGCTGGTGAGCACCCTCTGGTTCGTCCTGATGCTGCGCACCGCCGAGATGCCAGGTCACCACTGAGGTCAGTCCAACTCCCCCTCAGCGGGGAATGCTCAGGACAGCCGCCATGAGCTGTCCGTGAGTCCCCAGTCCACCGTCGATCCCTCCAGGCCAGCCACCCGGGCGTTCGCTCTCGTGGCTGGCCTGCTCGCTGTTGCCCTTGGCGGCTGCTCCGCCACCGCCCGCATCCTGGGCTCACCCCCGGCGGATCTGCCTCTGCCGGCGGGAGTGGAGGTGGCCTTCAACCAGCGCGCCGACCACCACTACAGGAGCCCGATCAGCGGCGAGCGTCGCAGGGGCGATGACCTTGAGCGGCTGGTGCTCGACACGATCGAACGGGCCCAGAGCGAGATTGTCGTGGCCGTGCAGGAGCTGTCCCTGCCCCGGGTGGCCGAAGCCCTGGTGACGCGGAAGCGCCAGGGAGTGCGCGTGCGGGTGATCCTCGAGAACACCTACAGCACCCCCTTCAGTGAACAGCTGCCCGCAGGGCTGAGCTCCCACCAGCTCGGACGCTACCGCCAGCTGCTGGCCCTGGCCGACACCGACCACGACGGACGCCTGAGCGGCGGCGAACGCGACCGAGGCGATGCCGTCCGCATCCTGCAGCGCGGTGGCATCCCCCTGATCGACGACACAGCCGATGGCAGCGCGGGCAGTGGCCTGATGCACCACAAGTTCATGGTGGTGGACCAGCGCTGGGTGGTGACCGGCTCCGCCAACTTCACGCCCTCCTGCATCCACGGCGATCCCGACGACCGCCGCACCCTCGGCAACGTCAACCACCTGCTGCGCTTCGAGAGCCGGGAGCTCGCCGCGCTGTTCGGCGGCGAATTCAGCCGGATGTGGGGGGATGGTCCCGGCGGCCTGGCCGACAGCCGATTCGGCATCGCCAAGGAAGAGGGGCCCGTGCAGGCCGTGATGGTGGGACCCACCCGGGTCGAAGTGCTCTTCGCTCCCCATCGCCGCAAGGATCCCAGCCAGGGCCTGCGGCTGCTCGATCAACGCCTGGCCCTGACCCGGCGGCGGCTGGATCTGAGTCTGTTCGTCTTCTCCGCCCAGGGGCTGGCCGACCGGCTCGCCAAGCTGCGCCAGCGAGGCGTGGCGATCCGGCTCCTGGCGGATCCTGGCTTCGCCAGCCGCAGCTTCTCGGAGGTGCTCGATCTGCTGGGAGTCTCGATGCCGGATCGCTTCTGCAAACTGGAGCAGGGGAACAGCCCCTGGGCTCAGCCGATCGAGGGGGTGGGAACACCCCTCCTGGCTCGCGGCGACAAGCTGCACCACAAGTTCGCCGTGGTGGATGGCAGGACCGTGATCACGGGTTCGTTCAACTGGAGTCCGTCCGCCGCCCATGGCAATGACGAAACACTGATGATCGTGGAGTCGCCCCAGCTGGCGGCCCACTTCACCCGTGAGCAGGACCGCATGTGGCAGGGGGCGGAACTGGGGATCACGCCCCGGCTGCGGCGCAAGCTGGAGCGGATCCGCCAGACCTGTGGCCAGGGCACTCCGCGGGCCCTGGCCACCGCCACACAGCAACCATGAGTTCAGCCCCATCCCCCCAGGCCGTCGTGATCGTGGGGGCCGGACCGGCCGGCGCGTCCCTGGCGATGCTGCTGGCCGAGCGGGGGGTGCCGGTGACCCTGGTGGAAGCGGCGCGGGATTTTCAGCGCCAGTTCCGCGGCGAGGGGCTGATGCCCTCGGGCCTGGCGGCCCTGGAGGACATGGGCTGCGGCCCCCTGCTCGCCCGCCTGCCTCAGCGGCCTCTCAGCGCCTGGTCCTTCCAGCTGCATGGCCGGGACCTGTTCCGCGTCGAGGAACCCCTGGAGGGAGATCAGCCCTGCACGCTGATCTCCCAGCCGGCGCTGCTCGACGCCCTGCTGGAGCGGGCCAGCCGGGCCAGCGGCTTCCAGTGGAGACCGGGGCAGGCGGTGGTCGATCTGATGGAAGCCGGGGGCCGCATCGCCGGGGTGGTGCTCAGCGACGGCAGCCGGCTTGAGGCCTCCCTGGTGGTGGCCACCGACGGCCGTTCCTCGCTGGTGCGGCAGCGCTCAGGCCTGGAGCTGGAGCGCCGCAGCAGCCCCATCGATCTGCTCTGGTTCCACCTACCCAGCCACCCCCGCTTCGAGAGCGACAACGTCTTCACCATGCTGCTGGGGGAGGACGGCAGCGCCTGCAGCCTTTTCCATGGTGCCCTGCCAGGGGACCTGCAGCTGGGCTGGGTGCTCAGCCCCGGCGAGCGGATCGAGCGCAGCCCCGAGGCCTGGGGCGAAGCCTTTGGTGCGATGGCCCACGGCTGGCTGGCCGATCACCTGCGCCAGGTGGCCCCGGCGATCAGCGCGCCGCTGAAGCTCTCGGTGCAGGTGGGCTGCTGCCGCCGCTGGCACCGCCCCGGTCTGCTGCTGCTGGGCGATGCCGCCCACCCGATGAGCCCGATCCGGGCGCAGGGGATCAACATGGCCCTGCGCGACGCGATCGTGGCCACCAACCACCTGCTGGCGCCCCTGACGGCGGGAGATGCCGCGGCCATCGACAGGAGCCTGGAGCAGATCCAGGCCCAGCGCTGGCCGGAGATCCGGAGGGCCCAGGCTCTGCAGCAGCAGGAGGCTCGCCAGGCCCAGCTGCTGCGTCGATCACCCCTGCTGCGCCGCGGCCTGGTGCTGCTGGCTCCATGGCTGGGGGAGCGGATCGGACACTCCTGGCAGCGGCGCCAGAGGCCCCTGCGGCAGGGCCTGGCCCCGATTCGGCTCTCGGTCTGAGCCGCCGCCATGATGGATGAAGTTGCTGCAGCGCATCGATGGTCCGATCAAGCCTTGCCGTCACGCTGCTGAGCGCCGCGATGCTCGCTGCACCCGGCCTGGCCATGGGGCCGGCCCGGGCCAACGACAGCTACGCCATCTACCCCAGTGCCGAGACGCTGCGCAAGGTTCAACTGGCCGCCCTCGACTGCGGCAGGGAGAACACCGCCGCCACCTGCGACCGGGCCCGCAAGCTGGCGGATCCCCTGATGGATCACCCTCTGCTCTCGGGCTTCTGCAAGGACGCTCTCTGGGCCGTGGTCCAGATTGCCGTGACCGACACGAGCAACAGCCTGAGCCGGCGTGACGGCATCGATGCCGCCGCTGGGAAGGTGGTCAGCAGCTGCCGGCCGGTGAGCAAACCTGTGGCCAACAAGGACGGATCAGGCGGTCCAGGCGGACCTGGTGCAACAGGCGGTGGTGCTCCAGGCGCAGGCGGGAGTCGCCCCTCCGGCTTCGGTTTCGGATCGGTCGGCCGCTGAGGGGCTGTCCCGGCCCGGTGGTGGCCGCCCTCAGCTCAGGGAGTCGTGGCCACGGGGGTATCCGAGAGCTTCAGCAACTCCCTGGAGGTGCGCTCCATGAACTCCATCGACCAGCCGGTGGTCACCGCCGCCCGGTTGGCCAGCTCACAGAGGGGGGAGCGATCACCCTGGGCCTCACAGCTGGAGGAGAGGCCGAGCAGGGCATTGGTGAGCTTGCCGGTGAGGCAGCTTGAGGTGCCCGATTTCTCAAGAACGGCCGTGGCTGCGGCCCGGCTGACGCTGATGGCCTCGGGCAACGGCTTGGCCGGCGCAGCCCCCATGACTCCGGCCTGAGCCGAGTTGACGGACAGGGCGACCAGCGCCAGCAACAGCCCCTGGATCCGGCTCGACTGGGCGGAGGGGAAGGCCATCGGCTTGGGGAATCATGCACTTCAGCGAGGCTAGCCAGGAGCTCCCGACGTGTCCGAGGGTGCCTGACTGCAGGGCTAGCGTGGCGTCACCCCAGGTTGGCATCCATGACCAGCAGCGCCTCTTCCGATGCTCCCGCCGCTGCCACGGACGCCTCTCCATCACCATCGGTTCGTGAGGTGCTCCTGAGCGCCCCCTTCACCGACCAGAAACCCGGCACCTCCGGCCTGCGCAAGAGCAGCCGTCAGTTCGAGCAGCCCCACTATCTGGAGAGCTTCGTGGAGGCGGTGTTCCGGGTGATGCCCGGGGTGGCGGGGGGCACGCTGATCCTTGGCGGCGACGGCCGCTACGGCAACCGCCGGGCCATCGATGTGATCTCCCGCATGGCCGCCGCCCACGGCGTGGCCCGACTGATCACCACCACCGGCGGAATTCTCTCCACCCCCGCCGCCTCGAACCTGATCCGCAAGCACCGGGCCATCGGCGGCATCATTCTTTCCGCCAGCCACAACCCCGGCGGTCCCGAGGGAGATTTCGGCGTCAAGGTGAATGGCGCCAATGGCGGGCCGGCCCCCGAATCGATCACCGATGCCATCTACAGCGCCACCACCCAGCTGGAGAGCTACCGGATCGTTGACGGCGGGACACCGTCCCTGGAGGCACCCGGAATCTGCCCCCTGGGCAACCTGCGCATCGAGGTGATCGACGGGGTCGACGACTACGTGTCCCTGCTTCAGGGCCTGTTCGACTTCGACGCGATCAGCGCCATGCTGCGGGGCGACTTCCCGATCGCCTTCGATGCGATGCATGCCGTCACCGGCCCCTACGCCAGCCGCCTGCTGGAGGGGCTGCTGGGGGCCCCGGCCGGAACGGTGCGCAACGGCACACCCCTGGAGGATTTCGGCGGCGGACACCCCGACCCCAACCTCACCTATGCCCATGAGCTGGCCGAGCTGCTGCTCGATGGCGATACCTACCGCTTCGGGGCCGCCTGCGACGGCGACGGCGACCGCAACATGATCCTGGGCCAGCGCTGCTTCGTGAACCCCAGCGACAGCCTGGCGGTGCTCACCGCCAATGCCACCCTGGCCCCCGGTTACGCCGGCGGCCTCTCCGGGGTGGCCCGCTCGATGCCCACCAGCGCCGCGGTGGATGTGGTGGCCAGGGAGCTGGCCATTCCCTGCTTCGAAACCCCCACGGGCTGGAAGTTCTTCGGCAACCTGCTCGATGCCGGCCGGATCACCCTCTGCGGTGAGGAGAGCTTCGGCACCGGCAGTGACCACATCCGCGAGAAGGACGGTCTCTGGGCGGTGCTGTTCTGGCTGCAGATCCTGGCCACACGCCGCTGTTCGGTGGCCGAGGTGATGGCCGGCCACTGGAGCCGCTTCGGCCGCCACTACTACTCCCGCCACGACTACGAAGCGATCGCCAGCGACAGGGCCCATGGCCTCTACGACCGCCTGAAGGGCCTGCTGCCCACCCTGGTGGGGACCGGCTTCGCCGGCCGCAGCATCGCCACCGCCGACGACTTCAGCTACACCGACCCGGTGGATGGCTCCCTCACCAGCGGCCAGGGTCTGCGCCTGCTGCTGGATGACGGCAGCCGGGTGGTGTTCCGACTCTCCGGCACCGGCACCCAGGGGGCCACCCTGCGCCTCTACCTGGAGAGTTACGTGGGCTCGGGCGGCAACCTCGGCCAGGATCCCCAGCAGGCCCTCGCTGACCTGATCACCGCCGCCGACCAGCTTGCCGAGATCCGCAGCCGCACGGGCATGGAGCGACCCACGGTGATCACCTGAGACGATGGTCAGTCTTCCCGTTCATCCAGCGGGCCTCCGGGCTCGCCACGGCGGGTGAGGCCGATCTGTCGCAGGCTCTCGCCCCAGATGCCGCAGAACCCGGCCACCCCGCTCACCAGCACCCAGAAGCGGGGATGGATCGGTGGCAACAGCTGACCCGGTGTTCGCGAGACCCGATGGGCCAGGCTCAACAACAGCAGGGCCGCACAGACATTGATCACTCCGGCCAGCACGATGCGACGCCGATCAACCCGCAACTGGCGCCTCGGTTGATACCCGGCGGGCCTGGGGAGGGGCATCTCAGCTGGACGGACCCGCCGGCAGCACAGGTTCGGTCTCCTGACTGGCGGGGAACCAGGCCGCCTCAGCCTGCTTCATCAGCACATAGAACGAGGGCACCACGAACAGACTCAGCCCGGTGGCCACCAGCAACCCGCCGAAGATGACCGCCCCCAGCGACTGCTGACTGAGGGCACCGGCACCACTGGCCACCAGCAGGGGGAAGAAACCGGCCAGGGCGGCCATTGCCGTCATCAGGATCGGGCGCAGCCGTGAGCAGGCTGCCGCCATCGCCGCTTCCGCCGCCGTCATGCCCTGCTCCATGCGCTGGTTGGCCAGATCCACGATCAGGATGCCGTTCTTGGCCGCCAGGCCGATCAGGGTCACCAGGCCCACCTGGGCATACACGTTGTTCACCTGGCCGCGCAGCACCAGGAACATCAGCGCCCCGAGCATGGCCAGAGGCACGGTCATCAGAATGATCAGGGGATCGATGTAACTTCCGTACTGGGCAGAGAGCACCAGGTACACCACCACGATCCCCAGGGCGAACACCAGAATCGCCAGGGCTCCGGCCTGCACCTCCGAGCGGGTCAGTGCCGACCAGGCCGAGCCGATGTTGGCAAAGTTGAAGCGACGGAACACCTCGGAAATGGTGTCAATCGCCTGGCCACTGCTCCTTCCGGCGGCCTCCACCCCCTGGATCAGCACCGTGCGGTAAAGGTCGAAGTGGCTGATGATCGGCGGAGCGCTGTCCAGCCGGGCCTTCACCACATTCGAGAGCGGCACCAGCTGGCCAGCACGGTTGCTGAAGTTGAGGTTGTTCAGATCCTGGATCATGCCGCGATGGCTGGCATCCGCCTGGACAACCACCTGCCGGTACTGCTGTTGCTCGTAGGTCTGATTGACGAAGCTGCCGCCGGTGAGGGTGCCCAGAGCCTCCATCGCGGCGCTGTAATCGATGTCGAGCGAGGCCATCCGGTCGCGGTCCACGTCCAGCCGCCAGACCGGGGCATCACTCACGAACTGGGTGTAGAGATTTCCGAAGATGCCGGTGGTCCGGGCCTTGCCGATTAGTTCTCGCGCCAGGCCGGACAGCTCGGTGGGGCTGTAGCCGCCATTGCTGAGGTCGTTGAACTGGAAGGAAAGCCCCCCTTGGGCCCCGAAGCCCGGCACGGCGGCCGGCGCCTGGGCCAGCACGATCGCGCCGGGGATCTCAGCGAAGGCCTTGTTCATGCGCTTGATGATCGCGTCGGCGGACTGCTCAGGCCTGGTGCGCTCCTCGATGGGCTTGAGGCCGAAAAAGAAGATGCCCTGATTGAGCGAGCCACCGTTGAAGCCGGCTCCACCCACCATCTCCCCAGACACCACATCGGTTTCCTTGGCAATCACCTTCCGGGCCTGATCCGCCACCTCCATGGTGGCCTCGATCGAAGCCTGGGCCGGCAACTGAATGATGCCCAGCCCGTAGCCCTGGTCTTCGGTGGGCACGAAGCCGGTGGGGATCACCACAAAGGAGATGCCGGTGACCACAACACCGGCCAGCAGTCCCCCCAGCACCAGCCGCCGCAGGCTGATCACCTGCTGGAGCAGAGCCGCGTAGGAGCGGGCCAGCTGTTCGAAGCCCCTGTTGAAGGCCTCGAAGATCGGCATCAGGAAGGAGCCCACCACCGCTCCGGCCACTCCGAGGATCAACGCGAGGAGCCAGCCGCCGGCCAGGGTGCCGTAGAGGGCTCCGAGGGCTCCGCCGATGGCGGTCCAGCGCCAGCCGCGGGGCTCGGTTTTGCCACCACCGAGCAGCAGGGCCGACTGCAGAGGCTTGCCGGTGATCGCGTTGAAGGTGGACACCAGGATCGAGAACACGATCGTGAGCGCGAACTGGCGATAGATCACCCCTGTGGCGCCGGGGAAGAAGGCCACGGGCACGAACACCGCCAGCAGCACCAATGCGGTGGCGAGGATGGCGCCAGTGAGTTCCTTCATGGCATTGGAGGCAGCCACGAACGGAGGATCTCCTGCCTCGATCCGGGCCGAGACAGCCTCCACCACCACGATCGCGTCGTCCACCACCAGGCCCGTGGCCAGGATGATTCCGAGCAGGGTGAGCTCATTGATCGAGAAGCCGAAGGCCTTCACGAACACCATCGCTCCAAGCAGCGCGATCGGCAGGGCCAGGGCAGGCACGGCTGTGGCCTTCCAGTCCTGCAGGAACAGAAAAATGATCAGCAGCACCAGCACCACCGCATCGCGCAGGGCATCGAGGGCTCCTTCGATCGATGCATTGATGAAGTCGGTCTGATCGAACACCTTCTCCAGAACCACACCCGGCGGCAGGGTGTTGCGGAACTGGCTGAGCACCTGATCGACCGCTTTGGCCGTGGAGATGGCGTTGCTGCCCGGCAGCTGGATCACGCCGAAGCCGACGGACGGGTGGCCGCTGATGGCGTTCACGGCCGCCTGATTGAAATTCTGAAACGCGTACTCAGCCCGGCCGACATCTCCGAGCCGAATCAGTCCACCATCGGAACCTTTGGCCAGGATGAGTTGCTCAAACTCTGCAACTGTTTCAAGATTACCATTAACCAGAATTGGGAATGTACTACGATTCCTGGGCAGAGATGGCGGACCGCCGATGCTGCCAGCGATCACCACCACATTCTGCGACTTCAGTGCATTCACCACATCGGTGATGGAGAGATTGAAGCGAGAAAGCCTCAGTGGGTCCACCCAGAGCCTGAAGGCTGGATCACTGGCCCCGAAGATGTTCACCTGGCCGACTCCATCCGCACGGGTGAGCGGATAGACCAAATTGAGCTGCACCAGACCGTTCAGATAGTTGCGATCGAACTGGCCTTCACTGGAGGTGATATTATAAACAAGCAGATAACTGCCTGAAGTCTGCTGAACCGTCACACCCTGGGCATTCACCTGGGGGGGCAGCTGGGGAGTGGCCGTCTGCACCCGGTTGAGCACATTCACTTGATCGATATCAGGATTGGTGCCAGCCTTAAAATAGACATTGATCTGACTGCTGCCCTCTCCGGTGCTGGTGGACGTGATGTAGTCCATCCCCGGTGCGCCATTGATCTGCTCCTCGAGCGGGCCGGTCACGGCACTCTCCACCGTGAGTGCATCGGCGCCCGGCAGGCTGGCGTTCACCTGAATCGTGGGCGGGGCGATGTTGGGGAGGTTTTCAATCGGCAGCAGAGGCAGGCTGATCACCCCCGCCAGCAAGATCAGCACGCTGCACACCGTGCTGAGCACGGGGCGGCGAATGAAGGTATCCGACAGGCTCATGGACGAGTCTGGGGAAGCGGGGCGCCGGTGGCCCTGCGTACCGCCAGGCCACTGCGCAACTGGGCCAGATTGCCGAGGATCACTGCATCGCTCGTCTGCAGTCCGGCTTCAACCGGGTAGACACCCGCCTGAAGCGTTCCCAGGGTCACAGGAACCTGCACAGCCACCAGGGAACCGGCCGGCGGCGGCGGCTCGATCTCCCGGCCCAGGCGCTGGCGGGCCTCCTGGGGGGTCAGGGCCAGGAACACAAACGTCTTGCCGGCCTGCAGCAGCACCGCCTGGGCTGGGATGGCCAGGGACGTGGCCTGATCGAACACGAGGGTGGCATTCACCCGCTGGTTGTTGCGCAGGGAGCCCTGTGCATTGGCGAAGGTGGCCTTGACCAGCAGGGTCTGGCGTTCCTTGTCAAGCGAGGGCGCGACGAAACTCACGGCGCCCCTGGCCACCAGCTCGGAGCGCCCCGGAACCCGCAGCAGCACCGGCAGACCCTGGCGCACCCGGTAGGCGTCTTCGCCGGCCACATCGAGGCGCACCCACAGGATCGAGTTGTCGATCACACTGGTGACCACGCCGCCGGCGCGCACCACGTCGCCGAGCTTGGCGTTGATGCTGCCGACCTGACCGGGTATCGGCGCCAGCACGTTCTTGTAGCCCAGAGTGGCCTGGGTGGAACGCAGCTGGTCGCGACTCTGGAGGGCCTGGGTGATGTAGAAGTCACGCTCCTTGGTGGAGACCGCTCCCTGATCATTCAGGAAGATGTAACGCTCGGCGTTGAGCACATCCTTGCGGGCTTCCGAGGCTGCGGCACTGGTGGAGGCCTGCTGCTGCACCTGATCCAGCCGGAACAGCAATTGCCCGGGCTTGACACGCTGACCTTCCTGCATCGGCATCGCCACGATGCGCCCGTCGATTTCGGCGGCGAGCTTCACCTCGCGGATGGCCTCGAGGGTGCTCTGATACTCAGCGGAATCCTCGAACAGCTGGGAACGCGGTGAAACCAGCTTCACCGCAGGCGGTGGAGGGGCCGCTGGTTCAGTCCGACCGCAGCCTGCCTGGGACCCCAGAACAGCAAGCGTGGTGATCGCCAGGAGGCTCAGGCGGGGCCGCAAGAGGCTGGTCACAAGATGCGCCAAGGCTGACGCAGCTCGGACTCTCTGTCCATGGCCGCGGCTGAATCCGTTGAGAGGAGAACACCCGTCACGGCCGTTCCCGAGGGTGGCCTCCGCGCAAGACGGGTTTGCGGTAAGCAGGATCCGGATTGGTGACCTGCAGCTGACGCACCGTTTCGATCGCCATGCCCGCCAGGGTGCCGAAGGCACCCAGGAGCAGCCGGAACCAGAACACGGCATAGGAGCTCACTGTCACGGTCGTGTTGGTCACGATCGCCTGCAGGAACAGGCTGACGGCCAGGCCGAACAGAGCTCCGACCACACCGGTGATCACGATGCGGCGTCCGTTCAGGGGCTCCGGTGCACTGGCCATCAGGAGGAGGGGGAGGTGACGGCGGGGGGCGGTGTCTGGTCCGTGCCGGACGCACCTAACTGTTTCATCACCACATAGAACACCGGAACCACAAACAGCGAGAGCACCGTGGCCACCATCAGGCCTCCGAACACGACCGTGCCGAGGGACGCCTGGCTGCGGGCGCCGGCCCCACTGGCGAGAACAAGGGGAAGAAAGCCGAACAGGGAGGAGATCGCCGTCATCAGGATCGGCCGGAGGCGGGATTCAGCCGCCTCCTTCGCCGCCTGATAGGGAGTGGCTCCCTCGGCCATGCGCTGATTGGCCAGATCGACGATCAGAATCCCGTTCTTGGCGGCCAGGCCGATCAGCATCACCAGCCCCACCTGGGCATAGATGTTGAGCACTTCGCCCCTCGCTGCCAGAAAGGCCAGAGCACCGAGCATGGCGGTGGGCACCGTCATCAGAATGATCAACGGATCGCTGTAGCTCTCGTACTGAGCGGCAAGCACCAGATACACCACGAGAATGCCGAAAGCGAAGATCACAATGGCCAGGGCGCCGGCCTTCACCTCCTCCCTCGAGAGGCCGGTCCAGTCGAAACTCAGACCATTGGTGCCCAGCTGGGCAAAGGCATCGGTCATGCCCTTGATCGCCTGACCTGAGCTGCGGCCTGGCGCTGGGGATCCTTCCACCTTGATGGAGCGGAACAGGTTGAAATGGGGGATCACGGATGGACCGGAGGCAGGTTCCACCGTGAACACCTCGGCCAGGGGGATCGGCTCACCGAGGCGATTGTTCACGAACAGCGACTTGAGTTGCTGCGGCGTTGCCCTGAAGGCAGCATCCGACTGCACATAGACCCGTCGGATCTTGCCCTCCTGAAAGGTGTCGTTGATGAAAGCTCCACCGAAGTAGAAACTGAACGTCTGCATCGCCTGCCCGTAATCCACATTCAGGGCCGCGAGCTGATCGCGGTTCACATTCACTTTCAGCTGAGGAGATTCTGGCGAAAACTGCGTGAACACCCTGCTAAAAATACCTGTGGGCAGGGCTTTGCCAATCAGCTGATTTGCATTGGCAAAGAATTCGGGAAGACTGAGTGCTCCGCCACTCTGATCCAGCATCTGGAACTCGAATCCACCAGACGTTCCATAGCCGGGGATGGCCGGTGGTTCCACCACAAAGATCCTGGCTCCATCAATAACGGAGAGCTTGCGGTTCAGACGTTCCACAATCTGGTCCATGAATTGATCAGGGTTGGGGCGATCATCCCAGTTCTTGGTGCCGAAGAAGAACAGGCCCTTATTGGGTGCGTTGCCATCCAGACCGAATCCACTGATGATCACAGCGGTACCGATGTCGGGCTCACTGCGCAGAATCTCGGCAACCTTGGTATTGATCTTGCGCGTGTTCTGCTCGGAGACGCCATCCGGGGCCTGCACAAAACCGATCGCATAACCCTGATCCTCGATCGGCACGAAGCCTGAGGGGATCGAGGTGAAAGCCACGCCCGTGAGCACCACTCCGCCCACCAGCACCCCCATGATCAGTCCTCGATGGCTGAGTACCCAGGCCAGGGCTTTCTTGTACCCCCCCTCACCGGCCGCATAGAGGCGATTGAAACGGCTGAAGATGGGGCCCAGAAAGGCTCCGACCAGTAGCCCGATCAGCGCGAAAAGACCCACAGCCAGGGGACGGGAGACATCACCCAGCACCAGGCCCAGGACAGCTGCCGCCACCGTCACAGGCAGGCGCATGGGCAGCCGGGTGATCAGTCCGAGCAGGTAGCCCAGCAGCAGGCCGCCGACCACCCAGGCCAGCACAGCCAGCACGCCGCCACCGCTGACCAGCAGCCCGTAGACAAAGCCGATCGAGGTGCCTGCGATGGCGTAGGTGCGACGGTTCGGCGGATCACCCTCACGGGCGAGCAGAAGAGCCGAGAGCATCGGCGAGAAGGTGAGGGCATTGAAAGTGGAAATCGCCACCGAGAAGATGATCGTGGCGGCAAACTGCTGATAGATCGTTCCTGTGGCGCCGGGGAAGAACAGCACCGGCATGAACACAGCGAAGAGCACCAGCGACGTGGCGATCACTGCACCGAACAGCTCGTTCATGGTGCTCATGGCTGCTTCCAGGGCGGTCATTCCCTGAGACTTCTTTGTGGAGGTGTCCTCGATCACAGTGATTGCATCATCGACCACCAGACCCGTTGCCAGCACAAGGCCGAACAGGGTGAGCTGGTTGAGCGAGAAGCCCGCCACCTTCACGAACAGGAAGGTGCCCACCAAAGCCACGGGAATGGCGATGCCAGGCACGAGCGTGGCTTTCCAGTTCTGCAGAAACAGAAACAGGATCAGCACAACAAGAACCACGGCATCACGAAGGGAGTTGGTCACTCCCTGAATCGACGCATTGATGAAATCAGTATTGTCATAAATCTGCTCGATCTTGATGCCAGGGGGCATCGTGAGACTGAACTCGTCGAGCACCTTCTTGACACCCCGAGACACCTCAAGAGCATTGCTTCCGCTCAACTGGTACACCAGCAGACCCACTGACGGAACAGCCCTGATATCGGTGGCGTTCGCGTCGTAGGTTTCAGCGCCAAGCTCGACTCGACCCACATCTCTGAGCCGCACCAGCCCGCCATCGTCAGTGCTGCGCAGAATCAGGTTGGAGAACTCCTCGACGCTGCGCAAGCGCCCTTGTAATTGCACTGTGAAGGTGAACTGCTGACCTTCAGGGGAGGGCTCGCCGCCCACTCGACCGGCCGGCACGAGGCGGCTCTGACTACGCAGAGCGTTCACCACATCGGAGGAGCTGAGCTTGTTGGTAGCCAGACGATCAGGGTCGAGCCAGAGGCGGAACGCAAGCTGACGGTTGCCGGCATAGACGACACTGCCTACACCCTTCACCCGCTTGATCCGGTCGGTGAGATTTTGATCCAGCAGACCGCTGATGAATTCTGTGCTGTAAGGATTATTGGCATCTTCGCTGACAAAGTTATAAACTAAAAGGGTTGAATTCGATGCCTTGTTTACCACTACACCAGACTGCCGCACCTCCTCAGGCAACTGCGGCTGGGCGAGGGCGACCCTGTTCTGAACATTCACCTGATTGATGTCACCGTCGGTGCCACTGGCGAAAGATACCGTGATCGCACTGCTGCCATCGGCGGAGCTGGAGGACGTGATGAAGTCCATGTTCTCCACCCCGTTGATCTGCTGCTCCAGCACATTGGTGACACCCTCCTCCACCGAGATCGCATCGGCGCCGTTGTATCGGGAGTTCACCGTCACCGTGGGCGGGGCGATGTCGGGCAGGTTTTCAATCGGCAGCAGAGGAATCGCGATCAGCCCACCGATGACGAGCAGCAGGCTGCAGACCGTGGTCAGAACCGGCCGGGTGATGAAATTGTCGGAAGCGGACATCTGGCTGCAGCTCCTACTGCGCCGTCACGGGAGTGCCGTGACGCAAGGTGAGCAGATTGGTCGTGATCACCCGTTCACCGGGTGTCACCCCACGCAGGACCGCATAGCGGTTGTTCTGCAGGGGTCCGAGTTGCACTGGGCGCTGCAGGGCGAAGCTGCTCCCCGGCGGCAACTGGCGCAACTGATCCAGGGAAGCCTTGCCTGGATTCTTCTCCAGATCCTGCAGGCTGCCGAGGGCGAACACGAAGCTCTGGCCAGCCGTCTGGGTGACAGCGGCGAAGGGCACCGACGGCAGATCAGCGGCATCGAGCTGGACCCGGGTGCGCAAGCGCAGGCCCGTGCGAAGTGCTCCGGTGGGATTGTCGAATTCGGCCTTCACCAGCAGGGCCTGGGTACCGGCATTCACGACCGGATCCACGGAGCTGACCACGCCCCGGGCCAGCACCTTCGGAGACTGAGGCTCCTGCAGGGTGACCGGCAGGCCGGGCCGCACCCGGGCGGTCAGCACGCCGGGAACGTCGATGCGGGCGGTGAGGCGGTCGTTGCGCACCACCTTGGTGAAGGGATCGCCGGAACGGATCACATCACCGACCTTCACCTGCAGATCGCTGATCACCCCATCCGTGGGGGAACGCAGGTCGCGGAAG
Organism: Synechococcus sp. CBW1107; assembly: GCF_015841355.1. Classification (NCBI taxonomy): domain Bacteria; kingdom Bacillati; phylum Cyanobacteriota; class Cyanophyceae; order Synechococcales; family Synechococcaceae; genus Synechococcus; species Synechococcus sp. CBW1107. The sequence goes on from NZ_CP064908.1 coordinate 933,195, forward strand.
GCCAGATCGGCCTCCCTGGCCCGCAGGGCCTCCCTCGACTGCACGAACTGGGCGCGGAACTGGTCGCGCTGAAGGGCACTGGCAGCCCCCTGGCGCACCAGAAACTCGAAGCGTTTGTAGTTGAGCTCGTCCTTCTCCAGCTGCGCACGCAGACTGGCCACATCGGCACGCACCTGCACCTGATCGAGCACCAACAGCAGCTGGCCCTGACGCACCACATCCCCCTGACGTACCAGCAGGCGCTCGATTCGGCCGCCGGCCTGGGCCGCCAGCTGCACCACGCTCAGAGCCTCAAGGGTGCTGATCGTGTCGACGTCATCGCTGAAGCGCGCCAGGGCGACCGGTTCGGTCTTGACCTGAACCTGTCTGGGCGGCGGCTTGGGGGGATCGCCGCAGCCACTGAGACCAGCCGCCAGCAGACCGATTGCGGCCGGGATCACCAGACAGGAACGCTTCACGCACGGTGACATGAGTTGCCCGATTCTGCAGGCCCGTGCCTCCTGCTGCAGGTCCTGAGGGTTGATCCCAGGATTGTCCTCATCCCGCCACACGCGTCTTGAGCGATCTGTTCAGCCATCAGGGGGAGATCAACCGCCGGGCACTCGCTCCCCTGGCCGATCGTCTGCGTCCCCGCAGCCTCGAGGAATTCGTGGGTCAGGAGGAGATCCTCGGCCCCGGGAGGCTGCTGCGGCGGGCGATCCACGCCGATCGGGTGGGGAACCTGATCCTGCACGGACCGCCGGGAGTGGGCAAGACCACCCTGGCGCGCATCATCGCCAGCAGCACCCGTGCCCACTTCACCAGCCTCAACGCGGTGCTGGCTGGGGTCAAGGACCTGCGGGTGGAGGTGGAGGCGGCACGCCAGCGGCTGGAGCGCCACGGACTGCGCACCCTGCTGTTCATCGATGAGGTGCACCGCTTCAACGTGGCCCAGCAGGACGCCCTGCTGCCCTGGGTGGAGAACGGCACCGTGACCCTGATCGGCGCCACCACCGAGAACCCCTTCTTCGAGGTGAACAAGGCCCTGGTGAGCCGCTCGCGGCTGTTCCGCCTGCAGCCACTGGAACCCCGTGATCTGCGGGTGCTGCTGGAGCGGGCCCTCGCCGACGGGGAGCGCGGCTATGGCGGCCGGCCGGTGGAGCTGACCTCCGAGGCTGCCGATCACCTGCTGGATGTGGCCGGCGGTGACGCCCGCAGCCTGCTCAACGCCCTGGAGCTGGCGGTGGAGAGCAGTTCCGCCGATGCCAGCGGGGTGATCCGGATCGACCTGGAGATCGCCGAGCAATCGATCCAGCAGCGGGCCGTGCTCTACGACAAGCAGGGGGATGCCCATTTCGACACGATCAGCGCCTTCATCAAGTCGCTGCGGGGATCGGACCCCGACGCCGCCCTGTTCTGGCTGGCGCGGATGGTCGAGGCCGGAGAGAATCCACGCTTCATTTTCCGGCGCATGCTGATCTCCGCCGGGGAAGACATCGGTCTGGCCGACCCCCAGGCCATCGTGGTGGTGGAGGCCTGTGCGGCGGCCTTCGAGCGGGTGGGTCTGCCGGAGGGGCTCTACCCCCTGGCCCAGGCCGCCGTCTACCTGGCCGGCGCCGAGAAGAGCAACAGCCTGCTGGGGTTCTTCGACGCCCTCAGGAGTGTGCGGGCCACCAACCGCCAGGAGGTGCCCTCCCACCTGCGTGACGCCAACCGCGATGGAGCGGCTTTCGGCGATGGTGTGGGCTACCGCTACCCTCACGCCTACGCCGAGCACTGGGTGGCTCAGACCTACCTCCCGGCCGCCCTGCAGGGGGAAGTGTTCTGGTTGCCGGGTCACCTGGGCTGGGAGGGGGCCCTGCAGGGCCGGCTGCAGCGGCGGCGTGCCGCCCAGCTGGCCGCAGCCGCCGAGAGCACAGCCGACTCAGGACCCCTGCTCAGCAGCGGTCCCGATGACGCGGAACTGGAGCGCTGGCTGCAGCGCCAGGCCGCGGCGGAGGGGGAGCGGCTTGATCAGCTGCGCCAGCGCTTCTGGCAGGGGACCGGCTGGCAGCGGCAGGACCGGACGCTGATCCTGGCGGCCCGATCCCTGCTCTGGGCCCTGGATCCTCTGGAGAGCTGCCCGGAGGGCGGCGTGGTGATCAGCGTGGACAGCGCAGCGGATCAGGAGCGACTGCAGGCCCAGAGCCAGCTGCTCGACAGCCTGCGCAGCCCACGGCTCCTGCTGCTGGATCCCACCAGGCCAGGGAGCCTGAGCGAAGCGCTCGAACCCGGCGAGCGCTTCGAGTGGCTGGTGGGCCGCTCGCCCTTCCAGGGACTGGCACCGGAGCAGTGGCAGCGGTTGCTGGAAGAGCTGGTGCGACTGGCTAGCCCCGGGGCGCAGTGGCGCCTGCTGCTGAGCGGCCCGTTGCTGGGTCCCGCTGGAGCGCTGGCCGAACGGCTGGCCAGGCCAGGCGTCACGAAGGCTGGCCAGGATGACAGGACCCTGCCTGAGCTGCTGCGACGCGTCAGCCTCGAAGAGGGCGCCTGGCTGACGGCGCAGCCGACTCCTGCCGAGCTGAAGGGAGCCCTGGAATCTATGAACTGGCAGGTGGAACAGGAGAGCTGGCAGGAGTCGCTCACCCTGGAGCTGAGCGAGACCGCCTACCAGCGCTGGTTCAGCCCCGGTGCGGCCTACCGAATCCGGCTGGAAACCGTGTTGAACCCCGTTGAGATCGCCACGGTGGAGGCTGGGTTCCGTGGTCAGCTCCGAGGGCCGCTTCCCCAGCGCCTGCTCCACCATCGCCTGATCGCCCACCGCAGATGATCCCTGCAGGCTGAGCCAGCCGGGGCGCACCCATGAAAAAACCCCGGCATGGCCGGGGCTGGATCGGAACGCTTCTGGCCGGAACCAGAACCCTGAGATCACCAGAGACCGCGAATGGGCTCGGGCTGGTAGGTGGGGGCAGGAGCGGGGGCCATGCGCACTTCAGCCACGGGGTCCATCATCTGGTTGGCCTGGATGCAGGCCGGCAGGAAGACGTACCAGGAGAGCAGGGAGGTGCACTGAGCTTCGCCCTGGCACTTGCCTTCGGCACAGATGTTCTGCTTGCCGTCGTAGGTGCCGCAGGTGTCAGCCAGGCGGAAGTCGGTGGGCAGGGCGGCCATGATGCCGGCCGAGGAGATGGATCCATCAGCGGCGTCAGCGATGATCGCGCCACGCAGACCCTGAACGGCGTAGGTCGACATCGACCAGTAGGGGAAGTAGCTGCGGGTCTGGTTCTTGAGGAACTTGACGCCGGCGTCGGAATAGAGGAAGCGGGTCACACCCACCACATCGACGCTGTAGGTCTTGGCCAGACCGGTGCGCAGTTCGCTCGCGGTCCAACCGGAGCGGGAGATCCCGCCGGCGAGGCCACGGTCGGTGACATCACCGGTTTCGATGAACGTTTTGAAGGCATCCAGGTTGGTGGACCACACGGCACCGCCGGTGTTCCAGCGAACTGGGATATCATTGTCCACAGCTGCCGAAGCAGGCAGGGCTGTGACTGAAATAGCGGCTCCAGCAAGGAGGCCAGCAGCAAGACGCTTCAGCACGGGGAGGCGAAGGAACATCTCTTTCAACTTAGACAGCTGAGTTGCACTTGCCAACAACTTGAAAGTGAATCCAGACAGAGTTTGGGCTGGCCCACTCCATGGCCCCCTCATGGGGTCGGACGAAGGGGCCGAAGGGTCCTGGGGCTCGTGAGCGAGCGCCATCCCGGCGGGCAACCGAGGCGGTCGGACTGATAAGGGAAGGCTCCCGGCGTTCCCTCGCCGCGACAGACCACCCCCCGCGGCACACTTTCGATGGCCTCCACCCGAGCCACATAGGTCTCCTTGCCCGTCCGGGGGGTGAGCCTGAGCTGGGCACTCTGGTCCTCCACCTTCAGTTCAGCCCTCATGTCCTGGGGAGCTTCGATGCCCAGGACATCGAGGTAACCGCTGAAGCCACCCCAGAAGTAACGGGTGATCTGGGCCCCCACGAAACGGTTGAGCAGCAGGGCCGCCTGCTGACGCTGATCCAGCAGGGCCTCCTGGGCTTCGAGATCGGCCAGGACAACAGCCGCCGAGGCCCCCGGGCGGCTGGCCAGGGGCGGCTGCAGGCTGAGCTGGACCAGACCGGCGACGCCGATCAGCGACAGGAGAGTGGAGAGGCCGAGGCGAAGGGCGAGGGCCATCGGGCTTCGGGAGGTCGACTGACCCTACCGGCGACCTAGGGTCAACCCTGGCAATCGTCGAACCATGACGCTGCAGATCGGAGATCCGGCCCCCGCCTTCACCCTTCCCGACCAGAACGGCACACCCGTGTCACTGGCCGACCTGCGGGGAACGCGTGTCGTTCTTTATTTTTATCCCAAGGACGACACCCCCGGCTGCACCAAGGAAGCCTGCGGGTTCCGTGATCAGTGGGCCAGCTTCGAGCAGCACGGCATCAAGGTGCTGGGCATCAGCAAGGACGAGGCCGGCAGCCACACCAAGTTCATCGCGAAGTACCAGCTGCCGTTCACCCTGCTCACTGATCCCGAGCCCTGTGAGGTGGCCGCGGCCTACGACAGCTATGGCCTGAAGAAATTCATGGGTCGTGAGTACATGGGGATGATGCGCCACACCTTCGTGATCGACCCCGAAGGGAAGCTGGAGCTCATCTACTGGAAGGTCAAGGCTGAGGAGATGGCTCAGCAGATCCTCTCGGATCTGGGCCTGAGCTGAGGGCCACCAGCGCCTCCAGCGCCAGCTCCGGTGCCGGTTCGAAGGGCACCTCCTGCGCCCGCAGCAACGGGGCCAGCGCCGGGGCGTCGCCGCCGGTGAGCCAGAGCGCGGCAGGCTCCACGGACTGCAGGTCGCGCCAGGCCTGGGCCACCGCCGCCGCCAGGCCGCTCAGGCAGCCCACGCGCATCGCCTGCTCGGTCTCGATCGGCCAGGGGTCGTTCACTGTGACAACGCGATCCAACCCCTCAGGGCCGGGCTCCAGCAGAGGCAGCAGCGCCGTGGTGCGCCCCAGTGAGCTCAGCTGAGTGCTCAGTCCGGGCTGCAGCCTGCCCCCCGCAAAGACTCCTGTCGCCCCGACCCGGGTGAGGCTGAGGGCCGTGCCCGCATCGGCCACCAGCACGGCTCCTCCCCCCAGCCGCCCCTGGCGCTGCCAGGCCTGCCAGCCCACCAGGGCGCGATCGATTCCCAGCCAGGGTGGCAGCTGCTGCAGGGGTACCCGCTCAAGCCGGAGGCGCCGGCCCTCCAGCTCCATGAGCTGACTGATGCGGCCCGCTCCCTGAAGAGGCAGCGGGCCCACGGCAGCCCAGGCCCGCAGCCGCTCCCACGGCAGCAGGGCGGGATCTGGGGGTGGCGGGCTGTGGCTGAAACGCAGGACCGGGGATTCGGGCAAGGAAGCCGCCTCGGCCAACGCTTCAACCCAGTGCCAGCGGCTGTTACCGATCAGCAACCAGAGATCGCCGGCACCCACGGTTCAGATGCCCTCGCCCATCACTCCCGGCAGATGGATACCGCATTCCTGCTTGAGCCCCCCGAAGCGGCTGGCGCGGCCGTTCCCGTCGTCAGGACGGCTGGAATGCCAGTCGCCCACGCTGGAATAGCCCTGCTCGAACAGCGGGTGCTGGGGCAGGGCATGGCTCTCCATGTAATAGAAGACCTGGCGAGGGCCCCAGGACAGCAGGGGTCGCAGTGACCAGCGCCCTCGCACCGCATCCAGGGGGGCCATGGCTCCGCGGTGATCGGTCTGGCCACCGCGCACCCCACTGGCCCAGCAGTGCACCCCCAGCTCCTGGAACAGCCGATCCAGGGGCTCCACCTTGCGCAGGCGGTGGTAGGTCTGAAGATCCTCCACCCGGCCGGTTTCCCAGAGGCGTCCGTAGAGCGCCTCCATCCGGGCCGGGGAAAGATCCGCCTGGGCCACTTTGAGATTCAGATTCAGCGCTGTGCAGAGCCTGTCGGCGTAGAGGTAGGTCTCGCTGGGGAGGTAGCCGGTATCCACCCAGAGCACGGGGATCCGCTCGCTGAGGCGGCTGGCCATGTGAAGCAGGACGGCCGACTGGATCCCGAAACTGGTGGTGAGTGCGAACCCCTCGCCGAAGGTCTCATACCCCCAGGACAGCTGCCCAGCGGCATCGAGGGGCTCCAGAACGCGCCTGGCCTGTTCAGGCTCGACGGTCCGGCCCAGCCGATCCGTCGGCAACGGGGTCGTGGTGAGGCTGGTCATGGCGTCCATCATCTCCTCCGGGGCAACACCGCTGGTTAGGGTTTGATCAACCCCAGACGGCAAGGCCATTCGCCCATGGAGGAGCCCAGCAGGCGCCCGGCCAACACGTCCCCACAGGCACCAGGCCCCACGCGGCCGGTGCTGATCGCCGGCGGCGGCTTCGGCGGTCTGTACACGGCCCTGGCCCTGGCGTCCCGCCGTCACCACCCGCCGATCCTGCTGGTGGAGCCCCAGGAGCGCTTCCTGTTCCTGCCTCTGCTTTACGAGCTGCTCTCGGAGGAATTGCGCAGCTGGGAAGTGGCCCCCCGCTACGACACCCTGCTGGCCAGCCGCGGTGTGGCCTGGCTGCGGGACGGGATCAGCCGCATCGATGCCCGCGCCGGCTGTGTCCACACCGAGAAGGGTCGGGAGCTGGCCTATTCGCGCCTGGTGATCGCCACCGGCAGCCGCGGCACCAGCTACGGCATTCCCGGGGTGGAGGAGCTGGCCATCCCGTTCCGCAACCTGACCGACGTGGAGCGACTGCAGGACCTGGTGCAGCATCTGCGCAGCCACCCCAGACCTCTGCAGCGGCTGGCGGTGGTGGGGGCCGGGCCGAGCGGGGTGGAGCTGGCCTGCAAGCTGGCCGATCTGCTCCGGGGCAGCACCGTGATCGAACTGATCGAGCAGGGCCCCGATCTTCTGCCCCAGGCCCGGGCCTTCAACCGCGAGCAGGCCCGCTCGGCACTGCTCCGCCGTGACATCCGCCTGCGCACCCACACCCGGGTGCTGGCGCTTGAGCCCGGCCGCCTGGAGCTGAGCCTGACTGCGGCGGCGGCGGGCAGCAACCGCGAGACATTGCCGGTGGATGGGGTGATCTGGACAGCGGGGGTGACTGTGACCCCGCCCCCGATCGATCCTGCCGCCAGACTCGATGAGCGGGGCCGGCTGCTCTGCGAACCGACCCTGGAGCTGGAAGGGACTCCCGGGGTCTTTGCCATCGGTGATGTGGCCCACGTCGCTGATGCCGATGGGGAACCTCTGGCGGCCACGGCCCAGGTGGCCTTCCAGCAGGCCGACTGCCTGGCGGAGAATCTGCTGCGCTCGCTCGAGGGTGAGTCGTTGCAGCCATTCCGCTGGAAGGATCTGGGCGAGATGATCAGCCTCGGCATCGGTGAGGCCAGCCTCACTGGCCTGGGCGTGACCCTGGCGGGGCCCGCCGCTTACCGGATCCGTCAGCTCACCTATCTCTCGAGGCTGCCGGGAGTGCCGCACCAGCTCAGGGTGGCGGCTGGCTGGTTGAGTGATCTCGGCCGCCATCCGAGCGGGCCTCGATGAGGGTGCCCCTGAGCCCTGGCGCACCCGCAGGGCTGCTGCTGGATGCCATGGGCACCTTGATCGGCCTGCGCCGATCCGTGGGACACACCTATGCAGAGGTCGCCCTCCGTCACGGCGTGATCGTGGAGCCGGCGGCGATCGATCGGGCTTTCCCTGCCGTGCTGCGCCGGGCTACGCCCCTGGCCTTCCCCGGCCTGGAGGAAGCGGAGCTTCTGGCGGCCGAGCGGCAGTGGTGGAGTCAACGGATCGAGGAGACGTTGCGCTCGAGCGGAGGCGACCTGGACGAGCTTGACCTTCCCCCTGAGCTGGCGCGTGAGCTGTTCGAGCGCTTTGCCGAGCCGGATCTCTGGAAGGTGTATCCCGATGTCATCGGCCCCATCGGCCGCTGGCACGGGTCTGGCCTGCGCCTGGCGGTGGTGAGCAACTTCGACCAGCGGCTGCACGGGCTGCTCGAGGCTCTCGACCTGGCGCAGCTTCTGGAGCTGGTGGTGGTCTCGAGTGCGGCGGGTGCCGCCAAACCCAGCCCCCAGCCCTTCAGGCTGGCCCTCGACGGCCTGGGACTCCGGCCCGAGCAGGTCTGGCATGTGGGCGACAGCCCCGAGGATCTGGAGGGTGCCCGGGCTGCCGGGATCACCTGTCTGCTGATCCGCCGCCATTGAAACAGTCCGTTCTCGCCGGCCGTGTCGCAGGGCTGCGGCCCGCCCAGAAACGGCGCCTGGAGCGCCTGGCCCAGCGCCGCCACCCGGAACAGGGAGGCGCCGACCTGCTGGGACTGCAGCGGCTGGCGGCCGAGTCCCGGGAGCTGGAACTGCCCCTCAGCCTGGTGGTGGATGGTCGCGGCCTCTGCCGTCTGCTCTGGGTCGGCCCCCTGGAGCAATCGGGCCGGCTGATCGAGCGCCTGCCTGGCTCCGAGCGGCGTCAGGGCCAGGATCTACGGCTGCTCAGCTGCATCGGCCGGGGGCAATCGCTGGAGCCCCTTGGCAGCGACGCTCTGGTGGGCATGGACCTGCAGCCCCTCTTCTGGCTGCGTTTCAGCGACCGCGCCCGCTCCGGTGGTCGCTGGCCCGCCGCCGTCTACGGCCTCAGCCGCGATGAAGCCCAGCCCTGGAGCTGCCGGCTGGAAGGCGAGCTCGCCGACCTCTGTGATCCCGGCATCAACCCCGCCGAGGCGGGCGAGCTGGAGGGAGCCGGGGCGATCAACCAGACTCCGCAGGGGCCGGAGCGGGTGATGCTGCTGGCGCTCGTGAGCGGCGAGGAGTGCGCGAGCCAGCGCGACATCGCCGAGCTCGAAGGACTGGTGCGCAGTGCCGGTGGCCTGCCGGTGGGGGTGGTGCGCCAGAAGCGCCAGCAGGCCGCCCCCCACACCCTCTGGGGTGAAGGCAAACTGCGGGAAGCGGCACTGGAGGCACGCCGGCTCGGGGCCACCCTGGTGGTGACCGACCGTGAGCTCACCCCCGTACAGGCCCGCAATCTCGAGCGGCTGCTGGATCTGCCGGTGAGTGACCGCAGCGAGCTGATTCTCGACATCTTTGCCCAGCGGGCCGCCAGCAGCGCCGGGCGCCTGCAGGTGGAACTGGCCCAGCTGCGCTACCGCCTGCCCAGGCTGAGCGGCCGTGGCCTGAGCCTCTCGCGCCAGGGGGGCGGCATCGGCACTCGCGGACCGGGCGAGACCCAGCTGGAGAAGGACCGCCGCGCCATTGCCCGCCGGATCGAGAGGCTTCAGCGCGACGTGGAGCGGCTGGGGGAACACCGGGCTCGCCTCCGTCAGGGCCGGGGTGGGCTGAAACGTCTGGCCCTGGTGGGATACACCAATGCGGGCAAGAGCTCTCTGCTCAACGCCCTCACCCAGCCGGTGGCCGGGGAAGAATTGCTGGCGGAGAACAAGCTGTTCGCCACCCTCGATCCCACCACCCGCCGGCTGGAGCTGCCCGATGGCCACGGAGCGGTGCGACGCCTGCTGCTCACGGACACGGTGGGGTTCATTCGCGAATTGCCGCCGCCGCTGGTGGAGGCCTTCCGCTCCACCCTGGAGGAAACCCTCGAGGCCGACGGGCTGCTGATCGTGGTGGATCTGGCCGATCCGGCCTGGCCCGTGCAGCTCGAAACCGTTCACACCATCCTCGATTCCCTCGGCAGCCAGGCCCCCCGCCGGCTGGTGGCCAACCAGATCGATCGCTGCCCCGCCGGCGCCCTCGAGCTGGCCCGGTCCCTGGACGCCGATGTGGTGTTCATTTCCGCAACGGAAGGCCTGGGATTGCAGCACCTGCGCGACCTGCTGCAAGATTGGCCGCAATCCACGTAGGGATTACGTCCATGGACGACCTGCTTCAGGCCGCCCTCCAGCCCCAGGCCCTGATCACCCTGATGGTGCTGGCCCTGGCGGTCGTGCTGTTCATCACCGGCTGGCTCGCCCCGGAGGTCACGGGTCTTCTCGTCGCCGGTCTGTTGATGGCCACAGGGGTGCTCAAACCCGCCGAAGCCCTGGAGGGCTTCGGCAGTCCGGCTCTGCTCACCGTGCTGGGCCTGTTCGCGCTCTCGGCCGGCCTCTTTCGCTCCGGCGGCCTCGATCGGCTCAGGGGCCTGATCGGCTCCGACGCGGTCCGCAGCCCCAAGCGCATGATCCTGATGCTCACCACCCTGGTGGGACCAGTCTCAGCTTTCGTTCCGAACACCCCGATCGTCGCCTCATTGCTGCCCGTGGTCGAGGGCTGGTGCCATCGCCGCCGCATCTCCCCCTCGAAAGTGCTGCTGCCGCTGTCCTTCGCCACCGTTCTGGGAGGAACGCTGACGCTGATCGGCAGTTCGGTGAACCTGCTGGCCAGCGAAGTCAGCAACAAACTGGGTTACGGAGCCTTCGATCTGTTCAGCTTCACCCCGATCGGAATCGGAGTCTGGCTGGGAGGCAGCCTGGTGATGGTGCTGCTCTCCGACCGTTTCCTTCCGGATCGCGGCAGCGACGATCGCGACCTGGCCCACAGCTTCAGCGGTAGTGGCTACCTCACCGAAGTGATGATCCCGGCGCGCTCCGAGCTGGTGGGGAAATCCCTGCATGGCACGCGACTGCAACGACGTTTCGACGTCGACGTGCTCGAGATCCACAGAAAAGACGAGCGCTTCACCCCACCCCTGGCCGACCGCAGCCTACTCGAGGGGGATCGTCTTGTGCTGCGTTGCACCCGGGACGACCTGCTCAGGCTGCAGCAGGAGCACACCATTGTTCTTGCGCCTGTTCCTGAATCTGGAGAGGCCGAACTGGCCTCCCAGGCCCTGGCCAACCTGCGGATGGTCGAGGTGCTCCTGCCCGCCGGGTCGACCCTGGCCGGGGAAAGCCTGCGCGATCTGCGCTTCCGCCAGCGCTACAACACCACGGTTCTGGCCCTGCGCCGCGGCAATGAGGTGTTGCGCGAACGGCTTGGCAGGGCAACCCTCAGGGAGGGTGATGTGTTGCTCCTGCAAGGCCCCCAGGATGCCATCCGCGGCCTTCAGGCCAACAATGACCTGGTGGTCCTCGAGCAGATCGAAGACGATCTGCCGACCGTCAGCCGCAAGGGCCTCGCCATGGTCATCGCCATCCTGGTGATCGTCTTGCCCACCTTCAAGGTGTTGCCCCTGGTGGCGGCTGTGCTGCTGGGCACCGTGGCGATGGTGGCCAGCGGCTGCCTCCGTACGGGGGAGCTTCTGCGCTCGATCCGTCTGGATGTGATCCTGCTGCTGGGCTCCCTGGCCAGCTTCAGTGTGGCCCTTGAGAAAACTGGCCTGGCCGAGGCCATGGCGAAGTCCCTGCTGATCGGACTCCAGCATTGGCCGATCTTCTGGGCCCTCGCCGGAGTGTTCCTGTTCACCACCCTGCTCACCGAGGTGATGAGCAACGCGGCCACGGTGGCGATGGTGATTCCCATTGCGGCCAAAGTGGCCATCGGCCTCGGCATGCCGCCGATGGCCTTCATTTTCACCGTCCTGTTCGGAGCCAGCCAGAGCTTCCTCAGCCCGGTGGGCTACCAGACCAACCTGATGGTGTTCGGCCCCGGCCGCTATCGCTTCCTCGATGTGGCCCGCTACGAATTTCCCCTCACCCTGGTGATGACCCTTCTGGTGCCCTGGCTGGTCTGCAGGCAGTTCGGGATCTAGGCCCTCTGGTGCCTAACCTGACCCAGGCCTGGGATGCGGCCGCGGAAGGGCGCCCTTCCCGCCACGACCCTCTTCCTCTCCCTACCAACACGCTTGTTTCCCATGACGCTGCAACTCGGCGACACCGTTCCCGATTTCACCCAGCAGTCCCAGCTGGGTCCGATCAATCTCTACGACTACGCCGGCGACAGCTGGGTCGTGCTCTTCTCCCATCCGGCCGACTACACCCCGGTCTGCACCACCGAGCTGGGCGAGGTCTCGCGCCTGCGCCCCGAGTGGGAGAAGCGCAACGTCAAAACGATCGCCCTGAGCGTGGACTCGGCCGAAAGCCACAAGGGCTGGATCTCCGACATCAACGAAACCCAGTGCACGGTTGTTGATTACCCGATCCTGGCGGATTCCGACAAGACGGTCAGCGATCTCTACGGCATGATCCATCCGAATGCCCTCAACAACCTGACGGTGCGCTCGGTCTTCATCATCGATCCGAACAAGAAGCTGCGTCTGCAGATCACCTACCCAGCCAGCACCGGCCGCAATTTCGACGAAATCCTGCGGGTGATCGATTCCCTGCAGCTCACCGACAACCACCAGGTCGCCACACCGGTGAACTGGAAGGACGGCGAAGACTGTGTGGTGGTGCCCTCCATCGCCACCGAAGACGCCCGTGTCAAGTTCCCCAAGGGTGTCACCGAGATCAGGCCCTACCTGCGCATGACCCCCCAGCCGAACAAGTGAGGATCCAGCTGTCCTGAACGGACCAGCCCGGCGGGCGCCGTCCTGGACCTGTGTCCACTCCCGCCTCCGGCGGGATTTTTTTTCTCCGGCCGGTGGCGGGGACTGGCCAGCGGCTGGCGATGGGTGCGGGTCACAGAATGGCGTCGCACACGGATGAGCCTCGATGACCAACTGGTGGCGCTGGCAGGGAGCCGGAACGGCCGCACCGGACAGTTTCGCGGTGATCGGGGTGGGCCGTTTCGGCACAGCCGTCTGCAAGGAACTGGTGCGCTGCGGTGCCGAGGTGCTGGCCATCGACAGGGACCAGCGCGCCATCGATGCCCTGCGTCAGGTGGATCCGGCCATCGAGGCCCGCGCTCTCGACTGCACCGATGAAGAGGCTCTGCGGGAGGCGGGTGTGCTCGATCTCAACACAGTGGTGGTGGGCATCAGCGAACCGATCGCGGCCAGCATCACCGCCACCTTGATCGTCAAGGACAGCGAGGGCAGCCGGGTGAAGCAGGTGATCGCCAGGGCCACCAGCGACCTGCACGAGAAGATGCTGCGCCGGGTTGGGGCCGACAAGGTGGTGTTCCCCTCACGCATGCAGGGGGAGCAGCTGGCCCGTCAGCTGGTGCGCCCCAACCTGCTGGAGAGGCTCAGGCTCGATGATCGCAACAGCATCGAGGAGATCAAGGTGCCTCAGGCCTTCATCGGTCGCTCCCTGCGCGATCTGAACCTGCGCAAGAACTATGAGGTGAGCGTTCTGGCCGCAGGCCCGGAGAACCGGCTCTCGGTGAACCCCCCGGCCTCCCACGTGCTCAGCGAAGGGGATCTGCTGGTGGTGATGGGAACCGTTCAGGCGCTCGAAGGCCTGCCCCAGCTGTGAAGGTCCCTGGGCGTCCCAGCCTGGTGCTCGGACTCATGAGCGGCACCAGCGCCGATGGGGTGGACGCTGTGCTGGCCAGCTTTCAGGGCCCCCCGGCGCGCCCCCGTTGGCGTGTGCTCAACCACTGCTTCCACGTCTACCCCAGCGATCTGCGGGCCCAGCTGATCGCTGTCGGGCAGGGTCAGCCACTGGCAGCGGCCGCCCTGCTGGATCTGGGCGAAGCCGTGACCGAGGCCCAGGCTGAGTGCGCCCGCCGCTGCGATCCAGCCGGCCGCGCCGAGCTCGTGGGCTGTCATGGCCAGACCATCTGGCACCGGGCCCCAGAGACGGGCCGGCGCGGCGCCAGCTGGCAGCTGCTGCAGGGGCCGCTGCTGGCCCAGTTGCTGGAGCGGCCCGTGGTGTTCGATCTGCGCGCCCATGACCTGGCCCTGGGGGGGCATGGCGCCCCTCTGGTGCCCGCAGCCGATGCGGCCCTGCTGGAGCCGATCGGGGGCTGGCGCGCGGTTCTGAACCTCGGCGGGATCGCCAACCTCACGCTGTTGCCGCCGGCCCGGGGCCCCGAGCGCCAGCAGCCCGTGCGCGGCTGGGACTGCGGCCCGGCCAACACGCTGATCGACCTGGCGGTGAACCGCTTCAGCCAGGGCAGCCTCAGCTACGACGAGGGCGGCGCCTGGGCCAGCCGGGGCGTGGTGCAGGAGGAGTTGATCCAGTCGTGGTTGCAGGAGCCCTTCTTCCAGCTGCCGCCACCGAAATCCACCGGCCGGGAAGAGTTCGGCCTGCCTGATCTGGAGCGGCGTCTGCTTGATCTGGAGCAGAGGGCGGTGGCCGCCGGAGCCCCCCTGGAACCGGCCGACGCCCTGGCCACTCTCACGGCGTTCAGCGCGGCGGTGGTGGCGGCCGATCTGCGTCATGGGCCCAGGCCTCTGGAGCTGGTGGTGGCGGGAGGCGGAGCCCGCAACACGATGCTGATGGATCAGCTCAGGCGTCGCTGCCGGGGGCTGTGGGTGCGGTCGCTGGCGGAGCTGGGCCTCGACGAGGCCGCCCGTGAGGCCCTCGGCTTTGCCCTGTTCGCCTGGTGGCATCACCAGGGCCATGCCGGGTGCCTGCCTTCGGTGACCGGCGCTCGCCGGGCGGCGGTGATGGGTGTCAGGGCGGATCCGACGCTCTGAGCCCGAAAGATGCGACTCAGGAGCTGGAGCGGGGCAGGCGCAGACGCCGCGGCAGTCCCCGCAGCCGTCGGGGCTGGCTGCGCTCCTGACGTTCCAGCACCTCGCGGAAGCGCTCGGTGGGCCTGCCGGGGCCGCTGCTGCGCTCGCCCATCAGCGGGGGACGCTGAGCCGCTGCCAGCTCGAGGCTGTCGAGCCCCCGCTGGATCAGCACCTTGGCCATGTTGCTCACGGTGCGTGATTCCGCTTCCGCCGCCGCTGTGAGGCGGTCGCAGAGCTCCTCAGGCAGCACCACCTGAATGCGGGGGGACTTGGGGCGGCCGCTCGTGGAGGTCTGGCGGGTAGCCACAACGGAACAGATCCCACGCGTTACACACCAGTGTACAGAGATCCCAACGGATAGTATCCGGCACTAAGATTGAAGCGCTCCGAGCACGAGCCATGCCCAACAGCGCGCTCACGTCGGCGGCAGGACAGCCCCCGAAGCCACGTCGCACCAAGCAGCGTCAGGCCTCCCCAGGGACCCCCAGCACCCGCGGGGCTGGCTCCAGCGACGTCGAGGTTTCAGCGGTGATCAGCACGTACCTGCTCACTCATCTGCATCACGTGCTGCAGCGCGCCGAGTTCAACGCTCTCCAGGAAGGTCGCCAGCCCCTGGCTGCCAATTACGCCCAGCTGCGCCAGCTGCTCTGCCTGGAGGCCCGCAGCCTGGAGAGGCCAACCGGCGGAACCGAATCAGGCGAATCGGTGGAGCCGCCTCAGGCCGCCTGAAGGGGTCTTCCCGCCTGACTGCCCCCCCTCGCCAGCGGTTGAGCGGCGGCAGTCCTGGACCAGGACTTCATTCTTCCGGTCGGCCCGCGGGAGTCGTTCTGATCCTGTTCGCCTCTCCTGACGGATTCAGGCAGGAGTCATCGTTGCTGGACGGCACCATTTCAGCCCTGTCACCGACGGCGTGGCCAGCGACCTCCACCCGCTGACCTGGCGCCTGGGGCGCCCTGATCGAGCTGAGCCATCCCGGGGGCGGGGGGTGCGCCAGCCGCCTGAGCCGGCGCCTGCCGCCGTGACACCTCCAACAACAGCCAACAAAATCCAGCCCTGGCTGGTGAGCCGCCATAGGGTGCCATGGTGAGAGCTCCGCCTGTTATCGCCAGGCCAGTACCCATGACCGAGCACCCGCCCGAACCGGCCGCCGCGGCCAACGCCGCCGCGCTCTACGAGCGGATCCGCTCCGATGAAGTCCTCACCCAGGCCCTGTTCCGCCAGGCCCTGCAGGATCCCAAAGGGACGATCGAGCGGATCATCGCCATGGGAGCCGAGTTCGATCTGCCCGTCACCGAGGCCTCGGTCCGGGAGCATCTGGCCTCCCTCGACGACCTGGACAGCAAACAGTGGCTGATCAAGGCCCGCGGAGGGCTCTGACCCCAGGCAGGCCGTCACTCGCTCAGCTCAGGGCCTCTGCCGCTCGCCGGGGACTGACGATGGCTCGGACTGAATGGCCGGCCCCTGGCGAGGCTTCTCGCGCAGCTCACGCCCCCCCTGGGCCCAGCTGAAGAAGAGCCAGTAGCTCACGATCGCCAGGCCGGCCGCCACCACGAGCGCCGCCACCTGCTCCAGACGTTTCACCATCAAGGGCGGTGGCGGGAGAAGACTTGCAGTCTGCCCCGCACGCGAGCGGATCCGCCCATCTGGCGAGGAGCGAGCAACCGCGATCGGGCCGAGCGGAGATGATGACGTTTCACAGCCGATCCGCCCAAACCGTGCTCCGTCTGGAACGTGTCTCGAAGATCTATCCCACAGGCGAGGTGCTGCGGGATGTCACATGGGAGGTCAAGGCCGGAGACCGGGTCGGTCTGGTGGGCGTCAATGGGGCCGGTAAATCCACCCAGCTGCGGCTGATCGCCGGCCTTGAGGAACCCAGCTCGGGCCAGGTGGTGCGCCAGGGGAATCCCCGCATCGCCTACCTGCGTCAGGAATTCGACGTGGATCTGGACCGCAGCGTGCGGGAGGAGCTCTTCCAGGCCTTCGGCGAGGCGGCCGATGTGCTGGTCCGCCAGCACCGGGTGGAGCACGAGATGGCCAGTGATCAGGCGGCGAGTGATCCCCGCCACCTCGATGAGCTGATCCATGAGCTGGGCCGGCTGCACAGCCGCTTCGAAGCGCTGCACGGCTACGAGCTCGATGCGCGCATCGACAAACTGTTGCCCACCCTCGGCTTCACTCCCGAGGGGGCCGAAGAGCCGGTAGGGGCCTATTCCGGCGGCTGGCAGATGCGCATCGCCCTGGGCAAGATCCTGCTTCAGGATCCCGATCTGCTGCTGCTGGATGAGCCCACGAACCACCTGGATGTGGAGACGATCCAGTGGCTGGAGGGGTATCTGCTCGAGCAGGAGGTGCCCATGGTGGTGGTCAGCCACGACCGCGCCTTCCTCGACCGGGTCTGCAACCTGATCGTTGAAACGGAGCGCGGTGTCTCACGCACCTACCTGGGCAATTACAGCCAGCACCTGGAGCAGAAGGCCCTGGAACGGGAAGCCAGCCAGGCCGCCTTCGAGCGCCAGCAGAAGGAACTGGCCAGCCAGCAGGCCTACATCGATCGCTTCCGTGCCAGCGCCACCCGCAGCACGCAGGCCAAGAGCCGCGAGAAGCTGCTGGAGAAGGTGGAGCGGATCGAGGCCCCTCTCGAGGGCGTCTCCGGCCCGCGCTTCCAGTTCCCGCCGGCTCCCCGATCAGGCCGCCAGGTCGCTGTGATCGACGACCTCACCCACAGCTACGGCGACAAGATCCTCTTTCTGGGAGCCAGTCTCGAGGTGGAACGTGGGGATCGCATCGCCTTCGTCGGTCCGAACGGGGCGGGTAAATCCACCCTGCTGCGCCTGGTGATGGGGCTGGAACCCCCCGACGGGGGGCAGGCCGGTCTGGGGGAGCACAACGTGGTGGCGGGCTACTTCGAGCAGAACCAGGCCGAAGCCCTTGATCTCGGGCGCAGCGTCATCGACACCCTGTTCGAGGCCGTGCCCGACTGGACCCAGACCCAGGTTCGCTCGCTGCTGGGCAATTTCGGCTTCAGCAACGACGACGTGTTCAAGGCGGTGGGCCAGCTCAGCGGCGGCGAGAAGGCCCGACTGGCCCTGGCGTTGATGCTGCTGAGCCCCTGCAACCTGCTGGTGCTGGACGAACCCACCAACCACCTCGACATTCCCGCCAAGCAGATGCTGGAGTCGGCCCTGCAGGGCTACGAAGGAGCCGCGCTGATCGTCTCCCACGACCGCTACTTCATCTCCCAGGTGGCCAACCGCATCGTCGAATTGCGCGAGGGCGAACTGGTGCTCTACCGGGGCGACTACGCCTACTACCTGGAGAAAAAAGCCGAGGAGGCCGAAGCCCTCAGCCTCGCCGAGCAGGAACGGGCGAAGCAGGCCCGCCAGGAGGCCAACCGGCTGAAGCAGAAGGCCAAGAGCGAGGCACGCCGCTCCCGGGGAGGAAGCTGAACGAGCACTGAACGGCCCTTCAGAGCCGCATCAACTTAATCTCTAAAGCAAGCACAAACAACTTCATCTTTCAGTAGGCAGAAAGACTCAACTGTCTGGACCCGCCGGAATGATCTCCATATCCTGACCTTATCCCCATATCCAGGTCCGGCGCATGACCCATTCCTTCGGCCATCCCCCGGCCAGCCCAGGCGGAGCGGGCTCCCCCCAAGCCGCCATGGGCATGGCCGTGATCACCACCGCCACCAGCCTCGGCCACGACGACGGCGGCGGCGATTCGGTGGAGAGCTACTTCGAGTGCATCACCACCTGCTCCCTCGACGACGGCGAGTGCATCACCCAGTGCGTGGAGCAGCTCCGGGAACACCACTGAGCCCCGGCACCATGGGCAGATCCTGACAGGAAATCGGTAACTCTGTACCGGTCGCTACGCGAGCACCCGAAACACTTCGTAGCATTGGCATGGCTTCACTGCCCCGTCGCGATGCCTCGTATGTCCGAACCGCTCGCCCTCAGTCTCGGCCAAAAGTTTGAGCTGGAGCGCATGAGCCGCATGATCGATTCCACTGGGGATCCCCAGTCGTTGCGCGGCCTGGCCAAGCAACTGCTTCAGGCCTGGCACACCCAGAAAGCCGCCACGGAATGGATCATGCGCCAGCAGCTGGGAACCCCCACCAAGTTCGGAGGCCTGCCGAAGTCAGCTCCTGGATTGTCGCGTGAGAACTCCTCCCAGCCGAGTGTCAACGGCTCGATGGATGTGCTCTGAATCCGGGATCGGCCCTGATCCTGTCTGTATGGGAGCTCCATGGTGACCATGGAGCTCCCCGTCTTTCAGGGACCCTCGTCTCGACGGCACTCACCTGGTCCGTCCCCTCACACTGTCCATGCCCGTGGGCACCACCTCAAGCTGAACCGGCGTGCCGCTCCGCATCACCTTGAGGGCCATCGGCCGCCCTACACCATTGGCCTCCACGGCCTCCACCATCTGAGACGGACCGGCCACCGGCTTGCCTGCCGCCGCCACGATCACGTCTCCACTGCGCAGACCAGCCCTTGAGGCCGGGCCTCCAGGCATCACCGAACGCACCAGCGCACCGCCACTGAGACTGCGCTTCAGCTCGGGGGGAAGGTTGTCCAGCCCCACGCCGATCATCGGATGACTGACCCGGCCCGTGGCCAGCAGCTGATTGGCGATCTCCCTGGCCCGGTTGATCGGAATGGCAAATCCCAGACCAGCGCCGGGACCCGAGCGCACCAGGGTGTTGATCCCCACCACCTCACCGTCGGCATTGAGCAGGGGGCCACCGGAATTGCCCGGATTGATCGCCGCGTCGGTCTGGATCAGATCCAGCCGCTTGTCGGTGATTCCAAGCTTGGCCACATTGCGGTTGAGGTTGCTGATGATGCCCATGGTCACGGTGTTATCGAGCCCATAGGGGTTTCCCACCGCGATGGCCCAGTCCCCCACCTGAAGAGCATCGGAATTGCCCAGGGGGGCCACCGGCCAGGGTCCAGGCTCCATCAGCCGCACCAGGGCCAGATCGGTGAGGTTGTCGAGGCCGATCACCTTGCCCTCGGTGCGACGGCCATCCTTGAGGCCCACGAAGACCCGGTCTGTTTTCTCGACCACATGGGCATTGGTGAGGATCAGCCCATCGGACTGGAAGATCACGCCGCTGCCCTGGCCTCGCTCCGTGCGCTGAGTCGGCTGCTGGGCCTGGGGAAAGAAGCGCCGGAAGAAGGGATCGAGCATCATCCCCGGCGGCAGTCCACCGCTGCCCGGGCGCACCACGGTGCGCTCGGTGTCGATCGTGACCACGGCCGGTCCGGAGCGGCGCACCGCATCGGCCACGAACGACTGGCGGGTGAGGGAGGCGGCCGCCGCAGGCCTTGCCGGGGCAGGCAGGGGGACCAGGGGCAGCAGGGGAGATCCCAGCAGCAGGGCCAGGGGCAGAACAGGGCGCAGGGACCGGCGCCAGCGGGAATTCATGGTCGTCACGGCAGGGATGCACACAGGATTTTTGGACCGTAACGGCAGTGGCGGCCTGCAGGTAAGGCCGGTCACCCGCCAAGGTGTGACGAAGTGCAGCGGCACCAGCCACACGAACGGCCGGGGGACCACCTAGGCTTAACAAAGATTTGTAAACGATCCATGGATACGAGCTCCCTGCTGCTGGTCTTCCTTGCCTTCGGGGCCGCTTGCAGCAGTCTCTGGGCCTGGAAGCTCGCCCAGGGAGCCTCATCCAGGCAATGATGGAAGCGTGAGCGGGATTTCCCCCAGCACCGCAGAGACGCCGATGGCACCGTTGTTGTCTCAGATCTTTCCGATCCTCTACGGCTCCTGCATGCTGCTTCTCCTCTGGCAGGCCTTCAAGGTGATGGGGCGGGGGTTCTCGGCCGTCCCACGCCCAGGCGACGCCGGGGTCCCAAGTTCCATGGCTTCCACTCAGGCTGACCCTGCCCAGCCGGCTGTAGACCGCACGGGCAGGCTCACCATCCATCCCGAGCTGCTGGATGCTGATGGACAGATCACCTCTGAGGATCTGCTCACCGTCCGCTTCGGTGGCGACAACGATCCCCCCAGGCTGCCGGCCCAGTCCGACTGATCCGGCTCCTTCATATCTTGGGGTTCACCATCCGGCTGGTACAACCGGATGGTGAACCCGAGTTCTGGCGGAGGCCGAGAATTGGATCAGAAAACACGCATCGTGGCTGCTGTGCTGCGCGGGCTGAAGCTGCCCCCCCGCTTCCGTCTTCACCTGATCAAGGATGACCCCATCCGCCTGGAGCTGAGCCTCACGCCCGCCTACGGCAAGGATCCGATTCTGGTGGGGCTGGTGGAATCCCAGGACCTGGTGGCTCGCCGCGATCGTGAAGGTCGCATCCCTCGCGATCTGCAGGGCACCTGGGACTGGACCGTGCGACACGGCAAGGTGAGTACCGGTGGCTGGAACCCCTACCTCAAAGAGGCCCTCCAGACGATGTTCGAGACGGGTCTTCCGGCGATCGTCTACGAAGAAACCACCGGAGAGTCGTACCACCCGGTGGACGGCGCCCGTCACGTGCGCTGATCAGCGGCGCCTGGCTCTGTGGTCATTCCAACGTGTGGCTACGAAACGTGGCCATCAACACCACCCACCCCACCGGGCGGCGTTAAAACACTGGTATCCACTTCTTCCGATTTTCTTCATGTCCTCTCTGGGCCTGTCCGTCGGGCCGCTTGTGCGCTTGCTGGCATCCCTGGGATTGCTCAGCACTGCCCTGCTGGCCCTTGTCCTGCGGCTCCTCGGTTGAGCCGCGTGGCACCACTTCAGATGCCTTCCCCTGCGGGGTCCATCAGCCCCCGCTGAACACCATGGGCTTCCCCTTCAGCCGCCACGGGGAAGCGCTGCCGATCGACCCGCTTCTGCCGGAGATCGTGCGCCAACTCCCACCAGGCGGCACCCTTCTTCTCCAGGCCCCGCCAGGGGCCGGCAAGACCACCCGCGTCCCCCTGGCCCTGCTGCAGCACCTGGCCTCCGGCGAGCAGCCTCAAGGCACCATTCTGATGCTCGAGCCGCGTCGGCTGGCGGCCAAAGCCGCGGCAACCCGTCTGGCCGCAGCCCTCAACGAGCCGGTGGGCGCGAGGGTGGGCTATCGCGTGAGGCTGGAGCAGCGCTGCTCCAGGGCCACCCGCCTGGAGGTGCTCACCGATGGCCTGTTCCTGCGGCGCCTTCAGGACGATCCCGCCCTGGATGGCGTGGCGGCGGTGATCTTCGATGAATTTCACGAGCGACGCAGCGACGCTGATCTCGCCCTGGCCCTGCTGCGGGAAGCCCGCCCCCTGCTGAATCCTCAGCTGCGGCTCCTGGTGATGTCGGCCACACTCATCCTGCAACCCCTCAGCCAGCACCTGCCGGAAGCGGTGGTGATCAGCAGCGAGGGGCGCAGCCATCCGGTGGAGCTGCACCACCAACCGCCAAGGGAGAGGGAGTCCCTCGGGGCCCAGGTGGTGCGCGCCCTGGAGGACCACTGGCTGAGGGAGGCAGAGGATGATGCCGGGACGGCACTTGTGTTCCTGCCTGGGCAACGGGAGATTCAGCAGGCGCAGCGGGCGATCGAAGCCACCCGCTGGGGACAGCGGGCGGAACTCCAGACCCTGCACGGTGGGCTGTCTCTTGACGCCCAGAGCCGCGTCATCGACGCCAGCCGCCGGGTGGGCGGCAAGGTGGTGCTCTCCACCGCCATCGCCGAAAGCTCCCTCACCATCGAGGGCGTTCGCCTGGTGGTCGACAGCGGTCTGAGCCGGCGCAGCCGCTTCGATCCCCGCACCGGCATGGACGGGCTGGTCACCGTGCCCGCCAGCATGGCCAGCGCCGAGCAGCGGCGGGGACGGGCCGGGCGCCTGGGGCCCGGGCGCTGCGTCCGGCTCTGGTCGGCGGCCGAGCAGCAGCGGCGGCCGGCCTACGACCCGCCCGAGCTGCTGGAAGCGGATCCACTGCCCCTGGTGCTGCAACTCGCCCGCTGGGGGGCCGGGCTGGGGGAATCACTCCCCTGGCTGGACCCGCCGCCGCAGGCCGCCCTGCGCCAGGGACTGGAGCTGCTCGCTCAGCTGGGCGCCGTCGACCAGCAGGGTGTTCTCACCGCCCATGGCCGGGCCATGGGCCAGCTGGGACTGCATCCCCGCCTGGCTCACATGCTGCTGGAGGGCCAGCGCCTGGGCAGGGCCCGGCTGGCTTGCGAGCTGGCGACTCTGCTCAGCGAACGCGATCCCCTGGCGGGCCAGGGGGCGGGCAGCGACCTGATGACCCGCCTCGACTGGCTGCGCCAGGACGGGCGAGACCCCCGGCGTGGGCCGCTCAGGCAACTCTGCCGGCAGCTCCTGCAGCAGGTGCAGGCGACTTCCCTGCCAGCCGGCCGTTCCTCTCTGGCGGAGGCTGAGGCGGCGGCATGGCTTCTGAGCTGTGCCTATCCTGAGCGGATCGTGCTGGCACGCCCGGAGGGACAGGGGCGCTTTCTCATGCGCAGTGGCCGTGGCGCCCAGCTCCCGGCCCATGATCCCCTGGCTGGCCACATCTGCCTGGCGGTGGCCACGGTGGATGGCAGCGTCAGCGATGTGCGCATCCTCCAGGCCCTGCCGCTGCAGCGCCAGAGCCTCGAGAGGCTTCAGGCCGAGCAGGGCTGCCAGTTGCCGCTGGTGAGCTGGGAGCCGGCTGAGCGACGGGTGCGGGCCGTGATCGAGCGACGGATCGGGGCTCTGGTGCTGGAGCGACGCCCCTGGGACGATCCACCAGACGCGGCAGTGCTGACGGCGCTGCTGGAAGGCATCCGTTCGCTCGGACTGGGGGTTCTGCCCTGGACCCGCGACAGCCGAGACCTCCAGCACCGGCTCACCCTCGCCCACACTCGCCGGGGAGGACCCTGGCCCGACCGCAACGAGAGGGCGCTGGAACGAGAACTGGAGGAGTGGCTCGGGGATCAGCTGATGGGCCTTCGCACCCTGGACGATCTGCGCCAGATCGACCTGAAGGAGGCGCTCTGGAGCGGTCTGGCCTGGGAGCGACGCCAGGAGCTGGAACGCCTGCTCCCCAGCCAGGTCATCCTTCCGACCGGGCGCAGGGCCAGGCTGGAGTACGGCAGTGGCGGACCTGTCCTCGCCGTGAAACTCCAGGAACTCTTTGGCCTGAGCGAAGGGCCCAGAGTTCTGGAGGGTGAGCTGCCTGTGAGCCTGCATCTGCTCTCCCCAGCCAGGCGCCCGGTGCAGATCACCCAGGATCTGGGAGGTTTCTGGCGGGGAAGCTACGCCCAGGTGCGCCGGGAGCTCAGAGGGCGCTACCCCAGACATCCCTGGCCCGAAGATCCCTCCCAGGCCGTCCCCACGGCCTCCACCAGTCGCGCCCAGAGCCGCAGCGGTCAGGATTCGGCCGGAGCTGGAGCTCCCTGAGTCAGCCGAAGCTGGCCCCCTGGCCAACGAAGGGCGCGGCCGGTGCACCTCTCGGGCAGTGGCTGCTCCCCTGGCAGTCTCAGCTGGTCATGGGAGCGGCCCCGAGGAGACGGAGTCGCGGCTCCGCGAGTCAGATCGGCAGGCCGGAAATCCGAACAACGGATCGACCGCAGCCCAACGTCAAGTCAGCTCCAAGATTCGTTACACTTAGCAGGCCCACTGGACCCAACCATGTCTGACGCCACCCAACCTCGCTTCGGTTTCGTCAACTTCGCTGAAACCTGGAACGGCCGCCTGGCCATGCTCGGTTTCGTGATCGGCCTGGCCACCGAACTCCTCACCGGTCAGGGCATTCTCTCCCAGATCGGCCTGGGTTGAGAGATCGAGATCCTTCCACGCTCGTCATCGGGCCTGGTCGTGACAACCCCATCGTCTCCGTCAGGTGGAGGCGGTGGGGTTTTCAATTGCTCCGTCATCTCCGCTCTGGCCGGAGTGGCGGGCTGAGAGCCCACACCCTCCTCGCCTGAGCCGTCAGCCAGAATCATCGACTCCCTCGGCGGTTCGTGCCTTTGGCTCCGTTCTTCGTCAAGAATCGACGTGATGGCTCACGCCTGTTGAGCACGGTCCTGGTGATCGCCACAGCTGGGCTGATTCGTTTCGATCACCCGCTCGGCCGCCTGCTCTTCCTGACGGCCTCGGCGATCAGCCTCTACTGGGGGTACTGCTACGGGCGGCTCGAGCATTGACAGGCCTCACGACCAGCGGAGCCCCGGAGCGGGCGGCAGAAACCGGCGGTCAGCCTCTGCCCCGTTACAGCGTCAGTGACCTGAACCGCTCGATCGGGACCCTGCTGGATCGCGGTTTCGCTCCCCGATTCCTGCTGGAGGCCACGGTTTCGCGTCCGCAGCTGAAAAAAGGTCATCTCTGGATGACGCTGCTGGATGAGACGGCTTCGATCACGGCGGTGGTCTGGGCGTCTCAACTGCCTCGCCTGAGCTTCACCCCAGCCGATGGCGATGGGGTGATCGTCGTCGGCAAGCTCAACTTCTGGGGTGCGCGGGCCAGTCTCTGCGTCCAGGCTCTCGACATCCGCCCCAGCCTGAGCAGCGTCCTGCGCCAGTTCGAGCGGGTCAGGAAGCGCCTTGAGGGCAGCGGCCTGTTCGATCCCGCCCGCAAACAGCCCCTGCCTGAATGCCCTGCGGTGATCGCGCTGCTCACCAGCAGCCCCAGTTCCGCCCTGGCCGACATGCTGCGCACCGCCGCCGAACGCTGGCCTGCCACCAGGATTCTTGTTGTGCCGATCCCCGTACAGGGAGCCGTGCAGGCCAGCATCTGCACGGCCCTGGAGCTGGTGGGCCAGGCCTCCGGTCGCCTGGGCATCGAAGCCGTGGTGCTGGCTCGAGGGGGCGGCAGCCGCGAAGATCTCGCCGTCTTTGACACTGAGGAGGTAGCCCTCGGCCTGGCGGCCCTGAACCTGCCGGTGGTCACCGGTCTCGGCCACGAAGACGACACCACAATCGCCGACCTGGTGGCTGATTACAGGGCCGCTACGCCGACAGCGGCGATCGTGGCTCTGCTGCCCGACCAGCGAACCCTGCGCCAGGAACTGCGGCAGCGGCAGCAGCAACTGCGGCAGACCCTGCGCTGGAGAGTGGATCGGGAGCGGCAACGGCTGCTCGCCCAGCGGCAGCGGCTGCAGCAGCTCCAGCCCCAGGCGCTGTTGCAGCGGCACCAGGCACACCTGCAGCAACGGCGCCAGCTGATGGAGGCCCTCTCGCCCAGCCAACTGCTCAAGCGAGGGTTCTGTCTGGTGCGCAGCGAAGCCGGCCAGCTTCTGCGCTCGATCGAGCAGGTGGAGGAGGGCGAGGGCCTGCGGATTCAGTGGTTGGATGGGACCGCCGACGCCCGAGTCACCGGACGTCGTCACGAGCACCCGCAGCCATGAGCACCCGCAAGCGCCAGCCCCCCCCCTCGCAAACGCCGGCAGAAGACAGCTGGCTTGAGGAGACCCAGCAGCTGACGTTCGCCCAGAGCCGGACGGCCCTTGAGCTCACCCTGGCGGCACTGCAGTCGGAAGACCTGGAGGTGGAAACCATGGCGGGGCTGTACAAACGTGCAGTGGCCTACGCCGATCGCTGCGAGGAGGTGCTGCAGCAGGTGCAGCAGCAAGTGGAAGAGCTAGACCTGAATGCTCTTGAGCCCGAAGCATGACACCAGCGAGCAACAAGGCCGTCTCAGGGAGCAGCGATGGGACCACCGTCGCCGTCGTGGTGAACACGGCGTCTCCGCCATCGCCATGGCTGCAATGGGTGTACCTGGCTCTGGCCGTGTCAGGCGCCATCTTCCCCTGGCTGGCCAACGCTGAATTCATCCGCGACTACGGCCAGGCCTTCGACCTGTCACAGTTCATCGAGTTAGCCAACGCCAACCCAGCGGCGCGTTCACTGTCGCGTGATCTGCTGATTGGAGCGACTGCCGTCACCATCTGGATCATCAGCGAAGCACGCCGACTGAAGATGCGGGGACTCTGGATCGTTCTGCTTGGCAGTGTGACGCTTGCCTTCGCTTTTGCGGCCCCATTCTTTCTCTTCATGAGAGAACGACGCCTCTTGGAGATCAGCCGTCAAAGTCTGAAAGAACCTTGACCCGGCGACAATTATATTTCTGTATCAAACAAGTCCTGCGTCCGCCACACAACAGGAACATTTCAGCAACTCCGCCAACGGAATCGTGACAGCCTATGGCCTTCGTGATCAGCGATCAACGCGAGTCCACATCCTTCGACTCCACATCAATCGTGACATCGCTGACATCGAGATTACCTTCATCGGGAGATCCTTCAGAGGGCCGTCCGCCGCCTGTCCAGAGCCAGCCGGCGAGGCCCCTGGGCAACTCCTGGTCGGCAGGAGCAGACTGGGCATAGGGCTCTGGAGCACCACTTTCAGTTCTGCTGGTGGGAAGCGGAGCACCACAGGCGGGGCAGGTTCCTGAGGCCATGCTGGTGAGACCGCAGACCGTACAGGTCCGAACCCGCCTCTTCAGGACCTGAAAGGCAACCGCTCCGGCACCGGCCAGAAGCAATGGCAGCAGCAGCACGGCCAGAGTGAGTCCACCCAGCAGGTCCAGCAGAAGGCGGCCCAGCGGGGTGGGGGCGGCCAGCAACAGTCCGACCAGAAGGATCCAGAACCAGGGCAACTGGCGATTCATCAGCGCTGAAACCGTGAATCACGCTCCAACCAGCGCTCAAGCGCCGCGAGTGCCTCGACACCGGCCCAGGCACAGACCAACGCGCCGACCAGAAAAGCCGCGACAAAACCGGCCACCATCAGCACTGGAACCAGGGTCAGGGTGAAGAACGTCCCCACGACACAGGCACCGATCCCAGCGCACAGCAACAGCACGGCCGTGGGGAGTGGACGCAGGGTCAGAGTTGATTTGGCCAACACGACATCTTCAGCTCTGATCATCGTCGCTCACTCCTGCGGGATCTTGCATCAGGGACCGGTGCGGATCTCCGAAGAGCCATCAGCGGGTCACCCCCTGGGATCCCCCCTGTCAGGGGGAGAGACCTGAGTAAAGACATCATGAGTGAGACCATCTCCGAGGTCAAAGCACTCAGAGGTCATTGAGCCTGAGGTGGCCAACACCACGCTGTAGGCCACACCGAAATAGTAGATCAGACCCAGTAGCCAGACCCACAGAGTCAGCACCAGGACCCCACCGATCAAGCCATAGGCCTGGAATCGTGTACCCAGAGACACGATGCTTCGACCGACGGCCAGGTTCAACAGTGTGTATGCAGATCCAACGAGAACTGAACCGGGCAACAGCAGATGCCAACTGATTCTCCGAGAGGGCAACAATCGCAATAAGCCAAGAGACACCAACGAAGCAACCAACAAAGACACCAACAGATCAACCAGGGCTGAAACAGGAAACAGGTAGTGATACAGCCAGGCAAGAGGAGCTGCCGTCAGACCTCGCCAGGTCTCAAACCCCATGAAGCGTAGGTTGACGGTCAGTTGATCCATCACGAACAAGGTTCCCACAGCCAACAGGAACATCGTGGCCTTCAGACGCAACATCAGGAAACGCCTGACCACAAGCACCACGTTCTGCAAAACGGGCAGCGGTGCCTCAGCTATCCGAGTCCGGAATTGACGCTTGAAGCGCAAGGACCAGAGATGATCAGTGCCTCGCTGCAGGCTGAGATAGGCATTACTTGCGGTGATCAACAACACCGCCACACCAAGAAAGCCGGCTCCACCCCTTTGCCGATACAGTTGAAGTAAAGTCGATTGCACGACCCGTTGAGCCGATTCCGGCAACAGCTGTGAGGTCCAATCAAGGATCTGACTGGTCAGGCCATCATCCCGCCCCAGGATCCAACTGGCCAGAGCAAGAATGATCAGGAGAATCGGAAAAAAAGATTGAAGTGTGTGATACGCAAAAGCTGCACTCAGATCAACGCAATCAAAATGATTCCAGAGTCGGCAAGACCACCACAACCGGCGCACAAACCTCTTCAGGCGCTTCCCGGCACGATCAATCCGTTGTTGATCGGCCTCCGAAGCATCCACGTCGTGCCAAGCAGGTAGAAATCAAGATCAGCCTAAACGCTCCCTGCCAGGACGGCATGTGACCCTTGGCTGAGCTCCATTGCAGGCTGCCGGAGATCACTGCAGCGACCACTCACAGAAAGGACA
Organism: Synechococcus sp. CBW1107; assembly: GCF_015841355.1. Lineage (NCBI taxonomy): Bacteria > Bacillati > Cyanobacteriota > Cyanophyceae > Synechococcales > Synechococcaceae > Synechococcus > Synechococcus sp. CBW1107. The sequence continues at coordinate 961,740 of NZ_CP064908.1, forward strand.
AGGCCCCGGCCATAAAAAAAGCCACCCGCAGGTGGCTTCTCTCATCTCCTCTCAGCTGCGCTGGAGTGATCATTGAGCGTTCAGATTGTTTTATCCTGGCATTGAGCTATTTTTGCAGGAAGCTACCCTCCAACTATCGTCGCCGCTACTGCGTTTCACAACCGAGTTCGAGATGGATCGGAGTGGGGCCACAGTGCCATGAACACCAGGAAAGAATCTGTTCGCTCTCAGGTGATCCCTGAGAACTACATAGGTAACTGATTTGGCTTTCGCCTCCTCTGTCTGCAAACTCCGCAGCTCATGCTCGTCTTGAGCAAGGCCAAGTGTTGGTCAAGCCCTCGGTCTATTAGTACTCCTCCGCTTCACACATTGCTGCGCTTCCACGTAGAGCCTATCAACGGGTGTTCTTCCCGTGACCTTACTGGCTTAAGCCATGAGAACACTCATCTTGAGGTGGGCTTCCCACTTAGATGCTTTCAGCGGTTATCCTCTCCGCACATGGCTACCCAGCGTTTACCGTTGGCACGATAACTGGTACACCAGAGGTGCGTTCCTCCCGGTCCTCTCGTACTAGGGAGAACTCCTCTCAATGTTCTTACGCATGCACCGGATATGGACCGAACTGTCTCACGACGTTCTGAACCCAGCTCGCGTACCGCTTTAATGGGCGAACAGCCCAACCCTTGGGACCGACTTCAGCCCCAGGTTGCGATGAGCCGACATCGAGGTGCCAAACCTCCCCGTCGATGTGAACTCTTGGGGGAGATCAGCCTGTTATCCCTAGAGTAACTTTTATCCGTTGAGCGACGGCCCTTCCACTCAGAACCGTCGGATCACTAAAGCCGACTTTCGTCCCTGTTCGACTTGTTGGTCTCACAGTCAAGCTTGCTTCTGCTTTTACACTCGTCGGCTGATTTCCAACCAGCCTGAGCAAACCTTTGCGCGCCTCCGTTACCTTTTAGGAGGCGACCGCCCCAGTCAAACTGCCCACCTGATACTGTCCCCTCCCCGGATAACGGGTGAAGGTTAGAACCCTAGCTCTGAAAGAGTGGTATCTCACCGTTGGCTCACCATTACCCACAAGCAATGGATCAAAGCCTCCCACCTATCCTGCGCATTCAGAGCCCGGGCACAATACCAAGCTACAGTAAAGCTTCATAGGGTCTTTCTGTCCGGGTGCACGTAGTCCGCATCTTCACAGACAATTCTATTTCGCCGAGCCTCTCTCCGAGACAGCGCCCAGATCGTTACGCCTTTCGTGCGGGTCGGAACTTACCCGACAAGGAATTTCGCTACCTTAGGACCGTTATAGTTACGGCCGCCGTTCACCGGGGCTTCAGTCGCCAGCTTCGCTTGCGCTGACCAGCTTCCTTAACCTTCCGGCACTGGGCAGGCGTCAGCCCCCATACATCGTCTTGCGACTTAGCGGAGACCTGTGTTTTTGGTAAACAGTCGCCTGGGCCTCTTCACTGCGACCACCTTGCGGTGGCACCCCTTCTCCCGAAGTTACGGGGCCATTTTGCCGAGTTCCTTAGAGAGAGTTATCTCGCGCCCCTCGGTATTCTCTACCACCCCACCTGTGTCGGTTTCGGGTACAGGCCGTCATGCCTTAACGGGTATAGGGCTTTTCTTGGAAGCTTGACATCACCCACTTCGCTGCCGTAGCAGCTCGTACTCACGCCTCAGCTCAGGGTGTTTTCACCACCCCTCAACACCTCGAACGCTTGAACCAGTAACCAACATCTGGCTGGGCTAGCCTTCTCCGTCCCCCTTCCCAAAACATGACAGGTACAGGAATGTTGACCTGTTGTCCATCGACTACGCCTTTCGGCCTCGCCTTAGGTCCTGACTAACCCTCCGCGGACGAGCCTGCCGGAGGAACCCTTAGGGTTTCGGGGCATGGGATTCTCACCCATGTTTTCGCTACTCAAGCCGACATTCTCACTTCCATGCAGTCCACGCCCGCTTACGCTAACGCTTCACCCCACATGGAACGCTCCCCTACCATTTAACAAGTTAAATCCGCAGCTTCGGTACAATGCTTAGCCCCGTTCATTTTCGGCGCAGGATCGCTCGACCAGTGAGCTATTACGCACTCCTTTGAGGATGGCTGCTTCTAGGCAAACCTCCTGGTTGTCTGGGCAATCCCACCTCCTTTATCACTCAGCATTGATTTGGGGACCTTAGCTGGCGGTCTGGGCTGTTTCCCTTTCGACCATGGAGCTTATCCCCCACAGTCTGACTGCCTAGTTTCACACAGGGTATTCAGAGTTCGTATCGATTTGGTACCGCTCTCGCAGCCCGCACCGAAACGGTGGCTTTACCCCCCTGCTATAGCACTAGACGCTACGCCTCAACGTATTTCGGGGAGAACCAGCTAGCTCCGGGTTCGATTGGCATTTCACCCCTAACCACAGCTCATCCGCTGATTTTTCAACATCAGTCGGTTCGGACCTCCACTTGGTATCACCCAAGCTTCATCCTGGCCATGGTTAGATCACCCGGGTTCGGGTCTATAAACACTGACGATCGCCCTATTCAGACTCGCTTTCGCTATGGCTCCACCATTCCCGGTTTAACCTGCCAGTGCCTATAAGTCGCCGGCTCATTCTTCAACAGGCACACGGTCACCCGATCAGTCGGGCTTCCATTGCTTGTAAGCTCACGGTTTCATGTTCTATTTCACTCCCCTCCCGGGGTTCTTTTCACCTTTCCCTCGCGGTACTGTTGCGCTATCGGTCACACAGGAGTACTTAGCCTTACGAGGTGGTCCTCGCAGATTCATACGGAATTTCACGTGCTCCGTACTACTCGGGATACAGCTAGGCCAGATTCGTTTTCGCGTACGGGGCTTTCACCCTCTATGGCGCGCCTTTCAAACGCTTCCACTAACGTCACTGGTCCACGTTGCTGTCCCACAACCCCGATGGTCGAAACCATCGGTTTAGGCTCTTCCCCGTTCGCTCGCCGCTACTTAGGGAGTCGTTTTTACTTTCCTTTCCTCCAGCTACTAAGATGTTTCAGTTCGCTGGGTTGGCTCGTGCCAGCCTATGGATTCAGCTGGCCGTTCTAGGGGTTGCCCCATTCGGAAATTCCCGGATCAAAGCGTGTTTCCAGCTCCCCGAGACTTATCGCAGGTAACTACGTCCTTCATCGCCTCTGTGTGCCAAGGTATCCACCGTGAGCCCTTTGTAGCTTGACCAATTTATCTCCACACCACCTTGCTGCGGTTGTACGCAGATTCTCTTGCATTCGTCCTCAACTTTGGAGCAGCTGGACTTCTCCAGTTCCTCTGGCGCTGTCTCTGAAAACAAGATCAAACCTGATTCTTTCGGCAAGAACCAGGAGCAATGTGGAGTCTCGGCTCCTACTCTAGAATCGCTCCACAAACAAGCTTCAATCCCAGCAGCCAAAGCCACTGGTTTCTACAGCTGTTCATGAAGCATCCATGAGATGCTTTATTTACAGACTTACCTATGCAGTTGTCAAGGTTCTACTGAACACCGCATCAATCAACCTCTCGGCTGATCCTGCTGGAGTCCAGCGTCTTTTCAATCACAGCCTTTACCAACTCCTGTATTCCTCAGGATCCTGGTTGAACTGTCATCTGAAAGGAAGCTAGAGTCCTTCGTCAGTACAATCATCTAAAATCACCACCACAAGCTCTCTCCCATTGCTTTCGCGATCCGGGCGGGTTGGTCAGTGGAGGTTAGCGGACTCGAACCGCTGACATCCTGCTTGCAAAGCAGGCGCTCTACCAACTGAGCTAAACCCCCAAACACGAATGGGCCATCCTGGACTTGAACCAGGGACCTCACCCTTATCAGGGGTGCGCTCTAACCACCTGAGCTAATGGCCCAGGGATTCCCTTGCGGGGTGACCTAGACAAAGTTTAGGAACTGAAAAGACATCCACGACAGCTCGTTGGTTCCCCCATCGCTGGAGCAACCTCTGGCTTCGTCTCTGTCGGTTGAGGTACCGATTAACCATCGAGATGACAGGATCATGGCCTAGCTATAATTAAGCCAGACATCACGATCAGTTATTGTCTCCCTGTTAGGAGGTGATCCAGCCGCACCTTCCGGTACGGCTACCTTGTTACGACTTCACCCCAGTCATCAGCCCCACCTTCGGCGTCCTCCTCCCTTGCGGGTTGGAGTAACGACTTCGGGCATGGCCAACTTCCATGGTGTGACGGGCGGTGTGTACAAGGCCCGGGAACGTATTCACCGCAGTATGCTGACCTGCGATTACTAGCGATTCCTCCTTCACGTAGGCGAGTTGCAGCCTACGATCTGAACTGAGCCACGGTTTATGGGATTTGCTAGCTCTCGCGAGTTTGCTGCCCTTTGTCCGTAGCATTGTAGTACGTGTGTAGCCCAGGATGTAAGGGGCATGATGACTTGACGTCATCCACACCTTCCTCCGGTTTATCACCGGCGGTCTCTCTAGAGTGCCCAACTGAATGCTGGCAACTAAAGACGTGGGTTGCGCTCGTTGCGGGACTTAACCCAACATCTCACGACACGAGCTGACGACAGCCATGCACCACCTGTCACTGCGTTCCCGAAGGCACTCCCAAGTTTCCAAGGGATTCGCAGGATGTCAAACCCTGGTAAGGTTCTTCGCGTTGCATCGAATTAAACCACATACTCCACCGCTTGTGCGGGCCCCCGTCAATTCCTTTGAGTTTCACACTTGCGTGCGTACTCCCCAGGCGGAACACTTAACGCGTTGGCTACGACACCGAGAGGGTTAATTCTCCCGACACCTAGTGTTCATCGTTTACGGCCAGGACTACAGGGGTATCTAATCCCTTTCGCTCCCCTGGCTTTCGTCCATGAGCGTCAGTTATGGCCCAGCAGAGCGCCTTCGCCACTGGTGTTCTTCCCGATATCTACGCATTTCACCGCTACACCGGGAATTCCCTCTGCCCCTACCACACTCTAGCCTTGTAGTTTCCATTGCTGAAATGGAGTTGAGCTCCACGCTTTAACAACAGACTTTCAAGGCCGCCTGCGGACGCTTTACGCCCAATAATTCCGGATAACGCTTGCCACTCCCGTATTACCGCGGCTGCTGGCACGGAATTAGCCGTGGCTTATTCCTCAAGTACCGTCATGTCTTCTTCCTTGAGAAAAGAGGTTTACAGCCCAGAGGCCTTCGTCCCTCACGCGGCGTTGCTCCGTCAGGCTTGCGCCCATTGCGGAAAATTCCCCACTGCTGCCTCCCGTAGGAGTCTGGGCCGTGTCTCAGTCCCAGTGTGGCTGATCATCCTCTCAGACCAGCTACTGATCGATGCCTTGGTGAGCCATTACCTCACCAACTAGCTAATCAGACGCGGGCTCATCCTCAGGCGAAATTCGTTTCACCTCTCGGCATATGGGGTATTAGCGGCCGTTTCCGGCCGTTATCCCCCTCCTGAGGGCAGATTCCCACGCGTTACTCACCCGTCCGCCACTAGCCCGAAGGCTCGTTCGACTTGCATGTGTTAAGCACGCCGCCAGCGTTCATCCTGAGCCAGGATCAAACTCTCCGTTGTAGTCATCATTCCTGTAAATTCCAATTAACCTCATTCTCGCTTTCGCTTGAATTTCGCTAATTTTCCTCGCAAATGATGCCGCCATTACCCAATTCCCTGACTCTCGTCAGTCATCAGTTAAGGCCTCCTTCTAGCCAGAAGGGTTCGAGAGTGCATCACACCACAGACCAACCTCAGCCACAGCTTCCCTCACAGACAACCTTTCGCGCTCTTTCCTCACCAGGGTCTCCCCTGACAATCGAGTCTCGATCACTCATCCATCGGGCCGCCGCAACGTCTTTCAGCTGCTCGTGCAACGACTTTCCAAATCACTCAGATCCGGTCGCACCGTCTTCTGCCTGAACATTCATTGACAGGCTCACCCGTGAAAGTGATCCTCTCAAAATTCAAGCAAAATCCTGATGCTTGTTTCTTTTGACGGGACCTCACACCTTTGCTGCTATCTCGTCAGACTCCTCAGCTCGGCATCCAAGCCATGCCTCCCTTGCAGGAGCTCATCGCTCAATCCCTCGCTTCAGAACCCGACGCAGCAAAAGCGTCAGTTCCTAAACTTTTTAGTTGTCCAGGTGCTCCTCCTTCAGCCTCTCGGCCTCCGGTGGCTCGCGGTGGTCTCCCGACCGCTTTGGAAACTTACAACACCGGCGGTCGGCTCTCGCCTCCCTCTGGTTCGTAAGCCCTGCAGCGCTCGCCTCTCGGCTCACGCGCAGTCCAAAAACATACCACACCTTCCCCCGCGTATGCGCTCAACCCTTCAGGAGCGCTTCAGCCCAGGGCATGAAGCGCTCCAGAGTCTCTGCGTTGCAGGCCGCCAGCACTGGGAAATCGGTGCTGCCATGGTCGTCGCCGGGGTTCAGCTGCTCAGGGCTGCGCACCAGCCAGCGCAGAGGGCACTGCAGTTCGCTCAGCACCAGCCAGGCCGCGGCCAGATCCCAGATCTTGGGGGTGGCCTCCAGGGCCATCACGGTCTGGCCCATGGCCACGCTCACCAGGTTGAGGCTGGCCACTCCAAGCAGGCGGATCTTGCCGGGGAAGCGCCGATCAGGCAGCTTCTGCAACACCCCGATCGAGCGACTGCAGAGCGAGGCACACCCAGCCGCCTGGGCTTCGTTGCCAGGTGGTTTCAGGGGTTTGCCGTTGCGCCAGGCGCCCACCCCGCGCACGGCGATGATCCGCTGCCGCAGGGGAGGCACATCGAGCACCGCCAGTACGGGGACACCCCCTTCGAAGCGGGCCAGGGAAATCGCCCAGTAGGGAATCCCGGCAGCGAAGTTGGTGGTGCCATCCAGAGGATCCACCACCCAGTAGGCGGCGGTGGAGGGCACCAGCTTGCGCCCTTCCTCACTGAGGACCCCCTCTCCTGGATAGAGCAGGTCCAGTCCCTGAACCAGGGTTTCATCGCTCCAGCGATCACAGGCGGTGATCAGACTGCCGTCGGCCTTGGCTTCCGAGGCCATATGACCGAAATCCTTTCGTTGCCTCTCGGCAACGGCATCGATCAGATCCGTGAGCCGGAGAGCCTCGGATGGAATGGCTGAGAAGGTGGCGGTCATCCGAGTTCGGTGGTCAGGACCTGGGTCAGCTGCCTGGAGGTGTCGTCGCGGAATCGGTGGACATTGACGGCGACCAGCACCCGCAGCGCCGCCAGGGCGATCAGCGCGGCCGTGCCCAGCACCAGGGCATAGGGAAGGAAAGGACCCTGGCCGGGGATGATGGCACGACCCAGATCCAACAATCCGCCTCCCAGCAATTTGGCCGACGCGCGGGAGAAGGCCTGGGCCAGGCCCCAGACACCCACGAAGGTGCCAGCGGCTTCCGGCAGCGTGAGATCGAGCATCAGACACAGGGTGCTGTTGGTGCCGATGCCGGAGGCCAGCCCGAAGAGCAGGAGCACCGCCTGAAGCAGGGAAACCTGGCCCACCAGACCGCAAAGGATCAGCAGCAGCATCGAGGCCAGAATCAGCTGGCAACCGAGCCGGGCCGTGGCGTACTTACCCAGCCTGGGCACGATCCACCAACCCGCCAGCACCAGGCCGAGCAGGGTGCCCACCCCCCAGAAGGCATTCAGCGACGCGGTCGCGGCAATCGGCATGGAGAACACATCAGCGCCATAGCTCTCCAGGATCGGGTCCTGGATGAACAGAGCCAGAGTGAAGAGCACCAGGAAGAGGAAGAACACCACCACCTGCCGGCTGGAGGTGATCAGCCGCCAGGCCTGAGACAACGTGATCGAATCGTCACGGGCCTGACCGGACGATCCGCTGACGGGCCCGGGGATTGCCGTCGTGGCGGGCTCGACTCCCCAGGTGGCCAGCAGGGTGAGACCCATCACCGCCAGGGCCGCCCGCACCATGAAGCGGGAGAGCACAGCCTCCAGCACCATCGGGTCGGTGACCCCGTCAAGCCCCCTGAGGCTGCTGGAGATCACCACCGCCCCCACCACGATCCCCACGGTGAGCATGCACCAGATGATGCCCACCGCCCGGGGCCTCTCCCGCTCCTGAGTGCGGTCGATCACCAGGGCCAGGTACGGGGTGGTGGCCATCGAAACCGCCAGCCCGTAGGCGGCGAAGAGCGCACAGATCAGGGCCGTGCCCATGGTGATGGCAGGACCATCTCCGAGCTCCCGTGCGGCGGCGAGCCGGAAGATCACCGGCACCACCAGTACCGCCAGGCCACAGAAGAGCGCGGCTCCCAACCAGATGTAGGGGGTGCGGTGACGTCCCCCCAGGGGCCGGGCATCGGAGAGCTGGCCGAAAAGGATCCTCGAGGGGGCCACGAATTGCTCGAAGGCCAGGGCTCCGCCCACCAGCAGGGCGGGAAAGCCCAGCTCACTGATCATCACCCGGTTGAGCATGCCGGCGAAGATCACCGCCAGAAAGCCCAGGCTCCCCTGGAACAGTCCCAGCCGCACCGTGCTGGCGATCGAGAGGCTGGGGGGCGAGCTGGAGAGGGCCATGGTGGAGCGCAAGTTCAGGCAACGACGCCATCCGGTCCCCCCCAGGGATCTCCCGACGGGCGCTCTCTAGGGAGAGAGAGGACCGCGCCCATCCGGCGAACGCACCTCAGACTGACAGGCCGGCAACAACGGTTGGGGCTCGATCGGAATCTGGGTGGTGGGATCGCCGGATGGCTTGCTCGAGGGGAGGGAGGGTGGCTGGCAGAAGGCCACCTGATCAAGACCCGTGCGGCGCCTCAGTTCCGCCAGACGGCGGTTGTAGTCGGTGACGGCGCGGGCATAGCTCACCTCCGCCTGGGTGAGGTCGCGCTGGCTGTCGACCACCTCCCGCTGGGTGGTGACGCCGGCCTGGAAGCGCAGCCTGGCCAGGCGAAGCGCTTCGCGAGAGGAGATCACCGCCCGTGAGGTGGTGGTGATGTCGCGGTTGTTCTGAAGCAACAAATAGAAGCTCGTTTCCACCTCCAGCCGGATCCGGTCGCGGCGATCGGCGAAATTGAACCGCTGCTCCTCGGCAGCCTGCTTCTGCTGGCGGTACTGGGCAGCGGCGCGGCCGCCGTCGAATAGATTCCAGCGCAGGTTCAGGCCGACGGAATTGTCGAATCCGTAGGTGTAGGCGCCCATGTTGATCGGCCGATCGAAGGGCACCCCGGTCTGGCCATTGCTGCGGTCCCAGCCAAAGGTGTTGACGATGCTCAGGAACGGCTGAACGGCGCCGATGGCGGCATTGGCAGTGCTGTTGGCGATGGAGATCTGCAGGATGACCTGATCGAGCTCCTCACGGAAGGCATAGGCCGCCACGATGCTCTCCTGGAGCGTGGGCATCCAGGTGCCCACCACCCGAGCCGGCTCCTTGGCGGTCGGAGTGACGTTCTGGGGCAGATCCAGCAGGGAGGCCAGGCTGCGACGCGCCACCGACTGCTCCGCCAGGGCGTTGGTGAGCAGCTGCTGGTCCCGGGCCAGCTGGGTCTCAGCCTGCAGCACCTCCAGCTTCGTGGAGACCCCCGCCTGGAAACGGGCCCGGGCATCCTTGAGGCTCACCAGCGACGCCCGGACCGATTCCTGACCGATCCGCACCCCTTCATCGGCGAACTGAAGCGTGAAATAGGCCTGGGCCGCCTGCAGCCGCAGGTCGCGCAGAGCGATCAGGTACTGGTTCTGAGCCTGCTCGAACTGGTCGCGGGCTGCTGAGATCTGGGGAACCCGCTGGGGGTTGATCAGGTCCCAGTTGATGCCGATGTTCATCGCAGCGCCGAGGGTCTGGCCCCTGGTCAGCGACTCCTGCGTGGTGAATGGTCCGGTGGCATCGGGGTTGAAACGAAACCGATAGTTGTTGGTGAGTGCCGGAAAGGTGCTCCCGGTGGCGAGGTTGATGTTCGGGTACCAGGCGGAGATCTGGGCACGCAGGTTGGACTTGGCCTGATCCACCTGGGAGGCCACCGCCTTGAGGCTGGGGTTGTTGGTTTCGGCCAGGGTCTCCACGTCCCGCAGCCCCAGCGGCCGCAATTGCTGGATCTTGACCTGGGCCGGCCTGGTGGGCAGCGCCAGCGAGGGAGGGGAGGCGAGCGGCTGAAGATCGGGTTCGAGCTGGGTGGCCGCCGGTGGCAGCACGGTGGGATCCGACTTGGGCCGGTTTCCCTTGACCTCCGGAGCCAGGGGAATCGGCACCGGTGAAGCCGAGGGGGTGGGGGCCGACTGGTCAGGGGCAGGGGAAGACTGGTCAGCCGCAGGAGGTGGAGAGGCGTCCTGGGCCCGGCTCACCCCCTGAAGGACAGGGACGAGCACCATTCCCGCAAGAGCTGCCGAAGCGAGGAAGGAGCGACGCACACCAGAACCCTTGACTACGGCAGAGCTTAGTGAGCTGAAGCTGGGCTGCCGAGACAGGCGGCCACGAGATCATCCGCCCCCTGCAGCAACCGGATCGGTACCGGCAACCGCAGCTGCAGCTCCTCGAGGCCGAGATCATCCAGGAAGACGGGCTCGCCCTGGCGGAGCATCACGGATGGGAGCAGCAGTTCATCTCCCAGCTCCTGGCCCGCCAGACCCGCCAGCAGATCGGAGCCTGTGAGCAGACCGGTGACCACCTGCTCCTGCCCCCAGTAGGGACTTGGCAGGCCGTACAGCCGCAGGGTCAGGCCTTCGACGGCATTGAGGCGTTCGACCACCGGCCCCAGAGCCCCGGCCACCAGGGCGCCAACGACCCAGCTGAGGCGACGGGGCTCAGGCAGGCGCCTGGGCAGGCGACGGGTGGCCTGATCCAGGGCCTCGAGAAAGGCGCGGATGCTGCCGACTCCATTTTCCTGCTGGGGCAGATCCTCGTAGCTGTCGCGCTCCGGCAGGGGAAACCCGGCCATCAGGTACCACTCATCGGAGAGCCAGGCGAAGCGGCTGCCGAAGGAGCTCTGAAATCTGGCCTGGAGCGGCTCCACCTGCTCGATCACCCGCCGGGCGCAGGCGCGATCCACGGGGATGAGACCATCTCCTGGAGGACGGAAGCGGGTCAGCCCCACGGGCACGACGGCTGTGGAGAGCACCGCCGGCCAGTCCCCCGCCCCGAAGCGGGCGAGATCCAGGAGCGTGCGCTCAAGAGCCTGCCCGTCATTCACCCCCGGGCAGACCACCACCTGGGCATGGATCTGCAACCGACGTTCGGCGAACCACTCCAGCTGATTCAGCAAAAGCCCGGCGCGGGGGTTCACCAGCAGGCGGCTGCGCAGCTCGGGATCGGTGGCGTGCACCGAGACGAACAGGGGCGAGAGCCGCTGCTGCTCGATCCGCTCCCAGTCCGCGGCAGTGAGGTTGGTGAGGGTGAGGTAGGAGCCGTAGAGGAAACTCAGGCGATAGTCGTCGTCCTTGACATAGAGGCTCCGGCGCCGCCCGGGGGGCTGCTGATCGATGAAGCAGAAGGCGCAGTGGTTGTTGCACTGGCGCAGCCCATCGAAGAGGGCCTCGGTGAAGGCGAGCCCCAGGCCGTCATCGGGATCCTTCTCCAGCTCGACGCTGTGGCGGGTGCCGTCGGGGTCCTCGACCTCCAGGCTCAGCTCCTCCTCTCCCACCAGCACCTGCAGATCGATCAGGTCCCGGGGCCGCACCCCGTTGACGCTGATCAGTCTGTCGCCGGGCTGAAAACCGAGCTCGTCCCCGATCGATCCAGGCTCCACCGTCGCCACCACGGCAGGCTGGGGCTGGCGCACTGAATCCGCGGGGGCCAGGGGCAAGCCCGCAGAGGGTTCGTTCCACACGGAAAGGCTGGAGCAGAGACCCGCAGTCTGGGTCCGGGAGTGGACCTCAGGTGGCCGCAGGGCCCATCCTCCAGACCCAGAGCAGCAGCAGCAGGCCGAACACCAGCCGGTAGATCACGAAGATCCAGGTGCTGTGGGTCTGCAGGAAGCTCAGCAGCCAGGCGATCGCCAGCCAGGACACCACGGCGGCCGAGACGATGCCGATCACCAGGGGGATCGGGCCCAGGCTGGCGCCGCTGGCAAAGGCCGACTTCAGTTCAACCAGCCCGGCCAGGGTGATGGCCGGGATCCCAAGCAGGAAGGAGAACCTGGCCGCCGCAGGCCGCTGCCAACCGTCGAAGAGGGAGGCCGTGAGGGTGCTGCCGGATCGAGACACCCCGGGGATGACCGCCAGGGCCTGGGCGATCCCCACCAGCAGACCGTCGAGCGGGCGAACCTGGGGAAGATCCCGCGTGCGGCGACCGACCCGCTCGGCCAGGGCCAGCAGCAGAGCCATCACGATCGAGACCAGGGCGATCGAGGTGATGCCGCGCAGCGGTGAGCTCTCGTAGGCAGGCCACAGAGTCTTGATGGCCAGGCCCGCCAGCACGATCGGCAGGGTGCCGATCGCCATGGCCAGGCCCAGCCGAGCCGAGGGATCCCCCCACTGCCCGTGGCGGGAGGCCCGGCTGACCCCTGTGAGCACCTGCGCCAGGTCGCGGCGGAAATAGACGATCACGGCCGCGATGCTTCCCAGCTGGATGACAGCCGTGACGGCCACTCCCGGATCGCCCCAGCCGAGCAGCACCGGCACCACCTTGAGATGGGCGGTGCTGCTGATCGGCAGGAATTCAGTGAGCCCCTGCACAATCCCGAGCACGAGGGCATGCCAGCAGGCCTCGAGAAAACCTGGAACCGGGGCTGAGAGGGCAGAGCCCATGCGCGGATTGGCACGGCGGAGCCAGTGACCTTATGTCCGCGTAGGCCGCGGCTCAGGCTCCGGCGTCCCTTAAGGTTGCATACCTTTCTTCACAGAACCAGGTGATCGGGGCCACCGCCACTCCCTCCACGTCCGCCCTGGTCCCCGAGACCCTCGTCCTTGACTGGCCCAGGCCCAGCACGCCACGCCGGAGCCTCCTTGGAGCGTCCCCGGCCGCCACTCTGCCCGTGGTGGCGGCCGCACTGGTGGTGGTGCCGGTGTTCCTTCAGGCCCCCTGGGTCCGCCTCCACCCCAGCAGCGCCACGCTCTTCACTGCCGTGATTCTGACCGTCGGGCTGCTGCTGGAGCTGCGGGGCCCTGAGCGCTGGCGCGGTTTCGGGCCGCTGCTGGTGGGCTTCAGCGGCAGCTGGCTGGCCGGCTGCGTCTTCTGGGGATGGTGCCGACTGCATCCCCTCTGGCATCTGCCGATCGAGGCCTTCGCTCTGCCCCTGGCTCTGGCCGGCCTCAGCGGGCGCTGGCGCAGCGGGGCCCTCTTCTATCTGGCCTCACTCCTGGGAACCGCCTGCACCGATGGGGCCATGGCCCTCACTGGGGTGATGCCGCTCTGGCCACAGGTGTTGAGTGCCCCGGTCCTCGAGGCCCCCGCTCTCCTCCACGGGGCCGCCCTGCAGGTGCTGCGGCCGGCCCCGCTGGCACTGGTGCTGGGCCTGGCATTCGTTCTGACGCTGCTGGCGCGCGGCTGCCGCCGCTCGGGTCCAGGCGGGCGACTGGCGGCCTCCACCCTGGTGACCACCCTGGTGGTGGACGGTCTTTTCCTGATCGCCTCGCTGTTCAGCCCTCAGCTCAGTGGTCTCGTGTGAGAGGGGGCGGAGCGGCTCTGCGGGACGGGAATTGAAGAACTGCAAAAGCCTTGGCCCTGTGGGGATTGATCCGCCGACCGGCCTGTAGCGTTGCCCCTGACCCTGCTCGGAACGATTCCGAGTCAAGGCCTGCATCCAACGGCGATCCTCACCGATCCACACCACGGAGAACTTCGATGAAACGGCTGGTTGCCTGGATCATGAGCGGCGTGCTGATGGCCGGCCTGCTGGTGTCGCTGCTCCTGCCGCCGGCGGTCCAGGCCGAGGAGCTCCGCAACGTCGCCGATGAGAAGATCGCGGCTCGCGAAGGCAAGGTGGATCTCAACAACTCCCCCGTGCGCAGCTTCCAGCAGTTCCCCGGCATGTATCCGACCCTGGCCGGCAAGATCGTGATCGGTGGTCCCTACGAGGAGATCGACGATGTGCTCAACCTGGATCTGACGGATCGGCAGAAGGAGCTGTTCGAGAAGTACAAGGACAATTTCACGGTGACCCCTCCCTCGATCGCCCTGAACGAGGGCGACGATCGCATCAACGCGGGCGTCTACCGCTGAACCCCTAAAGTCGCGACCCTCCGAAAGCCGTCGGTCTCCGGCGGCTTTTTTTTCGTGGCCCCATGCCCTCGACACCCCGCCCTCGACCACCCCTGGCCCCGATCTGGGATGTGGTGGTGGTGGGGGGCGGGGCCGCCGGGCTGATGGCCTGTCTGGAATTGCCCGCCGGCCTGAAGGTCCTCCTGCTCAGCAAGGAGCGCGGCCCCCGAACCGCAAGCCGTTGGGCCCAGGGCGGCATCGCGGCGGTCACCCGGGCCGAGGACAGTCTGGAGAGCCACCGTGACGACACCCTGCGAGCAGGGGCGGGACTGTGCGATCCCGGGGCCGTCGATCTGCTGGTGCGTCAGGCTCCCGCCTGCGTGGAGCGGTTGCTGGGGCTGGGCATGGCCTTTGACCGCAACGGCAGCGGCCTGAGCACCACCCTCGAGGCCGCCCACAGCCACCGGCGGGTGCTCCACGCCCAGGACCGCACCGGGGGCGCGCTGGTGGATGCCCTGGAGAGGGAGGTGCTGCGCCGCCCTGGGCTGGTGCAGCGCAAGGGGCTGATGGCCCTCCAGATCTGGGTCGATCAGGGCCGCTGTCTCGGGCTGCAGGTGCTGGAGAACGATCAGGTGCGTTGGCTGAGGGCCGGTGCCGTGGTGCTGGCCAGCGGCGGCGGCGGCCACCTGTTCGAGAAGACCACCAATCCGTCCCAGTCCACCGGCGATGGAGTGGCCATGGCCTGGCGGGCCGGGGCCGCCATCCGCGATCTGGAGTTCGTCCAGTTTCACCCCACCGCCCTGATGCTGCCGGGGGCTCCCCACTTCCTGATCTCTGAGGCGGTGCGGGGTGAAGGGGCGCGCCTGATCGACAGCCACGGCGACAGTCCAGTGGCCGACCTCGCCAGCGCCGATCTGGCTCCCCGCGATCAGGTGAGCCGTGCCCTGGTGCGAACCATGCAGGCCCAGGGCGTCGACCACCTCTGGCTCGACCTGCGCCCGGTGGGACTGGAGCGGCTGAACCGTCAATTCCCCACGATCCTGCGGCGCTGCCGTGAGCTTGGCCTGGAGCCCACGGCAGCGCCGATCCCCGTGGCTCCGGCCGCCCACTACTGGATGGGTGGAGTGAGCACCGACCTGGGCGCCGCCACGACTCTTCCGGGCCTCTATGCCGTGGGTGAAGTGGCCTGCAGCGGCGTGCATGGCGCCAATCGCCTGGCCAGCAATTCACTGATGGAATGTCTTGTTTTCGCCGGGCAGCTGCGGCATCTGTCCCTGCCGGACCAGCAGCCTGTGCCGCGCTCCTGGGGATCACCATCTCCTGCGGCCGGGAGCGGCTGCCCCCCGCAGCTCTCCAGGGCCATGCCCCTGGAGAGCGAGTTGCTCATCCGGATCGAGCGACTGCGCAGGCTCTGTTGGAGGGTGGCGGGGGTCGAGCGCCAGGAGCGGGACCTGCGCGAGGCCCTGCGGCTGATCCGCGAGCAGCGGCGGGAGCTGGAGGATCAACCCTGGATTCAGGCCCTGGCGCGGCTGGAGCCCGGCGATGAGCTCCCCCTGGGCCCGGGCGGCGGCGGCAGGTTGCGCCCCCTCAACGATCTGCGTCAGCTGCTCACCCTGGCGGATCTGCTGGTGGAGGCTGCCCTGTTCCGCCGCGAGAGCCGAGGTGGCCACTACCGCACCGACTGTCCGGCTCCACAGCCCTTCTGGCAACGCCACTCCCAGCAACAGCGCGGTGAGGGGATCCGCACGACTCCGTTGCTGGACGGGATCCCCGGCTGAGACCTGAGCCGGGGTCAGCTCAGAGCTGACCCTTGAAACCGCTCAATTCAGCCAGCCGTGCCAGGGGCTTGACGCCGGAGTCCAGCTTGCCGTTGATCTCCCAGGTGGGGAATCCCTCCAGGTTCTTGCTGTCGCAGAGCGCCTTCTGATTGTTGACACCATCGGCGGCGCATTCGATCACCTTGAGCTTGGCGGTGGCCTCCTTGCCGAACAGCTCCTTCTGCTCATGGCAGTGGGGGCACCAGTAGGCGCTGTACATCACCGCACCGGATCGGCTGAGGTGCTCCGCCAGGGCCAGGGTGGCCGGGGTGCTGACACTGGTGACGGGGAGTGGCGTGCCTCGGGTGCCCAGGGCGGCGGGGCGATCGACTGAGGCGGCCCAGCCCAGCCCCACCAGCCCCACCAGCAGGGCCACCAGCACCCCACGAAACACCAGCTGACCGCGGTCGTCCCACTGGCCGCCGATGAGGCTGAGCACGAACAGGCTCAGGCTGAGCACAGCCGAGAGCACACAGAAGAAACAGAAGGCCTTGATCTTGAACACCAGCAGCCCCATCAGGAGCAGGCTGAACACGGCCATGCCGCCGCTGAAGAGGAACAGCCCCCACCAGCTGCGCTCGGCGATGGCCGAGCGGGCCTCGCCCCGCAGAACCAGTGGCAGCACAGCCAGCACCAGCACCGTGGCGTAGGCGAGGAAACCAAAGAGCGAGAGCGGCTGGCCGAAAAGGCTGCCCCAGACGCTGTTGAGCACCTTGTCGCAGCCCTCGGCGCCCCCGGGGCAGCTGAGCGGGCCGATCAGCCCCCAGCGCTTGAGCGTGATGGCGCCGGTGTCGATCGCACCGATCGTGGCCAGAATCGCCATCACCACTCGAACCCAGCGCAGTCCTGGGTCCGATCGTCGACGGCTGCTCAGGCGGCTGCTCAGGCGGGTGGAGGTCACGGCAGGGGCTGAAGCTGGGCCGATTGTGGCAGCACCCGCTTCAGCGCAGAGACCCGCTCCGGGTCCACCGGCGCCGTGATCAGGCCATCGCGCTTCAGTGCCGTTCCGGCGATCACGCCGTCGCAGGCCGGCGTCAGCCGCTGCAGCGTCTGCGGAGTGGCCCCGCTGCCGATCAGCACGGGCGCCCCGGCTGCCGCGGCCCTGGCCTGCTCCAGATCCGCCGGATCGGTTGGTCTGCCGGTGCCGCTGCCCGAGACGATCACCCCATCGGCACCGCCGCGCTCGAGCACATCACTCACTGCCTCCGCCATGGACAGCGGCGCCAGCGGGGCACCGTGCTTGACCAGCACATCGGCCAGGATCCGTACGGATTCAGCCCCCAGCAGGCGGCGCCGGCGCAGCAGCTCAGCCGCCACCCCCTCGATCAGCCCCTGATCGGTGACCGTGGCACCGCTGAGCACATTCACCCGCAGAAAGCGGGCGCCACTGGCCTGGGCGATCGCCAGAGCCGCCAGAGCGTCATTGCGCAGCACATTGATGCCCACCGGCCGGTTCGTGGCCTTCACCACCGCCAGGGCCAGCCGGGTCATGGCGGACACCGTTTCCGGGGGCACCGATCCCCGCCAGAAGGGCACATCGCCGAAGTTCTCGACAATCAGCCCATCGGCGCCACCGCTGAGGTAGGCCTCGACATCGGTGAGGGCCGCGGCCTCCAGGCCCCCCAGATCGCCGGCCCAGCCAGGGGAGCCCGGGAGGGGCCCGAGGTGAATCACCCCGATCAGCGGACAGGGCTGGGGGAACAGCTCACGCCAACGGGATCCAGGGCAGGGCATGGCGTCGGCCGCAGAAGGAGAATGAACCAGGCCGTGGCACCCGGATATCCCATAGGGTGATGGATTGGCCCCGGGGGTTCCACCCGCGGTCAAGGTATTCGGCCCCCGCACCCATGTCTCCCGCCAGCGCAGCTTTCCCCGCAGGATCGGTCCGGCCCGGGGCGTCAGGCGCCGGCCGTCCCACCGTGGCCTTCGCCCACCTGGGATGCGAGAAGAACAGGGTCGACACCGAGCACATGCTCGGGCTGCTCGCCCAGGCGGGCTACGGCATCAGTGCCGATGAGCGCGACGCCTCGGTGGTGGTGGTGAACACCTGCAGCTTCATCCAGGACGCCCGTCAGGAATCGGTGCGCACCCTGGTGGAACTGGCGGAGCAGGGCAAGGAACTGATCATCGCCGGCTGCCTCGCCCAGCATTTCCGGGAGGAGCTGCTGGAGTCGTTGCCGGAGGCACGGGCGATCGTGGGCACCGGCGACTACCAGCACATCGTGGACGTGCTGGAGCGGGTGGAGGCGGGTGAACGGGTGAACCGGGTCAGCGACGTGCCCACCTTCGTGGGCGACGAGCATCTGCCCCGCTACCGGACCACCTCCGAGGCGGTCGCCTTTCTCAAGGTGGCCGAAGGCTGCGACTACCGCTGCGCCTTCTGCATCATCCCCAGGCTCCGGGGCGACCAACGCTCCCGCACGATCGACTCGATCGTGGCGGAAGCCCATCAGCTCGCCGCCCAGGGGGTGCAGGAACTGATCCTGATCAGCCAGATCACCACCAACTACGGCCTCGACCTCTACGGCAAGCCCCAGCTGGCGGAGCTGCTGCGGGCCCTGGGGGAGGTGGAGATTCCCTGGATCCGGGTGCATTACGCCTACCCCACCGGTCTGACCCCTGAGGTGCTGCGCGCTTACCGCGAGGTGCCCAATGTGCTTCCTTACCTCGATCTGCCGCTCCAGCACAGCCATCCCGACGTCCTCCGGGCCATGAACCGCCCCTGGCAGACCGGCGTGACCACCGATCTGCTGGGACGCATCCGCGACCAGCTGCCCGATGCGGTGCTGCGCACCACCTTCATCGTGGGCTTCCCCGGTGAAACCGAGGACCACTTCGAGCATCTGCTTCGCTTCGTCGAGGAGCAGCGCTTCGACCATGTCGGGGTCTTCACCTTCTCCCCGGAAGACGGCACCGCGGCGGTGGAGCTGCCGAATCCGGTGCCCGCCGAGGTGGCGATCGAGCGCCGCAACCGCCTGATGGCCGCGCAACAGCCGATCGCGGCCGGGCGCAATGCCAGCTGGGTGGGGCGGATCGTGGATGTGCTGATCGAGCAGGAGAACCCCAGCAGCGGCGAGATGATCGGCCGCTGTGCCCGCTTCGCTCCCGACGTGGACGGCGAAGTGCGGGTGAGCCCCGGTCCCGGCGGCCTCTGCGCCTCCCCCGGAACCATGGTGCCGGTGCGCCTCACGGCCTCCACCCCCTATGACCTCCAGGGCGAGGTGGTGGGTGCCCGGGCCATGGTGGAGGAGGCACTGGCGGGGCGCGAGGGCCGGGGTTGAGGCACTGGATCCGCCGCAACCAGCGCACGACCTTTCTGATCGCCTCGGGGCTGAGCACCGCCGGCTCCTTCGCCGGGCTTACCGCCAAGGGCTGGATCCTGATGGACCAGACCAGCAATCCACTGCTGCTGGCCCTGCACTTCGGAGCCCTGGCGATGCCCAGCCTGCTGGCCAGCGGCAGCGCCGGGGTTCTCACCGACCGGATCGGCTGTGAGCGGGTGCTGATCCGCTCCCAGTGGGGCCTGGTGTCCGGTGCCGCCCTGGGGGCCGTGGCCATCCCCTTGTTGGCCGGAGCTGCCCAGGTGATCCTGCTGCTGCTCAGCACCCTGGTGGTGGGCCTGGCCAGCTCCTTCGAGCTCACCGCCCGCAACAAGTACTGCGCCCTGCTGGTGGATGAACCGGCTCAACTGGCCCCCTACCTCACCTCCTTCTCGGTGGTGTTCAACGTCGGCAAGCTGGTGGGTCCACCGATCGGCGGGTTGCTGCTCGCCCTGACGGGACCCGCCACGGCCCTGGCCATCGATGCGGCCTCCTACCTGCTGCCGGTCGCCACGGTGCTTTGGCTGCTGCAGCCCGACCTCAGCATGGAGCGGCGCAGCGGGAGCGGCGGCGCTTCAACCCTGGCCACCGCCTGGCGGGGATGCGGCGCCAGCCTGCGCCACGTGCTCGTGTTCACCGGAATGGCCTGCCTGGCGGTCTTCTTCCATCCCGGTCTGGCCCCGTTGATCGCCGCGCAGGTGCTCGGGCCATCGCCCCAGTCCCTGGGCTGGTTCACGAGCGTGCTGGCGGCCGGAAGCATCAGCGGGGGGCTGCTGCTTCAACGTCGCAGCCAGTGGTTGAGTGAACGTCCCTCGCTGCTGCTGGGCAGCTGTTGCGTGATCACCAGCCTCGCCCAACTGGGCATGGCCCTGACGGCGCCCGCGCCCTTCCGGCTGGCCATGACCTTTCTGATCGGAGCGGGGACAGCCGGTCTGCTGGCGGGCAGCAGCCTGATCCTGCAGGTGGGGGCTCCGCTGGTGCTGCGCGGCCGGATGGCAGGCCTTGGCCAGATCGCCTTCCTCGGCGGCGGCGGCTTCAGTGGCCTGATCGCCGCTGCTCTCTGCCTGAGGGTGGGCCTGCAGCCCACCTTCGCCCTGATGGGCAGCGTGGGGCTTGCGCTGGGATTGCTCGAGCTCACCAGCCGCTGGGGACAGCGCCTGAATCCGTTGGACTCAGATCAGCTTGATGCCGCGTAGGACCGTGGAGAGCAGAAAGGCTGTCGCCAGTCCAGCGGCCACCAGAGCGAGGTAGAGAGCTGCCGCCATGGCCAGCACGGAAATACAACCCGCTCATTAGAGCAGAGCGACCCTGCCGCCGTGGGTTGCCCTTAGGCTGACGCCCAACCGCCACGGGGGCAGGCGAAGCCCTGCCAGTCCCGTGTCCCCCGTCCTACGAACCGGATCAGCATGCGCGCCCTGCTCGTCTACCCGGAGTTCCCCAAGACCTTCTGGAGCTACGAGAAAATTCTCGAGCTTGTGAACCGCAAGGTTCTGCTGCCGCCCCTTGGGATGGTCACCGTGGCGGCCCTGCTGCCCCAGCAGTGGGACTTCAAGCTGGTCGACCGCAATGTGCGCGAGGTGACCGAGGCCGAGTGGGACTGGGCGGAGCTGGTGATCATCTCCGGGATGATCGTTCAGAAAGCCGACATGGCCGCCCAGATCGCCAAGGCCAAGCAGCGGGGTCTGCCCGTGGCGGTGGGAGGCCCCTTCGCCAGTTCCACTCCCGATGCCCCGGAGATCGCACTGGCCGACTTCAAGGTGCTGGATGAGGGCGAGATCACCCTGCCGATGTTCATCGAGGCCCTGGAGCGCGGAGAGCGGCAGGGACGCTTCAGCTCGGAGGGTGAGAAACCCGACGTCACCGGCACCCCCATTCCCCGTTTCGATCTGCTTGAGCTCGACGCCTACGACTCGATGTCGGTGCAGTTCTCCCGCGGCTGCCCCTTCCAGTGCGAGTTCTGCGACATCATCGTTCTCTACGGCCGCAAGCCCCGCACCAAGAGTCCCGAGCAACTGATCGCCGAGCTGCAATACCTCTACGACCTGGGCTGGCGGCGCTCGATCTTCCTCGTGGACGACAACTTCATCGGCAACAAGCGCAACGCCAAGTTGCTGCTGCCTGCACTCAAGCAATGGCAGATCGATCACGGCTACCCCTTCAGCTTCGCCACAGAAGCCTCGGTGGATCTGGCCTCCGATGACGAGATGATGCTGATGATGGCCGAGAGCCGCTTCGACAGCGTCTTTCTCGGCATCGAAACCCCCGACGAAGCGAGCCTGGAAACGGCGCGAAAGCTGCAGAACACCCGCAGCTCCCTGGAGGAGTCCGTGGATCGGATCACGTCCTACGGCATCCGGGTGATGGCCGGCTTCATCATCGGCTTCGATGGGGAGAAATCCGGGGCTGGCGACCGCATCGTCGAGTTCGTGACCCGCACAGGCATTCCCGCCGCCATGATGGGTATGTTGCAGGCGCTGCCCAACACGGGCCTCTGGCATCGGCTGGAGAAGGAAGGCCGCCTGATTCAGGACAAGGCCGACGCCAAGGGGGTCAACCAGACCAACCTGCTCAACTTCGTGCCCACCCGTCCGATCCGCGACATCGCCAACGAATACGTGGAGGCCTTCTGCAACCTCTATGAACCGAACGCCTACATGGATCGGGTCTTCAGCTACTACCACAAGGTGGGCAAGCCCCGTTGGAAGCCCTTCCTCAAGCCCGAGCATTCCGGCTTCAAGCTCCCCAGCTGGACCGACGTGCGCGCCCTCCTGATCGTGATCTGGCGCCAGGGCCTGATCCGCGACACCCGAGGCCGGTTCTGGCGTTACCTCCTGGCCATGGCCCGCACGAATCCTGATCAGCTGGAGCAGTTCCTGGTGGTGCTCGCCCACAACGAGCACTTCATGGAGTACCGCAGCATCGTCACCGAGGAGATCCAGGTGCAGCTCCAGTCGCTGCCGCCGGAACCCCCTCCGGCCAACTCCGAAGTGAGAGAACTGCAGCCCGCCTGAGGCGGGCCTCAGTCCTGGATGTAGGAGTCGCCCGAGCGCAGGGCCGCTTCGGCCTTCTGAAGCTCCCGTCCGAGGTAGAGGGCGTGATCCAGCCGGCTGATCGGAGCCTGCCCGGGTCCTTCGGTGAGCAGAATGCCCAGCTCCTTGGCCGTGCGGCCTCGAAACACGGTCACTGGCTGGCGAGGATCACCGCCACGGCAGCTGAGCACTTCACCGGTGTCTGGGTCGGTGGCCAGGCCTCGCGCATTGATGCCGTTGCTGTAGAGCTCCGCCACCAGCTCCCCACGCTCACGATCCAGGCTGATCAGCACGTACCCGGAGGGGTCGAGATCGATCGAGCGCTGCGACAGGCGTTCATCGAGGGCACGCAGCTCCTGCAGGGATGAAGGGAACGAGGCAGAGGGCGTCGTGGTGGGGGCTAGCTGATCCATACCCAGATCGTAAGCAGCCGCCTCAGCAGGCGCCCAGGGGCAGCTCCCTTCGGCTGAAGGGCAGCTCGGCATTTTCCGCCTCGATCTCCTCGAGCATCTGCGCATTGGCCTCGGGGAGCCAGCGGCGCAGGAGCCGATCGAAGCCCGGATCCTGCCAGCGGTGCAGGCTGGCCCTGGGCACGGCCAGAAATCCCCGGCGCCGCTTGTGGCTGCCGCCAGCCCCTGGATCAAAGCCGCGGATGCCCTGCACGATCGCCCACTCGATCGGGGCGTAGTAACACACCTCGAAATGCAGATTCTCGATCTCCCGATCACTGCCCCAGTACCGGCCCCAGAGGAACTCGCCATGGCGCACGCACAGCGACATCGCCACCGGCTCGTGGGGATCTCCCCGGTGAGCGCTGAACAGAACCAGATGCTCCCGCAGCTCCAGGGCATCCACGTGGAAGAACTCCTCACTGAGGTATTTGCTGCCCCAGGCCCCCCAGCGGCTGCAGTGTTGCGCATAGAACTGGTGCATTTGCCTCAGCATGGCGGCGGAAATCCCGGAACCCGCCAGGGCTGTCACCTGCAGGCCGGCCGCTGCGATCGAGCGCCGTTCCCGGCGGATGTTGCGTCGCTGGTTGGCATTGAAACCAGCCAGATAATCTTCGAAACCGCTGAAACCGTCGTTGGTCCAGAGACTCTGCTGATTCAGCCATGTGGCGCAGCCGGCGGCCTCGGCAGCCGGCTGCCAGTCGGGATCGACGTAGAGAAAGTTGCAGCTGAAGATCTTCTGCTCTCGGCAGAAGCGATCGATCAGATCCAGCATCAGGGCTGTGATTTCCAACCCGTCTTCACTGGGATCGATGTGAAAGCGATAGCCCTGCACAGGGCTGAGCGGGCTCATGCCCACCAGCTTCGGGTAGTAGCGCAGACCCAGCTGACCGGCGAGCTGGGCGAAGGACTGATCGAAGACGAATTCTCCGTAGCTGTGGCCCTTGAGGTAGAGCGGCGCGACGGCAATCAGTCGCTCCTGGCGCCACAGGCTCAGGTGGCAGGGCTGCCAGCCCTGGCGGGGCACGATGCTGCCGGAGCGCTCCAGGGCCTGCAGCCAGGGCCAGCCGTAGAACGGAAGACCCGCCGGTCCCGTGAGCTCCTGCCAGGCTTCCCGCGGAATCTCCGCCATGGCCCGGTGCCAGCGGGCCTGCAGCTCAGCCATGGCGAAGAAACACGTGGGCGCAACGGCGAGGAGCAAAACTAACGGCATGGCGCAACGACTGCACCGGTTGTCGCCCCAGGTGGCGGCACTCCTGACGTTGTCCGGGGCGTTGGCCTCCGGACTGAGCGGCAGCCCACCGCCCGCCTCCGCCAGTCTTCTGGGGCCTGTGCTGCGCCTGATGCGACCTCAGCTGGAGAGAAAGCTCAGCGACGTGTGCGTCAGCGCTGCCGCCGGCGGACAGGCCAGCCTGGAGCGCAGCCTGAGGGAACCCTGCCGCCGCCTGGCGGCACCAGCCAGTGCCTGCCTGATCGCCGAGGCCGAGAGCAGCGGGCGCAGCTTCGGGGTGATCAGCGAACTGGCCCGGGGCCGTCTTGGCGACGACAGCGAAGTGGTGGTGAAACGCTGCGTCGCCAAGCTGCTGGGGCTGCCTGCCGACAGCCTCAGGGAGGTGTCGCTCGAAGACCTTCAACGCCGCTTCAAGCTGCCCGTCACGCCTCGGTAGGTGTGCCGCGGCGATAGCGCAACAGCATCTCCCCGCCCCCTAGGGGCCTGTGCTCCATCAACTGCCAGCTCTGGCCGGAGAGGTCGGGCGCCAGGGGGCTCACCCAGCCATGCCGGCCCCCCAACAGCACCGGACAGAGGCTCAGCTGCAGCTCCTGCACAAGACCTTCCGCCAGCAGGGCCGTGGCCAGCTCAGTCCCACCGAGCAGCACCAGACGGCGCAGTCCTCGCACGCCCAGCTCTGCCAGGCACGTCCGCCAGTCGCCCAGGGACAGATGGGCATCGAAGGCCGGCTGGCCCATCCCCGGTGAGAGCAGCCAGCGCTCCACGGGCTGGGCGAAGAATGGCAGGTACGGCTCCAGCCCCCGGCCTCGGCTCACCACCAGGGCGATGGGCTGGGGGGAGCGGCCCTCGAGGCGGCGTTGCGCCAGCAGCTCAGGGCGATGGATCAGACAGGTGCTGCGATGCAACCGGATCGTGGCCGCTCCGACCAGGCAGCCATCGGCCCAGGCCAGAGCCTCCTCCAGCACCCCGCGGTCGCCGTCAGCTCCGAGCTGGGCGGCACCCCCCTGGGCAGGCGCGAGACGGCCATCGAGGCTGATGGCCAGCACCAGCCGCAGCTGGGGAAGGCTCAAGCGCCGGCGAGGGCCTCCAGCACAGCGGGGCGGGTCTCGAGGAGGGGGGTTTCGGCGAACACTTCGGCGGCGTTGTTGGGACTTTCCTGCAGACGCACCTTGTGCAGAGCGGCACCGGTGGCGGCAATCGGTGCGCTGAGCAGATCAGCGATGTGCAGGGCGATGTTCTCGGCGGTGGGCACGCAGGTGGCGAAATGGGCCACGTCCTTGTTGAGGAAGGTGTGATCGAAGGGCTCCACCACCAGGTCGTTCACCAGGCTCTGCAGCTCGCCGAGATCGCAGACCATGCCGGTGCGGGGATCGATCGCACCGCGCACGGTGACATCGAGCAGGTAGTTGTGGCCATGGCCATGGGGGCGGGCGCACTTGCCGTAGATCGCTTCGTTCTCGCTCTGGGAAAGCTCCTCGCGGGCGAGGCGGTGGGCGGCGGAGAAGTGGGTGCGGATCGAGAGGAAGGCTTCCATGGGGTTGCCGATGACATCGGCCCAGAGGGTGGGTTGCTCGTAGAGGCGCAGACCGGCGAGCGGCAGATGCGGGGCCAGACGCGTCCAGATCGCCTGGAGCAGGGCCTCGGTGGTGGGCAGGCGCCCCTCGGGCCGGCTGAGATCGAACTCAGGCCAGCAGTCGTTGAGGAACCGGAAGTCGAGGGGATCGGTGACCTCCCGGCGGATGGCGTGCTTCACATCGGAGAGATTGAGCACCATGCCGTCGCCATCGAGGGGCCCGGCCATCGCCACGATCAGCTCGTAGTTGTGGCCGTGGCCCGGGGCGAGGCTGCAGCGGCCGAAGCGGCTGACGTTCTCCTCATCGCTCAGCTCCGGCAACCGGTAGAGGTGACTGGCGCTGAACAGGGCCCGGCGGGTGATCACGCAGCCACGGCCGTGGCCGTGGCGGAACCCACCGGCGGAAACTCCTGCGCTGGGGGTGGCGGGCATCGCCATGGTCCCGGTGGCCATCGACTCGGCGGCGTCCTGCTGAGGCATCCTAGGGATTCCTCCTCAGGCAACGCCGGATCCACCGCCTCGCCGCCCAGCCCCCATGGCCTCTGAACCGCCCTCCCCCGCCAGCGTGAGTTCTGGGCTGCCAGGGCGCCTGGAGGGCCTGAACATCTATCTGGTGGGGATGATGGGAGCCGGCAAGAGCAGTGTCGGCCGGCCGCTGGCCGAAGCCCTCGGCTATCGCTTCATCGATGCCGACAGCGTTCTGGAGCAGCATGCCGGCTGCTCGATTCCTGAGCTGTTCGAGCGCGGAGGGGAGACGGCCTTCCGTGAGCTGGAGTCGGCCGTGCTCAACCGGATCGCCTGCTGGCATTCCCTGGTGGTGGCCACCGGCGGGGGGGTGGTGTGCCGCCCCTGCAACTGGGGCCAGATGCGACAGGGTCTGGTGGTGTGGCTGGACGCCCATGAGCAGCTGCTGCTGGAGCGCCTGCGGGCCGATCCAGGCCGCAGGCCCCTGCTGGCCACCGCTGATCCCGAGGGGCGGCTGTCCCAGCTGCTGAGCGAACGCCGGCCCCTCTACAGCCAGGCCGACCTCAGGGTACCCCAGGACGGACGACCGGCAGCAGCCGTCGCCGAGCAGGTGCTGGAGGCGATCCCCACGGTGCTGCGCCAGCGGGTGGCACCACCGCAGGCTGCCGCTCAGCTGGTCGACGACAACGGCACCACGATGACCAGCCTGAACGCATCAGCCGAGCAGTGCTGATTCAGCTCATTCGACGACGTCGTTCGTCCTTCACCGTGCCGGGGGCTCCAGGCGCACGGCGTACCACTGAATGGCCATGCCGGGCTCCAGCTCCAGTTCACAGGCTGTTTCCAGCAGCCGCTCGGCCCGCTCACGGTCGCTGGAGAGTCCGAGCAGGTCGGCGGGGGGCTCCTCCAGTCCGGCGAGCTGGCTGGTCAGCCAGCTGAGGGTTTCGTCAGCCGTGAGGATGCGTTCCCCCCGGGAGGGCTCCAGCACCACGTAATGATCGAGTTCCCGCAGCAGGGGATCGGACATGCTCAGCTCTCGGGTCGCCTTCATCCTGGCCGCCCTGATCACCCTCTGGCCGGGGCAGGCCCTGGCGGCCAGCGGAGCCACAGGTCCGCTCGAGAGGCGTCTGGCGGCCTGGCCCGATTGGAGCCTGCCGGCCCCCCTCAGCCGCCCCGGTCGCAGCGACCTGCGCTATCCGGACTGGTTCAGCGGAGCCTGGTGGGTGCACAGCCTGGAGGAGGGCAGTGGTGAGCCGATCCCGGCCTACCCCGTGCGATTCCTGCGGGATGACCGGGGAGCGGTGGTGGGCGATCGTGCCTTCAACGCCACCCAGGTGGGCGACGCGCTGCTGGGGGGTCAGCTGCTCTCGGTGGCCAATGATCCGGCCAACCCCAACCGCCAGCTGGCCTTGCTGCGCGGCGATCTGGAACTGGAATCCACGGTGATCGGGCGCCGCAGCCAGCCGGAGCCGGCGGCCATGGCCCGGGAGAACAAGCAGGAGTTCCTCGCCGATGAGCTGACCCTGCAGGTGCTGCACGGCCCAGGAGGAGCGCGGATCAGCCGTGTGGAGACCCTGAGCCGCTACTCATTCGTCGCCGGCACTCCGGGCCACGAGCTGATCCGGGGGGAGCAGTGGCAGGCCACCTACCCATCGCCGGAGCAGGGGCTGGTGGCCCAGGCAAGCGGAGGCCATCACCTCTGGCTGCTGCTCAGCCGCAGCCCATGAAGGCCCGGATCAGGGGGAGGGCGGCGAAGCCGGCTCGCTGACGGCGCCTCGACCCAGAGAGAGGTAGAGGCCATCCCTCCAGGCGAAGAGGCTGGTGAGCAGGGGATGGTCGGCCAGGCCGGGCACGCCACGGCCGGCCAGAGGAGCACCGGCGCTGGCCGGGAAGAGCAGCAGCGACAACTGGGCCGCCACCGCGAGATCGGCCAGAGAGAGCCGATCACCCACCAGAAAGCGGCCCGGAGCCAGCAGCACCGCCAGCTGCTCGAGGTTCGCCTGCAGCTGGCGCCGCTCCGTCTGGCCGATGGTGTCGCCGAGGGGGGTGAGCAGGTCGGTGGGCAGGGCCCCCACCAGCGAGCGCAGAAGCGCGGGGGTGGCCTCCGGCAGCAGGGCCCCACGCATGACGGCATCGGAGCCGGCCGCCTGCAGCAGCGCCTGACGCACGCCGGCAGCCAGGGCCGTGTCGGCCCAGTCTTCAAAGAGGAGCACCCGGGCGCGGTCGGCCGGATCCTCGGGAATCAGGGGAGGGGTCGGCACCCGGCTCTCGAGGTGCTGGGCAATGGCGCTGGAGTCGGCGATCACCTCTCCGCCGTCCACCAGCACAGGCACCTGCCTCTGACCCGAGAGACGGAACAGCTCCAGCTGCCCCAGCCCGGGGGTGACCTCGATGATGCTGTATTCCAGCCCTTTGGCGGCCAGGATCAACCTCACCTTCTCGCAGAAGGAGGAATGGCGGAACTGGTGAAGCTCGAGCATCGTCGGCACGGTCCTCTGGGCGGCAGAGTAGCCCTCATGTTCTCCCGGCGTGGGCGACACCCCGCCACGGCCTCTCGGTTCCGCGCCTTGCCACCCACTGCCCCACCTGCGCCATGAAGGACTTCTTCCTCAACGTGACGCGCTACCCGCGCTACCTGGTGGCGTTCAGCCTCGGCGTGTTCAACTCCGTGCTCGAACCTCTGGCGCAACGGCGCAGCAACCCGGTCACCGCAGTGGCCCTGGTGGGGGCCCTGGTGAGCGGAATGATCAGCCTGAGCCTGGTGCTGCGTGCCATGGTGACTCCAGCACCACTGGCATAGGGATGGCACAGGGCCGACGGGTGGAGCGCATGGCCTCCCTGATCCGCCGGGAGATCAGCGAGCTCCTGGTGAATGGCATCAAGGACGAAAGGGTCTCGCTCGGCATGGTCAGCGTGACCCAGGTGGAGGTGGCCGGCGATCTGCAGCACTGCAGGATTTTCGTGAGCATCTACGGCAGTGATGAGAATCGCCAGACGGCCCTGGCCGGCCTCAAATCGGCGGCTCCGTTCGTGAAGGGGGAGCTGGCACGGCGGCTGAATCTGCGTCGAACCCCCGACGTGCAGTTCCTGCTCGATCGCGGCCTGGAGAAGGGCAGCACGGTGCTGGGTCTGCTCAGCCAACTGGGGGAAGAGCGCCAACAGCGAGAGCCGCTCGGTGCGGAAGCGGGCGATGACGGCGGCGACAGCGGGACATGACGATGGTTCGGGGGCAGGCCCAGGAGCCGTTGCCGCCGGCCGCTGAGCTGCGCCGGCAAGTGGCGCGGCTGCTGGTGATCCGCGGCAGCGGCCACCTGGGCGACGGCCAGCGGCGCTACCCACGCTGGGAACTGGAGAACGCCTCGCTCAGGCGGCTGCTGTCCGAGGGGGTGGGCGGCGTGATCCTGCTGGGGGGCAGTGCCGCTGAATTGCGCCTGCGCAGCCGGCAGCTGCAGAGCTGGTCGAGGCAGCCCCTTCTGATCTGTGCCGACGTGGAGGAGGGGGTGGGGCAGCGCTTCGAGGGGGCCAGCTGGCTGGTGCCTCCCCTGGCCGTGGGGCGCCTGCACAGCAGCGATCCGGAGAGGGCCCTCTCCCTGGCCCGGCGCTACGGCCACTGCACGGGCCGCCAGGCGCGGCAGCTGGGGCTCAACGGTGTGCTCGCTCCGGTCTGCGATGTCAACAACAACCCCCGGAATCCGGTGATCAACGTGCGCGCCTGGGGAGAGACGGCCGGCACGGCAGCAGCCCTGGCAGCCGCCTTCCTGGAGGGGGCCCAGGCCGAAGGAGTGCTCTGCTGCGCCAAGCACTTCCCCGGCCATGGCGACACCTCCGACGACTCCCACCTGGAGCTGCCCCGGCTGCCCCATGGAAGGGAGCGGCTGGAAGCGATCGAGTTTCCCCCTTTCCGGGCCGCCATCGCCAGCGGCTGCGCGGCGGTGATGACCGCCCACCTGCAGCTGGACGCCCTGGATCCGCTGCGGCCGGCCACCCTCTCCCACCCTGTGCTCACAGGGCTGCTGCGGCAGGAGCTGGGATTCACCGGACTGGTGATCACCGACGCCCTGGTGATGGAGGCGATCGCCTCCCGCTGGGGGGCGGCGGAGGCCGCCGTGCTCGCCTTCCAAGCCGGCTCGGATCTGATCCTGATGCCCGCTGATGCCGATGCCGCCATCGATGGCCTCGTGGAGGCCTTCAGCTCGGGGCGCCTGCCGCTGGAGCTGCTGCACAGGAGCCTGCGGCGACGCGAGGAGGCTCTGGCCGCCGCAGACTCCAGGGCTCCGGCAACGTCCCTGACAGGGCCTGAGGAGCTGGGCGAGCTGGAAACAGCGCAGGATCAGGCGCTGGCGCGGGAGCTGGTGGAGATGAGTCTGGACACGCGGAGCCCCCAGGCCCTGCCGGCCGGGCCGGGGGTCAACCTGATCCGCCTGGACAACAGCCTGGCCTGTCCCTTCCTGCCGGCGATGGCACCGGCCCTGCTGCGGCCTGCCACAGCCGGCTACCGGACCTGCCTGCTGGATCCCCGTGGCCCCAGCCCCTGGAGCGGGAACGCCGACGCCCCCCTCGCTCTCGAGCGCCTGCCGGATGGGCCGGTGTTCCTGCAGTTGTTCGTGCGCGGCAATCCCTTCCGAGGCAGCGCCGGAGGTGATGAACCCTGGCCCGAGGTGATCCGCCAGCTGCTTGGGGTCCACCGGTTGGCGGGCCTGACCGTGCTGGGCAGTCCGTATCTGTGGGAAGCCCTGGAGCCCCTGCTCCCCAGCGGGATTCCCGCGGGCTACAGCCCCGCCCAGATGCCTCTGGCCCAGGCCGCCCTGCTCACCCGGCTCGGCCTGGCCGTCGGTGACGCCGCCGAAGGAGGCTTCACCGACTGAACCGGCTCAGAGCCGGAGACCTGACCTCACGCCCCTAACCTCACGCCCGGATGCGGGCCGCCGCCGTGCTCAGCCTGTCGATGATCGTGCGCAACGAGGCCCAGCGGCTCGGCCGCTGCCTGGAGTCGGTGGCGGGCTTCGCCGATGAACTGGTGGTGGTGGACACCGGCTCCAGCGACGGCACGGTGGCCGTGGCCGAACAGCATGGCGCCCGGGTGGAGCGCATCCCCTGGCCCGGGGATTTCGCCCCCGCCCGCAACCAGGCTCTGGAGAGGGTCCGGGGCACCTGGGTGCTGGTGCTGGATGCCGACGAACAGCTGCTGGAGGACGCCAAGGAGCCCCTGCGGGCGTTGATGGCCGATCCCGACACGCTGTTGATCAACCTGCTGCGCCAGGAAGTGGGCGCGCTCCAATCGCCCTACTCCAGTGTCAGCCGTCTGTTCCGGCGTCACCCTCAGATCCGCTGGAGCCGCCCGTATCACGCGATGGTCGATGACAGCGTCACCGAACTGATGGCCAGGGAGCCCCGCTGGCGGGTGGTGGACTACCCCCACCCGGCGATCCGCCATGAGGGCTACCGGCCGGAACTGCTCGCCGATGGGCGCAAAGCGCGGCAGCTGCGGCGGGCCATGGAGCAGGAGTTGCGGGACCACCCCGGCAATGCCTACGCCAGCGCCAAACTCGGCGGCCTCGAGATCAGCGAGGGGCACGTGAAGCGCGGCATCGCCCTGCTCAAGGCCGGGCTGGCCGGCTGCCCCTCCGGCGCCCACCCGGAGCGGTTCGAATTGCTGCTGCACCTGGCGATGGCCGAGGCCAGCCGCCATCCCTCCAGGGCCGCGGCCCTCTACCGGGAGGCGCTGGCCGTGCCGCTCGATCCACGGCTCCAGGTGACGGCACGGCTGAACCTGGCGGCTCTGCAGCTCCAGGACGGCGCCACGGCCGAAGCCGCCCAGCTGGCGGAAGCCGTCACACGCGGAGCCCCCGAACTGGCCCTGGGCTGGTACAACCTCGGCCTGATCCGGCGCCGTCTCGGCGACCTCCGCGGCTCCCTGGAGGCCTATGACATCGCCGTGAGCCTGGCTCCCGAGCACGCCGAAACCCACCAGAACCGAGCTGTGGCTCAGCTGCTGGCGGGCGACATCAGCGCTGCCCGCGCCAGTTTTCGCCAGGCCATCTCCCTGTTGCGGCAGCAGGGCCGCACCAGCGACGCCGAGACCCTGCACCGGCAGGCGGGGGCCATGGTGAGACTGGACGACTGATGGAGGTGGCCGTGCTCTCAGGTCGGGTGGTTGTGGTGACGCGGGCCGAGCGGCAGCTGAGCGAGGCCCGGGCGCTGTTCGAGCGCGCCGGCGCCAGGGTGCTGGACCTTCCTGCGCTGGTGATCGGTCCTCCCGATGAATGGGGCCCCCTCGATGACGCCCTTGCGGAACTGGACGCCTTCCACTGGCTGGTGTTCTCCAGCGTCAACGGGGTGGAGGCGGTGGAGCAGAGGTTGCAGCGGGTCGGGAGGAACCTCGGCGATCGCCCCCGCGGCCTCAAGATCGCGGCGGTCGGCCGCAAGACCGCCGCCCGCCTGGAGCAACTGGGTGCCCCCGCCGATTTCGTACCGCCCGATTTCGTGGCCGACAGCCTGATCGAGCATTTCCCGGTCTCGGGCTGGGGACAACGCCTGCTGCTGCCCAGGGTCCAGAGCGGCGGGCGCACGCTGCTCGCGGAAGCCTTCGCCGAGGCCGGCACGCGAGTGGTGGAAGCGGCCGCCTACGAGTCCCGCTGTCCGCCCCATCTGCCCCTGGCCACAGCCGCCGCCCTGCGCGACGGGAAGGTGGAGGCCATCACCTTCACCAGCGGCAAGACGGTGCGCCACACCGTGCAGCTGCTGGCCCAGGACCTGGGAGAGACCTGGCGCGAACGGCTGGAGTCCGTCGCTCTGGTGTCGATCGGTCCCCAGACCAGCGCCACCTGCCTGGAGCTGCTGGGACGGGTGGATGCCGAAGCCGACCCCCATGACCTGGAGGGGCTGGTGGCGGCCTGCGGCCGTGCCCTGGGGGGGGAGCCGGGAGCCTGAATCCCCCCGGACCCTGCTCCGCCCGTGGCCTCACACCAACCCGGAAGAGCCCCTTCAGAGCTCGGCGATCACCACCTGGCCCCTGGCTTTGCTCTGACGACTCACGAGGGTCAGACGGCCACGCAGCACATCGATCGAGGCCACACCCCAGGCCTCTGGCAGAAGGTCGGTGGTGCGGCCACCGACATCGCCCACGGCCAGAGAGCCGCTCTGACTGCCGAACTGGACGAGAGCCATGGGGCGGCTGCCGCTGCTGATCACCCCCTGGAAGCGGAAGCCCTCGGGCAGGGACAGCGGAGGTGGCACAGCGGTGGGCCTGGGCCCGCCGGCGTCCCGGCTGACCCTGGTGACCGCCAGCGGCGCAAAGGGGTCGATCCGGCCCGGGGGCATCGCCGCCTCCACCTGCTGGACCGTGGGGAGCGGGGTGAAGCCTGCCTGGGCGACACCGGTCGACGCCGGAGCGGGTGGGCTTGCCGGGGCTGGGGCTCCTCCTGATGGAGCAGGGCCCGAAGGGGGGACGGCGCCTGTGTCGGCCGGGGGTGTGCCTCCGCAGCCACCAAGGCCGGCGAGCAGCAGCGGCAGCAGGGCATGGCCCAATCCACCTCGAGCCCTGGACAGACCGGGGTGATGCTGCTCAGGGCTGGCCATGCTCATGCTCCACAAGGTCCCGGAAGCGATCCAGGTTGGCCTGGAGTTCGCGTGTGACGATGCCTCCAAGGATGCTTGGTTCCATCAGAGGTGCAAGGACTCCCGGCAGCTCATAGCTCACGGTCAGCCTGACAACCGTCAGCTGATCGGACTGGGGATAGAAGCGCACGGCTCCCTTGGTGGGCAGGCCCCCGACCGATTCCCAGTGCAGCTGCTGGGCTTCGATCCGGTGGGAGATGCGGGCCTTCCAGTGGAAGCGGAATCCCTGGGCCGCCAGGGTCCAGTCGGTGAGGTCGGGATCGTCGAGGGTGACCACCGATTCGATCCAGCGCATCCAGCGCGGCATCGCCTCCAGATCGCTCCAGACCTCCCAGACCTTCTCCACCGGAGCCTTGATCTCCGTGGTCACACTGTGCTCGAGCCAACGTCCCATGCTGATCAGGCCACGGCGGCGACAGAGGCCAGCCGCACAGGCTGATCCAGGATGGCGGCAGCCGCCAGTCGACCGCTCATGGTGGCCCCCTCCATCGAATCGATGTAGTCCTGGCGCGTGTAGCTGCCGGCCAGGAAGAAATTGCCCACCGGCGTGCGCTGCTCCGGACGGAAGGGTTCCATGCCGGGGGCCTCGCGATACAACGACTGAGCCAGTTTGACCACGTTGCTCCAGATCAGGTTGAGTCCGCGGGCCGAGGGGAACAGCTCACGCACCTGGGCGTCCACCAGGGCGGCGATCTCGTCGTTCCGGCGTGGAATCCAGGGATCGCCTGGGGTGAGCACGCACTGCAGGAGGGACCCCTCCCCCTCGCGCCGATAGTCGGCCGGGCTGGCCAGAGCCAGATCGGCGAAACAGCTGAAATCGGCATCAGCGGTGTACAGGAGGTTGTCCAGTCCACTCGCCGTGGTGAGATCGCGGCGGGCGGCGGCGTGAGCCTCGCCCTCCCCCAGCTCGGTCACCCAGCCGTCGTACCGCAACTGCACCGTGGCCACCGGCACCGCTTCGAGGCGGTAGATGTTCTCGAACTGGGCATAACGACGCCAGGAGGGCGGCAGCAGCCGCTGGATTCCGGGCACGTCACAGGCCGCCAGATAGGCGTCGGCCTCGACGCAGATCTCGCCATCAGGGGTCCCCAGCCTCAGGCCCGTGACCAGTGGCGCTGCCTCCGGTCCAGCGCCCTCCTCGAAGCAGACCTCACTGACCCTGTGGCGCAGGTGAAGCCTCCCCCCGCGGGCTTCGATGTAGTCGAGGATGGGCTGGTGCAGCCAGCGGTGCGGCGAGCCCTTGAGCAGATTGAGCTTGGAGGCCTCGGTCTTGGAGGCGAACATCATGAAGATCGTGAGCATGCAGCGAGCCGAGATGGCCTCGCAATCGATGAAGCCCAGGGCATAGGCGATCGGATCCCACATCCTCTCCACGCTGCGGGAACTGCCGCCGTGGCTGAGGAACCAGTCGCGAAAACTGATGCGGTCGAGGGAGCGGATCACGGCCATCGCGCCCTCGTAGTCCACCAGACCACGCACGATCGGGCTGGTGCCCAGGGCCAGGGCATTGCGCAGCTTGTCGATCCAGTCGAGCTGCGGGGTGGTGAAGAAGGCTTTTAGTCCGTTGAAGGGGGCGCCGATCGGGAAGCGGAAGTCCAGTTCGCGCAGGTCCCCGCCCCTGTTCACGAACAGATGGGTGTGCTGCTTGGGCAGGAGGTTGCCGAAGGCTCCAACCTTGCGCATCAGCGCAAACAGATTGGCGTAGTTGAAGAAGAAAACGTGCAGGCCCATCTCGATGTGGTTTCCGCCGTCATCGACCCAGCTGCCGACCTTGCCACCCACGAACGGACGGGATTCATAGAGGTCAACCTGGTGGCCGTCATCACAGAGATCTACCGCGGCTGCCAGACCGGCCAGACCAGCTCCCACGATGGCGACGCGCACCCTGTGTCTCCCTGAAGTGCGGCAACTCTATGGAGCCGTCTCTGGCGGCGGTGGAACACCAGAGTTCGGAAGGCCTCCATAGAGTGTCTCAACATCCCGTTCCCCCTGTCGCAGGCGTCGCCCATGAGCAGTCCCAGCACCGATGCCCCCTCCGCGGTCCAGGAGGCAGCCACCCCGGCGGTTGTCGGCCCACAGGCGGCCACCCACACCGGTAAGGACGGCAAGGGCATCCGCATCACCGAACCAGCCATGAAGCAGCTGGCCGCCCTGATGCAGCAGCAGGGCAACGACAAGCTTCTGAGGGTGGGTGTGCGCTCCGGTGGCTGCAGCGGCATGAGCTACACCATGGATTTCATCGACAGCGACGCGATCCGCGCCGACGATGAGCTGTACGTCTATGAGCCCGACGGTGCCCCCAGCTTCCGGGTGGTGAGCGATCCCAAGAGCCTGCTGTACATTTACGGCATGCAGTTGGATTTCAGCTCCGCCCTGATCGGTGGCGGCTTCAACTTCACCAACCCCAATGCCAGCCAGACCTGCGGCTGCGGCAGCTCCTTCGCCGTCTGATCCGCCGCTGGCCGGGCCGCCAACGTGGGAATCTGGGTGTCCCTGAGCTGCCGCAGCCGATGACGGCCACCACAAAGTCCGCCGAATCCCTCTTCGATCAGGCCATCAGCCGCTATCAGCAGGGGGCTGCAGCCGCTGACGTCATCGACGACTTCCTGACGATCACGGCCCAGGCCCCCCGTCTCTCCGCCGCCTGGACCTGTCTGGCCTGGCTGCAGCTGCTCGAGGACCAGCCCGAACCGGCACTGCGCTCGGCGCGGATGGCGGTCAAGCTCAACCCACAGGATCCCCAGTCGCGCGTGAACCTCTGCCTGGCCATGCTCGAGTCGGGGGCTAAAGGAGTCCGTGAGCACATCGATCTGGTGCTGCGCATCACGGCCGTGTCACCGGAGCTGGCCAAGGACTTGAACGAATCGATCGCCGATGGGCTCAGCCGGCGCCCGGGCTGGGAGTCCCTGGAGAAAGTCAAAGCCTGGCTCCAGGGTTGATCCCTGGATCCATCCCCATGGGCGATCCCAGCCGGCGCCTGCTCCTGCTCAGCAATGGCCACGGGGAAGACCTCAGCGGCAGCCTGATCGGGCAGGAATTGCAGCAGCTGGGACTGGAGGTCGTGGCCCTGCCGCTGGTCGGTCATGGCGGTGCCTACCGCCAGGCAGGACTGCCTGTGCTGGGGCGCACCCGGGAATTCAGCACCGGCGGCCTGGGCTACACCAGCTTCGGCGGTCGCCTGACTGAACTGGTCCAGGGCCAGGCCACCTACCTGCTGAGTCAGCTGGTGCTGTTCTTCAGGGAAGCGCGGCACTGCGCAGCGGTGGTGGTGGTCGGGGATGTGATCCCCGTTCTCGCAGCCTGGTGCAGCCGCCGGCCGGTGATCACCTACCTGGTGGCCTACTCGAGCCACTACGAAGGCCGCCTGCGCCTGCCCTGGCCCTGCGGGAGCTGCCTGCGCAGCGGCCGCTTCCTGCGGGTGTTCAGCCGCGACGCCTTCACGGCCGCGGACCTCAGCCACCAGCTCGGGCGGCCTGTGGATTTTCTCGGCAACCCCTTCCTCGACCGGGTCCTGGAGGGCACACCTCCCCTCGACAGACAGGAGGCCGGATCGCCCATCCCACGGCTGGGGTTACTGCCTGGCAGCCGCCTGCCCGAGGCCCTGCGCAACTTCGAGTTGATGTTGCAGGTGCTCACCCGCCTGCCCGCGGACCTGCAGACCAGCAGCGGCCTGCACCTGGACGCTGCCCTGGTGGGGGCCATCGATGCGGCGACGGTGGCCAGGATCAGCCGCCCCCTGGGCTGGCACCTGGAGCCGGAGGGACGTCTGCTCCGTGGGCAGCTGGAGCTGAGGCTGCACTGGGGGAAGTTCCCGGCTGTGGTTCAGCAGGCCGACCTGCTGCTGGCCATGACCGGTACGGCCACGGAACAGGCGGTGGGCCTGGGGAAACCCGTGGTTCAGCTGGCAGGGGGTGGCCCGCAGTTCAGCCCCAATTTCGCCGAAGCCCAACGGCGCCTGCTCGGGCCCTCACTGTTCAGCGCCGAGGGGGAACCTGGCTCGGAGCGCAGCCTGGCTGGCACCGCCGAGCTGGTGGGCGAGGTGCTGCGCCAGCTGCGGCACACCGATCTGGGGGAGCGTTGCCGGCACAACGGCCTGGAGCGCATCGGTGGTCCCGGCGGGGCCGCCAGGATGGCCGGGCAGATCCTGCAGGCCCTCGATGAACCCTCAGTCCCGCTCCAGTGAAGCCGGCGGCACGGAAGCTCTGGCACCACGGCTGAAGCGCTGGATCGACACCGTGCTGGTGATCGATGTCTTCCTGGTGATCGCGGGGGCGATCTGGTTCGCCCTGGCGGTGGCCCTGCACAGCCAGCATGTGGAGGCTCCGCTGCAGCTGCTGCAGCGGCTCTGGGACCCCCTGTTCACACCGGCGATCGGCCTGCTGATGGCGGCGGCCCTGGTCAGTGGACTGCTGGGCTGGTGGCAGCGGCAAGGGCTGAGTCGAGATCGGGATAGCGGAACGTGAAGCCCTGGGACTCCAGCCGCTCGGAGACCACCTGCTGGCCTTCCAGCACCACCGCAGCTCCATCCCCGAGCATCAGCTGCAGCACCGGTGCGGGTACCGGCAACAGGCTGGGACGCTTCAGCACCCGGCCGAGGGCAGTCGCAAACCGGTCCATGCGCACGGCCTCAGGGGCCACGGCGTTGTACACGCCCTCGTAGGCCGGTGTTTCGAGAGCGGTGGCGATCAGCGCGCAGAGGTCGCTGCGCTGAATCCAGCTCATCCACTGGCGGCCGGAGCCGATCGGACCGCCCAGGCCGGCGCGGAACACGGGCAGCATCTTGCCGAGGGCTCCCCCATCGGGGCCGAGCACGATGCCGATCCGCAGCTTCACCACCCGGCAGTCGGCAGGAGCCTGATCAGCAGCCGCCTCCCAGTCGCGACAGAGCTGACCGAGGAGATCAGGGGCCGCCGGGCTGGATTCACTGAACCGGGCCTCCTCGCTGCTTCCGTAGTAGCCCACGGCGGAACCGCTCACCAGCACACGGCCGGGCCTGGGATGGGCCTGGAGCGCCTCCACCAGACGCGTCGTACTTCCGAGGCGGCTGTCGATCAGCCTGCGCCGCTGCTCCTCGCTCCAGCGCTTCTCCGCGATCGGCTCCCCGGCCAGATTCACCACCCCCTCCGCCTCGGCAACGGCAGCGATCAGAGCAGGCTCCTGCCAGGAGGCCGCCTGGGCCGGATCCGCCTGGATTCGTCGCAGGTCCGGATGCTCCAGCCCCGCCAGGGGGTGGCTCTGGCGGCTCACCACCACCAGCTGATGCCCCCGAGTGAGCAGGAGAGGCACCAGCTCACGCCCCACGAACCCCGTACATCCCAGCAGCAGCAGTCTCACGGGCCCATGCAGCACACACCACAGCCGAGGCTAGGGGGCACCCCAGGCCGCCCGGGCCGACTTAGCGTGGTCCCTGAGCAGTGTCGACCGTCCATGGCCCAGACCCCAACGGATGCCATCGCCCC
This sequence comes from Synechococcus sp. CBW1107, assembly GCF_015841355.1. NCBI lineage: Bacteria > Bacillati > Cyanobacteriota > Cyanophyceae > Synechococcales > Synechococcaceae > Synechococcus > Synechococcus sp. CBW1107. The sequence continues at coordinate 1,000,749 of NZ_CP064908.1, forward strand.
CAAGGCCACTCCCATCAAGAAAGGCACCCTGGTGAAGGTCAGCAGGAGCGCCTACATGGGCAGTCTGGAAGCAGCCGCCAGCGATCCCACTCCCCCCGACTACCTGTTCGAAGGACCCGGCGAAGTGCTGGCCCTCAACGGTGACTACGCCCAGTTGCGCTGGAGCCTGCCGGTTCCGGACGTGTGGCTGCGGCTCGATCAGCTCGAGGCCTGCTGACGGCTGATCCATTCATCCCGGGCCCCCGTCCGTCCGGCCTCAGAGATCGAGTCGGCGGCGCTCGTCCTTGAGGTGGCTGCGCCGTTGCTTCGCCTCCCGCAGCATCTCGCGGCCATCGCGCAGGTAGCTGTCGACATAGCCCATGGTGTAACGCTCAAGCTCCAGCAGGGCATCCTGGACCTGGCTGAGGCAGTGGTAAAGGCTGAGACCGAAGCCCTTGGCCTCGCTTGGACAGGGACGCGAGCGGTACAGGGCCTCCACCTTGTCCATACGGCTTTTGCTCTGCTCCAGGTAGGCGCAGAACGCCTCCATCAGGCTGTCGTCGTAGGGATCGGCGGCCAGAGCGCGCAACTGGCTGGGGAAGGGGTTGATCACCTGGGCCAGCAACCGATCGATCGGCCCGTAGACCTGCTGCAACCAGCCCAGCAGAGCCCCGTCACGGACGTGACCGCTGGGGGCTGGCCTGGCGGCGCCGGATGCAGGTCGCCTGCCTCGGGCTGAGGGCTGCCGGCTGAGGTCGTAGTGGCGGCGGCGGTCGCCGTCACCCAGAACCGCCCAGGCGGCATTGATGGCCAGGATCGCGGTGTCATCTCCACCGGCATCGGGATGGTGCCTCTTGACCAGGGCGCGGTACGCGGCCTTGATCTCATCCGCCCCCGCCGTGGCTGGCACGCCCAGGACGGCATAGAAGTCACTGCTGGCCAGGGCTGCCTTCAAGGGGGGGTGATGGCGGCTGGAGCCATCATGGCAAGGGCACCAGCCATGAAAAAGCCCCCTGACGGGGGCCGGTGGTGTGTGAGGGTGCGAACGGACTAGAGCAGCTGGCTCAGAACTTGAAGGTGGTCTGCACGAGACCGCCGAAGTTGCTGAAGCTGTTGTCGTCGCCGGTGAGCTGTCCGAGCGGACGGCTCAGGTAGAAGATCGCCGGGGTGACGGCGATGTTGTCGGTGACCTGGAACTTGTACCACCACTCCCAGACGTAGTTGCCATCGGCAGGGGTGGTGTTGCCCGAGTCATCGGTGCCGCGGGAGAGCGCGGTGGCGAACACGGGCTGACCCACGGCCATACCGGCGGCATTGCCCTTGGCGAAGAGATCAGTCCACTGCAGGCCGACGAACCAGCTCTGGCTTTCCTTCACGAAGGGCTGAACGTAATCAAGACCCAGGGCGTTGGTGCCATTGCTGGAGAGGCTGTTGAGACCCCAGCCGAGGCTGATCGAGGGAATCCAGCCACTCTCCTTGGGCTGCCAGTAGGCATTGGCCGCCACGCTGTTCGACTCCCCACTCACCAAGAACCAGCTGTTGCTGGCCGCGAAGTTGGTACCACGACGGAAGTTGGTGGCCTGCTGGCCATAGCGGTAGGCCAGCGACACGTTCCACTGGGGAGCGGTGTAGTTGAGCTGGGCCAGGAAATTCCCGCGGGCGCAATCCGTACCGATGCCACCTTCGCTGCTGGAGCAGACGTTGTCGTTCCCATCGAAGGCCTGACCTGAACTGCCCTGCTGAGCCACGTAGTTAGCCGAGGCGCTGAATCGGCCCTGACCTTTCTTGACGTTCTGCTTCCAGATCACACCGCCCAGAGCACCGGTGGCCTTGTTGTAGACACCGGGTGCACCCCAGAGCTGGAAAACATCAAGGATTTTGTCACCACCACCGCTGCCATAAAGCGACGGTGTGACAGCGACCGACTCAGTATTTCTGGCCTTGGCACCAAGAATAAAGGTGAAATCGCGGCCCAGCGGGAAGCGGTAGTAGAGACGATCGACTCCGATCGAGTCTGTGCCTCCGATGCCATTGCTGGCTACATCCAGGGCTGTGAGGTTAACCCCCTTACCATTGAAGGCGTTATCGAAGTTACCCGAGCGCAGACGGGTGTAGAGCAGATCCTTACCAGTGAAGCTGGTAAGCAGATTCAGCCGCAGATCATAACTGAATGTCGTGGCGCCGAACTGAGCGTTGTACTTTTCAGCGGCATCACGACTGCCGAAGGTAGGCGAAGAACCGAAGACGCCGGCACCCGGGCGATCACCACTGGCCGTGACGGCGCCAATGACGAACGTGGCCTGGCCCTTAAGTTTCGTGGTTGTGGAGAACTGTGTGGCCTCCAGTTCGCCCACCTTGGCCTCGAGGCGATCCACACGGCCCCGCAGGATGGCGAGCTCCTTCTCGAACTCCTTGAGCAGGCGGCGCAGCTCGTCGGTCACTTCGGTGATCCGATCGAGGCAGGCGTTGAGCAGAGCCGCAGCTTCCCAGCGGCTCAGGGGCTGCTTGCCTCGGAAGGTGCCGTCGGGATAACCGGCGACGCAGCCGTAGCGCTCGATCAGGTTCGAGAGTGCCTGATAGGCCCACTCGGTGGGCTGAACATCAGAAAACTGGGTGATGCTGGTCACCTGATCTTTCTTGCCGGCATACTTTTTCATGCCGTCCAGATCAAAGTCCGCGGCCGAAGCGGCCATGGGAGCCACCAGCCCGAGGGCGACCGGTGCCAGCAGCAGACGCTGGAACAATTTCATTCAATCCTCACACCAATTGAGGGATGGTCCAAAAGGACACTGGAAGATTGTATCGAAATGACGGATTAGGGCCCACGCCTGCGAACACATGGCCAGGTATCGCCGGTCACACACAAAACGCCAAAGCCGTTCTCCTGCAGAGGATTTCAAGCCCTGGACATAGGCAGCCAGGCCCTGGAGAAGTCCAGGTGAACACAAAAAAGCCGTGGGCGGAGCCACGGCCTGAAGAGAACAGTCTGGAGAGGACCAGAACTGATTCATGAAGTCAGAAAACCAGCCAGATCAAGGTGTGTGAGGAGATGATCTGGCCGGAGAAGAGATCAGCCGAAGCTGATCAACTGATCAGGAACGATCAGAACTTGAAGGTGGTCTTGACCAGGCCACCGAAGTTGTCGAAGGTGTCGCTGCTGGACTTCTGGAGCTGACCCAGGGGCACGCTGAGGTAGAAGAGCGCAGGGGTGACCGAGATGTTGTCGGTGACCTGGAACTTGTACCACCACTCCCAGGCATAGTTGCCGTCGTTGGCTTCAAGAAGATCGTTATCACCCGAATTGGTCAGGAAAGTGGCCTGACCAACGGCCATGCCGGCAGCATTGCCCTTGATGAACACGTCGGTCCATTGCAGACCCACATACCAGGATTGGGTCGTGGCACCGTCAATGGCATCTTCCAGAGCACCAGCGGAGCTGCTATCTGCGCTGTGGGAGTTAAGACCCCAACCAAGGCTGACCGAAGGGAGCCAACCGGAGTTGGAGGGCTGCCAATAGCCACTGACACCAACCGAATTCACGCTGGAGGAGAGCGCATACCCGAGGTTGGCCAGGGGAGTGCCATTGCCGCCATAGAGACCAGCCAGACCACCCTGAGGGCTGGTATAAGTGTAAGCCGCAGCGAGACCGAAGTTCTCGTTGTTCCAGGCGATCTGGGCGGTGCCGGTCTGAGCGGAACCCTCGGTGCCGATGCCGCCGAAGTTGGGGTTACCCACGTTGCCGTTGGCGGCCACGTAGTTGGCGCTGATGCTGAAGCCGCCGCTCTTCCACCAGATACCACCACCGGAGCCGAGGGTCAGGGGGTAGGCACCGGGAGCGCCGCCGTAGGTGAAGATGTCGAGGACGGTGTCAGCGGGGTACACACTGGGCCAGAAGGCGAGCATGTCGTCCTGACGGACCTTGCCACCGATCGTGGCGGTGAAGCTCTTGCCCAGGGGGAACTGATAGAAGAGGCGGTTGACTTCGACGGAATCGGCACCGCTGGCACCCTCGAAGGCCACCTCGAAGGCGTTCAGACCCACCAGGTTGTCACCGTTGGCAGCACCCCAGGGGCTGGAGCCGAAGTTGCCGGCACGCAGACGGGTGCGCAGCAGATCCTTGCCGGTGAAGCTGGTGTCGAGGAAGAGGTCGAGGTTGTAGTTGAAGGCCGTGGCGCCTTGCTGGGCCGCGGCGGCATCAGAGAACCTCTGACCGGGGGCGACCTTGCCGCCGTTGAGAACGGACTCACCAAACGTGGCCCGGGCGTCGCCGCCGAAGGAGTTGGCGCCGATGGTGAAGGTGGCCACACCACGCAGCTTGGTGGTGGTGGAGAACTGATTGGCCTCCAGTTCACCGACCTTTGCCTCGAGGTTGTCGACGCGGCCGCGCAGGATGGCGAGTTCCTTCTCGAACTCCTTGAGCAGACGGCGCAGCTCGTCGGTCACTTCGGTGATCCGATCGAGGCAGGCGTTCAGCAGAGCGGCGGCTTCCCAGCGGCTCAGCGGCTTCTTGCCCCGGAAGGTGCCATCGGGATAGCCGGCGACGCAGCCGTAGCGCTCGATCAGGTTCGAGAGCGCCTGATAGGCCCACTCGGTGGGCTGCACGTCGGAGAACTGAGTGATGCTGGTGACCTGATCCTCGGAGGCGGAATACTGGTTGATTCCGTCCAGGTTCATTTCGCCGGCGGTGGCGGCCACGGGGGCCATCAGTCCGAGGGCGACAGGTGCCAGCAGCAATTGCCGGAAGAATTTCATGGGGTCCTCACACAAGTTGGCGCGATGCGCCTGCATGAAGAATCACCCCCAGCCGCCGAGCTGGCCCGGGTAGATGTGACAGAAAGCACAACGGCTGGGGGGAACGGTGCCTGGTCCAGACTTGTCCCAACCGCCGCCACGGCCCTGAACGCACGGTCCCAACGCCCCTGGCTGTGGTGGCTGGCTCTGGCGGCCCTGTGGTTGGCGGGCAGCCTGGCCGACAGGCTCTGGCTGCATCTCGATCAGCGGCTGCCGGCCTGGGACCAGGCCGACTATCTCAACAGTGCGATGGACCACGGCCGGGCCCTGGGGCTGCTGCCGGGCGGGGGCTGGCAGGGCTGGCCGGACCTGCTGGATCTCTCCCCCAAGGTGCCGCCGCTGGCGAGTCTGGTGAACGGCGCGGTGATCGCCCTCGCTGGCGACAGCCCCGATCAGGCCAGCGCCGCCCTGGCTCTCTGGCAGGGGTTGCTGCTGGTGAGCGTGGCCGGCTGGGGACGACAGCTGGTGTCGCCCGGTTTCGGCCTGCTGGCGGCGGCGCTGACCAGCACCACACCGGCCCTGGTCAGCCTCCGGCTGGATTTCACCCTCGACCTGCCCCTCACCGCCACCAGCGTGCTGGCCCTCTGGCTGCTGGGGCGCTGGGCGGCACCTGAGCCCAGGGGGGGGAGCTGGGGACAGGCCGCTGCAGCGGCGCTGGCGCTGGCGGCGGCCGTGCTGGTGAAGCAGAGCGCGTTGCTGGTGCTGCTCCCCCCAGCCCTGTGGGCGGCGCTCCGGGGGCTGGGACACCCCCAGCGGCGCTGGCAGGCGCTGGGGGGCCTGGGGCTGGTGCTCGCCCTGGTGCTCCCCTGGCTGCAGCACAACTGGATCACCACCATCGGCGGCACCAACAGGGCCGTGCTGGAGTCGGCCGCCCAGGAGGGAGACCCGCCGCCGTTCAGCCTGGCCAGCCTCCTCTGGTATCCCCGGCTCTGGCCCCGGCAGCTGGGACTGGTCAACAGCCTGCCTGCCGTGGCAGGCGCGCTGCTGGCCCTGGGCGCCGCCTGGCGCCGTCGGGGGTTCCCGCGACCTCAGCCAGCCGTTGAGACGGGTCAGGCCAAGGACGGCCGGGGCTGGGCCTGGCTGATCGGCTGCAGCCTCAGTGGCTGGCTGTTCACCACCCTCAGCCCCAACAAGGACCCCCGCTACATCACTCCGGTCCTGCCCCTCCTGGTGCTGCTCCTGTGCTGGGGCTGGTGGCAGCTCGGAGGGGTCCTTCGCCGGCAGGGCCAGGGGCGCGCCAGCTGGGTGGCCCTGTCCGCCGGGCTGGCGGTCAGTGCGGGCAGCGCCGTGGCCGCCCAGGCCGGCGAGATCCGCTGGCAGCCCCGCTCACCCCTTCCAGCGGTCATGGACGCCATGCGTCAGCAGGTGGGTGAGCAGCCCTGCACCCTGGTGGTGCTGCCCAATGCCCCCGAGCTCAACGAGCACACCGCCACGGTGTTCGGTCGGGCCCGGGGAGGGCAGATCGTGGCCAGGCAGCTCGGCCGTCAGCCCAGAGAACGGCAGCTGGTGCTGGATCAGGCGGAGTGGATCCTGCTCACCACCGGCGAGGCGGGCATGCGGCGGGAAGCCTCACGGCAGCTGGCCAGGGAGATCCGCCAGGATCCCCGATTCCGGTTGGTGGGCCGCTGGCCCTGGAGCGACGGCGAACCTGTGGAGCTGTGGACGCGCCGCCGGCCCGTGGCCGCCACGGCCCGCTTCGATCGCCGCTTCATCGAACTGGCCTCCGGCCTGAAGCGGGGTCCCGCCGGGCTGGCGCCGGTGTTTGAGGCCATCGGCCCCCAGCACCAGCTCGATGGCCACTGGCTCTACCAGGGTCGGGTGACCGACTGGGCCGAGCAGCGCCTGCGCTCCGATGCCAGTGATCGTGAGGCGCTCTGGACACTGGCGCTTCTGGCGGTCCTGCACAACCGTCCGAACCAGGCGGATCATTGGTTCTCCCGCCTGCAGACCCTGGAGCCGGGCAACCCATGGCCGCCGGCCTACCGCAGTGTGGTGCTGCTGGCCGGCTGGAATCCCTGGCGCGCCCATGCCGTGGCCAGCGCCGCGGCCCGTGGTCATCAGGAGCCGGTGCTCGACGCCCTTGCCGATGTGAGCGGCGCCCTGCTGGCCAATCCCTTCAGCCTGCAGCGGGCCTTCCGTTCGGTTCCCCAGGCCACCAGCAGAGTGACCGACCAGATGAAGCAGGACCAACGATGAGGGTGGGCCGCGTGCTGCTCGGGCTCTGGGCCGTGGCCCTGGTGCTGGCCCTCGCCGGCCTGGGCAATCTGCCCCTGCGCGACTGGGATGAGGGCATCGTGGCTCGGGTGGCCCTGGAGACCAGCCAGGCGCCCTGGCCCGACAGCCTGCTGCCGACGTTCTGGGGATCCACCTATCTGAACAAGCCTCCGGGACTGCACTGGCTGATCGCAGGCGTGATCCAGCTCTGGCGCGCCCTCAGCGGCGAGGCCACCGCCCTCCCCCCGGAGTGGGTGATCAGGCTGGCGCCGGCGCTGATTTCGAGCCTGCTGGTGCCGCTGATCGGCGCGATTCAGCTGCGCCTGCGGCCCAGCCAGCCCCAGGCCGCCGTAGCAGCGGCAGCCATTGCCCTCACCCTGATGCCCCTGGTCCGCCACAGCCGGCTGGCCATGCTCGATGGGGCCCAGCTCACGGCCATGGCCCTGCTCTGGCTGGGCCTGCTGCTGGCTGGGCCCCGGCCTCGGGCGGCCCTCTCGGGCGGCCTGATCGCTGGGGCAGGGGGCAGTGCCCTGCTGCTGCTCAAGGCGCCGGTGCTGTTGCCGGTGCTGACCACGGGGCTGCTGCTGCGCTGGCTCGATCATGATCTGGATCGGCGGGCCTGGCTGCGCCTGGGCCTGGGCCTGGGCCTCGGGCTGTCATTGGGCCTGGCCTGGCACGGCTGGCATGGGCTGCAACGGGGCCCGGAGGCCCTGCTGATGTGGGGCGGCCAGGGGCTGCTGCGTTTCACCACCACGGTGGAGGAGCACCACGGCGGTCCTCTCGTGCCGCTGCTGGAGGTGCTGGAGGGGGGGTGGCCCTGGCTGCCCCTCTGGCCTATCGGTCTGGGGCTGGCCTGGCGGGAACGGCGGCAACCGGCCGGCCGCTGGAGCCTGGGCCTGACCCTGGCCGCCACCCTCACCGTGCTGCCGATGAAGACCCAGCTGCCCTGGTACAGCCTGCTGCTCTGGCCACCGTTCTGCCTGATCTGCGGGCCGGTCCTGGCTCGCCTGATGGAGCCACCCCGCCCCCGAGGCCTGCTGAGGCCGCTGCCCTGGTTCTGGGCCGTTCTGGGGGGGGTGCTGGTGTTGGCATCCCTGCTGGCGCCATCGCCGCTGCGCTGGATGCCCCTGCCGGCGGGGCTGGGACTGCTGTTCGGGGGAATCAGCCTGAGCCGGCCAGCCCAAGGCCGACGACGGCTGGGGTTGGCACTGTTGCTGCTTGGTTGGAGCGCTTCGCTGCTGTTGTTTGTACTGAGCCCACTCTGGAACTGGGAACTCAACGAACACTGGTCGGTGCTGCCCGCCGCTGAGCTGGCCCGAAGCGCCAGGGATGGGGGCGCTGCGGCCGAGCTGCCGATCCACATGCCCGGCAATCAGGGGCGGCGGCCCAGCCTGCGCTGGTATGCCGAGCGGGAGCTCTTCAAGCTGCCTGACAGCCCCGACGACCACTGGCCGAAGCGTTTCCGGGTGCTGCTGCGCCCCTCCGACGGCATCGGCAGGCTCGAGGCCGGCAACCCCAGGCGCCTGCGGCTGCAGGATGCCATCTGTGACCTGGAGGCCCGCGGTGGCGATAGCTGGCAACGCTGGATCTGCTCAGGAGGAGTCCAAGCTCCTGCCGTCCAGACCCCCTGAACAGAGGCGGGCCCAGCGGGCCGTGCTGGTGGCGGCGGTGCTCTTCGCGCTGATCGGGCTGCTGCTGCAGTGGTGGCGGCTGCAGGTGCTCACCGCCTCCTACGACCAGGGCATCTTTCTGCAAACGATCTGGAGCGGATTGCAGGGCCATCCCTTCGAGAGCACCCTCTCCTCCCAGCTCTCCACCAATGTCATCCACGCCGGGGAACCTCCCTCCCTGGGCTATCACCGCCTGGGCCAGCACTTCACCCCAGCCCTGCTGCTCTGGGTGCCCCTGGTTGGGCTGCTGGGGATCTGGGCGCTGCCGCTTGTGCAGGTGGGCCTGATGACCGCCGCCGGACTGGTTCTGCATCGAATCGCCCGCGAGCGATTGCAGGATCCCTGGCTGGCCGCCTTCCTGGCCTGCAGCTTCTTCGGTGCCAACGCGGTGATCGGCCCCACCTGGGGGAACTTCACCGATCTGTGCCAGCTCCCCCTGGCCGTGCTGCTGCTCTGGTATGGGCTGCAGCGCCGCCTCTGGTGGTTGCTGGCGCTGACGGCGGTGGCGGTGCCAATGATCCGCGAGGACACCGGCGTTCTGCTGGTGGGGATCAGCCTCTGGATCCTGGTGCGGCAGCGTCAGCGCTGGCCCCTGGCCCTGGCTCTGGCCGCCCTGGGGCTGGGCTGGGTGTTGCTGGTGACCAACGTGCTGATGCCCCTGTTCAGCGACGACAACTCCCGCCGCTTCATGGTGGAGAACTTCGGCCAGTACATCGGTGACGCGGAGCAGGCCAGCAGCCTGGAGGTGCTGCACAAGGCTCTCAGGCAGCCGTTGGTGATACTGCGGGAGCTGATCTGGCCGCCAGGAGAGACTCTGCGTTACCTGCTGGCGCAGGGTCTGCCCCTGATGCTGGTGCCGCTGATCAGCCTCGACAGCTGGCTGCTGATGGGCATGCCCCTGCTGGGCCTGCTGCTGGCTCAGGGATCGAACAACCCCCTCTCGATCAACCTCCGCTACGCCCTGCTGGTGGTGCCTGGGCTGTTCGCCGGGGCGATCGAGTGGTGGCGCCGCCATCCCCAGGTCTTTGCCCATCGGCGTCTGCGCCGGGTCTGGATCGGCTGCATCACGCTCTCGCTGCTGTTCACCCTGCTGGCCAACCCCAACCGCAGCCTCTCGTTCCTGATTCCCGACAGCATCGATCCCTGGGTCTACAGCTCACCGCCGCGTCAGTGGAGCCACGGGGCCAGCGCCCGGGCGCTGCTCAGAACGATCCCCGAGGGCGCCAGCGTGACCGCCACCACGCCGCTGATCCCCCACCTGGCCCAGAGACCGGTGCTGATCCGCTTCCCGAACGGGGTGATCTACCGCGACCGCCAGGGCAGTCGCCGGGCCGTCGACTGGATCGCCATCGATTTCGATTGGTTGCGCCGCTATGCGGTGGCATTCCCCGTCGATCGGGAAGCCCTGGAGACCAGCCTCGAGGCCCTGAACTCCCTGCCTGAGCCCTACGGAGTGAGGGCCTTCGCCGATGGGGTGGTGCTGCTGCAACGGAAAGCGCCCGATGTGCAGCCAGCGCGGCGCCAGCTCCAGGAGCTGATGGGCTCGATCCAGCGACAGCTCGATCGCAGACCCGACTGAAGGAACGGGGCTCCAAACAGGAACCGGGCAACAAGAACGATGCCCCCGTAACCGCGTTCCTGAGCAGGCTCAGAAGCGAGGTGACGGGGGCGTTCGCCGGGTCCACTCTGGCGCGGAACCGATTGATCAGGAAACAAGCGCCGAAATCAGCCGGCGTTCTCCGCGATCAGCAGACCCTGGGTCATGGAACTGTGGCTCACGGGCACCTCCTCCTTGGGGGGATAAAGCCAGCCGGCGACGCATTCGAAGCGGGCTCATCGGGCACGGGGCCTGACGGCCTGCTCCACGACACTGCTGACGGAACAGGACGAATCTAAGGGAGTTGCCTGGCCAGGCGAGAGCCCTTGAGCCGGGCAGCACAGGGAGAATCCTGGCCACAAAAAAGCGCCCCGAAGGGCGCCGTGTGGACGATGACAGCCGATCAGAGGGCGTTGCCGCGGGGCAGGACCTCTTCAGGGAAGACGAAGTTTTCATGCGGCTGGTCGGCCGGTGCCATCCAGGCACGCAGACCCTCGTTCAGAAGAATGTTCTTCGTGTAGAAGGTCTCGAATTCGGGGTCCTCAGCGGCGCGGATCTCCTGCGACACGAAGTCGTAGGCACGCAGGTTGAGGGCCAGGCCGATGATGCCGATGCTGCTGGTCCACAGACCCATCACCGGCACGAACAGCATGAAGAAGTGCAGCCAGCGCTTGTTGGAGAAGGCGATCCCGAAGATCTGGCTCCAGAAGCGGTTGGCGGTGACCATCGAATAGGTCTCCTCTTCCTGGGTGGGCTCGAACGCCTTGAAGGTGTTCGCCTGCTCGGAATCCTCGAACAGGGTGTTCTCCACCGTGGCGCCGTGGATGGCACAGAGCAGAGCACCACCGAGGATGCCGGCCACGCCCATCATGTGGAACGGGTTCAGGGTCCAGTTGTGGAAGCCCTGCAGGAAGAGCAGGAAGCGGAAGATGGCGGCCACCCCGAAGGAGGGGGCGAAGAACCAGCTGCTCTGGCCCAGCGGATACATCAGGAAGACACTGACGAACACCGCGATCGGACCGGAGAAGGCGATGGCGTTGTAGGGACGGATGCCCACCAGACGGGCGATCTCGAACTGACGCAGCATGAAGCCGATCAGCGCGAAGGCGCCGTGCAGGGCGACGAACGGCCAGAGGCCGCCCAGCTGCACCCAGCGCACGAAGTCACCCTGGGCTTCCGGGCCCCAGAGCAGCAGCAGGCTGTGCCCCATGGCATCAGCCGGGGTGCTCACCGCGGCGGTGAGGAAGTTGCAGCCCTCCAGGTAGCTGCTGGCAATGCCGTGGGTGTACCAGGAGGTGGCGAAGGTGGTGCCGGTCAGCCAGCCGCCCAGGGCCAGGTAGGCCGTGGGGAACAGCAGCAGGCCGGACCAGCCGACAAAAACAAAGCGGTCACGCTTGAGCCAGTCATCGAGGATGTCGAACCATCCCCGTGCGGCAGGCGCGCGCCCTACAGCGATCGTCATGCGGGTACTTCATGAAGCTTTACACGATTTATCCTACGGAAAACCGGCAGGCGTCGGGAGCCGGCCCGATCGAGCACGCCAGTAAATAAGTAATTGCACTCAGCAGGCCCGGGGCATGGCCAGCGGCGGCGCGGCAGGCCGTTCGCCAGAGTGGCCCTGGTCTTCAAGCGCACAACGTGTACGTCGTCGAGCTCGTCCTCAAGCTCAGCCCCATGCCCATCTCGGTGCAACGCAAGGAGCTGAGCGACGCCCAGTCGCTCCACAGCGAGATCCGGGCGGCCATGGAAAGCGGCCATCCCCGGGTGCTCGAGCTCCACTGCGAGAAAGCCGAAGAGAAGCGCGTGAGCCTGCTGAGCGGCGAACTGCTGGCCGTTCAGCTCTATGAGAAGTCGGCGGTCGGCGGCGGCAGCAAGCGGCCAGGCTTCAGCGTCGACGGTTGATGTCCCGGGGCAACCCCTCCAGCGATGCCGTCTCGCCCCGGTCTCCTGCCCTGGAGGTGGAGGATCTCTGTTTCGGCTGGCCCAACGGGAGAGCCGCCCTCGATCATTGCGACCTGCTCCTGCCCGGGCCAGGCCTCTGGATGCTGGTGGGCGGCAACGGCAGCGGCAAGAGCACCCTGCTGCGTCTGATCGCCGGCCTGCTCGAGCCCAGTGCCGGCCGGGTGGCACTCACACTGAAGCCCGCCCTGGTGTTCCAGAACCCTGATCACCAGTTGCTGCTGCCCAGCTGCGGCACCGATCTGCAGCTCGGCCTTGTGCAGGGTCGGCCGGCCGCGGAGCGGCAGGCGCGGGTGTCCGCAGCCCTCGCCCAGGTGGGGCTGGGTGGGTTCGAAGGGCGGCCGATTCACACCCTCAGTGGCGGTCAGAAACAACGACTGGCGATCGCTGGCGCCCTTGCAGGAGATGCGGGCCTGCTGCTGCTCGATGAACCCACAGCCCTGCTCGACCCTGAGAGTCAGCAGGAGGTGCTGGACCTGATCGAGCGGCTCTGCCACCGGCGCGAGCGGCCGCTGACGGCCCTGTGGATCACCCATCGGCTCGAGGAGCTCGACCATTGCGATGGTGCCGCCGAGATGGAACGGGGCCGGATCGGATCCTGGGGGAAGGGCCCAGCCCTGCGGCAGCGCATCGGGAGCCGACGTCCCCCCTTGCCGGGCGGCAGGGCCGACGGGTAGGTTCACCTGAGCCCGTTCCTCGGTAGCTCAGTGGTAGAGCGGTCGGCTGTTAACCGATTGGTCGCAGGTTCGAATCCTGCCCGGGGAGTTCATCACCAGAGTGCCGCGTTCTGAACGATGGCCCCGGTCACACTGGTCTTCTTGTGCTGTCTGGACAGAGTCCAACGTCTCCAGGGAGCCGGTGGAGGGCACTGTGTTGTCACAGCGGGACGGCGCTGGCAAGGCCTGAGCCGGTAGAAAATCTATAGATTCAATTCAGACAGCTCCGGGCTTGTCGGGGCAGATTCCTTGTCAGAACAGTCTTTCGTCCCTCCGAGCCAGCCGCCGCAGCGGCCTGCCGAAACGCGCTGAAGCGGCGGATCAGGAGAAAATATGGACTCACTTGTTGATGCCGGCCATTTTCCGCCAGCCGTCACGTGTCCTCCAGCACCTGCCATGAAACCCTGCATCCTGCTGATCGAGGACGACGAGGACATGCGCGAGCTGGTGGCGGGCCATTTCGAGCACGGTGGCTTCGTGGTGGAGACCGCCGATGACGGGATCAAGGGTCAGGCCCTCGCCCTGCAGGCCAACCCGGATCTGATCCTGCTCGATCTGATGCTCCCGAAGGTCGATGGTCTGACTCTCTGCCAGCGGCTGCGCCGGGATGAGCGCACCGCCAGCATCCCGATTCTGATGATCACAGCCCTGGGCGGCACCAAGGACAAGGTGAGCGGATTCAACTCCGGCGCCGACGACTACCTCACCAAACCCTTCGATCTCGAGGAGCTGATGGTGCGGGTGAAAGCTCTGCTGCGCCGCAGCGACCGGGCCCCACTCTCCACCAAGCACAGCGAAATTCTCAGCTATGGCCCCCTCACGCTGGTGCCGGAGCGGTTTGAGGCGATCTGGTTCGACGAGCCGGTGCGCCTGACCCACCTGGAGTTCGAGCTGCTCCACTGCCTCCTGCAGCGCCATGGCCAGACCGTGGCGCCCTCGTTGATCCTCAAGGAAGTCTGGGGCTACGAACCGGACGACGACATCGAGACCATCCGGGTGCACGTGCGCCACCTGCGCACCAAGCTGGAACCCGATCCGCGCAAACCTCGCTTCATCAAAACGGTCTATGGAGCCGGTTACTGCCTGGAGCTGCCCACCGGAGCCAAGCTCGCCCAGCAGGAGGCCCTGATGCGCAGCCAACGGGAGGAGGAGCAGCTGGCCGCAGCCCCCCACGCCCTCGAGAGCGCCTGAGCCCAGCTCAGCTGATCACTCCACTCAGCTCCAGCAGAGCCACTTCCCAGGCCAGGCGCGGTTGCACGAATCCCCGCAACTGGCCCCGCAACCGCTCCAGCCGCTGCTGTGTCTCCAGCAGCGGCTCCCTGCGCCAGAGACGCAGCTGCCACCAGTTCAGCAGCCACAACTGCTGATCCAGATCGAGCGTTTCACTCAGGTCGCGGGCCAGAGCCATGGCCTCGAGCGGATCGGCCGCCAGGGCCCCCAGCCGTTCCGCCAGGCCGCTGGGCAACCCTCGCCACTGACGGCGATGCTCCATCAGGGCCCCCGGGGCGCCGGCGGCCAGCTCGATCAGTTCGGGAGGCTCATCGGCCCCTGGGGCGCCTTGAGCCTCGGTGACATCAGCCTGCCGCGCCATGACCTCGGCCATCGCGACGGGATCGAGGCGGCGGAAGGGAATCTGCTGGCAACGGGAGCGGATCGTGCTGAGCAGGCGCTCCGGCGCGGCGCTGAGCAGCAGCAACAGCCCAGCCCCAGGCTCCTCCAGGGTCTTGAGCAACCCGCTGGCCGCCCCCTCCGCCATCAGCTCCACGGCCTCGATCACCACCACCGGGCGTGGACCAGCCACCGCCCGCCTCGCCAGAAACGGTCCGACGGATCGGATCTGCTCCAGCCGGATCTGCGGCAGACCCCGTTTGCTCACCCCCTCGGCCATCGCCTGGCTCACCGGCACGAGCCGTCCCTGGTGGGAGTAGGTGGGCTCCAGCCAGAGCAGATCAGGATGATTGCCCTGGCTCAGGCGCCGTCGCACGGCCGGGGCGCCTGCGGGTCCAGCCAGAATCCCCTCCAGGAAGCGCAGCCCCCCCAGGCGCCGCCCCACTCCCTCAGGTCCGGAGAGCAGGTAGGCCGCGGCAAGGCGCCGCCGCTCCAGGGCCGAGCGCATCAGCGCCACCGCTGTGGGCTGGCCGATCAGATCAGCAAAGAGATCAGCCATCGGGATCGCCTGGCCAAACCCGGGGGAAGCGCTCCAGCAGCGCCGCGCGCAGGGCCGCTTCCACCTCAGCGGGCGATCCGGCGGCATCCACCCGGCTCCAGCCCCTCTCCGCCGCCAACCGGGCAAAACCGGCCGACACCCGTTCCAGAAACGGAAGGCCAGCCGCCTCGATCCGATCAGCGCCTCGATGCCCACGACGCTGGGCGGAAAGGGTCAGGGGAAGATCGAGCCAGAGGGTGAGGTCGGGCTCCAGGCCGTCGGTGGCCATGGCCTCCAGCTGGTCGATCAGCTCGAGGGACAGCCCCCGGCCGTGTCCCTGGTAGGCGGCCGTGGAGCCGGCGAAGCGATCGCTGAGCACCCAGTGACCAGCCGCCAGGGCCGGCTCGATCAGGCTCTGCACATGCTGGGCGCGATCGGCGGCGTAGAGCAGGAGCTCGGCGGTGGCCACCGGCGCCGCCTCCTCCGGGGGATGCAGCAGCAGCTGCCGCAGACCACGACCGAGCGGGGTTCCGCCGGGCTCACGGCTGCTCACCAGGCAGGCACCGGCCGGCATCAGGCCGCTGAGGGGAAGCCAGAGAGCGAGGCGTTCGAGCTGGCTCGACTTGCCCGAGCCATCGATGCCCTCCAGCACCAGGAAACGGCCTCGCGGGTGCTCAGGCACGGCCATGGAGCAGCAACGCGTTGACGACCACGGTGATCGAACTGACCGCCATCAGGAGAGCGGCCAGCGGGGGGGAGAGCAGCAGGCCGAAGCCCGGCAGCAGGGCCCCAGCGGCGATCGGCAGCACGATCAGGTTGTAGCCGAAGGCCCAGAACAGGTTCTGCTTCACCTTGGCCAGGGTGCGACGAGCCAGCCGGAGGGCCTCCACCAACGACTCCAGCCGGTCGCCGAGGATCACCAGATCAGCGGTGTCCTGCGCGATCTGGGTGCCGGTGCCCACGGCGATGCCCAGATCAGCCGCTGCGAGGGCCGGAGCGTCATTGATGCCATCACCCACCATCGCCACGGTCCCCTGCTGACGCCAGCGCAGGATGTGCTCCAGCTTCTGCTGGGGGTCGAGTTCCCAGGCCAGGCCAGCGGCGGGCAGGCCGAGGCGATCACCCAGCTGCAACACGGGCTCGCGGCGATCTCCGCTCAGCACCCCCAGCCTCAGGCCCATCTCCGCGAGCTCAGCAAGGGCCTGGGCCGCATCGGCGCGGGGCTGGTCCTGAACCGCCACCAGGCCGAGCACGGCCGCCGGGGCGGCCACCGCCAGCACCGTGGCCCCCTCCGACTCCAGATGGTCCAGCTGCTGTTCCAGATCGGCAGGGAGGGTCAGACCGTGGTCACTCAGCCAGCCCGGGCGTCCGACCCGGGCCAGCCCTTCCAGCCCTTCCAGCCGGCCCTCCACACCGGACCCCACCTCGGTACGGCTCTCGCTCACCTGGGTCAGGGACAGACCGCGGCACTGGGCCTCCTGCAGCAGGGCATGGGCCAGCGGGTGGCGGGTGTGCTGCTCGAGGCTGGCGGCGACTTGGACCAGGGCATCCCCAGCCGCACCGACGGGGTCGCCGCCGCCAGCGGGCAGGACGGCCACCACCAGAGGCCGGCCAAGGGTGAGGGTTCCGGTCTTGTCGAACAGCACGCTGTCGAGTCGGGCCGCCATCTCGATCGCGTCGCCGCCGCGGAAGAGCAGGCCGGAACGGGCCGCCTGGCCCGATCCCACCGTGATCGCCGTGGGGGTGGCCAGGCCCAGGGCGCAGGGGCAGGCCACCACCAGCACGGCAATCGCCAGCTGCAGCGCGAGGGAGAAGGGTGTGGTGGCCGTGGCCCCCAGGACCCCGTGGCCGACATGGGCCCCGTGGCCCGCCCCCATCAGCACCTGCGGCCAGAGCCTGGTGCCCCATTGCCACCAGAACACGAACGTGGCCAGGGCCAGCAGCAGAACGGCCACGCTGAAGCGGCCGGCCACCCGGTCAGCCAGGCTCTGGATCGGCGCCTTGCGGGCCTGGGCCTGCTCCACCAGGGCAATGATCCGGGCCAGGGTGGATTCGGGCCCGGTGCGCCGCACCTCCAGCTCCAGGGGTGCCTGCAGGTTGAGCATTCCGGCCATCAGCTCGTTGCCGGGCCCGGCGTCCAGGGGGAGAGGCTCCCCCGTGAGACTGGACACATCCACCGCGGAGTGACCCTCCACCACCTCAGCGTCGACGGGGACGCGGTCCCCGGGAAGCAGACGGATCCGATCGCCTGGGCGAAGGCCGCCGACGCGCACCTCCCGGGGAGGTCCATCGCCAAGGAGAAGCAGGGCCGTGTCGGGCTGCAGATGCGCCAGCTGCTCGAGGGCCTGGCCTGTGCGGTTGCGGGCACGCTCTTCAAGGAAGCGGCCCAGCAGCACGAAGCCCAGCAGCATCACGGGCTCATTGAAGAAGCAGGGCCAGCCCGACGCCGGCTGCAGATAGGCCACCAGGCTGGCCAGGTAGGCGCTGCCCATGCCCAGCCCCACCAGGGTGTCCATGCTGGGGGTCCGCTGCCAGGCGTTGCGGGCGCCCCGCACCAGGATTTCCCGCCCGGGTCCGAGCAGGGCCACGCTGGCCACGAGGGCGTGAAAGCCCAGATCCCCCAGCCTGGGCACCCCGGGCAGGGCCATCAGGGCCGCCGGCAGGTGGCCCCCCTGAGCCAGGTGACCGAGCACCGACACCAGCAGCAGGCTGAGGGCCACGATCAGCTGGCGCCACTCCTGACGCCAGCGACGCTGCCGGTCGCGCTCGGCGCGGCTGGGATCGGGGCCCGTCTGATCGCGCCGGTGAGCCTCGAAACCCAGGGCCTGCAGGCTGGCGATCAAGGCTGTCGCCGGATCGTCAGACGGGGTGCTCCGGGCCGGATCCAGGCCGATCCAGGCGGTGCGGGTCACCAGATTGACGCTGGCCTGGCTGACCCCGGGCTGCTCGAGAAGGCGTCGCTCCACCGCCCGCACGCAGCCGCCGCACTTCATGCCATCCACATCCAGGAGCACGGGCTCGACGGGTGCGCTGGGCGCTGGGAGGGGGGAGGTCAGGGTCACGGGCCGGTGCTCAGCCCCAAGGGTAGGGAGTGTGGCGGAAGCTCCCTGGCGCGGCGGGCACCCGTCAGGATGGGAGCACCGATCACACGAGCCGCGCCGTGCCCCGCAGCCAACGCAACGACAACTTCATCGACAAGAGCTTCACGGTGATGGCCGACCTGATCCTCAAGGTGCTGCCCACCAACCGCCGCGCCAAGGAGGCCTTCGCCTACTACCGCGACGGCATGAGCGCCCAGGGCGATGGTGAATACGCCGAGGCGCTCGAGAACTACGACGAGGCGCTCAAGCTGGAAGATGACCCCCTGGATCGCGCCTTCATCCTCTACAACATGGCCCTGGTGTACACGAGCAACGGCGACCACCAGCGGGCGATCGAGACCTACGAACAGGTGCTGGAGCTCAACAGCCACATGCCCCAGGCCCTGAACAACATGGCGGTGATCCACCACCACCTGGGCTCCCTGGCCGAGGAGCGGGGCGACACCGACGAGGCGGACCGACGCTTCTCCCAGGCCGCCGAGTACTGGACCAAGGCGATCCGGATGGCCCCCAACAACTACATCGAAGCCCAGAACTGGATCAAGACCAGCGGCCGCGGTTCCGTCGACGTGTATTTCTGAGGCCTCAGTCGGCGGCGGGATCCGCCCCCAGGGCCGCCACCAGGGCCTCAGCCACCCCTCCGGCCTCCAGCAGCTCCAGCCCCAGAGCGGCCGCCACCGGAGCCAGCCCGCTGCCGCGGGGCACCACGGCCCGGGTGAACCCGAGGCGAGCCGCCTCCTGCAGACGTAACTCCAGCTGCCCCACCGAGCGGATCTGTCCCCCCAGCCCCAGCTCCCCCACCAGCACCGTGCCGGCCGGCAGGGTGAGGTCGCGGTAGCTGGCGACCACCGCAGCCGCCACCCCCAGATCAGCGGCGGGCTCCTCCACATCCAGTCCCCCAGCCACGGCCAGATAGCAATCGAAGCGGGAGAGGGGCAGGCCCAGGTGCTTCTCCAGCACCGCCAGGATCTGGTGCAGACGGTTGATGCCGATCCCCGTGGCGGTTCGCCTCGGGCTGGCGTAACTGGTGGTGCTCACCAGCGCCTGGAGATCCACCAGCAGCGGCCGGGTGCCCTCGCAGGCCACGATCGTGGCGGTGCCGGCGCAGGGTCCGTCTCCCCCCAGGAACAGCTCGCTGGGGTTGGTCACCTCCGCCAGGCCCCGGTCGCGCATCTCGAACACCCCCAGTTCATGGGTGGCCCCGAAGCGGTTCTTGACCGCCCTCAGCAGGCGGTGGCTGGCAAAGCGGTCACCCTCGAAGGTGAGCACGGCATCCACCAGATGCTCGAGCACCTTCGGCCCCGCCAGCATCCCCTCCTTGGTCACATGGCCCACCAGCAGCAGGGCCGTGTCCTGGCGCTTGGCCAGCCGCTGCAGGGCTGCGGCGCAATCCCTGACCTGGGAGACCGAGCCCGGGGCGCTGCTCAGCTCGGCGTCATGGAGGGCCTGGATGCTGTCGATGATGGCCACAGCCGGACGCAGCGCCTCCAGCTCCTGGAGCACCAGCTCCAGGTCGGTTTCGGCCAGCAACTGCAGGCCGGCCTGGTCGCCCGTCCCCTCCGCTCCTGCCTCCGGGCCCAGGCGCCGCCAGCGCAGCTTGACCTGCTGGGCCGATTCCTCGGCACTCACGTAGAGCACGGAGCAGGCCTCCGCCAGGGCCCGCGCGCTCTGCAGCAGCAGGGTCGACTTGCCGATGCCGGGATCCCCGCCCACCAGGACCAGCGATCCGGGCACCAGGCCACCGCCGAGGACCCGATCCAGCTCAGGGAAGCCCGTGGCGAGCCGTCGCAGCGGGCGCTCGCCCACGGCCTGAATCGGCTCGGAGCGCCGCGGCAGGGGGGTGGCCCCATCCGCAGGGGGAGCCGGTGCGGCGCGCCGACGGCGGCCATCAGCGGCGGGATTGCTCTGCTCCACCAGGCTGTTCCAGCTGCCGCACCCCGGACAGCGACCGAAGAACTGCCGGGATTGAGCTCCACAGCTCTGGCAGGCGTAGAAAGGGGTGGAACGTCCCAAGGAGGTTTGTGACGAATGGTGGCTTTGGTGAACTTGCGGGGGCTGGCGCCTTTTCAGTAGGCGGAGATTTTGTAACCGTGCCGGCGACACGATGACGGTTTCCAGTTCAGCCAAGGAGACCATCCTGGTCGTCGACGACGAAGCCAGCATCAGGCGGATCCTGGACACACGCCTGTCGATGATCGGCTACCAGGTCGTCACGGCCTCCGACGGCGTGGAGGCGCTCGAGGCCTTCCGTCAGTCGAACCCGGATCTGGTGGTGCTCGACGTGATGATGCCCAAGCTCGATGGCTACGGGGTCTGCCAGGAGCTGCGCAAGGAATCGGATGTGCCGATCGTGATGCTCACGGCCCTGGGCGATGTGGCCGACCGCATCACCGGCCTGGAGCTGGGGGCCGATGACTACGTCGTCAAGCCCTTCAGCCCCAAGGAACTCGAGGCCCGCATCCGCTGCGTGCTGCGCCGGGTGGAGAAGGACCAGGTGGTGGGGATCCCCAACTCCGGAGTCATCCAGGTGGGGGAGCTGCGCATCGACACCAACAAGCGTCAGGTGTACCGGGGGGAGGAGCGCATCCGGCTCACCGGCATGGAGTTCAGCCTGCTGGAGCTGCTGGTGAGCCGCTCGGGCGAACCCTTCAGCCGCGGCGAAATCCTCAAGGAAGTCTGGGGCTATACACCCGAACGCCATGTGGACACCCGGGTGGTGGATGTCCACATCTCCCGGTTGCGCTCCAAGCTGGAGGATGATCCAGCCAATCCCGAGCTGATCCTCACGGCACGCGGCACGGGATACCTGTTCCAGCGCATCGTGGAAGCCGTTGCCTCCGAAGGAACCTGATCTCGATCCCCGCTCCGGCAGGCGTGCCAAGCCAAGCCGGGCCATCCGCCGTCTGGTGATCTGGTACCGCCGCAATGCGGCGGTCACTTCGCTCGTGGGCACGGCCACCTCCTCCGCCAGCACCGCAGCCTCGGCAGCCGCCTCGGCAGCAGGATCCGTGGCCGGCAGCATGGCCTCCACGGCCGGCTCGGTCCTCAACCCGCTGGTCATCGATCCCCTGCGCCGGCTGCAGCAGAGCGGTGGGGAGGAACTGGCGGCCATCAACCGGGGCGAGCGCCTCTGGGTGGCCGTCGACGGCATGGGCGGTGACCACGCTCCCGGACCGATCCTGGAGGGTTGCCTCAGGGCGGTGCAGATCCTGCCCGTACGCATCCGCTTCGTGGCCGAAACTGCGGCGGTGGAAGCGGTGGTACCCCAGCTGGGCCTGGGTGAGCTGCTGCGGGAGGCGGTCCAGCGGGGTCTGATCGAGCTGGTGCCCAGTGGCCCGTCCGTGGGCATGGACGACGAGGCCACGGTGGTGCGGCGCAAGCGCGACGCCAGCATCAACCTGGCCATGGACCTGGTGAAGCGGGGTGAGGCCACCGCGGTCTATTCCGCTGGCAACTCAGGGGCCGTGATGGCCTCGGCCATCTTCCGTCTGGGGCGTCTCAAGGGCATCGACCGGCCTGCCATCGGTGCCCTCTTCCCGACCAAGGATCCAACCCAGCAGGTGCTGGTGCTCGACGTGGGCGCCAACATGGACTGCAAACCGGGCTATCTGCACCAGTTCGCCCTGCTGGGGAGCATCTACAGCCGGGATGTTCTTGGTGTGCCCCGGCCGAGCGTCGGTCTGCTCAACATCGGCGAGGAGGAGTGCAAGGGCAACGAGCTCACGCTCAAGGCCTTTCCGCTGCTGGCGGCTGAGCCGAGGATCCGATTCAAGGGCAACTGTGAAGGCCGCGACGTGCTCTCAGGCGCCTTCGATGTGGTCGTCTGCGATGGCTACACCGGCAACGTGCTGCTCAAGTTCCTCGAGTCCGTGGGCAGCGTGCTGCTCGATGTGTTGCGGGCTGAACTGCCCCGCGGCCGCCGCGGCAAGGTGGGCTCGGCCTTCCTGCGCAGCAATCTGATCCGCATCAAGAAGCGCCTCGACCATGCCGAGCACGGGGGTGCCCTGCTGCTGGGCGTGAATGGCGTCTGCGTGATCGGCCATGGCAGCAGCAAGGCCCTCTCGGTGGTCAGTGCCCTGCGCATCGCCCACCTGGCCGCCAGCCATGGGGTGATGGACGACCTGCACCGGCTCAGCGCCCAGGAAGACACCGTCACGGCCTGTGGTTGACTGAGCCCAACTGAGGACTGGGAGAGTGTCGCTCGGCCGGATGGGCGCAGGCATGGCCCTGGTGGGCAGCGGCAGCTCTCTGCCGCTGGTCAGCATCAGCAATGAGCAGCTCAGCCGCAGGGTCGACACCAACGACGCCTGGATCCGCAGCCGCACCGGCATCAGCGCCCGCCGGATCGCCGGTCCCGGTGAAACCCTCACCAGCCTGGCCACCGCTGCCGCCCGGGCCGCCCTGGATCAGGCCGGCTGGGACGCCGGGGATCTGGACCTGATCCTGCTGGCCACATCCAGTCCCGATGATCTGTTCGGCACGGCCCCCAGGGTGCAGGGGGCCCTCGGGGCCAGGCGGGCGGCGGCCTTCGATCTCACCGCCGCCTGCAGCGGCTTTCTCTTTGCCCTGATCACCGCCGGCCAGTACATCCGGGGAGGGACGGTGGGGCGGGCCCTGGTGATCGGTGCCGATCAGCTCAGCCGCTGGATCGACTGGGACGACCGCAGCACCTGCGTGCTCTTCGGTGACGGTGCCGCTGCCGTGGCGGTGGAAGCCTGCGAGGAGTCGAGCAACGGCCTGCTGGGCTTCAAGATGCACTCCGATGGCCGCCGGGCCGACTGCC
Organism: Synechococcus sp. CBW1107; assembly: GCF_015841355.1. Classification (NCBI taxonomy): domain Bacteria; kingdom Bacillati; phylum Cyanobacteriota; class Cyanophyceae; order Synechococcales; family Synechococcaceae; genus Synechococcus; species Synechococcus sp. CBW1107. The sequence goes on from NZ_CP064908.1 coordinate 1,023,705, forward strand.
TCTCCCTGCGCCAGCGCGACGATCACGTTCCTCTGCTGGAGGGTCATTCGAACCAGAAAGGCGGCTTCGAGACCATCCACATGAATGGCCAGGAGGTCTACAAGTTCGCCGTCCGGGAGGTCCCGGCGGTGCTGCAGGATCTGCTGCAGAGCACCGGCACCTCATCGGAGCAGCTCGACTGGCTGTTGCTGCACCAGGCCAATCAGCGCATCCTCGATGCAGTGGCCGACCGCTTCGCCATCCCGCATGAGCGTGTGCTCAGCAACCTGGCCCGCTACGGCAACACCTCCGCCGCCACCATCCCGCTGATGCTGGATGAGGCGGTCAGGGATGGCCGGGTGCGCCCGGGCGATCTGATCGCCAGCAGCGGCTTCGGAGCCGGACTCAGCTGGGGTGCGGCACTGCTGCGCTGGGGTGGCCCTGAGGTCTCCCGGGGGCCCGCCGACCCCACTCGAACCGCACCGCCGTAGTCTCCAGCCGGTGCGAGCGCTTGTCGCCATGGGGATTGCCTGGGTGTTTCCCGGCCAGGGCTCACAGAAAACCGGCATGGCCGGTGGTGTGCTGGAGCTCCCGGAGGCCCGCGAACGCTTCGCCGCCGCCTCCGATCTGCTGGGCAGCGACCTGCTGGCGATCTGTGCCGGGGAAACGTGCGAGGGGGAGGGGAAGCAGACCGATCTGAGCGACACCCGCAACACCCAACCTGCCCTGTTCGTGCTGGAAAGCCTGCTGGTGGATGGCCTCAAGGCCCAGGGGCGCCTGGCCGATCTCGTGGCCGGCCACAGCCTCGGGGAACTGGTGGCCCTCTATGCCGCCGAAGTCTTCGACTTCAGGACCGGCCTCGAGCTGATGTGCCGTCGCAGCGAGCTGATGGCCGCGGCCGGAGGCGGAGCGATGACTGCGGTGATGGGCTTCGATCGCAGAGAACTGGAGGCCCTGGTGGAGGCCAGCGAAGGCGTGGTGATCGCCAACGACAACAGTGCGGCCCAGGTGGTGATCTCCGGCCTTCCGGAAGCCGTGACCACCCTGGCCTCCCAGCTCTCCTGCAGGCGGGCCATCCCACTGGCCGTCTCCGGGGCCTTCCACTCTCCGTTCATGGCCGATGCGGCCGACGCTTTCGCCGCCCTGCTGGAGGAGGTCCCCTTCGGCCACGCCAGGATCCCGGTGCTGAGCAACACGGATCCAACCCCCACCACCCAGGGAGCCGAGCTCAAGCAGCGCCTGCGCCGGCAGATGGTCAGCGGGGTGCGCTGGCGGGAAACCATGGATCAGATGGCGGCCCACGGGATCGACACCGTGGTGGAGATCGGCCCTGGCAACGTGCTCAGTGGTCTGATCAAACGCAGCCTGAGCGGGGTCACCACCGCCCAGATCGGCAGCGCCGCCGACCTGGGCCTGTGAGCGACAGCACCGTGGCCCCCCCGGCCAGCGGGCCGATCCCTCCCCGCCGCCGCCTGCGCCGCCGCCGGACTGAGCCCCCGGGCCTGCTCACCCCCAGGCCGAGCCTCACCTATCGCCTGATCAGCTACCTGCTGGTGTTTCCGGTGTTCCGGCTGCTGTTCAGGGGCCGCACCAGCGGCAATGACCGGGTTCCCATGGATGGGGCCCTGGTGGTGGTCGCGAACCATGGGTCCCATCTCGACCCGCCCCTGCTGGGGCACGCCCTGGGGCGTCCTGTGGCCTTCATGGCCAAGGCCGAACTGTTCCGGGTGCCCCTGCTGGGGCCCATCATCCGGGCCTGCGGGGCCTATCCCGTCTCCCGTGGTGCCAGCGACAGGGAGGCCATCCGCATTGCCACCGACCGCCTGCTCGAGGGCTGGGCCACCGGCGTGTTCATCGACGGCACCCGCCAGCCGGACGGGCGCGTGAATCAACCGCAGCCAGGAGCCGCCCTGCTGGCGTCACGGGCAGGGGTTCCTCTCCTGCCGGTGGCGATCATCAACAGCCACCGGGCCCTCGGAACAGGCCAGAGCACACCAAGGATGGTGCCGATCCACATCCGCATCGGCCAGATCATTCCGCCACCCGCCTCCCGTCGCCGCGTCGACCTGCTGGCCACCACCGCCGCCTGTCAGGAGCAGATCAATGCGCTCCTGGATCAGGGCCTGCTGGCCCCAGGGCGGGCCCCAGCCGCCCTGCCGCCCACGAGCGAAGATCCCGACCGGTGATCACCCAGGCGGCAGCCCTCAGGCCATCGCCCCAGACCTTGCGTCGTCCCTCCGGCAGGCAGCGGTCTCCGCAGGGGACGGCCACCGGGGTGAGATGAATCCCTCGGCTGCCGGCCACGATCCGTCCCACCAGCAGGGCCCGGTCCATGTGATCGCTGCTGGTGACCAGCAGGACATGGTGGATGCCGAGTCGCCGGAGGTCATCCACCACCGTGGTGAAGTTGCCCAGGGTGTCGCGGGCCCGGTAGTCCAGACGGAACTGGCGACGATCGAGCCCCTCCTGGCTGAACAGCCACTGGGCGTATTCCGGATTGCTGCCACCACTCACCAGCAGGGGGAGCCCGTCACGGTGAGCCAGCCGGCCGGCCAGCTTCTCCCGCTCGATATCGCCACCCAGCACCAGGATCAACTGGGGCTGGCCGAGGCTGGGCAGCAGCAGCCCCCGGCCCACCACGACCAGCGCGCCGGCCAGCAGTGCCAGCACCAGCAGCCGTCGCATCAGGGCTGGCCCACCGGGCTGGTGGGATACAGGGGAAGCACGCCGGCCCAGGGAGCCGCCGATCCCGCCGTCGCCGCCAGGCCGCTCAGGCGCAGCAACTGGTCCACGTCGGCGGCCGGATCGACCCGTGCCTCCAGGCGAGGGCCTGCCGGCAGATCGCTGAGCTGTCCGTACAGGCGCGGAGCCTCCCGCTCGGCGATTCCCCCCAGAGCCCACTCGTCCACGGCGTAGCAACCCGCCACGATGCCTCGACGGGGAAGCTCCTGCAACAGCCAGAAGGGCTGATCGTCCACCTCGGCCCGCTGACGCAGGCGGTGAGCGATCAGCAGGAAGCTGCTGAATCCATCCAGGGGCAGCGCCAGCTGCTGGGCCAGGGTGCGGGCGAAGACCACGGTCACCCGGGTGCCGGTGAATCCGCCCGGGCCCGTGGCGACGGCCAGACGCGCCAGCTGGTGCCACCGGTGGGCGGGCAGCAGCTCCTCGACGCAGGCCAGCAGGTCGTTGGAGAGCCTCCGGCCCAGGGGATGACTGCGGATGGTGGAGCTTGGCTCGGCCTGCGCTGCAGGGTGCGACGACGGCGCCAGAGGGGCGAGTCCCAGCCCCAGAACCTCGCTCGTGCTGTGCAGTGCCAGCAACCAGGGCGGGGTGGCAGCGCTCATGCCGGCACCATCTCTCCTGGGCGCAAGCGGCTCCAGCGGCCAGGGTCGGGCTGGAAACTGCCGCAAGCCCTCACGTCCCACTCCACCCCCACCTGATCGCCCTCCAGGCTGATCACCTGCACATGAATGCGGGGAGACTCGGGACAGAGATCCGGCTCCATGCTGAGGTGCTCCACACCGTGCTGCCCCTCCACCGCGTGATAGGCCTGACAGCGCTCCACCCAGTGGCAGTCGACGCAGATGCACATGCCGCCGGAGCTCTTCTCTCCCCCCATTCTGAGGTGGGCGTGCGCCCCTGAGGGACGCAGGGTTGCCGCCACCGCTGTCCTGCGCCAGGTCCTGGGCCTCGGCAGCTGGCCCCTGCCCCCGGAGTCCTTCCCGAGGGGCACAGCCCTGGTGGGGGGCGCCGTGCGCGATGGACTGCTGGGGCGCCTGGGTCCTCAGCCCGACCTGGACCTGGTGGTGCCCGGTGACGCCATCAGCCTCTGCAACAGCCTGAGCCGCCGCCACGGCGGCAGCGTGGTGATTCTCGATGCCAAGCGCTCCATCGCCCGGCTGGTGCTGCGCGGGTGGAGCCTGGACCTGGCCCGCCAGGCGGGTGACGATCTGGAGAGCGATCTCTGGAGGCGGGACTTCAGGCTGAATGCTCTGGCCATGCCGCTGGTTCCAGCGTCCGAGCTGCTGGATCCCACCGGTGGCCTGGAGGATCTCGTCAGGGGAGAGCTGGTGGCGGTGCGGGAAGCCAACCTGCTCAACGATCCGCTGCGCATGCTGCGGGGGATACGCCTGGCCGCCGAGCTGGGCTTCCGGCTGGAGCCCCAGACCCGTGGCTGGATCGAGCGCCACCACGGCCGGATCAGCCAGGTGGCGCCGGAGCGCGTGCTGCAGGAACTGGAGAAGCTGGCGCAGGCCCCCGCCGGGGGGACGGGCCTGGAGGAGGCTCTGAGCTATGGCCTGCTCGATCCCTGGCGTTCAATCGGCCGGGAGCCGCTCTGGGGACAGGGAGTGGCTCCGGAGCTGGGGCTGACCCCCGAGGAAGCGGCCCGGGCCGTGCCCCTGGCCCGGCTGGCGCGGGTGCTCGATGCGCCGGCTCTGGAGCGATTACGCAGCAGTCGCCAGTTGCAGCAGCGCTGCGGCCTCTTGCGCCACTGGCTGCTGCGGCTGCTGGAGGGCGCCGAGGGCGCCGCCTCCGGCCTGCAGCGCCTGGATGAAGGGGAGCGCCTGAGGCTGCATCAGCAGCTGGAGTCGGATCTTCCGGCCCTGCTGCTGTTTTTTCCAGCCAACCTGGCGAAGGACTGGTTAGCGCACTGGCGTAATCACCAGGATCCGTTGTTTCACCCCCGTCCACCGGTCGATGGCAGCACTCTTCAGGAGCACCTGGGGCTGAGCCCGTCCCGACGGCTGGGGGACCTGCTCGCCCATCTCACGCTTGAAGCCGCCTATGGCCGGATCCAGGGCCGGGAGGAGGCCCTGCACGCGGCCCGTCTCTGGATGGAGCGAACCACGGCATGATTTACTTGAGGATGAAAAGGCATCCATCCACAGCCTGACACTGCCCGTAAGCATCGGCTGATCGTCTGAGGTTTCGTCAAGGGATTTCCGAGCCACTGGCTCTCCAGACCAACCTGTTCATCGATCAACACTCCGCCATCGGTCAAACATTTCCCTTCCTCCCCTCGTTTCATGAGCGTTCGTCTTTACGTCGGCAACCTGCCGCAGAGCTTCGATGACAAGGAACTGACAGCCCTGTTCACCTCCGTCGGTGAAGGCGTGCGATTCAAGACCGTTCAGGACCGTGAAACCGGCGCCTGCCGAGGCTTCGGCTTCGCCAACGTCGACGACGAGAAGCTCGCTGATGCGGTGATCGAGCAGCTCAACGGTCGCGACTTCGGTGGTAACAGCCTGCGCATCGAGCGCTCCGAGCGGCGCGACTCCCGTGGCGCGGCCCCCAGCACCGACCGCCGTGGCGCTGGTGCCACGGCCACCGTGGCCCGCAAGGCGGTCAACAAGGTGGTGCACAGTGACGACATCACCGAAGGCGCTCCCGATCCACGCTGGGCCGGCGAACTGGCCAAGCTCAAGTCGCTCCTGGCCAACCAGACCGCAGCCGTCTGAGGCAGCGGTCCAAGCCGGGTCCCCGTTCGCTCCCTTCAGGCCTGGTGCGTGACTGATCCAGCTGTTGATGGTCCTCGCCCGCTCCAGCACTGGTGCTGGCGAGGCCATTCGATCGGCTTCACCAGCCAGGCCCCGGAACAGAGCTCGGACGACACCAGCTCATCGACGCCATCCGCTCAGGACGTTGTGGTGCTGATCCACGGCTTCGGGGCATCCAGCGGCCACTGGCGTCACAACCTGCCCGAACTGGGGCAGCACTTTTCCACCTACGCCATCGACCTGCTGGGATTCGGCTCCAGTGACAAGCCCTGCTCCCAGCTGCGCGGGGAAACCGCCAGAGCGGGGGCTGTCGGTTATGGCTTTGATCTCTGGGCCGAGCAGGTGGCCGACTTCGCCACCTGGATCCTGGGCTCGGCGACCACAGGCCCGTCGGGCCAGGCGCCCAGCCTGCAGCTGGTCGGCAATTCGATTGGCGGCGTGGTGGCCCTGCGGGCCACTGAACTGCTGGTGGATCGCGGCCTGGCACCACGCCAGGTGATCCTGATCGATTGCGCTCAGCGCACTCTTGATGAGAAACGAGTGGCGCTCCTGCCCTGGCCGCAGCGCCTCAGCCGTCCTCTGATCAAGCAACTGGTGCGCCAGCGCTGGCTGATCGCCCCCCTCTTCCGCACCCTGGCACGGCCCGCCTTCATCCGGCGGGTGCTGGCCATGGCCTATCCCAGCGGCGCCAACGTCGACGACGCCCTGGTGGAGCTGCTCTTTCGCCCCAGCACCGATTCCGGAGCCCCGGAGAGCTTCCGCGGCTTCGTCAACCTCTTCGATGACCACCTCGCTCCGGAGATCCTCGCGCGTCTGGGCCCCGTGCCGGTGCGCATGATCTGGGGCGAGCTGGATCCCTGGGAGAATCCAGCAGAGGCCAGGCAATGGGCTGAGCAGTTCGCCTGCATTCGTGAGCTGCGGCTGCTGCCGGGACTCGGCCACTGCCCCCACGACGAAGCCCCGCAGCTGGTGAACCCGATCCTGATCGAGTGGCTCAGCGCGACTGGGCTATCACAAAAGAACAGGGAAGATCGAGCAGTTTGAGCGGGCGAGGCACGTAGGCCCGGTGGCTGAACACGTCGTAGTCGAGCTGCTCGATCACAGAGAGGATGCCCCGGTACAGCCGCAGGGAAGCCCACACCGGCCAGCGGGCATCCGCCGAGAGCCAGCGCACTCCCGCTTCGGAGCGGGCAAACCACTGGCGGGCCCGGCGCAACTGAAAGTCCATCAGGGCTCGCCAGTTGTCGTTGAGGGTACCGGCCAGCAGATCCGCCTCGGAGTAACCGAAGCGCTCGAGATCCTCCTGGGGCAGATAGATCCGCCCGCGGGCCCGGTCTTCGCCCACATCCCGGAGGATGTTCGTGAGCTGGTTGGCGATGCCCAGGGCCACGGCCGCGCTGGAGGTGTCCGGCCGCTCGCTCCAGGGGGCTGAGGTGTAGGCGGGATCCAGGCCCATCACCTCCTGGGTCATCAGCCCCACCGTGCCCGCCACCCGGTAGCAGTAGAGCTCCAGGTCCTCGAAGCGGGCATAGCGGTGGCGCTGCAGATCCATCCGCTGACCCTCGATCATGTCGAGATACGGCTGAAGCGGCTGGGGATAGCGCTGCAGGGTGTCGACCATCACCAGGTCGAGGGCGTCCTGCACCTGTCCACTGAAGAGCGAGCGGGTGCGCTCTTCCCAGCGATCGAGCCTCTCGGCCAGGCACTCCACCGGCAGGGCCTGGGCCTGTGGACTGTCCATCAGCTCATCGGTGCGGCGGCACCAGACATAGATGGCCCAGATCGCCCGCCGCTTCGCCGGGGGCATCAGCAGGGTGCCGAGGTAGAAGGTCTTGGCCCACTGGGCTGTTTCCTGGCGACAAGCCTGGTAAGCCTCCTCCAGGGTCGGCAGGGAAGGACAGGACACCGAGGTGGAGGCAGCCAGCACGGTCACACCGCCTGAGGAGCCAAGGCCCGGCTCTGGCAGACGGCCTCAGCGCAGAGCTTTCCGCTGAGAACGGCCCCTTCCATCGAAGCGAGGTAGCGCTGCATCGTGTAGTCACCGGCCATGAAGAAATTGGCGATCGGCGTGTCCTGCGTCGGTCGCAGTTGCTGGCAGCCTGGCACCGTCTTGTAAACGGAGAGCGGTGTCTTCACAACCCGTGCCTTGCGCAGCTGGGCCTGGTCCTCGCCGGTGAAGTGATCCGGGAACAGCCGCCGCAGCTCGTTGAGGGTGGCCTCCACGATGGCCTCGTCGCTGCGGCCGATCCACTCCTCGGCTGGGGCGAAGACCAGCTCCAGCATCGAGCGCTCCGGATCGGCGTACTCCCGGCAGGTGTTGCTCATGTCGGCGTAGACACTGAGCAGATCGGAGCGGCTGAACAGCAGGTGATCGATGTCCGTGAGCTTGCGGTCGAACCAGAGGTGGATGTTGATCACCGGCACTCCCCGGAGGCCCTCCAGCTTCTCGAAGAAGGGCAGCTGCTTCCAGGGCTCAGGCAGCAGCAGCTTGAGTGGGTCCACGGGAAGGGCACTCACGTAGGCGTCAGCCTGCAGCAGGCGTGTCTCCTGGCCCTGAACGCCAGCCAGACGGAATCCTGACACGCTGCCGTCGCCGTTGAGCTCGATCCGGCGCAGGGGACTGTTGAGGTGCACCTCGCCACCCCGCTCACGGATCCAGTCGACGATCGGTGCGCACAGCCGCTGGGGAGGGTTGCCATCGAGGAAGGCCATCTTCGAGCCGTTCTTCTCCTGAAGAAAGCGGTTCAGAGCCGTGAGGATCACTGTGCTTGAAATCTCATCAGGATTGATGAAATTCAAGGCCTTGCTCATGGCGATGAAGACTTCATCATTCACCCGCTTGGGGATGTTATGAAGCTCAAGCCATTCCGACCAGGAGTACTTGTCACACTCTTCGACATAATTCTGGCCACGCAGCATCGCCGGTACCAGACCAAGACCGAACTGGATTTTCTCAGGCCAGCTCAGCATGTCATTGTTGCCGAGAATCGCTGCCACACCATTGAGGGGGGCAGGCAGGTCCGGGAAATCGAAGCGGCTGTAGCTGCCAGGTGAATCCTTCTGGTTGAAGATCATCGCGTGGTCCTTCCACTGCAAACGATCTTCGATGCCAAGCTCAGCGAAGAGCTGCAGCATGTTGGGGTAGGCCCCGAAGAAGATGTGCAGACCGGTTTCGTACCAATCGCCGTCTTCGTCCTGCCAGGCGGCCACCTTCCCACCGAGCACATCGCGCGCCTCCAGGACCACGGGCGTGTGGCCCGCATCGCTGAGGTATTTGGCGCAGGAGAGACCGGCAAGGCCTGCTCCGGCGATGGCGACGCGCATGGGAAATCGAAAAGTCAACGGCAACCATAAAAGGGCTGCCGCTGGCAGCGGCGTCCCGGGGAGCAGCCCGGAGGCCACGGGGGTTCCTAAAGTCGAGGTCCGTGAGGCGTTCTGCCTGCCCACGACCCCCAGCCATGGTCGATGCCAGCCTGCTCAAGTCCACCACCCGCCACGTGAGGGTGTTCACCGCCCGGGTGGAGGACGGCCAGCTGATCGCTGATCCCAGCCAGCTGACCCTGGATCTCGATCCCGACAACGAATTCCTCTGGGATGCACCCGTTCTCGCCAAGGTCCAGCAGCGGTTCCGCGAGCTGGTGTCAGCCAGCGCCGGCCACGACCTGAGCGAGTACAACCTGCGCCGGATCGGCTCGGATCTCGAGGGCTTCATGCGACAGCTGCTCCAGGCCGGTGAGCTGCGCTACAACCCGGAAGCCCGTGTCCTGAATTACTCCATGGGCCTGCCCCGCACACCGGAGGCCTCTTGACCCGCTCCCGTTACGACCGTGGCGACCTCGGCCGGGGGGGCTATGGCCGTGGCGGCGAGACCCGTGCCAGGCCGGCTGCTGAGGGACGCGATCCCTACGAGGCCTACGAACGAGCGCCCCGCTCCCGGCGGACGACGGCCGAGCGCGGGGGTGGCGGCGGCGGCAACGGAGGCAATGGCGGAGCCGGTGGTGGAGGGGGCGGAGGCAGTCCTATTCAGCTCAATGTCGGCACCATCGCCGTGCTGGCGGGTGTGCTGGTGCTCGGCATCGGCATCGGCACGGCCCTCTCGAGCAATACACCTGGCAACCAGGGCAACATCGCCAGCAGCCAGCAACTGGATCTGGCGGTGCCCGATCCCGAATTCTGCAAGCAGTGGGGGGCCAGTGCCTTCGTGATGGATGTGGAGCTCTACACCACCATGAACCCGAGCAGCAGCTTCGTGACCCAGCCCACCCTGCAGCCGGGCTGCGTGATCCGTCGGGAGAACTGGAGCGTGCTCCAGAAGGAGGGCGCGGTCACCTCCGAGCAGATGCGCCAGTGCAAGCAGCGCATGAACACCTTTGCCTACATCGGCTCGATCCGAGACAAGCCCATCGTGCGTTGCGTCTACCAGACCGACATCAGCGGCAACAAGTTCCAGACCCGGGGCATTGCCGGCGCAGCCGACGACGCCACCGGCCTCACTCCCGAAGCCGACCAGTTCTGATCAGCCCCCGGAATCAGGAGGCCGAGGCCGTCTGGGCCACGGCCTCCACAGGGGAGGGAGCCGTCCGCACCGCGGGCTGGCGCAGAGGACTGTCAGCACTGGCGAACACCGGCAGCACCTCACGGCGGAAGGCCTCTGAAGCCCTGGAGCAGTAGCGGGCCGGATGGGTGATCAGCTTGAGCTGACGGCGCACGAGCAGGTCGGCGACGATCGGGCGGTGCAGGCTGCCCGTGGCGAGTTCGCGCTCGATCGAGACCACCGGAAGGAAGGCCGCACCGAGGCCCGACTGCACGGCGTTCTTGATCGCTTCGAAGGAATTGAGCTCCATTTCGATCTTGAGGCGCTGCACCTCCAGACCGGATCGGGCCAGCAGATGGTCCACCATCTTGCGGGTGGTCGACTGGGCGTCGAGGCAGACGAAGCCGAGGCGGTAGAGGTCGTCCTTGTGCAGCTCGGGCAGACGCGCCAGGGGGTGCTTCACCGGCAGCACCAGGGCCAGTTCATCGTTGGTGTAGGGAACCACCTGGAGGAGATCGGCCAGTTCCGTGGGCAGCTCGCCACCGATGATCGCCAGATCGATCTGACCGTTGGCCACGCTCCAGCTGGTGCGGCGCGTGCTGTGCACCTGGAGCTGCACTGACACATCCGGATATTTCTGGCGGAACAGCCCGATCATGCGGGGCATCAGATACGTGCCGGTGGTCTGGCTGGCGCCCACGATCAGGGAACCACCGCGCAGGTTGTGGAGATCATCGAGGGCCCTGCAGGCCTCCTGACACTGGCTCAGGATCCTGTCGCAATAGCTCAGCAGGAGGTGACCGGCCTCGGTGAGCTGAGCCTTGCGCCCGCCCCGGTCGAACAGCAGCACATCCAGCTGCTTCTCCAGGTTCTGGATCTGCAGGCTCACCGCCGGCTGGGTGACGTAGAGGCTGTCGGCAGCTTTCTTGAAGCTGCCCTCGCTGGCGATGGCGCGCAGGATGCGCAGCTGATCGAGGGTGAAGGGCAGATCAGCCATGGGATGGGCCCTGGGCCTGGCTCCGGCTGGAAGAAGAAACTCTAAAGGGGAAACTCCGGAACCCCGGGCCCCGTGATCCCAGGCCGGGATGGAATGACATCTCCGTCAGAATCACCGCTTCCGCTGCGGCTTCGTGGCCCTGTCTCCGCCCTGCTTCGCCCAGCTCACCGACAGCCTTGCCGCCGTGCCGCCGGAGCACCGCTCCAGCCTCGTGATGATCGCCCTGCTGCTGGGATTCGCCCTGCTGCACAGCGGGGGGGCAGCCCTGCGGGTCCAGGCGGAACAGCGCGTCGGGGCCCGGTTGTGGCGTCTGCTGTTCGCCGCCGCGAGCATCCCGGCGGCCGTGGTGGTGGTGGGGTATTTCATCGCCCACCGCTACGAGGGCGTTCGGCTCTGGAACCTCCAGGGAACCCCCGGGTTGATCCCCCTGGTCTGGGTGGGTACGGCCATCAGCTTCTTCTTTCTCTACCCGGCCACGTACAACCTGCTGGAGATCCCGGCGCTGCTCAAGCCCCGGGTCCGTCTGTACGCCAGCGGGATCATCCGCATCAGCCGCCATCCCCAGGCGGTGGGTCAGGTGCTCTGGTGCGCCACCCACCTCCTCTGGATCGGCAGCAGCTTCATGCTGGTCACCTGCGCGGGCCTGATCGGCCACCATCTGTTCGCGGTCTGGCATGGCGACCGGCGGTTGCGGGCCCGCTTCGGCGAGGCGTTCGAGGACCTGCGAGCCAGCACGTCGGTGATTCCCTTCCTCGCGGTGCTCGACGGCCGCCAGCAGCTGGTCTGGGGGGAATTCCTGCGGCCGGCCCAGCTGGGGATCGCCATCGCCATCGGTCTGTTCTGGTGGAGTCATCGTTTCCTCGGCCTGGCGGCAGGGGCCTTTCTGGGGGGACCGCTGGGTCGGCTGCTGGGTTGAGCGTGCCCGTGACTCCAGGCCGAAGGCCCTGATCGCGGTCCAACACACAGCCCGAACCACCTGGGCAGGCTGCTTACACTCCGGTGGCCCGCACCCTGAGCTGGATGACGTCGGCTGCCGAACTTGCCTGGTTGATCCCCGTTCTGCCCCTTGCTGGGGCGGCCATCACCGGCCTCGGCCTGATCAGCTTCAATCGAACCGTCAACCGACTGCGCAAGCCGGTGGCCCTGCTGCTGCTGAGCTGTGTCGGGGCGGCCGCGGTGCTCAGCTTCGCCGTGCTGGCCGAGCAGCTGGCGGGAGCTCCAGCCACCGAGGTTCTCTTCGACTGGGCCAGCGCGGGCAGCTTCAATCTGCAGATGGGTTTCCGGGTGGATGCCCTCGGGGCCGTGATGCTCGCCCTGGTCACCACCATCGCCCTGCTGGTGATGGTCTATTCCGATGGCTACATGGCCCACGACAAGGGTTATGTGCGCTTTTTCACCTACCTGGCCCTCTTCAGCAGTTCGATGCTGGGCCTGGTCATCAGCCCGAACCTGCTCGAGATCTACGTGTTCTGGGAGCTGGTGGGGATGTGCTCCTACCTGCTGGTCGGCTTCTGGTACGACCGGGACGGTGCCGCCAACGCCGCCCAGAAGGCCTTCGTGGTGAACCGGGTCGGCGACTTCGGCCTGCTGCTGGGCATCCTCGGGCTGTTCTGGGCCACGGGCGCCTTCGGCTTCGAGGAGATCGGCTCCCGCCTGGCGGACGCCGTGGCGGGCGGCAGCCTTTCCAACGGTGCGGCTGTGCTGCTCTGCCTGCTGGTGTTCTTGGGACCCATGGCCAAATCGGCCCAGTTCCCCCTGCATGTGTGGCTGCCCGACGCCATGGAGGGTCCCACCCCCATCTCCGCTCTGATCCATGCCGCCACGATGGTGGCGGCCGGGGTCTTTCTTGTGGCCCGGCTGCAGCCCGTCTATGCCCCCTTTCCCCAGGTGCAGCTGGTGATCGCCGTGGTCGGCACGATCACCTGCTTCCTGGGGGCTTCGATCGCCCTCACCCAGATGGACCTGAAGAAGGGCCTCGCTTACAGCACCGTGAGCCAGCTGGGTTACATGATGCTGGCCATGGGCTGCGGCGCCCCGGTCGCCGGCATGTTCCACCTGGTCACCCACGCCTTCTTCAAGGCGATGCTGTTCCTGGGCTCCGGTTCGGTGATCCATGCCATGGAGGAGGTGGTCGGTCATGAGCCGGTGCTGGCCCAGGACATGCGCCTGATGGGCGGCCTGCGTCAGTTCATGCCCGTGACGGCCATCACCTTCCTGATCGGCTGTGTGGCCATCAGCGGCATCCCTCCCCTGGCGGGCTTCTGGAGCAAGGACGAAATTCTCGGGCAGGCGTTCAACACTTATCCGATTCTCTGGGTGGTGGGCTTTCTCACCGCCGGCATGACCGCCTTCTACATGTTCCGGCTCTACTTCCTCACCTTCGAGGGCGAGTTCCGCGGCAATGACCAGGCTGTTCAGGCCCAGCTGCTCAGGGATGCCGGCAAGCTCCCGCCTGGGGCGGAGGGCGAGGGTGCCGGCTATGGCCACCACGCCAGCCATCCCCATGAATCCGGCTGGCAGATGGCCCTGCCCCTCGCGGTTCTGGCGGTGCCGTCGGCACTGATCGGCCTTCTGGGCACCCCCTGGCACAGCCGCTTCGCCGGCCTGCTCGATCCCCGGGAAGCCGCCGAGATGGCGGAGCACTTCTCCTGGGCTGAATTCCTCCCCCTGGCGGGTGCCTCGGTGGCCATCTCGATCACCGGAATCACGATCGCGGTCCTGGCCTACTCGCTGCACAAGCTGGATCTGGCCACCCTGGTGGCCGCCCGGTTCCCAAGCCTCAACGCCTTCCTGGCCAACAAGTGGTACCTCGACGATCTCAACGACAGGCTGTTCGTGCAGGGCAGCCGCAAGCTGGCGCGTCAGGTGCTTGAAGTGGACGCCAAGGTGGTCGATGGGGTGGTCAACCTCACCGGCCTGCTGACCCTCGGCAGCGGAGAAGGCCTCAAGTATTTCGAAACCGGCCGGGCCCAGTTCTATGCCCTGATCGTGTTCGGTGGTGTGATCGCCCTGGTGGTGCTGTTCAGCAGCTTCTGAGCCGGGGCACTGTGTGTGTCATCCCTTATCTGGAGGCGGCCTGAGCGGCAGGTATTTCTACACTCCGCCCAGACCTGATCCCTGCCCTCGTGCCGCTCGATCCTGCCGTTGCCACGGGCGCCCTTGGTGCCTTGAGCGACGCACCCGCCACCGTCTTCCCATGGCTGAGCGTTTCGATCCTGTTCCCGATCGCCGCGGGCCTGCTGATCCCCTTCATCCCGGATCCAGGTGACGGCAAGACGATCCGCTGGTATGCCCTCGGCGTTGCCCTGGTCACCTTCCTGGTCACCGCCGGCGCTTACATCAACGGCTACGACCCCTCCGTGGCCGGACTGCAGCTGATTGAACGGGTGGATTGGGTTCCCGATCTGGGACTGGCCTGGTCGGTGGGAGCCGACGGGCTCTCGATGCCCCTGATCCTGCTCACCAGCTTCATCACGGCCCTGGCGGTGCTGGCGGCCTGGCCCGTCACCTTCAAGCCCAGGCTCTTCTACGTGCTGATCCTGGCCATGGACGGCGGTCAGATCGCCGTGTTCGCCGTGCAGGACATGCTCCTGTTCTTCCTGTCGTGGGAACTGGAACTGCTGCCCGTCTACCTGCTGCTGGCGATCTGGGGGGCGAAGAAACGGCAGTACGCCGCCACCAAGTTCATCCTCTACACAGCCGGCGGATCGGTCTTCATCCTGCTGGCAGCCCTGGCGATGGGCTTCCATGGCGGCGGCACCCCCACCTTCGAGTACACCGCCCTGGCGGCGAAGGAGTTCGGCACACGCTTCCAGGTCCTGGCCTACGCGGGCCTGCTGATCGCCTTCGGGGTGAAACTGCCGATCGTGCCCCTGCACACCTGGCTGCCCGATGCCCACGGGGAAGCCACGGCGCCGGTGCACATGCTGCTGGCCGGCATCCTGCTCAAGATGGGCGGCTACGCGCTGCTGCGCTTCAACGTGCAGCTGCTGCCCGATGCCCACGCCCAGTTCGCGCCCCTGCTGGTGGTGCTCGGGGTGGTGAACATCATCTATGCGGCGCTCACCTCCTTCGCCCAGCGCAACCTCAAACGCAAGATCGCCTACAGCTCGATCAGCCACATGGGCTTCGTGCTGATCGGCATCGGCAGCTTCAGTGCCCTCGGCACCAGCGGCGCCATGCTGCAGATGGTCAGCCACGGCCTGATCGGGGCCAGCCTCTTCTTCCTGGTGGGCGCCACCTACGACCGCACCCACACCCTCCAGCTCGATGAAATGGGCGGCGTCGGCCAGAAGATGCGCAAGATGTTCGCCCTCTGGACCGTCTGCTCCCTGGCCTCCCTCGCCCTGCCCGGCATGAGCGGCTTCGTGTCGGAGCTGATGGTGTTCGTGGGCTTCGTCACCAGCGAGGCCTACTCCCTCAGCTTCCGCATCGTGATGGCCGCCCTGGCAGCGGTGGGGGTGATCCTCACACCGATCTACCTGCTCTCGATGCTGCGGGAGATCTTCTTCGGCAAGGAGAACACCGAGCTGGTGTCCCACACCAAGCTGGTGGATGCGGAACCACGCGAGATCTACGTGATCTCCTGCCTGCTGGTGCCGATCATCGGCATCGGCCTCTATCCGCGCCTGATGACCGACACCTACCGCGCTTCGATCGAGGCCCTGGTGCAACGCGAGGAGGCCGCCATGGCCCGGATGATTCCGGCCGGACGCCAGGGCCTGATTCGTCAGAACCCTCCCCTGGCTCTGCTCCGTGCTGGCGTGGAGCCCCATCAGCCCCTGCTGACCGCTCCTCTGCTGCCCTGAGCGAGGAGTCAAAGGGAGTTACGAAACCCTGCGGATGCTGCCCGCCCATCCCCCTGTCCAGGGGGGATGCCTACGCTCCCAGCGAGTTGGGCCCGCCCGGGCCATCAGCGCTCCAGTCCTCAACCATTCGCCTCGCCCCAAGCGTCTCGAACCATGCGTCAGCTGAACTTCCTGCTGATCTTCAGCTTTGGCCTGGCCACGGTGATGTTCACCCTGGAGAACACCACCGCCACCACGGTGCACTTCCTTCCCGGGGTGAGCGCGACGCTTCCCCTGGCCGCGATGATGCTGGTGGTGGGAGGCATCGGTGCCACCGCCGCCTGGGTGTTCGCCGTCTGGACGGGAGTCGTCAAGAAGGTGGAGCAACTGCAGGAGCAGAGCGAACTGGAGGCCCAGCAGGTGCGGATCCAGGAGCTCGAAGCCGACGTGCAGCGCTACCGGGCGACGGTGGATGCCCAGTTGAGTCTGCTGCCGGCCGCCGGCCAGAGTTCGGCCCCGAGCCCTGAACCCCAGCCCGAGGAAGCCTGATCGAGAGCACCCCGCTGGCCGTCGGGTCCCAGACGGGGTACGTTTCCGGCAGATGTGGAAGGTTCGTTCTTGGCTGATGCAGGCGCCAGGCTGGCGATTCGCCTGCTTCAGGATGCCGCCGAACGTGGCGAGATCGACCCCTGGGACGTGGATGTCATTGCCGTGGTCGACGGCTTCCTCGACCAGCTTCGCCAGAGGATCGGCGCCCCCCGGCTGGTGAGCGGACCCGGTGAGGGAGGCAGTTTCGAGAGTGATCTTGCCGCCACCAGTGAGGCGTTTCTGGCCGCCTCCGTGCTCGTGAGCCTCAAGGCCGAGATCCTCGAGCAGCAGACCCTGCCGCCGGAACCGGAACTGGAGCAGGACGCCTTCGCCTTCGACGAGGAGGACGCTGGATCCTTCGAGCTGCTCTCCTTTCAGCTGCCACGCCGTCCGGAGCGTCACCTGTTGCGGCGGGCCGTGGCACCACCGCCGCTGCAGCGTCCCGTCACCCTGGGGGAACTGATCCGCCAGCTGGAGGACATCGCCGAGCGGCTGAAGCAGGGGGACGTGAGCGGACGATCCCGGCAGCGCGGACCTCGCTACAGCGAGCGGGCGGCGATCGAGCAGGTGGCGGCTCTGGCCCATCGTGAAAAACTGCCGGAAACCACCGCCGCTCTCAGCCACTTCCTGCTGGAGTGGCAGGCCGCCAGCGACTGGGTGAACTTCGAGGTGCTCGTGGAAGCCTGGGCCGAGGCCGCCCCGGCGGATCTGGACCAGGACCGTGTCGGGGTGTTCTGGGCTCTGCTCTTCCTCTGCTCCCAGGGCAGAGTCGACCTGCAGCAGGAGGGAGGCCTCTTCGGCCCCCTGTTCCTCAGGGGTTGCTGGGAAGGCATGGGCGCTGGACCGTCAGTGCTTCCACACGGACTGGTGCCAGCTCCCTCTCCGGCTCGGGAGGCGCAGGCCGCCTGAGGGTCTTCACTAGGCTGCCTTGAATCAGATCAGAAGGGGACAGGTGCCCATGAAGGCCATGATTCTCGCGGCCGGCAAGGGAACTCGGGTGCAGCCCATCACCCACACGATTCCCAAGCCGATGATCCCGATTCTGCAGAAACCCGTGATGGAGTTTCTGCTGGAGCTGCTCCGTCAGCATGGGTTCACCGAAGTCATGGTCAATGTTTCACACCTGGCCGCGGAAATCGAGAACTACTTCAGAGATGGCCAACGCTTCGGCGTGGAGATCGCCTACAGCTTCGAAGGGCGCATCGAAGACGGAGAACTGATCGGTGCCGCCCTCGGTTCCGCCGGGGGCCTCAAGAAGATCCAGACCTTTCAACCCTTCTTCGACGACACCTTCGTGGTGCTCTGCGGCGATGCGCTGATCGACCTCGACCTCACCGAGGCCGTGCGCCTTCACAAGGAGAAAGGGGCCATGGCTTCCCTGGTCACCAAGCGGGTGCCCAAGGATCAGGTGAGCAGCTACGGCGTGGTGGTCACCGACCAGGACAGCCGGGTGCTGAGCTTCCAGGAGAAGCCCTCGGTGGCCGAGGCCGCCAGCGACATGATCAACACCGGCATCTACATCTTCGAGCCGGAGGTTCTGGATCACATCCCCGCCGGCATTCCCTTCGACATCGGCGCCGATCTCTTCCCCAGGCTGGTCGCCGCCGGGGCGCCCTTCTACGCCCTGCCGATGGATTTCGAATGGGTGGACATCGGCAAGGTTCCCGACTACTGGCAGGCGATCCGCAGCGTGCTCGAGGGCAAGGTCCGTCAGGTGCAGGTGCCTGGCCGGGAAGTGCGCCCGGGGATTTTCACAGGTCTGAACGTGGCCGCCGACTGGGACAAGATCAACGTCACCGGCCCCATCTACGTGGGTGGCATGACCCGGATCGATCCCGGCGTGACGATCGTGGGGCCGGCCATGATCGGACCGAGCTGCCACATCTGTGAAGGCGCCACGATCGACAACTCGATCATCTTCGATTACTCCCGCATCGGGGCCGGCGTGCGCCTGGTGGAGAAACTGGTGTTCGGCCGCTACTGCGTCGATCGCAACGGCGACCACTTCGACCTGCAGGAAGCCTCCCTCGACTGGCTGATCACCGATGTGCGCCGCCAGGATGTGGTGCAACCCTCGCCCCAGCAGAAGGCGATGGCTGATCTGCTCGGCACGGATCTCGCCCTCAGTGCGGGTGAGAACTGACCTCCGTCAGCACCGCCCCTCCTGGCGGCGAGACGCCAGCCTCGGCCAGGATCCAGGGGATGCGCTCCTCCGCCTTCACCGCCATCAGATGAACCCCCTGGGCAATGGCCCGGTACGCACGCACCTGTTCGGCGGCGATCGCCACGCCTTCGGCCGCCGGATCCGCTGACGCCGCCAGCCTGTCGATGATCGGCTGGGGAATCGAGGCTCCCGGCACCACGCGATTGATGAAGGCCGCGTTCCGTGCCGACTTGAGCAGAAACACCCCCGCCAGCACTGGCAGTCCCAGGGGTTCGCTGATCTCGCCACAGAAGCGGCGCAGCGCTTCTGTGCTCATCACCATCTGGGTCTGCAGGAAGCGTGCACCGGCCTCCTGCTTGCGCGCCACCCGCGCCCGCAGTCCGCTCCAGCTGGTCGACTGGGGGTCGGCCGCGGCCCCTGGGAACAGAGCCGTGGGCCCATCCGGCAGCACGCCCTCCACTGGATCGAGGCCAGCATTGAGGCGGCCCAGCAACTGCAGCAGGCGCACCGACTCCAGCTCATTGACGGCCCGGGCACCCGGCTGATCCCCGGCGCCCACCGGGTCCCCGGTGAGGCAAAGCACATTGCGGATGCCGAGGGCGTGGGCACCGAGCAGATCGGCCTGGAGAGCAATCCGGTTGCGGTCGCGACAGGCCAGCTGCAGCACGGGCTCGATCCCGGCCTCGAGGAGCAGGCGGCAGAGGGCAAGACTGCTCATGCGCATCACGGCCCTGCTGCCGTCCGTGACATTGACGGCATGGACCAGCCCACGGAGCTTGGCGGCCACTGTGAGGGTGCGAGTGGGATCTCCCCCCCGCGGCGGGGTCACCTCAGCCGTGATGGCGAACTGTCCGGTCTCCAGGGCCTGGCGCAGAAGCAAGGGACAGGGGATCGCTCAGGGCCCATCATGCGTCAGCGGCCGCTGCTTACAGTGGAACCTTGGAGGGGTGGAGTCTGGATGTCCGATCGAGACAATCACATCCAGCTGCGCTCCAATCTTTCGGAACGCGAGCTGGAAATCATCGAGCGGGTCGCGACGGGCCTGACCAATCAGGAAATCGCCCTTGAGCTGATGATCAGCAAGCGAACGGTCGACAACCACGTCAGCAATATCTTCACCAAGACCGGCGCCAAGAACCGCGTGGCCCTGTTGAACTGGGCGATGGATAACGGCAAGATCTGCCGGGATGGCTTCAACTGCTGCCATTTACCCAGCGCTGAAGGCTGATTCGGACTCCGGCCATGAGCCTGATCAGGCCCCTTCAGGGCAGGGTTCCAGCTTCGATCAGACGCTTTGGGACATGCCGGCCGAAACCGTCCTCGGCAGGTACGGTACCTCGACCGTGGCGGTGAGGGACTGCAGGCTGTAGCCGTCGGGTCGAAGCCCGAACAGATCGGCGTAGTCGAGGCAATCGTCGGTGTCGCGGCCGGCGAAGCGGAGCACGCCTTGGTGGTCGTAGAGGCCGATCACGGACGGAACGGGGCGGGGAGGAGAGATTAAGGAGAAATCCTTAATGAAATCCTAGCTGATGTCGCTGTCGTTACAAAGGCCATCCGCCAACAGACTCTGCCGGTCCGCCTCGGGCCAGCAGCTCCAGGGACGTCGGGCCAGGGCCGCATTACTGAGCTCCCCAAGTCCGGTGATCTCCCGATGGCACCACGGTGGCAGCACCAGCGCCTGCTCCTCCCGCTCCAGCTCCACTTCAGCCACCACCAGAGGCGAGTTCTCCCCCTCGAACACATCAAGCACCCACTCCCCGCCGGGCAGGTCAAGCCCGTAGCGCTCCTTATGGAGGCTGGCCGAGGCCAGGCCCAGCAGCTGCCGGGCATCGGCGACGGGAATCTCATACTCGAATTCGGCCCGGGTGACGGCGGTGACGGTGGCCTTGAGAGTCAACCAGGCCCTGGCTGCCTTCGCCCCCTCGTCACGCTCGTCCTCCAGGCGCACCCGCACGGTGACCCCATCGGCTGAAGCCTGCAGGTACCCCTGGCAGAGGTGCTGCCGCCAGAGAATGTGCTCCTTCCACCCCGCTCCCCGCACGAGGAAGCGGCGCTCGATCTCCAGAGCCACCGATCCAGACCCACACACCGTCCGGCCCATCCTGGCGTCAGGCCCGTCGCCGAGTTCTGCGTTCAGTTGGCGGAGGGTTCCGAGGCGGTGAGGTCGCCGGCCCAGTGCAGCTTGTGGCTGAGGGTGCGGTAGTAGGAGGGGCTCTGCTGCAGCACCACCATCAGGGCGCAGTGGCTGGAGCGCTGCACCACGCAGCGATCACCAGGCTCCAGCATGGTGGCGTGGGCTCCGTCCTTCCAGAGCTTCACCCGCCGGCTCGGCTCCCCAAGGGGCCAGATCGCCAGCTGCGAGCGGGGTGGCACCACCACCGGCCGGCTGGAGAGGCTCATCGGGCAGATCGGGTTGACCACGATGGCATCGATTCCTGGATGGAGGATCGGGCCTCCCGCCGCCATGGCGTAACCGGTGGAGCCGGTGGAAGTGGCGATGATCAGTCCATCGCCGCGGAACTGATCCACCACCTCCCCGTCGATCTCCAGCTCCAGCACGCAAGTGGGCGAGAGCTCATCGAGGAAGGGACGGAAATAGAAATCGTTGAGCGCACGGTGCAGTCGGGCGGGCCCATCGGCGCTGGGATCCTCGGGCTCATCCCCTTCGGGAACCCCATCGCCGCGATCGACGAAGGCTTCCAGCATCATGCGGCGCTCGAGGGCGAAGCGGTCATCGCGGAGCCGTTGCCAGAGGTTGTCTTCCGAAGAGGTGGTGCTGAGCACCAGCAATTTGCGCTCATGGGTGAGGAATCCGAGGTGACCGCCCACGTTGAAGCTCAGGATCGGCACATCCAGGGGACCGAGGTGACGGGCCGCGCCCAGGACGGTGCCATCTCCGCCCAGCACCACGGTGAGGTCTGGCAGACAAGGCTCGGTGGCCAGCAGGCCCGGGAACGGGTTGGAGCTGGCTCCGCTGCTGGCGACTGTGACCTGGACCCCCTGGGAGCGCAGGTCTTCGGAGCAGCGTCGTGCCTGGCGCTGAGCCGCCTGGCTGCCGGAGCGAACGATCAGCCAGACCCGCTGGAGCTGCATGGAATCAGGCGCGAATCCCGCATCGGCGGACCGTAGGGGAGAAGGCGGGCAAGGTCACCAGCGCAACAGATTGAAGCGCTCCATATCGACGGTCTCGCGGTTGCGGTAGAGGGAGAGCAGGATCGCCAGACCCACGGCCGCTTCGGCAGCAGCCACGGTGATCACGAAAATGGCAAAGACCTGGCCACGGATCTGCTGACCATCGATGTAGCTGGAGAAGGCCATCAGGTTGATGTTGACGGCATTGAGCATCAACTCGATGCTCATCAGAACCCGCACCGCGTTACGGCTGTTGATCAGGCCCCAGACCCCTGTACAGAAGAGGATGGCGGCGAGCACCAGGTAGGCCTGGAGCGGAATGTCGATGGATGTGGGAGGCATGATCAGACTTTCTCCAGCAGGGTGGTCTCGCCGGCGGGACTCTCCAGCAGCAGGGGGGTGCGTTCCTTTTCGATCAGGCCCTGATCGGCTGCTTCACCGGTGATCACATCACTGCTGAACACATCGCGACGAGCGAGCACGATCGCTCCGATCATCGCCATCAGCAGCAGCACCGAGGCCAGTTCGAAGGGCAACAGATAATCACTGAACAGATGGATTCCGATCAGCACCGTGGCGTCATCCCCGAGGGGAGTGGGCCCGGGAACCGCCCAGGGGGTGGTGAGATCGACCCGCAGGATCAACAGGAACAGACCGAGGCAGACACCCCCGGAGAGCACCCGGCGCAGAAGCAGACCGGGGATCTCGGCCATGGCCTCTTTCTTGTTCACGAGCATGATCGCGAACAGGATCAGCACGTTCACGGCGCCCACGTAGACCAGGACCTGCGCCGCGGCAACAAAACTGGCATTGAGCAGCAGGTAGAGACCCGCCACGGAGAGGAACACGCCAGCCAGCAGGAAGGCCGAATAGACAATGTTAGGCAACAGCACAACTCCCAGGGAGCCCAGCACCAGCGTGAGGGAGAGGGCGGTGAAGCAAATGAGCTGGGTGACGGACGCGATCGTCATCAGGCGTTCTCCACGGACTTGGCGGCTGAGGCCGCCATCTCGGCCTGCACCTGCTCGGGCAGCTGTCCGGCCCTCGGCCTGGAGGGATCGACGCCATGGGGATCCATTTCACCCTTGGGCAGATAGGCCAGCTCGCGCAGGGGCACCACGGCAGGATCACTGGTGACGCTGGTGGGAAGGCGGCCCAGGGCCACGTTGTCGTAGTTGAGGCTGTGGCGATCAAAGGCCGCCAGCTCGTACTCCTCAGTCATGGAGAGGCAGTTGGTAGGGCAATACTCCACACAATTGCCGCAGAAGATACAGACTCCGAAATCAATGGAGTAGTTCTTGAGCTCCTTCTTCTTCGTCTCCTTGTTCATCACCCAGTCGACAACCGGCAGGTTGATGGGGCAGACGCGAACACAGACTTCACAGGAGATGCACTTGTCGAACTCGTAATGAATCCTGCCGCGATAGCGCTCCGAGGGAATCAGCTTCTCGTAGGGGTATTGAACGGTGATCGGCCGTCGGCGCAGGTGATCAAACGTGACCGACAGGCCCTGAGTGATGTAATTGGCTGCGCCTACGGCGTCCTTGGTGTAGTCACCGACCTTTTGCAGGAATCCGAACATGGCAGGAGAGTCGGAGAGGAAGGAAGACAGGAGCTGGGGAGCTGGGACTGGGGCTCAGGAGGGACCTGAAAGTTGGACCCATGATGACCGGCGGGGGGCTCAGCCGCCGAAAAAGGCGGGGAAGGCGAGCTTGAGGCCAGCGGTGACCAGCAGATTGACCAGGGCTATCGGCAGCAAAAACTTCCAGCCCAGATCGAGGAGCTGGTCGATGCGCACGCGCGGAAGGGTCCACCGCAGCAGGATGGCGATGAACACCAGCAGATAGGCCTTCAGCACCGTCATGACGATGCCGACCGAGCCTGTGATCACCTGCACCAGCGGGGCATCCACCGGCTGGCCGAGGACTCCGGCCAGCCATTCCACAGGCAGGGGGAATCCCCAGCCGCCGAGATAGAGCACGGCCACCAGCAGGGCCGAGAGCACCAGGTTGATGTAGCTGCCCAGATAGAAGAGGGCGAACTTCATGCCGGCGTATTCCGTCTGGTAGCCGGCCACCAGTTCCTCCTCCGCCTCGGGGAGGTCGAAGGGGAGGCGCTCGCACTCCGCCAGGGCGCAGATCCAGAAGATCAGGAAGCCCACCGGCTGGCGCCAGATGTTCCAGCTGAGGATGCCGGCACCGTTCTGCTGGTTGACGATGTCAACGGTGCTGAGCGAATTGCTCATCATCACGACGGCCAGCACCGCCAGAGCCAGAGGGATCTCGTAGCTGATCGACTGGGCGGCGGCTCTCAGCCCACCCAGCAACGAATACTTGTTGTTGCTGGCGTAACCGCTCATCAGCAGACCGATCGGCTGGATGCTGCTGAGGGCGATCCAGAGGAACACGCCGATGCCCACATCGCTGATGAGCAGGTTCTGGCCGAAGGGAACCACCAGCCAGGAGAGGATCACCGGCACCAGCACCAGCACCGGACCGAGGGTGAAGAGCAGCCCGTCGGCGCGGTGAGGGATGACGTCTTCCTTGAACAGCAGTTTGAGGCCGTCGGCCATCGGCTGCAGCACACCGAGGGCACCGGCGTATTCAGGGCCGATCCGCTGCTGCACGGCGGCGGAGATCTTGCGTTCCAGCCAGACGTTGACCAGAACGCCGATGACGGCGGCCACCAGCACCAGCAGCATCGGCAGGGGAAGCCAGAGCAGATGGGCCGCGCCCTGGCTCAGGCCGAAGCCTTCCAGGGTGCTGGTGAAACTGGATTGAAGGTCAAGACCAGGACCGACCACCGCCAGAGAGGGCCAGCCGGTGGTCAGGGGAACTGGTGCCGGGTCGATCAACACCGTGACAACTCCGCAGCGCGCTGAGGTGAGGGCAACTTAAACGCCTGGCAGGGCATTGCGGGCATCCTGAGGCAACCAACTCCTGCGGCCCGGACCGGTATAGATCTGGGTGGGCCGGTAGATGCGGTTGGCTCCGAGCTGCTCCTTCCAGTGGGCCAGCCAGCCGGCCACCCTGGCGATCGCGAAGATCGGGGTGAACAGATCCCGGGGGATGCCGAGCTTGCGGTACACCAGGCCGGAATAGAAGTCGACGTTGGGGTAGATGCCCTTCGGTCCAAGCCGATCGGCGGCCACCTCCTCCACCCGCCGGGCCACGTCGTACATGGCGTCGTGACCGAAGCGATCGAAGAGCTGCTCGGCCAGGCCCTGGAGAATCACGGCCCGGGGGTCCTTGACCTTGTATTCACGGTGCCCGAAGCCCATGATCTTCTGCTTCTCGGCAATGGCCCGGTCCAGCCAGGCTTCCACCCGGTCCTCGCTGCCAATCTGCTCGAGCATGGCCAGCACGTCTTCGTTGGCACCGCCGTGGAGGGGGCCGGCCAGGGTGCCCACCGCCGAGGCCACCACGGCGTAGGGGTCGGTGAGGGTGCTGGCGGTGACCCGGGCACTGAAGGTGCTGGCGTTGAGACTGTGCTCGGCGTGCAGGATCAGGCAGGAATCGAAGATTCTGGCCGCCAGCGGATCAGGCTCCCGCTCGGTCAGCATGTAAAGGAAATTGGCCGAATAGGACAGATCGTCGCGGGGCTGGATCGGATCCTGACCCAGGCGGATCAGCTGGTAGGCGGCGACCATCGTGGGGATCTTGGCGATCAGGCGCACCACCGCCGCCTCGATGTAGGCGGGATCATCCAGGGCCCGGCGGGAATAGAACAGTCCCAGGGAGGCCGCGCTCGTCTGCAGCGCGTCCATGGGGTGCCCGTCGGCCGGGAAGCACTTCATCATGTCCCGGATGCGGAAGCTCACCCTCCGGTGCATCT
Source organism: Synechococcus sp. CBW1107 (assembly GCF_015841355.1). Taxonomy (NCBI): domain Bacteria; kingdom Bacillati; phylum Cyanobacteriota; class Cyanophyceae; order Synechococcales; family Synechococcaceae; genus Synechococcus; species Synechococcus sp. CBW1107. The sequence continues at coordinate 1,049,218 of NZ_CP064908.1, forward strand.
GCACGTTCTGCTCGAACGCCCGCAGGTGCTCGACGGTGGGCAGCTCTCCCCAGATCAGCAGATGGGTGGTTTCGAGAAAGGTGCTGTGGGCCGCCAGTTCCTCGAGGGGATAGCCGCGGTAGGTGAGCAGGCCCCGGAGGCCATCGATGTCACAGATGGCCGACTGGGTCGCCGGCACACCCTCCAGTCCGGGACGGAAGACGGGCGCCGCTTCGGCCGCGACCCGGTTTGCATCCATCACCATCCGCATCGTCCCTGCTTCAGATCCGAAGCTAGGTCGAGGCTTCACCCCCTGCCGTAGCCCTGCTGACCAGCCCTCAGATGAGACAGGCGGGGCTGAGCAGCAGGCGCAGGCAGGCGCTGCCCGCCAGGGGGCGGTGGGCCAGGCTGCCCGGGGCAGGCAACTCGAGCAGGGCCACTCCGGACTTCTTCAGGCGCAGGGCTCCGCAGGGAGCGCCACAGAGGTGGGCGGCCAGGGCGCTGAGGTCGGGTTCATGGCCCACCAGTCCAAGGCGGCCACCTCCGGCCAGCGGGCCATCCGCTGCCAGCCATTGCTCCATCAGAGGCATCGGGTCGGCACCGGGGGCGAGTTCGGCGGCGATCGCCAGCGCAGCGCAGAGCCCCTCCTCCCTTGCGATCTGGGCCGTCTGAAGGGCCCGCACCAGTGGACTGCTCAGCAGCTGATCGCAGTGCAGCTCCAGGTCGAGCAGCCGCCGCACCACCGCGGCCGTCCGGCGGCGGCCCCGCTCCGTCAGGGGACGCTCGCCATCGGGCCGCACACCGGGGCCGGGTGCCTGGCGCTCCTCGGCGAGGCCATGGCGCAGCAACAGCAGGGTGACACCGGCCATGGTCAGCCCAGCTCCAGATGGGCCCGCAGGGCGAGCAGCGACGACGGTCCGAGCGGCGGCGGCGCATCCTCCAGCAGGGGAGGCTCGATCGCCACACTGAAGGCCAGGCCCTTCACGCCTCCCACCAGGGAATGGCCCACCAGGCCGGTGACCAGTTGCCAGGGGTGCCAGGGCACCAGAAGGTCCTGGGCGGGTTCGGCAGCCAGGGCAGCCTGCAGGGGAGCGCTGCGGGTCCCCAGAGTCTGCAGCTGCTCGACCCGCTCCTGGGGGGCCTGGCGGCCCTGCAGCTGATCGTCGAGGGCCGCCAGGCCCTCACCCCACCAGGTTGTGTCACCCTGATCGAAGCGGGCACCGGCCAGCGTGGCCTGCAACCGGTCCGGATCGCCCTTTCCGGGGCGAGCCTCCAGGCGGCTCCACACCTGAAGGGTCCGACCGGCCCGGCTCAGGGGCGCCGGGCTGTAGCCCTGCTCGATCAGGGCAGGACGGAGTTGCTCCGTGGTCAGGGCCGTGGTGGCCGTGGCGAGCATCCAGCCCTCCCGGCGGCTCAGGGCCAGCAGGGGACCATGGTCGGCGGCCGCCACCAGTGTCGGCAACGGTCCGTTCAGTTGAGCGAGGGTCTGCCGAAGCAGCGGCCCCACCAGGGAGTTCCAGAGGTCAGCGCTGGCCGGATCGCCCTGGTCCGCCAGCAGGGAGGCCGGATCCTGGAGCAGGGCCAGACTGGCCACCGGACCGCTCAATCCGGCGAGCAGATCGGGGAGCGGATCCAGCTGCAGCGGCGGCAGGTCCTGACGCACGGGCAGCAGTGCCTGGAGCTGAAGGCCCCGGCCGGCCGGCACCAGCGAAGCCACCAGGTCACCAAGCCCCTCGGCTCCGGTCAGGGTGGGGGGGAGATCGAGCCAGTCGCTGAAGGCCTGCGGGCGGGCGGTGAGCAGGGCCACTCCCCGCTCCAGTCGGCCGACCGCGGCCTGGAGCGAGTCCTGTCCCGCCTGGTTGAGTTCCTCGATCTGAGAGACATCGAGGGCCTGCTCCAGCACCCCACGGCCGGAGGCGATCAACACCAGCCGGTCGTCGATCAGGGCCGTGGCCATGGGCTGAGTGGTCTCACCCACCAGGGCTCCCCGCCCGCTGATCAGCCCCATGCCCCGGTAACTGCTGATCTGCAGAGCGGTGCCCGCCAGGCTGCGGGACTGCCAGAAACGCTGAAGGAAGCGGCGCGCGCCCTCGGGTTCGCGGCAGCCCAGGGCCAGCAGCCAGCCGCTGGGGCCGTCGCTCCCCTCCGGAGCGATCACCGCCAGGCTGGTTTCGGGGCCCAGCCAGCTGGCCAGCTCGCTGGAATAGTCGAGGCCGGCCGTGGCGTAGGCACCATCGCGCAGATTCAGCATCAGTCCGGCTGCCCCCCGGCGCTGGGGCGGGGGAGCCACGGCCCTGGCATAGGCCACCAGGTCGTCAGGTTCCACCAGGAGATGAAGACTGAGCAGGGCGGTGCGCGGCACGAAGCGGGCAGCCAGGGGCAGATGCAGCGGCTGCCGCTCCAGGCGGAGGGGACTCTGACGGAGCGCCAGCCACCAGAAGCCTCCCCCCAGGGAGAGCAGGAGCAGAGCTGCCGTCAGCACAGCCGCCAGGAAGGGGCGAGCCTTCATGCGCCGCACGCAGGGGTCCTGTCATCTTCAACCATGACCACGCCCGCTGGACTGTCAGCATGGATCCCATGACCACCCCGATTCCAAGGGCCATCCGTGCCAGTGCGCTCCAGCAACGGCTGCTCGCCGGCGAACCGCTGCTGCTGGTTGACGTGCGTGAACCGGCTGAACTCGAGATGGCGTCGCTGAACGAGCCGGTGCTGCATCTGCCGCTCAGCCGCTCAGCGGAGTGGGTGGAGCGTGTGGAAAGCCTGATCGGGCGCGACCGGACGGTGGTGGTGCTCTGCCATGCCGGAATCCGCAGCTGGCAGTTCGCCTGCTGGTTGATGGAGGCCCAGGGCTACGACGACGTGCTCAACCTGCAGGGTGGCATCGACGCCTGGAGCGTGGAGGTGGATTCCTCGGTGCCGCGCTACTGAGGGCCGCTCAGCGGCACCGGTTCCCATCCTGACCGCAACAGGCCGGCTGGAGAGGGGATTTCTTCTTTACCATCAGAGCCTCCCATCCCGCCAGCGCGCATGTGATCGCCCTGCCCCACCGCCAGCAGCAGGTGCTGCAGGCCACGGTGCATCACTACGTCGACACCATGGAGCCGGTGGGCAGCCGCACCCTGATCCGCCGCTTCGGTCTGCCCGCCAGCGCGGCCACCGTGCGCTCCACCATGGGAGCGCTTGAGCAACGGGGCCTGCTGCTGCAGCCCCACACCTCGGCCGGCCGCATCCCCAGCCAGCAGGGCTACCGCCTCTACGTGGATGCGCTGCTGCCGGCCCCCGGTGCCGGGGCGGTTCAGCTGCAGCGGGAAATGCTGGGCCTGAGCCTGCAGTGGGCGGCACTCGATGATCTGCTTCTGCATGTGGCCCGTCGCCTGGCCGATCTCACGGGTCTGATGAGTCTGATCACCCGTCCTCAGCGGGCCGAGTCCCGTCTGCAGGCGATCCGGCTGGTGCCCAATGGCGAGCGGCTGCTGGTGTTGCTGGTGGAGAACGCCCTGGTCGCCAGCAGCCTCAACCTGCGCCTGCCCCCCGGGGCCAGTCCGGAACTTCCAGCCCTGGAGAGGTGGCTGCAGACGGAACTGGACGGCCCTCCTGGGGGCCTCATCCGCTGGGAGAGCCTCCCCTCCCAGCTGCGCACCAGCGGCGGCGTGCTGCGCCAGGCCCTGCGCAGCCATCGTCAGGCCCGAAGCAGTGATGGCGACGGTGCCGTTGTCGTGGGCATGGGCGGGCTCCTGGCCCAGCCCGAATTCAGCCGCAGTGCCGATCTCAGGCCATTGCTGCAGCTGGTGGAGGAGGAGCCTCAGCGTCTTTTGCATCCGTCCAGGCAGCAGGATCCGGAGGGGATCTGGATCGGAGCGGAGCATCCCCACCCCGCCCTGCGCCACTGCGCCGTGGTGCGGGCCACCTACCGGAGCGGAGACGGCAGCGAAGGCCAGGTGGCCCTGCTGGGACCGATGCGGATGGCTTATGCCACGGCGATCTCAGCGGTGCGCTCAGTGGCCACTAGCCTGCAGCGTCTGCTCAGCTGAGGCCCGACGGAATGACCTATTGCGTGGGGTTCTGGTTGGAGGCCGGCCTGGTGATGGCCTCCGACTCCCGCACCAACGCCGGTGTCGACTACATCTCCTCCTACCGGAAACTGCACATCTTCGAGCCGGCTCCCGACCGGCTGTTCATGCTTCTGGCCGCCGGCAACCTGGCCACGACCCAGGCGGTGATCAATCACATCAAGCGCGACCTGAACCAGGCCAGGCGCGATGGATCGCCCATGGCGGGGCTGCCGCTGGTCGGTCAGGGGGGGTCCGGTGGGGCGTCCAGACAACACGATCTGCTCAGTGCCAGCTATCTTTTCGAAGTGGCCGCCTACATCGGCCGGCTGAGTGTGGAGGTGCAGAACGAGAACCACTCGGCGCTGCACCAGGTGGGTGCCAGCGGCGAGGCCAGTTTCATCCTCGGCGGCCAGATCGCCGGCCAGCCCCATGGCCTGTATCTGATCTACCCCCAGGGCAACGCGATCATGGCCACGCCCGAAACACCGTTCCTGCAGATCGGGGAGAGCAAGTACGGAAAGCCGCCGCTCGATTCGGTGGGACATTGCCGGATGTCGCTGGAAGACGCTGCCCGGCTCTGTCTGGTGTCGCAGGTGATCACCCGGCGCTCCAACCTCACCGTGGGACCCCCGTTCGAAGTGGCGATCTATCCGCGGGACAGCCTGGCGGTGGCGCACCACCAGAGACTGGAGCGGGGCGCAACCGAAATCGCCGAAATCAACCGGATCTGGATCGAGAGTCAGCGCCAGGCGATGCAACGGCTGCCCCGCTTTCCCTGGGAGCAGGAGCGGTCCGGAGTCCCCACCTGAGCGACCCCGCAACCTGGGTCACCCCCCGGCCAGCTGCTCCCCGAGCCGGTCGGCCACCGTGTTCACATCCTTGTCGCCGCGTCCGGAGAGGTTGATCACCAGCTCGGTGCCCGGCGCCAGGGTGGGGCAGAGCTGCTCCAGCCAGGCGAAGGCGTGGGCTGTTTCCAGAGCCGGAATGATGCCTTCCAGAAGGCTGACCCGCCGCAGGGCATCGAGCGCCTCCTGATCGGTGACGGCAGCGTATTCAGCCCGTCCCAGCTCCTGCAGGTAGCTGTGCTCCGGGCCCACTCCCGGATAGTCGAGGCCGGCGCTGATCGAGTGGGCTTCCTGCACCTGCCCCTGCTCGTCCTGGAGCAGCAGGCTCATGGCCCCATGCAACACCCCGACACGACCTTCGGTGATGGTGGCGGCATGGCGGCCCGTGGCCACGCCGTCGCCAGCCGCCTCCACGCCAATCAGGCGCACGGAGGTGTCGGTGACGAAGGGATGGAAGAGACCCATGGCGTTGGACCCGCCACCCACGCAGGCGAGGAGCACATCGGGCAGACGGCCGAAGGCTTCCTGGCACTGGACCCTGGTTTCCTCGCCGATCACGGCGTGAAAATCACGCACCAGCATCGGGTAGGGGTGGGGTCCGGCCACCGACCCCAGGATGTAGTGGGTGCTCTCCACGTTGGTCACCCAGTCGCGGATCGCCTCGCTGGTGGCGTCCTTGAGGGTGGCGGTGCCGGCGGTGACGGGCTGCACCGTGGCCCCCAGCAGGCGCATCCGGAACACGTTCAGGGCCTGGCGGCGCATGTCCTCGGCGCCCATGTAGATCACGCACTCCAGGCCGAAGCGGGCACAGACCGTGGCGGTGGCCACACCGTGCTGGCCGGCGCCGGTCTCGGCGATGATCCGTTTCTTGCCCATGCGCAGGGCGAGCAGGGCCTGACCGAGCGCATTGTTGATCTTGTGGGCGCCGGTGTGGTTGAGGTCCTCGCGCTTCAGCCAGATGCGCGGGCCGCCCTCGGGGCGCCGGTAATGGGCGCTGAGACGCTCCGCTTCGTAGAGCGGCGACGGGCGTCCCACGTAGGTCTTGAGCAGATGATTGAGCCTGCTGGTGAAGGCGGGATCGGCCCAGGCCTCAGCCGCCGCCTGCTCCAGCTCCGCCAGGGCCGGCATCAGGGTCTCGGGCACGTACTGGCCCCCGTAGCGCCCGAAGCGCCCGAGCGCATTGGGTCGGGCCCCCACCTCCAGGGCGGCGGAATCCGGGAGGGTCCCGGAATCCGGTGGGATCGGGGGAAGGGTGCTCGTCACCGGTGATCGATCGGGGAACCCCAGCCTAGGAAGCAGGCCGCGGCGGCACCGGGGGCGGTGGCAGGGTCCAGCTGTCGTCAGCGGAGGAGCGGGACGGCGGCCAGCCCAGGGGCTCATCGATGGCCAGCCCCGCCGCGGGATCGCGGCAGGGCGGCGCCTCCACCATCGAAAAGGTCAGGGAGCGGGCATCGGCTCCCGGCACAGGACGGCAGGAGGCCGGCGCCGGGCTTGGCACCAGATCGAGGCGGAGCATCTCGAAGCGGACGGGCGGCAGATCCATCGGCTCAGGGGTGCGCTGTGATGGAAGGCGTAGCGGCAACAGGGTCCATGGGCAAGGGAGGCTGGCAGGAATTCAGCGCCGCGGCGAGCACCGCCCGGCCGGCGGCTGCGGATGCAGCGGTTCCACCCCGGCCGCAGCAACGGGTGCGGGTGCAGCGCACCAAGGCGGGCAAGGGAGGGAAGACCGTGACAGTCATCACCGGCCTCGAGATCTGTGAGGCCGACTCCCGGGCCCTGCTCAAGCGGCTCAAGGCCACAGCCGGCAGCGGCGGCACCCTCAAGGACGGCGTGATCGAGCTGCAGGGGGATCAGGTGACCACCTGCCTGGAGACGCTCACGGCGGAAGGCTTCCGGCCCCGGCAGGCGGGTGGCTGATCAGCCGCTGGTCACTCCAAACCACCAGGGGGTGGGAAAGGTGAGACCATCACCCCATTGCTCTCCTCATCTTCACTCAGTCGATGACCAGTTCTCGCACCGACAGCAAAGCCACCAACATCGTCTGGCATGAGGCCTCGGTGAACCGCGACTCCCGCGCCAGCCAGCGCGGCCACCGCAGCGCGATCCTCTGGTTCACGGGACTCTCCGGTGCTGGCAAGAGCACCCTGGCCAACGCCGTGAACGTGGAGCTGTTCCGGCGGGGGCTGGCCACCTACCTGCTTGATGGCGACAACGTGCGCCATGGCCTCTGCAAGGACCTGGGGTTCTCCGATGCCGACCGGGAAGAGAACATCCGCCGCATCGGCGAGGTGGCCAAGCTCTTCCTCGACGCCGGCGTGATCACCCTCACAGCCTTCGTGTCGCCCTTCCGGGCCGACCGCGACCGGGCCAGGGCCCTGGTGGAGAGCGGCGATTTCATCGAGATCCACTGCGCCGCCGATCTGGCGGTCTGCGAGCAGCGGGATCCCAAGGGGCTGTACGCCAAGGCCCGTGCCGGCGTGATCAAGGAGTTCACCGGCATCTCCAGCCCCTACGAGGCCCCGGAGTCCCCTGAGCTGCTGGTCGACACCGGCGGCAGGCTGGAGGAGAACGTGGCCCAGGTGATCAGCTATCTGGAGCGTCAGGGGTTGATCGCGGAGGGCTGAGCAGTCGATCCATGGCCCCCTGCCTGAGGAGAAGTTCCGGCTCGGGCAGACCGAGGCGACGGGCCACCTCATCAAGGAACGCCTTGAGGCAACTGGCCACCGGCACCGCCAGCAGCAGGCCCAGCAGGTCGCCGAGGCCCAGCAGGCTGCCGATCCGGGCCCCGACCGGCAGGCTGAGCAGCAGCCAGGCCGGCTGCAATCCCACGATCTTGCCCATCAACCTGGGCTGGATCACCTGGTCGACCACCTGGCCCACGGCGATCGCCACGGCCAGCACCTCCAGGCCGGTGCTGGGATCCTCCAGCGCCAGCAACAGGCTGACCAGCACGATGGTGAAGGCACTGGCATAGGGGATCAGGGTGGTGAACCCGATCGCCACGGCGAACAGCACGCCATAGGGGATTCCCAGCAGGGTGAAGACCACGATCTGGGCTGCGCTCAGAATCAGCGCAAGGATCACCTGGCCGCCGAAGTACCCGCGGAAGGTGCGGTTCACGGTGCCCAGCGCCATCTCCCGCCAGCTGGCCGGCAACCAGCGAGCCAGGCCGAGGCTGATCGACTCGCCTCCCAGCAGCAGGAAGATGGCCAGAACGATTACGATCACGCTGTTGATCGTCAGGGTGAGGGTGGCGCCGAGCAGTCCGAGCAGCTTCTGACTCAGCTGGGAGGCGTACTGGGTGGAGCGCGTCAGCAGGGCACTGCTGAGGTCGCCGAAATCCGCCGGCAGACCATGCTCCACCGCCCAGGCCTGAGCCTGGGTGAGCAGGTTTTCCGCCTCCACAAACCAGCCCGGCAAGGCCGTGAGCAGATCCGCGAGCTGCTCCACCAGCAGGGGAATGATCCAGAGGGCCACCAGCACCAGCACCAGCAGGCCCACTCCCAGCACCAGGGCAAGGGCCAGGGGCCGGGGCAGGCCTCGGCCCGTCAGCCAGCGGCTGGGAAGATCGAGCAGGAAGGCAATCAGCGCCGCGGTGAGGAACAGTGCCGGGAAGGGTGCAAGCGGCAGCAACAGCTGACGCAGCACCCAGAAATTGAGCACCAGCAGGGGCAAGGCCAGGCCCAGCCTCTGCCAGGCGGTGAAGGGGGCCGGGCGGATCATGACGAGGGATCCGCTGTCGCCGGGTCCGGCGCATCTGAGGGCAGGGGCTTCACCTTCCGGCGGAACACCTCAAGACCCGAGGGGGGCACGGCCACCTCGATCAGCTGAAGCCGTCCGGGAATCAGCTGCTCGAACCGCCCGCCCGGCACATCGCCCGGCTGCACCGAGAGCCCGCGGTCGATCATCACCACCCGTCGCAGAGGCGGGCGCACCTCGATGCTCTCGTCCCGTTGGTCGAGCACCAGATCGGCCTCACCATGGTCATACGCGGGGAGATGCACCGAGGGAAGGCGGTAGGCCCGGCGGTCGGAGCGGCCGGCCACCACCACAAGGGTGGTCGCCGGATCGAAGCGCTTCACCGCTCGGATCGCCAGTCCCCACTCGTGATCGTAGGAGCGCAGATTTTCGAGGAAGCGATCACCGGGCACCAGCAGGAACAGGGCGCATTGCAACGTGAGAACCAGCAGCAGGGGACGGGGCCAGCTCAGAGCACCGTCCCCGTCGGCCCGCTCCGCCAGGCGCGCGGCCAGCAGCAGCAGCACGGCCGGGAGAATGGTGGTGGCATGCCCCATGCGGGTGAAATGCACCATCAGCAGGTAGAGCGCCGAGGGGGTCACCCAGAGGGCCATGAACCAGCGCCGCCAGAGCCGCACCTGCCGGGGTGGCGGCCCAGCGGCCTGGGCGGCCGGGCCTGCCCAGCTGGTGCCCAGAGCCAGGCCCAGACCAGCCGGAGCCGTGAGCGCCACCGTGCGGATCAGCAACCAGCCGTTGCCGAGCACTCCTCGGTCGGAAGCCTGCTGGGCATGGTCGCCTTTCCAGGCCATCAGCTGCGACCAGAATGGTCCCGGGCCGCCCGCCTCGTCCAGAAAGGCCAGGCCCCACCACACCAGCACCCCGAGGCCGAGGGCCACGGCCACCAGCAGCCGCCAGGGCCGCAGGCCCCGGCGGCAGCCCCTGAGGCAGCACACCAGCACCAGGGGGAACAGAAACAGCGGGGTGTTCGGCCGGATGCCGCCGGCGGTGGCCATCAGAAGCGCCAGGGGGGGCAGGAAGCGCGGATCCCCCTCGGCCACGAACCAGGCACAGCAGGCGATCGCCATGACCCAGCCCAGCTCGGTGCCGTAGCTGAGAGGCTGGCTGGAGTAAAACCAGAGCAGGGGACTGCTGAACAGCAGCACCACCATCCACCAGGCGGCCCGTTGGCCCCCCCAGCGCCGGGCCAGGATCCAGCCGAAGGGCAGAGCCGCGGCCGACACCAGGACGTTCACCAGCTCCAGGGCCGCCACCCCGTTGCCTCCGGTGAGTGGCAGACTCAGGCGTCCGAGGTTGATCAGCCACCAGAAGCAGCCGGGCAGGTGTGGCTGGTGGCGGTCGAGGTCGAAGTCGGTGAGAGCCAGCACGAAATTGCCGGCATCCCAGGCCTGCACAAGCTCCGTGCGGGTGAGCCAGCGGCTGAGAGCTCCAGCGCAGAACAGCAGAAGCCACCAGATCCAGGCGGCCGCCGGTGGCCGTCGGGCCGCCCCAGAGCCTGTTGCCGAGCTCGACACTTGCATCACTCAGCCCTCCATGGCAGCCAGATAGGCCGTGCTCCCGAGATCCTGCAGGCGGGCGTCCTTGGCACAGACCTGATCATGGAGCTGCAGACGATGCTGCCTGAGCTGCTCGGCCAGGGCCGGATCGGCTGTGGCCAGGATCTGGACCGCCAGCAGACCGGCATTGGTGCCATTACCGATGGCCACGGTGGCCACGGGGATCCCGGCCGGCATCTGAACGATCGAATGGAGCGAATCCACCCCCGAGAGAGCCCTGCTCAGCACCGGCACACCGATCACCGGCAGGGTGGTGAGCGCCGCCACCATTCCCGGCAGGTGGGCGGCGCCGCCGGCCCCCGCCACGATCACCTTGAGGCCCCGGCCGGCGGCGGCTTCCGCGAAGTGCACCATCTCCCGTGGGGTGCGATGGGCCGAGAGCACCCGCACCTCCACGACCACGCCGAAGTTCTCGAGCACCTTCACCGCCGGCTGCATCGTCGGCAGGTCGGAATCGCTGCCCATCACCACGGCCACCAGCGGCACAGCCCCTGAGCCGGGCCCCGACGGGTTGGCGGCCTCAGCGGAAACGGGTTCGAGGGTCAAGGCAGGGGCCATGCGGCGAGGATGGCATTCTCCCCGCCCGTTCGCCCCGGAGCCGATGACCGTGCGCTGGATCAGCAACGTCCGTCTGCCCGAGGCGTCGACGGGCCGCCATGGTTCCGAGCGGCACTGGCGCCTCGGGGTGGACAGCCGGGGTCTGATCGTCCGGGTGGTGCCAGTCGAGGCCGGCAGCTGTGCCGCCGGCCTCGACTGGGCCGGCGACTGGATCAGCCCGACGGGAGTGGATCTGCAGATCAACGGAGGCCTGGGCCTGGCCTTCCCCGAGCTGGAGCCGGCCGACCTGCCGCGGCTGCTGGAGCTGCTGGAGCTGCTCTGGGCCGATGGGGTGGAGGCGATCTGTCCGACCCTGGTGACCTGCGCCGTGCCTCCCCTGCGCCAGGCGCTGGCCGTGCTGCGACAGGCCCGCCTCCAGCACCGGCCCGGGCGCTGTCAGCTGCTGGGCGCCCATCTGGAGGGTCCCTTCCTGGCAGCGGTGCGACGCGGCGCCCACCCCGAGGCCCACCTGGCGGTCCCCAGCCTTGAGGCCCTGCAGGAGCGGATCAGCGGCTATGAGCAGGAGATCGCCCTGGTGACTCTGGCTCCCGAACTCGAGGGGGCCGATGCCGTGATCGCCGCCCTCCGTCAGCACGGCATCGTGGTGAGCCTCGGCCACAGCGCGGCCACGGAGGCAGAAGCCGGGCGGGCGTTCGCGGCGGGGGTGGGCATGCTCACCCATGTCTTCAATGCCATGCCCGACCTGCACCGCCGAGCCCCCGGTCCGGTGGCGGCGGCGCTGCTGCGCGGCAATGTGGCTCTCGGCCTGATCGCCGATGGGGTGCATGTGGCCCCCTCGATGGCGGTTCTGCTGCAGCGGCTGGCCCCTGAGCAGGTGCTGCTGGTGAGCGACGCGCTCGGACCGTATGGCCTGACTGAGGGGCGCCACCGCTGGGATGAACGGGTGCTGCTGGTGGAAGACGGCAGCTGCCGGCTGGAGGACGGCACCCTGGCGGGCGTGACCCTGCCCCTGCTGGAGGGGGTGACGCGCCTGGCCCGCTGGAGCGGTGAACCGGGCCGCGCAATCGCCGCCGCCACCCTCGTGCCCCGGCGTGTGCTGGGGGAGCGGCGGACGCTTCCCCAGCTGTTGCTTGGACGGCCCCTGAACGAAACCCTGCGCTGGCGGGCAGGAGCGGACGGGGAGGTGCGCTGGCAGCGCGGGTCCGAAGCGGCTCCTTAAGATCCGGCAACTCCTGCCAGCGCAGCCATGGCCACCTCTCCAGCGCCGGACGTCGGCGCCAAGCTGGCCGAGAAGGCCGAAGTGCGCGACTACTTCAACAGCACGGGCTTCGAGCGCTGGAAGCGGATCTACAGCGACAGCGACGACGTCAACAAGGTGCAGCGCAACATCCGCCTGGGGCATCAGAAAACGGTGGATCAGGTTCTCGAGTGGCTGCAGGAGGAGGGCGATCTGGCCCAGCGCAGCTTCTGTGATGCCGGCTGCGGCGTCGGCAGCCTCAGCCTGCCCCTGGCCCGACTCGGGGCAGGCAGCATCGCCGCCAGTGACCTCTCCGAAGCCATGGTGGAGGAGGCCCGTCGTCGTCTGGAAGGCAGCCGGCTCCCCGCTGAGCAGGTGCAGTTCAGCGCCTCGGACCTGGAGAGCCTCCAGGGCAGGTACGACACGGTGATCTGCCTGGACGTGTTCATCCACTACCCCCAGGCCGCGGCCGAGGAGATGGTGCGTCACCTCGGCGGGCTGGCCGAACGGCGGCTGATCGTGAGTTTTGCCCCCTACACCCCCCTGCTGGCCCTGCTCAAATCGATCGGGCAGCTCTTCCCTGGGCCGAGCAAGACCACCCGTGCCTACACCCTGCGGGAGGACGGCATCGTTGCCGCCGCCTCCGAGGCCGGCTTCCAGCCCAGGCGCCGCAGCCTCAACCAGGCTCCATTCTATTTCTCACGCCTGATCGAATTCGAGCGCGGCTGAGTCGTCAGCCACGCCCGGGAGGCCTCCACCGACCGAGTCCGGTCAGGTGGCCATAGCCAGTTTCTCGCGCTCCAGCAGGCCCACCGTGGCCACCTCGCTGGGGGGAACAAGAACCTTGAAGCGTGAGCGCCACTGCGGCCAGTTCGCCAGGATCTCGGCCGCCCGGCGGCTGCCGGTGACTTCGAGGTGGGCCTCCAGCAGAGGTTTGATCAGTTGCTCCTGCTCGGGGGTCTCCAGCGGATGGACCGAGACGATCTCGGGATTGAGGAGCCCTCCCAGCGCGTCCTCCTCGTCCAGGAGGAAGGCCACACCCCCTGTCATGCCCGCAGCCACGTTGCGTCCCGTGCTGCCCAGGACAACGACCACCCCACCGGTCATGTATTCGCAGCAGTGGTCTCCGCAACCTTCGACCACGGTGCGCGCGCCGCTGTTGCGAACGGCGAAGCGTTCCCCGGCCCGCCCGAGGGCGAACAGCTCGCCCCCGGTGGCGCCATAGAGGCAGGTATTGCCCAGGATGACCTGGTTGCCGGGATCACGGGTTGCGGCCGAAGGCACAACCGTGATGCGGCCGCCGTTGATGCCCTTGCCGACGTAGTCGTTGGCATCCCCCTCGAGGCGCAGGTTCATGCCCTGCAGGGTGAAAGCGCCGAAACTCTGGCCGGCGGCACCCTCGAAGCAGAAATCCAGCAGGCCCTCGAACCCCTTGTTGCCGTGGCGGGCAGCCAGCTCTCCAGCCAGGCGGGCCCCGACACTGCGATCGGTGTTCACAATCGTCAGGCGACGGGCCACGTGCCCGTGCTGCTCGATGGCCGCGAGCACCTCGGGATCAGCCAGAAGCTGATCCTCGAGGATCACTCCATTGCCGTGGGCGTGGCTGTCATGGCGCAACCAGCTGCGGTCGTCGGAACCGGGCAGCGGGGCCAGAAGACAGGTGAGATCGAGGGCGCTGGTCTTGGCCAGAGCCACCTGCCGGGGATGCAGCAGCTCCACCCGGCCGATCAGGTCGTCCAGACGGGCCACGCCGAGCACGCTCAGCAACTGGCGCACTTCCTCAGCCACGTAGAGGAAGAAATTGACCACGTGCTCCGGCAGGCCGGTGAAGCGCTTGCGCAGGGCCTCCTTCTGGGTGGCCACCCCTACCGGGCAATTGTTGGTGTGGCAGACACGGGCCATGATGCAGCCCTCGGCGATCATGGCCACCGAACCGAATCCGTATTCCTCGGCGCCGAGCAGGGCCGCCATCACGACGTCCCAGCCGGTCTTGAGCCCACCGTCGGCCCGCAGCAGCACCCGGTTGCGCAGTCCGTTCGCGAGGAGGCTGCGGTGCACTTCCGAGAGCCCCAGCTCCCAGGGGCTGCCCGCGTGCTTGATCGAGCTCAGGGGCGACGCTCCCGTGCCGCCGTCATGGCCGGAGATCTGAATCACATCGGCATTGGCCTTGGCCACGCCGGCGGCGATCGTGCCGATGCCGATCTCGGCCACCAGCTTCACCGACACCTTGGCGGTCGGATGGACCTGGTGCAGATCGTGGATCAGCTGGGCCAGATCCTCGATGGAATAGATGTCGTGGTGGGGCGGCGGGGAGATCAGCGCCACACCGGGCTTGCTGTTGCGCAGCCAGCCGATGTAGGCATCGACCTTGGGACCGGGCAGCTGGCCCCCTTCACCGGGCTTGGCCCCCTGGGCCACCTTGATCTCGAGTTGCTGCCCACTGCGCAGGTACTCCGGAGTGACGCCGAAACGCCCCGAGGCCACCTGCTTGATGGCCGAGCAGGCACTGTCACCGGGCACGAGGCCCCGAAGCGTGGGCAGGGTGGCGGAGCGGCCCTCCTCGTCGACATCGGTGAGCGGGTGGTAGCGAGCCGGATCCTCTCCTCCCTCCCCACTGTTGCTCTTGCCGCCGATCCGGTTCATGGCCACCGCCAGCACCTCGTGGGCCTCACGGGACAGGGCCCCAAGGCTCATGCCACCGGTGCAGAACCGGCTGCAGATGCTCTCCACGCTCTCCACCTGCTCGATCGGCAGGGGGGTGGGGGAGGGGCGCAGCTCCAGCAGGTCGCGCAGGCCTGTGACCGGACGGTTCTCCAGCAGGGTGCGGTAGGTGGCGAAATGGTCGTAGCCGGGACCGGCGGCCACCGCCGCATGCAGGGCCTTGGCCATCTCCGGGCTGTTGAGGTGGAACTCACCACCGGAGCGGTACTGCACGAAGCCCATGAACTCGAGCTTGGTGCGGTTGAGCTCGGGGAAGGCCTTGGCGTGGAACGCCAGGGTTTCGTTGGCGAGATCACGCAGGCTGAGGCCTGCCACCCGGCTGGTGGTGCCGCGGAAGGCCAGGTCGATCAGATCGGCGCCGATGCCGATGGCCTCGAAGATCTGGGCGCCGTGGTAGCTGGCGAGCAGCGAGATGCCGATCTTGGAGAGGATCTTGCGCAGGCCGGCCTCCAGGGCCTTGCGCACGTTGGCCTGGGCCTTGGCGGCATCGATCGCCGGCAGCTTGCCGCGCTCCATCAGGGAGCGGGTCTTGGGGTGGTCCAGCCAGTGGCGGGTGGTCTCCCAGGTGAGCCAGGGGCAGACGGCGCTGGCGCCGAAACCGATCAGGCAGGCCAGGTGGTGGGTGCTCCAGCACTGGGCCGTGTCGATCACCAGGGAGCAGTGCAGGCGCACCCCCAGCCTGAGCAGATGCTGGTGGACAGCGCCTACGGCCAGCAGCGCCGGGATGAAGGTGGTGGTGGCGCTCAGTCCCTCGGCGGCCCGATCGGAGAGCACCAGGATCTGGCTGCCGTTTTGCACCGCCTGCTCCGCCGCCTGACAGAGACGCTGCACAGCGGCCTCCAGGCCAGCTGGCCCCTGATCCAGCCCATAGAGGGTGGTGAGGGTGGTGGTGGCCAGGCCCTGGTGGGGCAGGGCCTCCAGGTCGGATTCGTTGAGAACAGGCGTGGCCAGGTGGAGCACCGAGGCGGCCGAGGGCTCCGGCCGCAGGGCCGATCCTCGCCGCCCCAGGTGCATCTCCAGGCTCATCACCAGCTCCTCGCGGAGCGGATCGATCGGAGGATTGGTGACCTGGGCGAAGCGCTGCTTGAAGTAGTCGTAGAGAAGGTGGGGCTTGCCCGAGAGCACCGCCAGGGGGATGTCGTCGCCCATGCAGTAGGTGGGTTCCTTGCCCTGGCCGGCCATCTCCTCGATCACCAGATCCAGATCCTCGGCGGTGAAGCCGAAGGCGGTCTGATGGCGGAGGAGGTCGAGGTCGCCGAGCTGATGCTCCGTGCGCCAGGGCTGGGGCTCGAGCGAGCGACGATGTTCCTGCAGCCAGGCGGCATAGGGATAGCGGGAGGCCGCTTCCTCCTTCACCTGCCAGTTCTGCAGCAGCCGGCCCTGCTCGAGGTCCACCGCCAGCATCTGGCCGGGACCGAGGCGGCCCTTCTCGACGATGCGGCTTTCGTCGATCTCCACCACCCCGGTTTCCGACCCCATCACCACGAGGCCATCGCTGGTGATGCAATAGCGGGCGGGGCGCAGTCCGTTGCGATCAAGGGTCGCGCCCACACTGCGGCCGTCGCTGAACACCAGCAGGGCCGGACCGTCCCAGGGCTCCTGCAGACAGGCGGAATACTCGTAGAAGGCCCGGACATCCGGGCGGGACTCCAGCTCGGGCTGCTGGCGGAACGCTTCCGGCACCAGGGTCAGCAGGCTGTCGGTGATCGGTCGGCCACTGCGAACCATCAGCTCGAGCATGGCGTCGAGATTGGCCGAATCACTGAAGGCGGCATTGACCACGGGCTTGAGGTCGGAGGCTGCCTCACCCCAGACCGCATCGAGATGGGACTCGGCCGCCTGGGCCCAGTTGATGTTCCCCAGCAGGGTGTTGATCTCCCCGTTGTGACCCAGGATCCGCATCGGCTGGGCCAGGGGCCATCGCGGCAGGGTGTTGGTGCTGAAACGGCGGTGATAGACCGCGAAACTCACCGCGAAACGCCGATCACGCAGATCGGCATAGAAGGCCGACAGCACCTCGGAGCGCACCATGCCCTTATACACAAGGGTCCGGCCGCTGAAGGAGGCGAAGTAGAGGTCGTTGGGATCACCGCCCGGAGCGGCCCGCACCAGATCGACGGCCCGGCGCCGGCAGCGGAACAGCTGGGATTCGAGCGCATCGCCCGGCTCGGGGCCTTCCACCAGCCACTGCTCGATGCGTGGGGCGGTCTGAAGCGCAAGGGGTCCGAGAACCGAGGGATCCACGGGCACCTCACGCCAGCCCAGGCTGCGCAGACCCACCAGGGAGGCCGCCTGCTCACACAGGCGCTTGTACTCCTGGCGTTTCGGCTCCGCGACCGGCAGGAAGACCATCCCCAGGCCCCGGCGACCTTCCGCCGCCTGGGCGGATTCAGGCCAGACCTCCCCCAGGTAGCTCCAGGGAATGCCGCAGAGCACCCCGGCGCCGTCGCCGGAATCGCCGTCGCCGCCGCAGCCGCCGCGGTGCTCCATGCAGCCCAGGCCGCGCAGGGCCTGCTCCAGCAGCCAGTGACTGGGCTCACCGCTCAGCTGGGCCAGAAAGCCAACCCCGCAGGCATCCTTCTCACCCGCGACCTCCGTGGGCGCCGGACTGTCGCAATGGGGCCAAGCAGAGCGGCGATGAAGAGGCATAGCCCGGCAAAAACCTGTCGGTAGACCGCAGAAGCCTCGAACAAGGCGACTTCCGCGCGGAAAGGGATTTTGATCCTAGAGACGTGGGTTCAGCGTTAGCGTTCACCACCAACGGATACGGGTCCAATCGTGATGCGTTGCCGATCCCTGCCAGCCGGGCTGATCAGTCTGGCGGTGATGGCTTTGCTGCCGGCCGCCGACGGCGCCCTTTTACGGGCCCAGGCCGGCCCCACCGCCTCCACGGCTGGGGCCAGATTCGGTGAACTGCTGGCCCGCAGCCCCTCCGCTCCGCGCCAGGAGGGCCAACGGATCGTCATCAATGGTCGGGAGCAGAGCGCCCGCTGGCAATGGCTCCCGGCCGTCGGGGGCAACCCCGCCCAGGTGTGGCTGCCGCTCGAGGTGCTGCAGGGCCAGCTGGGGGTCGCCAGCAGCAGCCGCGCCGATGGAAGTCTGGAGCTGGAGTGGTTCGGGCGGAAGCAACTGGTGTCCACCGGCGACCAGCGCAGCCTCGACGACGAGGTGGCCATCGAGGCCAGCCCGTTGCTGCAGGCCGCCGGGGTCCGCATTCAGAGCGACGGAGACCGCCTGGTTCTGGAGATGCCTCTGCCCGGTCTGGTTCGGGTGAGGGCCTCACCCCCGGGACCCGATCGCCGGGTGGTGCTGGATCTCAACGGGGCGGCGGTGGTCCGTCAGGAATCGGGTCAGATTCTGCTGGGCCTGCTCAGCACCGCTGACCAGCGCTCGCAACTGCAGAGACTGGGCGTGCCGGTCAGCTCCAGCCGTGAGGGGCTGCTGCTGCGACCGAGCGGTGGGGGCCGGGTCCTGACCCTCGGGGGACCCGACCGGGTGGTCTTCGCCATCCCTCCGGGGTCCACCGACGGGGGAACACCGGCGGCGACCCCGGCTGTGCCGCCCCTCGATCCCAGGCTGCAGGCCCTGCTCAATCGCAGTGTCAGCATCGATCGTCAGGTGCTGCCCGTGGGATCGCGGCGGATGCTGATCAGCAGCGTCCGCTTCGATCCCCGCCAGAGTCCCCTCGATCTGCGGCTGCTCACCAGTCCCTCCGGGATGCAGGGGCTGTCTTCGCTCACAGCCCTGGCCCAGCGGGAGCAGGCCCTTGTGGCCATCAACGGCGGCTTCTTCAACCGCATCCGGAGGCTGCCCCTGGGGGCCCTCAAGGCCGAGGGACGCTGGCTTTCCGGACCGATCCTCAACCGTGGGGCCATGGGCTGGCAGCCCGGAGGCCTGCCCAGCTTCGGCAGGCTGTCCCTTCAGGAACAGCTCATCGACGAGAGGGGCCAGCGCTGGCCCCTCTCGAGCCTGAACAGTGGTTATGTGCAGCGGGGCCTGGCTCGCTACACCGCCGACTGGGGCGGCGGTTACCAGGCCCTCAGCGGCAACGAAGCGGGGGTGTTGATCCGGGACGGGGTGGTGCTGCAGCGGCTTGATGGCGCCCAGCTGCAACGGGGCATCCCCCTGGGCCGCGAAGACACCCTGGTGGTGGGCAGGGCCGGTGTCATGCCCCCCTGGCCTGAGGCCAGCCGGCTCACGCTCTCCAGCCAACCCAGTGACCCGCTCGGCCAGCAGGCCTACGTGATGGGGGGTGGACCCCTGCTGCTCCTGGGTGGTCGGATCGTCCTCAACGGCACGGCCGAAGGTTTCAGCAGCGCCTTCCAGGGCCAAGGGGCACCACGCACCGTGATCGGCAGCGATGGCCGCCAGATCTGGTTGCTGACGCTGCAGGGGGTGGATCACGCCGGGCCGACCCTGGGTGAAACAGCCGTCCTGCTGCGGCAACTGGGGTTGCGTGAGGCCCTCAACCTCGATGGAGGCAGCTCCACCGGACTGTTCGTCGGCAACACACAGACTGTGCGGGGCCGGGGAGTGGCCGCCTCGATCCACAACGGCCTCGGTCTGGTGCCCCGAAGCGGGCAGGCCCTGGGCAGTGAGAGAGCCGGACGCTGAACCCCATGGGCTCCAAGCCCTGGCAAGCTGGAATCAGCCTCTGCCGCCGACGAGCGCGACCGCCCCATGCCCAAGGGTCTGAGCCTGCGCCTGTCAGCAGCGGCGGCGGCCGAGCTCGGCCGCCAGGCCGCTGTGGCCGGAACCCCCGGCCTGATGCACCTCGACCTGGTGCAGGGCGGCTGCGAGCAGTGGGTGATCCGGATCCGTCCCGGCCATCTGGCGGGGGTTCCCGTGGCCCGGGCCGATGGCATCACCCTGCACGCCCCCTCTGCTCAGGTTCCCCTGCTGGCGGGGCTGAGCCTCGATTACCGCGGGGATCTCAGCGGTGGAGGCTTCCTGATCCGCTCCAGCGGGGGGGTGAGCTGCTGCGCCTGCGGAGCCGCCTTCAGCCGCACAGGCCCCGGGGGGACCACGACAAAGTAAGGTGACGGATTGTCGAAACGGTCGGACGTCCGGCCTAATTCTCCGGCCCTCGATGCCCACGATTCAGCAGCTGATCCGCACCGAGCGGCAGCACCTCACCCGCAAGACCAAGTCACCCGCACTTCGCGCCTGCCCAGAGCGACGCGGGGTCTGCACCCGCGTGTACACCTCCACCCCGAAGAAGCCGAACTCGGCCCTCCGCAAGGTGGCTCGGGTGCGTCTCACCTCAGGCTTCGAAGTCACGGCTTACATCCCCGGGATCGGCCACAACCTGCAGGAGCACTCCGTGGTGCTGATCCGTGGAGGCCGCGTCAAGGACCTTCCCGGCGTCCGCTACCACATCATCCGCGGCACTCTTGACACCTCCGGTGTCAAGGACCGCCGCCAGAGCCGGTCCAAGTACGGCGCCAAGACCCCCAAGGGCTGATCTCAGGCCCCTGATCGTCTTTCCTCCCACTCCCTCGCACCGCCGATCCCCACAGGTTTATGTCCCGCCGCAACGCTGCTGAGAAGCGCCCGATTCTTCCTGACCCCCAGTTCAACAGCCGCCTGGCCTCCATGGTCGTGGCACGGCTCATGAAGCACGGCAAGAAGTCCACCGCTCAGCGGATCCTCTCCGACGCCTTCGGTCTGATCAACGACCGCACCGGCAGCGACCCTCTCGAGGTGTTCGAAACGGCCGTGCGCAATGCCACCCCCCTGGTGGAGGTCCGCGCACGCCGGGTGGGCGGCGCCACCTACCAGGTCCCCATGGAAGTGCGGCAGGAACGCGGCACCGCCATGGCTCTGCGCTGGCTGGTCAACTTTTCCAGGGCCCGTAACGGCCGCAGCATGGCCCAGAAGCTGGCCGGTGAACTGATGGACGCCGCCAACGAAGCTGGCAGTGCCGTGCGCAAGCGCGAGGAAACCCACAAGATGGCCGAGGCCAACAAGGCCTTCGCTCACTACCGCTACTGAGCACCCTTTCCTGGCTGAATGGCGGGCGCCTTCAGTCAGATCAGGTCATCCATTAAACTTGCGCCCGCAAAATTCGTCGATCAAACACCGGAGACTTTCCCCGTGGCCCGCGCCTATCCCCTGGACCGCGTCAGAAATATCGGCATCGCAGCCCATATCGACGCGGGCAAGACCACCACGACCGAGCGGATCCTGTTCTATTCAGGCGTGGTCCACAAAATGGGCGAGGTGCACGATGGCGCCGCTGTGACCGACTGGATGGAGCAGGAGCGCGAGCGCGGCATCACCATCACGGCGGCGGCCATCTCCACCAGCTGGAAGGATCACCGCATCAACATCATCGACACCCCTGGACACGTCGATTTCACCATTGAGGTGGAGCGCTCGATGCGGGTGCTCGATGGCGTCGTGGCTGTCTTCTGCGCTGTTGGCGGTGTGCAGCCCCAGTCCGAAACGGTGTGGCGCCAGGCCGATCGCTACAACGTTCCCCGGATCGTGTTCGTCAACAAGATGGACCGCACCGGTGCCAACTTCCTCAAGGTCTACGACCAGATCAAGGATCGCCTCAAGGCCAGTGCCGTTCCTCTGCAACTGCCCATCGGCGCAGAAGGAGAACTCAAGGGCATCATTGACCTGGTGAGGAACAAGGCCGTTATTTACACCAATGATCTGGGCACAGACATCCTCGAGGGCGAAATCCCTGAAGCGATGAAAGAGGAAGCCGCCGAGTGGCGCGGCAAGTTGATGGAATCGGTCGCTGAAACCGACGAAGAGCTGCTGGAAGCCTTCCTTGAAAACGGAGAGCTCACCCAGGAGCAGCTGATCAAAGGCATTCGTACCGGTGTGGTCAAGCATGGCCTGGTGCCGATGCTCTGCGGCTCGGCCTTCAAGAACAAAGGCGTCCAGCTTGTGCTGGATGCCGTCGTCGATTACCTGCCCGCCCCGGTTGACGTTCCGCCGATCACGGGTCTGCTCCCCGATGGCACGGAATCCAACCGTCCCTGCGACGACAACGCCCCCTTCAGCGCTCTGGCGTTCAAGGTGATGGCCGATCCCTACGGCAAGCTCACCTTTGTGCGCATGTACTCCGGGGTGCTCCAGAAAGGCAGCTACGTGCTCAACAGCACCAAGGACAAGAAGGAGCGCATCTCCCGCCTTATCCTGCTCAAAGCCGACGATCGCGAGGAAGTGGACGAGTTGCGCGCCGGTGATCTCGGCGCTGTTCTCGGCCTCAAGGACACCACCACCGGAGACACTCTCTGTGTGGAAAGCGACCCGATCATCCTGGAATCCCTGTTCATCCCCGAACCGGTGATCTCTGTGGCGGTGGAGCCCAAAACCAAGGGCGATATGGAGAAGCTCTCCAAAGCTCTTCAATCGCTCTCGGAAGAGGATCCCACCTTCCGGGTGTCCACGGATCCTGAAACCAGCCAGACCGTGATCGCCGGCATGGGCGAGCTGCACCTCGAGATCCTTGTGGACCGCATGCTGCGGGAATTCAAGGTGGAAGCGAATATCGGCGCCCCTCAGGTGTCCTACCGCGAAACCATCCGCGCCAGAGCCAAGGGTGAAGGCAAGTTCGCCCGGCAGACCGGTGGTAAAGGGCAGTACGGGCACGTGGTGATCGAGATGGAACCCGGTGAACCCGGTTCGGGGTTTGAATTCGTCAACAAGATTGTTGGTGGCATCGTTCCCAAGGAGTACATCGGACCAGCCGAGAACGGCATGAAGGAGACCTGTCAGTCCGGAGTGATTGCAGGCTTCCCGATGATCGACATCAAGGTCACCATGATCGATGGGTCGTACCACGATGTCGACTCCTCCGAAATGGCGTTCAAGATCGCCGGCTCCATGGCCTTCAAAGACGGCGTCAAGAAGTGCAATCCCGTGCTTCTTGAGCCGATGATGAAGGTGGAAGTCGAGATCCCCGAGGATTTCCTCGGTTCGGTCATCGGCGACCTGTCCTCCCGTCGTGGACAGGTCGAAGGGCAATCCATCGACAACGGACAGTCTAAAGTCCAGTCCAAGGTGCCCCTGGCCGAAATGTTCGGCTACGCCACTCAACTCCGATCCATGACCCAGGGTCGGGGTATTTTCTCGATGGAGTTCAGCCATTACGAGGAAGTTCCTCGCAATGTTGCTGAGGCCATCATTGCCAAGAATCAGGGCAATTCCTGATCTCTCAACCCTAACAACACCCCCCGATTCTTTCCTTCAATGGCTCGCGAGAAGTTTCAGAGGAACAAACCTCACGTCAACATCGGCACCATCGGCCACGTCGACCACGGCAAGACCACCCTCACTGCCGCCATCACCAACGTGCTGGCTTCCCTTGGCCAGGCCAAGGCCCAGGCCTACGACGACATCGATGGTGCTCCTGAAGAGAAGGAGCGGGGCATCACGATCAACACGGCCCACGTCGAGTACGAAACCGACAAGCGTCATTACGCCCACGTCGACTGCCCTGGTCACGCGGACTACGTCAAGAACATGATCACCGGTGCCGCCCAGATGGACGGCGCCATCCTGGTGGTGGCCGCCACCGACGGCCCGATGGCCCAGACCAAGGAGCACATCCTGCTGGCCAAGCAGGTGGGCGTTCCTGCCCTGGTGGTGTTCCTCAACAAGAAGGACATGGTCGACGACGAGGAGATCCTCGAACTCGTCGAACTGGAAATGCGTGAGCTGCTCAGCAGCTACGACTTCCCCGGCGATGACATCCCCATCATCGCCGGTTCTGCCCTCAAGGCTCTCGAGCACATCCAGGGCGGCGGCAAGGGCATCCGCGGCGAGAACGAGTGGGTCGACAAGATCCTCGATCTGATGGATGCGGTGGATGAGTCGATCCCCGAGCCTGAGCGTGAGATCGACAAGCCCTTCCTGATGGCTGTCGAAGACGTGTTCTCGATCACCGGACGCGGCACCGTGGCCACCGGCCGGATCGAGCGCGGCAAGGTGAAAGTGGGCGAAACCGTCCAGATCGTGGGCATCAAGGACACCCGCGAGACCACCGTCACCGGCGTGGAAATGTTCCGCAAACTGCTCGACGAAGGCATGGCCGGAGACAACGTCGGCCTGCTCCTGCGTGGTGTGCAGAAGGAGGACATCGAGCGCGGCATGGTGCTGGTCAAGCCCAACTCGATCAAGCCCCACACCAAGTTCGAAGGGGAAGTTTATGTCCTCAAGAAAGAAGAGGGTGGCCGCCACACCCCCTTCTTCGCTGGATACCGTCCCCAGTTCTATATCCGCACCACGGATGTGACTGGTCAGATCACGGCCTTCACCGCCGACGATGGCTCCAACGTCGAAATGGTCATGCCGGGTGACCGCATCAAGATGTCCGCTGAGCTGATCTGCCCTGTGGCCATTGAACAGGGCATGCGCTTCGCCATCCGCGAAGGCGGCCGCACCATCGGTGCCGGCGTCGTCTCCAAGATCGTCGCCTGAGGCTGAAACGGCTGCGCCGAGCCGGGGGCGGGGTCAACCCGTTGTTCCTGGCTCGGCCAGTCCTCTTGATTCAGGGGCTGACTTCCGCCACGGACTCTGCCCCTCGTCACGCACCTCGACAACTTGACCCAACCGTCCTCGGTTGTCTTCTGTGGGGATGAGAAAGGCCACCCCCGGCCCCATCCCCACCTCTTCTTCACTTCTCTTCCCGTTCTTCGGCCGCGGTCTCCGCCAAGGCCTGCGTCCCCACGAGTCCTGCCATGTCAGCCGCCATCGCTCAGCAGAAGATCCGCATCCGTCTCAAGGCGTTTGATCGCCGCATGCTGGATCTGTCCTGCGAAAAGATCATTGAAACGGCCGATCACACAGCCGCCACGGCCATCGGTCCGATTCCCCTGCCCACCAAACGCAAGATCTACTGCGTCCTGCGCTCGCCCCACGTGGACAAGGATTCCCGTGAGCACTTCGAGACCCGCACCCACCGCCGGATCATCGACATCTACAGCCCCACGGCCAAGACGATCGACGCACTGATGAAGCTAGATCTGCCCAGCGGCGTCGATATCGAAGTGAAGCTCTGAGCCACCAGCTGGCTCGTCGCGACGAATTCCTGGACCCACCCTCCCGGTGGGTCCTTTTTTTCTAGACTCATTTCATTGTTCAGGCTCCCCGAGCAGCCCCACTCAGCAACGCCCCGACCACCCTTTACCGCCCCGCCGACCTTCCGTGACTGATCTGGCCGTGAGGGAACTCCCACTCTTCCCCCTGCCGGATGTGGTGCTGTTCCCGCAGGAAGTCTTGCCCCTGCATATCTTCGAGCCCCGTTACCGCATGATGTTGCGAACGGTGCTGGAAACCGACCGTCGTTTCGGTGTGGTGCGCTGGGACCCGAATCAGCAGGAGATGGCCCAGGTGGGCTGCTGCGCTGAAATTCTGCAGTGCCAGACCCAGGACGACGATCGCAGCAACATCGTCACCCTGGGCCAGCAGAGATTTCGCGTGCTCGAAGTGGTCCGCGAAGCCCCTTTCCGTGTGGCCATGGTCAGCTGGATCGAGGACGATCCCAGTACCAGCCACGATGTGCTCCAGGATCTGGGCCATCAGGTCACCCAGGCCCTGCGGGATGTGGTGGATCTCACCGGCAAACTGATCGGCAAGCCGACCACTCTTCCGGTGGATCTGCCTGATCTTCCTCGGGAATTGTCCTTCTGGATCGGCTCCCACCTGGGAGGGCCCGTGGCCGACCATCAGCAGGCCCTGCTGGAACTCACCGACACCTCCGAACGGCTGCGCCAGGAATTCGCACTGCTCGATCAGACCAGGCGGCAGCTGGCCGCTCGCACGGTTCTGAAGGACACCTTCAAGGATCTGGGGGAACCCAGGCAGGAACCCTCCTGATGGTGCTCCCAACCTGGCTTCCGCCTCTGGCCATCGGAGCCGGAGCCGGTCTGCTCGGTCTTGCTCTGGTACGGGAATGGCAGCGCCGTGACCGCCGTTTCCAGAGCACGGCCACCGTGGCTGAGGCCTACGACCGCTGGACCGGGGACCGGCTGCTGGAAAACCTCTGGGGTGACCATGTGCACCTCGGGCACTACGGCACCCCCCCCAAGTCACGCGATTTCCGGGCCGCGAAGGAGCAGTTCGTGCATGAACTGGTGCGCTGGTCGGGGCTCGACCGGTTGCCAGCAGGCACCCGTCTACTGGATGTGGGTTGCGGCATCGGTGGCAGCGCCCGCATCCTCGCCCGGGACTACGGCTTCGACGTGCTGGGCATCAGCATCAGCCCAGCCCAGGTGGAGCGGGCCCGCCAGCTCACACCCGCCGGGCTCTCCTGCCGCTTCGCGGTGATGGACGCCCTGGCCCTGGAGCTGGAGGACAACAGCTTTGAGGCCGTCTGGAGCGTGGAAGCGGGACCGCACATGCCTGACAAGCAGCGCTACGCCGATGAACTGCTGCGGGTCCTGGCTCCGGCAGGGAAGCTGGTGGTGGCTGACTGGAACCGGCGCGATCCTTCCGACGGCGAGCTCAACGCTCTGGAGCGCTGGGTGATGAATCAGCTGCTGCACCAGTGGGCTCATCCGGAATTCGCCTCCATCCCCTCCTTCCGCCGCAACCTCGAGACCAGCCCCCATGGGCAGGGCGCTCCTGTGGACACCGCCGACTGGAGTGACGCCACCCTGCCCTCATGGATCGACTCCATTCTCGAAGGGGTGCGGCGACCGGGCGCCATCCTCAGCCTGGGTCCTGGGGCCGTGCTGCAGGGTCTGCGCGAAGCGCCGACGATCCTGCTGATGCACTGGGCCTTCAGCACCGGAATGATGCGATTCGGGGTGTTCCGTTACGACTCCTCGGACACGTTGGTGAGCGGGTAGGTCCCGAACAGGGCCAGGTGCTGGCAATGGACGCGCAGGGCCTCGATCGCTTCCTCCAGCAGCCGGGGGTCCTCCGGCATCTCCAGATCCACGAAGAAGATGTATTCGCCCATCTCCCGCTTGGAGGGACGTGACTCGATCCGGCTCATGTTGAGCTGCAGGGTCGCGAAGCAGCTCAGAGCCTCCAGCAGGGCCCCGGGGCTGTTGCTGCGCAGCGAGAAGGCCAGGCTGCAGAGCGTGGCCGGTTCCGCCTGACTTGCCACCTGCCGCTGCAGCATCAGGAAACGGGTGCAGTTTCCGGGTACATCGTTGATGGGATAAGCCAGCACCTCGAGGCCATGCTCCTTGGCGGCGCGGGGTGAGGCGACAGCCGCGCGGAAGCGGCTGCCGGCCACCAACCGGGCCGCTTCGGCGGTGGAGCTGGTGGGCAGCTGCAGGGCGTCACTGAGGTGTTCGCTCAGCCAGAGACTGCACTGGGCGAGGGCCTGGGGATGGGAGAGCACTTCACTGACCCGCTCGATCGGTCCGGACCCCAGCAGGGCATGGCGGATCGGCAGGACCAGTCCGCGGCGGATGCGCAGATCGGGGTGCTCCCAGAGGCCATCGAGGCAAGCGGTCACCCCTCCTTCGACGGAGTTCTCCACGGGCACCACGGCGGCATCGCAGCGGCCCTCCGCCAGGGCCTTGACCACCGAGCGGATACCGCTCTGAGCCAGCAACTCCGGCGCGTCGATCCCCTCGAGGGCCGCCAGATGCCGTGTCGCCTGCTCGCCGTAGGTGCCTGCAGGGCCGAGGAAGGCAACACGCATGGGGAGGAGGGGAAACTAGCGGTCGATAAGATCATCCCCCCCCGGCCACCGAGACGAGGCGATGACCCTGGCCTTCAGCGCCAGCCAGCAGCTCAGCCTCGCGATCGAGGAGCCTGCCGAAGACCTGGTGTCCTACCTCGACGACGAGGAGAGAGTGATCCAGGCCCTGCTCGACCCCAGCCAGCTGACCCGTCTCGGGCCGGGGCACTACCGCTACGACGTGACGAGGCTGCAGGTGTTCCAGCTTCAGATCAAGCCCGTGGTGCAGCTGCGCGCCCGGCGGCGGCCCGGACGCCTGGAGCTCGAGGCGGTGGAGTGTCACCTGGAGGGCCTTGGCCTGGTGGACGACTTCCAGCTGAATCTGACCTCCTGGCTGGAAGTGGCCGACCAGGGGCTGGAGGGGGCGGCCCGGATGGCCGTGAGCGTGAGCCGTCCTCCGATGCTCCGCCTGATCGCACCCAGGGTGCTCGAAGCCACCGGCCGCTCCCTGCTGGGCGGTGTTCTGCTGGGCATCCGCACCCGGGTGAGCCAGCAGCTTCTGAAGGATTTCAGCTGCTGGCGCGAGGGCCGCTGAGCACCCTGCCCAGGAAGCTGAGGCGGTGCAGACGGCTTGGGCCAAGGCGGGCCAGGGCCTCCCGGTGAAAAGCCGTGCCATAGCCGGCATGGCGCTCGAGGCCATAGCCGGGATAGCGGTCCGCCAGACGCTGGATCAGGGCATCGCGGGCCTGCTTGGCCAGCACGCTGGCGGCGGCGATCGCCAGACAACGGCGATCGCCATGGACGAGCGTGCGCTGGCGGCCCTGCCACATCCGCAGAGGGAGGACACCGTCGACCACCACCAGGGCAGGCACCCGGGGCAGGCGCTGCAGGGCCCTGACCATGGCCATCTCCGTGGCGGTCCGGATGCCGATGCGGTCGATGTCGGCGGCTGAGGCCTGACCGAGTGCCCAGGCTGAGGCCTGGGCGGTGATCAACGGCACCAGCCGCTGGCGGTGGTGAGGCCGCAGGGCCTTGCTGTCGGTCAGGCCAGCGGCGGCCAGGGATAACGCCGCCTGGGCCGGCAAGACCACAGCGGCGGCGAAGACCGGGCCGAACAGGCATCCACGGCCCACTTCATCCACACCGGCCAGGACCCGTGGGGTCACTCAGACGCTGGCGGAGGAGCGGCGGCGGCGGCGGCGGGGCTCACCTCCGGGATCGCCGTCCTCGACCAACGGCGTGGGAGGGGCCTCGCTGGGGGCTTCAGCCACGGCCACGGCACCGCCTTCCTCACGCGGTCGATGCTGGCGACCCCTGGGCTGGGAGCGCCCAACCCGCTCCGACCCCGGCGAGGACACCTGGGATACGGGGATCTGCAGCAGCGTGGACTCGATCACGGTGGTCATCGGAGCCTCGTCCGGCTCGCCAAAGGCCTCGGGCAAGGGGGTGATCTCCACCAGCGTCGACTGGGCGTCATCGTCAGGGCTCTCCTGGCGGTAACGGCTGGGGGCGTCGATCTCCCGGCGGGGTGTCGGTACCTCTCCGCTGGAGCGGGTGATGGGAGCGGTGGTGTCGGCTCCACTGCCACCGCGTCCGCCGCGGCGGCGGCGGCCGCGGGAGCCGGAGGCTGCCAGCTGCTGGCGGGCCGCTTCCAGGACCGTGTCGGCGTCCTCACCGGGCCGCACGACCCGCACCACCAGGTTCTCCCCGGCAGGGGGAGGATCCAGCAGCAGGGCTGGGCTGAGGCCCATCCAGCCGTAGACGAGTTCCTGATCGGCATCCATCGGCACGGCCACCAGATCGGGCTCCTGGCGGCGGCTGAGGCCACCGCCGCCACCGTGTTCCGCAGCGCCGCCACCGCCATGGGCTGACTCCGGTGCACTGACCGTGGCGAGATCCTGGGTGTCCGCAACGACGGTGGAGACAGCGGCGGTGTCTGTCGCGTCGCTGGCACCACGGCCGCGACCGCCGCGGCCACCACGACGGCGGCCCGTGGCGGGTTCTGCGCCGTTGGGGCTGGGCACTTCCGCCCGGGCCGAGGCGGCCGAGCGAACCAGACCCGTGACGGTGGCCAGGGGCTGAAGGGTGTCCTTGCCCGGAAGAACGGCCACATGGCCGAGGCCACCGCAGCTGGGGCAGGCGCGCCCGAACAGTTCGTAGATGTTCTGACCCTGGCGTTTGCGGGTCAGTTCCACCAGACCCAGTTCGGTGAGCTGAGCGATCTGGGGGCGGGCCGCGTCGTCCTGCACCGACTGGGTGAAGTGCTCCAGCAGCATCAATTGATCACGACGCGACTCCATGTCGATGAAGTCGATAATCACGACGCCACCGATATTGCGCAGCTTGAGTTGACGTGCGATCTCGGCGGCAGCTTCACAGTTGGTCCAGAGAACCGTTTCGCGCGAACTGGCGGAACGGGTGAACGAGCCGGAGTTCACATCGATCACGGTGAGCGCCTCGGTGGGCTCGATGATCACGTAGCCGCCGGAGGGCAGATCCACCCGTGGTTTGAGGGCGTCTCGGATGGCGGCATTCACCCGGAAGTGCTCGAGCACATCGGTGCCTTCACCGTGGTGCTCCACCAGCAGATTGGCCTGATCGGCCCCGAGGAAGGCATTCACCCGGGCCACAGCGGCGGGGGTGTCCACCACCACCCGCCAGACCTCGGGGCTGTAGAGATCGCGCAGGACGCGGTGGATGAAGTCTTCGTCGCGGTTGAGCAGCACCGGAGGGGTAGCCGTTTCCGCAGCTTCCTGAATCCCCTCCCACTGCCTGAGGAGAGTCTCGAGATCGTCGATCAGCTGGTCTTCGCTGACACCCTCGGCTTCGGTGCGCACCAGCAGGCCGGCACCGGGGGGCTTGATCAGCACCCCGAGGGCCCTCAGACGATTGCGTTCGTTCTCGCCGCTGATCCGCCGCGAGATGCTCACCCCCTGGCCCTGGGGCTGCAGAACGAGGAAGCGGCCTGGGAGCGTGAGGTTGCCCGTGAGGCGAGGGCCCTTGGTGCCGGTGGGCTCCTTCATCACCTGAACGAGCACCTTCTGGCGGGGCTCAAGCAGTTCGGTGATGCCGGCAGCCCCTTTTCTCAGGCGCAGAGGGCCAAGATCAGTGACATGAATGAAGCCATTCTTCTCGCTTTCGCCGATGTTGACAAAAGCGGCATCAATTCCTGGGAGAACATTCTCGACCCGGCCGAGATAGACGTCGCCAATCTGATAGCGACCCTGAGCTACGACCAGTTCATCAACACGTTCGTCGTTGAGCACAGCGGCGATGCGCAGTTGCTCCGCGATGACGATCTGCTGGGGCATGGAGGATAGGGGGTGGCTCTGTGGAGCCATGCCATGGATGGGAGTGAATCCCTGAAGCACGAACCCGCTGGGCAGAGCGCGCCGCAAAGCTGCTCGACTGCTGGACCAGCAGGAAGAAGACGGAGGAGAAAAACCTTTTGAGGAGCATCCTCAGGAGGATCAACCTCCATTCGCGGCGATGCTGCCGGAGAGAGGCCGGCCATAGCGCGGAACAGTTCCCACGGAACCAGGTGCCGTAGGGCGACGTCTGCAGAATGGAAGCTACAGACGGATCTGCCGTCTTCAGGCGACGTTAGCACGGGCTCACCGGGATCCCTGCTCTGGCTCGGCTGTTCGAAGCCGCAGCCGCAGGCGGCTCAACCGACCGAGCTGCAGCGGGCCTGGCAGCCACTCCTGCAACCAGACGCACACCTGGTCCGGACGCAGGCTTCGCCCCTGGGCATCGATGCGGGCCCCGAGCCGGAAGCGGCAGGACTGATCTCCTGCGAAAACGAGACTGAGCTCCTCGAGCAGAGGCCGGCAGTCCCGCCGGCGTGGCCGCCCCTTCTTGTCGGTGTCGTTCCAGGGGAGTTCAGACGCTTGGAGCAGGCCCTCGAGGGCTGGCCCCCAGGCTGCGGCACCCGGACCCGGGGCACCAGCCACCAGCTCGACGCTCCAGTCGGCACCCTCCAGCTCCTGGGACAGGCTCGGTGCGCGGACCTCCACCTCCTCCACCCCTGCCAGCGCCAGCCCCTCGGGCAGGGTGTCCTGCAGCTGTGCCAGAGCGGAGCAGGGATCAACACCGGCGCTGAACTCCAGGTCAAACCACTCCCCGTGAGCCTCCACCCCCAGGGGCAGGGCCAGGGCGAACTGCAGGCGGGGCAGGGGATGAAAGCCGCCGGTGAAGCTCACAGGCAGGCCGCTGCGTCGCAGGGCCCGCTCCATCAACCGCACCAGATCGAGGTGGCTGAGCAGGGCCAGCGAACCGGTCTTGCTGAAACCGAAGCGCAGCCGCTGCACCCGCTCACTGGCCGGAGCCCGCATGGGCTGCTGCACGGGGACGGGCGGTGACTCCACCACCACGTTGTGGCCGAACTCCGGCCCGCAGACACCGCAACTGCTGCAGCCGTCGAAGGAGCAATCGGGTACCACCACCTCGGCGAGCGCCCGCTGCAGATCCTCAGCCAGCCAGGCCTTGTCGACACCGGTGTCGATGTGATCCCAGGGGAGAGGCTGGGCGCAGAACGCGGCGAGGTCGGCACTGCTGAGCGTGCCGGTGGTTCCCCAGTCGCCCATCTCCAGATCGCGGTAGCGACCGGCCAGGCCCGCCGCCTCGATCGCTCCGGTCCAGGCGGCGTGGGTGGACTCGATCCTCTCGAACCAGGCATCCATGCCGGCGCCCGCCCGCCAGGCCGCCTCGAGCACGGGTGCCAGCCGCCGGTCGCCGCGACCCACGAAGTCCTCCATGGCCGAGAGGCGCACATCGGTGGTGTTGACCTTCAGGCCCCGCAACTGGCGCAGGGCGCCCCGCAGCAGCTCCTGACGCCGCCGGAATTCCGCTGTGGACACGCTGTGCCACTGGAACGGAGTGTGGGGTTTGGGGGTGAAGTTGCTGATCGTGAGGTTCAGCTCGAGCCGGCCCAGATCACGGCACTGCTGCTGCAGCGCGCGGCAGGTGTCGGCGATGCCGATCACATCGGCGTCGGTTTCGCCCGGCAGACCGATCATGAAATAGAGCTTCACCCGTCGGTAGCCGTTCGCCATGGCGGTGCGGATGCCCCGCAGCAGCTCGGCGTCGGTGAGGCCCTTGTTGACGATGTCACGCAGGCGCTGGGTTCCGGCTTCCGGCGCGAAGGTGAGCCCCGCCTTGCGGGTGCCCCCCAATATGTGGGCGATGTTGTCATCGAAGCGGTCGACCCGCTGGCTGGGCAGGGTGAGGCTCACGTTGTGCTCCGCCAGGCGGTTGCGCAGCTCCACGCCCACCGCCGGCAGGGCCAGGTAGTCGGAGCAACTGAGCGAGAGCAGGGAGAAGTCGCTGTAGCCGGTGCGCACCATTCCGGTTTCCACCGCCTCGATCACCGCCTCGGGCTCCACGTCGCGGGCGGGGCGGGTGAGCATGCCGGGCTGGCAGAAGCGGCAGCCACGGGTGCAGCCGCGACGGATCTCGATCGTGAGCCGGTCGTGGACGGTTTCGATGTGGGGCACCAGCCCCATGCCGTAGTGGGGCATCGGCGTGGCCACCCGGCGCAGCACCCGCCGGGGCGCTTCCGGCACCAGGGGAACCATGCTGACGCCATCGGGACCCAGGCCGTAGAGCGAGGGCACGTAGACCCCGGGGACCTGGGCCAGATCTCGCAGCAGGGCGGAGCGGCTGAGGCCAGCCGCCTTGGCTTCGGCCACCACCAGTCCGATCTCCGGCAGCAGCTCCTCGCCATCGCCGAGGGCGATGAAATCGAAGAAGGCGGCAAAGGGCTCGGGGTTGCTGGTGGCGGTGGGACCGCCGGCAAAGATCAGCGGAGAGGAGGCCGGATCGCCTAGGGGGCGATCGCCGCGATCAGCGGCACGGATCGGCACCCGGGCCAGATCCAGCATCTCGAGGATGTTGGTGGCCCCCAGCTCGTAGCTGAGGCTGAAGCCGAGGATGTCGAACGCGGGCAGAGGCCGGCGGCTTTCCACAGCGAAGAGAGCCTGCTGCCGCTCACGCAGACGCGCGGCCAGATCGGGGGCCGGCAGGTAAGCCCGGTCGCAGAGCTGCCCGGGAAGGGCGTTGAGAATCGAATAGAGAATGATGTGGCCGAGGTTGCTGGCGCCCACCTCGTAGAGCTCGGGGTAGGTCAGGGCCCAGCGCACGGCGGCACCCTGCCAGTCGCGGGGCTCGACCCCAAGCTCGTTGCCCAGGTAGCGGCCTGGTCTGGCGATGCTCCGGTCCACCAGCCGCTCGAAATCGACGGGGGCGTCGAGCGGAAGGGTCACAGCGTCACGGTCAGGGCACACGACGATGGTATCGAGGGTGGTCCGGCGCCATAGGAAGATGCCCGGCAGCACAAGCGCCAGGCGCAGCAGTGGTTCAGATCAACGGCAACTACCTCAAGCTCAAGGCCGGCTATCTCTTCCCCGAGATCGCCAGGCGGGTCAAGGCCTTCTCGGAGGCCAATCCCGGCGCGCCGCTGATCCGGCTGGGCATCGGCGATGTGACCGAGCCCATCCCCCTGGCCTGCCGTGAGGCCATGAAGGCCGCCATCGACGCGATGGGAACCCGCGAGGGCTTCCACGGTTACGGCCCCGAGCAGGGCTATCCGTGGCTGCGGGAGGCCATCGCGATGCACGATTTCCAGGCCCGTGGCTGCCAGATCTCGGCGGAGGAGATCTTCATCTCCGACGGCTCCAAGTGCGACAGCAGCAACATCCTCGACATCCTCGGACCGGACAACCGCATCGCGGTGACCGATCCGGTGTATCCGGTGTACGTGGACAGCAACGTGATGGCCGGCCGGACCGGGGAGGCCGATGATGCCGGCCAGTACGGCGGCCTCACCTATCTGCCGATCAGTGCCGAGAACGGCTTCACCGCCCAGATCCCGAGCGAGCCGGTGGATCTGATCTACCTCTGCTTCCCCAACAACCCCACTGGTGCGGTGGCGACCAGGGAACAGCTCCAGGCCTGGGTGGACTATGCCCGCGACCACGATGCCCTGATCCTCTTCGATGCCGCCTACGAAGCCTTCATCCAGGATCCCGACCTGCCCCACTCGATCTATGAGATCGACGGTGCCCGCGAGTGCGCCATCGAGTTCCGCTCCTTCTCCAAGAACGCCGGCTTCACCGGCACCCGCTGTGCCCTCACGGTGGTGCCCCGCGGCCTGATGGGCACGGCCGCCAGCGGGGAGAAGGCGGAACTCTGGACCCTGTGGAACCGCCGCCAGAGCACCAAGTTCAACGGCGTGAGCTACATCGTGCAGCGCGGCGCCGAGGCGGTCTATTCCCCCGAAGGCCAGGCCCAGGTGAAGGCCCTGGTGTCCTTCTACATGGAGAACGCGGCCATCATCCGCCGCGAACTCACGGCCGCCGGGCTGGAGGTGCATGGGGGCGAGCAGGCGCCCTACGTGTGGCTGAAGACCCCGGCCGGTATGGATTCCTGGGGATTCTTCGACCATCTGCTCACCAAGGCGCACGTGGTGGGCACACCGGGCAGCGGCTTCGGCGCCGCCGGAGAGGGCTACTTCCGCCTCTCGGCCTTCAACAGCCGGGCGAACGTGGAGGAGGCCATGGCCCGGATTGCCGATGGGTCCGTGATTCCTGCGGCCGCCGGCGCCGGCACTTAATTTGGGCACCACCTCTGGAGCCCAGGTCCTCTCACCAGCCGCACCCAAGGCTGTTCCCCTCGGATGAACATTCCCTTTCTGCCGATGGCTTCCCCGCCGCCGTCGGCCGTGCCCAGCCCCCAAGCCGTGGAAACTCCCAGCCGCTCCCCCGGCGGAGCAGCGGTGATCGAGAAGGACCTGCAACGGGTCCGCAAGCCCTCGCCGCGCTACAAGGTGCTGCTGCACAACGATCCCGTCAACTCCATGGAGTACGTGGTCACCACCCTGCGCCAGGTGGTGCCCTCCCTGAGCGAGCAGGACGCCATCGCCGTGATGCTCGAAGCCCACAACACCGGCGTCGGGCTGGTGATCGTCTGCGATCTGGAGCCGGCGGAGTTCTACAGCGAAACCCTCAAGGCCAAGGGCCTCTCCAGCACGATCGAGCCGGAGAGCTGAGTGCCCAGGCGAGCCTGGCTGGGTTGGATCAGCACGCTGCTGTATCTGCCGCTGCTCTACGGCCTGGGCTGGCTGACCGTTCAACCCGCCGTGGCCTGGGGCCTCCTGGACGGTTGGCGTGCCGATCAGATCGCCCTGCTCGGCACGGCCCTGGCCTTCGTCCTGCTGCTGCTGACGCTGCCGCGGCGCCTGAGAACGGTGTGGGGTGAGCCCCGGCCCTGGCGGACTCTGGGTGTGGCCGTGGGCTGGGCCACGGGACTGCGTTCGCTGCTGCGCGGACTGATCAAAGCCCTGCTGCTGCTGGTGGTGGTGGCAGGGGTGCTGCTGTTCAGCGGCCAGGCCCGCTGGAGCGGCGGACTCACGCCGGCCGAGGCCATCAATGCTGTAGCGCTGATCCTGGGAGTCGGCTTCGCCGAAGAGCTGGTGTTCAGGGGCTGGCTCTGGGGTGAGCTGAGCCAGCGCCTGGGCGGGGGCCCCCTGGGCGATCAGCGGGCCCTGCTCACCCAGGCGGTGGTGTTCAGCCTGGCCCACACCCGCTTCAATCTCGGCCTCGTTCCGATGGCCGGATTGCTGGTGGGCCTGTGGCTTCTGGGCCTCGCCCTAGGGTTGCAGCGACGCGCCGACGGTGGTTCTCTCTGGGGTGCCGTCGGACTGCACGGCGGTCTGGTGGGGGGATGGTTTTCCCTGATGGCCGGGCCGCTGCAGATCCAGTCCACGGTCCCGCTCTGGCTGGCCGGGCCCGGCGGAGCCGATCCCAATCCGATCGGCGGCCTGCTGGGCTGGGCCGGTCTGGGTGTCCTGCTGTGGGTCCGGCGTCGCTGGTTCGGATCGTGGCCGGGAAGCGGGCCCAGAGACTAGGGCTGCAGCAGAAATCGCCCCTTGCGCAACAGAAACTGCAGGACGGTTTCCTGGCGTGTGGTGATGTCGGCGGTGATCGTCATTCCAGGCCGCACGACACAGCGGCGCGTGGGGGTCTCCAGAGTTGTGGACCGGGGCCTCAGGGACACCTCATAGCCGGCGGCCTCGGCAGCAACCAGGCTCTGGGCCCCGGGAACGCTGCGGCCCCCTCCTTGGCCAGTCTCCACGGGCACCACATCCGGCGACACCGCCGAGACCTGTGCCCTGAGGGTGCCGAAGTCGGGATAGGGGCAGCCATCGACACGCAGATCGGCCCGCTGGCCCGTGGAGAGGTTGTCGACGTCCTGGGAGCTGATTCGTACCTTCGCCACCAGCGCCCGGCCACTCGGTGCGATCCGGGCCAGCTCCTCGCCGGTGGCCACCACCTGCTGAGGGTTGCGCAGGGAAAGCGAGAGGATCACCCCATCGCCCGGCGACCGGATGGTC
This sequence comes from Synechococcus sp. CBW1107, assembly GCF_015841355.1. NCBI lineage: Bacteria > Bacillati > Cyanobacteriota > Cyanophyceae > Synechococcales > Synechococcaceae > Synechococcus > Synechococcus sp. CBW1107. The sequence goes on from NZ_CP064908.1 coordinate 1,085,914, forward strand.
GAACTGCCGAGATCCCGGCGGATCTGGGCACTGTCCCCGCTGTTGGTCGCAAACTGCTGAACCAGCCGTGACAGATCCGCTTCACTCTTGGAGCGGAGCTCCTCGACGGCACGCCTGGACTGGTCGAGATTCGAGCGAGCAACCGCCGCATTGGCGAGACGCTCATCGAGCTGCTGGGCCGAGACAGCTCCACTGGAGGCGAGCAGCTGATAGCGCCGGGCCTCGGTTTCGGCCAGGGAAAGGGCGGCTTCGGCCTTGCGCACCTCAAGCAGGGCCCCTTGCAGGGCGGCCTCGTTCTGGCTCTCCAGGGCCAGCTTCTCCCGCTCCAGGGCGGCCCGACTCGAGTCCAGCGCCGCCTCCTTACCGACCAGATCGGCCGGGTTGAGCACGGCGATCACCTGGCCGCGGGTCACACGCTCATTGAGGCGGACATTGATCGAGCGCACCCGGCCGGAGAAGGGGGCATGGATCACGCTGGTCTCCCCGGTGGGACGGATGAGCCCCTGACCGCGCACCACGACCCGATACGGCCACACGGCCATCAGAGCGATCCCTCCGGCGAAGCTGCCCACCATCACCAGCCCCAGCGCCTGAACCCAGGGACGCACCGAGGGCAGGAACTCCTCAGAGGTGCTCTCCTTGAGCACCAGGCCGGCGTCGATCGGCCGCGCGGCCAGCCGACCCGGTGGCTGGTAGCGCCCCTCCGAGTGGTGTAACTCAGGAGGTCCTGTGACCCTCTCCGGAGGGTGAACAGGAGCAGTCAGGGGATGACTGCTTGGAAGCTGATTGCGCAGCTCCATTGATCCATTATGAACCCTGATCGCTGAATTGGCAACTCAGCGATCGATGTGTTCTGTGTAGATCGAGGTAGAAGCTGGTGCGCTTCAGCTGATGGTTGCAGCCGGCTGGGCGTTCGGATCTGCATCGGTGAGCTCCAAGGGCTCTTCTGGCTCTGGGATCTTGGCCATGGTGGCCTCAGAGAAGAAGCGGCGACGCTCCAGCTGCCATTCCTCCTGCTGCTCCAGCAGCTGGCTGCCCACCAGGCGCACGATCGCTGGATCATTGGGGAAGATGCCGACCACGTTGGTGCGGCGTTTGATCTCCTTGTTGAGGCGCTCGAGCGGGTTGGTGCTCCAGACCTTGCGCCAGTGCTCCTGGGGGAAGTGCAGGAAGGCCAGCACGTCGTCCCGGGCGGCTTCCATCACGGGCACGGCGCCGGGGAACTGCTTGCGCAGCATCTCGGTGACCCGCTGCCAGTGGGCGCGCACCTGATCTGGAGCCTGGATCACGAACACCGCTTTCATGGCAGCGGCCACCATGTCCTGGCCGGCCTTGGGCACATGGCTCAGCAGGTTGCGCAGGAAGTGCACCCGGCACCTCTGCCAGCTACTGCCCTGGAACATCCGCTTGATCGCTGCCGTCAGGCCCAGGTGGGCATCCGAGATCACCAGGCGGGTGCCGTCGAGGCCACGCTCCTTGAGTGAGCCCAGGAACTGACGCCAGAAGCCCTCCGCCTCGCTGTCGCCCACGGCAATGCCGAGAACTTCGCGGTAGCCGAGGGCATTGATGCCGATCGCCACCACCACCGCCCGCGACACCACCTGCATATTTCGGCCCAGGCGGCCGTGGAGGTAGGTGGCGTCGAGGTAGACGTAGGGAAAGCGGGCATGGTCAAGCGGCCGGCCCAGAAAGGCTTTCACCTGCTCATCGAGCCCCTGGCAGATGCGGCTCACCTCCGATTTGGAGATGCCGCTGGCCCCGCCCAGCGCCTCCACCAGGGCGTCGACCTTGCGGGTGGAGATCCCGCCGGTGTAGGCCTCCATCACCACGGCGTAGAGCGCCTTGTCCACCCGGCGGCGTGGCTCCAGCCAGCTGGGAAAGAAGCTGCCCTGCCGCAACCTGGGAATGGCCAGGCTGAGGTCGCCCACCTGGGTGGTGAGCAGCCGCTCCCGGTAGCCGTTGCGATGGGTGGAGCGCTGATCGGGGCAGCGCTCATGGAGTTGAGCGCCCGTGAGGGCAGAAACCTCGGCTTCCAGCAGGTCCTGGAAACCCCGGCGCACGATCTCTGGGATCAGGGCGCCAGCGGTGGTGCCCTCCATGAGCTGGCTCAGCTCGGAGGCGCCACTATGGGTGAGGGTCATGGTCTGTGTTCGGTTTGGTGGTAGTTCTCCGAACAGGGTCACAGACCGGCCCACCCATTGCCACAGCTGAAATCTGAGGGAGGTGAGCCGTCAGCCCCGGCTACGCCGGGGCTGATCCTCCTGAGTTACACCACTTGCTGGGACGCCGCTGGCAGCCGCAGCAGCTGGTGGCCGTACTCCAGCAGCATCCCCAGCTGAAGGCGCTGGGCGAAATGGCCCACCAGATGACCCTGTAGCAATGAGATCAGGTTCCGGAAGAGGAACAGGAGCAACATCCCCAGTCCCAGACTGGTGAGCAGCTGCGTGTCGCGCCGGACCAGCACGTCATCGGTGAGCAGCTGCATCAGCAGGGGCATCGCCAGGGCGAGCAGCCCGATGACGGCGTTGATCGCCAGGGCCTGCAGCAGCAGCCCCCGATAGGGCAGCACCAGCCGCAGAAAGCGCAGGAAGGGAGCCCGTGGAGCTTCCTCCTGCTCCGCCAGTCGGTGCTGGTCGGGCTCGAGCAGCAGCATCACGCCGTTGCTCCATCCCTGCAGAAAGTCCTTCTCGGACAGCCAACGCACCCCGATGGCGGGATCCGCGATCACATAGTGCCGTCGTGCCCGACCATGCAGCACCACCCAGTGGTGGCCCTTCCAGTGGCAGATCGCCGGCAGGGGGATGGAATCGAGATGCTTGAGCAGTTCGGGCTGGGCTCGAACCGCCCTGGCCTGGAAGCCGATGGCGTCGGCCCCAGCGGCGTCCCAGCAAGTGGTGTAACTCAGGAGGATCAGCCCCGGCGTAGCCGGGGCTGACGGCTCACCTCCCTCAGATTTCAGCTGTGGCAATGGGTGGGCCGGTCTGTGACCCTGTTCGGAGAACTACCACCAAACCGAACACAGACCATGACCCTCACCCATAGTGGCGCCTCCGAGCTGAGCCAGCTCATGGAGGGCACCACCGCTGGCGCCCTGATCCCAGAGATCGTGCGCCGGGGTTTCCAGGACCTGCTGGAAGCCGAGGTTTCTGCCCTCACGGGCGCTCAACTCCATGAGCGCTGCCCCGATCAGCGCTCCACCCATCGCAACGGCTACCGGGAGCGGCTGCTCACCACCCAGGTGGGCGACCTCAGCCTGGCCATTCCCAGGTTGCGGCAGGGCAGCTTCTTTCCCAGCTGGCTGGAGCCACGCCGCCGGGTGGACAAGGCGCTCTACGCCGTGGTGATGGAGGCCTACACCGGCGGGATCTCCACCCGCAAGGTCGACGCCCTGGTGGAGGCGCTGGGCGGGGCCAGCGGCATCTCCAAATCGGAGGTGAGCCGCATCTGCCAGGGGCTCGATGAGCAGGTGAAAGCCTTTCTGGGCCGGCCGCTTGACCATGCCCGCTTTCCCTACGTCTACCTCGACGCCACCTACCTCCACGGCCGCCTGGGCCGAAATATGCAGGTGGTGTCGCGGGCGGTGGTGGTGGCGATCGGCATCAATGCCCTCGGCTACCGCGAAGTTCTCGGCATTGCCGTGGGCGACAGCGAGGCGGAGGGCTTCTGGCGTCAGTTCCTGGGCTCACTCAAGGAGCGTGGCCTCGACGGCACCCGCCTGGTGATCTCGGATGCCCACCTGGGCCTGACGGCAGCGATCAAGCGGATGTTCCAGGGCAGTAGCTGGCAGAGGTGCCGGGTGCACTTCCTGCGCAACCTGCTGAGCCATGTGCCCAAGGCCGGCCAGGACATGGTGGCCGCTGCCATGAAAGCGGTGTTCGTGATCCAGGCTCCAGATCAGGTGCGCGCCCACTGGCAGCGGGTCACCGAGATGCTGCGCAAGCAGTTCCCCGGCGCCGTGCCCGTGATGGAAGCCGCCCGGGACGACGTGCTGGCCTTCCTGCACTTCCCCCAGGAGCACTGGCGCAAGGTCTGGAGCACCAACCCGCTCGAGCGCCTCAACAAGGAGATCAAACGCCGCACCAACGTGGTCGGCATCTTCCCCAATGATCCAGCGATCGTGCGCCTGGTGGGCAGCCAGCTGCTGGAGCAGCAGGAGGAATGGCAGCTGGAGCGTCGCCGCTTCTTCTCTGAGGCCACCATGGCCAAGATCCCAGAGCCAGAAGAGCCCTTGGAGCTCACCGATGCAGATCCGAACGCCCAGCCGGCTGCAACCATCAGCTGAAGCGCACCAGCTTCTACCTCGATCTACACAGAACACATCGATCGCTGAGTTGCCAATTCAGCGATCAGGGTTCATAATGGATCAATGGAGCTGCGCAATCAGCTTCCAAGCAGTCATCCCCTGACTGCTCCTGTTCACCCTCCGGAGAGGGTCACAGGACCTCCTGAGTTACACCACTCGGAGGGGCGCTACCTCGGCCCCTCGGCGCAGCCCGAGCAAGGTGGTTCCGAGCGAACCGGTGCCCACCAGCTCACGTACGCGGGAAAGGGGCAGGATGCGCCCGTGCTGCCGGGCCACGATGGCGACGCAGGCGGCACCGCAATCCTCCTCGGAATGCTGCTCGACAAAGGCGTAGCGGGGCATGGGGCTGCGTGAAGCCCTCCAAGGGTTAGCGGACGGGACGACCCAACGCGGCCCTTTCCGCAAAACATTGCAAACATAATCAACACAACTTCGGATACACCCTTACATCCCTTTGCAAGGAATTCTTGAGATTCGCGATCCATTGAGCGCAAACCACAATACGGAGGCACCTTTAAATTCAAAGGCTGCCTCCCAAGGCAGCATCTCAAAATATATTTTGAGTTTATTCACCAAAGAGTACAACCAATTCTTAATCAATTGTTAAAGAATTCCATGTCTGCCTGAACTAACATCTCTCCCATCATTTTCCTTTAACTTGCTCAAAGAATCTTGTACAAATGCCTACCGTTCATGACCAGGGCCAGATCTGCTCTTATCGTTAGGGCATGGTCATTAGAGGCCTCTAGGCGAAGCATGCGGATCTCACAAGGTGCATGGCGAGAGTCATCTCTGCAAGTGCCGAATGATGATCAGCCTATCGACTTGACACCTCTTCCCCTTGACCCAAGCCCAAAATCACTTTTCTCCCTTTCCTGCCATGGCTTTCTTCACCCTGATTGACGACGCAGCCACCCAGAGCATCTCTGGTGGCTTCCTTAACAGGTCCTTCAACCGCCAGCGGACTGACAATCGTCAGATCAACCTTGACAACTCCGACAACAGGAACAACTCCAACAATTCCACCAACACCAATAACTCCGTCCGGAACCGCGGCTTCTTCACCGGCAACACGATCTCCGTTTGAACAACTTTGACGACAGGGTAATCCTCTCTCTCCCTCCCCTCTAGGGAGGGTCGTCGAAGTTCACCCGTCAAACGATCCAATCATCAAAAGCGTCGATGACTCGACGCTTTTTTCTTTCGTTCTGGATGGATTCGCTGCCGCTTAACCCCAACAACAACAGAGTGACCAAGTCAGGATGGTTGGCACTATCCTGACTTGGTCACTCTCTCTAGATCAAAACTTACTGGGTTAAACAGCAGGTTGTGGCATCATTGGCATGATTGGACTGCGGCGGATCAAGCGAACAGCCACGCTGATCGAATTTCCAGACAAGGGGCCATTATTGCGCACCGAATTATCAGTGTTCACGGAGTTATCAGAATTATCAATATTTACATTGATTGCAAAGCTATAACTCCGATTGTCTTCTCGGTTGACGTTAAAAGACCGATTTAACACGCCTCCAGAAAAAGTCTGCGCTTGGTCATCGGCAATAGGGGCGAGGTAGGTCACTGCTCAGATTAATCAAGGGACTGGCAACTTACAGAGGCTTCCGTCAAGGAAAGAGAAATGTACAAAAAATATAAAAAGTACGATTTTCTTTACAGTGACCCGCCCCTTCAATTGCCTTATCCTTCTAGCTATTCCTCGAGAACGGGGTTCATTCTCTCGAGAAATATGACGCAAAGAGATACATTTTGGATCGAGCCCGAGCAATCGTTCAACGCACCGCCGTCGCTAGCGCGCCACGGCCTTCCAGTGGCGCCCGCAGGGCTTCCTCGATCGGGGCGGAGCCGTAGTCACGCTCGAGCAGCGCCATCACCGTGCGTCCGAAATCTCCCGGATCCGCGGCGAAAGCTTCCAGACAGATCCGTCCGAAAAGGCTGCCCATCGGCTCGGGGTTCCAGAGCAGCTTGCGGGCCGTCCAGGGCATCATGCTCATCGGGTTGTAGCCCGGCTCGATCAGCCCCTGGTCGAAGCCGTACTGCTCCAGATGGGTGTGAGGCTGCAGTCCGATGAAGAAGATCGCCGGCTCCACCTTGTCGGCCCCGAAGATCCTCTCCAGTTCGCGGTGGTAGGCCACGGTCTGCCTGATCGTCTCTGGCCGCTCGTCGATGACGTTGAAGGAGTAGTTCACGGAGACATGCTCTCGGAAGCCGGCACCAGCAAGCAGGCGACAGTTCTCGAGCACCGTGCGCAGGTTGTAGCCCATGCGCATCTTGCGCACCAGCTCCTGACTGCCGGAGGTGATGCCGATCTCGAAGTAGTCCATACCGGTGGCCACCATCAGCTCGGCCAGTTCCGCGTCGAGATTGTCGGCGCGGATGTAGGCCGCCCAGCGGATGTCGTCCATGCCGGCCGCCAGGATCGCGCGGAGCAGTTCCTTGGCATCCTCGATGTACCGGCGCGCCGGAATGAACTGGGCGTCGGTGAACCAGAAGCCGCGCACGCCCCGGTCGTAGAGCTGGCGCATCTCCGCCACCACTTCGTCCACCGGATTCACCCGAACCGCCTTGCCTTCCACCACGGTGTAGACGCAGTAGCAGCAGTTGTGGGGGCAGCCGCGTTTGGTCTGCACGCCCACGTAGAAGTCGCCGCCATCGAGGTACCAGTCGAGCTGGGGCCAGATGGACGCGATGTAGGTGTAGTCGCAGGCGGTTTTGATCACCCCCTCCGGCTGCTCATGGATCAGCCCCTCCCGGGGCGGCTCCCCCACCACGTAGCAGCGCTCGGAAGCCAGCGAGCGGCCGCTGATCAGCTTCTCCAGCAGCGGCTCCCCTTCCCCCACCGAGACCACGGTGCCCGCCGGCAGGCTCTTGCCCAGCTGCTCGTAGAACACGCTGACCGCCCCGCCGCCGATCACCACCCGCGCCGCCGGATGGAAGCGCCGGGCCCGGCGCAGGCCACGGCGCACCAGCCGCAGGTTGCGCCAGAGTTCTCCGTAGAAGGCCCCCATCAAGCGCAGGCCGCCGAGTGCCCCACGCAGGCGACGCAACGGGTTGGAGGCATAAAACACCTCGAAGGAGTTCTGCAGGGGGTTGCCCCCACGGCCATCCACCGGGGCGTAGATCTGGATGTCGCGCCAGGAGAACACCAGCAGGGTGGGGCGGAAAGCCTCGATCGTGCGCAGGAGAACCCGCTCCACATCCAGCAGGGGCAGGGCCGCCAGATCGAGGATGCGCTGGGGCAACCCAGGGAAACGTTTGTGCAGGTGATCGGCCAGGTACACCGGCCCGATCGGAAAGATCGGATTGCAGGGCAGGCGGATCAGTAGAACCCGCTCGGCGGTGACACCTGAGGTCGGCAGATTCGGTTCCAGCTGCATCTCCGGCCGCGCCATCGGCTCCCTCAGGCCAGGACGGACGCTAACAAGCGTGCATGAAGAGAAGTGGCCCGGCGGCGGAGATCGGGCGGCAACCAGGGGATGAAGCGGTCATGAACGCAGAGGCGCGGGCGCAGCGCCCAGCCCGCCAGCTCCAGCCGGCCGCTCAGCTCCCGGGGGCTGGGCTGGGGATAGGCGGCATTGATCACGTCATGACTGTCGAGGCCACCGAGATCATTGATGCCGGCCTCAAGCGCCTGAGGCAAGCTCTCCAGAGGCCAGAGGTTGGGTGGCAGCTGCAGAGTCACCTCGGCAGGCAGGATCCGCCGGGCGGCTTCGATCAGCTCGAGCAGATCCTGCTGCTCGGCACTTCCGAGCGGGACGGCCTGAGCGCCATCGGGCCGCCAGGGCTGCAGGATCACTTCCTGCAGATGCCCCCATTGCTTCTGCAGAGCCGCCAGAAGCTCAAGGGCCCGCAGCCGGTCCGAGCGGCTCTCCCCCACGCCCAGAAGCAGACCGGAGGTGAAGGGGATCCCAAGGCGCCCCGCCTGCTCCAGCTGACCGAGGCGCAGGGCGAGGCGTTTGCTGGGCGCCGCCTTGTGCAACCGCTCGTAGGCTGGGCCAAGTCCCTCCAGCATCAGGCCCAGGGAGGGGTTGAGCCTGGCAAGGGCGGCCATTTCCCGCCGCGAGAGAGGGCCGGCGTTGGTATGGGGCAACCGCCCCAGTGACAGGGCCAGCCGACTGAAGGCCAACAGGCGCGAGAACCACCCGACCCTCTGCGGGGAAGCGGGGGCCACCTCACCGCTGAGCAGGAGCACTTCAGTGGAATCCGGCCGCCGGCGCAGGCTGCGCCGGGCCCCGGCAAGGGTGAGATCGGTGGTGCTCCCCGGGTCACGGCGAAACCCGCAGTACTCACAGGCGTTGAAACAACTGCGGCTGGGAACCAAGGTGACGCTGGGGCTCCAGCGCACCAGCCGGGACGGGTCCACGTCGGGCTCCTGGCCAGGCCTGAACGGGGGAATGACCGTCAGGACTGAATCCACCGCACCAGGCCCGCACCACCCCGAAGCAAACCTTAAGCGCTTCACACATCCCGCAATGTCCTGTTACATTGAGGCAGGCGAAGGGCTTTCGGGTCCACCGGACGGGTTTCCCCGCTCCGGCTTGTCGTCTTACCTAACCGACCCCTCACGGGGCCACACCTCTCGCTCTCATGACCACCACTCTTCAGCAACGCCAGGGCGCGTCTGCCTGGAGCCAGTTCTGCGAGTGGGTCACCTCCACCAACAACCGCCTCTACGTCGGTTGGTTCGGTGTGCTGATGATCCCCACCCTGCTGGCTGCCACGATCTGCTTCATCGTGGCCTTCATCGCCGCTCCTCCCGTCGACATCGACGGCATCCGTGAGCCTGTTGCCGGCTCCCTGCTCTACGGCAACAACATCATTTCCGGCGCCGTTGTTCCTTCGAGCAACGCCATCGGCCTGCACTTCTATCCCATCTGGGAAGCCGCCAGCCTCGACGAGTGGCTGTACAACGGCGGTCCTTACCAGCTGGTGGTCTTCCACTTCCTCATCGGCATCTTCTGCTACATGGGACGTGAGTGGGAACTCTCCTACCGCCTGGGAATGCGCCCCTGGATCTGCGTCGCCTACAGCGCCCCCGTGGCCGCTGCTTCGGCGGTGTTCCTGATCTACCCCTTCGGTCAGGGTTCCTTCTCCGACGGCATGCCCCTCGGCATCTCCGGCACCTTCAACTTCATGCTGGTGTTCCAGGCTGAGCACAATATCCTGATGCACCCCTTCCACATGCTGGGTGTGGCGGGTGTGTTCGGCGGCTCCCTGTTCTCCGCCATGCACGGCTCCCTGGTGACCTCCTCCCTGGTGCGTGAGACCACCGAGAGCGAGAGCCAGAACTACGGCTACAAGTTCGGCCAGGAAGAGGAGACCTACAACATCGTGGCTGCCCACGGTTACTTCGGTCGCCTGATCTTCCAGTACGCCTCCTTCAACAACAGCCGCAGCCTGCACTTCTTCCTGGCTGCCTGGCCCGTGGTCGGCATCTGGTTCACCGCCCTGGGCGTGAGCACGATGGCCTTCAACCTGAACGGTTTCAACTTCAACCAGTCGATCCTCGACGGCCAGGGCCGCGTGATCAACACCTGGGCTGATGTGCTGAACCGCGCCGGTCTGGGCATGGAAGTGATGCACGAGCGGAACGCTCACAACTTCCCTCTGGACCTGGCTTCCGCTGAAGCCACGCCCGTGGCGCTGACCGCTCCGGCGATCGGCTGATCCTGCGGGGGACCTGCGGGTCCACCACCAGCATCAAGGGCGCAAGCCCCATGGCCTCCCGCACCGCGGGGGGCTTTTTTTGTGGGTCTGGCGTGGGGCTGAGGGAGAGGGCGGGGAACGAAAGGATCCCTAGGGTTCCCAGAGCAAGCGCTCGAAACCTCTCGCCCGCATGTTCGCCTCGATCACCCTGTTCACGATCATGCTGGCCCTGGGAATGGGCCTGAAACCGGAGGCCCTGGGCCGGATCCGGCAACGCCCGGGGCTGTTCCTGAGGGTGCTGCCGGCCTCCTGCCTGCTGGTCCCGCTGGTGGCCCTGGGCTTGCTGCTTCTGCCGATCGGCCAGTCGCTGGGTCCCTCGGCGCGGATCGGCCTTGCCCTGATGGCGGTCTGCCCCAGCGCCCCCCTCACCCTGCGCAAGGCCGGCAAGAAGGGAGGAGACCGCGAGCTGGCGGCGGTGCTCCAGGTGGGGGCGGCAATCTCGGCGATTCTCTCGGTGCCCCTGATGGCCGATGTGTTCCGGGCGGCCTACGGAACTGCCTCCTGGGACATCGGGCCCGTGGAGGTGGCCCTGCAGGTGGGGCGCACCCAGGTGCTGCCACTGCTGGTCGGCATGGCGATTCAGGGCTGGAGGCCAGCTCTGGCGGAGCGGATCGAATCCCCCCTCAACCGGGTGGCCAACGGCCTGCTCCTGCTGCTGATCGCCGCTGTGCTGGTCAAGGCAGGACCCAAGCTCCTGCCCTTCCTCAGCGCCAATGCCATGGGGCTGCTGCTGATGGCTGTGATGGTGGGCCTCTGCCTAGGGCTGGGCTACAGCCTGGCCGGCCGCAACCGGCATGAACGAATCACCGTGGCCCTGGTGACGTCCATGCGCAATCCGGGCATGGCTCTGATGTTCGCCACCACCTACGCCAGGGATCTGCCGGGGGTCACGGTGGCGGTGCTCACCTATGTGGTGGTGACCGTGCTGCTCTCGATCCCCTTCCTGAAAACCCTCAACCGGCTGGAAGCCCTCGAATCGGGACTGGAAGTCCGGGCTGTGTGATCACGCAGCCCAGGCTCTCTGGGCACGGACCCAACCCCCTACGCTCGCTGCAGCGTGTGGCAGCCATGGGCAGCAGCTTCGGCCAGCTCTTTCGCATCAGCACCTTCGGCGAATCCCACGGCGGTGGAGTGGGGGTGATCGTGGATGGCTGCCCCCCCAGACTGCCCCTGGATCTGGAGCTCATCCAGCGGGAGCTGGACCGCAGAAAGCCCGGCCAGAGCAAGATCACCACTCCCCGCAAGGAAGACGACCGCGTCGAGTTCCTCAGCGGCCTCCTGGATGGGGTCACCCTGGGCACACCGATCGCCATGGTGGTGCGCAACAAGGACCAGCGCCCCGGGGACTACAGCGAGATGGCCGTGACCTTCCGGCCCTCCCATGCCGATGCCACTTACCAGGCCAAGTACGGCATCCAGGCCCGCAGCGGCGGCGGCCGGGCTTCGGCACGGGAAACGATCGGCCGGGTGGCGGCCGGTGCCATCGCCAAGCAACTGCTTGCCCGCGCCCACGGCACGGAGGTGATCGCCTGGGTGAAGCGGATCCACACGATCGAAGCCACGATCGATCCAGCCGGCGTGACTCTCGAGGACGTGGAGGCCAACATCGTGCGCTGCCCCGATGCGGATTGCGCCGAGCGCATGATCGAGCGGATCGAGGCGATCGGGCGCGAGGGTGATTCCTGCGGCGGTGTGATCGAGTGCGTGGTGCGCCGGGCGCCGTTGGGCCTTGGCATGCCGGTCTTCGACAAGCTGGAGGCCGATCTGGCCAAGGCGGTGATGTCGCTGCCAGCCACCAAGGGCTTCGAGATCGGCTCCGGCTTCGGGGGCACCCTGCTGCGGGGGAGTGAGCACAACGACGCCTTCCTCGCCACCGGCGACGGCAGCCTGCGCACCGCCACCAACAACTCCGGCGGCATCCAGGGGGGCATCAGCAACGGCGAGGAGATCGTGCTGCGCGTGGCCTTCAAGCCCACAGCCACGATTCGAAAGGCTCAGCAGACCGTGACCTCCAGCGGCGAGGCCACAGTGCTGGAGGCCAAGGGCCGCCACGATCCCTGCGTGCTGCCCAGGGCGGTGCCGATGGTGGAAGCGATGGTGGCCCTGGTGCTGGCGGATCACCTGCTGCGTCAGCAGGCTCAGTGCAGCCTCTGGTGAAGAGTGCCTGGGAGTGAGGGGTAAGCCGCCACCCAGTCGGCCAGGCACGGATCCAGCCGGGGGCTCCCACCCGACTCCGTGATGATGCTCTCGAACAGGGTGGAGCCCAGGGCCAGGGCATCCACACCACCCTGAAGCCAGCTGCTGAGATCGGCCACCTGCAGCCCACCGGCGGCGATGCAGAAGGGAAGGGGCGCCAGGGCACCCGAGAGCGAGGCCCAGTACCCGCGACCAAGGGTCCTGGCCGGGAAGAGCTTCACCGCCGTGCAGCCCAGCTCCACCGCCCGGTGCACTTCCGTTGGGGTGAAGACCCCTGGCACCAGGGTGATCCCCAGCTGGTGCGCCCAGCTCAGCAGCTGGGGATCCAGAACGGGCGAAAAGGCGAAGGTGAAGCCGGCCTGGCGGGCAGCCTCCAGTCCCTCGAGGGAGCGCACAGAAGCGGCACCGAATCGGATGGCGGGGTAACGCTCGGCCAGCTCACGGCACTCAAGGCTCCAGCGGGACCATGGGCTCCAGGCGATCTCCACATGGCGAATCCCGGCTGCACTCAACAGCGCGATCCGGGAGAGGGCCTCCAGGGGACGGACCGGGCGCAGCACAGCCAGCAGCGGCAGCGCCCGGAGTTCATCCAACAGCGTCCGGGGCTCAGACGTATTCAGCGACCCGCACATCGCTGCGGATCAGGAGCTCCTGAAGCTCCTCGGCATCAACGGTTTCCTTCTCCACCAGCATGTCGGCCAGTTCATCAAGAACAGAACGGTTCTCGATCAGCACGCGCTTCGCCCGCCGGTAGGCCTCAGCCACCAGCAGACCCACCTCCTCGTCGATGGTGGCGGCGGTGTCTTCGGAGAAATCACGCTCAGCGGCGATGTCGCGGCCGAGGAACATCCCTCCCTGGGCGCGGCCGAGGGCCACGGGGCCGAGCTTGTCGCTCATGCCGAAGCGGGTGACCATCTGGCGAGCGACACGGGCCACCTGCTGAAGGTCGTTGGAGGCTCCGGTGGTGACTTCATCCTCTCCGTAGACGATCTCCTCGGCGACACGACCACCGAGGGCCACGGCCATCTGGTTCTGCAGATAGGCACGGGAATAGAGGCCCGACTCCATCCGCTCCTCACTGGGGGTGAAGAAGGTGAGACCGCCAGCCTGGCCGCGGGGAATGATGCTGATCTTCTGCACCGGGTCGTAGTCGGGCATCAGGGCACCCACCAGGGCATGCCCCGATTCGTGATAGGCCACGAGCCGCTTGCGCTTCTCGCTCATGACCCGGTCCTTCTTCTCAGGACCGGCCATGACGCGCTCGATGGCGTCATTGACCTCGTCCATCGAGATTTCGGTGAGCTGACGGCGGGCCGCCAGGATCGCCGCTTCATTGAGCAGATTGGCCAGATCGGCACCGGTGAAACCGGGAGTGCGGCGGGCCACCTTGTCGAGATCGACATCTTTGGCGAGGGTCTTGCCGCGGGCATGGACCCCGAGGATCTGCAGACGGCCGGCGTAGTCCGGACGGTCGACCACCACCTGGCGATCAAAGCGGCCCGGCCGCATCAGGGCTGAGTCCAGGACATCGGGACGGTTGGTGGCCGCCACGATGATGATGCCCGTGTTGCCCTCGAAGCCGTCCATCTCGGTGAGCAGCTGGTTGAGGGTCTGCTCACGCTCATCGTTGCCGCCACCGAGGCCAGCGCCCCGCTGCCGGCCCACGGCATCGATCTCATCGATGAAGACGATGCAGGGAGCGCTCTTCTTGGCCTGCTCGAACAGATCACGCACGCGGCTGGCGCCCACGCCCACGAACATCTCCACAAACTCCGAGCCGGAAATGGAGAAGAACGGCACACCGGCTTCTCCGGCCACAGCCTTGGCCAGCAAGGTCTTGCCGGTGCCGGGAGGGCCCACCAGGAGCACACCCTTGGGGATCTTGGCGCCCACGGCCGTGAAACGATCGGGATTCTTGAGGAAGTCGACCACTTCGGTGAGCTCGAGCTTGGCGCCCTCGATCCCGGCCACATCCCCGAAGGTGACCTGGGTCTGGGGTTCCATCTGAACGCGGGCCTTGCTCTTGCCGAAGCTCATGGCGGGATTGCCGCCGCCTCCCTGGGCACGCCGCAACAGGAAGAACAGGCCGCCAAGGAGCAGCAGCGGGAAGAGCAGGCTGCCCACGGCCTGCTGCCACGCGGCCGGTTCACGGTTGGGCTGAACCGCGATGTCGACGTTGTGATCGGTGAGGAGCTTGAGCAGGTCCTTGTCGGGAGCGAGGTTGACCACGGCGCGGTTGCCGTCGTTCTCAACGACCTGGGCGGTGCCGCGATCGGGGGAGATCAACACCCTGGAGACCTGGTTCTCCTGAACCGCCTCGACGAAGTCGCTGTAGCGGAGGCTTCTGGGGGCGTTGGCCGGATCAGGGCGACCCAGGAAGGCGGAGCCCACCGCAATCACCACGATCGCCAGGAGCACATAGAGCCCCGCGTTGCGCCAGCGTTTTTTCAACCTGCGTGCTCCTGAGAGGGGAAGTAACAGAATGTTAACCGTCGCCGGGGCCGTCAGGCGGACCGCAGCACCTCCACCACGCTACGGAACGCGAACCACTCCGGGATCTCCTCACCGCTGCGCAGCATCTGCCGGAACTGGGTTCCGCTCAATTTCTTCACATGCAGCCCCCGTGCCTGGGCGTGCTCCGCCGTCACGTAGCCCTCTTCTTCGGTGTACACCAGGTTCAGCGACGGCACCGTTTCCATCCCCAGCTCCGGCGCGTTCTCGCGCGCGAAGTCCTGCGCGTCGTAGGGGCCGTAGAAGTCCTCCCCACTCAGCGAGCTCTTGCAGCCCGCCATGTCGCGGCCGATGATGAAGTGCGTGCAGCCGTAGTTCTTGCGGATGATCATGTGCTGCAGCGCCTCCCGCGGGCCGGCCATGTGCATGGCGTAGGGCAGGTACGCCCAGCGGATGCGCGGGTTGGCCACCTCCGCCGCCAGCCGCTCATAGGTCTGGAAGCGCACCTCCCCGGCGATGTCATCCTCCTGGGTGGGACCGCAGGTGGGATGCACCAGCACCACTCCCCCCTCGCTCACGTTCGGGGCATGCAGAGCCCGGGTGAACAGCTCATAGTGGGCCCGGTGGATCGGGTTGCGGCACTGGAAGGCCACCACATCCTCCCCATGGGGCAGATCGGCGCGCACCTGGGCCGGTGTGCGGCAGGGGAACACCCGCTGGGGCAGCTCCAGGCCCTGCAGGGCACCGCCGAGGTAGTACCGGCCCCGCTCGGTGGCGATCATGCGCACCGCCGGGTGCTCCAGAGACGTGGTGCCGTAGCAGCCTTTCGCCTCCTTCACCTTGTCGGGCTCCCAGCGGCTCTCCACCGTGAGCACCGCCAGCTCCTGACCCTGGTAGGTCAGCAGCAGCTTCTGTCCCACCGCCACGTCCTCCTGGTCGGTGTCGAACACGATCGGCAGCCCGAACAGCAGCCCCGAGGTGGTGCGGTACCCCGCCACCACCGCCTCGTAGTCCTCCTGGTGCATGAAGCCCAGCAGGGGCGAGAAGCCACCCACCATCAGCAGCTCCACATCGCAGGCGTTGCGGTGGCTGCACTCCAGCACCCGGTCCACTCCCGCCTTCACCGCCTCACGCTGCTCCGGCGGCACGATCAGATCCACCAGCGTGCCCCCGTGGGGGGGGATCAGACCGGTGCCGGAGCGGCCGGAGGGTGCGGCGGTGGTCATGGAGGGGCAACTGCGGGTGGAGAGATTGTTCCAGACCGGGCGACAAGGACATGTGACCGGTTTGTCTGCACAGCGGTGCCGCGGGTGAACGCGGATGGATCTGACAGAAAAAGGGGCCCCGAGAGGACCCCTTCTGGCGGAACTGCCGCGGCAGTGGCAGTGGTCGAAACTGACGGGAGCCGAAACGGCTGATCGCCTCAGACGGGGCCTGGGGTCAGACCTGCTCGAGGCGCCCGTAGAGCTCACCGGTGACCTTGACATCGACAGCGGCCTTGCCGCCCATGTCGGTGTCGGAAGGCTGGACCGCCGTGAACACCCCGGCGAACTCACCAGTGGCGCTGTCGACCTTGGTGATCGAGAGACTCATGGTGCCGGTGCCCTCGATGTACTGCTTGACGTTTTCCTTGGTGAGGTCCTCGTCATCGCCGGCCGGCACCAGACCGACGGCACTGCTGTAACCGGTTGTGAGACCACGACCCTTGGGATCGAGGAAGTTGGCGGTGCGGTAGCTGGGCGTCCGGTAAGCGCCCTCGAAATCCGTGCTTGGACTGATGGAGGTGCCATCGGCCGTGGCGATCAGCTCCTTGCTGGAGAAGGTGAAGGGCACTTCCTCACCACCCGGCAGGAGAACGGTGATCGGCTGGAAATCAATACCGCCAAGCTCCTTGAAGGTGAGATTGGTGCCGTCGATCTTGAGATCGCCGTAGACCTGATCAAGGCTGGAGGTGTAACGGGTGAGGATCTTGCCCGCCACGAACTGAGCTTCCTGGCGCTTGTTGGCCGGCTCGCCCTTCACGAACACTTCGCTCGGGTGGAGGCAGATTTCACGCAGCTGGTAGCGACCGGAGGGATCCAGGGGGATGGAGCCGCGGGCCGAGTCCGGAAGGGTCGGGCAGTCGTTGGCCTTGCCGGTGTTGACGATGTCGTCGTAGGTGACATTGGCCCGTTCAACGGCTTTGGCACCGCCACCGCACGCTGTGACCAGCGTTAGGCAGAGCGCCAGCACGAGGGCCAGCAGGGGTCGAAAACGCATTGGGAGAAGCCGCACAAGCAGGGTGAAACCTTGGTGATGGGTGCGCCAGCGGCGATCCTACAGATGAAAAACCCGAGTCCCGATAGCATGTTGCGGCTCTCAACAACCCGTAGGGCGGGAGGCGACACGGCTGTCATGACCGAAGGTTTCAACGCTCCGGCCGAGGCCCGGGATCCCCTGCAGGCTGCAGGGGGGCTGGTGCAGGAACTCCATCAGCTCGCCGAAGGGCTCGAGGGGCAGCCCGAGGCACTGCTGAACCTGCTGCGGGAGCTGGAAACCCTTCACCGCTCGATTCAGGACGGCGCCTTCCGCCGCAGCCTGCCGGAAGACCGCCGGCAGCTGTTCGCCCTGCTCAGGGACATGGAGCGCAACGGCGGTTGGCCCTACATCCCGCGCCTGCAGCTGCGCACCTTCATGGATCTGCTGCAGCGCGACGACCAGCAGCCAGTCCTTCAGCAGGAGCCTCCGCTGGCGGCGTGAGCGGATCCAGCAACGCACCGAGGGCACTGATGAGCTGATGGGCCACGCTGAACTTGCCCGTGGACTCGATGCGCCTCTCCCTCGAACCCGGACCGAGAATCCAGCCTTCATTGCTGCTCACCCCGAAACCGGCCTGCGGTCGGTCGATCGGGTTGGCGAAGAGCAGATCGCAGCCTTTGCGCAGCAGCTTGGCGCGGGCCTGGGGAAGCACATCCCCCGAATGGGCCGCGAACCCCAGGATCCGCTGACCTGATGCGCGACGGGCCACCAGCTCGGCCAGCAGGTCAGGTATCTCGCACCAGCCACCACTGAGGGTGGCGAGCAGATCCTGCTTGCTGAGCTTCCGGACTTCAGGCGCGGCGCGGCCGTGATCCGCCACGGCAGCGGCCATGGCCACCGCATCGGCCGCCGGTTGCAGGCGCTTCAGGGTCTCGCCCATCGCCGCCCCGCTCTCGGCGGGATAGGCATGCAGGCCTTCGAGCAGGAGCGGATCAAGGTTGAGGGGGCCGTGCACCAGATCGACCTCAGCCCCCCGGAACCGGGCGGCCTGGGCCAGCATCACCCCCATCCGGCCACTGCTGGGATTGGTGAGGCAACGGGCGGGATCGAGCCATTCGCGCGTGGGCCCGGCGCTCACCAGCAGCCGCCTCCCCTGCCAGTCACGCCTCCAGCCATGCAGACGCAGGGTTTCAAGCCCCAGCAGCAGCTGCTGAGGCTCCGCCATCCGGCCGGACCCCTGCCGGTCGCAGGCGAGCAGTCCGGAGGCGGGCCCCAGAGTCAGCACCCGCTCGAAGCCCTGAAGCTCCTCCCAGTTGCGCCGCACCCCAGGGGAGCCCCACATCGCGGTATTCATGGCGGCCGCAGCCAGCACCGGGGCCTCCGTCGCCAACAGGGTGCTGGAGAGCAGTGTGTCCCCTGAGCCCTGCACCCAGCGGGCCAGGCTGGTGGCGCTCAGCGGTGCCACCAGCACCAGCTCGGCCCACTCGGCCAGCTCCACATGCAGGGGCCGGGGCGCCCGGTGGCTCCACTGATCCTCCTCGAGATGACAGGGGGAGCGGCTGAGGCTGGCCAGGGCCACCGGGCTCACCAGCCTGGCGGCGCTGGGGGTGAGCACGCAGCGGACCAGGGCACCGCGCTGGGCCAGGGCACTGACCAGGGCGGGCAGCTTGACCGCGGCGATGCTGCCGCTGATGGCCACCAGGATCCGGCAACCCAGCAGGGGGTCGTGGTCAGCCCCGCCTGGAGTCGGGGGCGAGCCCGCGGGCTCACTCCTCATCGAAGGGTTCCTGATCCACCAGATGCACGTAGGGACGGGCCAGCTCCGGACGGTGGATCGCCAGGGCCCTGATCAGGTGCCAGTCCTGCAGTGCGGCGAAAGGGGTGGGATAGTCATCGTCATCCAGACGCTGGGCCAGCTCGGCGATGGACGCTTCATCGAAGGCGGCCAGTCGCTCAGGAGTGATCGGGGTTGCGGACACGTGGCCAGTGGAGCGAAGCACCTCTCAATTCCAGCGCATCAGCCTCACCCCTGGGCCGGGGCCTTCAGGCCAAAGCGATGAGGGGGCGAATCGGCGGTGATAAATTCCCTTGACGGGATACCCCTCAAGGGGAATTAGCTCAGCTGGTAGAGCGCTGCGATCGCACCGCAGAGGTCAGGGGTTCGAGTCCCCTATTCTCCATCAATTCTCTGCTTTCTAATCAGCAAGTCGTCCCTGGGGGAGCTGCCGGAGCGGTCGTCAATCCGAGATCGGCCGTTCGACTCAACACGTCGTGTGGATTCACTCCGCACGATCTGATCATCGCTCCCTCAGCAGAGATCCGCAGCTCAGGAGTCTGGAGCGTAGTCTCCGTTCTGCACAGGCCCTGGATGCGAACTATGGAGTGGACCCCGGAGGCTGAAGCCAGGCTGAAGGAAGTTCCCTTCTTCGTGCGCCCCGCCGTGCGGCGCCGGATCGAAAGCCTGGCCGTCGAGGCCTCCCTCACCTGTGTCGACCTCGAGTTCTACGGCGCCGCCAAGGCCCGCTTCGGCCAAAAATGAACGTCTGCTGAGCGCTGGAACGCGAAGGTCCTGATCAACTCCAGCCCAGCCAGGGAGGGGCCCTTCGCCGGGATCAAGCCCCTTTGACCGGCCATAAGGTAAAAGGGAGGGCATTACAGGATGCCCCATCCATGTCGCAATCCAAGCGCGAGCAGGTGGTGAGTCACCTGCGCTACATCCGCCAGGAACTCCGGGAGATGCACCAGGGGGTGATGGAAGATGGCCTGCTGCCGGAGGCGGGTGAGGTGCGCGGGGTGATGGCACAGATGGAGGCGCTGCTCGAGCTGCTGGAAGGCAAGGGGTCACGCAAGAACAAGGACAGCGAAAGCTGAGCTCCGGCTCAGGCCTGGCGGGTCAGCCTGAAAGGGTGTAGACCAGCGCAGGCAGGTGGCCGTTCTTCCCTCCCGTGGCCCTCCGGTGATCCGTCCCCAGCAGACCCGGTTGCATCGTCAGGTGGCTCAGCTGGGGGAGCGCCTGAGCCACTGGGCTGAGAATCCCTGGCGACGGCTCTCACTGGTGCTGATCACCGGATTCGGGACCTTCTTCTTCGGCGGCGCGGTGGGGATGCTCACCGGAGCCCTCTCCTACCTCGATCCCCTCGCGGCCCTGGTCTGCATGGTGCCGATCGAGCTCTCGATCCGCTGCCGCCGCTGGCTGATGCAGCGCCCCCAGGATCGCCTCAGTCTGCAACTGATGGACGCGGGACGCATCGGCCTTCTCTACGGACTGCTGCAGGAGGGCTTCAAGCTTCTCTGAGCTCGTCGCCGCGGGCGGCCAGCAGGTAGAGCAGGGCCATGCGCATCGGGATGCCGTTTCGCACCTGCTCCGCCACCAGGCAGCGCTGGGTGTCATCCAGCAGGTCGCCGCTCATCTCCACACCACGGTTCACCGGACCTGGATGCAACACCGGAACTGAAGGGCCGCAGAGCTGCAGGCGGGCCTGGCTGAGGCCGAAGCGGCGGTGGTAACTCTCCAGGCTGGTGAGCAGGTGCTGGTGCATCCGCTCCCGCTGCAGCCTCAGGGTCATCACGGCATCGGCGCCTGGCAGGGCCCGCTCCAGCTGGCGCTCGATCCTGATCGAGCCGCGTCTTGCCACAGGATCCACGGTCTGGCCGGGGGGCGGTGCCGCAACGAACTCGGCGAAGGCATCGGGCAGCAGCGTGGCGGGGGCGCAGAGCACCACGTGGGCGCCACAGGCGGTGAGCGCCCAGAGATTGGAGCGCGCCACCCGCGAATGGAGCACATCGCCCACGATCACGATCGTTCGGCCGTTGAGCGCCGCCGGTGTCGGTTGCTCCGGGGCGAAATGACGGGCGAGGGTGAACAGATCGAGCAGCCCCTGGCTCGGGTGACTGTGCAGTCCATCACCCCCGTTCAGCACCGCCACCGGCCGGCCGGCGCCCCTTCGTTCCCGGTCGAGATCGCGGGCGAGCGCCGCCGGGACTCCGGCGCAGCGGTGGCGCACCACCAGCACATCGGCGCCCATGGCCACGTAGGTGAGGGCTGTGTCGAGCAGGCTCTCGCCCTTGCTCAGGGAGCTGGAGGAGGGGGAAAAGCTCTGGACATCGGCCGAGAGGCGGCGGGCCGCCAGCTCGAAACTGCTGCGGGTGCGGGTGCTGGGCTCGAAGAACAGGCTGGTGACCTGCCGGCCCTGCAGGGCGGGCAGCTTGCGGGAGCCGCTGACGGGCATCACGCGGAAGCGCTGGGCCAGCTCCAGCACGGTGGCGAAATCCTCGAGGCTGAAGGCCGCCAGATCAATCAGGTGCCGGTGGGACCAGCCGCTCACGGCACCATCCCCTCGGCCGCGGGCAGCACGGCCGCGGGCTCCAGGGCCAGGGATCGCACCGGGGTGCGGTCTCCCCGCGCCCGGCGACTGACGCTGCGGCTGGCCTTCAGATACCAGCGCCAGGGCAGCTCCACCCCCCGGGTGATGCCGATGCGGGTGGTGGTGCACAGCGGGTCATGGCCCTGCAGCTCCTGCTCCAGCCACCAGGCCCGCAGGGCCTGGGACCGCGGCGCCAGCCACACCCCGCCGGCGGAATCCACCGGCTGGCCGTCGTGGCGGCGGTCCAGGCCGAAGCGGCGGGCCAGCAGGGCCGGGCCAGCGGCGATGCGTTCGGGCTCACCCGCCAGGGCCACGGCCCTCAGCAGGACACCGTTGGCCCAGCCTTCACGCTCGGTGACCACATTCACGCAGTGATGGATGCCATGACTGACGTAAACGTAGAAGCGCCCAGGCGGGCCGAACAGCGTGTCGTTGGAGGGTGTGCGGCGCCGGTGGCCATGGCAGGCGGGCTCGCTCTGGCAGTAGGCCTCGGTTTCCACCACCAGTCCCCGGAGGCAGCGCCCATCCTCGAAGCGGCGCAGCAACTGGCAGCCCACCAGATCCGGGCCCACCTGATGGGCCGCGCGTGCGAAGAAGCCGGGCGTCAGGAGATCGACACCGCCGGTCCCGGCGGCGGCTCCGGCGGCGGAACCCGCCAGACTGGGATGAGCCGCCTCGTGATGGGGTTGGTCCCTGGCTGTTATCCGCGTCTGTTTCGTGTCCAACGCTCTCTCCAGCTTCAATCTCGGCACCGTGCTGCTGGCCGGCAGCGGTCTGTTCTGCCTGGCGACCCTCTACTTCGGCACCCGGGGCGGTTACTACGACACCGACGACTACGACGGCAACGGCACCGCCCACTGAACTCCAGACGCTGGAAGTCCGCCGGTCTCAGCCCTGGCGGCGCAGCTGCTCGGATTCGGGGCAGTCTTCGGCGGTGCCGAGATCCTCGGCCCTGGCCGTGCGGCTGAAGAAGGCCAGGCGGGTGCTGACCGCTCCGATCGAATCGAGGCGAATGCTCTCCTCCCAGGTGTGCAGTTCGTCATCGTCCTCCTCGTCGTAGCGAAGAGTGACCAGATCACCGGCGATCTCCACCACCAGAGCCTGCTCGATCCAGCGCTGCTGATCGCGCAGGAAGACCCAGACCGGTCGCTTCTCGCTGCAGAACTGATCCAGCTTGCGGTGCAGCATCCTGAGTTCCGGCTCCAGCGGGCCGCGTGCGGATCGGGGCCCGGATGCCATCAATCCTAGGGATACTTCAGAGGTTCCCTCGTTTCGGCCCCGTCGCCGAGCTGTCCCCGGTGACGATCTCCTCCCCCCAGACCGTCGGGACAGCCGGGAGCCCTCTCCGGGGCCCAGCTGCCAGCGTCGAGGCGATCCGGCTGCAGCTGCGCAGCTGGCCCGAGGTGGAGGACTACCTCCGAGGCTGCAAGGGGGTGATCGTTCCCCTCGGTTCCACGGAGCAGCATGGCCCCACCGGGGCCATCGGCACCGATGCCCTCACCGCCGAAGCGGTGGCCCTGGAGGTGGGTCGCCGCACCGGCGTGCTGGTCACGCCCGTCCAGGCTTTCGGCATGGCCGAACATCACCTGGGCTTCGCGGGGACGATCAGTCTCCAGCCCTCAACGCTCCTGGCCGTGATCCATGACGTGGTGCTCTCCCTGGCCCGCCATGGCTTCGAGCGGATCTTCGTGATCAACGGCCATGGCGGCAACATCGCCACCACAAGGGCCGCCTTTGCCGAGGCCTACGCCACGGCCGCCAGCCGAGGGCTGGCAGGGGCTCCCAATCTGCGCTGCCAACTGGCCAACTGGTTCATGGCCGGGCCGGTGATGCGGGAGGCGCGCGAGCGCTATGGCCAGCGGGAGGGGCACCATGCCACTCCCAGCGAAATCGCTCTGACCCTGCACCTGGAGCCGAGCCTGGTGGCCAAGCAACGGCCCCTTCCGGAGCCGGCGCCAGCCGGACCGATCCACGGTCCCGAGGATTTCCGCCGTCGCCACCCCGATGGACGCATGGGGTCCGACCCCTTCCTCGCCAGCGCTGACGACGGCCGCCGATTCCTGGAGCTGGCCGCCGAGGCCCTCAGCCAGGATCTGGAGACCTTTCTGAGCGAGTGAGCCGGAAACGCCCGGGCAGCTACAGCTAGGTTCGGGCCAGACGAGCAGCAGGGCCACGATGGGCAAGATTTCTTCCGACGACGTGCGCAAGGTGGCCAAACTGGCTCGCCTGGAGCTTCCCGAGGCCAAGATCGCCACCTACACCGGCCAGCTGGAGCGCATTCTCGAGTACGTGGCGCACCTGGAGCAGGTGGATACGGAGGGGGTCCCTCCCACCACCAGGGCTGTCGAAGTGATCAATGTGACCCGCGAAGACGACGTCGTGCCGACACCCGTGCGAGAAGAATTGCTGGAACTGGCCCCCCAGCGCGAGGGCGACTTCTTCCGGGTTCCGCAGATCCTGGCCAGTTAGCTAAAGCCCCTGGGCTGATGCCCTCAACCGGCGGAAGAGCGCGGCACCGGTGAGACGGCCGTGCGGTGCAGGAGCGAGATCAGGTGACGACGGGAGCGGGCTGTAGGCATCAGCGCGGCGATCGGACGCAGCCGGCTGCGGCGCCGCTTATGGCTGCGAATGCCCAGGAAGATGTCGTAGAGGAAATTGATGCCGTCGTGGGGAGTTTCGAACAACCCGAGGCGCTGGGGTGATCCCTTGGCATCAAGCAGTGGCTTGGTCGCCCGGTAGGCCGGCTGATACTCGAACCAGGGAATCGACGGCCAGAGGTGATGGATCAGGTGATAGTTCTGACCCATGATCAACCAATTCATCAGCCGGCTGGGGTACACCCTGGCGCTGTGCCAGCGGTTGCGCGACTTGAAGGGACGGTGGGGGAGGTAATCGAAGAAGAGGCCCAGGGTGACGCCCACCATCAGAGCCGGGGCGAACCAGCAGTTGAAGATGAACGACTCAAAGCCGAATCTGAAGGCGGCCAGAACAATCGAAACGAAGATGGCACGAGCTAGGCCCCATTCCAGCAACTCCCACTTGCGCCAGAGTCGGTGACGGAAGAAAAAGACTTCGTGATAGAAGAAGCGCGGTGCGATGAGCCAGAGCGGTCCGAAGGTTGAGACGATATGGTCGGGATCACGCTTCGGATCATTGACATGGGCGTGATGCTGGAGGTGCACCCGGGTGAACACCGGAAAGCTGAACCCCAGCAGCAGGGCAGCCCCATGGCCCATCACCGCGTTCCAGAAGCGGCTGGGGTGAGCCGCGTTGTGGCAGGCGTCGTGAATCACCGTGCCCTCCAGGTGCAGGGCCAGGAATCCGAGGGGCAGCAGCAGCGGCAGCGGCCACTGGGGCACGAACCAGCCCCAGATCGTCAGGGCCGCCAGGCCGTAACCCCCGAGAAACAGTCCCACGGTGGGGTTCCAGGCCGATGGCGGATCGAGGAAGTCCTTCGGCACCGAACGGAGCGTGGTGCCTGAGGACAACGCATCGAGGGCAGGTTCGTGCGACAGGGCCAACACTTGGGTCATCGCCGCAGACCACGCCTCGACAAACGGGCTCCCACCTTACGGGCACCAGCCTGGCCGCTGCTAGGCCAGGGCCCGCCGTTCATGGGCTGGGGCCGGCAGCCCCAGGCTGATCAGCCACGACAAGCCCACCAGCAGAGCCGAGCACCAGAGGCAGGCCTGCAGGCCGCCCACCAGGAACAGGGCACCGGAGAGCAACGTGCCCACCAGCCGGCCGGCCGCGTTGGCCATGTAATAGAAGCCGACGTTGAGGCTCACCGATTCGGCATCGGTGTAGGCCAGCACCATGTAGCTGTGGATCGAGGAATTCATAGCGAACACGGCCCCGAAGGCCGCCAGGCCCACCACCACCGCCACCCCGGGATGGCCCACCTCGCGCCAGAGGCTGATGGCGATCAGGGCGGGGATGGCCGTCAGCACGGCGCTCCAGAACTGCACGGCAGACACCCCCGGGGGTGCACTCTGCCCCCAGCTGCGCCGCAGGGCCGGGGCTGAGGCCTGGATGATCCCGTAGCCGATCACCCACAGGCCCATGAAGCCGCCCACTTCCCAGTACTTCCAGCCGAGGGCCGCCTGCAGGAAAACCGGCAGGGCCACCACGAACCAGACATCACGGGCGCCGAACAGGAAGAAGCGAGCCAGCGACAGCCCATTGATGCCCCTGGATTTCGAGAACAGGGCTCTGAACGCCGGCTTCTCCTTCATCCTGCCGATCTCGCCAGGCAGCACCAGGGTCATCAGGAAGGAGAGAAACAGCCCTGCGGCCATGGCCCCGACGGCGGCGCCGAAGCCGATGGTGGTGAGCAGCAATCCCCCCAGGAAGAAGCCCACCCCCTTGAGGGCGTTCTTCGAACCGGTGAGGATCGCCACCCACTGGAACAGCTGGTTCTCGCCGCGGCTGTGGTCGCCTGGGGTTTCCGGCACCACCGTCTTGATGGCGCTCTTGGCACTCATCTTGTTGAGATCCTTGGCGATGCCGCTGATCGCCTGGGCCACCATCACGTAGGCCACACTCCACCAGCGCGGCCAGCTGTCAGCCACCGGGATCAGCATCAGCAGGGCAGCCACCTGCAGCAGCGTTCCCGCCCAGAGGGTGAGCCGCAGCCCGAAGCGGGCCCCCAGCCAGCCGCCGTAGAGGTTGGTGACGATGCCGAAGAACTCGTAGAACAGAAAGAGAAAGGCGATCTCCAGAGTGGAGTAGCCGAGCTGGTGGAAGTGGAACACCACCAGCATGCGCAGAGCGCCATCGGTGAGGGTGAAGGCCCAGTAATTGGCCGTGACGACCGCGTACTGCTGCAGTCCCGTGAGCTGTTTCATCGGGCGAGAGCTTCAAGCTCAGCCACGTGGCAGGCCAGATCCGCCATCCGGCAGCTGTAGCCCCACTCGTTGTCGTACCAGGCGTAGGCCTTGAGCTGGGTGCCGTTCACCACCAGGGTGGAGAGGCCATCGACGATGGCGCTGCGCGGATCGTTGACGTAGTCGACCGACACCAGAGGCCTGGTCTCGTAGCCGAGGATTCCCTGCAGATCGCCGCTGGCGGCCTCCTCGAAGGCCCGGTTCACCTCCTCCACCGTGACGCTGCGTCTGAGCTCGAACACGGCATCGGTGAGCGAGCCATGCAGCAGCGGCACCCGCACGGCGTGGCCGTTGAGTTTGCCCTGCAGGTCTGGGAAGATCATCCCGATCGCCCGGGCCGAGCCGGTGGTAGTGGGGATCAGTGACTCCAGACAGGAACGGGCCCGGCGCAGGTCACTCCTGAAGCCGTCCACCACCACCTGGGTGTTGGTCACATCGTGCAGGGTGGTGATCGAACCGTGGCGGATGCCAAAGTTTTGGTGCACCACCTGCACCACCGGAGCCAGGCAGTTGGTGGTGCAGGAGGCGGCGGTGAGCAGCCGGTGACGGCCAGGGTCGTAGAGGTGGTGGTTGACGCCGAACACCACGTTCAACGCCTCCTCGCCGGCGATCACCCCCTTCACGGGGCAGGCCACGATCACCCGCTTCAGGCCTGGCAGGGTGAAGTAGGGCTCGAGGGTTGCGGGGGTCTTGAGACTGCCGCTGCATTCGAGCACCAGGTCCACACCGGCGGCGGCCCAGGGCACGGCGGTGGGATCGGTCTCCTGGCTGTAGCCCACGAGCTGATGGCCAACCAGGAAGCCTGCTCCGCCCGCTTCCACCACCTGGGGCCAGCGGCCATGCACCGAGTCGAACTCCAGCAGGTGCGCGGCGGCGGCGGCATCCCCGGCCGGGTCGTTGACGTGAACCAGGACGATGCCGGGCCGGCCCCAGAGGGCCCGGAACACGAGGCGGCCGATGCGGCCGAAGCCGTTGATGCCGATCTTCATCCGGAACCCACGCGGGACGCACCGACCATAGATCAACTAGTGTTGATGTGAAATGTGATCCTGATGACATGGGCGTGGCCAGTCCTCCGATTCAGGCTGATCAGGCCCGAGTTCTGCTCAAGGCCCTCGCCGAACCACTGCGCCTTCAGGTGATCGAGGCCCTCAGCGGCGGCGAGCGCTGCGTCTGCGATCTCACCGCCGATCTGGGTCTGGCCCAGTCGAAGCTGTCCTTTCACCTCAAGGTGCTCAAGGAGGCCGGGCTGCTGACCGATCGGCAGGAGGGCCGCTGGACCTACTACCGCCTGCGCCCCGAGGCGATCGACCAGCTGCGCGGTTGGTTAGCTGAACTCTCCAGCCTCTGCCAGACCCCCGCCTCCCCCTGCACCTGAACCATGGGAATCTTCGAGCGATGGCTGAGTCTGTGGGTCGCCCTGGCGATCGCCGCGGGAATCGTGCTGGGGCAGCTGCTGCCAGGGGTCTTCGCCAACCTGGCAGGCCTTGAGGTGGCCCGCATCAATCTCGTGATCGCGGTGCTGATCTGGTTGATGATCTACCCGATGATGCTGGGGGTGGATTTCTCCGCCGTTCGTCGGATCCGCGGACAGCCGCAGGCTCTGATCGTCACCATGGCGATGAACTGGCTGGTGAAGCCGTTCACCATGACGCTGCTGGCCTGGTGGTTCATCCGTGGCCTCTATGGGTCCTGGATCCAGGCCGAACTGGGAGACCAGCTGGTGGCCGGCATGATCCTGCTCGGTGTGGCTCCTTGCACCGCCATGGTGTTCGTCTGGAGCCACCTCTGCCGCGGCAACCCCACCTACACCGTGGTGCAGGTGGCGGCCAATGATCTGGTGATGGTGCTGGCCTATGCCCCGATCGCTGGTCTTCTGCTGGGTGTCAGCAAGGTGGCGGTTCCCTGGGACACCCTGCAGTTGTCGGTGGCGTTGTTCGTGGTGATTCCGCTGGTGGCCAGCTGGCTCACCCGGCGCTGGATCAACAGCGAGCGGGCTATCGCGCTGATCGAGGCGCGCCTGAAGCCGTGGTCGATCGTGGGACTGCTGGCCACAGTTGCGCTGCTGTTCGGCTTCCAATCCGGCACGATCCTGGCGAGCCCGGCGCTGATCATGCTGGTGGCGATCCCCCTGATCCTGCAGACGGTGCTGATCTTTGCCCTCACCGCTCTGTGGATGCGCCAGTGGCGCCAACCCCATGACCTGGCCGCTCCAGGTGCCCTGGTGGGGGCCTCCAACTTCTTCGAGCTGGCGGTGGCGGTGGCGATCAGCCTGTTCGGGGTGCGCTCCGGTGCCGCGCTCGCCACCGTGGTGGGAGTGCTGGTGGAGGTGCCGGTGATGCTGGCTCTCGTGGCGATCGCCAACCGCAGCCGCTGGCTGTTTCCCTATCGGGCCACCTGATCACAGCTGATGCCGGCTTCCGGTTCCAGCTGCTGGGTGGCTTGCTGTACACCCAGCCTTCGCAGGCTTCGGCACCTCAAGGTGCAGTGGTTCGTCGTCGATCACGCCCTGACGGCGGCGGCTCACTAGCCACGATGGTGGTGCGCTCCGGCAACGCCTTCTGACCACAACAAATGGCGCTGCCATAACCGACCATTAATCCATCAACCCGCATTGATGGGTCAAAGTCATGCCGTTGGACAAGGTATGCATGTCTCGCTCCTTCAGGCTCAGCCTGGCCTTGGTGGCCGCGCTCGTTATCCCCGGTGTTAGCGGAGCCGCTACCGCCCAGCCGGCCTCCACCCGGCCGATGCCGATTCGCATCAGTGGCTCCAGCACCGTGTATCCGATCGTGCTGACGGGCATCGGCGCCTTCCGCCAGACGGCGGCCGGCAAGGGCGTCAGCATCAGTCTCAAGGAGACGGGCAGCACAGCAGGTTTCCGGGATCTCTGCAGCGGCCGGGTGGAGATCAGCAATGCTTCGAGGCCCATCAACACCAGCGAACTCAAAGCCTGTGCCGCCAAAGGGATCCGCTTCATTGAAGTGCCCCTTGCCTTCGATGCGCTCTCGGTGGTGGTCCACCCGGGCAACACCTGGGCCAACGCCATCAGCACCCAGCAGCTCTCCCTGCTCTGGAACCGCAACGCCCAGGGACGCATCAACCGCTGGATCCAGGTGAATACGGCCTGGCCGTCACGACCGATCAAGCTGTGCGGGGCGGGGAGCGACTCAGGCACTTTCGACTACTTCAACAAGGCCATCAATGGCGATGAGAACAACTCCCGCCGCGACTACACCGCCAGCGAGGATGACAATGTGGTGGTGAACTGTGTGGCCAGCAATCCCCAGGCCCTTGGCTATCTTGGTTATGGCTGGTTTCGCAGCAACAGGGACCGGCTCAAGGCCTTGGCAGTGGTCAACCCGAAGGGGAAACCCGTGCTGCCCTCCAACCAGGCGGTGCTGGGAGGGCAGTACCAGCCCCTCTCCCGCCCCCTGTTCATCTATGTCAACGATCAGGCCCTGCGTGAACGTTCCGAGGTCCGCAGCTTCACCACCTTCCTGATCCGGAACGCCCCCCGACTAGTGGCCAAGGCCAACTACATTCCCCTGCCTGATTCAACCATTCGACTGGTGGAGACCAAGCTTTACCGGCATGTGCTCGGCACCTCCTTCGGCGGCGACCTACCGGTGGGGCTGACGATCAGCGAGGCCCTGCGGCGCAGCTTCGATCAGCACAAACGGCCAGAGTTCCGCTGACAGGGATGCTCAGACCGCTCTCCACTCACCCCAGCTGCTGATCCAAGCTAAAATTCTGCGCCTGGAAACAAGCCCATCAACTTGCTGGCGATATCGAGTAACACGCTGACACCTAATCATTCAATGCTGGCGATCAAAGACAGAGCCAGGATCTTCGTGAACCGTGAACCCCGATCAACACTCTCAGACAGCCCGGAACCAAGCGAAAAAACTCTCGACGAGACGAGAAGTAACTGTCCAGGCGCTCTTCGCGACGGAAAGGAATCAATGCCCAGAGCAACCATGAACTGTAGAAGCCCGAAAACCGTATGGAGATGGCCATGGGTGATAGTTTTGACCGAAAACGAAGTTTCGCCCTGAACCCTGGCTTTGCCCAACGCCGCCGGCAGAAGCACTTACTGGGGACATCCTTTACACCCCCTTCGGCAGCACCAGCTCAATCACGGCGCCGCCGTCGGGATGGTTGCGCGCCTGCACCCGGCCGCCATGGGTGAGGGCGATCTGCTGCACGATCGCCAGGCCCAGGCCACTGCCGGACTGGTGGCTGCGCACCCGCGACGGGTCGCCCCGGTAGAAGCGCTCGAACAGATGGGCCAGATCGTGCTGGCTCAGACCAGGTCCGTGGTCGCGCACCTCCAGCTCCCACCAGAGGCCGCTGCTGCCCACACTCAGCTCCACCACCCCACCGTCGGGGCTGTAGCGCAAGGCATTCTCGAACAGATTGAGCAGGGCGCGGTGCAACCGTGAGGCATCGGCCCAGAGCAGGCTGGGCTGGCGCTGACCGGTCACCAGCCTGACGCCGCGGCTCTCGGCGAGGGGCCTGAGGCTGCTCCAGGCTTCATCAGCGAGCTCCCAGAGGTCAAGCACCTCATACCGGCGCTCATCGTGCGGGAGGCTGTTCTCCAGTCGGGAGAGCTCCAGCAGATCTCCCACCAGCTCCTGAAGCCGTTTCAGTTCGCGCTGCAGACGCTCCACCAGCACTGCACTGCCAGCTCCGCTGCCGCCGCCCGCTCTGTCAGCCTCCAGCGCCAGCCGCTCCCCCACCAGCATCAGTGCCGTGAGGGGAGTCTTGAGCTCGTGGGCCACGTCACTCACCCAGCGGCTCTGCTGATCGAGCTGGGATTCCAGTGATCGCCGGCTGTTGATCCAGAGCGCCACCCAGCCCTCACCCCCTGCCAGCAGCACGGCCTCGAGCGGTTCATTGCCCTGCCACCACTCCAGCCGCTGGGGCCTGCCCCGCCGGCCCACCAGCCGGATCGCCTCCTCGAGATCCGGCTGCCGAATCACGGCGCGCAGGGGCTCCCCCCGCACCAGCCGGTCGGCAGGCAGTTGAAGCAGGCGTTCCGCCCGGGGGTTGATGGCCTGAATCCGCTGCTGCCCATCGAGCACCAGCCAGCCCTGGGGTGCACCCTCCAGCCAGGCCAGCAACTGCAGCCGCCCAAGCCCACCCAACGTCCGGGCCCTGGAACCATCGGCCGCCGCCAGCCCCAGCCGCCGGTTCCGGCGAAGGGTGATGGCCCAGCCAAGCCACACACCCAGGCCAAGGGCCAGCAACAGCGTCATGGCATGGCCAGGGCTCAACCGAAGCGATAGCCGAAGCCCCGCTCCGTGAGGATGTGCTCAGGAGCGGAAGGATTGACCTCGAGCTTTTCGCGCAGCCAGCGGATGTGGACATCCACGGTCTTGGTGTCGACCACGTAGTCGGTGCCCCAGACCTGATCGATCAGCTGATTCCGGCTCCAGACACGGCCGGGATTCTGCATGAAGAACTCCACCAGCCGGTATTCCTTCGGGGAGAGGTTCACCCTCTCTCCGTCACGGGTGACACGGAACTCATCGGGGTAGAGAGACAGATTGCCATGGTGGATGATCTGCCCGACCGGGAAGCGCTCGATCGTCTGCTGGCTCCGCCGCAACAGGGCGCGGCAACGGGCCACGAGTTCACGCAGCCCGAACGGCTTGACCAGATAGTCGTCGGCACCGAGCTCCAGTCCCAGCACCCGGTCCGTTTCCGTGTCCCGTGCGCTGACCATCAGGATCGGGGTCTGGGCATCACCGCGGCGCAGATGGCGGCAGACATCCAGACCACCGACCCCCGGCAGCATCAGATCCAGCAGCACCAGGTCGAAGCCGGCTGCCCCCTGGCGCTGGGAGGCATCAATCTGCTGAATGGCCTGACGGCCATCGGCGGCGCAGGCCACCTCGAAACCTTCCTGTCCCAGCGCCTCTTCCAGGGTGGTGCGGATGCCGTCGTCGTCATCGACGATGAGCAGACGGGGCATGGGGGTATCCGGGCCCTCGGGCTGACTGATCAAAATTAGGTCATCCGGGCCGGGGGGACACAACGGTCTTCACAGGCGTCGGGGCAGGTGACTGATCACCAGGTGACGCTGGGCATCGATCTTGAGCCAGCCCTCATCGCGAAGCAGTCCGATCAGCCGGGTGACCGTGACCCGGGTGGTGGAGAGGGCGCTGGCCAGTTCCTGGTGGGTGAGCCGCAGATTGAGCCGCAGTCCATCCTCACAGACCTGCCCGTAGTCCTGAGCCAGGAGTTCCAGGAAACCGCGCACCCGCTCCTCCACCCGGCGCAACCCCAGCAGGGAAAGCAGGGTTTCCGTCTGGCGATGGCGGCTGATCACAGCCTGCATCACCGCCATCGCCAGATGGGGCGCCTGCTCGATCTCCGCACAGGAGAGGCAGAGCAGATCGGAATCGGTGAGCGTGAAGGCCTCGTAGGCCTGCACGTTGGTGAGCGGTTCACCGAAGGGCTCGTTGGGTCCGGCCAGGCCGAGCAGCAGCGGGTCGCCGTGAATGGTGACGGCCTCAAGCTTCACCATGCCGCGCACAACCAGCCAGATGGTGTTCTTGAGCAGGGGGACGGCGCTGCCTGCGCCGATGTGGAGAAGCTGGCGCTGCCGGTAACTCGTTTCCAGGACCTCACGGATCGCATCACTGCGGCCGGCGTCGCGAAAGGGAGTCGAAACCATGGACTATCTCCAGTGACACAATGAAGTGTATGGACGATGACCGACAAGCCAGCAAAGGGTAGATAAGGGGGCGGTTAACCCTTGACTAAGGCACGCCCCCTGGCCCCGAGGGGTCGTGAACTCAGGAGCCGATGTTGCCCACGGCTTTCTTGGCCGAATTGAGCACACGGCCGCGCAGGGGGACATAACCGAGATCATCGGCTTTCCCCTGGGCCTTGGGGCTCAACAGGAAGGAGATCGCCTGACGAATGCGCGGGGCCTTGGCGCCATTACCCGTCTTGTACGCCAGCACCCAGGTGAGTGTGGAGATGGGGTAGCTGTCGGCACCGGCGGGATTGGCATCCTCACCAGCCAGGTTGGAATCGAGGCGGATGTTGTTCAGAGCCGCGGCACCGCTCTTCAGGTTGGGCATCACGAATTTGCCCGCCTTGTTCTGCAGGGCTGCCGCCTTGATCGCTCCCTTGACGTAGGCCTGGTTGAGGTAACCGATCGAGCCAGGAGTGTTCTGGACCACACCGGCAACGCCCTCATTGCCCTTACCGCCCACACCAACGGGCCACTTCACCGATTTGCCCTCGCCCACCTTGCTCTTCCAGGCCGGAGAGAAGGCAGAGAGTGAGTTGGTGAAGGCGAAGGTGGTGCCGGAGCCATCGGAGCGATGCACCACGGTGATCTTGCCGGCTGCGCACTTGAGTTGCTTCCAATCGGTGATCGCACCCAGGAAGATGTCAGCAGCCTGCTTCTGGGTGAGCTTGAGGGAGCAACCCGGCTTGTTGTAGGCGATGGCGATGGTGCCACCCACCGTGGGCAGTTGAACCACACCCCGCTTCACCTTGGCGGCATCGGCAGCGCTGATCGGCTCATCGGTGGCCCCGAAGTCAACGGTGCCGGCAATGAACTGGCGCACACCGGCACCTGAGCCCACCGATTGATAGTTGACCTGAGGACCGCCGGAGCTGGCGAGATCGGAAAAGGCGCGTTGGTAGAAGGGAGCGGGGAACGTGGCTCCTGCTCCGTTGAGGCTGTTTTGAGCCGTGGCCGCGGCACCAGCACCGAATGCGGCGAGAACACTGAAGACAAAGGCCTTCTTCACGAAGGTCATCACAAGCGCCAATGGGGAGCGATTCCTGACTAGCAAGGAGCCCGCCCCACACGATTTATGAGCTGGTTAAGCTTGCTTCAAGATCTGGATTGATCGCCAAAATCACCTTGTCTTCAGATCAATTTTCGCTCAATCACTTCCATCCTCCGCAGGAGGTCCACCCTGGCTGGCAGGGCTCCGCCAGCCAGGGTGGAGAGTGGATTCGCCGAATCCTCTGCAGGACATGAGCCAGGACAGCGACGACATCTTTGCCTTCCTTGCCCGCATCGACTCCGACAAGGAGCTGCGCGAAGCGCTGAACCTCGTCGAATCAGCCGAGCAGGTGGCCGAACTGGCCAGGGAGAGGGGCCACCACTTCTCGGCCGCGGCCTTGCTTGAGCTGTTCAGCCGCTGCAATGAAGCCCCGCGGGCCAGGCTGGGGCTGATGGATGAAAAGCTGATCCGGGTCCATCTCAAGCGCGATCAGCTGCGCTGAGCCACGGCTGCCATGGCTCTCCACCTTCCTCCCTACCAGCCCCTACCCCCTCCTCCAGCGGACCCCGACGACCTGGTGACGGTGCCTGTGGCCGGACTGAGGCCCTGCCAGCTCTGCATCGGCCTGGCCGAGATCCGCCATCGCCAGGCGGATTTCGCCTCAGAAACGCCCAAGGAACGGCGGCGTTACCTGCGGCAGAAGCCCGTTCCCCTGGTGCGTGACGCCAGTGGCGCTCTGTGGATGGTGGACCGCCACCATCGCCTGCGCGGTCTGCTGGAGCTCGAGCCCGGCGCCACCGCCTTCGGCTACGTGATCCTGCAGCTGGCCAGCCATGACCCTGGCGCGGCGCTGGAGGCCCTGGCCCAGCGCGGCTGGCTCTACCTGCACGACGGCCGTGGCCAGGGCCCCTGGCCTCCCGAACGGCTGCCCCAGAGCCTTCTGAACCTTGACGATGACCCCTACCGCAGCCTGGTCTGGAAGCTGAAACAGGAGAAGGTGATCGCGCCGGCGCCGCTGATCCCCTTTCACGAATTCCGCTGGGGAGCCTGGCTGCGCAGCCGCTGTCTGCCCCCCTTCAGCTCCCTCTGTCTCGAGCCGGCCCTGCCGGCGGCCCGGGCTCTGGCCCGCTCCGCGGCGGCCTCGCGGCTGGCCGGCTGGAAGGGCTGAGCAGATCCAACCGGATGCAGAAGAGCCGGCCTAGGGTGAAATCTCTCGTCCCCCCTTAGCGGAGACCTCTGGTATCCCCGCTTCGATCCGGTCCGAGCGGACCATTCGGTCGCCTCCTCTGAGCTCGAACAAGGAGTGCACCCGGATGTCCAAGGCTCTGCAAGGCCTCGGCCTGCCGCCGATTCCCACGGCAATCATTTACTGCGAGGCCAACTTCGGCCTGATCGACGGCAAGACCGCCAACGGGCTCGTGCGCCATTCGCCGAGCTACCGCATCCTCAGCGTGATCGACAGCCACAAGGCCGGGATGGATTCCGGCGTCGTGCTGGATGGCGTGGCCAACGGCATCCCCATCTGCACCGATCTGGCCGCGGCCCTGGCCCTGCCCGGGGGGCCTGCCGATCGGCTCATCTTCGGCATGGCCCCGGCCAGCGGCAGGCTCGCACCCCCTGAGCGCAGGGTGCTGCTCCAGGCGATCAGCGCCGGCCTGCACCTGATCAATGGACTGCACGAATTCCTCAACGACGATGCCGAGTTCGCCGCGGCGGCAGCGGCCCACCAGGTGAGCATCACCGATGTGCGCCGGCCACCCAGCCCGTGCGACCTGCGCCTGTTCAGCGGCCGCATCGACACCCTGCCCTGCCGCAGGATCGCCGTGCTCGGAACCGATGGAGCCATCGGCAAGCGCACCACCGCCGTGATCCTCACGCAGGCCCTGAACGACGCCGGCATCAGGGCCGTGATGGTGGGCACGGGACAGACCGGACTGATGCAGGGCGCCCGCCATGGCGTCGCGCTCGACGCCATTCCCTGCCAGTACGCCTCCGGCGAGGTGGAGGCCACGGTGATCGAGGCCTACGAGGCGGAGCATCCCGACGTGATCGTGATCGAAGGCCAGGGCGCGCTCAGCCACCCGGCCTACCTCAGTTCCACCTACATCCTGCGGGGTGCCAGGCCCCAGGCGGTGATCCTGCAGCACGCCCCGAAGCGGCCCTGGCTCAGCGACTTCCCGGCGATCCCGATGCCATCGCCCTCCAGCGAGATCGCCCTGATCGAAAGCTTCGCGCCCACGCGCGTGATCGGCCTGTGCCTCAACCACGAAGCCATGAGCGAAGCGGAGGTCACGGCGGCGATCGCGCTCTACGGGATCGAGCTGGGGCTGCCCGCCACCGATGCGCTCACCCGCTCCCCCGAGCGCCTGGTGGAGATGGTGGTCGGTGCCTTCCCGGAACTCCAACCCACGCCTGCCACCCTCACCTCTTGACGGCACCGAGGCTGGAGATCCGCCTCGACAGGATTGGCCACAACGCCCGCAGCCTGGTGGATCGCCTCCGCGCCCGCGGTGTGTCGGTCACTGCCGTGACCAAGGCCACCCTGGGGCTGCCGCAGGTGGCCACCGTGCTGGCCGCGGCCGGGGTAAGCGGAATCGGCGAACCGCGCCTCGAAACGATCGCCGCGCTGCGCCGCGCCGGCGTGAGCCTGCCGTTGACCCTGATCCGCTCACCCATGCCGAGCCAGGTGCAGCAGGTGGTGGCCCAGGCCGACATCAGCCTGAACACCGAGCCCGCCGTGCTGGCGATGCTCTCGGCGGCGGCGATCGCCCAGAACCACCGCCACGGCGTGATCCTGATGGTGGAACTGGGTGATCTGCGCGAGGGAATCCTGCCGGAGCGGCTGGAGGGAATCGCCGCCGGCCTGCTGGGCCTGCCCGGACTGGACCTGATCGGTCTGGGCGCCAACCTGGCCTGCCAGAACGGCGTGGTTCCCTCGGAGACCTCGATGGCCCAGCTGTCCGGCCTGGCCACGGCCCTGGAGGCCTCCTTCGGCATCGTGCTGCCGCTGGTGTCGGGCGGGAACTCCGCCAACCTCCCCTGGCTGCTGGATGGGGGAACGGTGGGCAGGATCAACAACCTGCGCCTGGGGGAGGCGATCCTGCTGGGCCGCGAACCCCTCCAGCGCCGCCCCATCCAGGGGCTCTGCACCAGAGCCTTCCGCCTGGTGGCGGAGGTGATCGAATCGAACCGCAAGCCCACCCTGCCCTGGGGAGACTGCCAGCAGGGCGCCTTCGGCTCTCCACCCGCACGGGTGGACCGGGGCGACCGCTGGCGCGTGCTGCTGGCCCTCGGCCTGCAGGATGTGGATGCGGCGGGACTGACGCTGCCGCGGGGGATGACCCTGCTGGGCGCCAGCAGTGACCATCTGGTGCTTGACACCGGCTCCGTCGCCGTGCCGGTGGGGACCGAACTGGTCTTTGATCTCAACTACAGCGCGCTGCTGCGGGCGATGACCTCACCCTTCGTGGCCCGCACCCTGGTCGGGACGATGTCCGGCCGGAGCGGCCGCGGATGCCGGGTCCAGGCTGGCCAGGTAGCGCTTGCGCTGCCCCGACGCCCAGGGCTCATCGAGACAGACCCCTCGGGGGAGAAGCCCGATCGGCTCGGCCATAGCGGCCGCAGCAGGGATTGAAGACATGTCCATGGGGCGAAAGCTAGGCAGCGGCCGCCTTGGCGACTGTGCGCTGCATGGCCACGGACCGTGCCAGCGGACACGGCCCTCCCCATTCACACCATGGGCAGCCAGGCCCGCCGGAAAGGTCCAGAATGACAAGGACGGTTCCAGCGGTTCACACCCTGGAGGCAAGGAGGAAAGTTCGGTGTGATGGGGCCTTGCGGTCCCCGTCGAATCCGGCACTGTCCCGCAGCTGTGATGGGGCTCCCCCGCGGAGACGCCCCTCAGTCAGAACGCTCGCCGTCTCAGTTCACCAAACCCCCGGCGCGGACCGTTCCCCCTCAATGAGCAGATTCCCCAGCAGCACCCTGGTGCTCTACACCGGCCTGTCCGCCGTGGCCTTCGCCCTGGCCGCCCAGCCGGTCCAGGCCCACGGCTTTGCCCATGGGGGCCTCGGCTCAGGCTTCCTTCATCCCCTCGCAGGTCTCGACCACCTGCTGCTGTTGATCGGCGTTGGTGCCGCCTCCGCCGCCATCTCCTCGAGCCTGCTGATCTGGGCCCTGGTGGGCGCCGTCGCCGGTGGCCTGTTCGGAGCCATGGGCGGCAGCCTGCCCTTCGGCGAGCTGCTCGCGGCCCTCGCCATCACCGCCGTGGCCGGCTCGATCCTCTGGGCCGAGAGGCAGGGCTCCAGCGCGCGTCTGAGTCTCTGGGGAGGGGTGGTGGCCGCCGCCGTGGCCGTGCACGCCATGCTGCACGGACTGGAAGCGCCCAGCGATCAGACCTCCCTCTCCTGGTGGCTGGGGGCCTTCGTCGGCTCACTGCTGGTGAGCGGCACGACCGTCGTGGTGCTGCGCCGTCTGCCTCGGACCGTCACCACCCGCCTGGCCCTGGCCCTGGCCCTCGGCGGTGGCCTGGTGGCCCTGGCGCCACTGGCCCTGATGCTGCGCTGATTCAGCGATGCCCACCGGGGGACTTGAACCCCCACGACCGAAGCCACTGGTACC
Organism: Synechococcus sp. CBW1107; assembly: GCF_015841355.1. Taxonomy (NCBI): domain Bacteria; kingdom Bacillati; phylum Cyanobacteriota; class Cyanophyceae; order Synechococcales; family Synechococcaceae; genus Synechococcus; species Synechococcus sp. CBW1107. The sequence goes on from NZ_CP064908.1 coordinate 1,124,453, forward strand.
TAAAACCAGCGCGTCTACCAATTCCGCCAGGTGGGCGTGAGCCGACTGTATCGAGCGGCTCAGAATGGCCCCACCGCCGCCTCTGCCGCCATGCTCGCCACCCTCGGTGGATCCCTGGCACTCCTTGCCGGTCTGCTGGTGCTGCTGCTGCCCCTGCTGGTGCCCGAGCTCAGCCGCCCCCGGGATTCGGTCTGGGGAGCTCTGGTGCTGATCCTGGGGCTGGTGCTCGTCACCAGCGCCGATAGGCTCAGCGGGGCACCGATGCTGGCCGTACTCTGCGGCGGCCTGCTGATCGGCCGTCTCAGCGTGGAGGTGGGCCTGGGCCGCTGGCGCCAGCTCAGCTGCGACGAGCAGGTGCGCCTCACGGGTGTCGAGCGCTGGCGCACCAGCCTGCAGCAGCTGGCCGCCGCCCTGATGCGGCTGATCAGCCTGGCGGGATCGACACTGGGGGGACTGCTGACCTGGCTGCAGGAGCGGCGTGACGCCAGCGCCAAGGCCCGCGAGACCAGCAAACGCTGGGTTCGCCCGGAGCCCGGAGCCACTGACACGGCTGAGGTGTCAGAAACCGAGACCCCAGAGGAGGCCTCGGAGCCTGAGGAGCCCATCAGCAGCGACGCCAGCGACGAGGAGGTGACCACGGTCGAGTCGTTCGCCGAGATCGAGCAGTTGATCGAGCAGGCCGGAGCAGCGAGCCCCGGCGCGGACCAGGGCGGGAGTTCCCAGGACCAGGCGGAAGCCGAAGCCACACCGGCCAGCGACGGGGCGGCCGGCGGCGGCGAAGAGCCCCCTGGGGAGAGCACAGCGGACCGTGATCACGAGGACACCCCGCTCGAGACCCAGCCGCCAGCGGATCCCACGCCCACGGATGCGGAACCCACACCCACGGATGAGGAGGTGTCACCGGGGAGTCCCTGAGGGCTGGGGTCGATAATTCGCCCTTGCTGCCCCCTACGGCGCCGTGACAGCCAGCCCGGTCTCCTACAAGGACACCCTCAACCTGCTGCAGACGCCCTTCTCGATGCGGGCGAACGCGAAAACCCGTGAACCGGAGCTGCAGGCGTTCTGGGCTGAGCTGGACCTCTACAAGCGGCTCAGCCGCGGCAATCCCGGTGAGGTGTTCACCCTTCACGACGGTCCCCCGTACGCCAACGGCCCCTTGCATGTGGGCCATGCCCTCAACAAGATCCTCAAGGACATCCTCAACAAGTACGCCCTGCTGCGCGGCCGGCGGGCCCGCTTCGTGCCTGGCTGGGATTGCCATGGGCTGCCGATCGAGCTCAAGGTGCTGCAGAGCCTCTCGAGCGCGGAGCGCTCGGCGCTGACCCCGATCGACCTGCGGCGCCGCGCCCACGCCTACGCCCTCGAGCAGGTGGAGCACCAGAAGGCGGGCTTCAGGCGCTGGGGCATCTGGGCCGACTGGGAGCAGCCCTACCTGACCCTGAACAGGGATTACGAGGCCGCCCAGATCGGTGTCTTCGGCCGGATGGTGCTCGCCGGTCACATCTACCGGGGTCTCAAGCCGGTGCACTGGAGCCCCAGCTCCCGCACAGCCCTGGCCGAGGCGGAACTGGAATACCCCGACGGCCACACGTCCCCCAGCATCTACGTGGCCTTTCCGGTGGTGGCCCTGCCGGGTGGTCTGGGCGCCAGGCTCACAGCCCTCGGCCTCACCCGCGCCGAGGCGGCCACCACACCGGCGGCTGGCGATCTGGCGGTGGCGATCTGGACCACCACCCCCTGGACCCTTCCCGCCAACCTGGCGGTGTCGGTGAATGCCTCGCTGGAGTACGCCCTCTGCCGCGTGGGCGATCACGGGACCAACGGCTATCGCACCAGCCGCCACCTGATCGTGGCCGCTTCCCTGGTGGAGAGCCTGCGCAGCACCCTCCAGCTGGAGCTGGAACCCCTGCTCACCCTCAGGGGCTCGGAGCTGGAAGGGGTCGAGTACCGCCACCCCCTCTTCGATCGCACCAGCCCGGTGGTGATCGGCGGCGATTACATCACGACCGAGGCGGGCACCGGCCTGGTCCACACGGCCCCGGGCCACGGTGTCGACGACTTCAACACCGGCCGCAAGGCCGGACTGCCCGTGCTCTGCCCGGTCGATGAGGGGGGAACCCTCACGGCGGAAGCCGGCCCCTTCGCCGGCCTCAACGTGCTCAAGGATGCCAACCCGGCGATCATCTCCGCCCTCGAGACCGCCGGCGCCCTGCTGCGCCACGAGCCCTACGCGCACCGCTACCCCTACGACTGGCGCACGAAGAAGCCAACGATCTTCCGCGCCACCGAGCAGTGGTTCGCCTCGGTGGAGGGCTTCCGCTCCCAGGCCCTCGACGCGATCGCCGCCGTGGACTGGCTGCCCGCCAGCGGCCGCAACCGCATCGAGGCGATGGTGCGCGACCGCGGCGACTGGTGCATCAGCCGCCAACGGACCTGGGGCGTGCCCATCCCCGTTTTTTACCACCGGGAAACCGGCGAGACCCTGCTCAATGCCGACACCCTCGCCCACGTCGAGGCTCTGATCGCCGAGTACGGCTCCGATGTGTGGTGGGAGAGAGGCGAGGCCGAGCTTCTGCCGCCTTCCTTCGCCGCCGAGGCGGACCAGTGGCGCAAGGGCACCGACACGATGGATGTGTGGTTCGATTCCGGCTCCTCCTGGGCCGGAGTGCTGGGCGGACTGAACCGTCGAGGAGATCAGGATCAGGGAGACGGGTCAGGCGGCGTGGCCTCCGGGGACCCCTCAGCAGCCGCTGAGACCACTCCCCTGCGCTATCCGGCCGATCTCTACCTGGAAGGCTCCGACCAGCACCGGGGCTGGTTCCAGAGCAGCCTGCTCACCTCCGTGGCCGTCAATGGCCACGCCCCTTACAGCCGGGTGCTCACCCACGGCTTCACCCTCGATGAGAAGGGCCGCAAGATGAGCAAATCCCTGGGCAACGTGGTCGATCCGGCCGTGCTGGTGGAGGGCGGCAGGAACGAGAAGCAGCAGCCCGCCTACGGCGCCGATGTCCTGCGGCTGTGGGTGAGTTCGGTGGATTACTCCGCCGATGTGCCCCTGGGGCCGGGCATTGTCAGGCAACTGGCCGATGTGACGCGCAAGGTGCGCAACACGGCCCGCTACCTGCTGGGCAACCTGCACGACTTCGACCCAAGGCCGGCGGCGGAAGGGGGTGATGCGGTGGCGATCGCTGATCTGCCGCTGCTGGACCGCTGGATGCTGGAGCGCACCGCCAGCCTGATCGAGGCGGTGAGCGCCGATTTCGAACGTTACGAGTTCTACCGCTTCTTCCAGGCGCTGCAGAACTTCTGCGTGGCGGATCTCTCCAACGTGTATCTCGACATCGCCAAGGACCGGCTCTATGTGAGCGGGGCCGGCGACTTCCGCCGCCGCAGCTGCCAGACCGTGCTGGCTCTGGTGGTGGAGCGTCTGGCCGGCCTGATCGCACCGGTGCTCTGCCACATGGCCGAGGACATCTGGCAGAACCTGCCGTATCCCGTGAAGGAGCGCTCGGTTTTCGAGCGGGGCTGGCCCACCGCACCGGCCACCTGGGGTCAGGCGTCCCTTGTGGAGCCCCTCCGGCCCCTGCTGGACCTGCGCGGGCAGGTGAACCGCCAGCTGGAGAACTGCCGGACCACGGCTGATCTGGGGGCCTCCCTCGAGGCCCGGGTGGAGCTGGACCTGGGAACCAGCGACCGTGCCGCAGCTCTCCGGGCCGCGCTGGAGGTGCTGGAGGCCAGCCCCCATCCCTCCGTTGACAACCTGGCCGACTGGCTGATCGTCTCGCGGCTGGAGCGGCGTGACCCCGGCGACCCGGCTCTGGCCGATCCCCTGGCCGAAGCCTGCGAAGAGGGCATCACCGTGCGCATCGCCCGCGCCGAAGGTCGAAAATGCGAGCGCTGCTGGCACGTGGAGACCGACATCGGCTCCCATGCCTCCCACCCCAGCCTCTGCGGCCGCTGCGTGGCCGTGCTGGAGGGCTGAGGGCAGGCACCACAGGCGCCACGCTCCGGCTCACCAGTGGGCTGGATCGAGGAAGTGCCCGGGATCGACAGGTCCGACCAGGATCCGTTCAGCAGCGGGATCCAGGGGCCCCTGCAGCAGCTCGGCACTCTCGAGGCTGGCGCCCTCGGGCAGGGCGGGCTGGTCGGGATCGAAGTCAGTGGGATGGGTCACGCTGCTGGAAAAGCCTCGAAAGATCAACAGTTCGAACGGCTCGCCGATCCCGTCATCCCCTTCACCCACAGGCGCCGGGAGGGTGCCCCGCAGGCGCAGGACCCGGTCGGGGCGGCCGCGGCTGATCGCTTCGAGCCGGCCGAGGAGGCTGATGGTCATCAGAACCCTCCCGCCACACGCCCCTGCCGGGGCAGACGCACCAGGATCCACTGCAGCAGACCCACCACATACGCCACCAGCGCCAGGTAGCCGAAGAAGGCGGTGAGGGTGGGGGTGAGGTCGGCGCCGAACACGAAGGAGAACACCTGAGCGGCCACACCGTGCAGGCGCCGCGGGGCCTCGAGCCAGGTCTGGCAGAAGGTGCTGCCGGCCGCTCCCAGGCCACAGCCCATGGCGCCCACACCAAGACCAGCCCCCAGCAGTCCAAGGGCCGTGAGCGCCCAGCGCCAGCTGCGCAGCGTGAGCGGCAGGGCCCGCCAGGGGGGCAGATCGGCCAGTTCCTCGTTCAGATCCACCCAGAACCAGAGCGACGCCACCATCAGCAGTTTCGCCACGATCATCAGCGGATAGGCCAGGGGCCGGGCGTCGACGAACAACAGCACGGCGATCGCCAGCAGACTGGCCACCTTCCAGTAGATGCCCATCAGCCGCAGCAACGCCCCCTCGCGCCGCCACGCCGCCCAGACCAGCAGCACCAGAGGCAGACCCAGGGTGAAGACCACCGCCAGACGGAAGTCGAGCCACACCAGGGTGCGGTACAGCGTCTCGGGCACAGCTTGGGTACGGGAAGGCGCCATTATCCGCGCCATGCTTCACCAGTAGGTTCATTCAATGCCTGCGCCTCACCTGTTCTCCTGGCTCCGCCGCGGTGATGAGCAGGCTTCCTGCCGCACGGCGCTCTCACGCCGGCCGTCGCTCGAGGACGCCGTCAGCGAAGTGGTGGACCAGCTCAGCGCCAGGAACTTTGGCGCCGCGGCCCGGGGGGAGGCGGATCTGGCCCTGGTGTTCTGCTCCACCAGCTATGCCAGCGACCTGCCGCGGCTGCTGCCGCTGCTGCGCTCGCGTCTGAGGGCTGGCCACTGGCTTGGCGCCGCCGGCGGTGGCGTGGTGGGCACCGGCGCCAGCGGCACGGCCCATGAAGTGGAGCAGGAACCAGCACTGAGCGTGATGCTGCTGCGTCTGCCTGGGGCGGAGTTGCAGCTGTTCGGGCTCGACACCGACCAGTTGCCCGATCTCGATGGCGACAGCCGCGCCTGGATCGACTGGGTGGGGGCCGATCCGGAGCGGGCCGACTCCATGCTGCTGCTGGTGGACCCCACCTGCCAGGCCATCAACGACCTGATCAGCGGACTGGATTACGCCTTTCCGGGCCTGACCAAGGTGGGGGGCATCGCCGGCCCCCACAGCGCCAGCCATGGATCCCTGCTGCTGGACGACCGGGTGGTGACCGGTGCCGTGGGCTGCCTGATCGGCGGCAGCTGGAGCATCGATCCGGTGGTGGCCCAGGGCTGCCGGCCGATCGGCCCGGTGTTCGAGATCGAGCAGGCGGAGCGCAATGTGGTGCTGCAGCTGAGCCGCGGCGACCAGCAGAACACCCCGGTGAACTGCCTGCAGACGATCCTTCAGACCCTCAACCCCGCCGAGCGGGAACTGGTGCGCCACTCCCTCTTCCTCGGGGTGGCGCGCAACACCTTCAACCTTGCGGGGGGGGGCGAAGACTCCGGGACCACGGCCTTTCTCGTGAGGAATCTGATCGGGGTGGATCCCCGCAACGGAGCCGTGGCGGTGGCCGAGCGCCTGCGGGTGGGCCAGCAGGTGCAGTTCCAGCTCCGTGATGCCGACGCGTCCCGTCAGGAGCTGCGTCAGTTGCTGCACAGCCAGGCCATGGTCTCCGCGCGCCCCCTGGCGGGCCTGCTCTTCGCCTGCCTGGGCCGGGGCAAGGGGCTCTACGGCGAAGCCGATGGCGACGTGAGAATTGCCCAGGAGGAGTTTCCAGGCCTGCCCGTGGCCGGGGCCTTCTGCAACGGAGAGATCGGTCCGGTGGGGGGCAGCACGTATCTGCACGGCTACACGGCCAGCTGGGGCTTTCTGGTGCCCCGACCCGACGCCGCGGCGTCAGCGGAACCGCCGCCGGAGGCTTGAGCGGTGGTACGACAGCACGTCAACCCCCTCTCGCGGGTGCACCAGCAACCCCTTGTGCTGCCACCCCTGATCGAGCTGTTCGAGCGGCCCGAGCACCCCCTCCACCTCGACATCGGTAGTGCCCGGGGACGCTTTCTGCTGGCGATGGCCTCACTCCAGCCTGAGCGGAACTTCCTCGGGGTCGAGATCCGCCGGCCCCTCGTGGAGGCCGCCGAGCGCGACCGCCAGACGCAGGGCGGCGGCAATCTGCGCTTCCTCGCCTGCAACGCCAATGTGAGCCTGCTGAGCTGGCTGCGGGGCCTGCCGGCCGGAAGGCTTCAACTGGTGACGATCCAGTTTCCGGACCCCTGGTTCAAGAGCCGGCACCACAAGAGACGGGTGCTGCAGAGCGAGTTGCTCCAGGCCCTGGCCGCTGCCCTGCCTGAAGGAGGCGAGCTGTTTCTGCAGAGCGATGTGAAGTCGGTGATCGAGCCGATGGTGGCGCTCAGCGAAGCCAGCGGCTGGTTTCTGCGTCCCCAGGAGGACGGGCGCCCCTGGCGGAGTGACAACCCGCTGCCGGTGGCGACTGAGCGGGAGCGGATCGTGCTCGCCCATGGGCTGCCGGTGTACCGGGTGCTCTACCGGCGCAGCGGCCGGGTCTGCGCCCCTCCCCAGCCGCCCCTGGAGCCATGGGCCGGGGCCACCCATAATCCGACGGCCAGCCCCGCCGGCACCTGATGTCCACCCCCACCCTCCACGCCGCCGCCCCACCGGAACATGAGCGGCGGGTGCCCTGGCTGCTGAGCTGGCAGGGCCTGTTCGCCGCGGCGTCAGCGGGGCCCCTGGCCAGGAATCTGCCCCTGCTGGCCGGGCTGGTGCTCTGCGCTCTGATGGCGGGTCTGCCGCTGGTCACCCGGGCCGGGCTGAGCCTGCTGATCCTCGCCAGTGGACTGCTCTGGCTGATCTGGGCCCTGTGCACCCCCGCCGGCCGCATCGGCCCGATCAGCGGCTGGCTGCTGGTGATGCTGGCCGTGGCGGTGCTGGCCACGGGCTTCTCGCCCGTACCCACCGCCGCGGCCAAGGGCCTGCTCAAACTGCTCAGCTACCTGGGCGTCTATGCCCTGATGCGCCAGCTTCTGGCCACTGCTCCACCCTGGTGGGACAGGATCGTGGCGGCCCTGCTGGGCGGGGAACTGATCACGGCGGTGATCGGCATCCGCCAGCTCTATGGCGACAGTTCCGCCCTGGCCCGCTGGTCGGATCCGAACTCGGTGGCGGAAGGCACGGTGCGCATCTACAGCACCCTCGACAACCCCAATCTGCTGGCGGGCTACCTGCTGCCGATCCTGCCCCTGGCGGCGGTGGCCCTGCTGCGCTGGCGGCGCCCGATGGCCCGCCTCTACGCCCTCTCGGCGCTGCTGATCGGTGCGGTGGCCCTGCTGCTCACCTACAGCCGTGGTGGCTGGCTGGGGATGGTGACGGCCCTGGGCAGCCTGGCCCTGCTGCTGGCTCTGCGGGCCAGCCGCCACTGGTCACCGCTGCTACGCCGGCTGTTTCCCCTGATGCTGCTGCTCGGGGGTGGCCTTGTGCTGGTGCTCGCCGTGAGTCAGATCGAGCCCCTGCGCGTGCGGGTGCTGAGCCTGGTGGCAGGCCGGGAGGACAGCTCCAACAACTTCCGCATCAACGTCTGGATGGCGGCGCTGCAGATGATCCAGGACCGGCCCTGGCTCGGCATCGGCCCCGGCAACACGATCTTCAACCTGATCTATCCGCTCTACCAGCAGCCGAAGTTCAACGCCCTCAGCGCCTACTCGATCCCTCTGGAGCTGGCCGTGGAGGGGGGCATCCCCGGCCTGCTGGCGGGTCTGGGCCTCCTGCAGTGCAGCCTGCGCCAGGGCCTGGCCCAGCTGCGGCGTGAGCACCCCCATGCCCTGCCGGCACTGGGGGCCGTGGCGGCAATCCTGGGACTCTGCGTCCAGGGCCTCACCGACACGATCTTCTTCCGCCCGGAGGTCCAGCTCACCGGCTGGTTCTGCCTCGCCAGCCTGGCCAGCCTGCCGGCTGCGGTCTCGGATGGATGAGCCGGTCCTGCTGGCGGGCTTCGATGCCGGCCAGACCCACACCATCTGCCGGCTGGCCCGCCGCCTGGGCGACGGCAGCCTACTGGTGCTGGCCGAAGGGGAGGGGCCCGGAGTGAGTCATCTGGCCGCCGCCGCTGGCGAGGAGCGCTTCAGCGCCGCCCTGGGCATCAGCCTTGAGCGGGCCCGCACCGTTGCGGCCAGCAGGGGCGAGGTCCATGCCCTGGCCACAGCACTCCAGGCGGCCGCCGTTGGCGCCAGCGGCATCGAGCAGGGCAGCGCGGTGCAGCAGCGCGGCACAGGCCTCGCCGCCGCCGCCCTCGGCCTGCCCACGCAGCATGTGCTGGTGAGCGGTGATGAGCGCACCGCCCTGCATGGAGCCTTCGGAGGGGGCCCGGGCATCGTGGTGATCAGCGGCACCGGCTGCATCGCCCTGGGGCGCAACAGCCGGGGGGAGGAGCACCGCTGCGGCGGCTGGGGCTGGCTGCTGGATCGCGCAGGCTCCGCCTGCGACATCGGCCGCGATGCCCTGGCTCTCTCGCTGGAGATGGCCGACGGACGCCGGCCCGACAGCGGCTTTCGCGGCCGCCTCTGGGCCGCCCTGGGGGACGGCCCCGTGACACCTCAGCGGATCAAGGCGATGGTGGTGGATCCAGGCTTCGGAGCCGCCGGCTTCGCTCGCCTGGCCCCGGAGGTCGATGCCCTGGCGGAAGCGGAGGATCCCGACGCCAACGCGGTGCTGGAGCACTCGGCCAGGGCCCTGGCCCAGCTGGTGGCGGGCGTGGCCCGGAGCCTGGGGCTCGAAGACAGCGACGTCTGCGGCCTCGGCGGGGCCCTCGGCCACCTCAGCCGTTTCAATGCGGCGTATCAGCGCAGCCTGAAACTGGTCGTTCCGCAGGCACGACCGGTCCCCCCCCGCGGAGATGCCTGCCAGGGGGCCTTGCAGCTGGCCGCAGAGCTGCTGGGGCAGGAGGCAGGCGGTGCTGGGCTCAGCTCCGGTTGAGGTGAGCCGAGGCCAGGGCAGCCAGGTGCGACGACCAGTGATCGACAGCCTCCTGCTCCGCCGCCTCCACCATCACCCGCAGCAGCGGTTCGGTGCCGCTGGCGCGCACCAGCACCCGACCGCTGCCGGCCATGGCCGTCTCGGCCTGTTCAACGGCCTGGCGCAGGGGGTCGCAGCGCTGCCACTGCTGGCGGCTGCTCCTGTCGGGAACGATGACGTTGACCAGGGCCTGGGGGTAAGGCTCGAAACTGGCTTCCATCCAGTCGGCCAGCGAACACCCGCCGTTGTGGATCAGCGTGGCCACCTGCAGGGCGGTGAGCAGCCCATCGCCGCTCATGCCGTGCTGGGCCGAGAGGATGTGACCCGACTGTTCCCCACCCAGGCCGGCCCCGCTCGCTTCCATGGCGGCGTGCACGTGCTGGTCACCCACATCGGTGCGCTGCAGCAACCCGCCCCTGGCCTGCCAGGCCCTCTCGAAGCCCAGGTTCGACATGACGGTGGCCACCAGCAGCCGGCCGGGGAGATCGCCGCTCTCCAGCAGGGCACCGCCCCAGAGATAGAGGACCTGGTCGCCATCCACCACCCGGCCCTTGCCATCCACCGCCATCATCCGGTCGGCATCGCCATCGAAGGCAAAGCCCATCTCGGCACCCGATTGCAGCACCGCCTGGCGCAGGGCTTCCAGGTGGGTGCTCCCGCAGGACACGTTGATGCGCTGTCCATCGGGTTCGCCGTGCAGGACAGTCAGGTCCGCCCCCAGGGCCCTGAACACCGAGGCCCCGCAGGCAGTGGCTGAGCCCCAGCAGAGATCCAGCACGATGCGGCAGCCGTCGAGGCGCCGCCCGCCAACGCTGGAGATCAACGCTTCGCGGTAACCCTCGAGCAGATCCTCCCGCTGATGGGCCGGCCCGCAGCCGCGGGGTCCGCTCAGACCGGTGGCCTGGATCGTGACCGTCTCCTGTCCACGCAGCCCCGCTTCGATCGCCGCCTGCAGGGTTCGGTCGATCTTGTCGCCGGAGGGCCCGAAGACCTTGATGCCGTTGTCGCCGGGGGGATTGTGGCTGGCGGAGACCATCAGGCCACCGGCAGCACCGACCCGTCGGATCGTGCCGGGCACGGCGGGAGTGGGGCAAAGCCCCAGATTCCACACCTCGCGCCCGGCGGCGGTCAGACCGGCGGTGAGGGCGGCGGCCAGCATCGGCCCGCTGTTGCGGGAGTCCATGCCGATCAGGACGGGGCGCTCCGGCGGCAGCACCCGACCGCACCAGTAGCCCATCTGCAGGGCCAGCAGCGGTGTGATCAGGCTGCCCACCTGCCCCCGGATGCCGTCGGTGCCGAACCCGGTGCAACCCTCCCCGAGGGGAGCACCGATGGGGGAAGAAGCCAGCTCCAGCATCAGGGGGGGAAGGAAGGGGTCCAGGCTAAGCCGATCGGCAGCCACGACCACGGCTCCCGCATCCAAACTCTCCCGCTCCAGCCTCAGCGCCAGCGCATCGGCCACCAGGCCCAGCGCAGCAGCTCGACAACCGCCCACAGCAGCAGACCACCCACCACCCATCCCGGCAGCCAGAGCAGGGGCACCAGCGGCCGCAGCAGATAGACCGCCACCGCCACGCCGAGCACCAGAAGAGCCCGGCGCCGCCCGGCGGCGCCGGGGAGGGTGCTCGACCAGCGGGGCCTGGTGATCGGCAAAGGCCTAACCGGGAGAGGCGAACCCCAGAATGCCAAAGCCCCAGCGGCCTGCCCCGCCCTGTCCGTGCCGAACCCGTCCCCTGCCGGCCGCCGCGGGCCGCTGACCCTGGCCCTCACCGTGGCGGGCAGCGCCGCACTCCTGCTGCTGGGGCGCCAACTGCTCCTGCAACGGTCTTTGCTCACCCCCGAGACCTCGGCTCTCAGTCTGGAGAGGATCCGCCGCTGGGATCCCGATCCCGAGCGACGCCGGGAGGCCAGCCTGCTGCTGCTGCCCGCCGGCAGCAGCGACGACCCATCCCGCCAGAGCCGGCTGCTGCAGGGACAGGGCTGGGGGCCTGGCCCGCTGGCCCCTGTGGCGCTGAAGCGTGCGGCTCTGGCCCGGGAAGCCCAGGGCCTGTCGGCCACATCCGAGTGGAAGGAGCTGCTGCAACGGTTCCCGCAGGCGCCCCCCAGCGCCGACGCGCTGTATTCCCTGGGCCGTGAGGACCCTCACCAGCGCATGGAGCTGCTGCGCCGGTTCCCCGCCCACCCCGCGGCCCTGGCCGCCGCCCTGGAGCTGGGTCCCCAGCCCGCCCAGCGGCAGCAGGGGGCCCTGCATCTCGCCCGCTGGGGTCCGCGCTGGCCTGGCGCCGGCCTGCGCCTGCGCCAGATCTGCGCCCAGCCGGCGGCGCCTTTGAGCACGGCCCAGCGAGGCACGCTGGCGCAGGGCCTCGCCCGCCTCGGGGATGGCAGCAGGGCCCTGAGCTGCCTGGGACCGGGGCGGGCCGAGCCCGGCCAGGAGCTGGAGATCGGCCGCGTTCTGCTGCGGGGAGGCCCCGGCGAGACCAAAGCCGGGGTGGCGCGCCTGCTGGCCCTGAGCCAGGGCCACAGTCAGCGTCCCGAGGCCCTCGAGGCTGTGCGTGTGCTGGCCCAGACCCCAGCCCCCACGGTCACCCCAGCCCAGTTGCTCCAGCTGCCGGAGCCCCTTCGCCGGAGCGCGCCGGTGCAGGCGCGCCTGGTGCTGGATGGCGGTGGCGACTGGCGCCCCGTGCTGAAGCGCTGGCCCGGGGATCCCGCCAGCTGGGACCTGCAGTGGGATCTGGCCCGCGCTGCCCTGCTGGAGGGGAAAACGGCCGAAGCCCTGGCACTCCTCGAGGCCCTGCCAGCCGCCACCCTGCCGCCGCCCCTGGCGGTGCGCCAGCTGTTCTGGCTGGGCATGGCCCAGCACCAGCTGGGGCAGCGTGATGCCGCCCGCCGTAGCTGGCAGGCGGTGCTGCAGCGCCTGCCCTGGAGCTATTACGCCTGGCGCAGCCGGGTGCAGCTGGGCGAACGGCCCGAACTGCGGCTGACCGCCAGCGGACCCATCCCTCTGGCGTCTGAACGCTGGCGCCCCCTGGAGAGCGGTCAGCCCGACCTCGACCGGCTCTGGCGCCTGGCGCTGAACCTGGAGGCCTGGGAGCACTGGCGGCAGCAGCGCCCGTCGGCCACCCCCGGTTCCCCCCAGGACCTGACCCTGGAGGGGCGGCTGCGGCAGGGGGTCGGCGACGACTGGACCGGCCTCGGCCAGCTGGATGAAGCCAGTCTGCGCTGGGCCGGAGGCGATTGCCCGACCACCCTGCCCCTGCAGCGGGCCCTGCTGCCTGTTCGCCACGGCGAAGCCTTCAGCACGGCGGCGGCCCGCCATGGATTGGATCCCACCCTGCTGCTCGCCGTGGCCAGACAGGAATCACGCTTCACCCCCGGAGTGGGATCGGTGGCGGGGGCCATCGGCCTCCTGCAACTGATGCCGGAGACGGCGGCGGAGCTGGCGGGTGGCGCGGTCAGCGGCGATCAGCTGCGCGAGCCCGCCTTCAACGCCGAGCTGGGGGCGAGGTACCTCAGTCAGCTGCTCAGCCTCTGGCAGGGCGATCCCTTCCTGGCGATCGCCAGCTACAACGCGGGGCCGGGGGCGGTGGCAGGCTGGCGCGACGCCAGGGTCAAGAGCAGCCCGGAGCTCTGGGTGGAGGCGATCCCCTATCCGGAAACCCGTCTCTACGTCAAGAAGGTCCTGGGCAATCTCTGGGGCTACCAGGAGAAGCCCAGGCGAAGCTGTTGAAACCGTCTCAGGAGGTCCCCGTCAGCGTTCCCAGCAGGCCTTCCAGCTTCAACCGACGGCCGATCCAGACCCCGAGCATCACATATCCCGAGAGCGCGAAGGCCGTGAACAGGGGTGAAGGCACCACACGGATCCGGGTGAGATCCAGACGGGCGAGCAAGACCGCCGCGGCCAGGATCAAGACATCGGCGAGGGCACTGAGATGCAGGAGATAGAGGCCGCCGATGGTGGCCAGCAACAGGCTGACGATGAGGGTGATCACCCGACTGGCCGCCATCAGCACCGAGAGCTGACTCACGAACAGATTGGGGACCGAAGCCACCACAACCACCACCGTGGCCTGCAGGCATTCCATGGCCCAGTACACACCGTGGACCGGATCGCGCTCAGGGTGCACCAGGTCCTGGATCGGAGCATTCACCACCCAATGGACGCCCAGGTAGACGCTCACCAGCAGGAGCACGAGCAGGAACGGCGCCCGCAGGGGCAGCAGGGCCAGGCGCAGGATGCCGCCGACCACGCCGCTCATCGGGCCTCCAGCACCAGCTCGATGGCGTCCACGGGGCAGCTGGGGATGCACTGCTCACAGACCAGACAGTGCTGGGCTCGGAATTCCAGTCGCCAGGCCGGCGGACGGCTGCGCAGGGCACCGCTGGGGCAGACGCTGGAGCAGATGCCGCAATCGACGCAACGGCCGCGGTCGATGCGGATCTCTCCGGGAGCGCGGTCAAGACCCAGACCCAGATCCTCCAGCCACTGCTCGGCGGCATCGAGTTCGTCGATGTCGCCCGAGAGCTCCACCACCATGGTGCCGCTCTGGTTGGGGGCGATCTGGGCCCGCAGGATCTTGGCGGCGATGTCGAAATCCACGGCAAGCCGGTAGGTGATCGGGTGATGCACCGTTTCGCGCGGGAAGTGGATGGTGAGGCGACGCTTCACCGCAGCCTGGAGAGGACACCAATGCTATCGAGCCTTTCCAGACGGGGTTCCGGGCAGGGATCCCGGCAGTCCCGCCAGAACTGCCAGAGTGCCAACGCTTCAGGTCCCATCCACGCCTCGATGACTCTGCCCGACCCCGCGGCTGAAGCCAGCTCCCCCCTGGGTCGGCGCGAGCGGATGGTGCTGGCCGCCATCGCCGCCGCCCTGGCGCTGCTGCTCTTCTGGTTGCGCGGGGGCCTGCAGCCCCAGGCGCCGCTGGAGCAGCTGGCCCGGCGTTCGCCGGAGTTGCCGCTGGCCCTCGCCAGCGGTCGGCCGACGGTCGTGGAGTTCTACGCCGACTGGTGTGAGGCCTGCCGCTCGATGGCCCCGGCGATGGCGGCCCTCGAGAGCGAACACCGCGGCGACCTCAACGTGGTGCTGCTGAATGTGGACAATCCCCGCTGGAGCCCGGAAATCGATCGCTACGCGGTGAACGGCATCCCGCAGCTGGAGCTTTTCGACCGTGGCGGCCACGCGATCGGCCGCTCCCTGGGGGCCCGCAGCCGCCCCGAGCTGGCCTCGATCATGACCGCTCTGATCGAAGAGACTCCCCTTCCCCCGCTGGCGGGCGTTGGCAGCCTCTCGCCCCTGACGGGCGGAGAGGGGCCGGGCACGGGTCCGACCACACCAGCCCAGGCCCAGGCCGGCCCCCGCAGCCACGCCTGACTCCACCGCCACCTCTCCCCTGCCCGCAGCCCCATGGACCGTTTCCGGGTCGAGCTGATCGCCGCCACTCCCAACCCCCAGCAGTGCGTCTATGCCGCCATGCACCAGGACTACAGCGAGGGGTTCGTCGCGGCTGACCGCGCCGAGTGGCCCGATGAACGCACGGCGGGCGAGATCTGCGTCAAGCGCCTGCTCTCCGGCGAACGCGGCCATTACGGCCCGCTGGAGCATGCCCAGATCGTGCTCAACGTTGGCTGGTTTCCCCACTCCGTGATGCAGCAGGCCCGCACCCACCGGGTGGGGGTGAGTTTCGATGTGCAATCCATGCGCTACACCGGCGATCGCATCTGCAAAGCCGCCGATGGCAGCCTCGATCTCGAGGAGGTGTTCTATCTGCGCCCGATCGGCGATTACAGCGACCGCCAGGGCAAGAAGTACAGCTACGACGAGATCCAGCGAGGACTGGACCTGGAGCTCTGCCGCCAGGCTGCGATGCGCTACCGCGACCTGCTGGCCGCCGGCTTCGCCGAGGAACATGCCCGCGGCATCCTCCCCTTCGATTACCGCCAGCACTTCGTGGTGAGCTTCAGTCTGAGGGCCTTCCTGCATTTTCTGGACCTGCGCGCCAAGCTGGATGCGCAGCTGGAGATCCGCCAGCTCTGTGATCTGATGTGGCCCCATCTGGAGTCGTGGGCTCCAGAGATCGCCGCCTGGTACAGCCGCGCCCGCCTGCACAAAGCGCGCCTGGCCCCCTGACCGACCTGTGCCTGGAAGCCCCTCAGCCAGCCCTGCCATGCCACCGCTTCCTCTGCTGCTGCTTCTGTTGCTGATCGCACCGGCGGCTCACGGCCAGATGCTGATCGACGCGATGGGGGCGGCGGCGATCCAGGGAACACTGCAGGGAGCCTCCGCTCCGGGCTACACCAACCTGCTGCGCTCGGTGGAGGGGAGGATCCAGGGCCTTGGCGCCGGCAGCAGCGGCGACTCCTTCGCAGGCCCGTCGGCCGTCCGGAGCTCCACACCGATAGCGCCGGCTTCTGTGGCGAGAAGCGGTCCAGGCGAACCGGGCGCCGAAACCCACTTCGTGGTGAACAGCCGTGTGATCCGCCTCTGCCCGAGCGGGCTCCCCTGCATCGGCCAGGTGCGCCGGGCCATGGGGATGCCCTGAGTCAGGCCTTGGCCAGGGTCAGACCCTGGCCAGAGTCACGCGCTCCGGCTGATGCTGATACTTGCCGGCGCGATCCTGGTAGGTGGTGTCACAGGGATCTCCTTCGAAGAACAGCAACTGGGTGATGCCCTCATTCGCGTAGATCCGGCAGTCCGCACCGGATGAATTGCTGAATTCGAGGGTGAGATGCCCCTCCCAGCCGGCCTCCGCCGGCGTGGTGTTCACGATGATGCCCAGCCGGGCGTAGGTGCTCTTGCCCAGGCAGATCACGGTGATCGTCGGCGGAACCTTCAGCTTCTCCAGGGCCACGCCGAGGCCGTAGGAATGGGCCGGCAGGATGAAGTACTCCCCATCCTCGTCATGGTGGAGGGGGGCGGGCTCCAGGTTGCCGGGATTGAACCGCTTCGGGTTCATCACCGTGCCGGGCACATGGCGGAAGATCAGAAACTCCCGCGGCGAGAGGCGCAGGTCGTAGCCGTAGGAGGAACAGCCGAAGCTCAGCACCGGCCGGGTGGCGGTCTCCGGCTCCAGATGCCTCACCAGGGTGGGCTGAAAGGGCTGGATCATCCCTTCCGCGGCCAGGGCATTGATCCAGCGGTCGTTCTTCAGCATGGGGCACCTCCCCGCCGCAGCTGGGTGACCTGATCGGCCATGGCCAGCAGTTCCAGGGGGATGGACGGTCCTGTGAGGATCACATCCAGGTGGGCTGGCCGTTGCTCCAGGGTGCTGATCACCTCCTCAGCGGCGAGAAAACCCAGCTCGATCGCCAGTCCCAGTTCATCGAGCACCATCAGCTCCACGGCGGCCCCCAGCAACTGGTCGCGGCTGAAGGCCCACACCTCCCGCACGGCGGCATGCACGGGTTCCGGCTCCAGGTCTGCAGGCTGGGTGAGACAGGAGGGCACGGCCGGGCGCAACCACTGCAACCGGCCACAGAGCCTGAGGCTGTGCTCAGGCCCCTGGTCGACCCCCCCCTTGAGGAACTGACTGATCAGCACCCGGCTGCCCAGTCCCGCACTGCGCAGGGCCTGGCTGAACACCCCGTCGAAACTGCCGCGGAACGAGGCGGTGTGCACCTGAAGCAGACCTTCGGGCCTCGCGGGCAGCGGCCGGGAGCGGGGCGGCAGCGGCCGGGACGTCCCGGCGGCGCGCACGGGATGACGCGACTCGGCGGAGGCATTGCGCAGGCTGGCCGTCATCAACACCCCAAGGGAAGCCGAACCCGAATGTAGCGGTGTCCTGGCCGCCAGCAAGGCTGAGCCACCATCCCTAGCGCGAACACCCGTACTGCACCCATGGGCGAAGCCCGGCCGGACCTGTGTGGATGCAATTCATTAGTGTCGGTGACTACAGGGCTCGCCATGGGCGATCCTTACCGTCCATCTCACACCTGCTCCGCCGAAACATGGTTGGCGCGATGCGCGGATTCAGTCGCACGGGCGGCCCAGCGACACCAGCTCCCGTGGGCCTCGCCGCGGCCGCGAGCGGAGCGAGCACGCTCCTTGATGTGATGCGCGGCCTGAGCGGCTGCGTGATCGAAACCGTTGAGCGGGGTAAGACGATCTTCTTTCCCGGTGATCCGGCTGAGCGGGTCTATCTGCTGCGCCGGGGGGCCGTGCGTCTCTCGCGGGTGTACGAATCGGGTGAAGAAATCACCGTGGCCCTGCTGAGGGAAAACAGCCTGTTCGGGGTGCTTTCCCTGCTCACGGGTCAGCGTTCGGATCGCTTCTACCACGCGGTGGCCTTCACCCGGGTGGAACTGGTGGCGGCCCCGGCGGGTTCGGTGCGGCGGGCCATCGAGCAGGACTCCAGCGTGGGCCTGCTCCTCCTGCAAGGCCTCTCCTCGCGGATCCTGCAGACCGAGACGATGATCGAGACCCTCACACACCGGGACATGTCGTCAAGGCTGGTGAGTTTCCTGCTGGTGCTCTGCCGTGATTTCGGAGTGCCCGGGAGCGAAGGCATCACGATCGACCTTCGCCTCTCCCATCAGGCGATCGCCGAGGCCATCGGCTCGACACGGGTGACGATCACCCGTCTGCTGGGCGATCTGCGCCAGGCAGGACTGGTGCAGATCGATCGCAAGAAAATCACGGTCTTCGATCCGGTGGCCCTGGCCAAGCGCTTCAGCTGAACCGGTTGCGACCGCGGTTGATACTGGACCTTCCCGCACGGTGCTGTGTCCGGCTGGCTGCTGATTCTGGCCCTTCTGGCTCTCGGGGGGGTGTTGGCCACCCTGGGGGATCGGCTGGGCAGCCGGGTGGGGAAGGCCAGACTCAGTCTGTTCAACCTGCGGCCACGCAAGACGGCCGTGCTGATCACGGTCCTCACAGGCAGCCTCATCAGCGCCGTCTCCCTCGGACTGATGCTGGCGGTGAGCGAGCGCCTGCGCGTTGGACTGTTCGAACTCGATGCCCTGCAGGCCAGGCTGCTCGACAGCCGCACCACCCTGCGCCGCAGTGAGCAGAACCTGCGACGCAGCCGCCAGGAGCAGGCCAGGGTGGAAGCGGCGCTGCAGCGGGCGCGCCGCGATCGGGAGCAGACCAGGCGTCAGCTCACCGCCGCTGAGATCCAGACGCGCCAGTTGCGCGGCGAACTCAAGCCCCTGCTGGCTCAGCGCCAGGACCTGCTGGTCCAGCGCGACCGCCTCAACCGGGACATCCGCGCCAGGGACCAGGACATCCGCAAAACCGAAACGGAGCTGGCCCGGGTGCGCGGCCTGATCACGGCCGGCGAAACAGAACTCAAGGGACTGGAGGAGAAACTGATCGCGCTGCGCCGCGGCGATGTGGTGATCAGCAGCGGACAACCCCTGGCCAGCGCCAAGGTGAACCCCCGCAACGCAACCGAAGCCAACGCCGCGGTCGTGGCACTGCTGCGTCAGGCCAATCTGAATGCCTTCCAGCGGGTGCTGCCCTCAGAAACCCCCAACCGCCAGATCCTGCTGGTGCCCCGCCAGGACATCGCCACCCTCGAATCTCGCATCTCCAGGGGCGGGCCCTGGGTGGTGAGCATCCTCTCGGCCGCGAACGTGCTGCGGGGCGAGGACCAGGTGCTGGGCTTCCCCGACCTCAGGCCTAACCGCCAGGTGCTGCGCAAGGGAGATCTGATGGCCTCCACCGTGCTGGAGGGCGATGAACGCTCCAGCGAGCAGGTCCGCAACCGCCTCAACCTGCTGCTGGCGGCCTCCTTCGCCAAGGCCCAGCGCCAGGGCTCGATCGCCGACGGTGTTCAGTTCGACGTGGCGGCCTTCAACCGGCTGGGGCGGGAACTGAGCGAGCGCCCCCCCGGGCAGACCGTGACCCTCGAGGCCGTGGCCGTCCGTGACGCCGAGACCCCCGATCCGCTGGTGCTCGACCTGCGCCTGAGCGAAGCCCCAGGCGAGCCACGGCCGGAGCGGCAGGGGCCTGGGCGGGGGCAGCCATGACGCGCCCAGCAGCACCGGGTCTTCCCATCCAGGGTGCCCTGGCGGGGCTCGACCCTGGGCGCAGCAAGTGCGGCCTGGTGCGC
Source organism: Synechococcus sp. CBW1107 (assembly GCF_015841355.1). NCBI lineage: Bacteria > Bacillati > Cyanobacteriota > Cyanophyceae > Synechococcales > Synechococcaceae > Synechococcus > Synechococcus sp. CBW1107. The sequence goes on from NZ_CP064908.1 coordinate 1,143,917, forward strand.
ACAGACCGGAGCCGGAAGCAGCTGCTCGAAGCCCTGGTGATCCCTCCTGAGCAGGCCTGGAGGCGCCTGGAAGGCTGGCTGCTGCAAGGGGATGTGGAGGCTGTGATCCTCGGCAATGGCACCGGCAGCGCCAGCTGGCGGCAACGGCTGGAGCCGCTGGCGCCCGTGCTGCTGGTGGAGGAGCACGGGTCAACCCTGGCCGCGAGGGCACGCTTCTTTGAACTCCACCCGGCCCGCGGCTGGCGTCGCCTGTTGCCCCAGGGCCTGCGGCAACCACCCCGCGACTGGGATGACGTGGTGGCCCAGCTGCTGCTGGAGCGCCTGCTGGGTCACCCCCTGGCAGCGGCGCCGGAGACACGCTGAAACAGCCCTAGAACTTGGCCCGCACGGTGAAGGCATAGTCGCCGCCCGGTTCGAGCTGATAATCAACCTGGAGCAGGAAGCGCAGCAGCGCATCCTGAATCAGGGCACGACCCAGGGATGGCTCCACCGTCAGCTCTCCCCGCCCGAACGCCCAGCGGAAGGTCCAGTGGAAGCCGCCGGCCGCCACCTCGCCCTCCAGCAGCTGATGACTGAAGCTCTGATGCAGCACCCGCAGCTGGGCGGTGGTGGCGGGCAGGCGGCTCAAGGGATCAGGGCACGGGGCGGCAGAACGAAGTCAGCGTCAGAGAGGGTTGGGCTTAAAGCTGTTCAGACGGGTGCCGGCCCTCTCGTAACCCCAGCGGCGGATGAATCCGACACCGTCAAGCACTTCGGTCAGCACCTGCTGCAGCAACGGCAGCTCGTCAGCCTCGAAGCGGCCCAGCACATGGGAAATCGTACGGGCTCTGCGCAGAGCCGGGTCCAGCGCCGGCGCGCCGATGCCGATGCGCAAACGGGCGAAATCCTGGCTGCCCAGATGGTTGATGGTGCTGCGCAAGCCGTTGTGGCCGCCGGCACTGCCGGAACGGCGCAGGCGCAGGCGCCCCAGGGGCAGGTCCATGTCGTCCACCAGCACCAGCATCTGATCGGGGCGGAGCCCGAACCAGTCGAGCGTGGCCCTGATCGAACGGCCACTCTCGTTCATGTACGTGCTGGGCTTGAGCAGTCGCAAGCGATCGGAGCCCTGGCCGAGATCAGCGATGGTTCCATGCAGCTTGCCGTTCGCCCGGAACGAGGCACCGTCCCGCCGGGCGAGCTGATCCAGGACCATGAAGCCCACATTGTGGCGGGTCTGGGCGTACTTCTCACCGGGATTGCCGAGCCCGACCAGCAACTGCAGGTCGGCAGAGGGTGCGGCTGTGGAACTCATCGCGGGTGCCCGCCGAGGCACAGGCAGGCAACGGACTGCAGCACCAACCCTCAGCTGGATGGGGAGGCTTCAGACGTGACGTCCGTCTGCGATTCGGTGGAGGCGGGAGTGGACTCAACCACGGGCTGGGCCTCAGCCGTCATGGGCTCGGCCGCCAGGGCTTCGGAACCCAGGCTGGTGGCGGACACGGTTTCGGTGTCGACAGCCTTGCGGAACTCCTGCTCGAACTCTCGGGAGGCCGACTGGAACCCCTTGAGCGTGCGCCCGAGGGTGCGACCCAGCTCAGGCAAACGCTTAGGCCCGAAAACAAGCAGCCCGATGGCGGCAATCACCGCCATCTCAGGAAGACCGATCCCGAAGAAGTTCATGGAGGAGGGGTCTCAGATTGGGTGCGGCAGTGAGGGGAGATCCCGGCGATCAACCCATGCCGTTCCAGTTGACGGTGATGCCGTCGAGGAGCAGGGACCGGTTGTACAGCTGCAGGATCACCAGCAGGAAGACCAGGAACAACGCCATGAAGACGCCCATGACCGGGGTGGTTCCCCAGCCGGGTACGACCTTGCCGTACTCCGAGTTGAGGGGGCGCAGCAAATTTCCCAGGCGGGTGCGTTGGGCCATGGCTGTGGTGTCCTCTCTGGCACATGGGATTGGCTCGTTACTGTAAGGGTCAAGCGGCAGCAGGCGCAGCCCTCGTCGAGAGTTGTGACGGTCCGGCTCCCCCTCCGGACTTCGCCGCCGGCCTGTTCTCCACCAGCACCACCCTTGAGCGAAACCTCTCCGGCCATTTCCGTGGCGATCACCGTTCTGGTGGCGCTTCTCGCCCTCACCGGCTTCGGCGTGTACACCGCCTTCGGGCCACCGTCCAAGCAGCTCACGGACCCCTTCGACGACCACGACGACTGATCCGCCAGCTGGCCAGCTGCCAGGGCCCCACACGGGTGTGTCCTCCGCTGTCTGGCCAGGCGCTCTCCGATCCGGCAGGGGCGGTGAGCCGATCCCCCAGGGCATCGATCCGTTCGTGCACCTCCCACTCATCTCCAAGCTCCAGCTGCCGACGGCAAGGGGAGAGGTTCTGCACCGTCAGTCGGGCGAGGCCGCCGCTGACGTCGCCCTCGCCCTGGCTTTCAGCCACGAGGCTGATCAGGCGCAGGTCGGGATGACCCAGATGCAGCACCGATCCCGGCACCGAGTCGGACTCACCCCTGGCCGGGCGCAGCCAGCACGGCTCGCGGAAGCGCACCGCCGCCGCCGCCACCCCGGCCTGACGCCAGCCCTGAGCGCAGGGCATCAGGGCCAGGCACAGGCGCTGGGCTCCGTTGTCGGCGCCGGGATCAGGCCAGGTGGGCCCGCGCAACAGCGAGACACCCAGGGCTTCAGGGGTGCCTGAAACCCCTTGGGGGCCATCGAGCAGCACCGCCAGACCTCCGGTTGAGGACTGGCTCGCCAGCCAGCTGATCGCCGGCACCTCCCAACGGCTGGCTTCCCGCGGATTGGCGGCCGCAGCGATCCGCTCAATCACTCCCGCGCTGGTGTCGGCAGCCCAGCGCACGGCCGGATGCTGCAGCGGCAGCTCCAGACGGAGCAGTTCATGGCGCTGTCGCCAGTCGACCCGCAGGTTGAGCTCCAGCCAGGGGCAGCCGGCCCGCAGCTGCAGATCGAGGCGCAGGGCGCTGGCGCCGCAGCGGCCACGCCAGACCAGACGGGTGCAGAGCGGTCCGGCCTCCGCCAGCACCGGGCCCGGCTCCCAGTGGAGGGGCAGGGGGTGCTGGCGGTAATCGGCGGCCAGATCCCAGGCATCCCAGAACTCACCGCGATCAATCCAGCGCCGCCACTGCAGCGGCTCGGCCAGCTGAGGGCTGTGGTCGCCCCCCCAGAGCTGCTCGAGACCGAAGGGGCCGAGCTGGGCCCAGAGCAGGCCATTGCCCAGCCGCCAGCGCTCGCCGGCGGCGAGGGTCTCCAGCCGCACCGGATTCACGATCGAGGGGTCATGGCCAGCCTGGGGCGGCATGGCCCCGGGCGGCTGGCGCTGACGCCGGAGCTGGAGGGCCGCCACGCCGCCTGGAGAGGGCAGCTGCACCCAGTGGCCACCGGATGGGGCCGGCTGCGAGGGCAGGGGCTGCTCGCGCAGGCTCCAGTGGCCGGCCGGCAGGCGCAGGGTGAGGGGGGCGGCCGGCAGGGGCTGCAGCTGGGCCCACCACCACGGCTCCACCTCGCCGCCCATCCCCTGGGCAGGGGCCCCACCGCTCTCCAGCCAGGCCCACAGCGCCCGATCACGGCGGTGGGACGCCCGGCGGCGCGCCGCTCTCCACTGGGGTTCGGCCTGCTCGAACACCTCCGGGATGGAGGTGCCCGGCAGGATGTCGTGGAATTGCTGAAACAGCAGATCCCGCCAGCCCGAAGGCTCCAGGCAATGGCCCGGATCCCCGAGCAGAACGGTGGCGAGATCGGCCTCGCGCAGCAGCCGCTCCAGGGTGCGGTTGTGGCGCTTCTGGTCGGGGCGGGTCGTGGCGCAACCCCGGTGCAGCTCCAGGTAGAGCTCATCGCGCCAGACGGGCAGCCGGGCGTGCAGGGGCTCCAGCCGACGCAGATAGTCGCGCAGGCTGCCGTGCCGCTGGGGCGCCGTGGCGTCGTTGTCACGCCAGAGATCCAGCTGCTCCAGCATTTCCCGGGTGGGCCCACCGCCGTGATCCCCCACCCCCGGCAGCCAGAGCGCCTCAGCGACACCCGTGGCCGCCTGCCACTCCAACCGGTAGCGCTCCATGGCCAGCGGGTCGCCATCCGTTCCGATCGGGGCACTCATCAGAGCCAGCACCTCGGCGCCGCAGCGGCTGCGCCAGCGAAACAGCCGGTGCGGGAAAGGGGTGGTGGCGTTCCAGGCCAGCTTGTGGGTGCAGAACCAGCGCACCCCGGTGGCTGCGGCCACCGCCGGCAGACCTGCGGCGAAGCCGAAGCTGTCGGGAAGCCAGGCCAGATGATGCTCCCACTCGGGGAAGGTGCGGCGGCTGTAGGCCTGGCCCTCCTGGAACTGCCTCAGAAGCGAGGCCGTATCGACCAGCACGCAGTCGGTTTCCACCCATGGGCCATTGATCGGCTCCCAGCGGCCAGCCCGCATCGCGGAGCGGATCCGCCCGAACAGCTCGGGCCGGTGACGCTCCAGCCAGGCGTACAGCGCCGGTGTCGAATGGCCGAAGTGGAGCTCGCTGTGGTGCCCGATCAGGCCGAGGGCCGAGCGGAAGGTGCGCTCGGCGGCCTGCCAGGTGTCGGCCACGGGCCAGAGCCAGGCCAGGTCGAGGTGAGCATGGCCGAGCAGATGGAACCCGCCGGGTTCCCCCGGCGAGGCCTGCCGCAGCTGTGCGAGCTCCAGCCGCGTGAGCGCCAGCAGGCCATCCGGGTCAGCGGGATCCAGGGGTTCCGCCTCAATCCGGCTGAGCATCAGGGCGCCGTCGTCGTGGAGCGGACTGCGCAGCTCCAGTTCCAGAAGCAACGTCTCCCCCTCCCACCAGCGCTGGGGCAGGGCCCAGCGGCAGGAGCTGTCGAACAGGTCACCGCGGTGGACCGTGCGGCCGTCGACCCTGAGTTCGGCGGCGTCGGCCCACCAGCGCAACACCAGGCGAGCCAGGGCCGGTGCCCGGCCACGCCAGCTGGGGGGACAGCCCAGCTCCAGCACCAGATGCCGGGTCTGCCCACCGCGCGGCCAGGCCATCAGACCACGGGCGTGCCAGTCGGGACGATGGAGGCGGGCCCAGGGGTCGGCCAGAGCTTCCTGCCAGGCCCCATCAGCGCCACGCAGCCGCCAGGAGGAGAGCAGGTCCAGTCTCGAACGTGATCGAAACGTTTCAATCTCGGGGGGAAGCTGGGGATCCAGGCCCTGCGTCATCGATCCCGGCCATCAGCGACCCATAGGATGATGCCGCTGCCGCAGGGTCGTTCAGGCCCCACCTGGCGCCTGTCACTCCCTGTCACCCGCCGGACGGAACCATGCTCGCCCTCAAGATCTCCGTTTACTCGGTCGTTTTCTTCTTCATCGGCATCTTCGTCTTCGGCTTCCTGGCCAGCGATCCCAGCCGGACCCCCAGCCGCAAGGATCTCGAAGACTGAAAACCGTCCACTGAGGGAGGGGTCACTGCATCAAGCCGTCTGAGCAGCACACCCGCGCCATCCCTGGCATGGCAGGATCGGCCGCGGTCCTGGAGATGTGGTGCCCTCAGCAACGCTTATCCGGTGGACCATCGGACTGGTGGGCGCGGCAACCCTGGCAACACCGGCGGTGAGCCGGGCCCAGACCCTGAGCTCAGATCCCCCACCAGCACTCCAGAGTGAAGCCGGTGTCAGCGGCGGCGACCCGGCGGTCCCTGAAGGGAAGCCAGTCGATTCCGCCGTGGGATCGGTCGGCACAGGAGCCGACGGCACGACCAGCGAGCCCGGCGCCGCCCAATCCGAGCCCGCTCCGATCCCACGTCCGACTGAACCGGCAGGGGCTGAACCGCCTGTTCCCCCCGAAGACAAGGGAACAGCCGCCTCGGAACCTGCCGTCAAGACCCCTCCCAAGGAACTGGAGATCAGCGCTGATCAACAGGGGTTTGACCTGGTGATCAATCGCTACGTGGCCACCGGCAATGCCAAGGCCGTGCTGGCCGGCGGCCGGCTGATGGCGGAACGCCTCGAGTACGACACCACCACCCGCACCCTCTACGCCACGGGCAGCGTGCGCTTCTGGCGTGGCCAGCAGTACCTGCAGGGCAGCATGCTCCGCTACGGCCTGATCGAAGGCGAAGGCGAGATGGAGGATGTCTACGGAGTTCTCGACCTCGAAACCAGCCTGGAGGATCTCGACGTCGAGCAGGACCCCTCCCAGCCGCTCCCCGAGCCCCAGCCGATCGCCTGTCCGACGGTGCTGCCCGAGATCCCTGACTGGCACCCCCACCCCTGGAGTGCCACCCTCTGGGGCGGGCAGATGTTCCACTCCGATTTCGGCCAGACCTTCACCGGTCAGGGTGTCTTCCGGCCGGAGCGGGTCCTGGGCGCTGGCCTGCAGAAGCGACTGATCAAGGCCGGCCCCTTCGCCCTGGAGCTGGATTTCAACGCGCTCGGCCACTGGGCCTCGGCTCAGAAGGGCGGGCGCTACACCGGGCCGTTCACCGCCTCCGAGGTGGCCAACCTCTCCACCTCCGCCCAGAGCTTCGGCGAGTTCACCGGCGGCATCGGCCTGCGGGCCTGGCTGCAACCCTGGCTTAGCCTGGGGTTCGTGCAGGGGGTGAGCCTCAACACCAACCTCAGCAATTACGAGAACACCTACCGGGAGAAGTCGGCCCGGTTCCTCAATTATCTGGGCTTTGAGATCGAGGGATCCCTCTCGCCCCAGTGGTCGATGGTGGGGCGGATTCACCACCGCTCCGGAGCCTTCGGCACCTACAACGGCGTCCGGGAGGGCAGCAACGCCTACCTGCTGGGCCTGCGTTACCGCTTCGGGGGCGATCCTCCGCCCAAGGGTGATCCGCAGGCCACGCTGCGCCCGGCCAAGGGCTGCCCCAACCGTGGCGCCGAACCCCCGGACCGCCCCCGCTCCCTGCCCGAGGCCCTCGAGCAGGTGGCCATGGGCGGTGAGGCACCGCAGCCGGAGCAGGAGCCACCGACACCTGCCAGCGGCGCTGATGCGGCCCAGGGCACCCAGGGGAGCGGGAGCCGACCTTCGTTCCGGGCCATGCGCGACCAGGAACGCAAGCGCGCCGCCGCCGCCGCCGCGATCGAGCAGCGCATCTCCGAGGTGAGCAGACGGGAAGGGCTGGTGATCGAGCGCAGTCGTCAGGCTGGTGGTGCCAACGCGGTGACCACAGACCAGGACAGCGACTTCGGCCCGGCGCAGCCACCCCAGGTGCGGGGGCTGCGCTCGGACGAGAACCGCCAGGCGGTGCAGGGCACCCTCACCCATCTCCGCTATCAGGCCGCGAGGATCGTGCTCACCCCCAACGGCTGGCGCAGCGACCGCGCCAGTTTCAGCAACGACCCCTTCACACCGTCCCAGTCGTGGATGGATGCGGATCAGGTGGTGGTCACCCAGGACGCCAACGGCGATCTGCTGATCACCTCCAAGCGCAACCGGCTGATCCTGGAAGACCGTCTCGCCATTCCCGTGACCACGCGCACGCGCATCCGCAAAGAGCAGGAGGTGGAGAACCGCTGGGTGCTGGGGGTCGATCAGGAGGACCGGGACGGCTTCTACGTGGGCCGGCGTCTGCGGCCGATCCGGATCGGGGAGAAGGGAACCCTGGAACTGGAGCCCCAGTTCATGCTCGAGCGTGCCTACAAGGGCACCACCGACAGCTATCCCCTCCCAGGCGGCCAGGCCACCGGACCCTCGGTGAGCCAGGACAACACCCTGGGCGATCTGTTCGGCCTGGAGGCCAGGCTGAAGACGCCGCTGCTGGGATTCAACACCAGCCTGAATCTCGACATCTCCACCTTCAATCCCGAGAACATCGCCAACGGCACCCGCAGCTGGGGCCAGATGGATCGCAACATCAACCTCCCTCTGGTGGGCTCCACAACGGCCCGTCTCTTCGCGGCCTACCGCTTCAGGATCTGGAATGGATCCCTCGGCGAGCAGGACGTCTATTCGGCCTACGGCGCCTCCCTCGAGAAAGACGAGACCCTCCCCGACTGGGGCAAGCTCAGCAACCGCTATTTCTGGCGGGTGGGGCTGGGCAACTACCAGAGCAACGAGTTCCTCAGCAGCGGCAGGGAATCGAGAAACCTTGCCCAGCTCTGGCGAGCCAATGCGGTGGCTTCACTGAACAGCTCCCTGGAGCTGTGGCGCGGCCGTGAGCTGCCCTCCACGCCGGATGGGGCTCTGCGCTACTCCCCGGAGCCGATCGTCCCTGGGCTGACCCTGAACACGAATCTTTCAGGGAATCTGGCCTACTTCGGTGACGGCACCTATCAGAACACCTTCTCGATCTCCGGTGGTCCCACCCTCACCCTCGGTCACTTCAACAAGCGCTTCTTCGATTTCACCCAGCTCACGGTCACCGGTGGCCTGACCCTGCGCAACGGCCTCAGCCCCTTCGGTTTCGACGCAGCCGTGGATCTCGGCACCGTGGGCATCGGTCTCACCCAGCAGATTGCCGGTCCGCTGCTGTTCAACGGCGGGATCGGCATCAACGTGGACCCCTCCTCACCCAATTACGGCGAGTTGACCGGTTCCTACGTGGAGTTGCGCTGGCAGCGCCGTTCCTACGCCCTCAGCGTCTTCTACAGCCCCTATGAGGGCATCGGCGGGGTGCGGATCCGCCTCAACGACTTCGGCTTCAAGGGGACAGGGGTGCCGTTCGTCCCCTTCCGGCCTGAACTCAGTGGCACCGGAGGAGCACAACGGAACCCGTTCTGACTCTCAGGCCACGGCGGCGAAGCTGTCCAGATAGGGCAAGCGTGCCGCCGTCCGGCTCAGTTCCTCCTCGTGGGACAGCAGCTGGCCCGTGGCATTCCACTGGCCGCTGAGCAACATCTGCCGAGGGCCCGCGTCCAGCTCCAGGCTCCAGCGCTGCGCCGACTCCTCCAAGCCGGCAGCGGCCGGACCAAGAATCTCCGCCGTGGCCAGATCCAGCTGAAATCCGGCGGAGGGCTCGGCAAGGGCCTGCTGCTGCAGCGCCAGGATCGTGGCGTGATCACCGCTGAGGCAGGGGATCCCCAGAGCCAGGCAGTTGCCGAAGAAAATCTCGGCAAAACTCTCGCCCACCACCGCGCGGATGCCCCAGCGCATCAGGGCCTGGGGAGCATGCTCCCGGCTGGAGCCGCAACCGAAGTTGCGGTTCACCACCAGAATCGTGGCCCCCTGATGCTCCGGGCGGTCGAAGGGGTGGGAGCCCTCCAGCTCAAGGCGGTCATCGGCGAAGGCCCCCTCGGCAAGCCCCTCGAAGGTGACGCACTTGAGGTAACGGGCCGGAATGATCCGGTCGGTGTCGATGTCATCGCCGCTGAGGACGACGACACGGCCCTCAACAGCGGGAATCGGGCCGAAGGGGAAGGGGGAGTCAGTCACGGCAGCAGGGAAGGGGACACCGCCAGCGGCCTGGGGTCGGCAGAAACGGCGGCGAAAGCGGAGGGATTCTCCAGCAGCTCGCGCACATCACTCACCCGGCCGGTCACGGCGGCCGCGGCCACCATCGCCGGGCTCATCAGCAGAGTGCGGCCAGAGGCGGAACCCTGCCGACCCTTGAAATTGCGGTTGCTGGAACTGGCACTGATCTGGCGGCCCTCCAGACGGTCCGGATTCATCGCCAGGCACATCGAACAGCCGGGTTCACGCCATTCGAAGCCCGCCTCCTGGAACAGCCGGTCGAGCCCCTCCGACCGGGCCTGGGCCGCCACCTGCTCGGATCCGGGCACCACGAAGGCCTTGATGCCTGGAGCCACCTGTCGGCCCCGGGCCACCGCAGCCGCTGACCGCAGGTCACTGAGACGGCCATTGGTGCAGCTGCCGATGAAGCAGACATCCACCGGCAGGCCGCGGATCGGTGCTCCAGGAGCCAGATCCATGTAGCGATAGGCCTCCTCGGCGATCGGGCGCTCCTCCGCAGGCATCTGCTCAAGGGTGGGCACCGTCTCATCGACCCCGATCCCCTGCCCCGGGGTGATCCCCCAGGTGACCGTGGGTGCGATCGTGGTGGCATCGAAGCGCACCTCGTCGTCGTACACGGCGTCGGGCTCGCTGGCAAGGGTTCTCCACCAGCTCACGGCCCGCTCCCAGGCCACCCCCTCGGGCGCGAAGGGCCGGCCCTTGATGTAGGCGAAGGTGGTGGCATCAGGGTTGACGTAGCCGCAGCGGGCACCCCCCTCGATCGCCATGTTGCACAGGGTCATCCGCTCCTCCATCGAGAGGGCCTCGATGCAGGATCCGGCGAATTCGTAGGCGTAACCCACGCCGCCCTTCACCCCCAGGCTGCGGATCACGTGGAGGATCAGGTCCTTGGCGAACACGCCCGGCTGGAGGCTGCCCTCCACCACGATCCGCCGCACCTTGAGCTTGCTCATCGCCAGGCTCTGGCTGGCGAGCACATCGCGCACCTGGCTGGTGCCGATGCCGAAGGCGATCGCCCCGAAGGCCCCGTGGGTGGAGGTGTGGGAATCCCCGCAGGCGACCGTCATGCCCGGCTGGCTGAGGCCCAGCTCCGGGGCGATGACATGGACGATCCCCTGGCGGCCACTGCCGAGGCCATGCAGGGTGATGCCGTGCTCCGTGCAGTTGCGCTCCAGGGTGGAGAGCATCTCCTCGGCGAGGGAATCGGCGAAGGGACGGGCCTGGGACGTGGTGGGCACGATGTGATCGACCGTGGCCACGGTCCGCTCGGGGTGGCGCACACCCAGACCCAGCTCCTTCAGGGCTGCGAAGGCCTGGGGGCTGGTCACCTCATGGATCAGGTGCAGGCCGATGAACAGCTGGGTGGAGCCTCCAGGCAGCTCGGCCACACGGTGCCTGTCCCAGACCTTGTCGTACAGCGTGCCGGCGCTCACCACTCATCTCTGACGTCCAAAACAACCATACGAGGACCCTGCCCAGTCAGCGGCTGAGGACCTTGCCGGTTCAGCCCTGGGGCAGGGGCAGGGGCAGGCTGTCCTCGAGCAGGCCGAGTCGAGAAGCGAGCCAGCGGGTCGTTGTGGCCTGGATCAGGATCGTCATCAGAATCGCGATGAAGGTCACTGAGGCGATCAGTTTCGCTCCAGGTGCACCGATTCCGAGCAGCAGTCCAGCCAGGGCGCCGGGAATGACACCGGTCTCCCGGGTCCAGCACATGAACAGCAGCTCCTTGAGCGACCAGCGGGCCCGCCGGTCGGGGAGCGCGCAGAGGAACACGGTGAGCGGGCGGGCGACCAGCATGAACACAACAACGACTCCCACACCACCGATGAGATATTGGGTGATCAGGCCGAAATCAACCTGACTGCCCAGGAGGAAGAAGATGAACATGCGCATGATCAGAGCCGTGGTCGTCACGAAATCATCGAGTTTTTGCTGCTCACCCTCCTTCATGGCGAATCCGAACGCGTCCTTGTTCCCGACCATGAATCCGAAGACAAACACAGCCATGAACCCACTGGCATGCAGACCGCTCGCACTGAGGTAGGCCCCGATCACCGCCATGAGGGAAACGACTGGTGAATAGTCCTTCAGGAATCCGAACGTTTCATGGGCAATCAGTGTGGAGGCAAGATATCCGAGAAGAAGGCCGGCGACCAGACCGAAAAATGACTGATGCAGCAGTCCAAGCAGAGATTCGGACAGAGAAAACTGCCCTTGCCCCATCGCCACACCAAGAACGGCGAAAGTGAGGATGGCTCCGGTGGCATCGTTGAGGGCCGACTCGGACATCACGGTCTGGGCGACACGATCCCTGATTCTCACCTGACGGAACACTGGAACCAGCGTGGCTGGATCGGTGGAGGCTATGGCCGTGGCCAGGAGAAGGGCCTGAATCCAGGGAATACCAAGGAAATAAAATGCCGCCACAGCCGTGACGGCCGCAGTGATGAGAACACCAAACGTGGCGAGGCTCAGAATTGTGATCCAGACCTCCTTGAGCACAGGCAGGCGCAGTGACGCACCGCCGTCAAAAAGGATGTAACAGGAACCGAAGATCAACAACACCTGATTGAGCGTCGAATCCACCTTGATATCGAGAAGGCCGAGCATTTCTGGGCCAAGCAACGTTCCGATGAAAAGGAAGACAACAACATCCGGCACTCTCAACTTCTGCGCGAATACCGCGCTGGCAGAACCTACGGCCAGAATGATTCCGAACTGAAGCAGGATATGCTGGGCCAGATCAATGGATGGTGTCGACATTACCAGGGTGTTGTCATGGGTGAACTCGGTCTGAGCGACGTACAGAAGTCTAAGTCAGTCGATCACAACCTCCGGCGCATCAACACCATGCTGAGGCCGTAATCCTGTCGGTTTGATGCCTCGTGTTCACGTAGGTGCCCCTAGTCCACGAGTCGCAGCCGCAGATGGTCCAGAGCCTCACCCACGGTGAGCAGCTGGATCCAGCTGCGGCCCCGGCGTCCGGAGAAGCGCACCGCCTCGCTCCGGCAACCATCGGGCCCCGACACGGCGATATGAACCAGCCCCACCGGCTTGGCCTCGCTGCCGCCCCCTGGGCCGGCGATCCCCGTCACGGCGATGGCCCAGTCACTGGCAAAACGCTGACGCACGCCGTTGGCCATGGCGATCGCCACAGGATCACTCACCGCCCCATGGGTCTCCAGCAGGTCGGCCGCCACGCCGAGCCGGTCGGATTTGATCCGATTGGCATAGGCGATCACCCCGCCGAGGAACACCTCCGAAGCCCCCGGCACAGCTGAGATGGCCGCGCCGATCCCTCCCCCGGTGCAGGACTCGGCCACCGCCAGAGTCTGGCCCCTCTGCCGCAGGCGCTCCAGCACCACCCTGGCCAGGGTGTCCTCGTCGGAGCCGTAGCAGAGCCGGCCGGTGCGCCGACGCAGATCTGCGGCGACAGGCTCCAGCATGGAGAGGGCCTCGGAGCTGGTGGTGGCCCGTGCCGTGATCCGCAGCTTCACCTCCCCATCTCCGACGTAAGGAGCCACGGAGGGATTCTCCAGCGCCAGCAGATCGGAGACCTGCTCGGCCAGTTCCGATTCGCCGATGCCCCAGAACCGGAGCAGGCGGCTCTCGAACACCGCCGCTGAAGCCCCGCCATGGCATCGGAGCCAGGGCACGGCGGTGGCGGTCCACATCGCCTGCAGTTCTGCCGGCACACCGGGGAAGGTGAGCAGGGTGAAGCCGGGTCGAGGACTCCAGATCATTCCCGGCGCCGTGCCGGTGGGATTGGGCAGCAGCTCGGCACCCTCCGGCAGGAGGGCCTGCTTCCGGTTGCTCGCGGCGATGGGCCGTCCTCGCCCCCTGAGTCTGGCCTGGATCTCGGTCCAGATCTCGGGTCGCTCCACCAGCGGAGTCTGGAAGGCCGCCGCCAGGGCTTCGGTGGTCAGGTCGTCGGGCGTCGGGCCCAGCCCACCGGTGCAGACCAGCAGGCTGCAGCGCTGGGAGGCCTCAAGAACCACCTGGATCAACCGCTCGCGGTTGTCACCAACCACCGTCTGGCGATAGTGGGGAAGACCCAGAGCGGCCAGTTCCTCGGCCAGCCAGCGCGCATTGCTGTTGAGGATGTTGCCGAGCAACAGCTCGGTGCCGATGCAGAGGATCTCGGCAACCGGCGTACCCGGCTCAGGGGTTGCCATCGCGGGCCGCGTCGCAGGAGGAGGGGATGTCAGGGGCGGTGAGCTGACGACGGGATCCCAGCACCGCGCCGATCAGCACGGCGGTGGCCAGCGCCAGCCAGAGGAAGCGCAGTTCCACATTGGCCGCCACCAGAGCCAGGGCCGCCAGCCACTGGGTGAAGGCGTAGATCAGCAGCACCGTGCGGCGGTGACTGAGGCCGGCGCGCAGCAGCCGGTGGTGGAGATGGCGACGGTCGGGATAGAAGGGGGAGTGGCCGTCGCTGAGCCGGCCCATGATCACGGCCGACATATCGGCCAGGGGCAGCGAGAGAATCAGCAGCGGGAACAACAGGCTGACGGTGGTGAGCCCCTTGGCCGGACCGACGATGCTGATCGCCGCCAGGGCAAAGCCCAGGAAATAGGAGCCGCCATCTCCCATGAAGATCCGGGCGGGGTTGAAGTTGTGGCGGAGGAAGCCCAGGCAGGCGCCGGCCAGGGCGGCGGCCAGCAGACCGGCCGCGCTCTGCTGCAGGCTGAAACTCACCGAAAGCAACCCCACTGCCGCGATGCCACCCACGCCGGCAGCAAGGCCATCGAGCCCATCGATCCAGTTGATGGCGTTGGTGATGCCCACCAGCCAGATCACCGTGGCCAGCAGGCTGAGGCTGTCGGGAAGCGAGAAGGCCAGAGCGGGCAGGCCGAAGAAGCCCAGGGGCAGATCGATCGCTCCGATGCGCACCCCCTGGCTCCAGACGGCCATGGCCACGGCCACCTGGCCGGCCAGGCGCGGCAGGGGGGGCAGGGCGAAGAGGTCATCGGCCAGCCCGATGACGAAATAACAGAGTGCGCCGGCCAGGGTGGTCCAGATGAGCTGGTCCCTGTCCGGGGCCAGGTTGCCGAAGCCCCCGAGGGCCCAGGTGAAGGCCAGGGCCAGGGAAAACCCCGCCACCATGCCGATCCCCCCCAGCCGCACCATCGGGATGTCGTGCTGCTTGCGCGTGTCGGGAGGGTCGAAGAGGCCGTAGCGCAGCCCCACGCGTCGCACCAGCGGCACGATCAGAGCCGTGAGCAGCGCCGCGATCAGGAAGGTCAGGAAGGCCGCGGCGAGCGGACTGGCGGCCATGCTCACGAGCAACAGGCGATCATCCGATCACCGGGGAATGGCGACAACCCGCTGACGGCCCCGGGCCCGGGGCTGGGCAACGCTGGGATCAACGTCGCGGGTGGAGCCATGCAGGGACCTGATCGAGGCCAAAGCTTAGGCAGTGAGGGTCAGGCCGGCAGAGGAATGCGGCTAGGCCCGTAGAGAGGATGGCGCTCGCAGAGGGCCCGCACGCGCTCACGGCAGCGCAGCTCGATGACGCTGTCGTCGGGATGAAGCAGCCGGTCGGCGATCACATCGGCCACCTCGACGAAATCATCGGTGTTGAAGCCCCGGGTGGTGAGGGCGGCGGTGCCGAGGCGCAGACCACTGGTGACGAAGGGCGATTCAGGATCGAACGGCACGGTGTTCTTGTTGGCCGTGATGTTCACCTCGCTCACCAGCAGGTCGGCCACCTTGCCGGTGAGGCCGATCGAGCGCAGGTCGAGCAGCACCAGGTGATTGTCGGTGCCCCCGGAGACCACGGCGATGCCGCGCTCCTGAATCCGCTCGGCCAGGACCTGGGCATTGCGGATCACCTGCTGGCTGTAGGCCCGGAAGGAGGGCTGCAGGGCCTCACCGAAGGCCACCGCCTTCGCGGCCACCACATGTTCCAAGGGCCCGCCCTGACTGCCGGGGAAGACGGCCTTGTCGAAGCGTTTGCCGAACTCGGCGTCATTGCAGAGGATCAGACCGCCACGGGGCCCTCGCAGGGTCTTGTGGGTGGTGGTGGTGACCACATGGCAGTGGGGAATGGGGCTGGGATGGGCCCCTGCCGCCACCAGACCGGCGATGTGGGCCATGTCGGCCAGCAGGAAGGCATCGACGGAATCAGCGATCGAGCGGAAGGCCGCGAAGTCGATCGTGCGGGGGTAGGCGGAATAGCCGCAGATGATCAGGCGGGGGCGGTGCTGCTCCGCCAGGGCCCGGATGGCGTCGTAGTCGAGCTGATGGGTGTGGGGATCGACGCCGTAATGGACGGCCTTGAACCATTTGCCCGAGACATTCACCGGCGATCCATGGGTGAGATGGCCGCCATGGGAGAGGTCCATGCCCAGGATCGTGTCACCGGGCTGAAGCAGCGCCAGGAACACGGCGAAGTTGGCCTGGGCACCGCTGTGGGGCTGCACGTTCGCCCAGGCGGCCCCGAACAGCTGGCGGGCCCGGGCAATGGCCAGCTCCTCGATCGCGTCGACATGCTCACAGCCTCCGTAGTAACGCTTGTGGGGGAGGCCTTCGGCGTACTTGTTGGTGAGCACCGATCCCTGGGCCTCCATCACGGCCCTGGAGGCGAAATTCTCGCTGGCGATCAGCTCGAGATGGCTCTGCTGACGCTCCAGCTCCCGACCGATCAGGGCGGCGATGGCGGGATCACCGGCCGCCAGGGACTGGTTCAGAGGCGTACCGGTGGCATCCACCATGGTGTCGACGGGAAGGCGCGAGGCTTCCATCGTAAGAAATCAACCCAGCGCTCCTGCCGGGCTCCAGGAATGCCTCGGGGATGCCGAAGCCAGAAAAAAACCGTCCGGTGTCGGACGGTTCTCGAAGCGCGCCTGGAGAGATTCGAACTCCCGACCCTCTGATCCGTAGTCAGATGCTCTAATCCGCTGAGCTACAAGCGCATGACGGTCATTCTCACCGCACGGGGGGGCCATCCGTCAACTGTCGCCGGGGCACAATCGAACCGGCCCTCCGCAGGCTCCGAGTCTCCCCACCCCATGCCGATCCGCTGGTACGGCCCTGCCGACCCCACCGACCCGACCTACCGCCACTACGAGCGGGTGGTGAACCTCTGCCTCCATGGCGGTCTGTTCGCCGCCGTGAACACGGGCCTGTGGTTCGTTCAGGGGCTGCGCCATCCCTGGACACATCTGGGCTGGCTGAGCCTCGCCTGGGGGGCGGGCTGGCTGCTGCACCTCATCATCGTGTTGCGGCTGCGGCCACGAACCCCGACGCTCGACCAAGGTGAAGCCTGAGCGCGCACCGGTCCAGTGAGCCTGACGGCAACCGAACTCGAGGAGCTGAGCCTGGCCCTGGCCGACCGCCTGTACATCCAGGTGGCGAACTGGCATCTCTACCTGGGCGACGCCGGTCTGGCGATGACCCTGGCGATCGAATGCGCGGCGCGGCTCGATCAGGGGCCAGGGGTGTGCGCCCGCCAGGCCCTCGAAGCCGTCCAGGTGCCGATCGGCGGAGGCTCCAGCCGCCTGCCCCTGGCCCGCCTTCTCCCCCCCGGACAGTTGCGCGATCTCGAGGATGTGCTCGAGAACGTGGGCCACTGAGCCCCACGGGATGGGGTGACGCGGCTGAAGAACCACGACATTGCCTGCCAGGGTGTTGCGCTGCGAATAAGGTTCAAACCCGTTGCAGGCGTTGGATGCTGGTCATCGAGGTCACCAATGCCCGAGAGGTGGTGCGTCAGCGCATCGGTCCCCTGGGCGGCCGCTTGATCGGCAAGGTCGTCGATGCCGAGGCCCAGGTGGAGAAGGCCCTGATCCAGGAACTGGAGAACGCCTTTCGTGATTTCGGGATCGAGGCGCGGATCTTCTCGGTGGATGGCCCCCAGATGCTCGGCCGCAGCCACCTGGAGATCCCGGTCCAGGTGCGCGAGGAACGCCGGGTGACCCTCAGGACCCCCGACTGAAACGAGCGCGCACCTGCAGGGCCAGATCGCGGGCCTCGGGCACCTCAGCCCAGCTGGCGATCAGGCCGTAGAGCGCCAGCCCCAGGCCGGCACTCAGGGAGCACTGCAGCAGCTGGCCGAGCAGGCCGCCTGGCCAGCCCACGAAGCTGGAGAGCAGCCAGGCGGCCAGCCCCCCCGCCACGGCGGCCAGCAGCAGCAACAGGCTGTCCCGTCCCCAGACCCGCAGGGGGAGCCCCCCCAGGCGCCGTTGCAGCGCCAGCAGCAATCCCGCGCAGGTGAGCAGGTTCACCGCCACCGTGGCCAGCACCAGGCCTGGGGCGCCGAAATTCAGGGCGGGCAGCTGCAGCCCCCAGGGAGTGGGCCCGCCCACGAGAATCCAGTCGAAGATGACGTTGAAGCCGATTCCGGCCAGGGAGAAGCGAAAGGGGGTCGTGCCATCGCCGAGGGCATAGAGCACCCGCACCAGCACATCGCGGCCGAGGTAAGCCGGCATGCCCACGCCGTAGGCCATCAGCAGGCTGGCCACCAGCAGCGCCGCCCCCCGGTCGAAAGCGCCCCGCTCGTAGATCACGGCCACGATCGGAGAGGCCAGGGCCACGAACAGAGCTCCCAGCGGCATCATGCTGGCCGTGGAGAGCATCAGGCCCTGGCGGATCCGGTCCACCAGGGCGGGGCGATCCGCCGGGGCCGTGAGCCTGGCGAACACCGGCAGCAGGGGGACCAGCAGCGCGTTGGAGAGCAGGCCCAGGGGCGTCTGCACCAGCAGGTTCGCGTAGCCCAGTCCAGCGGCGGCGCCGACGATGCCGGAGGCGAAGAACAGATCCGTGAAGACGTTGATCTGCAGCATCCCCGAGGAGAGCGTGGCTGGGCCCATCACCTGCATCACCTCGCGCACGCCCTCGTGCTTCCAGTCCCAGACCAGCTGGAAACGATGCAGGCCCTGCTTCGCCAGAGCGGGCAGCTGGATCAGCCACTGCAGCACCGCCCCGAGGGTGGTGGTGGCCGCCAGCACGATCCCCCCGAGGACCGCAGTGGCCGGCAGGGCGATCTCCGCACCGAGCTGAAACCAGAGCAGGCCGATGCCGGCGATCATCGCCACGCTCGACAGCAGCGGGCTCACCGACGGCAGCCAGAAGACATCGGCTGCATTGAGGGCCCCGAAACCGAGGCCGATCAGGCCGGCGAACAGGGCCATCGGCGCCATCCAGCGCAGCTGCAGCACGGCGATGGCGTGGCGCTCCGCATCGAGTCCAGGCCCCACAAGGGTGATCAGGGGATCGGCGGCCACCAGCAGCAGCACCGTCACCGCCAGCAGGCCCACCCCCACCAGGGTGTTGATGGCCGCCAGCACGTGGGCGCCCTCCTCGCGGGGGCGGCGGGCCAGCACGCTCACCATGGCGCTGTGGAACGGCCCGTTGATGCCCCCCAGCAGGATCAGCAGGAATCCCGGCAGCACATAGGCGTAGTTGTAGGCGTCGTAGGCGGCCCCCACCCCGAAGGCGGCGGCGATCACCTGCTGGCGCAGCAGACCGGCCACCTTGCTCAGGGCCGTGGCCACCGCCACGATCAAGGCGATGCGCCGCAGGGATTTCGCCATCCAGTCAGGCCGTTGGGCCCCATCCACCGGGGGATTCTCCACCCCGCCGCCCGCTGCGAGGCCCGTCGGCCGGGCGGCACCATGGGCCACTGAGCCCGCCCCCCCTGGCCAGCCCCTGATCTCGATGCCGGATCCGAAGCCCAGCCCCAGCCCTGCCGGTGCCGTCGCCCCCTCGCTCGACCCGCCCGGCGGCAGGCTGATCCTGCCGCTGCAGAACCTGGTGGAGGGAGTGCTGCTGCGGCGCTACAAACGCTTCCTGGCGGATGTGGAACTGGCTGACGGCCGGGTGGTGACCGCCCATTGCCCCAACACGGGCCCGATGACCGGGGTGCTCCTCCAGGGAGGGCGAGTGCGTCTGCGCCACGACCCCAGGCCCGAACGCAAGCTGGCCTGGACCTGGGAGCAGTCCCTCGTGGACGGCAGTGACGGGGAGCCCTGCTGGGTGGGGGTGAACACGGCTCTGCCCAACCGGCTGGTGCGGGCCACGATCGAAGCGGGCTGCCTGGAGCCCTGGCTGGGACCGATCGGCTCGATCCGCGCCGAGGTGGCCTACGGCAAAGGCGGCCGCAGCCGGATCGACCTGCTGCTGAGCCCAGCCGCCGGGGCCCCGGATCCCCGCCCGATCTACCTGGAGGTGAAGAACACCACCTGGAGCCGTGGGGAGCTGGCCCTCTTCCCCGACACGGTCACCGAGAGGGGACAGAAGCACCTGCTGGAGCTGATGGCGGTCGCCCCCGAGGCCCGTGGGCTGCTTGTTCCCTGCCTGAGCCGCGGCGACGTGACGTCCTTCGCCCCGGGAGATTCGGCCGATCCCCGCTACGGCGAGCTGTTCCGGGAGGCCCTCTCGGCGGGGGTGGAGGTGCTGCCTCTGCGCTACCGCTTCAGCGCCGAGGCCGTGAGCTGGCTCGGTGTTGCCGAACTGATTCCGCGGGACCCCGAAACCCTCCCTGCGTGAACGGATCAGGGGTTTTGTAGCGGATGCCACCAGCAATTGGTTCGGCAGCGTGCACTTTTGCAATGTAGGAACGCCTTCGGGCGTGATTCATCCTCTTCCAGCAAAATCCTGTGCGAAGTTGCGCTCCATGACAGTTGCTCCTCACGCCCCTGGGCGACGCCGGCCTCGGCGTCTTCAGGAGGCAAGTCTGCTCGAGGCTCCCGAACTGCTGCTGCGCAGCATCCGTGGTCTCTCCAATTCCCGCACGCTCACCTGGCTGGCCTGTGTGCCCCTGGCCCTCTTCGGCCTCGGGGTGTTCAACCTGTCCGCCCACGCCGCCGAGCTGCCGGAGCTCACGCCGGCTTTCCTGATCAACAATGTCTGGCTGTTGATCGCCGCCATCCTGGTGATCTTCATGAACGCCGGCTTCGCCATGGTTGAAGCCGGTCTCTGTCGCCAGAAGAACGCCACCAACATTCTCACCAAGAACCTGATCGTCTTCGCCCTGGCGGCGAGTGCCTACTGGCTGATCGGATTTTCTCTGATGTACGGGGAGGCGGTCATCCCCGGCTGGCTCTTCTACGGCAAGGGTGGGCCACTCGGCCTCTTCTTCGATCCCACCGTGACCCCGCAGATGGTCACCGACGCGGCCCTGGTGCCGTCGGTCGACTTCCTCTTCCAGGTGGCCTTCGCCGGCACCGCCGCCACGATCGTTTCCGGTCTGGTGGCCGAGAGGATCAAGTTCAGCGAGTTCGTGATCTTCTCGCTGGTGCTGGTGGCCTTCATCTACCCCATCGCCGGCAGCTGGCAATGGAACGGAGGCTGGCTCAACCAGCTGGGCTTCATCGACTTCGCCGGCTCCACCGTGGTCCACTCGGTAGGCGCCTGGGCCGGACTGGTCGGAGCCATGCTGCTCGGACCCAGGATCGGCAAATTCGCCGACGGCAGGACCCAGGCCATCCCCGGTCACAACCTGGCCATCGCCACCCTGGGCTGCCTGATCCTTTGGATCGGCTGGTATGGGTTCAACCCGGGCTCTCAGCTGGCGATGGATGCTGCTGTTCCCTACATCGCGGTGACCACCACCCTCGGAGCCGCTGGTGGCGGCATCGCCGGCACCCTGGTGTCCCAGCTCACCTCCGGCAAGCCTGACCTGACCATGACCATCAACGGCATCCTGGCCGGCCTGGTCGGGGTCACCGCTGGCTGCGACGGCTTCTCGATGCCCGCTGCCTGGGTCGTCGGCTTCATCGCCGGTACCCTCGTTGTCTTCTCTGTCGGTTTCATCGACAGTCTCGGCATTGATGATCCCGTGGGCGCCTGGTCCGTGCACGGCACCTGCGGAATCTGGGGCACACTCGCCGTGGGTCTCTTCAACATGGACAAGGGCCTGCTCACCGGCCACGGCTTCGGCCAGTTCGGTCTTCAGATCCTGGGGGTGATTTCCTACGGGATCTTTGCAGTCATCTGTTCCTGGATCGCCTGGTCGGTCATCGGCAGCCTCTCCGGAGGCATCCGCGTGAGCGAAAAGGAGGAGATCGAGGGTCTCGACATCTCCGAACACGGCATGGAGGCCTACCCCGACTTCGCGTCCACCACGAACTGAGCCCCCGGCTCCGTCCCATTCCGACCCCAGGGTCGCTGCTCGCCCCGGTTCCGACCGGGGCTTTTTTTCGCCCGTCGATGGGGAGGAGCCCATAGAGTCGGCCCCTGCCTGCCCTGCGGCAACGCCATGGACACCCGCGCCTTCAAACGCTCGCTGCATCACTCCGAGCGCTACAACCGTCGCGGCTTCGGCCTGGGCGAGCAGGTGGCGGTCAACCTGGAGCAGGCCTATCAGAGTGAGCTGATCGCCACGATCCGCGAGAACGGCTACGAGCTCCGCCATGGCCGGCTGACCGTGCGCCTGGCCGAGGCCTTCGGCTTCTGCTGGGGCGTGGAACGCGCCGTGGCCATGGCCTACGAAACCCGCCGTCACTATCCCAGCGAGAGGATCTGGATCACTAACGAAATCATCCACAACCCCTCAGTGAACGCCCATCTGCGCGACATGAACGTGCTGTTCATCCGCGTCGAGGAAGGGGTCAAGGATTTCTCCGAGGTGGGCGTCGGTGATGTGGTGATCCTGCCGGCCTTCGGCGCCACCGTGCAGGAAATGCAACTGCTGAACGAGCGTGGCTGCCACATCGTCGACACCACCTGCCCCTGGGTCTCGAAAGTGTGGAACACCGTGGAGAAGCACAAGAAACACGCCTTCAGCTCGATCATCCACGGCAAGGTGAAGCACGAGGAAACCCTCGCCACCAGCTCCTTCGCCGGCACCTACCTGGTGGTGCTGGATCTGGCCGAGGCCCAGATGGTCTGCGACTACATCCTGGGCAAGGGAGATCGCGAGGACTTCATGACCCATTTCGCCAAGGCGTCCTCCCCGGGCTTCGATCCCGACCTGGACCTGGTGCGCGTGGGCGTGGCCAACCAGACCACGATGCTCAAGAGCGAAACCGAGGAGATCGGCCGCATGTTCGAGCGCACCATGCTGCAGCGCTACGGCCCGGCCGAACTCAACGACCACTTCCTGGCCTTCAACACCATCTGCGACGCCACCCAGGAGCGGCAGGATGCCATGTTCTCCCTGGTGGATGAACCGCTTGATCTGATGGTGGTCATCGGCGGCTACAACTCCTCGAACACCACGCACCTTCAGGAGATCGCCATCAGCCGCGGCATCCGTTCCTTCCACATCGACACCCCCGAGCGGATCGGTCCTGGCAACCGCATCGAGCACATGCCCCTGGGCGGGGATCTGGAGGTGCTGTCACCTTTCCTGCCGGAAGGTCCCCTGCGGGTGGGCATCACGTCCGGGGCCTCGACTCCCGACCGGGTGGTGGAGGACGTGATCCGCCACCTGATGGAGCTCTGCGACGACTGAGGGCGAGTGCCCTCAGTCCTCAGCTGCGGCTGCTGTCACAAGCGCGGCGGTTGCCCCGGCCGGCTCCAGTTACATTGATTCATCGTCTCCCGCCATCACGGGGTACTGGCTCGGACATCGGGGAGATCGAACAGTTTTGAGCACCGCCCTGTCCCGCGACGCCTCGACGACCGTGGCCCTTGCCCAGGATCCGGAGTCTGCCCCGTGCACGCCTGCCGCGGTCGGGCCCCTGCGTCACAGCGACGACGTCCGGGTCAACCGCTACAGCAGCCGCTTCGCCGATGTGATGGAGATGCGGGCGCCATCCTGCACCGTGGCCGACTACCTCGACCATCACGACGGCTGGTTCCGGCGTTGCGCAGCGCCGATGACCGTGCAACCCCTCGGGCCCAATGGCTATGCCCTGACTCTGGGGCGCTTCGGCAATTTCGGCTTCGAGGTGGAGCCCACCATCGGCCTCGAGCTCCTGCCCCAGAGCGAAGGGGTCTATCGCATCGTCACCACGGCCTTAAGCGCCCCCGATGCCAGCCTCCAGGAGATCTACGACGTCGAATTCAACGCCGCCCTGCAGCTGGAGGAGGGCTCTGGATCCGAGCCTGATCCCACCTCGGAGGGCGTTCTCACCCAGGTGCGCTGGGAACTCGACCTGTGCGTGTGGATCCGGTTGCCGGCGGTGATCGGTCTGCTTCCCGACAAGCTGGTGCAGTCCAGCGGCGATCATCTGCTGCGTCAGATCGTCCGCCAGATCTCCCGGAAGCTCACCTGGAAAGTCCAGGAAGACTTTCACGCCACCCACCAGCTGCCCTGCCCGCCCCGGCGGCGGGCACCCTTCTGAACACCGTTCGGAGAGTTCGGAGCCAGGCTTCAGCGGTTGGTCCAGATCTTGTTGACGATCTGCATGCCGGTGACCGCCTGCCAGAGGAAGAGGGTCATCAGGGTCATGTTCAGGCCGACGTGGGCCTTGCGGGCGATCAGATTGCCCTTGAGCATCAGCGGGGAGAGGGAGGCCGCCACGGCGATCAGGCTGACCATGGCGATGCCCACCAGCAGGTGCGGGCCCACGAACAGCTTGCCGTTGTTGATGTAGGTGACGGCCATGCCGCCGAAACTGCCCAGCACCATCACCGCCAGCACGATCGAGCCGATCTGGAAGTGGCGCTGGGCGAACTGGCCCTTGATCAGCTCCTTGCGCTGCGCCGCATCGGCGGTGCGGGTCTTCTTGGCCTTGATGCCCAGAAACAGGGCATAGCCGGAGAGGGCCAGCAGCACCCACATCAGCAGCGGGTGAATGAAATTGAGGTTGAAGGCGAGGGCTTCGGGCATGGTCACGGGTGAGGCCGTTGGCAGCGAAACTACTGCTCCATCACGTCCCAGTGCCGTCCAGCGGGCGAGGCTCATCCGTGAAGAGCTCCTTCAGTGCAGAAAGTGGCGCCGGCCGGTGCAGACCATCGCCAGATCGAGCTGATCACACGCCTGGATCGACTCCCCGTCGCGGACGCTGCCGCCAGGCTGAATCACCGCGGTGATCCCATGGTCGGCCGCCAGCCGCACGGTGTCACCGAAGGGGAAGAAACCATCACTGGCGAGCACCGCCCCCCGGCTGCCCGCTCCCGCCGCCTCCAGGGCGAGCCGGGCTGAGCCCACCCGGTTCATCTGACCGGCACCGATTCCCAGGCTGACCCCGCCCCGGGCCACCACGATCGCGTTGGAGCGCACGTGGCGCACCAGGCGCCAGGCGAAACGCAGGTCGTCGAGCTCGGCGGGGCTGGGCGGCCGCTGACTGACAACCCGCCAATCGGCTTCGCTGGCGGGCTGATCGTCGAGGTCCTGGGCCAGAAGGCCGCCGAGCACGGTGCGCAGCTGCCGCCGCGACGCCCGCGCCACCGCCGCGGCGGGCAGCTCCAGCAGGCGCAGATTGGCCTTCGCCCCGAGGCGCGCGAGGGCCTCCTCGCTGAATCCAGGCGCCACGACGCATTCCAGGAACAGGCTGGTGAGACGCTCGGCGCTGGCTCCATCCACCACCGCGTTGAGGGCCACAATGCCGCCGAAGGCCGAGATGGCATCCGCCTCCAGGGCCCGCGTCAGGGCCTCGGCGGCGCTGCCGGCCACGGCCACCCCGCAGGGGTTGGTGTGCTTGACCACAACTGCCGCCGGATGAACCTCCCCGCCGTAGCCGAACTCCCTCACGGTGGCCAGGGCGGCATCAAGATCAAGCAGGTTGTTGAAGCTGAGCTCCTTGCCCTGCAGCTGCCGGGCCGCGCCCCATCCGGCCCCGGGCTCGCTGTACCAGCCGGCCTGCTGATGGGGATTCTCGCCGTAGCGCAGGGTCTGGCGCAGGGGCAGCTCCAGCCGAAGGGGAGGATCCTGCTGAGCGGCGGGCTCCAGGTTCTCGGCCAGCCAGGCACTGATGGCACTGTCGTAGCTGGCGGTGTGACGGAACGCCTCCAGGGCGAGCTGGCGGCGCAGGGCGGCATCAACCCGACCCTCGGCAAGGGCCGCGAGGAAGTCGGCGTACTGGCCGGGGTCGGTGAGCACCGCCACATCGGCGTGATTCTTGGCGGCGGCACGGACCATGGCCGGGCCACCGATGTCGATCGTCTCCACCGCCTTCTCCCAGGACACGTCCGGGTCGGCCACCGTTTCCCGGAAGGGGTAGAGGTTCACCACCACCACATCGATGGGGGTGATCGCCTGGGCCTCCAGATCAGCTCTGTGGGCCGGATCCTCCCGACGCGCCAGGATGCCGCCGTGAATGCGCGGATGCAGGGTCTTGACCCGGCCGCCGAGGATCTCCGGCGCACCGGTGTGATCGGCCACGCGGGTCACCGGCAGGCCGGCAGCGGCCAGGGTGGCGGCGGTGCCGCCGCTGGAGAGCAGGTTGTAGCCATGCCGGCGGTGCAGGGCCGTCGCGAGGTCCACCACGCCCTGCTTGTCTGACACACTGAGCAGCGCGGTGGGGGCCATGGGCAGTGGTGACAGCGTGCTGGCCACAACTTACGCAGCAGCAGACCCCGGCAGCCCCGAACGGGCCCACCACCCCAGTGCCATGACGGATGACCTTCTGATCCGCGGACCCGCCGCAGCCGAGCAGCGGCTGGTGCTGCTGCATGGCTGGGGCGCCGATGCCGACGACCTGCTCGATCTCGGCGAGGAGCTCGCCGGCCGTGCCACAGGTGTGATCAGCCTGCGCGCGCCTGAAGCTCACCCCCACGGAGTCGGGCGCCAGTGGTACGACCTGCAGCAGCCGGAGTGGCCTGGCCTGGCCGGGGCACGGCAGCATCTGCGCCAGAGGCTGGAGGCCCTGGCGGAGACCCTGCCCCTCGAGCGGACGATTGTTCTCGGCTTCTCCCAGGGAGCGGCCATGGCCCTGGATGTGGCCGGCGAACTGCCGGTGGCGGGCGTGATCGCCTGCAGCGGCTATCCCCACCCCGGCTGGAGGCCGCGATCCCCCCTGCCTCCGGTCCTGCTCACCCACGGCCGGACGGACCCGGTGGTGCCCTATGGCGCCAGCGAGGAGCTGCAGCGGCTCTGGCGGAGCGCCGGCGGGGAGAGTGAGCTGCTGGGCTTCCCGGGGGGCCACACCATCGACCCGGCCCTGTTCCCCTCTCTGCGCTCCTTCCTGCAGCAGCACTTTCCCCGGCCGCCGGCGTGAACAAACCCCCGCGGATCGGGGGATCGATCCACGGGGGTTGATCGGGGGGTCTGTCCGGTCAGGCCTCAGACGAAGGCGTACTCGTACTCTTCCATCTCTTCCCAGTCGTCGGAGCCTGTGGATTCCAGGCCGGCGAAGAGGGTGTCCTCACCGATCTGATCCACGATCAGACGCAGGGAGGGGAAGAGGAAGTGGTTCTCCTCGGCGTACTGGGCGCTGAACAGACCCTTCTCACCCCAGAAGAAACGATCGGTGGTGTGCTCGTTGCGTCGGACGTTGAGCAGTGCGGGGGCGTCGAGGCCGGTTTCGGCGATGTAGCGGCGCGCCGCTGTGACCGGCTTGTGCTCTCCGGTCTCGAGGTTGTGGGTGGGCACGTGGGCGAGCACGCGCTGACCGGCGAGACGACGGCGACTGATCCGCTTGCGCTTCTTGGACATGAAACAACTCCCGAGGGGGAGATGGAGAGGGATGGGAAGGAGGGGCGGTCTCGCAGGGCGAGACAGACCGGCTGAGCGCTCCCAGGGGAAGCGCAGGCACGCCCAGACATCTGGCTACCGGGAGCGGAATTCCTGCGGCGGCTGCTGGCAGCTGCTCAGGGAATCGCCAGACAGGAAGCAAGCCGGAGACATCCCAGGGGATGCCTCCGAACAGCGGAGGGACGGGTCTCTCTCTGCTGTAGCCTCGTTTGCAGAAAAGTGCAACCGATGCGTTCGTCCCTGCACCTGGAGGTCCGCTCGCGGACCGCGAAGTAGTGGTCGATACGTAAATCTTAAGGCTAAATCCGAGATTTCAACCACGCGTCCCGGAACTTTTTTTGCAGGCTCCCCCGGCCAGGCCACGATGCAGGTGTCGCCGCGCTTTCTGACCCTGCTGCAGCTGCAGCTCGAGCAGTTCTCCGACCGCAGCGACCTCCGCTCTCTGGTGGTCTATCTGGCCATCCCCCGTGAGGACGGCAAGCTGGCGCTGATGCCGGTGGGCCACTGGCCGCCGCAGCGCCTGGCCCTTCCCGCCGTCGACGAGGACCAGACCCTGCTGCTGCCCAGTGAGCAGCGCCGCTGGCTTCCCCTGCGCCACCAGAGCACCCTGCTGGGCGCCCTGCGGGTGGAGCTGGCCGGAAGTGCCTGTCCGGCCAACCTCCATCCACGACTGCAGGCAGCGGCTCAGTCGCTCACCGAGGCTCTGCTGCTGGATCTGGAGCACCAGCGCCTGAGCGAGCAGCTGGAGCGCCAGCAGCAGCAGCTGCGTCTGCTCGTGCACCAGATGCGCAATCCCCTGGCGGCCCTGCGGACCTTTGCCCAGCTGCTCAAGCGCCGCCTCGAGGGCGATCCCGAGAACCGGCTGCTGGTGGAGAACCTGCTGGTGGAAGGGCAGCAGCTCCACCGCTACATCGAGGCGATCGACGGGCTCACGGATCCAGCGGCCATCCAGCCGGGGCCGCAGGCCGCGGGCCCCCTGCTGCTTCCCCCCTCCCTGAGGACAGGCGAGGCCTCGCCGTTGCGGGAGCGCGTGGAGCCGCTGCTGCAGCGGGCCGCCGCCACCGCCGCCCTGCAGGGGCGCGCCTGGCAGGGGCCCGGCTCCCTGCCTGACTGGCGCGGCGACAGTGCCGCCGTGGCTGAAATTCTCGCCAACCTGCTCGAGAACGCCTTCCGCTACAGCCCCGAAGGCAGCAGCATTGGCCTGCACTGCACCCAGGCCTCCGGGGGGCGCCCCAGGCTCACGGTCTGGGATGGCGGGGCGGCCATCGCCGATCAGGAGCGCGAGTCGATCTTCGAAAGGGGGATCAGGGGAGAGCGGGGCAAGACCCTGCCTGGCACGGGGCTGGGGCTGGCCCTGGCCAGGGATCTGGCCCGCAGCCTCGGCGGTGAACTCAGCCTGCTCTGCCCTCCCAGCCGCGCCTCGAGCGATCTCCCCGGCGCCGGCAACGCCTTCCTGCTGGAGCTGCCGCCGAGCGCCTAACCGGCCCCGGCCACGAGGGCGACCAGGGTCATCAGCACGAGGGTCAGGCTCTCCACCCATTCCACGCAGGCGCCGTAGCTGTCACCGCTGTGCCCCCCCAGGCGGCGGCCGAGCCCCCGCGGCAGCAGCCACGCCGGCAGCAGGCCCAGCCATCCCTGCCAGGGCCAACCCATCGACGCCCCCACCAGGGTGAGCGGCACCAGCATCAGCAGTGCGGGTCTGAGTTCCCGGCCCAGGCCGAGCCAGTGGCGCTGATGAAACGCGGCCGTACCGGCGGGGCGAAGGTACGGGAAGTTCTGCATCGCCAACAACGGGGCGATACGGCCCCACACCCCGGCCCAGACCAGCGCGAGAGCCACCAGCGGCCCCAGGTTCAGCTCCGCCAGGGTGAGCAGCGCGGCCACGCGCAGCAGCAGCACCTGGACCAGGGCCAGCACTCCGCTGGCCCCGACCCGGCTGTCGTCCATCGCCTCCAGGGCCCGCTCGCCGGCGGCCAGCCCATCGGCGGTGTCCATCACCCCATCGGCGTGGATGCCGCCCGTCAGCCAGAGACCGAGGGCCAGCACAAGGGCCACACGCGCCCCTGCAGGCAACCAGGGTTCCGCCAGGCACCAGAGCAGACCCTGCAGCAGGCCCTGCAGCAGACCGATCCAGGGGGCGAAGCGGGCAATCCGCTCGAAACGGGGCTGCAGCCGCGGCCAGGCGGGCAGCACCGTGTAGAAGACCCAGGCCCCGGCGAGGTCGCGCAGCCAGCGGGGTGCCTCAAGGGGCCTCATCGCCCACCCTCCGGCGCACCCTCTAGGTTCGATCCCGAACCGTTCCAGCCGCCGTGACCCGCTCCGCCGCAGCGGCTGACCCCTTCCTGTTCGAGATCACGGCCCACTGCCCGAGGACCCAGGCCCGCTGCGGCGTCTTTCACACACCCCACGGCAGCGTCGAAACGCCCCGTTTCATGCCGGTGGGCACCCTCGGCACCGTCAAGGGGGTGTCGCCGGCGCAGCTGGCGGCCACGGGCGCCCAGATGGTGCTCGCCAACACGTATCACCTGCACCTCCAGCCCGGGGAGGCCATCGTGGCGGAGGCCGGCGGGCTGCACCGCTTCATGGGCTGGGATGGGCCCCTGCTCACCGATTCGGGTGGGTTCCAGGTGTTCAGCCTCGGCGCCATCAATGTGATCAACGACGAGGGGGTGGTGTTCCGCTCGCCCCGCGACGGATCCCGCATCAACCTCACACCGGAGCGTTCGATGCAGATCCAGATGGCGCTCGGGGCTGATGTGGCCATGGCCTTCGATCAGTGTCCGCCCTACCCCGCCAGCGAAAACGACGTGGCCGAGGCCTGCCGCCGCACCCACGCCTGGCTGGAGCGCTGCGTGGCCACCCATGACCGCGGCGACCAAGCCCTGTTCGGCATCGTTCAGGGGGGGACCTTCCCCCATCTGCGCGAGCAGGCGGCACGGACGGTGAGCGCCATGGGCCTGCCCGGCATCGCCATCGGCGGCGTGAGCGTGGGGGAGCCTGTGGAGTCGATGCACCAGATCGTGCGCCAGGTGGCGCCGCTGCTGCCCCGGGATCGTCCCCGCTACCTGATGGGGGTGGGCAGCCTGCCGGAGATGGCGATCGCGGTGGCTCAGGGCATCGACCTCTTCGACTGTGTGCTGCCCACTCGCCTGGGCCGCCACGGCACCGCCCTGGTGGGGGGCGAACGCTGGAACCTGCGCAACGCCCGCTTCCGCCACGACCACACGCCGCTGGATGCCAGCTGCGTCTGTCCGGCCTGCACAGGTCACAGCCGGGCCTACCTGCATCACCTGTTCCGCAGCGGGGAGCTGCTGGGCCGGATCCTGCTCAGCCTGCACAACCTCACCCAGCTGATTCGCTTCAGCACAGCCATGGCCACGGCCATCCGCGAGGGCTGCTTTGCAGAGGATTTCACTCCCTGGGAGCCCGGCTCCGGGGCTGCTCACACGTGGTAGCGTCCAGCCCATATCACGATTCCGCCGTTCAGGGATGGTCTTCTCCACACTGATCACCGCCACCACCCTGGCCCAGCTTCCCGAGGCCTACCAGGCCTTCGGCCCCCTGGTCGACATCCTGCCGATCATCCCCCTGTTCTTCCTGCTGCTGGCCTTCGTCTGGCAAGCCTCCGTCGGTTTCCGCTGAACTTCATCCACCCCGAAGCACCGCCCAGGCGAACGCCGGAAGGGCGAGCATCCGCCGCCAGCGACTCGGTTCCTGGATCAACCGGTACAGCCATTCGATCTGCAGGGCTCCCATCCAGGCGGGGGCCCTTTTTTTGGCTCCGGCCCAGACATCGAAGCTGCCACCCACCCCCATCCAGAGGCCGCCCTGCCCCTGATGCAGCCGCTGGATCCAGATCTCCTGGCGGGGAACTCCCAGCGCAGCAAGCACCAGATCGGGCTGGCTGGCTGTCAAGGTCGCCTCCAGGCCCGGCCAGGCCGCCTCGGGCTGATAGCCATGCACCGCGGCGATCAGATCGAGGCCAGGCAGCCTCAGCAGCAGACGTTCCCGCAGGCGCTCCATCACCGCTGGGGACGCCCCCACCAGGGCCACCCGCCACCCCCGCTCGGCAGCCTCCACCAAGAGCCGATCCGCGAGCTCGATTCCCGGGCTGCGACGCACCCGATGCCCCTGCCGTCCCAGGGCCCAGACCACTCCCGCCCCATCGGGGATCACCAGCTCGGCGGAGCGGATCACATCTCCCAGGGAGGGATCCTCGAGCGCCGCCATGGTCATCTCGGCGTTGAGGGTGACGATCTGACCACCGCCGCGGCGGTGCAGCGCCAACGCCGCGTCAGCCACATCCGCACAGACATCGACCGGCAGACCCAGCACCTTCGAGCGCAGGCACCCGGGAACCTCAGGTTCCGTCACCATCACGGCCAGGTCCCTTCGGACCGCAGGGGAGAATCTAGGGAGAGTACCCATCTGCAGCGCAGATCCCTCCATCAACCGCGCAGCCAGGCCCACCATGACGAGCGAGCTGACCAGCGACGGGAGCCTGGAGCCTGCCCTTCGGGAGGAGCTGGGGCCCCGCCAGCTCAGCGATGAAGACGCCCGCGAACTGGTTCGCCACCTCGACAGCCAGATCGAGAGGGTGGTGCTGGCACGCCAGCATCCGATCACCGGCTTGCTGCCGGCGAGCACCTCCAACACGGTGCACGGCAACTACGGCGATGCCTGGGTCAGGGATTGCGTCTATTCCATCCAGTGCGTCTGGGGTCTGGCCCAGGCCCACCGCCGCCTGAATGGCCCCTGCACCCGGGCCTATGAGCTGAACCAGCGCGTGCTTCAGCTGATGCGTGGCCTGCTCACCGCCATGCTGCGCCAGGCGGCGAAGGTGGAGCGCTTCAAGCGCAGCCTCGACCGGCTCGATGCCATCCACGCCAAGTTCGACACCGCAACAGGCAACCTGGTGGTGCCCGACGACGGCTGGGGCCATCTGCAGCTCGACGCCACGGCCCTCTATCTGCTGCAGCTGGCCCAGCTGACCCGTGCAGGGCTGGTGGTGGTGCAGAGCAGTCATGAGCGGGATTTCCTGCAGAACCTCGTGTATTACGTGGCCCGGGCCTACCGGATCGCCGACTACGGCATCTGGGAGCGGGGCGACAAAGGCAACCACGGCGAACCGGAACGCAACGCCAGCTCGATCGGCCTGGTCAAGGCGGCCCTGGAGGCCCTGGAGGGTCTCGATCTCTATGGACCCCACGGCGACGGCAGCTGCTGCCTGCACATCCCCCATCCGGCGATCGTGAGGCTGCGGCGGGCCCTGCAGGCCCTGCTGCCGCGGGAGTCGGCCAGCAAGGAGGTGGACAGCGCCTGCCTTTCGGTGATCGGCTACCCCGCCTGGGCGGTGGAGGACCCTGAGCTGGTGGAGCGCACGCGCCGCAAGATCCGCCGTGACCTCGGCGGCGCCTACGGGTACAAGCGCTTTCGCCGGGACGGTCATCAGACCCTGGTGGAGGACCACGAACGGCTCCATTACGAGCCCGAGGAACTGGCTCAGTTCGAGGGCATCGAGTGTGAATGGCCCCTGTTCTTCGCCTATGAGCTGGTCACGGCCTGCTGTGAGGAACGCTGGGGGGAGGCCTGGCACTGGCGGCGGCGCCTGGAGGCGGTCAGCGTGGACGTCGATGGCGTGCCCGAACTGCCCGAGCTCTACCTGGTGCCGGCCGAGGCGATCGAGGCGGAGCGGCTCCATCCCGGCACCCAGGAGCGGATCGCCAATGAGAACGTCCCCCTGCTCTGGACCCAGAGCCTCACCTGGCTGGGGGACCTGCTGCTCAACGGTCTGCTGAGTCCGGAGGACATCGATCCCAGCCACCGCCGCCTGCCGGCCCCCCTCGGCGCCGAGCGGGTGCTGGTGGCCCTGGTGCCTGAGAACGACACCATCGCCGCGGCTCTGGAGCAGGCCGGTCTGCCGGTGAGCCACCCCCAGGGTGCGGTGCGGGTGGCCAGCTCCAGGGAACTGGGCCGACGCATGGCCTCGGTGGGGGCGAACGCCAGGCTGGGGCTCAGCGGCTATCCGCCGGTGCGGATGGAAACCATGGCGACGGCCCTGATGTATCGGAGCCCCGCTGGCCGTGGTCAGAACGGCACAGCCGACGAGGTGATGGCCTTCCTGCCCTCCGTGCTGGAGGAGGGCACGTTCTATCTGGCGGACGACCCGGAGCAGCTGGTGGATACGGTGACCAGCGAGCTGCGACTGCTGCAGCGGCAGTGGCGCGGCGATGGCCTCCCCCTGCTGCTGATCCCGCTGGCATCCAGCCCGTTCCAGCGGGATCCCGCCACTCTGATCCGCCTGGGTGAAGCTCTGCGCAGTGGCCAGGTTGAGGGCGTGCCGGTGCAGCTCGATCGCCTCGAAGCGCTGATCGATCAGGTCTGCTGGGAGGAGCTGCCGCCACCCCAGGAGCAGCCCCTGGTGAGGCGCAGCCAGCCGGCCGCCCCGGTGCTGCGCAACAGCACCAGCCAGCAGCCGCTCACGATCCAGCAGGAGCAGGAACTCGAGGACATCGCCATCCCGGGCCTGGCGGATCTGCTCTGGCGCAGCACCTCCCTGCCCGAACAGGCTGAGGTGCTGGAGCAGCTGGTGCAGCGGCTGGGGCAGAGCGCGATCCTGCAGGGTCCATCCAGCGCCGGACCGCTCAAGCTGCAGGCGCTGGTGGAGGAGATCTACCGCCGGGGCCTGGCGGAAGGTGACTGGAACGTGGTGCGACGCTGCGCCGGCCTGATGCAACTGGTGCATCCCCAACTGGAGGATGCCCTCACAGACATCCTGGTGCGCCAGAAGCAGGTGGTGGTGGGTCGCAACTACACCCGCGACTCCCTGATCAGCCACCCCCAGGGCAGCGCCATGATCGGAGCGATGATCCGCCGCTTCAGTGGAGAGGACGGCCGGGAGTGGATGCTGCAACAGGAGCTGCTGCTGGCCCTCGACGGGCTGGCCCGCTCGGAGCCGGCACTGCTCAGCGGCAGCCTGACGATCCAGCTGGGACAGCTGTTGCTCCTGCTCACCGGTGAGCTCGCCGCCGAGCTGGATCTCACCGCCGACGACGCCTTCGAAGCCCTCTGCGATCTGCCGCCCCACGCCATCCGGCGACGCCTGCGCACGCTGCTGGAGGATGTGGACCATGCCCGGGAGGCTCTGCGCCGCAAGGAACAGCTCCACCTGAGTGGGCGGGTCCGCTGGGAGGTGCCTGATCCCCTCGACGACCTGCCTCTGGGCAAGGGCTGCGGCTGGATGCAGCACCGCCAGCGCCTGGGGGCCCTGCAGCGTGTCCCTCGTGACTTCTACGCCGGCATCTGGGATCTGCTCCACCACTGCCGCGGACTGGTGATCGGCGACAAGCTGGAGAGGCGCAACCGGCTCGAGAGCGAACCCCTGCTCTCGGAGAAGACCCCGGGGGAGCGCAACTTCGCGGCCCTGGTGGACCACCTGCTCAGCAAGATCGAAGCGCCTGAATACCGACAGCTCTGCACCGAGACCCTGCTCTCGCTGGTGGTGTTCGTGGGTGCCAACCCCCAGGTGCGCTTTGACGACTACCTGGCCCTTGACGTGGTGATCGGCCACGCCGTGCGGGTGGGCTGGCAGCAGACCCACCCGGAGCTGGCGGAGGAGGACTACGCCAAGTGGAAATCAGCCGCCTGGGATCTCTTCTACACCTCCTCCCCGGCCCGCTGCCGCCGCTGGCAGATCCTGGCCCTGCGCGATCTCACCGAGAACGGGACCGGGGACGTGGAGGCAAGGACGGCCGTTCAGATCGGGGCGTCCAGGGCCATGCAGAGAGAGGGCTGATCCACCGCCAGCTCGATCAGGTTGGCCAGCATCAGAGCCCTGGAGGCCTGCTGGCCATCGACGGCTGGCACCTCGCGACCGCGCAGACAGAGCAGAAAGTGCTCCAGCTCGGCATACAGCGGCTCGATCGAGGTGGTGCTCACTTCCTCGATGAACCCATCGTTGCGGTAAAGCAACTCGCCGTGGTCGGCGGAGATCCACTCATGAGCACGGCGGTGGATGTGCAGCCGGCGGTTGAGGAAGTCGGTTTCCACCAGGCTGGCGCGGCAATGGGCGCTGAGGCTGCGGATCTTGCGGTGGGCCATCTTGCTGGCCGTGAGGCTGGCCACCACTCCGTTGCTGAACCCGAGGGTGGCATTGACGTAATCGATCGGCCCATCGGAACTGCGCCCACCGGCGGCCGCCAGCCGCACCACCTGAGAGCCAGCGAGCTCGAGAACCAGGTCGATGTCGTGGATCATCAGATCGAGCACCACGGACACATCGTTGGCGCGATCGGCATGGGGACTGTGGCGGCGGGCCTCCAGCACCACCACTTCCTCGTTCGCCACCACCTTGAGCAGTTCACGGAAGGCGGGATTGAAGCGCTCGATATGGCCCACCTGCAGCTGACGCCCTGCCAGTTCCGCAGCCCCGATCAGTTCGCTGGCCTCCTCCTGGCTGGCGGCGATCGGCTTCTCGATCAGCACGTGCAGGCCGGCCTGGAGGCAGGCCATGCCCACTCGATGGTGCAGCAGGGTGGGCACGGCGATGCAGACCGCCTCGACCTCGGGGAGCAGATCGTCGAAGTTCTCGAACCAGCGACAGCCGAACTGCTCGACGGCCAGCTGTCCGCGGCGTTGATCGGGATCGGCAACGCCCACCAGCTCGGCGTCCCGCAGAAGGCTCAGGACCCGAGCGTGGTGCCACCCCATGTTGCCGATGCCGATGACCCCCACCTTGACCGGGGTGATGGGATCGCTGCTCATCGCCGCACCAGCACACCCGCCAACGTGATCTCCCGCCTCTCCAGTGCAGGCATTATCAATGATCATCCGCTCCGGCGGCTCCATCGGTGGTGAGGTGTCGCCTCAGGTGGAGTCGCGACGGGTGATCTGAACCCGCTCGATGCGGGGACCGTCCATGGCACTGATCTCGAACTGATGGCCTTTCCAGCGAAGGCTCTCGCCGGGGGCCGGGATGTGCTGCAGCCGCTCGAGCATGAAGCCCGCCAGGGTGTGGTGGCCGTCGGCCTCCGGCAGGGCGAGATCGAGCTGGCGGTTGAGCTCGAAGATCTCCAGATCACCGGCCACCAGCCAGGTGTCGTCCTGGAGCCGCTGCAGATTCTGGCGGATCGTGACCAGATCGTCTTCATCGCCGACGATCTCACTGGTGAGGTCGGCCACCGTGACCAGGCCCTCGGTGCCGCCGTGTTCATCGACCACCACCAGCAGGGGCTGGCCACTGCGGATCAGCGGCAGCAGCACGGCAAGGGACACCGTCTCCTGCACCCGTGCCACTGGTGTGATGTAGGGAGCCAGGCGCGTGTCGCCCTGCAGCAACCCCTGGGCAATCGGTTCGGCCAGGCGGCGCAGGTCGAGCACACCGCGGACGTCATCCAGGGACTGACCGATGACGGGGAAACGGGCGTGGGCGGTGGCGTGCACCGCTTCCATCATCTCGGCGAAGGTCACCTCGAGGGGCAGGGTGACCATGCCGGAGCGAGGCACCATCACCTCACGCACCTGGGTGTCGCGCAGCGAGAACACCCCTTCAAGGATGCTGCGCTCATCCGGCAGCAGACCGGTGACACTGTTGGATTCAATCAGGGTCTCCAGCTCGCCGGCGGAGAGGGCGGGCACCAGCTCATCCCAGTTGCGGGGAAGGCCCAGCAGGCGCAGCAGGCCATTGGCGAACCGCTCAACCAGGATCAACAGAGGCCAGAGGGTGCGGATGACCCACTCCAGCAACGGTGCCAGCTGAAGGGCCGAGTTCTCCGGCCTGTGCATCACCCAGGCCTTGGGGGCCACTCCGCCGATCACCGTGGCCAGCCCCACCAGGCCCAGAAACACCAGCACATCCACCCAGAGGCGCTCGGCCCCCGGATCGAGCCGCACCGCCAGACCGCGGCCTCCCCAGCCGAGGGCCACCATGGCCAGGGCGGCACCCAGCTGAGTGGCCACCAGCACCCGGCGCAGCCTCTGCTGCAGCCGCTCCACCGAGAGGGCGCCGGCGTGACCGTCGGCGGCGAGCACCTTGACCCGGCTGGGCCTCAGATGGAGCAGGGCGAACTCGCTGGCGGCGAAGAAGGCCAGCAGCCCCAGCAGGGCCAGCAGCAGAACGAGCAGGCGCATGGGAAGGAGGGCGGCTAGCAGGTTGAAGTTCACTCCACGGTGACGCTCTTGGCCAGATTGCGGGGCTGATCCACATCAAGGCCGCGATGGGCCGCAATGTGATAGCTCAGCAGCTGCATCGGAATCACCGTCAACAGGGGACTGAGCAGCTCATCCACCTCCGGCACGGGCAACAGCACATCGAAGATCTCCGTGTCAGGGCCGCGCGGGGCCACACCGATCAGGCGGGCATCGCGGGCCTTGGCCTCCTGCGCGTTGGAGAGCACCTTGTCGAAGACGGTGCCTGGCACCGCGATCGACACCACCGGCACCCGAGCGTCCAGCAAGGCGATGGGACCGTGCTTCATCTCGCCGGCCGGGTAGCCCTCGGCGTGGATGTAACTGATCTCCTTGAGCTTCAGGGCCCCTTCGAGGGCGATCGGAAAGTTGATGCCACGGCCCAGGAAGATCACATCCTGGGTGTCAGCGAACTGGTGGGCCAGCTCGGCGCAGAGCAGATCCTGCTCCTCCAGCAGTGCCTGCAGCTGGGCGGGCAGGGCCCGCAGCCCGGCCACCAGCTCGAGCAGCTGAGCCGGGGAGCGGCTGGAGCGGCGCTCGGCGAAGGAGAGGGCGAGGCCGTAGAAGGCCAGCAGCTGACCGAGGAAGGTCTTGGTGGCGGCCACACCCACCTCGATGCCGGCGCCGATGTCCAGCAGATGCGGCACCAGCCGGCCCAGGGAGCTCTCCGGTCGGTTGGTGATCCCCAGCAGCCTGGGGGCGAAGGCCGGATCAGCGATCAGGTCCCGGCGCTTCTGCTCCATCTGCAGCGCCGCCAGGGTGTCGGCGGTCTCGCCCGACTGGGTCACGCCGATGGTGAGGGTGTGAGGCACCAGCGGCGGCGGCGCATAGCGGAATTCGCTGGCGTAGTGCACCGCTGTGGGCAGCCCCGCCAGCTGCTCCAGCAGATAGGCCCCCACCTGGGCCGCATGACGGCTGGTGCCGCAGGCCAGGATCTGGATCCGCTCCACCCCCTCGAAGAGCTGATCCTGGAGCGGCAGGGCCACCAGCGACGGGGTGCCGGGCACCCCCGGCGACCCGGTCGGGAGATGACGGGCCACCCAGAGCGCCGCCGTCTCCGGCTGCTCGTGGATCTCCTTATGCATGAAGTGGCGAAAGCTGCGCTTGTCCGCCACGTGCTCGGTTCCCTGCAGCAGGCTGGGCGCACGCGTCACCCGCTCGGCCGAGGACCCGTAGAGCTCGATGCCCAGCGGCGTGAGCAGCGCCGTCTCGCCATCCTCGAGGGGAAGGATGGTGCGCGTGAAGCCCGCCAGGGCGGGGGTGTCACTGGCGCAGAGGAATTCGCCCTCCCCCAGACCGATCACCAGCGGCGCCTGACGGCGGGCCACCACCACCGCTCCCGGCGCGCCGGCCCAGACCACCGCCAGGGCATAGGCCCCGTGCAGATGGGGCAGCACCTGCTGCACCGCCTCGAGCAGCAGCTGGGGTGAAGGCCGGCGGCCCGAGCTCTGAAGGTCCCCCAGCGTCCGTGCCACCAGGTGAGGGATCACTTCGGTGTCGGTGTCGGAGCGGAAGTGCACGCCCTCCGCCTGCAGCGACTCTCTGAGCAGACGGTGATTCTCGATGATGCCGTTCTGAACCACGGCAAGGGTGCCGCTGCCATCGAGATGAGGGTGGGCATTGCGCTCCTCGGGCTTGCCGTGGGTGGCCCAGCGGGTATGGCCGATGCCGCAGTGGCCCAGGGCCCCCTGGGCCTCGTAGCGGGCGGTGAGGTTGACGAGCTTGCCTTCGGCCCGCAGCAGGGTGAGCTGCCCGGAGGAGAGGCCGCTGCCGGCCTCCGGCGCCTGGACGGTGGCGATGCCGGCGGAGTCGTAGCCGCGGTATTCGAGCTGGCGCAGCCCCTCAAGCAGCAGGGGGGCCGCCTCTCGGGAGCCGATGACCGCAACGATGCCGCACATGGCTGAGGCGCCGGACTTCGGCTGTTTCTAAAGGATCACCGCCCGAGCGCCTAGCCCGCTGGCGTTGCGGCGGAAGGCAGGAGTGAGGTCCGCAGCCATGAAAAAGCCCGGCGGAGCCGGGCGGACGTGCGCAGAGCGGAGACGGGCCTCAGTAGGCCAGACCCATGCTCCGGCTGGTTTCATCTCCGAGATAGACGCGGATGCTGAGGAAGTCGGTGGGGCAAGCGGTTTCGCAGCGCTTGCAGCCGACGCAGTCTTCGGTGCGAGGCGATGAGGCGATCTGGCCAGCTTTGCAGCCGTCCCAGGGAACCATCTCGAGCACGTCGAGAGGGCAGGCACGGACACACTGGGTGCAGCCGATGCAAGTGTCGTAGATCTTGACTGAATGGGACATGCCCGGCCAGAGAGCGAACGGCGTCCGGTCAAAGTACTCAAACCGTCCGGAACACCAGCGTCGGTGCCCCCAGGCCGTCACCCTTTTTCATACGGGCCAGGGGGGCCGTTCAGGGCGACCCGTAGGATGCGGCCTCCCACACACCGGCCATGTCACAGGAAGCGATCTTCGAGAAAGTCCGTTCGATCGTTGCCGAGCAGCTCAGCGTCGATGCCGCTGAAGTGAAACCAGAGTCGAACTTCCAGAACGATCTGGGCGCTGACTCGCTCGACACGGTGGAACTGGTCATGGCCCTGGAAGAGGCCTTCGACATCGAGATTCCCGATGAGTCGGCCGAAGGCATCACCACCGTCGGTGACGCCGTCAAGTACATCCTGGACAAGCAGGCCTGAGGGTGTCGATGGTGGAGGGTCTCCGCCGTGTCGTGGTCACGGGCCTCGGCGCGGTCACACCGATCGGTAACGACGTCACCCAGTACTGGGACGGGTTGCGGCTCGGCTTCAACGGGGTGGCGCCGATCACCCTGTTCGATGCCTCACGGCATGCCTGCCGGTTCGCGGCCGAGGTGAAGAACTTCGATCCAAGCGGAATGCTGGATCGCAAGGAGACCAAGCGCTGGGACCGTTTCTGCCAGTTCGGTGTGGTGGCCTCCAAGCAGGCGGTTGACCAGGCGCAGCTCCTGATCGACGAGAGCACCCAGCACCGCATCGGTGTGGCGATCGGCTCGGGCGTGGGCGGCCTGCTGATGATGGAAAGCCAGGCCCATGTGCTCGCCGACCGGGGACCTGACCGGGTCAGCCCGTTCTGCGTGCCGATGATGATTCCCAACATGGCGGCCGGCCTGACCGCGATCGCCCTGGGCGCCAAGGGTCCGAGCAGCGCCGTTTCAACGGCCTGTGCGGCTGGATCCAACGCCATCGGTGATGCCTTCCGCCTGATCCAGCTCGGCCTGGCCGACGCCATGGTCTGCGGCGGAGCCGAATCGGCGATCACTCCCCTGGGGGTGGCCGGCTTCGCCAGTGCCAAGGCGCTCTCCTTCCGCAACGACGACCCCGCAACCGCCAGCCGCCCCTTCGACGCCGAGCGCAACGGCTTCGTGATCGGTGAGGGCGCAGGCATCCTGGTGCTCGAAAGCCTCGAGAACGCCCGCGCCCGGGGAGTCGAGATCCTCGCCGAGGTGGTGGGCTACGGCATGACCTGCGACGCCCACCACATCACCTCCCCGACTCCGGGGGGCCTCGGTGGCGCCGAAGCGATGCGGCTGGCCATGGCTGATGCCCGGGTGGAGCCCGAGGAGGTCGACTACGTCAATGCCCACGGCACCAGCACCCAGGCCAACGACAGCAACGAGACCGCGGCGATCAAGGCGGCCCTGGGCGAGCACGCCTATCGCATCCCCGTCAGTTCGACCAAGTCGATGACCGGGCACCTGCTCGGCGGCAGCGGCGGCATCGAGGCGGTGGCCGCCGTGCTCGCGATAGGCCACAACCTCGTACCACCTACCATCAATTATCAAAATCCGGATCCGGCCTGTGATCTGGATGTCGTGCCCAATCAGGCGCGGGAACAGAAACTGAACGTCGTGCTCTCGAATTCATTCGGATTTGGCGGCCACAACGTCTGTCTCGCCTTCCGTCGGATGCGCTGAAGGCCTGGCATCGCCAGCTCTTCGCTGCCCGGAACGCCTCACTCCCCTCACTCCTCCCCCCAACCATGGTCGCCGCCCCCACAGTGGACACCCTGTCCGTCGACAACCTCTGCGTCAACAGCATTCGCTTCCTGGCGATCGACGCGATCAACAAGTCCAACTCGGGGCACCCCGGCCTGCCGATGGGCGCGGCACCCATGGCCTATGCCCTCTGGGACAAGCACCTGCGCCACAACCCGGCCAACCCCAAGTGGTTCAACCGCGACCGCTTCGTGCTCTCGGCCGGCCATGGCTGCATGCTCCTCTATGCGCTGCTGCACCTGACCGGCTACGACAGTGTGTCCCTGGAGGACATCAAGCAGTT
This sequence comes from Synechococcus sp. CBW1107, assembly GCF_015841355.1. Taxonomy (NCBI): domain Bacteria; kingdom Bacillati; phylum Cyanobacteriota; class Cyanophyceae; order Synechococcales; family Synechococcaceae; genus Synechococcus; species Synechococcus sp. CBW1107. The sequence continues at coordinate 1,185,298 of NZ_CP064908.1, forward strand.
CCGCCAGTGGGGTTCCAAGACCCCCGGCCACCCGGAAACCTTCGAGACTCCCGGGGTCGAGGTCACCACGGGGCCTCTGGGGCAGGGCATCTCCAACGCCGTCGGTCTGGCCATCGCCGAGGCCCATCTGGCCGCGAAATTCAACCGTCCGGGCGCCGACCTGATCGATCACCACACCTACGTGATCATGGGCGACGGTTGCCACCAGGAGGGCATCTCCGGTGAAGCCGCCTCCCTGGCCGGTCACCTGGGCCTGGGCAAGCTGATCGCCCTCTACGACGACAACCACATCACGATCGACGGCAACACCAAGGTGTCGTTCACCGAGGATGTGCTCAAGCGTTACGAGGCCTACGGCTGGCATGTGCAGCACGTGGCTGATGGCAACACGGACATCGACGCGATCGGCCGGGCAATCGAAGCGGCGAAGGCCGTCACCGACAGGCCCAGCCTGATCAAGGTCACCACCACCATCGGCTACGGCTCCCCCAACAAGGCCGACACGGCCGGGGTGCACGGCGCCGCTCTGGGCGCTGAGGAAGCCGATCTCACCCGCAAGTCGCTGGGATGGACCTACGGCCCGTTCGAGATTCCCGAGCAGGCCTACGACCAGTGGCGCAAGGCCCGCGAGCGCGGCGCGGCCCTGGAGGCCGAGTGGGACAACACCCTGGCGGCCTACCGCAGCGAGTACCCGGCCGAAGCCGCCGAATTCGAGCGCATGCTGCGCGGTGAACTGCCCCAGGGCTGGGACAGGAATCTGCCCCGCTTCACCCCCGAAGACAAGGGCCTGGCCACCCGTCAGTACTCCTACAACGTGCTCAACGCGATCGGTCCCGACCTGCCCGAGCTGATCGGTGGTTCCGCCGACCTCACCCACTCCAACCTCACCGACATCAAGGGGGAAGGCAGCTTCCAGAAGGGCAGCGAAGCCAACCGCTACCTGCACTTCGGAGTGCGCGAGCACGCGATGGCAGCGATTCTCAACGGTATCGCCTATCACGACAGTGGCCTGATTCCCTATGGCGGCACCTTCCTGGTGTTTGCCGGCTACATGGTGGGAGCCATGCGCCTCTCGGCCCTGTCCGAACTGGGGGTGATCTATGTGCTCACCCACGACTCGATCGGTCTTGGCGAAGACGGCCCCACCCACCAGCCGGTGGAAACCCTGGCCTCGCTGCGATCGATCCCCAACCTGCTGGTGATCCGCCCTGGTGATGGCAACGAGACCAGCGGCGCCTACCAGGTGGCGGTGACCAACCGCAAGCGGCCCACGGTGCTGGCCCTCAGCCGCCAGGCGATGGTGAACCAGCCCAATTCGGCACCAGAGCATGTGGCCAAGGGTGGCTACATCCTCGACGACAGCAACGGCAGCCCCGATCTCATCCTGATCGGCTCCGGCACCGAACTGGATCTCTGCGTCAAAGCCGCCCGGGAGTTGCGCAGCGAGGGCCACAACGTGCGTGTGGTGTCCATGCCCTGCGTGGAGCTCTTTGAGGAACAGGACGCCGGCTATCGCGAGTCGGTGCTGCCGGCCGCGGTGCGCAAGCGCCTGGTGGTGGAAGCCTCCGGCTCCTTCGGCTGGCACAAGTACGTCGGCCTTGATGGGGACACCGTCTCGATCGACCGCTTCGGCGCCTCCGCTCCAGGTCCTGTCTGCCTGGAGAAGTTCGGCTTCACCGTGGAGAACGTGGTCGCGAAGGCCAAGGCGCTCTGAAGCATTCCCCTTCCAACAACCTGGCTTCGGTGCCAATGGCCACCCTGGAGCGTCTGTCGATCGTTTTACCGACGTACAACGAACGGCAGAACGTCGGGAGGATTCTGGAGGAACTGCTGCCATTGAAGCAACGCTTCGATCTTGAAGTGCTCTTCGTGGACGACGACTCGGCTGATGGCACGGCCGATCTGGTCAAACAGCTGGCCCATGGCCAAGCCGGTGTGCGCCTGATCCGTCGGGTCGGGCGCGCCGGTCTGGCCAGCGCCATCAAGGAAGGCATTCTCGATGCCACTGGTGATGTGATCGTCGTCATGGACTGCGATGGACAGCATGAGCCGGCTGCGGTTGAAGCCGCTGTACAGGCTCTACTAAGTAGCGGCAGCGATCTGGTGGTTGGCAGCCGCTTCCACGCTGAGGCCGCGATTCATGGCCTAAGTGAGAAACGCACCCGCCACTCCACCTGGGCAAACACAATCGCACGCTTCAGTCTTCCGGGCTACAGCCGGCTGACTGACTTCATGAGCGGCTTCTTTGCCCTACGCCCCGAGGCAACTCTGCGCTATGTACGGCGGGTGGATGTGAATGGATTCAAGTTTCTCTACGAGCTGCTCTCGATCAGCCGCGGTTCTTTGCAGGTTAGTGAAATCCCCCTGGACTTCCAGGCCCGAGTAGCTGGTGATTCCAAGCTGGATCTGGCAATCGTCTGGGATCTGGGGGTGTCAATCCTGCACACCCTGCTGCTGCGCTCGATACCCCGCCGCGCCATCAGCTTCGCCTTGGTGGGCCTGAGCGGAGTGGCGGTTCAGATGCTGGTGGTGCAGGCGCTGATGGAAGCGGCGGGGCTGGCCTTCAAGCAAGCACTGCCAATTGCGGTGGTGGTGGCCGCCAGCTCCAACTACCTGATCAATAACGCCCTGACCTTCCGCTTCCAGCGTCAACAGGGTGCAGCACTGCTGAAGGGCCTACTCAAGTTCCTGCTGGTGGCCTCCCTGCCGGTGCTGGCCAATGTGGGCGTGGCCTCAACGTTCTACAACCTGGTGTCCCGCAACACCTTATGGGCTCAACTGGCCGGCATCCTGGTGGTGTTCGTATGGAACTATGCGGCGTCCTCGCGTTTCGTATGGAACACGCCGTAACAGAGCTCGGTAAGCTCAGCAAACGTATCGATAGACCGTTTTGGCCTCTCAACGCCCAGATGAGTCTTCTTCGAGAAGCTTGCGTGTAACATAAGCAAGGTTGCCAAGAAAGCAAATCACTGATGCGACACATCAGTACTGACCAAAACTTTTCAGCACACTAGGGGCAGGAAGCAATGCGCAAAAGAATTGTAACCTCGGGCACTCTAAATCTACTTACGTCGTGCCTGCTCTTCGGCTCCCTGCTGGCCATTCTGATCTTGCCTGTCGGGGAATTGCTCAATGCCGATCTTATTCTGCCGGTCAATATGCTGGTTGACCTCCGCAACGGCCTAAACATCGGGGAGTGGAACGGGAGCCCCAATAACTTCTACATTCCCGAGATCGCTTACTATCTTGGAATTGGCACAGTCTTTAGCAGACTAAGCCCTATCTTCCTTCACATGCTTTATCCCATCCTAAGCGGCACCCTGCTTGGGCTAACCACCTACTACCTGCATGCAACAGTCCTTTCTTCGAGGGACATAGGTACCTGGACTCGCAATTTGCTTCCAGTCTTTCCAGTAGCATTAAGCCTGGTAAATCAGATTTCAGAAGAAAACATTATCAAAGTAGCAGTTCTCCCTGAAATTCATTTCGGGGCTTATCTTGCCTGCCTTGTTGGGATCACCCTTGCCTCGGTCGCCCTTACAGGCAAAACCGCATCCCATCGAAAGTCATCGCTGGCTTGGCTGATGATGGTTTGTTTGTTGGCGGCGCTATCTGACAATTTTTTCATTCTTTGGTTCACAATACCTTTTCTTGCAACTCTTGCCCATCTGCTGTTTGGGTCAGAAGCATTTCCCAAGCAACGGATCAAGGGAATTTTTGGCGCAGTTCTGCTGTCATCACTGGCTGGATACATTCTGCATAAGATAACCAACTCTGCCACTTCAAACAATAAGGTGAGTCTTGAAAATATCGCTTTATCACTGACCAGGCTATCCAATGTCCTCTCCAATGAACGCTACATTACTGTTTACGCTCTGATTGCCTTGATATTATCAATAAGCCTATACTTTACTTCTCTTCAGCAAGCCTCAACGCATGATTTTGCATCACAAGATGCCAGCATATCTTTGCGTAGGAAGATATTCTGGATTTGGAACTTTTACTCCATACCATCAACCCTGATCCTTGTTATTCTGTATGGCCTAGTTGCAGATGCCGGGAGCACGAGGTACTTTCTACCGTTATTCTTCGCACCTATTACTGCTGGCATATGGATCATTACTGAGCTCTTATTTCATAATTTCTCCTTAGAAAGATTCAGGGCTGCAAGAAATTCTACATTCACGGCGATTTATATCAGTGTATTTGCAATCGTACTCGCAGCCCTGCCTGGCTACCTATCCTCATACAAGCAAGACCCTGGCTACCAGCTCACACAATGCCTGAAGTCCGAGAACGTCGGAGTATGGTATTCGGAGTACTGGAATTCAAAACCTGTTCATGCCTTTTCCAATGGTTCAATAATTTCCAGACAAATCAACAATGATGGGACACCCTACAGGTTCAACAATAATAACATGTGGTACAAGCAGGAGCCTGCATCTAGCGAGTCAAAAGTAGCAATTATGCTCGATACTGACTTTGCAAGAAACATCCCTGAGAGCATCCCCTTGCAGTCATGCGGAGAAATGGATTACAAAATAGTTCCAAAAGAATATGTTTTTCAACAACAACGATAGCCGTTTTGCAATCATATGACTTGCAGCCGTCCATTTTGAAAAATCCACGACACTCAACACCACCAGTCGAGGTGCCATCAAAATTGTTCGATCAATTCAACTGAATTGGAATTCGCAGATGCTGTCATGAGTAAAAGTGCATACTCAATGCTTCAGATCTAAAGAGAATATTGGTGATTCTATCCAAGAATATTCCTCTGGGAGGCCTACAGGTCTTTACTTCGTGCTTACCGAGAAAGGCCAGAGCGATGCGCGGCGCGGCTTTGGATCTGACTAGTATTCAGCGGCAATATGCACACATACAAGCTTATCTGCGCCCTGATACCACCCAGAGTTTTCCACATTTTCCGACGTGAGCCTCGCCATCAGCTCTCGCTTACAGATTTCTTCCTAACGAACCGGACCCGGCTGTGGCGGTGGTGTTGTACCAGTCCACGAATGCCATGACCCAGGCGCAGGCCTCCTCCACGGTCGGGAAGGGGCACCTTGGGTAGTCCGGCCGGTATTTCACCGTTCGGAACAGCGACTCCGGGAAGGGGTTGTCGTTGCTGACCCTGGGCCTGGAGAAGGATCTGAGCACCCCCAACTCCTGCAGCCGGCTGGCGTCCCCGGCAGTGGTGTAAATCCCCAGGGCCTCAGCCCGGCGTAGCCGGGCTGAGCGTCCGCACCTCAGGCGATCGGCTCCACGGCTGACGTTGCAAGGGGTGGGCAGGCCCGTTTCCCTGGTTTGAGAACCACCTCAACCAGACAGACCATGCCCAAGACCCATGCTGCCGTACCTGAGCTGGCCTCGCTACTCGATGGCAGCAGTGCCGGGGAGCTGATCCCTGAACTGGCACGCCACGGCCTGCAGCAGCTGATCGAGCTGGAGCTCGCTGCCTTCCTCGGTGCGGACTGGCACGAGCGCACCGAGGAGCGGCTCGGCCACCGCAACGGCTACCGGCCTCGCACCCTGACCACCCAGGTGGGGGATCTGGCACTGCAGATCCCGAAACTGCGCGCGGGCAGCTTCCTCCCCTCGATCCTCGAACCCCGCCGCCGGGTTGATCAGGCCCTGTACGCGGTGATCATGGAGGCTTACATCGGTGGGGTCTCGACCCGCAAGGTCGATGCCCTGGTGGCGGCGCTCGGCTCCCAGAGCGGCATCTCCAAGTCGCAGGTGAGTCGCATCTGTCAGGAGATCGACCAGCAGGTGCAGGCGTTTCTGAGCCGGCCCCTGGAGAGCAGCGGCTACGCCTACGTCTATCTCGATGCCACCTACCTCAAGGGGCGGCTGGGCAAGGCTCAGCAGGTCTGCTCCCGCGCTGTCGTCGTCGCCATGGGGGTGAACGAGGATGGTCGCCGGGAGTTGCTGGGCCTCAAGGTCGGCGACAGCGAGACCGAGAGCTTCTGGGCGGAGTTCATCGCCCATCTCAAAGAACGGGGCCTGGGTGGCGTCAGGCTGGTGATCTCTGACGCCCACACCGGCCTCACCAAGGCGATCCGCCGCCAGCTGCAGGGAAGCGTCTGGCAGCGCTGCCGCGTCCATTTCGCCCGCAACCTGCTGCAGTGCATCCCCAAGGCTCACCAGGGCATGGTCACCGCCGCCCTGCGCAGCGTGTTCGCCCAGGAGAGCGCTGAGGAGATCGCGTCACGCTGGGACGATCTGGCCGCCTCGCTGGCGGAGCGCTTCCCCAAGGCCGCTGCGCTCATGCACGGCGCCAAGGAGGACGTGCTGGCTTTCCGGCCCTTCCCCAGGGACCACTGGCGCAAGATCTGGAGCACCAACCTGCTGGAGCGGGTCAACGAGGAAATCAAACGCCGCACCAGGGTCGTCGGCATCTTCCCCAACGACGCGTCGATCACCCGCCTGGTGGGCGCGGTACTGCTGGAGCAGCACGAGCACTGGCAGCTGGAGGGCCGGCGCATGTTCTCAGCCGAGAGCATGGCGACCATCCCGGAGCTGGATGCCATCCCTGCTCTCCAGGCCCTCAGCACCTGAGAGAGGCAGGACGCAGGCCCCAGGTGATCGAGGCTGCAGCGCCCCCAGAGGGCGCAGCGGCCTTGATCGCAGCCCGGGGGCCGGCCGCTGCCACCTCCAGGCCGCAGAAGTCACTCCAACTCACAACACATCCGCAAGCTGACGAAAGACTTGACAAGTCATTCGTCCTGATTCATCGTGATTGAATGAGGCGCATCTGCACCTCCGGAATGACAGCCCGTCATTCCACCCTGTTCACCCTCTGACTAGGGCATTCGGGCCTCGGGTTTTACACCACGCAAAGGGACGCGGCCTGCAGCCGGCTCTCCAGAATGCCGGAACCACATGGCGTTGCCGTTGGCGGCATGGAGGATCAGCGGTTTGGGGCGCCTGCAGTTGACCCGCTCCCGCAGGCAGGCACGGCCCACGGGATCGGCGGCGACCTAGGCGTCTTCTCGCTCGGCCACATCCCAGGCCACGATCTAGTGCCTTCGGCACGCTGGCCCGCGCGGCCAGGTAAGCCGCTCCAGACATCGACTACCAGATAAAGGTAAAGCCCGTCCTCGGCGGTGGAGCTGACCATGGGCGTGGAGAACCCGGTAGAAGCTGCGCTCCGAGCCGACATGAAGGCCCTGGTCGGCCAGGATGGACACGATTTGCCCCGGTGGCTTGGCGGCGCATTCCGGCTGGTGGCAGGTGAGCATGCTCCGTTGGCACTCCACGTCCGTGAGACGGTGAGAAACAAAGCGGTGGCTGCCATTACGGCAATCCAGGCCGTCCCCATCACCTGCGAACTGCCGCCTCCAGCGCTGCAAGGTGGACAGACCGACACCCAGCAGCCTGGCGAGCCTGCCGGCCCGTGCACCGGCTACCATTCCGGCATCGAGGATCTCCAGCGATTCGCGCCGATCCGCGGAAAAGGCCAATCCCCCTCGTCCTCTCCCCAGTAGGCCTGGATCTGTTTTGAGGCGATCAGCAGTGCCGGTGCCTCCGCCAGGACCTTGTCTCTGCGGCGCAGTTCATGCTGGAGCCGTTTGATTGGGCATTGATCCTGCTGGTGGCGCTTCTCAAGGTCCTTCTGCCTGGCCATCGTCCGCAGCGGCTGTTTGTTGGCATCCAGGGCGGCCTGCCGCCAACGGTCCACCTGCTCGGGAAACAGGCCCCGTTTATGGCAGGAGGCACCCGGTTCGGTGGGGTTGAGGCCAGCGGTCTCGAGCACCAAGGTGAACTGGTCGGCAGGCCCCCAGGCCTCAGGATCTCTCTGAGTGGCCGGCACCACCTCTCCATGCAACCGCCACTTGGAGAGGGTGATCACATGGATACCCAGCTGCTGGGCAAGCTCCACCACGCTCTGGCAGTGAGGCGGGTTCATTTACCGGCGGACATCAGCCTTGACGGCCTCGCTGTAGGGACGCATCGATCGATTCCATCAGGCCCCCTGGCCCCCTGCGTCAGGAAAGTTGTCCGCTCGGTCTGACCCATCCACCAGGGGGCCAAACCGACGACCATGAAACCGACCTATGACACCGCTGTGCGGGACCAAGTCCGCCAGCGCATGAGCCCGCCAAACCGGGAGAGCGTGGCCGAGATCGCCCGCTCTACCGGGATCACGACCCAGACCCTCTACAACTGGCGCAGCCAGTGGCAGAAGCAGGGTCAGCTCGTGCCAGCCACCACCAAGCCGCCAGAGCAGTGGAGCGCTCTCGACAAGCTGGCCGCTGTGATCCAGGCGGCCGGCCTGAGTGGCCCTGATCTCGGGGCCTTCTGCCGTGAGCGGGGCCTCTACCCCAAACAGCTTGCCCGCTGGCGGCAGGCCGCCGAGGATGCCAATGGCCCCAGCGCTCCGAGCATGGCTGATCAGCGAGAACTTCAGCGTAAGAATCAGGAGCTGATTCGCCAGAATCGCCGCTTACAACGCGAATTGGAGAAGAAGGAGAAGGCTCTCTCGGAGGCGGCAACACTGCTGATGCTCTCAAAAAAGCTCGATCAGCTGTGGCCACGGGACGAGGAACAATGATCCCGCCAGAGGATAGAAGTCAGCTGATGGAATTGTTCCGAGAAGGTCTCAAAGAAGGGGCTTCTGCCACGGCGATTGCAGATCTGATCGGTATCTGCTCACGCACGTTACGGCGCTGGGGCATTGCGTTCCAGACACATGGATTCAGCCAGGATCGCCGCAAAGGCTCTCCACGGAATGTGGCGCACCGATTCACACCAGAAGAGCGGCAGCGCTTAATTCACATCGTCAACGATCCGCGATTCGCGGACCTCACTCCCGCCCAGATCGTGGCCATCCTTGCCGAGGAGCGAATCTATGTGGGTTCAGAGTCCACGATTTACCGCATCATGCGGCAAGAGGGTCTGCTGAACCACCGTGGCAGAACCCGCCTGCCGCGTGAGCCCAGGGAGGTTCCGGTGTTGGAAGCAACGGGCATCCATCAAGTACTGGCCTGGGATATCACCCTCCTCCCCGGCCCCGTGAAGGGGCAGTTCTATTACCTCTACATGGTGATGGATGTATGGAGCCGGCGCATCCTCGGCGCAGAGGTGCATGAGCATGAATGTAGCGAGTTGGCCAGCGCATTCTTTGATCGTGTCTGCCGCGATGAAGGGATCAGCAAGGAGACTGCTGCGGTCCTGCACTCGGACAATGGCGCCCCCATGCGCTCATTCACTCTGGCGGCCAAGATGGCGGAGCTGGGGGTGTCGCTTTCGTTCTCGAGGCCACGCGTCAGCAATGACAACGCCTATGCCGAGTCGTGGTTCCGCACGATGAAATACCACCAGAGTTATCCGCTCAGGCGATTCCGGGATCTGCTTTCGGTGAAAGCCTGGGTGGATGGCTTTGTCGAGTGGTACAACGCTGAGCACCGGCACAGCGGCATCAAGTACGTGACGCCCAATCAGCGCCATTACGGCCAGGCTGACGCGATCTGCGCCATCCGCCAACAGACCTATGAGGAAGCTCGGCAGAGGCATCCTCAGCGCTGGAGCCGGCCACCCCGCAACTGGTTACAGCCACAGGTTGTGAGCATCAACCATCCGCGACCGCAGAAACCTGTGGCTGCTTGACCCTCAACAATCCAGGCCCCCGTGGCTGTCCGATCGCGCCCCTCCAAGGGCGCGATCGGCAACAGCCGCGATCAGGGGCCGGACGCCCCAACCCCGACCGAAGACAGCCATCGATGACAACAACACCCCGGCCGTGCGGCCCCTGAACCTCAACTCGCAGTACAGTCCATCTCGGTGCTCAGCTCAGCACCCCGAGCGGACAACTTCCCTGATAGGTCCCGTGGTGGTTATGGTTGGGATGTATAGGCATCATCTGTCCTGGCAAAGGGGGCCCGTACCGCCGGATGCTTTCGGACAATGGCTCCGCCTACCGCTCATGTGACTGGCGAAAAGCCTGTCAGGCACTGAGCCTGAAACCCGTCCGCACCAAGGCATACACGCCGCAGACCAACGGCAAGGCGGAACGCTTCGTCTAGCCAATGGCTTCTGCAAAGCAGTGGGCACTCCTGGCGGAGTGGGCTTACGTCATCGCCTGCCAGACATCAGAGGAACGCTGTCCCGTGTCAATCAGGTTGATGGTTGGCGTCAATCTGGTTGACCGGTAGAGGTGGTTGTATTAAGGCCGGCTGGAGCCTGAGATCGCCTTAGGGATCGGGATCGTGACCAGGCTGTCGCGGCGCGTCAATCAAGTTGTCCTTCTGGCGTCGATCTCAAGGGGCGGGTGGGCCAGTTTTCGTGTCGCCGCCGTGCTTCTGGTGCGCTGGGTGGTTGCGGCCGTTGATCGTGACGGCCTTGACGCCCGCGTCAATTACGTTGGCGGGTCAGCGGCATCGCTGGAAACCCTTGCAGCCGCTTGCTTCTGCCGGTAGCTCTCGCCTTTGATGCCCACGATGTGGCAGTGATGCACCAGCCGGTCCACAGCTGCCACGGTCATCGATCCGCTGGGGAAGATCTCGTCCCACTCCCGGAACGGCTGATTGGAGGTCACCAGCAGGGAGCGCCGCTCGTAGCGGTGGCAGATCAGCTCAAACAGCACCGAGGTTTCCAGCTCGCTGCGGCGCACGTAGGAGATGTCGTCGATCACCAGCAGGGCGTAGCGATCCAGCTTCTGGATCAGGGCCGGCAGCTCAAAGCTGGCCTTGGCTTTCTGCAGCAGCTGCACCAGGGCTGTGGCCGGGAAGAAACGGCAGGCCTGGTCCTGCTCGATCATCGCCATCGTGATGGCAATGGCCAGGTGTGTCTTGCCCACGCCGCTGGGGCCAAACAGCAGCAGGTTCTCGGCCTGCAGCAGCCAGGTGTGGCTGCGGGAAAGCACCTGCAGTTCCTGCCAGTGCTTGGGCTCGAGGTGCTGGTGATCAAAGCCATCAAGGCCCTTCTGCCAGGGCAGATGGGCATCCCGCAGCAGCCGTTGTCGGCGTGCCACCTGGCGGTGCTCGCACTCCTGTTCACAAAGGGCGTAGAGGAACTGGCCGGGGCTCCAGCCCTCGGCCTCAGCCTGCTGGGACAGCGGTTGCCAGTGGCTGCGAAAGCGAGCAAGTTTCAGCTGTTTGAGCAGCAGCGGCAGCGCTGCTTCCACCGCCTGAGAGCGGGGCACCGGGGAGGAGGTGGTCATAGGAGGCCAGCAGGTGTTGGGGAATCACGGGATCAGGCAGGGCGGCGTGGCGCGGCGGCACCCGGAAGCGCTGTTGCAATCCAGACAGGGAAAGGGTCTGGCGCTGCTGGGCCTGCTGCAGAAAGGTGAGCACCAGCTCAAATGAGGCCACCCGCACCGCGACGTACAGGGCCTCGACCATCAGCCGGGCTGCGGCGTCACGGTCACCGCAGCCCAGCAGGCGCTGCCAGAAGTCCCACCAGAGCTGGTCGGGGAAGAGGTGACGCTGGTAGCGGCAATGCAGAAGCGCCCTGGGCTTGGCGCGCAGGCCATCAATCAGGTGCTCCAGATCGATGCACCAGGCCCTCGGGCCATGGCTGCCGCCGCCATAGGCGCGGGGCAGCTGGCAGACCCAGTCGCTGCCCAGATACACGATCAGCCGGTCATGGTGCAGCCGCACCGTGACCTGGCGGCCGATCAGGGTGGGCGGCACCGAGTAAATCACCTGCCGCACCTCGATCGTGCTGGTGCTCCGCACGCGCGCCGTGAGCAGCTCGTAGTCGGCAAAGCGGAAGGCCGGCAAGGGTAGCGCCCCTCCGAGTGGTGTAACTCAGGAGGTCCTGTGACCCTCTCCGGAGGGTGAACAGGAGCAGTCAGGGGATGACTGCTTGGAAGCTGATTGCGCAGCTCCATTGATCCATTATGAACCCTGATCGCTGAATTGGCAACTCAGCGATCGATGTGTTCTGTGTAGATCGAGGTAGAAGCTGGTGCGCTTCAGCTGATGGTTGCAGCCGGCTGGGCGTTCGGATCTGCATCGGTGAGCTCCAAGGGCTCTTCTGGCTCTGGGATCTTGGCCATGGTGGCCTCAGAGAAGAAGCGGCGACGCTCCAGCTGCCATTCCTCCTGCTGCTCCAGCAGCTGGCTGCCCACCAGGCGCACGATCGCTGGATCATTGGGGAAGATGCCGACCACGTTGGTGCGGCGTTTGATCTCCTTGTTGAGGCGCTCGAGCGGGTTGGTGCTCCAGACCTTGCGCCAGTGCTCCTGGGGGAAGTGCAGGAAGGCCAGCACGTCGTCCCGGGCGGCTTCCATCACGGGCACGGCGCCGGGGAACTGCTTGCGCAGCATCTCGGTGACCCGCTGCCAGTGGGCGCGCACCTGATCTGGAGCCTGGATCACGAACACCGCTTTCATGGCAGCGGCCACCATGTCCTGGCCGGCCTTGGGCACATGGCTCAGCAGGTTGCGCAGGAAGTGCACCCGGCACCTCTGCCAGCTACTGCCCTGGAACATCCGCTTGATCGCTGCCGTCAGGCCCAGGTGGGCATCCGAGATCACCAGGCGGGTGCCGTCGAGGCCACGCTCCTTGAGTGAGCCCAGGAACTGACGCCAGAAGCCCTCCGCCTCGCTGTCGCCCACGGCAATGCCGAGAACTTCGCGGTAGCCGAGGGCATTGATGCCGATCGCCACCACCACCGCCCGCGACACCACCTGCATATTTCGGCCCAGGCGGCCGTGGAGGTAGGTGGCGTCGAGGTAGACGTAGGGAAAGCGGGCATGGTCAAGCGGCCGGCCCAGAAAGGCTTTCACCTGCTCATCGAGCCCCTGGCAGATGCGGCTCACCTCCGATTTGGAGATGCCGCTGGCCCCGCCCAGCGCCTCCACCAGGGCGTCGACCTTGCGGGTGGAGATCCCGCCGGTGTAGGCCTCCATCACCACGGCGTAGAGCGCCTTGTCCACCCGGCGGCGTGGCTCCAGCCAGCTGGGAAAGAAGCTGCCCTGCCGCAACCTGGGAATGGCCAGGCTGAGGTCGCCCACCTGGGTGGTGAGCAGCCGCTCCCGGTAGCCGTTGCGATGGGTGGAGCGCTGATCGGGGCAGCGCTCATGGAGTTGAGCGCCCGTGAGGGCAGAAACCTCGGCTTCCAGCAGGTCCTGGAAACCCCGGCGCACGATCTCTGGGATCAGGGCGCCAGCGGTGGTGCCCTCCATGAGCTGGCTCAGCTCGGAGGCGCCACTATGGGTGAGGGTCATGGTCTGTGTTCGGTTTGGTGGTAGTTCTCCGAACAGGGTCACAGACCGGCCCACCCATTGCCACAGCTGAAATCTGAGGGAGGTGAGCCGTCAGCCCCGGCTACGCCGGGGCTGATCCTCCTGAGTTACACCACTTGCTGGGACGCCGCTCCGGCAAGGCCATCAAATGCTCGAGCTCCTGCTCGTAGCGCCGCTGGCGCGGGGCATTGAGGGCACTGAACACCTCAGCCAACAGTTCGCCGTATTCGGCCGGCTCGTCGAAATCACAGCTGCCACGCAGCAGAAGCTTCTGCTCCAGCCGACGTTTCACATGGCCGTGAGGTGCCTCGACGATGCCGTTCTCATGGGCCACGCCGCGGTTGTTCCGGCTGGGGGAGAGCCCGTAATGGGCGCAAAGGGCCTGGTAGCGAGGCGTGATGTCGAGGGCGTAGCTGCCGTCACGGTTGCGGCTGGCGGCCGAGAGCCGATCGGTGCGCAGTTCTCGGGTCACGCCACCACAGGCCGCCAGGGCGTTCTGGAGTCCTTCTGAGAGGGCGACAAAGCTCTCGCCACCGTGGATCACCTGGCCGTAGGCCCAGCCGCTCCAGGCGAGGCGGTAGTGGAACAGCAGGTGCGGGAACGGCTCTCCCCGCAGGGTGATCGCCACCCGCTTGACCTTGGTGAAGTCGCAGAAGCTGATCTCGCCGGGCAGATACGCCAGGGGGAACATCACCTCCGGCGTCGGGCCATGCAGAGATTTCCAGTGCTGCACCCGCCGCTGCAGGGTGCGTTTCAGCGAACTCCAGTCCTGATCAGGCTTTTGCTCCTGCAGGTGCTCCAGCAAGGTGGTGGGTGTCAGGGCCGGATGGCGCTCCAGCAGCGGCAGCAGCAAGGGCTCCCACACCTCGGCCAACGGGTCTGGACGCCGCCGACCACGGGGTTTGGCAGCTTTCGGTTGGAGGCGGCCGTGATCAATCCGGTGGGCACTGCTCACCGAAAGACCTGCCGCCGCAGCAGCCACCTCCTGGCGGCTGTCAAGCGACATCCGCTTTTGGTCCTCCGGCGACACGAAAACTGGTCCACCTGATGGCTTGCTGATGGGGGCCTTACGGCTGCCCTTGGATCGGTGTTTCATCGGTGGGTGTCGTGTCGTTGTTGTTGGCTGCGGCATCTGTGCCGCTTGATCCGGGTTCCCCTTAGGCCTTCTCACCGGGCGGTGGTGGCCGTAGGCCAGCGCTGTCCGGTGAGGAGGAACCGCCCGCCTGCGGGCGGATCAGGCCGCTGCGCCGCTTCTCCCTGAGCCGGTAGCTGTCGCCCCGGATCGTCAGCACGTGGCTGTGGTGCAGCAGCCGGTCGAGGATCGCTGTGGCGACCACCTGATCGCCAAACACCTCGCCCCATTCCATGACGGGGCGGTTGGAGGTGATCAGCACGCTGCCGCGCTGGTAGCAGCGGGAGATCAGCTGGAAGAACAGGTACGCAGCGTTCGGCTCCAGCGGCAGGTAGCCCAGCTCATCGATGATCAGCAGCCGGGTTTTGGCGTACTG